>NZ_AQUZ01000047.1 GCF_000372465.1 Kribbella catacumbae DSM 19601
ACCCGGCCAAATGCACCCGATCGGCCGGGGCGATCTGACCACACCACACCTGCCCGGACTCCACCTCGAGATAGTCGAACGTGATCTGCTTCCGATGAACGTCCAATCCTCCTACGATAGACATCAGGGACCTCCTCAAGCTCCCAACGGGCACACCAGCGCCCGCAACGCAAACGGATAGATACAACCGATGATGATGCGACTGAGCTGAGGAGGTCACCTCAGCAGCCGCACCGATATCCCCAGCCCCGCCGCCAACGGGCCCATGCATGTCATCTTTGGGCACTGGCCAGGGGGCGATCGGGGTGGGGAGTGGCTAGGCGGTGCTCAAAGTGGATGGGGGCGGAGGGTGGGTGGGGGACGTACTAGGCTGAGGGGGATATGGCCGCCATTCCTGCACCCAACTTTGTCAATCTGGAAGCTGTTTCCAAAGGCTTCGGAACCCGCACCCTGCTGGATGGGGTGACCCTCGGCATCGGTCGGGGAGAGCGCATCGGGGTGGTCGGGCGCAACGGCGACGGCAAGTCCACCCTGCTGCGGTTGCTTGCCCGTGAGGAGGAGCCGGATACCGGGCGGATCACGCACAACCGCGATCTCCGGCTCGGCTTTCTCGGTCAGGTCGACGACCTGGATCCCGAGCTGACCGTCGCGCACGCGGTGCTCGGTGACGTCGAGACCTACACCTGGGCCGCCGATCCCCGTGCGCGCACGGTGATGGAGCATCTGCTCGGTGGCGTCGACCACGAGGCGCTGGTCGGCACGCTCAGCGGTGGTGAGCGCCGGCGCGCGTCGCTGGCGAAGCTGCTGATGACCGAGGTCGACCTGCTGATCCTCGACGAGCCGACCAACCATCTCGACATCGAGGCGGTCGACTGGCTCGCGCAGCACGTGGTCGACCGGGCCGGCGCGCTCATCGTCGTCACCCACGACCGGTGGTTCCTCGACGCGGTCTGCACCGAGACCTGGGAGGTCCAGGGCGGCAAGGTCAACTCGTACGACGGCGGGTACGCCGCCTACGTGCTGGCCAAGGCCGAGCGGTCGCGCAACGAGCAGGTCGTCGAGGGCAAACGGCAGAACCTGATGAAGAAGGAGCTCGCCTGGCTGCGCCGGGGAGCGCCCGCGCGGACCGCGAAGCCGAAGTTCCGGATCGACGCGGCCAACGCGCTGATCGAGAACGAGCCGGCGCCCCGCGACAAGCTCGCCCTGGCCCAGCTCGCCACCTCGCGGCTCGGCAAGGACGTTTTCGACGCGGAGGACGTCACCCTGCGCTTCGGCGACCGGGTGATGCTCGACCACGTCACCTTCCGGCTCGGCCCGGCCGACCGGATCGGCCTGCTCGGCCCGAACGGCGCCGGCAAGACGACCTTCCTCAAGGTGCTCACCGGTCTGCTCCCGCCGGACTCCGGCAAGGTCAAGCAGGGCAAGACGGTCCGGATCGCCAACCTCTCGCAGACGCTGGAGGACCTCGACGACTCGGTCACCGTGCTCACCCACATCAGCGACATCCGCCGTACTGCGGCGCTGGCCGGCCGCGGTGGTGAGATGACGTCGTCGCAGCTGCTGGAGCGATTCGGCTTCACCGGCGACAAGCTGACGACCCGGATCAGCGACCTGTCCGGTGGCGAGCGCCGTCGGCTGCAGTTGCTCCGGATCCTGCTCGACGAGCCGAACGTCCTGATCCTCGACGAGCCGACCAACGATCTGGACGTCGAGACGCTGACGGTGCTCGAGGATTTCCTCGACAACTGGCCGGGTGTCGTCGTGGTCGTCACCCACGACCGCTACTTCCTGGAGCGGGTCAGCGACATGGTCTACACGATCCTGGGCGACGGAGCCGTCAGGCACCTGCCCCGCGGCGTCGACCAGTACCTCGAAGAACTAGCAGGCGGTACTCCGGTACGCCGAGTCGTCTCGCCATCCGCAGTACCAGCGGCTCCGGTCGCCGTGGCGGAGCCGGCCGACGAGCCCGTAGTGGACGCGGCCTCGGCCCGGGCCGCGAAGAAGGAGCTCAACCGGATCGAGCGGCAGCTGTCCAAGCTGACTTTCAACGAGACGAAGCTGCACGACCAGCTGGCCGCGAACGCGAGCAACTACGAGCGGCTGGCCGAGCTGGACACCGAGCTGCGCAAGCTCGCCGAAGAACGCGGTGAGCTGGAAACCGCCTGGTTCGAAGCGGCCGAACGCGCGGAGCAGTACGGCTAAATAGGGGAGCCGTTGTCAAGACATTCCCAGCCCGGCTGGGAAATGTATACATAGCGCGAACTGAGTCGCGGCATACCCTCCGATCCCCTGTGACTGGGAGGGTATGCCGCGCCTGCCGGGTGAGCGGGCCCCGTACCGGCCGGGTTGTCCGGGCCCCGAGCCCCGGACACCACCAACCGGCTTCGGCGAACCACCTCTTGCCGCCGAAGTCGCCGATTCGTGAGCGTTCTGTAGTTGATTGGCCACCGATGGTGAGGACACTAGTTGGACCGGTCACTCAGTGTCGATAGTCGTCGGCTACAGCAATCTCTCGATCTCGTTGCAACTAGCAACGATCGGCACACAGATAAAGTGACGGGCCGGCTTTTCGGATTATTCCGACCCAATTCCGGCCGGCAACCTCAAGCCCCGCGAAGAAATGCCGGATCAGTGTTTTTCCTGGTCGAACGGGCCGACCAGTTCGCGCAGTACCCGGGCGATCTTGGCCTGGTCGCGTTCGCTGATCGAGCCGAGCAGGGTGCGTTCGTGCGCGAGCAGGTCGGCCATCGCGGCGTCGACCGAATCGCGGCCGGCGTCGGTGAGCTGGACGATCACGCCCCGGCGGTCGGCCGGATCGGGCAGCCGCTCGACCAGGCCGCGCGCGGTCAGCCGGTCCACCCGGTTCGTCATCGTGCCCGACGTCACCAGGGTTTCCTTGAGCAATCGGCCGGGGGAGAGCTGGTACGGCTTGCCGGCCCGCCGCAGCGCGGCCAGTACGTCGAACTCCCACGACTCCAGGCCGTGCGTCTCGAAGGCCTGGCTGCGGGCGCGATCGAGGTGACGGGCCAGCCTGCTGACCCGCGACAGCACCTCCATCGGCGCGACGTCGAGGTCGGGCCGCTCCCGGCGCCAGGCCTCGACCAGCCGGTCGACCTCGTCTCTCATACTCCGAGACTATGTCATCAAGACTCTTGACATCAAGAGAACTCCTCGGCGTAAAGTATCTCGACATCAAGAGATCTCAGCGGAAAGGGCGGACACCATGCGGACCTCACCGGTCTGGAACCCCCAGCAGTACGGCAAGTACGCCGACGAACGCGGCCGCCCGTTCGCCGATCTCGTCGGCCGGATCCGGGCCGCCGAGCCGGCCACGGTGGTCGACCTGGGCTGTGGCCCTGGCAACCTGACCGTCACCCTGCTCGACCTCTGGCCGACCGCCACCGTGCACGGCGTCGACAGTTCGCCGCAGATGATCGAGGCGGCTCAACCGCTCGCGACGGACCGGTTGACCTTCGAGGTCGGCGATCTGCGGGAGTGGACCGCGGCACCCGAGTCGGTCGACGTGATCGTCACCAACGCGACCTTGCACTGGATCCACGAGCAGCTCGAGTTGCTGCCCGGGTTCGTGGCGGCGCTCAAGCCGGGTGGCTGGCTGGCGATTCAGATTCCCGGCAACGGGGACGCGCCGTCCCACGCGATCCTCCGCGAGCTCGCGAACACCGAGCCGTACGCCGAGTACGCCAGCGAGCAGTCGCTCCGGGCGGACGTGCCTGGCCCGGCCGAGTACGTCGCCGCGCTGAGCGCTGAGGGTTGCACGGTCGATGCCTGGGAGACGACGTACAGCCATCTCCTGCAGGGCGACAACGCTGTGCTCGAGTGGGTCAAGGGGACGGGGGCGCGGCCGGTGTTGCAGTCGTTGCCCGACGAGTTGCGGGAGCGTTTCGAAGCGGAGTACGGGGCTCGGCTGAATGAGGCCTATCCGCAGCGGTCGTTCGGCACGCTGCTGCCGTTCCGGCGGATCTTCGCCGTTGCCCAGAAGGAGAACGGATGAGACTCGATCATGTCCAAGTGTCCTGCCCGCCCGGTGGCGAGGAGGTGGCTCGCGCCTTCTATCGCGACGCGTTAGGGATGACCGAGTTGGAGAAGCCGCCGCTGCTCGCCGCGCGTGGCGGCTGCTGGTTCAAGGATGGGACGGCTGAGGTGCATGTCGGCGTCGAGGAGAACTTCAGCCCTGCGTTGAAGGCGCATCCGGCGCTGGCCGTCGACGACCTCGATGCGCTGGCGGAAACCCTGCTGGCCAAGGGATATCCGGTCAAGTGGGACAACGACACGATCCCGGGCCGCCGACGGTTCCACACCGCCGACGGCCACGGCAACCGAGTCGAGATCGTCTGAGCTACTCGGTGGCCAGCGCCCCGGCCGGTGCGACCTTCGCGGCGCGCCGGGCGGGGAGGATCGAGGCGACCAGACCGGCGACCGCTGCAACCAGCGCGATCGTCAGCAACAGGCGACCCGGTACGGCGTACTCGATGGCGCCGTCGACCTGGTTGCCCATCAAGGCAGCCGTGCCGGACCAGCCGTAGACCAGGCCGAGCGCGATGCCCAGGCCGGCCGCGACGAGTGCCATCAGCAACGATTCGACCGCGAGCATGCCGCGCAGCTGACGCCGGGTCAGGCCCATCGCCCGGAGCAGGGCGTTCTCACGGGTCCGTTCGAGCACCGACAGGCTGAGCGTGTTTCCGACGCCGACCAATGCGATCAGCACCGAGACTCCGAGCAGTCCGACCGCGACGAGCAGCAGGACGTCGAACACCTTGGTGTAGAAGCTTCGTTCGGGCAGGCCACCGGAGATGGTCAGGCTCTTCACCGTCGGGAGCGCCTGCTTGAGTTCGTCGATCACCTTGGGGCCGTCGGCCTTCGGGTCGGAGGCGAGCCAGTACCCCGTGATCGCTGCCTTCGGCGCGAGCTTGTGCAGGTCGGCCTGGGTGACCGTGATCGGCTCCAGCCCCTTGGCTTCGAGCACCTTCAGGGTGAGCTTCTCCTTGCCCGAGACGATGGTGAGGGCCGAGCCGTCCTCCAGCTTGAGCCACCGCATCGTTTCGCGAGCGACCAGCGCCGTTCCGGGCTGCAACTGACTGGCCAGCGTCGGGTTGTGGATCACCGGGCCTGCCGTCGCTTGGTCGATCCCGGTGACCTCCAGCGTCTCGCCGCCGGTCTTGACGGTCGCGGTCCTGACCGGCACCACGTGGGTGATGCCCTTGATCTCCTGCAGTTGCTTGGCCGCGGTGGCCGGCATCTTCTCCTCGTACACCCGGACGGTGACGTCGACCGGGTACTCCTTGTCCATCGTGACATCGAACGTCTTGCGCACCGAGGCGATCCCGACGCAGGTCAGGCTGATCAGCGTGACGCCGATCAGCAGCGCCGAGGTGGTCGCCGCGGTCCGCCGCGGGTTGCGAACGGCATTGGCGACGGCGATCCGCGCGGGCACGCCGCCACTCCGCGCGGGCAACGCCCCCAGCAACCTGACCAGTGCGGGCACCAGCAGTGTGCCGACGGCCAGGATCCCCAGGAAGGAGATCACGCCACCCGCAACCCCGACGATCACCTGGCTCGCCTGAGCTCCCATGACCAGCAGCGCTCCGCCACCGGCCAAGAGGATGAAGCCGAGGATCAGGCGCAGTACGCCGGCCTTGGACTTGGCGACCGGAGCCGCGTCCGGCCGGAGAGCGGCCAGCGGAGCCACCCGAGTCGCCCGTCGTGCCGGTACTACGGCCGCCAGGATCGTCGCGACCGTGCCGAGCAACAGTGGGATGAAGACGGACCCGAGCCCGAGGTGCAGGTCGATCGGCGGCAGACCCCAGTCGAACGTCCGCGCCAGCGTCAGGGCGAGCGCGGACAGGGCCACCCCGAAGACCACACCGATGCCAGAGGCAACCAGTCCGACGACGGAGGCCTCGGCGAGCACCGAGGAGAAGACCTGCCGACGGGACGCTCCGACGCAGCGCAGCAGCGCCATCTCGCGGGTCCGCTGGGCGATCACGATGGTGAAGGTGTTGGCGATCACCAGGCAGGCGACGAACAGCGCGATCACGGCGAACATGCCGAGCACGCCGCCGAGAACGTCGATACCGCTGGTGATGCCCTTGACCTCGCGGTCGATCCAGGCCTCGCCGGTGTAGACGGCCAGGCCCTTGTTGACGACCCCGCCGATCGCGGCGGCCAGCGCTTCCTGGGTCACGCCGGGAGCCGACGCGACCTTGAACTGGTTGATGTAGCCCTGCGGTTCGAAGGTCTTCACGGCCTCGGCTGTGGCGACCGCGTTCGCGCCACCGATCGAGGTGCCGTCGTCGATCAGACCGACCACGGTCACCGGGTAGGTCTTGCCGTCGTACGAGGTGACCTTGAGTTGCTGACCGAGCGCGACCTTGTACTTGTCCGCCAGCTTGGCCGGCAGCGCGATCTCGTTCTTTGCTTCCGGCAACTTCCCGGAGCTGGTGGTCGGGCCGGCGATCTTGGAAGTGTCATAGCGGGCGGCGATGGCGAGCGAGTCGGCGCGGACCTGGCCGGCCCACTGCACCTGCATGTACGCCGAGGTGTCGACGACGACCGAAGATGCCTGCGGCAACTTCTTCACGGCGGCGACGTCGGCCGCCGTCACCGTCTCGCGTTCACTGGCGATCACAGCGTCGACGCCGGCGTTCTGCTTGCCGATGGTCTGGTCGATGCCGTTGCTGGCCGACGAGTGGGCGGTCATCGCCAGCGTGCCGAAGCCGACGCCCAGCACGATCGCCAGGCAGGCGGCGACCAGGCGGCCCAGGTGGGCGCGCAGGGAGGAGAGGATGGAGCGTCGCACGGGTCAGGCCCCCAGCTGCCGCAGGGCGCCGAGCACGGACTCCGGGGTCGGGTCGGTCAGCTCGCCGGCGAGCTTGCCATCGGCAAGCATCACGACGCGGTCGGCGTACGAGGCCGCGAGCGGGTCGTGAGTGACCATCACCACGGTCTGGCCGAACTCGCGGACCGAACGGCGCAGGAAGCCGAGCACCTCGGCGCCGGACCGCGAGTCCAGGTTGCCGGTCGGCTCGTCGGCGAAGACCACCTCGGGCCGGCCGACCAGCGCACGAGCCACCGCGACGCGCTGCTGCTGACCGCCGGACAGCTCCGATGGGCGATGCGTCAGCCGGTCCTGCAGACCGAGTACGTCGATCAGCGTGGCCATCCACTGCTGGTCGGGCTTGCGGCCGCCGAGCTCCAGCGGCAGCAGGATGTTGTCCTTGGCCGAGAGCATCGGCAACAGGTTGAACGACTGGAAGACGAAGCCGATCCGGTCCCGGCGGATCTTCGTCAGCGCCGCGTCCGGCAGCGTGGTCAGCTCGGTCTCGCCGAGCAGCACCTGCCCCGACGTCGGCATGTCCAGGCCGGCCAGGCAGTGCATCAGGGTCGACTTGCCCGAACCCGACGGACCCATGATCGCGGTGAACCGCCCGACCCCGAAGTCGACGGAGACCCCGTCGAGCGCGGCGACCGCGGTATCGCCGTGGCCGTACACCTTGCGGAGTTCGTGCGCGCGGATCGCGGTACGGTCGGCGGTGTCCTGCGGCAAACGGCCGAGCGGCAGTTGCCCGACAGGTTGGTCGCCGGTCTGGATGCTCATCGTTCTCCTCGAAGTGCCTGGGGCGAGACGTTCTCACCCACACTCCGAAAACTAGTGATCAGCAACCCCAGAAGAGTCGGACCAGGGAATGGACTGTACGTACGACCTGAGTCGTACCTGGGTCCGACGACTCAGTTGCTGGGTTTGACGATGCCGGTTTCGTAGCCGAGGACCACCAGGGCGACGCGGTCGCGGAGGCCGGTCTTGGCCAGGATGCGGCCGATGTGGGTCTTGACCGTTGCCTCGGACAACGTGAAGAGCTGGGCGATCTCGGTGTTCGACAGGCCGCGCGCGACCTCGACCAGGACCTCGCGTTCGCGGGCGGTCAGGTCGCCCAGGTCGGGACGCTCGTGCTCCCCGTCCGGCAGCGAACCGGCGAAGTGCTCGAGCAGCCGGCGCGTCGTACTGGGGGAGACGACGGCGTCACCGGAGTGCACCTGGCGGATCGCCGAGAGCAGGTCGGCCGGTGGCGTGTTCTTGAGCAGGAAGCCGGCCGCGCCGGCCTTGATCGCGGCGAACGCGTACTCGTCCAGATCGAACGTCGTCAGCACGATCACTCTGGGGGCCTCCGGCAACGACTGGAGCTGCCGGGTCGCCTCGACGCCGTCCAGTCGCGGCATCCGGACGTCCATCAGGACGACGTCGCTGCCGGTCACCTGGAGTTTCTCCAGCGCTTCGCCGCCGTCACCGGCCTGGCCGACCACCCGCATGTCCGGCTGGGAGTCCACCAGCATGGTGAATCCCGCCCGTACCAGCTCCTGGTCGTCGACCAGGAACACCCGGATCACGTTGTCGTCGTCGGTCACTGAGAAACTCCTCCAGCTGGCAGGTTGTACGGCAGCTTGGCGATCACCTCGTAACCACCGCCCGCCTTCGGTCCGGCGTTCACCGTACCGCCGGAGATGGACGCGCGTTGCCGCATCCCGACCAGACCGTGCCCCGGGTCGTTGCTCGGAGCGACACCGCCACCGCGTCCGTCGTCGGTGACCACCACGGTCAGCATCTCGCGGCCGAAGTCGAGATGGACGGAGGTCCGCGCGCCCGGCCCGGCGTGTTTCAGCGTGTTGGTCAGCCCCTCCTGCACGATCCGGTACGCCGTCAGTCCCAGCAGCGCGGGCAGATCGCGCGGGGTGCCGGTCACCTCGTAGTCCACGGTGAGCCCCGCCTGGCGCACGTTCTCGATCAGCTCGGGCAGCGACGAGACGCCGGGTTGCGGGCGCGGCTGGTTCGGATCGAGCTCCGGCTGGGCGTCCTGCTTGAGGATGCCGAGCATCTTGCGCATCTCGTTCAGCGAGGCGCGGCCGGTGTCGCCGATGGTGGCCAGCGCCTTCTTCGCCTGCTCCGGCGACGCGTCCGCGGCGTACAGGCCGCCGTCCGCCTGGACGATCATGATGGACAGGCCGTGCGCGACGACGTCGTGGATCTCCCGGGCGATCCGGGTCCGCTCGTTGGAGACGGCGAGCTTGGCCTCCCGATCGCGGTCCCGCTCGAGCTGGGCGGCGCGCTCCTCCAGTTGTGCGACGTACAGGCCTTTGGTCCGGCGGCGCTCGCCGAAGGCCCAGACGCCGAAGACCATCGCGCCGAGCGCGACCATCATGGTGATCTGCTGACGCCAGTCGGAGCCGCTGTAGTACCGCGAGGTCGCCATCAGGACGCCGAGGCCGCCGACGCCGAGCGCGATCCGGCTGTACCTGACCTCGCCGTACACGGAGATCGCATAAAGGGCGACGAGCAGGCCGACGTTTCCGGGCATCAGGTTGACGCCGCCCAGCCACTGCAGGACGGCGGCGCCGGAGACGGTGAAGAAGACCGCCTCGGGATGGCTGCGGCGCCAGACCAGCGGCGCCAGCATGGCGAGGCCGAGGACGCCCCCGGCACCGGCCTGAGCGAGTCCGAGCAGCCCGACGAACAGCGTCAGCCCGCCCGCGAACAACAGATCGAACGCCTTGTTGCGTGGGCTGATCTGTCGCCGGGGCGCCAGGATGCCGGCTATGGTCCCCGTCATGCGGGCCAGATTACGGCGTATTCCGGCCGGATTGGTCATGCTGGGGGCGGATGTCGGCGTCCTACTGGGGTCTCATCCACCGGCGGCCGCAGCCGCGTACGGCGTGCTGGGGGTTACTTGTGCGGGCGGGTGGAGAGGGTCGGCTTCGCCTCGAGGCCGGACAGGCCGTTCCAGGCCAGGTTGACCAGGTGGGCGGCGACGTCGGGCTTCTTGGGCCGGCGGACGTCGAGCCACCACTGGCCGGTCAGCGCGACCATGCCGACCAGCATCTGCGCGTACATCGGGGCGAACTTCGGATCCAGGCCGCGACGCTTGAACTCCTCGGCCAGGATGTGTTCGACCCGGGTGCCGACGTCGCTCAGGATCGAGATGAACGAGCCGGTGGACGAGCCGACCGGGGAGTCGCGGACCAGGATCCGGAAGCCGTCGGAGGAGTTCTCGATGTAGTCCAGCAGCGCGAGCGCGGCCTGCTCGACCAGCTCATGGGCGCGGCCGGCCGTCAGGCTCACCGTGACGGTGTCGAGCAGACTGCGGACCTCGCGGTCCACGACCACGGCGTACAGGCCCTCTTTGCCGCCGAAGTGTTCGTACACGACGGGCTTGGAGACCTCGGCGCGAGCCGCGATCTCCTCGACGGAGGTGCCCTCGTAGCCCTTCTCGGCGAACAGGCCGCGGGCGATGACGATGAGCTGCTCGCGTCGCTCGGCACTGGTCATCCGGACCCGGGTGCTGCGGCGCGGCTTGGGATCGGTCACTTCGAGATCACGTCAACATCATGCCGTAGTTCGGGGTTACGGAGTGGGAGATTTACGGCCCGCTCAGGCTGCCGCTCGGTCGGCGGCGGTCACCCGCCGCGCTTCGAGGCGTTCCTTGACCGGCCAGCGGACGTCGCTGACCCAGCCCATTTTCTCGAAGAACCACAGGCACCGGGCCGACGTGTCGAGCTGGCCCTTCAGTACTCCGTGCCGCGCGCAGGTCGGGTCGGAGTGGTGCAGGTTGTGCCACGACTCGCCCTGGCTGAGGATCGCCAGCCACCAGACGTTGCCTGACTTGTCCCGGCTCTTGAACGGCCGCGCGCCGATCGTGTGGCAGATCGAGTTGATCGACCAGGTGACGTGGTGCAGCAGCGCGATCCGGACCAGGCTGGCCCAGAAGAAGGCGGTCAGCGCGCCCTCGATCGACCAGGACCACAGGCCGCCGATGACGGCCGGCGCGAACAGGGACGCGAGCACGAGGAACGGGAACATCCGGGACACCTTGACGATGTCGCGGTCCTTCAGCAGATCCGGCGCGTACTGCCGCTGCGGGGTCTGCTCGGTGTCGAACAGCCAGCCGATATGCGCGTGCAGGAACCCCTTGGTCAGGGCGCCGAGGCTGGTGCCGTACTTCCACGGGCTGTGCGGGTCGCCCTCGCGGTCGGAGAACTTGTGGTGCTTGCGGTGGTCGGCCACCCAGCGGACCACCGGCCCCTCGATCGCGAGCGAACCGGCGATCGCCAGGGCGTACTTGAGCGGCCGGTTCGGCTTGAACGACTTGTGCGTGAAGTAGCGGTGGAAGCCGATCGAGATGCCGTGCCCGCTGACCGTGTAGAAGACGATAGCGATCACGATGTCACGCCAGCCGAGGAAGCCGCCCCAGGCGATCGGCACGGCCGCGAGCACCGCGAGGAAGGGAATCCCGATGAACAGAGCCAGCGCGACCTGTTCCCACAGACCCTTCCGCTCACTCCCACGCGTTCCGGTCTCGACGTCGAACTCGCCGGCCTGCTGGGCGCGGGTGGGCACCTCCGGTGCCGCAACTGGAGTCATGATGTTCCCTCGGGGTGGAGGACGGCTTACCTACGCAACCGTAACCTACGGCCCCGTAGGTAAGGAACCCCTCGCAAGCCACTTGCCCCCTCATGGCAAACTGTTCCGGCGTACACCGCGATCCCCCGTGGGGTAATCGGCAGCCCGCGAGACTTTGAATCTCGAAGATCTGGATCGAAACCAGGCGGGGGAGCAACCCGAACCCTCAGGTCAGAGCACCTCTGACCTGAGGGTTTCGTCATGCTCTGGTCAGTCGTCGATGTCGCGGAAGGAGTCGAGGGCTCGTTCTCGGAGCATGTCCAGTTGGACGGTGAGGATGCCGATGACCTCCTCCACGTTCATGCCCTCGGTTTCGCGGAAGGCCCAGCTGGGGTGGCCTTCGCTGTCCAGGCATTTCACCAGTACTACGCCCTCGAGGGCGGTCCAGCCCGGCAGCAGCGGCGGGACGCGAAACCCGTCGCCGAGGACCTGGGCGAGAGGCTCTCCGTACTCAGTCGACATACCGGAATTCTCGCAGGAGAAGGCGGCCGCCGTACTGCGTTGCGCTCGCCCGATTCCGGGCCGCATGCTCAGGTAGACATCGACCAGGGGGCGCCGAATGTCACGCCGGTGGTGATGGCTGTCTGGCGGATTCGTTCGCGGAGGTCGGCTGCACGGTCTGGCTGGTAGCGGAAGTGGGCGTAGACGTTCGACGCCTGCGGGTCCTGGAGGCTGAGGTATCCGCCGATCGCCTTCACGAAGAAGGTGCACTCGTCGTCGCCGGTTTCCACGGCGTCGTGCAGGCCAAGGGAGCTGATCGCCTCAGCCAACTGGCTGAAGCCGCCACGGCGTCCCTGGCCGTTGGTTGCTTCGGTCGGTCCGGCGAAGGATTCGAAGTACCGGAAGGGGTGAGGGCGGGTCAGAACCCCGGACTCCTGGAACCACGCGACGACGTCCCAGAGGTCGGTGCCGACGGAGTACGTGTGCTCGTCGTGCCGGGGCAGCACGTGCAGCCGGCCGGTGCCTGGATGGAAGATGACCTGGTCCCCATCGATGGAGTCCGCGATCGCGATCGACTCCAGGGCGTAGTCCTTGGTGAGGGTTTCGTCTGGTTCGTTGAAGAACCACACGTCCTGGGTCAACTCGCGGAAGAGTTCCTGCTCAGCTTCGAGCTTGGCCGGTGAGAACACCCGGAGGATGCCGCTGATCTCGCCGTCGCCCAGCGTGGTCATGAGTTCGCGATACCCGTTGGGCAGCTGCACGCCCAAGGCTGCTTCGGCGGTGCGTACGTCGTCATCGGTCTGGCGCTTCAGGCCGTGCTGGACGAGATAGAAGCCGCCCCAGTCAGGTTTCGTCATCCAAGTCCACTCCCGCCTCGATCAGTGCGCACTCATCTTCCGCGATCCGCGCGTCGGTCAGGCGGTTGGGGAGGTAGTTGCCCCCTTAGCGGGCGAAGATCCTCCTCGGGGTTGGTGAAAATCCTCCCCAGGGCCGGATAGAGGGAGGTCGGTGGTAGTGGCAACTGAGGCTCCGATTCGTATCGAGGTTGATGGGCAGGTCTTCGAAGTACAGGTCAGTCCGGACCTCCCCGGGCAGTACGACTTCACCTGGTTGTCCGGCCCCAACCCGGGCTATGGGTTCAGTTCGAGGTCCTCGGACGGCTCGGTTCTGAGCACGAGCGACTTCGAGGAGTCGATCCGGAGCTTCCTCGCTCAGGTCGACCCTGCGACCGGGTACATCGAATAGGCGGTCGGTGTCCCGACCGACAGGACATAGTCGGTGAGCGCGCGGACTCGCACGCTCAGGTGATGTGCCGTGGGACGGGAATTGCGGACTATGTCCTGTCGGTCGGGACAGGACTGCCGCGAAGTTGGTGTGGGGGAGGGGCGTGCGTGACGATGTGGGGGTGCGTGGGTGGCGAGGGGTGTTGACGCCGGTGGTGGCGGCGTTGGTGGTGGGGAGCGCGATGTGGTTGGCGGTTACGCCGGCTGCGAGCACTGTGCGGTTGACCAGCGAGGCGACGCGGGGTGTCACGCTCCAGACCATGCGGCCAAGCCGGACCGGGGATGTGGATCCACGGTTGGCGGCGGCGGTTGATGCGAGTCTGGCGAGGCGTGGGGTTGCGGTGCGAACCAATAATCTTGGGTTGTTCTTGCAAGAAGTTGCGCCAGCGCTGAGGCCGAAGCAGGCGCAGCTGTTCCGCAACCTCAAGGCGGTCGGCATGAGCGTGACCTATCGCCGGGCCGAGCCGTGGGAGAGCTACAGCGCGCAGACCAAGACCTTCCGCGTCAGCATGCGCTACGTCCTGCACGGCAGCCGCCTCGGACAAGCCGCCACCGACGTCGGCTATACCTATACCTTCCGGCAAGGCCGCCTCGCGATGGTGTCCGACCGGTATCTCGACAAAGCGATCGGCTCCAACCGCCAGCCCTGGGATTTCGGCCCCATCGCCGTACTGCGAAGAGCCAACGTCGTGGTGATCGTCAACCAGGGGCAGCTCGCCAGAGCCAAGAGTCTCGCGGACGAGACGGTCGTATCGGCAAGGCGGGTTCGCAAGATCTGGCCCGGACAGCTACAGACAGTCCCGTACGTCGTTGCGCTGCGCGAGCCGCAGGTCCTGACCGAGATCCCACCGACCCAGCCCGGTGCCGAGCCGGCCCAAATCAGGGCCATGATGAGTCCAAAAATCGGCTCGATCCAGCCTGCGGGCGGCTGGGTGGTGGTCAGGCAGACCAGGCTGAGCCCGGCCCAGCTGACCCACGCGCTGATGCACCTCCTGCCGGTGAGACTCGGCGACGGCGCGCCTGGATGGCTGGCTGAGGGCATGGCGCAGTACGCCGGGAACCAGCTGCTCACCGCGGCCCAGCGAGCCAAGCTGCGGGCCGAGATCAGCAAGCAGCAGCTCACCAGGCTCCCCGCCGACGACGAGTTCCCCAACAGCGCCAGCGACAGCATCAGCTGGCTCGCGGTGGAGCAGTTGATCGCCAAGGTCGGAGTGAGACCGGTCACTGAGTACTACCGCCAAGTCGCCCGGCGCGGCTACAACGACGCTGCCAGGGACCGTCTGATGCAGGAGTACACCGGCTTCACCCAGGCGCGGCTGGTGGAGTCCGTGCGAAGGTCGGCGGGTTGAGCCAGTAGGCTTGTGCGGGCACCGTTTCGAGTGTCCTTGACAGTTGTTCCAGCCGAACTCGCCGGGAACTCGAGGAGACCACCGCGTGACTTCCCACCGTCCTGCCTCCGTCATCATCATGGCCGCCGGGCAGGGGACCCGGATGAAATCCGCCACCCCCAAGGTGCTGCACGAGATCGGCGGGCGCAGCCTCGTCGGGCACGCCGTGGTCACCGCCCGGGCGCTCGCGCCGGAGCATCTCGTCGTCGTGGTCGGTACCGGCCGGGAGCTGGTCGAGGCCCACCTGGCCGAGATCGACCCAGGCGTCCGTACCGCCGTCCAGGAGCAGCAGTTGGGTACCGGCGACGCGGTCCGCTCGGGCCTGACCGCAGTACCGGCGGGCTTCGACGGGGCGGTCATCGTCACGTCCGGTGACGTCCCGTTGCTCGCGGCGGAGACGCTCAAGGAGCTCGTCGCGGAGCATGAGCGGAGCGGTAACGCGGTCACCGTGCTGACCGCCCGGGTGCCGGACCCGACCGGCTACGGCCGGATCATCCCCGGCGACGGCGGGACCGTGGCGGGCATCGTCGAGCACAAGGACGCGACGCCCGCGCAGCGGCAGATCGACGAGATCAACGCCGGGATCTACGCCTTCGACGCGGCCACCCTGCGCGACGGCCTGACCCGGATCACCACCGACAACGCCCAGGGCGAGCTGTACCTCACCGACGTGCTCGCGATCGCCAAAAGTGACGGCAAGCGGGTCGGCGCGTATGTCACCGAGGACGCGATGCAGACCGAGGGCGTGAACGACCGGGTCCAGCTGGCCACCCTGCGCGCCGAGCTCAACCGCCGGACCCTCGACGGCCTGATGCGGGCCGGCGTCACCGTGGTCGACCCGAACACCACCTGGGTCGACTCCACCGTCACCCTCGACCGCGACGTCACGCTGCTGCCGAACACGCAGTTGCACGGCGCCACCAAGGTCGCCACCGGCGCCACGATCGGCCCGGACACCACGCTGACCGACATCGAGGTCGGCGAGGGCGCGACGATCATCCGCTGCCATGGCTCCGGCGCGGTCATCGGCGCGCAGGCGACGGTCGGCCCGTTCGCCTACCTCAGGCCCGGTACGACGCTGGGCGTCAAGGGCAAGATCGGCACCTTCGTGGAGACCAAGAATGCGGCGATCGCGGACGGCGCGAAGGTCCCGCACCTCACCTACGCCGGGGACGCGACGATCGGCGAGGGCGCGAACATCGGCGCCGGCACGATCTTCGCCAACTACGACGGGGTCAACAAGCACCACAGCACGATCGGCAAGTACTCCTTCGTCGGCAGCAACTCGGTACTGGTCGCTCCGGCGAACATTGCCGACGGCGCCTATATCGCGGCTGGCAGCGCGATCGACGCTCCGGTCGGCGCTGGTGAGATCGCGGTCGCGCGAGGCCGCCAGCGCAACATCAAGGGCTGGGTCGCGCGCAAGCGGGCCGGTACGAAGACCGCGAAGGCAGCCGAGGAAGCGCTCGCCGCTTCAGAGGCTGCGCAGAGTGCCTCGCCGGGTGACACTGGCGAGGAAGCACAACGGGAGGCGCGGCCATGAGTGGGATGAAGCGGACCACCGAGAAGAACCTGATGGTGTTCTCCGGACGGGCCCACCCGGCCCTCGCGGAGCAGGTCGCGGAGGAGCTGGGCGCCGGGCTGGTGCCGACGTCGGCGTACGACTTCGCCAACGGCGAGATCTACGTCCGGTTCGAGGAGTCGGTCCGGGGCAGCGACGCGTTCGTGATCCAGAGCCACACCCGGCCGATCAACGAGTGGATCATGGAGCAGCTGATCATGGTCGACGCGCTGAAGCGGGCGTCGGCCAAGCGGATCACCGTGGTGCTGCCGTTCTACGGCTATGCCCGGCAAGACAAGAAGCACCGCGGCCGGGAGCCGATCTCGGCCCGGCTGATGGCCGACCTGTTCAAGACAGCCGGCGCGAACCGGCTGATCTGCGTCGACCTGCACACCTCGCAGATCCAGGGCTTCTTCGACGGCCCGGTGGACCACCTGATGGCGCTGCCGATCCTGACCGACTACGTCCGCGACAAGTACGGCGACCAGCAGCTGGCCGTCGTCTCGCCGGACGCCGGCCGGATCAAGGTGGCCGAGCAGTGGTCGGCCCGGCTGAACAACGCGCCGCTGGCCTTCATCCACAAGACCCGCGACATCGAGCGGCCGAACGAGACGGTCGCAAACCGCGTCGTCGGTGAGGTCAAGGGCCGGGTCTGCATCCTGGTCGACGACATGATCGACACCGGCGGCACGATCTGCAAGGCCGCCGACGCGTTGATGGCCGACGGCGCCGCCGGTGTGGTGATCGCCGCGACGCACGCGATCCTGTCCGGCCCGGCCGTCGACCGGCTGAAGAACTGCCAGGCGAGCGAGGTGATCGTCACCAACACGCTGCCGATCGCCAAGGAAAGCGAGTTCGACAAGCTGACCGTGCTGACCATCGCACCGCTGATCAGCCAAGCCATCCGCGAGGTCTTCGAGGACGGCTCGGTGACCAAGCTCTTCGAGGGCCGCGCCTAGGACTCAAGACCTGAACGACAGCCGGCGCCAGGCGTAGTACGCCGTACCGAGGCTGGCCGCGGCGATCGGTACCGAGGTGATCAGCCCGGCGACCCCGTTGCCGGGTACGACGAACGTTGCCACGAGCGTCAGCCACAGCACCGGGATCCAGCGCGGTACGGCG
This sequence comes from Kribbella catacumbae DSM 19601, assembly GCF_000372465.1. GTDB lineage: Bacteria > Actinomycetota > Actinomycetes > Propionibacteriales > Kribbellaceae > Kribbella > Kribbella catacumbae. The sequence goes on from NZ_AQUZ01000047.1 coordinate 17,263, forward strand.
CGGGAACGCCACAGCCCGACCGCCTGGATAACGGTGCCCACGGCAACGAGTAGCGCGCCGGGGAGTAGTACCCCGAAGATGTGCGCCGAGTCGTCGTTGACCCGTTCGATCACCGACGGATCCACGCCGGGGGCCGTGGCGAAGTAGTAGGCCGCGGCCCAGCCCGCCCCGCCGACGGCGTACAGGGCGGTGCCGATCCACATGATGATGCCGCCGACAGTTGCCCAGGCGGCGCCGCGGGCGCGGACGAGCAGGACGGTGAGCAGCGCCTGCGCCGGCACGTTGATGATCAGGTTCGCGGCGAGCGCGACCAGCAGTCCCCACCACAGTGCGCGGTGCGGCTGGATGTCGGCGTAGGAGTAGGTCTCGCCGCCGCCGGACGGCTCGGGCCACAGCAATCCGCCGGCCAGTGCGGCCAGTGCGGTCAGTGCCAGGGCGAGTGCGACGAAGCCGACTCGCCGCCGGGTGGCTGAGTCGGTGCGGACCAAGGTTTCGGTGGACATGTCAGGTTCCTCCTGAGCGAAACGGTCTGATCTCCTCAGGGAACCGCCGAGCACCCGGCCGGCACATCGGAGCGGGCGCGGAGATGGATCTCCGTGCTGACTCGGAGCCGCCGAGGCAGGTTCGGACTTACTCTGACGTCATGCGGTGGCCGCGATGGGCGACGCTCGGCACCTGCCTGCTCGTTCTGGCGATGCTGGCGGGCAGCGGCTGGCTGCTGCTGACCTACTCGGTGGGGCAGCACACCGTGCGGAACTTCGTTGCCCTGGGCAGTGTCGGTACTGCGATCGCCCTGCTCGGCCTGATCATCAGCCGGAAGGTCAACCTGGTCGGTCTGCTCTTCACCTGGGTCGGTGCAGTCACGATGTTCCTGGCGGCCCGCGACGTGTACTACGCCGTGGTGGTCGCCGATCCGGGCAAGCTGCCGCTCGACAGTCGTGTGGTGGCCTTCCTCGACGAGAGCGGCTGGTGGCTAGCCATCGCGGTCGCGCTGGTCCTGCTCCACTTCCCGGACGGCCAGGTGCCGAGCAGGCGCTGGCTGCCGGTCCGCATCCTCCTGGTGGTGCTCGGGTTCGCTCAGCAAGGCTTCGGAGCCGTCGCGACGATCCCGTTCCCCGAACCGCTCCAGGATCTCCCCAGACCGTACGGCGAACCGCCGCTCGCGCTTCGCGTGCTCAGCGAGACGGCTTTCTGGCTGATGATCTTGCTCATCCTGGCGGCGGGCATCTCGCTCTTCGTCCGCTTCCGGCGCTCGACCGGCCGGGTGCGGGCCCAATTGAAGTGGCTGTCGCTGGCCGGCTTGGCCGCCGTGGTCTACCCGTTCGTCTGCCTCACCGAAATCCTGGTCACGGGCGAGACAGGCCAGGTGTCGACAGCGTTCGGTATCGCCACCCTGATAGCGCTTCCCGCCTCGGTAGCCATCGCCATGCTCCGCCACGACCTGTACGACGTGGACCGGGTGATCGCGGACACGGTCACCTACGCGATCGTCATGGTCGTCCTCCTCGGCACGTACGCCGTGACCGCCCTGACCCTTGGTTTGTTCCTGGGCAAGGGATCCGCAACGGCAGCCGCAGCCGCCACTGCCGTGTGTGCCCTGGTGCTGGCTCCACTACGGACCCGACTGCGGCGGGCGGTCGACCGGCGGCTTTATCCACCTCGCCGGGCCGCCTTGCTGGCGATCGAGGATCTCCAGCGGCGCATCCACACCGAGCAGGCCCAGCCGGAGGAGCTGGAAAAGTCTCTGCAGACGGCACTGCGTGATCCCGCGCTCCGCGTCGGCCTGCTGGTGCCCGGCGCCTCGGGCTTCATCGATGCCAAAGGCAGGCCGGTTGCGACCAACAGCGGTGTCCCGGTGATGCTCGGCGGAGTACAGATCGGGTTGCTTGCCGGCGCCAGCGGACCGGCCGTACTGAAGGCGGTCGCGGCCAGCGCAGCGAGTCTGGTCGAGGTGAGCCGGTTGCGGGCCGAGTTGGCCGGTGCGCTGCGCGAGGTCGAGGCCAGTCGCACGCGGCTGGTCCAAGCCGGCGATCAGGAACGGCGGCGGCTGGAGCGGGATCTGCACGACGGTGCTCAGCAACGGCTCGTGTCGCTGGGGATGGCGATGCGGCTGGCGCAACGGCACCTCGACGACGGCACGGTCGATGTCAACGGGCTCCTCGACCAGGGCGTAGCCGAGTTGGCCACCGCGATCGCCGAGCTCCGGCAGATCGCCCACGGCCTGCGGCCGACCAGCCTCGACGACGGGCTGCACGCCGCGCTCACGGCGATCACCCAGACCCTGCCGATCCCGGTCCAGTTGCACATCGGGCCGGGCGACCTGCCGGACGAGCTGGCGACGACGGCGTACTTCGTCGCGGCGGAGGCGGTCACTAACGCGGCGAAGTACTCGCGAGCGACGTCGATCGCGGTGCGGGTGGCCCAGTCCGCCGGCGATGTCAGGATCCGGGTCGAGGACGACGGCTGCGGTGGCGCGACGCCGAGACCCGGCTCGGGACTGAGCGGCCTGGTGGATCGGGTCGCGGCGGTCGGTGGCTCGTTGTCGATGAACAGCCCGGCCGGGCGCGGTACGACGATCGAGGCGGTGCTGCCGTGCGGATCGTGATCGGCGAGGACTCGGCGCTGTTCCGCGAGGGGCTCGCGCGGTTGCTGGACGATGCCGGGCATGAGGTGGTCGGCCGGGCTGGTGACGCGGACAGCCTGCTGACGGTGGTGGCCCAGACTGAGCCCGATCTGGCCGTGATCGACATCCGGATGCCGCCTGACCTCACCGATGACGGTGCCCGGGCGGCGCGGAAGCTCCGGACCAGCTACCCGCGGATGGGGATCGTGCTGCTCTCCCAGCACGTGGAGACGCGGCACTCGGTCGAGCTCGTCAGCTCCGGCGGGTTCGGGTACCTGCTGAAGGACAGGGTGCTGGATGTGGACCAGTTCCTGGACGCGTTGACCAGGGTCGCCGCCGGCGGTTCCGCGCTGGACCCGGAGGTGGTCAGCCGGTTGCTCGGGCGACCGGACCGGCTGGCCGCGTTGACGCCACGGGAGAAGGAGGTGCTCGGGTTGATGGCCGAGGGCTGTACCAACGTCGGCATCGGCCGCCGCCTCTGGCTCAACGAGCGCACGGTCGAGACCCACGTGGGCAGCATCATGGCCAAGCTCGGCCTGATCTCGAACGCCGAGGATCACCGGCGGGTGCTCGCGGTACTGGCTTATCTTGGTCAGAACTGATCCTCGAAGGAGATGTTCTGATGCGCATCGCTGTCTTCCACCCTGGTGCGATGGGTGCACAGCTCGCCACCCAATTGGTTGCTGCAGGCCACGAAGTTCACTGGGTGCCGGAGGGGCGCAGCCAGGCTTCCGTCGATCGGGCGGAGGCCGCCGGACTGATCGGTACGGCGTTCGCCGAGGCGGTCGCTAAAGCCGATGCCGTGCTCTGCTCGTGTGCACCGCAAGGCGCGATCGACATCGCGCGGCAGGTCGGGTCGGCGGGGTTCGCCGGGATCTACATTGAGGCGAACCCGCTGTCGCCGAAGTCGTTGCTGGAGGCCCAGGAAGCGTTGCCCGATGCAACGTTCGTCGACGCTGGCGTGGTCGGCCCGCCGCCGGCCGGTGGACCGAGTCCGACGCACGTGATGTTGTCGGGGTCAGCCGCTCAGCAGGCCGCGGACCTGTGGGCGGGGACGGCGGCGACACCGATGGTCGTGGGAGACCAGGTCGGTGCTGCCAGTGCGGCCAAGTCGGCTTATGCCCTTTACAACAAGGGCAAGGCGGCGCTCGCAGTACTGGCTTTCGAGTTGGCTGAGAAGCATGGCGTGACTGATGCGCTGACGGCTCAGCAGGTTCGCCCGGATGCTGGGTCGCTCAAGGATCCCGGGTTGCCGGAGAGCTTGCGGAGGGTGGCGTGGCGGTGGGGACCCGAGTTCGACGAGCTCGGCGAGACGCTGGACGCCGCCGGCCTCGAAGGCGACGCTGCCCGGGCTTTGCGTCAGGTGTGGACCAAGCTCAGTCAGTAAACGGACCGGCCGTAGTCGGACAGTACGAACGGTGGCACTCGGTCGACGACGCCGGTCAGGCAGTCGAGTTTCTCCAGCGCCAGCAGGATATTCCAGTAGTCCCTGCCTGGTGAGATCAGCAGTTGGTTCTCGATCCCCTGTCCTCGAACACCACCCGGTGACAAGCCCACTTCTGGTGGGCTTGGACACCATCTGGCGACCTTGAACATGGTCTGCCGTGTTCAAGCCCACCGTTTGGTGTTCAAGCCCACCAGATGTGGGCTTGTCACCGGATTGGGCGGGACCCTAGCGGAGGCGGCGGGCCACCGAGGGGTCTACCGGGCCGTCGTGCAGCAGTCCGGCGAGCGCCTCCACGCCGTCGACGAGCCGCGGACCAGGCCTGGCGAAACACCCGTTCGCGTCGACCGCCCAGACCGGTACTGCGCGGGGCAGCCTGCCGTCGTCGAGCAGGTCCTGCGTCAGCTCGGTGGCGCCGTCGAGGTCGAACCCGCAGGGCGCCGACACGATCACCTCGGGGCGGGCCGCCTCGATCGCCGGCCAGGTGGTCCGTACCGAGCGGACGCCGGTCGTGCCGAGAACGCTCACGCCACCGGCGTGCTCGACCATCTCGGGGATCCAGTGGCCGGGAGCGAACGGCGGATCGGTCCACTCCAGCAGCATCACCCGGATGCTGCCCTGGATCCGGACCTTCGCCAGCCGCTTGCGCAGATCCTCGACGAACCGGCCGGCCGGGCGGCCGATGGCGTCGCCGATCAGCTCGATCGAGTCGAACACCTCGTCGAGGTCGTGCGGGTCGGTCGCCAGGACGTCCGCCTCGCAACCGAGGTACGACAGGGCTTCCTCGACGTCGTCCACGTCGATCGCGCAAACGGCACAGAGGTCCTGCGTGATGACGAGTTCGGGGGAGAGGTCGCGGAGCGCGTCCCGGTCTAGCTTGTAGAGGTCCTCGCCTGCAGCCACTCGCTCGCGCACAGTGGCGTCGATCTGAGCCGGGGTGAGTCCTTCGGGGAGGTTGCTGGTGGAGACGATCCGCCGCTGTTTTGCCTCAGCGGGGTAGTCGCACTCGAAGGTCACCCCGAGGACGTCATCGCCTGCACCGAGAGCAAAGCAAATCTCGGTAGCCGAGGGCAACAGCGAGACAATCCTCATATCCCGACCCTACGACGTACTGCGTGCACCCGCAGGTCGTCCAGTGCCTCCAGGCATTGCCCCCCGAGCCGGTTAGCCCGGTGGAGCATCACTTCGTCAAGGGACATGGGAGCGGCGGCCGAGTCCGACGAGGCGCAGCGCGGACCGGATCAGCGCGCTGGCCGGGTCGACGTGCTGGCCGGACCCGCGGAGGATTTTGCCCCCGATCCGGGACATTTCCCTCCTCAACCGGCGAGGACAGATCGACCTTGGGCACGGCGCCGTGCGCCGGCCAGGGCACCTCGTACATCACTCTGGACGTCACGCCGACGGGTTGGCTATGAGACCCCTGGGGCCCAAAGCCGGCAGGGTCCGGACGCCCGCGCATACCCATCTCGGCCAGCAAGCGCTTCCCCCGGCGTGTTGGGCCGTCGGAGCAGGGTCGTGCGTGCGCGGGCGTCCGTGGCCACCGAGAGTGTGGGTTGCCCAGCTGGAAGCTCGCGGGGCAACCCACCCCTGGAGGGGCTAACCCCTGAGAGGGTTTGGTTAGGGCTGGACGGTGAAGGTGTAGGTCTTCTGGCCGGTGGTTACCGCGGCGCCTGCGGCCGTAGTACCGGTGGCTTCGAAGGTGAGGGTGTAGGTGCCTGCGGCTTCGAAGGCCCAGTTGGCGTGGGCGTGGGTGTTGATGGCGATCGCCCGGGTGTCCGGCAAGCCGTTACCGCTGTCGAACCAGATGGTCGGAGTGCCGAGTGAGCTGGTGGTGTAGAGGCTCACCTGGGCCGGCCCGGTGACGGAGACCAGCTTGACGCTGACGCTGTTGCCCTGCAGCGCGCCGCTGGGTACACCCTCGGTGTTGAAGCCCGGCCAGACGATGTTGCTCACCTGGGTCTGCGGCAGGATCCACACCGCGGAGCCCGGCGTACCGAGGAACGAGTACGCCGACCCCGAAGGCACAGTGGTCCTACTGGCCGACACAGCATTCAGTACTACGTCCGCCGGGTCGCGGTCGACGTTCGGGGTCACCGTGCCGTCGCGGAGGTCGAGGGTGAGAGCGGAGCCGGTCCAGTCGACGTCCACTGCGTCGACGTGCCCCTGGGAGACGGTCGTGAGAGCGTGGGCCGGCAGTACCTGCAGCAGCGTGAACACGGCGGCCGTGGCGGCGCCGGCGAGCACCCGGGCCTTCACTGGTTGACCTTGAAGCAGTAGGTGGCGACGGCTGAGGTGACCTGCTTGCCGGTGGCAGCAAGCGTTCCGCTGACCCGGACCTTCACCTGGTACGTACCGGCCGCCTCGAACGCCCAGTTGGCGTGCAGGTGACCGCCAGCAGAGGTGTTGATCCGGTCGGGCAGTCCGTTGCCGCTGTCGGCGAGCACGGTCGGCGCACCGAACGCGTCGGTGGTGAAGATGCTCAGGTCGGCCGGGCCGCTGACCCCGACGATGTCGACCTTCAGCGCGTCGTTGGTGAACACGCCGGCCTCGATCTCCTCGGCGCCGATCCCGGGCCAGAGCAGCTCGGGGTCCTGTACCTGGGGCAGCACCCAGGCGCGGGCGCCCGCAGTACCGAGGAACCTGTACTGCGGGTCGTCGGGTACGGCGATCTCGGAGCCGGGCTTGGCGACCAGCTGGACCTGCGAGGGGGAGTACTCGATGGCGTTCGCCTCGTCGTGGACGTGCACGTCGAAGGCGCCGTCCTCGAAGGCGATGCCGATCACGTCGACGTGGCCTTGGTCGAGCACGATCCTCGGTGCGGCATCGGCCGGCAGGGCGAGGCCGGACAACGCGAGCACTGCCACGGCAGGCAGCGCCACGCGGTGGAGTTTGCGCATGACTTTCCTTTCACACTCAGGCGGGGACAACAGCCGCCGCAGCGGAGCTGCGACGGTGGCTCAGCAGGCCGTGCCGGGGCGCGAACACCCAGCAGGCGATGAAGACGGCGGTCGCCGTCAGCACGATCAACCCGCCGGCGGCGAGGTTGAACGCATAGGAGAGATAGAGGCCGGCCAGCCCGGAGAAGGCGCCGATCAGGGGAGCGATCAGCATCATCCGGCCGATCCGGTCGGTCAGCAGCCGGGCGCAGGCGGCCGGCGTGATCAGCAGCGCGAGCACCAGGATGTTGCCGACCGCCTGGATCGAGATGACGATCGCGATCGTCACCATCGCGTAGAGCGCCATATCCAGCCAGAAGATCGGCAGCCCGACCGAGCGCGCGGTCTCGCGATCCAGCCCGACGGTGACGAACTCCTTGTGCAGTGCTCCGCTGATCAGCAACAGCACGGCACCCGCGATCGCGACCGTGACGACATCGCGGTTGCCGATCCCGAGCACCGAACCGAACAGGAACGACTCCAGCGATCCGCCGTACCCCGGTGCGGTGCTCATCACCACGATGCCGAGGCCGAACGCCGCCGCGAAGAACACGCCGATCACGGTGTCCTCCTTGAGCCGGCGGTTCTGCGAGACGACCGCGATGGACAGTGCGGTGATCAGCCCGGCAACGATTCCGCCGGCCACCAGGCTGGTGTGCAGCACGAACGCGATCGCGATGCCGGGGAAGACCGCGTGCGCCACCGCGTCGCCGATGAACGCCATCCCGCGCAGCGCGACATGGCTGCCGATCACGCCGCAGACGACGCCGGACATCAGCACGACGAGGAACGCGCGCTGCATGAACACGTGCTGCCACGGCTCGGTGAAGAACTCGATCATCGGGTCACCCCGAGCGTGTGCAGCAGTTGCTCGGAACGCGCGACACCGAAGGCTCGCAGCCAGATGGCTGGGTCCCGCAGGTCTTCGGGTGGTCCGTCAGCGACCACGGTCTCGTTCAGCAGACAGAGCCGGGTGCAGGTGTCGGCCGCGGCTGGGAGGTCGTGCGTGGTCATCAGGATGGCGGTGCCTTCGCTGGTCAGCGTGCGGAACAGGCGGGTGAGGATCTCCTGCGTCGGTACGTCGAGGCCGGTGAACGGCTCGTCCAGCAGCAGCAGATTCGGGCGGAGCGCGAGCGCGCGGGCGACGAGTACTCGTTGCCGCTGACCTCCGGAGAGCTCGCCGATCGGACGCCGCTGCAGGTCGACGAGGTCCACTCGCTCGAGTGCTTCGCCCACGGCGGCGCGATCGTCGGCGTTTGGTCGGCGGAGCCAGCCGATGCGATGGGTCCGGCCGGTCATCACCGCAGTACGGACGTCGACCGGGTAGTCCCAGACGAACTCGTGCCGCTGCGGGACGTACCCGATACTCCCGCGCGCTTCCCGCGGCGTACGGCCGTCGATCGCGATCACACCAGCAGTTGTCGGCAGCAGGCCGAGGAGCGAACGGAGAAGAGTGGTCTTCCCGGCGCCGTTCGGTCCGATCAACCCGACATGCTCGCCTCGCCCCACAACCAGATCCACGTCATGCAAGACCTGCCGCCCACCCAGCTCAACAGCAACCCCGGCCACCTGCAGCACACCTGCCTGCGCGCCCGTCGGCTTCATGCTCGCCTCCGGCGGATGAGGGCGTAGGTCGTTCCGAGCAGGGCGACGAGGGCGGCGGAGCCGCCGAGCCAGGGCCAGGGGGAGCGGCCGACGGCATCCGGCTGGCCTGCGCCCTGGCCGGCGGCTGGCTGCCCCGCCTTCTCCCCAGCGGCCGCGCCTTCAGCTGGTTTGAAGGCGTCGCGGGGGTTGCCGGGGCCGGCATGCAGGCGCAGCGGTCTGCGGTCGGTGACCGTGGTGCCGTCGGTGAGTTTGGCTGTCATGGAGAGGTCGAGCAGGTAGCTGCCCGGGGTGGCGAAGGTCCAGTTGCCGTGGACGTGGGTGTTGACGTCGACGCCGGTCTCCTGCGGGAACGGCTTGCGGCTGTCGAAGACCGGAGCGGGCTTGCCGAAGTCCGAGTTCAGGAAGAGCGTGAACGTGCCCGGTCCGTCCACCCCGTGCAGCGACCAGGTCACCTCGCGGTCGACCCGCTTCGCCACCTCGGTGTCCTGGGTGTTCCAGCCCGGCCAGACCACACCGTCCTGCTGCACCTGCGGGATCACCCATACCTTCGCGCCCGGCTTGCCGAGGAACTCGTACGACGGATCAGTGGGTACCGACACCTCCGCCTTCTCCGTCGCCTGGATGACAACGTTCTCCAGCGGCCGCCAGACCACCGGGTCGCCGGTGTCGTCGCGCACCTGGATCGTCCACTTGCCGTCCACGAACCGCGGCCCGAGATCGACATGGCCGGCGGCGATCACCACCTGATCGGTCGGCGGCGCCGGGACAATTGCCACCGGCAACAAAAGCGCGAGCAGCAGTCTCACTTCTTCTCCCCCAGACAGAGCAGCAGTTCGTCGGCGTTGTGCCGCATCATCGCGACGTAGGTCCGGGCATGTTCGTCGAACGAGTCGCCGTAGATCGAGCAGACCCGTACGCCGTTGTCGCGGGCGACCTGGGTCAGTACGGACGCGCGCTGGGCCAGGTTCGGCTCGGTGAAGACGGCCGGCACCTTGAGGTTGCGGATCGTCTCGGACAGCTTGCGGACCTGGTCGACACTCGGCTCCTGCGCCGGATTCGGTACCACGAAGCCGGCCACCTTCATCCCGTACGCCGACGCCAGGTAGCCGAACGCGTCATGCGTGGTGATCAACTGCCGCCGGTCGGCCGGGATCTTCGTCAACTGCGACCGGACGTAGGAATCCAGCTCGTCGAGCTCACGCAAGTAGGCGTCAGCATTGACTCGATATGTACTTGACCCGTCTGGATCAACACTGATCAACGTGTCTCTGATCAACTGCACATAGGCTTTCGCGTTCGCGACGTCCTCCCACAGATGTGGGTCGATCTCGCCGTGCACGTGCTTGCCGAGTACCGCCTGCGGGAGTTGGTGGATCTGTGCCCCCGCCTTGCCGAGGAAGGCGAACCGCGGATCGTCCGGCACGGTCTCGAGCGCCTTGCCCGGTACGTCGATGACGACGCGCGCCGCCGGTACTGCGGATTGCGCTTCACCTGGGCGCTGCGCGTCGGAGTACGCGTAGACCTGGCCGGTGTCGAGGTCGACGGTGAGGTCGGTGTGGCCGTCGTCGAGGACCGTCGCGGTGCCGCCGTCGGCTGGGCGGACCTTGTGTGGCTCGACTCCGACGGCGAAGGTGAAGGTGCCTCGGCCGAGTGGCTGCAGGGGTTTGCCCTCGCCGACGTCGAGCTTGCCTTCGAGGGTGAGGTGGTAGACGCCTGGTTTGGTGAAGGCCCAGTTCAGGTGGGTGTGGGCGGCGGGCGGCAGCGTCGTACTGTCCGCTGGGCCGCCGAAGTACACGTCGGGTTGGCCGAGGGATTCGGTCAGGTAGGCGATGAGCTTGCCGGGGCCGTCGACCTTGGTGGCGGTGAGCTGGACGGACGACGTACGGGTAGCGCCGCGGGCTTTGCCGGTGCCGCGGACGCGGAGGCCCAGCCAGAGCACGTCCAGGCCGATGTCTTCGACGAGGGGGATGACGTGTGCGCCGTACGATTCGGCCGCCTCGGCGAGCGAGACGTTGGGGGTGCCCTTGGGTGCGTTCGCGTCGATCGTCTTGATTAGGGCTTGCGGTTCCAGGAGCAGGTGGTTGGTGAAGGTGACATCGGACTTGGCTACGCGCTTGGCGTCCGCAGGCGTGGGCTCGTAGGAATGCGGATCACCACCCGCCGGTACCAGCGACGACGCGGTCACCCGGTCGCCACCAACCCGCTGCGCGAGGTCAGCCAGGATCTCGGTGGTCGCGACGACATTGAGCTTGCCGCCCGCGCCGGCCGAAGTACCCGCACATCCACTCGCAGCCAGTACTACGAACGCGACCGCCGCAGCGGTCACCCGCCTGCCGCGCCTCACGCTTCACCCCGCCGACGAGTGGCAACCAGCACCACAACACCAATCACCACAAGAGCAGCCCCGCCGCCGATCCACCCCGGCCCGATCTCCGCCCCAGTAGAAGCCAACTTGCACCCACCCGCTGAAGGCGAGCCCTCCGCTGCAGTGCCGCCAACCACTGCTCCACTACGCGAGCCCACCTCCCCTGCACTGAGCGCGACTGCGCCGCGCACCTCAGCACCACCTGCAACCGCTACATGCGCGCCTATGACCGCGCTACGCGCGCCTACGCCTGCGGCGAGGTCGGCATGCGCGGAGTGCGCCGGGGCTCCCGTGCTGGCGCTGCGCGCACCTGCGTCGGCCGCTGCTTCGTACGCAGCGCCGTTCGCCGCTGACTCGCCGACGGCGAGAGCAACCTGCGAGGAGCGCGTCCCGATGTCCGTGCCGATGCCGTGGGCGGCTGTGCCGCTACCTGCAGTGGTGCCGCCTCCGGCGGCCGCGACCGCGCTCTGCGCGGCTGATCCGCCGGCGGCCGCGATGTCGGTGTCTGCGAGTGCGTTGTGGGCCGCCGCGCCGCTTGCGTTGGTGGCAGTTGCAGCAGCGTGCGTGGTTGTGCCGCTTGCTGCGGCGGGATGGGCGGCGCCGCCTGGGGCGGTGGCGGTGGCGGTTACTAGGAAGGTGAGGGTGGAGGTGGTGGTGGAGCGGGCTCCTGTGGTGAGGGTGGCGGTGTGGGTGAAGGTGGCTTGGTAGGTGCCTGGTTGGGTGAAGGACCAGTTGCCGTGGGCGTGGGTGCCGAGGGGGATGCGGTAGGTGTCGGGCAGGCCGTCGCCGCTGTTGAAGATGATCTTCGGGCGGCCGAAGGAGTCGAACTCGAAGACGGCGAAGTTGCCCGGGCCGGTGACGCGGTCGAGGCGCCAGTCGACGCCGGTGGACAGCTGGGCCGGGGTGAGTTCCTCGGTGTTCCAGCCGAGCCAGATGACGCCTTCCTTCTGCGTCTGCGGGATCTGCCAGAGCGGCGCCCCGGCGGGGCCGAGGAAGGCGAACGCCCCGCCTGGCGCACGCGTTCCGGCTGCGGCGGTGAGGCGGATGGTCACCTTTGCGGGGTCGCGCCAGACCGGAGTACCTGGTTTGGTGCCGTCCTTCACCCGGGAGGCCAGCTTTCCGCTCTCAAGGCGTACTGCGTAGTCCGCGTGGCCGTTGGAGAGGGTGGTGCGGGCTGGGTCGTTGCCTGTCGGAGGGGTGGTCGGTGGCGGGGTGGTGGCGCCGGGGGTGGTTCCCGGGGAGGTGGTCGAGCCGGGCTGGTTGGTGGAGGCGGTGCTGCCGGGCGTGGTCGTGGTGGGTGCAGGCTGGGTCGGGGTGGTGATGCAGGGTGGGAGGGTTCCCGAGGGGGTGCCGGTGGGGTTGGGATTCGGCGGGGAATGGTTTGAGTTGTTATCCGCATCCCCGCCAGTTGAAGGCGACGTTGGCTGCTGGGTAGGGGGTGAACTCGGCGCGGTGGTGGGGCGAGGCGTCGGGCTGCCTGTCGGCGGCCGGCTGGTTGATGGAGTCGTCGGCCCGGTGGTCGGCGGGGGTGTCGGTTGGGTCGGCCCGGTGGTGGGCGCCGTGGTGGGTGGGGTTGTCGGCGGTGTGACTGGTGGCGTGGTGGGCGGAGTTGCTGGTGGTGTCGGCGACGTGGTGGGCGGCGTCGTCGGAGGAGTGCCAGTCGGCGGCGGCGTAGTGGGCGGCGTGACCGGAGGCGTCGTGGGAGGAGTGCCGGTGGGCGGAGTGGTCGGTGGGGTGACTGGCGGTGTGGTGGGCGGGGTGGTCGGTGGAGTGACCGGCGGTGTGGTGGGAGGAGTCGTCGTGGTGGGCGGGACGTACGGGCCGACTACGAAGGTGTAGGTGACTGGCCCAGACGAGAGCGGTGCGCCCGCGGTCGTGGTGCCGGATGCCTGGAAGGTCAGTCGGTAGGTGCCTAGCTGGGAGAAGGACCAGTTGGCGTGGACGTGCCGGCCGACCGGCTGGCGGAGCACCCGGATCGCCGGGTCGGCCGAGCTGAACACCCTCTGCGCGACACCGGTGAACTCGTCGTAGTTGAAGAAGACCTCCACATGACCCGGCCCCGAAGCCTCCAGCAGCGTCAGATCCACAGCATCCCCAGCGAGCACCCCAGGAGCGATCGTCTCGGTGTCCCAGCCCGGCCAGATCAGCTCGGGATCCTGGGATTCCGGTGCGATCCAGACCGAGTCGCCCGGCCTGCCCAGGAACGCGAAGGCCGGCAGATCAGGCAGTTCCACCCGAGCCGATGCCTTGTCCTCCAGGTTGAAGATCAGCCCAGCCGGATCCGCCTCGCGGTACTCGCCCAGCCCGATCCGGCTGTTCAGTCGCAGTACCGATCCGTCGTACGTCGTGTGCAGGGCGTCGGTGTGGATCGCCTGCAGCACCTCCGGCGGCGGTTCGGCGTACGAGCGCAGGGCGGGCAGGAACGCCACGGCGAGCGTGAGCACGGCGGTGGTGGAAGCGAGCAGGGCAGCGCGAAAGCGATGGTGAGCGGCGGTCACCGGGGTCCCCCAGGGTTCGGACGGCAGCGAGCAGCAGGACTGTATCTGACTTGACAACCATTTTCAGTAAGCTCGATCGAAACTGCGCCGGACGGCACTGGAAAGTCGTCACGATCGGCCGCCGGGAAATCACGCTCGGGACGGATTTCTCGTCTGGGCGCAGAGGTGGGTAGACTGTTTTGGTTGCCTCGGCGAGGGACGCCCCCCGGACAAAGTCGCGCTCACCCGTGACCTGGGCGGGAGCGGCTCCGTGATCGACGCGGTGGTTCGTTGCCTGACGCCTTTTCGGCAGTCAAGACGTGCCCGCTGAGGCCAGCAGCTTGCAAGACCACCGACAAACATCACCGCAACGCACTTGAGGAGTTCATCTCGTGGCCGAGGTCAAGATCCAAGCCGAGTCGCGCACGGAGTTCGGCAAGGGTGCTGCCCGCCGTATCCGCCGGGACCACAAGGTGCCCGCCGTTCTGTACGGCCACGGCACGGACCCGGTGCACATCACCCTGCCCGGACACGAAACCATGCTGGCGCTGAAGACCGCCAACGCCCTGCTGCTGATCGAGGTCGAGGGCTCGGAGAGCCTGCTCGCGCTGCCGAAGCAGGTCCAGCGCGACCCGATCAAGAACACCGTCGAGCACGTCGACCTGGTCATCGTGAAGCGCGGTGAGAAGGTGCACGTCGACATCGCTGTCCACATCGAGGGCGACGCGGTCAGCGAGACCCTGGTCGTGCTGGAGAACGCGACGATCCTGGTCGAGGCCGAGGCCACCCATATTCCGGACGGCGTCACCGTCTCCGTCGAGGGCCTGGATGCCGGTGCGCAGATCCACGCGTCCGACCTGAAGCTCCCGGCCGGTACGACGCTGGCGATCGAGCCGGACACCCTGATCGTCAACGTGACCGCGGCCCAGACCGCCGAGCAGGCCGAGGCTGACCTGGCCGGCGCCGAGGCCGAGGCCGGCATCGAGCGCGACGAGCCGGAAGCCGCCTCGACCGAAACTGTCGCCGCCAGCTCCTAGTATCTGGGCAGCGATCAGCACAGCTTCAACAGGAGGGCCGGGATCCGTGGCGGACGACGTGTGGTTGGTCGTCGGGCTGGGGAATCCCGGCCCTTCCTATGCCAAGACCCGGCACAACGTCGGCCAGATGGTCGCCGACGAGCTCGTCTCCCGGGTCGGCGGCAACTGGAAACAGCACAAGCAGGCCAAGGCCGAGGTGGTCGAGGCCAGGATCAGCGGTATTCGCGCGGTCCTGGCCAAGCCCCGCTCGTACATGAACGAGTCCGGGTCGCCCGTCTCCGGCCTGCTCAAGTTCTTCAAGGTCGAGCCCAAGGGCCTGATCGTGCTCCACGACGAGCTGGACATCGACTTCGGCGTACTGCGGGCCAAGTACGGCGGTGGCGACAACGGCCACAACGGGCTCAAATCGATCCGCAAGTCGCTGGGCACCGGCGACTACTATCGAATCCGGTTCGGGGTGGGGCGTCCGCCCGGACGGCAGAGCCCAGCGGACTTCGTCCTGAACGAGTTCTCCTCCACTGAACGCAAGGACCTCCCGTTCGCTGTCGACCGGACAGCCGACGCCGTCGAGTCCTTGATCACCGATGGCCTAGAAGTAACCCAAGGACGGTATAACTCTTAGTGAGGGACAACTCGTGAAACTCTCCGGCCTTGTCGACACCCTGATCACCGATCCGGTGGTGGCGGAGGCCGTCCGTGACGCCAAGAACGACGGTGTCACGACGCTCGACCTGAGCGCACCCGGGCCGATCCGCCCGGTGCTGATGGCTGCCCTCGCGGCGGCCCAGGGTGCGGACCGTCCCGTGCTGGCCGTGACGGCCACCTTCCGCGAGGCCGAGGAGCTCACCGAGGCGCTGCAAAGCCTGGTCGAGCCCGGCACGGTCGCCTACTACCCGGCCTGGGAGACGCTGCCCCACGAGCGACTGTCTCCGCGCTCCGACACGGTCGGCCGCCGTCTCGCCGTACTGCGCCGGCTTGCGCACCCCGACCCGTCGGACGAGACCACCGGTCCGATCAAGATCCTGGTGGCTCCCGTTCGTTCGGTGCTGCAGCCCCAGGTCGCCGGGCTCGCCGATCTCCGGCCGGTCCAGCTGCACGTCGGCGACTCCGTCGACCTCGAGGACGTCGTCGAGCGACTGGCCGGAGCGGCGTACAACCGGGTCGATCTGGTCGAGCGGCGTGGCGAGTTCGCCGTCCGCGGCGGCATCATCGACGTCTTCCCGCCGACCGAGGAGCACCCGTTGCGGGTGGACTTCTTCGGTGACGACGTCGAGGAGATCCGGTACTTCGCGGTCGCCGACCAGCGGTCGCTCGAGATTGCCCAGCACGGCCTGTGGGCTCCGCCGTGCCGCGAACTGTTGCTGACCGACGAGGTGCGCTCGCGGGCCGCAGTACTGGCCAAGGAGCACCCGGAGCTGTCGGAGCTGTTCGAGAAGCTCGCCGAAGGACATGCCGTCGAGGGGATGGAGTCGCTCGCGCCCGTCCTCGTCGACGAGATGGAACTGCTGGTCGATTTGATGCCGGCCGGCACCCACATCGTGGTCAGCGACCCCGAGCGGGTCCGGGCCCGGGCGCACGATCTGGTCGCCACCAGCCAGGAGTTCCTGGAGGCGTCCTGGGCGGCTGCCGCGGGTGGCGGTGAGGCGCCGATCGACCTTGGCGCGGCGGCGTACATCTCGCTGGCCGACGTCCGGACGCATGCCCTGGGCAAGGGTCTTGCGTGGTGGAGCATGTCGCCGTTCGCGGCCGCGCCGACCGATGCGCCGGAGTTGCGCGACTCGATGGGCGAGCGCGTCTCCTTCGACATCGACCCGGATGCCGGTGCGGTCCGCAGCCGCGCGATCGCGGCCCACGAGGTCGACCCGTACCGCGGCGAAACCGCTGCTGCCGTTGAGGATGTGCGCGGCTGGCTGCGGGACGGCTGGCGCGTCGTCTGCGTCACCGAAGGTCATGGCCCGGCGCAACGACTGGCCGAGGTGTTCTCCGAGGCCGAGCTGCCCGCGCGGACCGTGGACAACATCGACACCATCCCGCCGACCGGCGTCGTGCAGATCTCGCAGGGCCAGCTCGAGCACGGATTCATTGCCGAGGGCATCAAGCTCGCGGTACTGACCGAGAACGATCTGGCCGGTCAGCGGTCGGCGGCCGAACGGCGTTCCCAGCAACGGATGCCGAGCCGCCGCAAGAAGACGGTCGACCCGCTGGAGCTGGCGCCGGGCGACTACGTCGTGCACGAACAGCACGGCGTCGGCCGGTACGCCGAGATGATGCAGCGCACCGTCGGCACCGGCCCGCAGAAGGCCACCCGCGAGTACATCGTCATCGAGTTCGCGCCGAGCAAGCGCGGCCAGCCGGGCGACCGGCTGTACGTGCCGACCGACCAGCTCGACCAGGTCACCCGGTACGTCGGCGGCGAGCAGCCCACGCTGGACAAGATGGGCGGCGGCGACTGGGCCAAACGCAAGGGCCGCGCACGCAAGGCGGTCCGCCAGATCGCCGGCGAACTGATCAAGCTGTACGCCGCCCGCCAGGCGACCAAGGGGCACGCGTTCGCCAAGGACACTCCCTGGCAGCGCGAGCTGGAGGACGCGTTCCCGTTCGTCGAGACGCCCGACCAGCTGGCCACCATCGACGACGTGAAACGCGACATGGAACGCGTCACGCCGATGGACCGGATCGTCTGCGGTGACGTCGGCTACGGCAAGACCGAGATCGCCGTACGGGCTGCCTTCAAGGCGGTGCAGGACGGCAAGCAGGTCGCAGTACTGGTTCCGACCACGCTGCTCGTCCAGCAGCACTACGCGACCTTCGCCGAGCGGTACGCCGCCTTCCCGGTGAACGTGGCGCCGTTGTCGCGGTTCCAGACCGACAAGGAGGCCAAGGCGTCCATCGACGGCCTGGCCGACGGCTCGGTCGACGTGGTGATCGGCACCCACCGGCTGTTCAGTGGCGAGGTCCAGTTCAAGGATCTCGGCCTGGTCGTGGTCGACGAGGAGCAGCGCTTCGGTGTCGAGCACAAGGAGCAGCTGAAGCGGCTGCGGACCGCGGTCGACGTCCTGACGATGTCCGCGACGCCGATCCCGCGCACGCTGGAGATGTCGATCACCGGCATCCGGGAGATGTCCACGATCGCCACCCCGCCGGAGGAGCGGCACCCGGTGCTGACCTTCGTCGGCGCCTACGAAGAGGGCCAGGTGACCGCCGCGATCCGGCGCGAGCTGCTCCGCGAGGGCCAGGTCTTCTTCGTCCACAACCGGGTCAACACGATCGAGAAGGCCGCCGCCCGGATCCGGCAGCTGGTCCCCGAGGCGCGGGTAGCCGTCGCGCACGGGCAGATGAACGAGCACGCCCTGGAGAACGTGATCCAGGGCTTCTGGGAGAAGCAGTCCGACGTCATCGTCTGTACGACGATCGTCGAGTCCGGCATCGACATCTCGAACGCGAACACGCTGATCGTCGAGCGTTCCGACCTGCTCGGCCTGTCCCAGCTGCACCAGCTGCGCGGCCGGGTCGGCCGTGGCCGCGAGCGCGCCTACGCGTACTTCTTCTTCCCGCCGGAGAAGCCGCTCACCGAGACGGCCCACGACCGGCTGGCCACCATCGCGCAGCACGCCGACCTCGGCGCCGGCATGCAGGTCGCGATGAAGGACCTGGAGATCCGCGGCGCGGGCAACCTGCTCGGTGGCGAGCAGTCCGGCCACATCGCCGACGTCGGCTTCGACCTGTACGTCCGGCTGGTCGGCGAGGCCGTCGCGGAGTACCGGGGTGACACTCAGGCCGAGGAGCCCGAGGTCAAGATCGAGCTGCCGATCGACGCGCACCTCCCGCACGACTACGTGCCGTCACAGCGGCTGCGGCTGGAGATGTACCAGCGACTGGCCGCCGTACGGGACGATGCGGGGATCGCCGAGCTGGTCGAGGAGTTGCACGACCGGTACGGCGACATCCCGCAGGCGGTGATGAACCTGATCGAGGTGGCGAAGTTCCGCAACCACGCTCGTCAGGCGGGGCTGCAGGATGTCACCCTGCAGGGCAATCTGATCAGGTTCGGGCCGGTCGAGCTGGCCGATTCGAAGGTGCTGCGGCTGAACAGGCTGTACCCGAAGAGTCTGGTCAAGCCCCAACTGCGTACGATCCTGGTGCCGAGACCTGCCACCCGGCTGGTCGCCGGTCAGCCGCTCCGCGACCAGGAGCTGCTGCAGTGGTGCACCAGACTGATCGACGACGTGATCGCCGAACCGGCCAGCGGCTCGGCATCATCATGAACTGGACAATGCGAGGAGATTCGGTGAGCACTTCGCGACGGCTTCGGGCGGCCAGAGTGCGGGTAGTTGGCGCGGCGTTTTTGGCCACAGCCTCGGTGCTGCTGCTCGGCGGTTGTGCCGCGGGCACCCACCCGGGCGCGGCGGCGACGATCGGCGACACGGAGATCAGCGTCGGCGACCTGGACAAGTCCACCAACGCGATCCAGGGCGCGGTCGGCGAGCAGGAGGTGGCCCCGGCGGCCGTGCTCGGCCTGCTGGTGGACAACGAGCTGGCCGCTCAGGTGCTGGACCAGCGCTCGATCACCGTCAGCGAGGCCGAGATCGTGCCGGCGATGAAGGTCGTCGTCGACCAGTCGCTGTACGAGAAGTTCGCCGCGAACCCGGTCACCAACGACTTCCTGCGGAACTCGGCGCGGGCGCTGATCGGCCGGATCAAGCTGGCCGGCGGCACCGGGATCACCGACCCGAACGCGCAGCAGCTGAACACCGACGGCGGCAAGGTGCTCGAGGACGCGGCGAAGAAGATCACCGTCAACGTCGCGCCGCGGTACGGCAAGTGGGATGGCGCCAAGGTCGACGGCACCTCGGGCTCGCTGTCGGACCTGTCCGAGCAGAGCAAGCCGACGCCGACCCCGCCCGCGCAGGGCGAGCAGCCGCAGGGCTGAGCTTTTGACGGGTTCGATCAAGGTCGTCCTGACCAGTCCGCGGGTCGCGCCCGGGTTGCTGACCCGGGCCGGCTGGCAGGTCTTCGCCGACGCCGACCAGATCGGTGCGTCGGCGGGTCCCGAGCGCCCCGACGTCCAAGCGCTGATCGGCTCCGGGCTCGTCCTGCAGCAGGTCGTCGGCGACCCTAGTGAGCAGTGGGCCTGGCTGACGGGTGTCGCCGCTGACGGTGGGCGCGTCGCGTGGCTGGTCGGCGAGGACGGCGAGCCCGCGCTGCTGCGAGTGATCGCGGACGACCTCAGCCGGGAACCGCGACCGGCGTACGAGGTCGAGATCGTGCACGGCTCGTACGACGTACCGGGGGCGCGGCTGATCGACCTCGTGCGGGTGATGGACCGGCTCCGGCGGAACTGCCCGTGGGACCAGGAGCA
This sequence comes from Kribbella catacumbae DSM 19601, assembly GCF_000372465.1. Lineage (GTDB taxonomy): Bacteria > Actinomycetota > Actinomycetes > Propionibacteriales > Kribbellaceae > Kribbella > Kribbella catacumbae. Next base: position 37,109 of record NZ_AQUZ01000047.1, read on the forward strand.
GACGCATCAGAGCCTGGCGCGGTACCTGCTCGAGGAGACCTACGAGCTGCTCGAGGCAATCGACTCCGGCGACTACGAGCACCTGCGCGAGGAGCTCGGTGACCTGCTGCTCCAGGTCGTCTTCCACGCCCGGATCGCTGAGGACATCGACGCCGAGGACGACGGGTTCTCGATCGACGACGTAGCCGGCGGCATCGTCGAAAAACTGATCCGCCGCCACCCCCACGTCTTCGCCGACGTGGCGGCAGCGGATGCGGCAGCCGTCGAGGCCAACTGGGAATCCATCAAAGCCGCCGAAAAACAACGCAGCTCTGTGCTGGAAGGCATCCCGCTCGCCCTGCCTGCGCTCGCGCTGGCGGACAAGGTGCTCGGACGAGCCGCGAAGGTCCTCCCCGCGGACGCGCCGGCCTCAAGCGACCTCCCGGTGGCGACCGCCGGCGTCCCGTCTCCGGAGTCAGCCGACCTCGCGACCTCTGACGATGCGCGCATCGGAGATGCGCTACTGGAGCTGGTGCGTCAGGCTCGCGCTGTCGGCGTCGACCCCGAGCAGGCCCTCCGCACCGCCACCCACCGCCTCGCCGACCACGTACGCACCGCGGAAACCGGCTAACCCGCAAGCGCGGACGTCCACGCATACCGCCCTCGCCCGGCAACCGCTTCCCGCGGCGTGTCGACCCGTCAGCCCCGACTTATGCATGCACGGCGGTCCGCACTAAACCCTTCCCTGCATTGCGGAGAGGGTTCGCTCCTCGGGTGGGGGTTAGCCCGTTGCTCTGCCAGTGGGTGATGCCCCGTCGGCGGGGTGGAGCCCACCGATCGGTTGGGTGTGTGCCGATCGACAGGACATAGCGCCCGTACTGCGATCTGCCGCCGCCTGCGTGAGCGTAACGCCCGGTCGAATGGCCGACTATGTCCTGTCGATCGGGACAGCCAATCCTCAACAGGTCACTGAGGTGGGGCGATCGGGCCACTCGGCGCGGGCCTGTGCCAGTTCTTCCTCGGTGACCGGTCCGTGCTCCTCCGCGAGCTCCGCCAGCAGATCCCCGAGCCCGTCCATTGCGGCCATCCTACTGTTGGTGGGATGGCAGCCCGAGCGTCTGGACCCCGAGGTCGGCGGTAACGGCGGCTTCGGCTGTCGGCCAGGTCCACTTCGTCCGGATGGGCATCGGCCCGGCAGTCGTGAACGGTTTCGTACGTACTCCGGCCGCGGTCCGGACCATCCCGATCAAGGATCTGCCGCCGATCCGCTATTACCTGATCACCCGCCGCAACCGTCCCGCCGACAACCGCCTCGACACGTTGCGGGCGTTGCTGACACGCTTCGTCCCGTGAGCAAGGCCAGTAGGCAACTGTCCCGGCTGTTGCGACATAGCGCCGGGGAGCGCGGACTCGCGATGACGCCGGACGGGTGGGCCGCGATCGACGACGTCTGCGCTCTGCTGCGGATGGACCGTACGGCGCTGGATATCGCCGTCGAGCAGAACGACAAGGCGCGACTGCAGGTGGACGGCGCCCGGATCCGCGCCTGCCAAGGGCATTCCAACGACGGTATGCCGGTCACGCGTGAAGCCTTGGAGAACAGCTGGCGACGGGTGACTCCGGCCGAGTTGCTCTGGCACGGTACGAACCTGGCCGCGCTGGACGCGATCCTCCGCGAAGGCCTGCGACCCGGCCGGCGTACCCACGTGCATCTCGCGCCGGCTCAGAACAGCCCTGTGGGCAAGCGATCCAGGGTCGACGTGCTGCTCGGGGTCGATGCCGGCAAGCTCGGACAGCCCGTTTTCGAAGCACCCAACGGGGTTCTGCTGGTCCGCTCGGTCCCACCCGAGGCGATCTGCCGGGTGGAGAAGGAGATCACCTCTGCGTGATCGTCAGTTTCATGCCGACGTAGTCGAAGGTGACCGCGTAGGGCTTGAAGAACTCGTGGGTGAAGTTGGCTATCAGGTCGAAACCGAACTGCGCCGACTGTCCGGGGCCTGGTACTCCGGGGAAGACCTTCTCGAAGGCGCTGCCCGTGACGTTGCGCCTGACCGCGTTGCCGAGACTGATCCGCTCGGCGGTGACCGGGTAGATCTTGATCCCGGGCCGCTCCCTCGGATGGGCGTAGTCCACTGTGAGGCCGTACTGCTCGGCGATCGCCACCGTGGTGTCCAGGGCGCTGCCGATGCCGCCCGTGTCCACGGTCACCATCTTGGGCCTGTGCTGCCCGAGGCTGCCCAGCGTGCACGGGAAGTGGTCACCAGCCAGCCACAGTGGCAACCTGGCGAGCTCGTTGCGCGGAGGACGGGCAGGAGTACGTCGCAGCAACAGCGCCCGGCCGGCGTAGTCCATCGTGGTCAGGAAGTGGTAGAAGATCGTGGTGCCGAACGCACCTGCCGCTTGCGACCCGTCGGGAAGGGGCGGCCGTTGCGCGTCGTTCCACTGCACCGGGATGTTGCGGATCTCGATGTCGCCGATCCGGAACGAATCCAGGATGCCCACGTGGATCACGACGGGACGGGCGTCCACGACGCCGCCCTCCCAGCTGGCCAGCGGACGCACCCCAGCCTTTTCCGCGGCCTCCATCGACAGGTCCAGCGTGGCGTAGGTGTCGAGGTAGAACTTCTCCGGCTTTCCGCCGTTGATACTCGCGTCGACCGACGGCACCGGGTCCAGGGTGAAGAAAGGTACCCGGGTACTACGGGCTCCGGAGATCTGCCAGGGCCTGCCCTTGAGTTGGGAGTAGACCTGGCCGAATGCCGCATCGCGCGGACGGCCGGTACCGCGCAGCAGCGGGGCCGCGCGGTCGAGCTGGTCCCGCCGTACGAAGCATTCCGCGAGGCGCTGAACGGAGGCGACGTCACCCGGTGCCAGGGCGACGGCTTCGGACAGGTGATCCTCGGCCGTGCGGAACCTGTTGGACAGGAGCGCGATGTACCCGATCCGGGCGTGCGCGTGCGCGTTGCCCGGATCGTCGCGGAGCAGGCACCGGTAACCCCACTCGGCGTCCGCGAACCGGCCTTGCCAGAAGAGTTGGTCAGGGGTCTCCGGGGCGGCGAGCGCCGGGGGAGCGGAACCCAGCAGGGGAAGGGCCGCGCCCGCTGCCGCCGCCATCCCTGCTCGCTGCAGGAACGCACGGCGGTCGAGGCCATGGTCGTTTTGTCGAAGGGGCATGGCAGGTTCCTCCCAGGTTGATCGAGCTGTCCGCGCGTTGCTGTGGACACAATCAACCGGAGCAGGCGTTTCCTGAGCGTTCCGTGCTGGTTCCGGACGCGGTCCACTGAGCTGTCTGGTCTGGCCGCTAGGCTCGGGGCTGACATCAGGTGTGAACAAGGGAGTAGATGTGGCCACCATCGAGGCCGTCGGCGCCCGCGAGATTCTTGACTCGCGCGGTAACCCCACTGTCGAGGTCGAGGTTCTCCTCGACGACGACACCGTAGCCCGGGCGGCAGTGCCGTCGGGAGCTTCCACCGGCCAGTTCGAGGCCGTCGAGCTGCGTGACGGGGACAAGTCCCGTTACGGCGGCAAGGGTGTCCAGAAGGCCGTCACGGCCATCCTGGAGGACATCGACAAGGAGATCGTCGGCTACGACGTCCACGAGCAGCGGCTGATCGACCAGGCCCTGATCGACCTGGACGGTACGCCGAACAAGGCCAAGCTGGGCGCGAACGCCATCCTCGGCGTTAGCCTCGCCGTGGCCAAGGCCGCCGCCGAGAGTGCCGGTCTGGACCTGTACCGCTACGTCGGCGGCCCGAACGCGCACGTGCTCCCGGTGCCGATGATGAACATCCTCAACGGTGGTTCGCACGCGGACAGCAACGTCGACGTGCAGGAGTTCATGATCGCCCCGATCGGCGCGGCGACGTACTCCGAGGCCGTCATGCAGGGCGCCGGCGTCTACCACGCGCTGAAGGCCGTGCTGAAGGAGAAGGGCCTGTCCACCGGCCTCGGCGACGAGGGCGGCTTCGCCCCCAACCTGCCGAGCAACCGCGACGCGCTCGACCTGATCCTGGTGGCGATCGAGCGGGCCGGGCTGGAGCCGGGCAAGGACATCGCGCTGGCCATGGACGTGGCCGCGAGCGAGTTCCACACCGACGGCGTGTACGCCTTCGAGGGCGGCAAGAAGTCAGCCGACGAGATGATCGCGTACTACGCCGACCTGGTCGCGTCGTACCCGATCGTGTCGATCGAGGACCCGCTGAACGAGGAGGACTGGGCCGGCTGGATCAGCCTCAGCTCGCAGCTGGGTGACAAGATCCAGATCGTCGGCGACGACCTGTTCGTCACCAACGTCGAGCGGCTGCAGCGCGGGATCACCGAGAAGGCCGCGAACTCGCTGCTGGTCAAGGTGAACCAGATCGGTTCGCTGACCGAGACGCTGGACGCCGTCGACCTGGCCCACCGCAGCGGCTTCACCTGCATGATGAGCCACCGCTCCGGCGAGACCGAGGACACCACGATCGCCGACCTCGCGGTGGCGACCAACTGCGGCCAGATCAAGTCCGGCGCCCCGGCCCGGTCCGACCGTACGGCGAAGTACAACCAGCTGCTCCGGATCGAGGAGGAGCTCGACGACGCGGCCCGGTACGCCGGTCGCTCGGCCTTCCCTCGTTTCAAGGGCTGACCGACGTAAGCTGCTGAGATGTCCTCCCGCCGGGATCCAGGTGCGCGCCCAGGCTCGCGACCGACGAGTCGTAGCCAGACGCGCCCGCCTGCCCGCCGGGACGGCAACCAGCCCAAACGTCGTACGACGGGAACCCCGGCCGGACCACCCCGGACCCGGGGTTCCCGCAACCTGACCGGCAGGGCGGCCGTCGTGCTGCTCGTGCTCGGTGCGCTGATCGTCTCGTACGCGCAGAGCCTGCGGGTCTGGTTCGATCAGCACCAGCAGATCAGCACGCTGCAGCAGGAGATCCGGGACCGGGAGAAGCGCGTCGACCAGCTGGACGACGAGATCCACCGCTGGAACGACGACGCCTACGTCAAGGCCCAGGCCAGGCAGCGGCTCGGCTGGGTGATGCCGGGCGAGATCGGCTACCGGGTGATCGGTGCGGACGGCAAGCCCGTCGGCGCCCCGCCCGAGCCGGCCGGCCCGGTCGATCCGAAGGCCGACGAACCGCCGAAGCCGACCTGGTACACCAAGCTCTGGGGCAGTGTCGAAGGCGCGGGCAAGCCGCCGCAGCCGGTCAAACCGGCCACGCCGAAACCGACCCCCAAGCCGGTTCTGACCGCACCACCGAAGGGCAGCAGGTGAGCATCACACCCGAGACGGGGCCCTCTAAAGATGTAACGGCCGTCAGCGAGCAACTCGGCCGCCCCGCCCGCGGGATCCGTTCGATCGCGCACCGCTGCAATTGTGGCCTGCCCGATGTGGTCGAGACCGAGCCACGGCTCCCCGACGGCACCCCGTTCCCGACCACGTACTACGTCACCTGCCCGCGGCTCGCGTCGGCGATCGGCCGGCTCGAGGCGGAGGGCGTGATGAAGGAGATGACGGACCGGCTGGGAGAGGACGAGGACCTGGCCGCCCGCTATCGCGCCGCGCACGAGGATTACCTGGCCCGTCGCGAGGTGCTGGGCGACGTACCGGAGGTCAAGGGCATCAGTGCGGGTGGGATGCCGACGCGGGTGAAGTGCTTGCACGTGCTCGTGGGGCACTCGCTAGCGGCCGGTCCTGGGGTGAATCCGCTCGGTGACGAGGCGTTGGCGATGCTGCCCGACTGGGCTCGCCGGGGCCCTTGTGTCTGACTCTTTGCGCGTCGCGGCGATCGACTGTGGGACGAACTCGATCCGCTTGCTGATCGCGGACTACGCCGATGGCGTACTGACCGAGGTCGATCGGCAGATGAAGATCGTCCGGCTCGGGCAAGGGGTCGACTCCACCGGGGCGTTCGCCCCCGACGCGTTGGCACGGACGTTCGCGGCCTGTGCGGAGTACGCCGATGTAGTGCGTGCGGCAGGCGTGGAGCGGCTGAGGTTTGTCGCGACGTCGGCGGCGCGGGACGTGAGCAACCGGGATGAGTTCTTCGCGGGGGTGTTCGAGCGGTTCGGGGTGGAGCCGGACATCATCTCGGGGACCGAAGAGGCGGCGTTGAGCTTCCGCGGCGCGACGGATGGGCTGGCCGCGCTGGACGTGCCCGGGCCGTATCTGGTGGCTGACATCGGCGGCGGGTCGACCGAGTTGGTGCTCGGGGACGCCGACGGCGTACGGGCTGCTGAGTCGCTGGACATGGGGTCGGTGCGGATGACTGAGCGGCATCTGCACTCGGATCCGGCATCGATCGAGGAGTTGCGGGCCGCGACCAAGGACGTCGACGCGCTACTCGACTCGACCGTGGTGCCGCTGTCGGAGGCGCGGTGTTTGATCGGGGTCGCGGGGACCGTGACGACGGTGGCTGCGGTCGCGCTCAAGCTCACCGAGTACGACCCGGCGGTGATCCATCACGCGCGGATCGCGGCGCCGCTGCTGCTCGACACGACTTCGTGGCTGATGGGGTCGACTCGGGCGGCGCGTACCGAAGTACCGGCTATTCATCCTGGGCGGGTGGATGTGATCGGGGCCGGGGCTTTGATCCTGCAGCGGTTGCACGACAGGCTGGCTGACGGGTTGGCGACCGACGAACTGCTGGTGTCGGAACACGACATCCTTGACGGGGTCGCGCTAGCGCTTGCGAGCGAGTAGCGAGAAGGAGTTCGGCAGGCGGCCTTCCCAGGCGGCTGCCCGGTGGCCGTCACCAGGGCGCCAGAACGGTTCGGCGTACTCCTCCAGCGCTTCGATCTCCAGGCCTGCTCGGATGCACGCGGTGACGATGTCGCCGAGTGACCACTGCCATTCCTGGGCGCCGTTGGCCGGGAAGCTGTCGTTGATGTGCGACTTCGCGAAGTAGCTGCGGTCGTCGCGGATCCGGGGCTTGTCCGTGTCCCAGGACCACAGCGGGACGGCCGGATGGGCTTCGTAGACGTAGAGCCGGCCGGCCGGCTTGAGGAGTCGCCCGACCTCCGCGGCCCAGGCTTGGATGTCGCGCATCCAGATCAGCGCGCCTTTGCCCGTGTAGACCAGATCCGCGCACTCGTCCCGGAGTGGCACGGTCGGCACCTCGGCCACGACGTAGTGGACTCCCACCTTCAGGTCGCGGGCCCTCCACTGAGCCGCGGCGGCCGCCGTCGAGCTGTAGTCGACACCGACCACCGTCCGCGCGCCCTTCGCGAGCAGGTCGACGTCGTCCAGCCCGTGCCCGCTCTGCAGATGCACGACCATCGGAGCCTCCGCGAGGGACGGCCCGAGCAACTCCAGCTCCCATGGCCGCAACGACTCCAACCGCGCGGCCTCAGCCAGATGCTCGTCGTACTCGTTCACATGCTTCTGCGACGCGGTCTCCCACGCCACCCGATTGGCTGCCACCTCAGGATCCATTCGCCACATCCTTCCTGCCGAGGTGTGTTGTGACCACCCAAATTTCATTGGTCGATCGCCTTTAGACTGCGGAGATGCGACTGCCGCACCCGTTGACGGGGGAGTTGTACGAAAGCCCGGTGCCGCCGGGTGCGGGCTGGCCCGAGGACCCGGCAGCACGCAGTACGGCGGTCGCTCACGACGCGGCGGAAGTCGTCGAGCTTGCGCAGACGGACGACCTGGCGGAAATCGACGCCAGGGTGTCCGTCTGTCGCGCCTGCTCCCGGCTGGTCGAGTGGCGTGAAGAAGTTGCCTTGGGCAAGCGAAAGTCCTTTGCGGATCAGCCGTACTGGGGCCGTCCGATCGCCGGCTGGGGTGCGGCCGAGCCTCGCGTGCTGATCGCGGGCCTGGCCCCGGCCGCGCACGGCGGCAACCGGACCGGCCGCGTCTTCACCGGCGACCGCTCGGGCGACTGGCTGTTCGCGTCGCTCTACCGGGTCGGCCTCGCCTCGCAACCGACCAGCGAGCATGCCGGTGACGGCCTCCAGCTCCTCGGTGCCCGGATGATGGCAGCGGTCCGCTGCGCCCCACCCGCCAACAAGCCGACGCCTTCAGAGCGTGACACCTGCTCGCCCTGGTTCCACGCTGAGCTGAAGCTGGTCCTGCCGTCCACGCGAGCGATCGTCTGCCTCGGCAAGTTCGGCTTCGACGTCCTGCTCAACGCTTTGCAGGCGGTCGGCGGCGACGTCCCCAAACCCCGCCCCAGATTCGGCCACGCGGTCGAGTACGCCGTACCGGGCCCGTACGGCGAAGTCACCGTCCTCGGCTGCTTCCACCCCAGCCAGCAGAACACCTTCACCGGCAAACTCACCGAATCCATGCTCGACTCAGTCCTGACCCGAGCCAAGACCATCGCCGGCCTGTGAGTGATGCGCGGTCACCCACCGCGTGAAAGATTTTGGTCACCTGGCGGCAATTTTCCTTCACGCCGTTCTGTGGGTGCTTTTGCGGTTGTGTACCGGCTGGCGGGAGGTTGGCGACATCGCTAGGCGCAGGCGATCACGGGCGTCAGGATGGGGACGAAGATCCCTCGGAGGGAACCCCCGGATGGGGGATTCCCGGTGGTTGAGATCACCCGGGAGATGGCTTGTGAAAGTTTTCACGAGGCCGTTATGCTGAAGTGGACATGAAGTTGGATCACCACTCAGGGAGAGTGAAGGCAATGGCAGCCCAGGTACCGCACATCCTCGTCGTCGGAGGCGGTTACGTCGGGATGTACACCGCTTACGGCCTGCGCAAGGCCGCCCGCCGAGGCCGGATCAGGGTGACCGTGGTCGACCCCCGCTCGGTGATGACGTACCAGCCGTTCCTGCCCGAAGCCGCGGCCGGCTCGGTGGAACCGCGGCACGTGGTGGTGCCGCTGCGCAAGACCCTCAAGGGCTGCCGGGTGGTCACCGGTCGCGTCACCGGCATCGATCACGAGCGCAAGGTGGCCAAGGTGATGCCCGAGGAGGGCCCCGACTACGAACTCGCCTACGACCAGGTGGTCGTCGCGCTCGGCTCGATCGCGCGGACGCTGCCGATCCCGGGCCTGGCCGAGGAGGCCACCGGGTTCAAGAACGTCGAGGAAGCGATTGCCCTGCGCAACAAGGTGCTCGACCGGCTGGACGTCGCGTCGTCGCAACCCGACCCGGCGCTGCGCAAGTCCGCGCTCACCTTCGTCTTCGTCGGCGGCGGATACGCAGGCATCGAGGCGTTCGCGGAGCTCGAGGACATGGCCCGCTACGCCACCCGGTACTACGACAACATCAAGCCCGAGGACATGCGCTGGGTGCTCGTCGAGGCGACCAACCGGATCCTGCCGGAGGTCGGCCCCGAGCTCGGTCAGTACACCGTCGAGCAGCTGCGCAAGCGCAAGATGGACATCAAGCTGGAGACCCGGCTGGAGTCCTGCGAAAAGGGCCACGTCGTGCTCAGCGACGGCGAGGAGTTCGACTCCGACACGATCGTCTGGACGGCCGGCGTGAAGGCCAACCCGGCACTAGCCAGCACCGGGTTCCCGCTGGACGAGAAGGGCCGGGTCAAGTGCCTGGCCAACCTCCGGATCGAAGGCGTCAGCGACGCCTGGTCCGCCGGTGACAACGCGGCCGTGCCCGACCTCACCTCCGACACCGGCGCGTACTGCGCACCGAACGCGCAGCACGCAGTACGGCAGGCGAATCGCCTCGCGGCGAACATCCTGCGCGTGGTCGATGGTGAGGCGCCGCAGGACTACAAGCACAAGTACGTCGGCTCGGTGGCGAGCCTCGGCCTGCACAAGGGTGTCGCCCAGCTGTACGGCATCAAGGTCAAAGGCTGGCCGGCCTGGTTCCTGCACCGGACGTACCACGTGTCCCGCGTCCCCACCTTCAACCGCAAGGCCCGGGTCATCCTGGACTGGACGCTCGCGCTGTTCTTCCGCCGCGAGGTCACCAGCCTCGGAAGCCTGCAGACCCCGAACGACGAGTTCCGCAGAGCTACCGGCAGCTAGTCAGTGGTCGATGGGAGCGGTGCCCCAGTCGGTGGGCGCCGCTCCCAACTGCACGTTGATCCGTCCGCCGTTGGTGATGAACGACTCCGGCAGCCAGGACTCGGCGCGCGACTTTCCGTTCAGGCTCAGGGATTGCACGTACTGGTTGGTGTCTGACGTTTCCGCAGCCTCCACAGTCAGCCGTACGCCGTTGCTGCGGCGCAGCTCGACCTTCGGGAACAGGGGACTCCCGACGAGCAACTCGGCCCGCCCCGGTGTCTGCGGGAACAGCCCGATCGCGGCGAAGAGGTACCAGGCCGAGAGCGTCCCCAGATCATCGTTCCCGGGCAGCCCTGACGGCCCGGTCCCGTAGACCGTGTCCACGATCTCGCGAGTGGTCGCCTGCGTCTTCCAAGCCACGCCAAGGCCGTTGTAGAGCCACGGAGTGTGCAGGCCCGGTTCGTTCGTCGGGTCGTACCGCAGCGCACTGCCACCCTTGACGGCCCAGTTGCCCGCGGCATCGTGGAAGAAGCCATCCAGCCGCTGGACGGCGTTGCTGCCCATCGCCGCCGCCAGTCCGGAGACGTCCTGCGGAACCATCCAGGTGTACGTCGCACTGGATCCCTGCGCGAACCCAACATCGGTGGACGGCGTGAACCCGGGCTGCCAGGTCCCATCAGCCTTCCGCGCCCGCTGGTATCCGACCGCCGGATCGAAGGTGTTCTTCCACCAGCCACCGCGCTCAGCCATCTCATCGGCAGGTTTCCCGAGCCGAGAACCCCACTGGGCCAGGGAAAAGTCGGCCAGTGAGTTCTCCAGCGTCTCGGCCGCACCACCCCAGCAGTGGCACGCGTCCTGCGGCGCATAATGCTTCGCCAAGTAGGTGTTCAGAGCAGGTCGTTGCCCAGTGCATTGCCCCGGGCAACCGCCGTCGTTCTCGGCCTCGGCGTTCTGCACTGTTGCCTGCCGCACCAATGACTCATAGGAGCCCTCGGCATCGAAGTTCCGAACACCCATCGCCGCGAAGGTCGCCAGGGTCGGCGCCGCCGGGTCACCCGTCATCACGTGAGTCGCGCCGTTGTTGTGCAGCCAGCGATCCCAGATCCCCTTGTTCTGCTGGGAAAACTGGTACATCGACTGTGCGAAGTCACCTGCGATATCCGGCTTCAGCAACGCCAGCAGCTGGATGTGCGCCCGATACTGATCCCACCCCGAGAACGTCCCGTACTGCGCCCGCTGCCCCTCGGCGAGGCGATGGATCTGCTGATCGCTGCCCAGGTACTTGCCGTCGACATCGTTGAAGATGTTCGGCTGCAGCATCGAGTGGTAGAGCGCGGTGTAGAAGGTGGTCCGCTGCGCCTCGCTCCCACCCGTGATCCGGACGTTCTGCAGTTCGTTCTTCCAGTCCTTGTAGCCATCGGCGGCGATCCGGTTCACTGTCGCGTTCGGACGCACCTCGGCGGCGAGATTCTGCTCGGCGCCGGCGAGGCTGACATACGAGATGCCGATCCGCATCCTCACCTTGGCGCCTGGCGCGAAGCTGACGTAGCCGCCCGAGCCGCGGCCGGCCCGATCAGCGCCGGTCGCGTAGCCCTCGCCGCCCGTGGTCTGAGTCCCGCCCGGGGTGAGCGTGCTGTCCTTCCAAGTGCCTGTACCGACGACAGGCTGATCGAAGGACGCGGTGAAGTAGAGCCGGTAGTACGACTTGCGGTTGTTCGTCCCGCCATTCGCGCGCCGACCGCAGAACGCGCCGGTGAGCACGGATCCCGTCACCTTGCGATTGGCCGCGTCGAGGGTGATCTCCGCGTCCTGACTGCCGTTGAGCGAGTTCGACGTACGGAAGAGCAGATTCGGCTGGCCCTCGCCAGGGAAGGAGAAGTCGCCGACGCCCGCGCGGGTGGTGACGGCGAGATCCGACTTCACCCCGTTCGCCAGTGTCACCGTGTACCGGCCGGGCTTCGCGGCTTCCTGCGCATGGCTGAAGTTGCTCGCGTACTTCGCGTCGGTGGTGTCCGCGGTCGGCGAACTGTCGACCGCGCCGACATACGGCATGATCGGTACGTCGCCGGCCGCGCCTGGGTTGCAGCCGGCTCCGTTGACGTGGGTGAGGCTGAACCCGCGCACCCGCGTCACGTCGTACTGGTAGCCGTTGGCCGCGCCGGTACTGGTCTGGTCGCCGCGCGTGCTGGTCGGGCTCCACGAGATCATCCCGAACGGGCGGACCGCTCCGGGCCAGGTGTTCCCGTCCCGCGCGGAGCCGATCAGAGGGTCGACGTACGAGGCTGGATCCACCGAGGCAACAGCTGGTACGGCGGGGAGCAACAGGGCGAGAGTGAGAGCACCGACGAGCAAGCGCATGCGACAACCTTCCGGGGCGGGCAGACGGTTCGAGGCTAATGCGGATGAGTTAAGGGCCGGTGATCAGCGCGTGTCGTCGAGGAGGCCGGCGTCGTGCACCAGCAAGGCGATCTGGACGCGGTTGTTCAGGTCCAGCTTGGTGAGGATGCGCGAGACGTGCGTCTTCACCGTCGGGATGCTGAGGTAGAGGGTCGCGCTGATCTCGGCGTTCGACTTGCCCTCGCCGACGGCCACGGCGATATCGCGTTCGCGGTCGTTCAGGTCCTTGAGGCGGTTGACGGCCTTGAGTTTGCGCTGGTCCTGGCCGGAGGCGGCGACCCGGTTGATCAGCCGCTTCGTCACGACCGGCGACAACACCGGCTGGCCAGTGGCGACACGGCGTACCGATTCGACGATCTCGGCCGGCGGGGTGTCCTTGAGGATGAAGCCCGCGGCGCCCGCGCGGAGCGCGCGCAGTACCTGCTCGTCGGCGTCGAAGGTGGTCAGGATGACGACCTCCGGCGCGCTCGGACGGCGGCGTAAGGCCTCGGTGGCCGTCAGGCCGTCCATGCCGGGCATCCGGATGTCCATCAGCACGACGTCGGGCGAGAGCCGGTCGATCAGGCTCTGTACTCCGCTGCCGTCGCCCGCCTCGCCGACCACGCGGATGTCCGGCGCACCGCCGAGCATCAGCTGCAGCCCGGCCCGCAGCAGCGGATCGTCGTCCACGATCAACACCCGAATGGTCATGCCGGCCACGGTAGCCAGGCGGCGAGCCGGAACTCGCCCTCGGGGGTCCGGCCGTGTTCGAGCCGGCCGTCGACGAGCTGGGCGCGTTCGGTCAGCCCGAGCAGGCCCTGACCGTCGCCGAATCGCTTGCTGGGCGCGGGATTGGTCACCGCGACGTTCAACCCGTTGCCTGGCGCACCGATCACCTGGATCCGCACCGGCTCGCCCGGAGCGTGCTTGAGGGCATTGGTCAGACCTTCCTGGACGATCCGGTACGCCGTCCGCCCGACGTGGTCCGGGGGATTGCCTGGCGCATCGAAGGTCAGCTCGACCGGTACTCCGGCCTGCCGGGAATCCTCGACCAGGACGGGGAGATCCGCGAAGGTCGGCTGCGGAAGCTCGCCGACCGGCGCACGCAGTACGCCGATCACTTCGCGGAGGTCCTGCAACGCCTGGTGCGCGCTGGCCCGGATCGTCTCCGCGGCGCCGGCCACCTCCTGAGTGGTCGCGTCGGGGCGGTAGGCCAGGGCGCCCGCGTGGACGCTGAGCAGGGACAGCCGGTGGCCGAGTACGTCGTGCATCTCGCGGGCGATCTCCTCGCGGGCTCTCATCTGGGCCTGCTGCGCCTGCAACCGGGCTACGGCCTCGGCCCGGTCGGCGCGGTCGCGGAGGGTCTGCAGGAGTTGCCGGCGGGACCGCAGGTAGAGACCCCAGCCCGCCAGGGCCGTATAGAGCAGGACGGCCCAGAGAGCGAGCGTCTGCGGCGACTCGGGCTTGTCCCGGACCTGGATGTAGACAGCCAGGCCGATCGCGTTGGCGACGAAGATCAGCAGGGTCGTCCGGAACGGCCGGTAGATCGCCACCGTGAGGATCAGCATCAGGGTGGCGATCCCGGCCGTGTCCGAGAACGTTGACAACACCGCCGAGAACACCGCCAGTTGCACCGGCCACCGCCGCCGGAACCAGAGCGTCAGGCACAGCGCCATCCCGGCCCAGAAGTCGAGGGCGAGCAGCTCGGACGGGATCGGGTCGGCCTTGCCGTCGTCGTACAGGACGAAGCCGCCCAGCACCGCGATGAGAAAGCTCAGGCTGTCGACCGCCCAGTCCCGGGCACTGCGACGAGGGCCATCGGAACCGACCATGAGGTCGAAGATAGCCAGACTTCGGCGCCCGTGGGGCCGGTTCGCTCTGTCCGGATACCGAAGTCGTCGCGGGTCGAGACTTTGGTCCGGGTAGGTTTTCGCCCATGAGTCAGCTCGCAGTCACCGTCATCGGCCCGGACCGCCCGGGCATCATCGCCGACGTCACCGAGGCGCTGGCCCAGGCCGGGGTCAACCTCGAGGACTCGACGATGACGCTCCTGCGCGGCCATTTCGCGATGATGATCGTCTGCTCCGGACCGTTCGCCGAGGTCCGCGAGGCGCTCGAACCGCTGCGCGGGGAACTGGTCATCACCGTCCGCGAGATGGGTCCCGAACACGCCCACGCGCCGATCGGACCGCCGTACCTGCTGAGCGTGCACGGAGCCGACCGGCCGGGCATCGTCTCCGCCGTGACCCGGATGATCGCGAGCGTCGGCGGCACGATCACGGACCAGACCACCCGGCTGAGCGGCGCCCTGTACGTGCTGACCGCCGAGGTCGAGCTGCCGCCCGGCGCCGAGCTGGGCATGCTGCAGCGGGCACTGGAGATCACGGCCGAGGAGCTCGGCGTCGGAGTCACGCTACGGCCGGCCGAGAGCGACGACCTGTGAGTTCCGTGAACACCGCTCATCTGAACCAGACCCTCGCCGCCTGGAGTCCGGCCCAGCTCGGGCTCGCGGGCGACGTACTGGAAGTGGTCCGGGCTCCCCATCCTGTGCTTGCCACCGAGGGGGCATTGGTGGATCCGCTGGATCCGGTGATGGTCGCGTTGGCGGCTGACCTGGTGGCGACCATGCGCGTGTCGCCTGGCTGCGTGGGGCTGGCGGCGCCTCAGGTCGGGGTGGCGGCGCAGATGTTCGCGCTGGACGTGACAGGGCATCCGAAGACGCGCACCTGCCACGGTGTGTTCGTACTCTGCAACGCTGTCGTCGTCGAAGCCACGCGTCAGGAGAAGTCCCGCGAAGGCTGCATGTCCGTCCCCGACCTAACCGGAGACGTCAAACGAGCCACTCGCTTGACCATTACCGGAGTCCTCCCCGGCACCACCGAAGAGCTGACCCTAACCACCGACGCCTTCGAAGCCCGAGCTTTACAACACGAAATAGACCACTGCGCGGGCGCCCTCTTCCTGGACCGCGTAGCCGGCGCCCACGCCATCTACCCGCGCAAGGTGTACCTGTAGATAGGTAGCCCTGTACTCCCCATCCGCCATCGCGGCTACTCATCTGGCGCCGGCTGGGGTGGTTTCCCAGCCCACCCTCCCGGGGGGTTGAGCGCCAGCCGGGCTGGCTCCCCGCCCATCTTCCCCGCCGCCGACCATCAGTCCCCGGCCGACCTGCCTTCAGTCCACTGCCATGGTCGACACCAGGCACCCGTCACTCGCACTCACGCGCCCGCCGCGGCGGTTCGCCGTACGCCCCGGCACCTCACCTGCTTACCCTGTGTTCGTGGCCGGGATCTACTTGTAAGGTGCTCCTTTGGTCTCAGGCCCGGGTGGCGGAACGGCAGACGCAGCGAGCTTAAACCTCGCAGCCGAAAGGCATACGGGTTCGAATCCCGTCCCGGGCACATACGCACTGATACGGCCGTACCATGTCCCGATGACCTTCGCTCCTGGTCGATCGATCGCCCGCCGCGACGTCCACCGCAACGGGATGATCGCCGCGGTGCAGACCGCGCGGGTCGTGCGCGACGACGCGGAGGCGCTGCTCACCTGGACTGCGTCCGGATCGGACTGCATGCTGCGCGGCACTCGGGACGGCGCGTCGATCCGGAAGACGTCGCTGGCGGAGCGGGACCGTACGCCGTCCATGCTCTGGCCGCGGCACTGGGAAGGCCGGCACGTGCTGATCCGCACCGAACCCGAGGCCGACCATTCGGTGTGGTGGTTCTTCGACCTGGAGATGCGGTTCGAAGGCTGGTACGTGAACCTGGAGTCCCCGGTGCGCCGCTGGTCGGCCGGAACCGACATCCTCGATCACGCGATCGACATTGTGGTCGGGCCCGATCGCAGCTGGTCCTGGAAGGACGAGGACGAGCTGGCCGAGCGTGTCGATCATCCGGCGTACTGGACGGCGGTCGAGGCGGACCGCATCCGCGCCGCTGGCGAGCGCATCATCGGTGACATCGAGGCCGGCCGGTTCCCGTTCGACGGCCGGCACACGGATTTCCGTCCCGATCCGTCGTGGGAACCGGCCGACCTGCCCCCGTACTGGGACGCCGAGGTGGTTGCAGCTCCGGTGGACGACTGCGGACGGTGCGGGATGGGGTCAGGTCGAGCTTGAATCGCGCAGCCGAAAGGCATGCGGGTTCGAATCCCGTCCCGGCAGCTTGGTTCAGTCGGGCGGTGGGCTGGAGGGGGCTGGGATCACGCCCAGTTGGGTCAGCCAGCTGAGTTGGTCGACGATGTTCCAGTGCTCGACGATCCGGCCGTCACGTACGCGCATGATGTCGACGTACTGGAAGGTCACGGGTTTGCCCGTGGCTGGTACGCCGGCGAAGTCGCCGGTGTTGGTGCCCGACATCGTCTTCCTGGTCACCACCTGGTCGCCCTCGGCAATTATCTCCTCGATGGTGAAGGTCGCGTCGGGGTAGGCCTGGGCGAATGCCTGGAGGAACAGCTTGCCGCCGTCCCGGTCCGGCGGGACGCCCGGAGGGCTGCTGAGGTTGACGAAATCAGGGTCGTTGAGCTCGTCGTAGGCATCGAAGTCCTTGCCGTTCTGGACTTCCTCGACGAACCGCCTGATCACCGCCTTGTTTCGCTCGGTCTCGGTGCGAGTTTCCATGGTTTGGCACCCCCTCGGAGCCGCGGCGCCGGCCGCCGGCGCCGTACAGCATCTGCCGTCATTGTGCGACTTCCAGCCCGGTAAAGCATCCCTTCGCGACCATCCGCGATCCCAGCCCTCTGGACTGTCAAACTGAGGCCATGGACGAACAGCGCCCTGAGCAACCGACTGCCGACACGCAGGCAGGCAGGGCTGGGATTGTGCGTGAGCTGTTCGACATCAACTCCATGTACAACCCGCGTACGCCGGCGTGGCCTCGGTGGCTTGGTCGGCTGGTTCTGTTCGGGGTTGGTAGCGGAATTGGTGGGATTCTCTGGCGGGTCGTCGACGACTCTGCGGGGGATCGTTCGTTCGGGGAGCGGATGCTCACCAACGTCTACATTTGGGCCACTCTGATCGCCACCGGCCTCTACGCGTTGCACGACTGGCGAATGCGTCGCCAGAACGCCGAGACCGCCGGGGATGACTGAGTTTCTCGGGATCACGGACGATCCCCGGCATGATGTCGCGAGTGCTGGGACCGGGCTCTACGAGTTCTGGACCGCGGACGGCGTACCGGTGTATCTGCATGACACCACGTTGATCAGCCTGGAGTGGCAGCCCGTACGGCGGCGGCTCGGGTTGCGGTTTGTGTACGACGATCCGCAGTGGACTCCGCCCGAGGTGGCCCGGACGCCGGTCGTGCTGATGGACTTCGAGGGGGTGGTGCTTCTCGAGTGGAGTCAGGACAACGAGGGGCACGAGGATGCTCCGGACGAGGTCGCTGGGCAGGTCGCGGACTTCTCGTACGACGGGCGCGACGGCTTCGAGCTCGTCACTGCCCAGTCGGTCGTCGGTTTCACCGCCAGCAGACTGACCGTTGCGCTCAAGTCTGCGTAGGCCCCGGATCGCCATCACATGCCAAGTCGCTCGGTTGCCCTGGCCTCACGCTTGGGAACACCTCTGAGGGCACCCGCTGGGATGGTTGGTGTGTGATGGCGGTCCGGGTGCCCGGCTGAGCGATGTCCGGCTGGGCGTTGCCTGTACGTCGTACTGGTGTCGGCCCTGGAAGGAGCGGAACATGGCAGCGGTGATCGTTGCGGGCAAGGTGTATGTCGATCCGGCACAGCGGGATCGGTTTGTTGAGGCGCATCGGGTGATCGTGGAGCGGGCACGGGAGTATCCGGGCTGCCTGGACGTCTCGATCGCGGCTGATTCCGTCGAGCCAGGGCGGGTGAATCTCTTTGAGTACTGGGATTCGCACGCGACCCTCAACGCCTGGCGGGCGATCGCGCCGGCGCCGTCGGAGCGGATCGAGATGCTGGACGGCCAGGTGCTCAAGCACGAGGTGTCCAACACCAGAGGGCCTTTCGACTAGCCGTCGAGCGCCAGGCCGGGACGTTCGTCGTCCCAGGCAGCGGCGGAGATGCGCCAGCCGTCGGTACTGCGAATGAACTGCATCGTCTTCATCCCACGACCCGTGAAGGCGGTCCCGTCCTGGACGCCTTCCTTGGCATAGCTGCCGAACCAGTGCGCGATGTCTCCGAAGACGTGGAACCGACCGGACAGCCGCCACTCGTGAAAGTCGACCAGCGTCCCGCCCTCGAGCAACGCCTGCCGCGGAGCCTGCTTGCCGGCCCGACTTTGTCAGAGTCTGGTGAGAAGCGTTGAATGTTTGGCTGCGGCGCGCATCAATGGGGGTGTGGAGAGTTACCGGAATCCGGTGCTGACGGCCGCGGTGGTCGGGCCCTTGATCGTTTGTGCGGCCTTGGTGCCGTTCAGGCACAGTTTCGACAATGCGAACGCCGCCTTGGTGCTGGTTCTGGTGATTGTGGCGGTGGCCTCCTTCGGGATTCGGCCGGCTGGTGTGCTCGCGGCGGTGTCGAGCGCGGTCTGGTTCGACTTCTTCCTGACCGTGCCTTTCAACCGGCTCACGATCGAGAACCAGGACGACATCGAGGCCACCATCCTGCTGGTGGTGATCGGCGCCGCGGTCACCGAGATCGCGATCTGGGGCCGGCGGCAACAAGCTCGGGTGAGCCGGCAAAGTGGCTACCTGGCCGGCGTGATGACCACCTCGCAGGCGATCGCGACGGGTGGTTCGACCGCCGCGGTGATCGACCAGGTCTGCACCGAGCTGACCGCCGTACTGCGTATCGACGGCTGCAGGTTCCTTGCCGGTGGCAAGCACGACCGTGCTCCACAGCTGAACCGCGACGGCTCCGTCACCCGCCAGGACCGGCTGATCAAAGTGGAACGCGACGGTCTGCCGACCGACGCCGAGATCGAGCTGGTCGTGCAACACGCTGGCGTGGCACGCGGCCGTTTCCTGCTCACGGCGGCGAGCCGGATCGCGCGCCCCGATCTCGAGCAGCGCCTGGTCGCCGTCGCCCTCGCCGACCAGGCCGGCTCGGCCCTCGCCTCCCAGGAGACCACGCTGCGTAACCCCTGAACTGGCCTGCGGGAAGAACCACATCCTGGGTGGCCACCGGTCCCGGCGTCGTACTTGCCCATACAGGTACGACGCCGTGCCGCGTCCGGCCCAGCCGCGGGGTAGGCGGTTGGGTTTCGCAACCTGTTGGGAAAGAGGGATATCGCTTGGGGAACAGGTGGGTGATCCTCAGGCGTTGTTAAGGGTGGGCCCGTAGTATCGCGATACGACCCACAGCGGGTCGACAGTGGGTCATCAGGAGGATGACATGCAGAGCAGTAACCCGGTCCTGAACCGGTCGAGTGCATTTGCGCCTGGCCAAGGCCAGGCCTATCCCGGGGCCGCTCCGTACGGTCAGCCGGGTCCTTACGGTCAGCCCGGCCAGTACGGCGGACCCGGTATGCCGCCCCAGCAGTACCAGGGAGCGCCCGCCGACAGCCGTCCCATGACGTTGGACGACGTCATCGTCAAGACCAGCATCACGCTGGGTGTCGTGGTCGCGGCCGCGGCCGTCGCCTGGACCATGGTCCCGGACCGTCTCGTGACGCCGGTGTTCCTGGCCGGCATGTTGCTTGCGTTCGCGCTCTCGATGGTGCTGTCGTTCTCGCGCAAGATCAATCCGGCGCTGTTGATGGTGTTCGCCGCCGCCGAGGGTGTGTTCCTAGGCATCGGCAGCAAGTTCATCGCCTCGTACGTCGATGACGCAGGCATCGTCGTCCAGGCGATCCTGGCCACCATGGTGACGGCGGGTCTGACGCTGGCGTCGTACAAGTACTTCGCGATCAAGGTGACGCCGAAGTTCACCAAGATGGTCATCATCGGCACGATGAGTTTCGCCGGCGTGATCCTGATCAACTTCATCGCCAGCATGTTCGGCTACAACTCCGGTATCGGCGGTTTCGGCGCGATGGGCCTGCTGTTCGCAGCGCTCGGTGCGGGACTGGCCGTGTTCAACCTGATCCTCGACTTCGACATGGTCGAGCAGGGTGTCCGCGCCGGAGCCCCGCAGAACGAGGCCTGGCGGGCCGCGTTCGGCCTGACCGTCACCTTGGTCTGGCTGTACTGGAACCTGCTGCGGATCCTCGCGATCCTTCGCGGTGGCGACTGACCAGCGGCTAGCTGACTAGAAAAGGCCCGGCTCCTTCAGGTGGAGAAGCCGGGCCTTTGCCGTTCCGGAACCAAGCTGAGAGCAACGAAGACCTGCCCCTCCACCTGAAAGGGCAGGTCTCCGGCTAAATTCAGTCTCCTGTTCGGCTCGTCAGCCCATTCGCCTGTGCGCTTTCAGCAGGTCCCATTCATGGACGATGGCTGTGGCGTGCCCGTGTGCGAGGGCGTACTCGCTGGAAAGCCATCTCACCCTGTCGTCGAAGCGCAGGAACGACGGTCCGTCGTTCATCAACTTGAACCACTCGGCCATCTCACGTCCAGTGCACCTGGGCACCTTCTCCACCAGACGTTGGTGCGTCTCCTCGGAGTGGTTCAAGCCCATCTTCGCCTCCCGTGTCATCGGGGTATCGCGTAGTTATCGACTGTGCACCAGGAAAACGCCGCAAGCAAGACCCTCTTGATGAAAGTCAACGCTCAGCGGACGCACTATTTGCCAACAGGCACCGCGTCGGCCTCGCCGGCGGCTGGTTCTTCGATGCGCTCGACCTCGGGCTTGGGGTGCCGGCGGCGGTGCCGCAACTGGACCCAGCGACCCCGCGGACCACGCTCGTGACCGGCCACCTTGGCGGCCGCGACCTCCGTACCGGCTGTGCGTGCGGCCTGTACTGCGGCCTCCGCGATCGGCAGCACAGCCTCACCCCGAAAGGTCTCCGGGTGGACGAACGAGTCGGGCCCGATCCCCATCGAGGCCGCCACCGAAGGCAGCAACGCGGCCGCGGCTGCGGCGTACCCGGTGACGGAGGGGTGAAAGTTGTCCTCGCCCCACATCGACGGGTTGGTGCGGAAGGCCTCGCTCAGCAGCGAGCCCATCGAGACCGTACGGCCGCCCGCCTCGACCACGCTGATCGTCTGGGCGGCCGCCAGTCGCTGGCTCCAGGACCGGGCCACCTGGCGCAACGGCGGCATGATCGGCCGGACGACGCCGAGGTCCGGGCAGGTGCCGACGACGACCTCGCAGTTCGCGGCGCGGAGCCGGCGGACGGCACCGTCGAGCAGCCGGACGGAAGTCGACGGCGGCACCTGGGACTTCACGTCGTTGACGCCGATCAGGATCGCGGCCACGTGCGGGCCGGCCAGCAGCGCGTTGTCGACCTGGCCGGCCAGGTCGATGGACTTGGCGCCGGTTCGGGAGACGTCGACGAGCCGGACCGGACGCTTCGCCAGCTCGGCCAGACCACACGCCAGCAGGACGCCGGGGGTCTCGTCGGGCGCGGAGGTGCCGTATCCGGCGGCGCTGGAGTCACCGATCATCGCCAGCGTGATCGGATGGCCTGGGTAGCGGCCGTACAGGCCGTCGCCCTTGGCCGGGTGAGCCTTCATCGGACCGATGACGCGCCTGGCGTACCGCGCTTCCGCGGTCAGCACGCCGTAGAGCGTCGCTCCGATCAGTCCGAGTCCCCCGCCACCGAAGGCTGCGGCCTGGGCCAGTTTCTTGGCGGCCCGGGCTTTTGTCATAGCCCAAGGATTACACGCTGTGAACCCCACGCAAGCGAAATTCGGCAACGACTCGCCTGTCCCATACAGTGAGATACGTGCGCTACGTGAACTCACTCCTGGACCTGGTCGGCAACACGCCGCTCGTGCGGCTTTCGAAGACCACCGACGGCGCCAAGCCGCTGGTGCTCGCGAAGGTCGAGTACTTCAACCCGGGCGGCTCCGTGAAGGACCGGATCGCGGTCCGGATGATCGAGGCCGCCGAGGCCTCCGGCGAGCTGAAGCCGGGTGGCACGATCGTCGAGCCGACCTCCGGCAACACCGGTGTCGGGCTGGCGATGGTTGCCCAGGCCAAGGGCTACAAGTGCGTCTTCGTCTGCCCCGACAAGGTCAGCGAGGACAAGCGCAACGTGCTCAAGGCGTACGGCGCCGAGGTGGTGGTCTGCCCGACCGCGGTCGCGCCGGAGCACCCGAACTCGTACTACAACGTCTCCGACCGGCTGGTCCGTGAGATCGAGGGCGCCTGGAAGCCGAACCAGTACGCCAACGTGAACAACCCGATCTCGCACTACGAGTCGACCGGCCCCGAGCTCTGGGAGCAGACCGAGGGCAAGATCACCCACTTCGTCGCGGGCGTCGGCACCGGCGGCACGATCAGCGGCACCGGCAAGTACCTCAAGGAGGTCTCCGGCGGCAAGGTACAGATCATCGGGGCCGACCCGGAGGGATCCGTGTACTCCGGCGGCACCGGCCGGCCGTACCTGGTCGAGGGGGTCGGTGAGGACTTCTGGCCGGAGACCTACGACCGCGACATCTGCGACCGGATCATCGAGGTCTCCGACGCCGACTCGTTCGCGGTCACGCGACGGCTGGCGCGCGAGGAGGCGATGCTCGTCGGCGGGTCCGCCGGGATGGCGGCCGCGGCGGCGATCCGGCTGGCGCACGAGCTCGACGACCCGGACGCGGTGATCGTCGTACTCCTGCCGGACGGTGGACGCGGGTACCTGACCAAGGTGTTCAACGACGAGTGGCTGGCGCAGTACGGGTTCCTGGCGCACGAGCGGCAGGGGGCGACGCTGGGCGAGGTGCTCGCGCGCAAGGACGGCAGCCTGCCGCCGCTGGTTCACACACACCCGCACGAGACGATCGCCGAGGCGGTCGAGATCCTGCGCGAGTACGGCGTATCGCAGATGCCGGTCGTCCGCGCGGAGCCGCCGGTGATGGCGGCCGAGGTGGCTGGTTCGGTGTCGGAGCGGACGCTGATGGACGCCCTGTACTCCGGCAAGGCGCGGCTCGCGGACATCGTCGAGCTGCACATGGACCCGGCGTTGCCGTCACTCGGCGCGGGCGAGTCGGTCACGAAGGCGGTCGAACTGCTGGAAGATCGCGACGCCCTGATGGTGCTGGACGACGGAAAGCCGGTGGGCGTACTGACCCGGCAGGACCTGCTCGGTCACTTGTCCGTCGGCTGAAAATGCCCTAGCGGTCCACGACTGTCGGGATGATGGCGATCAGGGCGGTGATCACGACACCGCCGACGATGACGACTGTGCTGAGGATCTGGAGGAGGCTCATGTTCCAAGGATCCGCCGCCGGCGAGGCGAAAACGTCGGCCTAAGGACCTGTCTTCGTCTCCACCCATAGTCGTACGCCGACCCTGAGCGACTCCTACTCCAGTACTCCGGGCAAACCCCGGCCGCTCAGTGGATGACGACGAAATCGGTGGGGTCGAGGCGTCGGGTGCGACGCCAGTAGGAGACGGTGAGGTCGGGCCAGATGGTCGAGTTGCGGCCCTGCGCGTCGAGGTACCAGCTGTTGCAGCCGGACTGCCAGACGGTGTCGTCCAAGTCGTCCTGGACCGCGGTGACGAACCGCTCCTGCGCTTCCTCCCGTACTTCGACCGCCGAAGCATCGCGGCGCCGCAGCAGCTCGAGCGCCTGCATCACGTAGCGCACCTGCGCCTCGATCATGAACACCATCGACGAATGGCCGAGGGCGGTGTTCGGGCCGACCAGCAGGAACAGGTTCGGGTAGCCCGCCACCGCGATGCCCAGATGCGCGCCGATCCCGTTCTGCTTCCAGGAGTCAGCCAGATCGACGCCGTCGCGGCCGAGGATGCTGATCCGGGTCAGGTTGCCGGACACCTCGAATCCGGTACCGAGCACGATCGTGTCGCACTCGCGCTCGACCCCGTCGTCGGTGACCACGCCGGTCGGGGTGACCCGGCCGATCCCGGTGGTGATCAGGTCGACGTTGTCGCGGGCCAGCGCCGGGTAGTAGTCGTTCGAAATGAGGATCCGCTTGCAGCCGATCTGGTAGTCGGGCGTCAGCTTGGCCCGCAGTACGGGGTCGGTGACCTGTTTGCGGAGATGGCGCCTGGCCTGGAGTTCGAGCCCCTTCATCAGCTTCGGGCTGGCCGCGAACCCGAGCCCGCGCGCCTCCAGGCCCCAGAAGATGACATCGCGGATCGCGCGCTGCCCGGCCGGGAACCGCGAGTGCAGCGCGCGCTCACGCGGCCCGATCGCGCGGTCCGGCTTGGGCGTGATCCACGGCGCGGTCCGCTGGTAGACATCCACCTGCGCGGCCTGCTCGGCCACCGGAGGCACGAACTGGATCGCCGAAGCACCCGTCCCGATGACGGCGACTCGCCGCCCGGTCAGGTCGTGCTCGTGATCCCATTGCGACGAGTGGAACGCAGTACCGCTGAAGGAGTCGAGCCCCGGGAGGTCCGGGAACTTGGGCTGGTGGAGATTGCCCACCCCGGCCACCAGCGCTTGCGTCTCCAGTGTCTCGGTGCCGTTGAGCGTGACCGTCCACTGCCCGGTGCTCTCGTCGAAAGCGGCTTCGGTGACATCGGCGCCGTACCGGATCTTGTCGGCGATCCCGTACTTCGTGGCGCAGTGCTCGAGGTAGGCGAGGATCTCGTCCCACGGCGCGAACATCCGGGTCCAGCGCGGGTTCTGCTCGAAGGAGAAGGAGTACAGGTACGACGGGATGTCGCACGCGCAGCCCGGGTAGGTGTTGTCCCGCCAGGTACCGCCGAGCCGATCCGCCTTCTCCAGGATGACGAAGTTCTCGCAACCGGCCTGGCGGAGCTTGATAGCCATGCAGAGGCCGGCGAACCCGGACCCGACGATCGCGACCTCGACCCCGCCCTTTTTCGATACCGCCGTAGCAGCCATAGCAGCGAAGGTTACCCGCCAGTCACGTCTGTGTCAGCGGAGTCTGTGCAGGATCTCGCCGGCGTTCGGGATGACGAGCGTGTCCGGATCACGCTCGTACTGCGCCAGGTCGAACTCCGCCGGATCGAGATACCCCAGATTGGCGCCGCGGACGACCTCCTCCGGGATGCCCGTCGCCAGCGTGACGTCGACCCGGCATCGCTCGCCGTCGACCGGATCCCAGGTGCCGGCACCGCGAAGATGGGTCGAGTGGGCGAGCACTCCCCAGTGCATCGACCGGAACTCGTCCCACTGGCCGAGGAAGTAGTCGCGGCAGTGGTAGCCGATCTGCTCGATCTCGGGGTGCGTCGCGGCCAGCCGGGTCACGTGGGGCGCGTAGAGGATGACTTCGCCGCCATCGGCCACGATCGGCTCGACCTTGTAGAAGCCCTTGGCGGCGGTCCAGATGTCCTGGTACCGCGAGGGCATCAGCGAGACGACCCGGCGTACCGGCTGGTCGAGATAGCGGACGTGGGTTTGCGCGGAGACCTGGGCGGCTGCCTGCCAGGAGGATGCGGTGTCGCCGAAAGCCACTGCGTGCAAGGCGTTTGAGCCGGATTGGGCGACGACGCTGAGGGCGAGTTTGTCGGCCGGGATGAGAGCGGCCGCTTCGTTGATCAGGGCGCGCACGGGGGTGATGCCCGGCGTACCGATGATGCCGGCGCTGGTGATCAGCGCGCCAAGCCAGTGGGAGAGGTCGATGACCTCCTGGCCCGCGACGCCAGGGAAGAAGTACTTGTTGCCACCGGAGAAGCCGACCACTTCGTGGGGGAAGACCGGGCCGACGACCAGGGCGACATCGTGCTCGACAACCGCGCGGTTGAGGCGGACCGGGACTTCCTCGGTGAGGAGTCCGCCGGAGATCTCGCTGACCTTGGCGGCGCTGATCGTGCCGAGGGTAGTGAAGGTCTCTTCCTTCCACCATTCGTGGTTGATGACGTCGTAGTCACCGCCGAGGTGGCTGGTCAGCTCGGCGGCCGACATCTCGGCATGGGTGCCGAGGGCAACAAGCACGGTGAGGCGGGAGACCCTGCCGGTCAAAGCGCCGCGGACCGCGCTCAGCAGGAGCGGCAGCGGGCAGCTCCGGGTGGCGTCCGGGACGATCACACAGACGCTGCGCCCGTCGAGGCCCGCGCCGGCCAGCTGCTCGTGGATGAAGGCGCTGACCTCCTCTTCGGCCAGGACCTGCCCGGGTCCACCCAGTACTGCGGCGGGCTGCGCTTCGGTGACGGTCATGCCCCAACTCTATCGGCAAGCGGTTGCCGAAGGCTTCTGTCCCACTGTGACCGGGTGGAAGCCCTTGGTAGCAAGGGATCGCGTGATCGGCCGGTAATCGGCGAGACGTTGACCAGTGCAACAAGCCGGGCGCAGCATCAGGACTGTCTACTGGGGGAGCAGCGAAGCAAGGGGGAGTACCCATGTCCGACACGATCGCGCGACCGGCCGGTTCTCATCGGGGGCGTCCGGATGGGTTCGGGGGGCAGGTGTTGCGGCCCGGCGACTCGTCGTACGACGAAGCCCGGTCGGTGTTCAACTCGATGATCGACAAGCGGCCGGGACTCATCGCCCAGTGCGAGTCGGCGGCCGATGTCGCGGCGGCGGTCCGGTACGGCGTCTCGGAGGGGTTGGAGATCGCGGTCCGCGGCGGGGGCCACAGCGTTGCTGGTGCAAGCGTGACGGAGGGCGGCCTCGTCGTCGACCTGCGCAAGATGCGATCCGTTCAGGTTGATCCCGAGGCAAAGCTCGCGCGAGTCGCCGGCGGAGCCACTTGGGCGGACCTCGACGGAGCCTGCCAGCCGTACTCGCTGGCGACGACCGGCGGCCGGGTGTCGACCACCGGGGTAGCGGGGCTGACGCTTGGCGGCGGGTCGGGCTGGCTGGAACGCAAGTTCGGGTTGGCTTGCGACAGCCTGGTATCGGTTGAGCTGATCACTGCTGACGGGCAGCTGGTGATCGCCGACGAGACCAAGAACACCGACCTGTTCTGGGCGCTGCACGGTGGTGGCGGCAACTTCGGGGTGGCGACGTCGCTGACGTTCAAGCTGCGGCCGTTGGCGTCGATGACCTTGGCGCTACTGCTCTGGCCGGCCGACGCCGGTCCCGAGGTCACCCGCCGGTTCCGCGACCTGTTCGACGCGGGTGCGCCTGAGGAGCTCGGGGGCGGCGTGATCTACATGACCGGTCCGCCGGAGGAATTCGTGCCACTGCAGCTGCAGGGTGAGCGGCTGGTCGCCGCGGGCGCCATGTACGCGGGGACCGAGGAGGAGACGCGGGCCGCGTTCGCGCCGATGTTCGATCTCGGGCCGGAAGGTGTGATGGTCGCGGAGATGCCGTATGCCGCGATCCAGTCGGCGCTGGACGATCCGCCGGGGTTCCGGAACTACTGGTCGGCGGAGCATCTGAGCGAGTTCCCCGACGAGGCCATCAAGGCGTTCCACGACCGCAGTGCCGACATGCCGTATCCGTCTCCGTCGCAGCAGGCGCTGCTTCCATGGGGTGGCGCGGTGGCCCGCGACGCGGACAAGTGGCCGCTGCCGCACCGCGACGCCGCCTGGGTGATCCACCCGTTCGGGCTGTGGGAAGACGTGGCCGAGGACGAGAGCGGGATCGCCTGGGCGCGGAACCTGTGCAAGGACCTGAAGCCGTGGTCGACGGGTGCGGTCTACCTGAACTTCATCGGCAACGAAGGCCAGGACCGGGTCATCGCCGGTTATGGCCAGGAAAACTACGACCGGCTTGCCCGGGTCAAGGCTGAATTTGACCCAGGCAACGTCTTCCATCTCAACCAGAACATCAAGCCTGCTTAGGTTCTGTCTGGGTTTCAGACAGCTCGGGCGATGGCGATGGAGCCGTCGAGGCGGGTACCGGCCTCGTAGATCATGTACTCCACGCCACCGTCCGAGCCGAACGCGGGCGCCGCGCAGCGACCGTTGTCCGGTGCCCCCGGCAACGGCCGGTGGAAGACGCCCAGGTGGTTGCGCAGGTCGAAGTTCTTGCCCACCTCGGTGATCCGCATCGAACCGCCGGCCTCGATGTTCGTGTGATAGATGACGTACGTCGAGCCGTTGCGCTCGGCAACCGTCGGTGCGCCGATGTCTCGCGCGCCGACGTCCTGCGGGGAGATCAGCGGGGTCTGCGAGAAGGTCCAGTTACGGCCCTCCGGCGACCAGCCCCAGCCGATCGAGCGGCGGTTCGCGGTCGTGTTGACCATGAAGACCATCACGTACCGGGCGCCGCGCGAGGGCAGATCGTGCCGGAACACTCGCGCGTACGACGCTTCCGTCGTACCGGCCGGGAGCATCGAGGTGGAGAGCACGACCTTGTCGTAGCTGAAGTGGATGCCATCGGTCGAGCGGGCCAGCCGGGTGGTGGTGTTCTCGCCGTGGAAGTACATCCACAGTTCGTTGACGTCGTCGTTCCACAGCGCGTGCGGCGAGGAGACGTGCGAGACGCTGTAGTGCGGCGACCACGTGCGCGCGATGATCGGGTTGTTCGGGTACTCCGTGTACGGGCCGCCTAGCGAGTTGGAGTAGGCCAGGCACAGGCCGCCCGGCGCGTCGTGCGGGGCGTAGTACAGGTAGAAGCGGCCGAGCGCGTTGCTGATCCGGCCGACGGTGCCGCGGACGCTGGGGAAGATCAGTTCGCCGGTCGGGTTGTAGCGCAGGTTCGCCTTGTTGAAGGCGACGCGAACGTACTTGTAGTCCGGGAATCCGCCGGGCGCGGCGTTCGCAGTACCGGTGAGCTGTACTCCGGTCGCTAGGCCGACTCCGGTGGCGGCGGTGCCGCGGAGTAGGGTCCGGCGGCTGACGGGCGGTAGGTTCGTCATCCTGGTTCCTCACACTTCGGGGGCGGTGCTGCTGAGTGTGTGATCCGGTGGTTGGGACAGTCAATAAGCTAATCCGTATTAGCTAAGGTGAAGATATGGCCAGGGCGCCGCGTCAGGCGGATATCGCCGCCGCTGCTGGGGTTTCGCAGACGACGGTCTCGTTGATCCTGTCTGGGAACACGGACGGCATGCGGTTGTCCGAGTCGACACGGCAGCGCGTGCTGAAGGCGGCCGAGAAGCTCGGCTACGTGCCGGACCCGGTCGCCACCCGGCTCGCGTCGGCACGCAACCACATGATCGGGGTCTACACCTTCGCTTCGGCGTTCCCGACCGACGTCGACGGGTTCTACTACCCGATCCTGGTCGGCATCGAGGAGGAGGCGGCCGCGCTCGGCCAGGACTTGGTGCTCTTCACCGGCACCGGCGGCCTTGAGGCGGGGCTCGACGACAAGACCGCGATCCGGCGTACTGCGGACGGCAAGGCGGCGATTCGGCGTACCGCGGATGACAAGGCGGCGATCCGGCGTACGGCGGACGACAAGGCCGCGATCCGGCGTACCCGGATCGCCGATGGGTGCCTGTTTTTCGGGCGGCATGTGCCGGAGGAGCCGATTGACTGGCTGCTCGGCAGCGGGTTCCCACTCGTCTACATCGGCCGGCGCGATGAGCTGGATGGACGGATCCCCTTTGTGGGGGTGGATTATGTGGCAGCCTCGGCGGCAGTCGTCGACCGGCTGGTATCGGCTGGGCATCGCGAGATCCGGTACCTGCGGTCCGTGGACGATGCGCTGTCGTCGTCCGATCGCGAGCGCGGTGTGCTCGCTGCAGCCAAGTCGGCTCGGTTGTCTGAGCGGCTCGTCGTACGGGCCGCTGACTCGGAGGTCGGCGGGTTGGTCGAGCGTTGGCGGGAGGAGGGCGTGACAGCCGTTGTCGTGGAGGAGACCGACACGGGGACGCTGTCGGCCGCGCTGCTGGAGGCGGTGAAGGGGGTGCGGGTGCCGGGGGAGTTGTCGGTCGCGGTGCTTGGGCAGCCGAAGGATCATCCGGAGGTGAGCGGCTTCGAGGTACCTCGGCGAGAACTCGGCCGGCGAGCGGTGCGCGTCCTTGTCGACCAGATCACCTCGTCGGGTGCGAGGCGTCCGGAGCAGGTCCTCCTCGACTGCACCCCGATCACCGGCTCCACGATCGGACCGGTTGCGCCCTCTGCCTGACGAGATCGCGCAGATCGGCTATCTCTCGGTATATCCGGTTTCTGCGGCTTCCGAGTGTGATCCTTTCCCCTTGTGGATAAGGGATATCGGCCCGTTCTCGATTTCGTGGGAGCCTTGGCCTGCGCTAGAATCGAAGACATGTTCGATGATGGCTGGGATCACTTCGACGCCGCCGCGACACTGGACGCGGCCGTCGAGTTCGACGTGGAGGAAAACCGGGCAGCGCTCGGCAAACTCCAGGCAGCGCTGCACTTCGCCGACCTCCACGCCATCCTGCCGCCCGCCTTCCAGAAGACCTCCGGACAGCGCGGTGGCGAGCGTCTCGTCGTGTACGGCGGCGACGGCTGCCCGCCGATCGCCGAGTTCGCCCCAGCCGAGTTCGGCGCCCTGCTGAAAATATCCAGCGGCGCCGCCGCCGCCTACATCGGCGAAGCACTCGCGCTGCGCCACCGGCTGCCCCGGATCTGGGCCAAAACCAGCAACGGTCAAGCCATCGTCTGGCGCGCCCGCGCCGTCGCCCGCGCCTGCCTCAAACTATCCGCCGAAGCAGCAGCACTCGTCGACGAACGCGTCGTCGCCCTGATCGACACCATCTCCGCCTACCGGCTACACAAAATCGTCGAAGCAGTCAT
Organism: Kribbella catacumbae DSM 19601; assembly: GCF_000372465.1. Taxonomy (GTDB): domain Bacteria; phylum Actinomycetota; class Actinomycetes; order Propionibacteriales; family Kribbellaceae; genus Kribbella; species Kribbella catacumbae. The sequence continues at coordinate 67,885 of NZ_AQUZ01000047.1, forward strand.
CAAGGAAGCCGACCCCGAAGCCGCCCGACAAGCCGCCGAAGAACGCGCCCGCGAACACGGCGTCTGGGTCCAGCCCTCCGACGACCACGGCACCAAAACCATCTGGGTCAAAGCCCCCGCCGGCGCCGTCATCCGCTTCGACGCCACCATCAACGACCTCGCCTGGGCCCTCCACATGCTCGGCGACCCCGACCCACTCCCAACCCGCCGCGCCAAAGCCATCGGCTGGATCGCCGACCCCGCCGCCTACGAACTCCTCGCCGCAGCCCGCTACCTCGCCACCCACCCCACCACACCCACCTCCCCAACCACACAACCCGCAGAACCCGCAGAAGCCCGCGACACCCCACCCACAACACCCACCACCGAACCACCCCACAACCCCACCACCGCCGAACAGGACCCGCCGCAAGCGTCCACCACCGAGCCACCCCGCGGCTTCACCGCCGCCGGGCAGGACCCGCCCCAAGCGTCCGCCACCGAGCCGCCCCGCGCCTCCGTGGATGCCGAGCAGGACCTGGCTGGAGCGCTCGCCGCGGAGCCGCCCTACGACTACCTGGAAGCCGAGCCCGACCTGGACCACGAGGCGGATCAAGACGCGCCGC
>NZ_AQUZ01000048.1 GCF_000372465.1 Kribbella catacumbae DSM 19601
CTGCAACACCAGCACCGACGCCGCGACCTCACCCGGCAGACTCGGCCGCCCGGTCGAGCTCGGGAACAGATCCTCGAACAACCCGGCCGGGAACACCTCACCACGATGCTCAGCCAAGAACCCGAACACGCTCCCGGCCGGCACCAGATGCCCGACCAACGCCCGAGCGTCCATCAACTCCTGATCAACCCCAGCTGAACCCTGCACCCCACAATCGTCCCAGCACGGTCACCACACGACCGGGCCAACACGCAGGTTATTCAGCAGGCTCCTAGGGCCCTGGGTTGGGCGAGCTTCGAGTGATCACGGTGTCCAGGTGCGTGCATCGGGGTGCTGGGGTGGCGTCCTCGATGCGGAGCATCGTGGATGTTGCCCCAGTGCCGCGAGGTGCGTGCCTGGGCGCCGTGAGCGCCGAAGGGCGCCCAACCCAGGGCCCTCGGAAGGGGGTGTGGATAACCGGTCGGAAGCACCCCTTGACAACCACTAGGATTGGCGCATGACCGAGACGTCCCGCGTTCCTGACAAGCCCACCCTCGATGGCCTCGAGGAGAAGTGGGCTGCGGTATGGAAGGAACAACAGACCTACGCGTTCGACCGTACTGCGGAGCGCGCGGACGTCTACTCGATCGACACCCCGCCGCCGACGGTGTCGGGATCGCTGCACGTCGGGCACATCTTCAGCTACACCCACACCGACCTGGTCGCGCGCTTCCAGCGGATGCGGGGCAAGACGGTCTTCTACCCGATCGGCTGGGACGACAACGGCCTGCCGACCGAGCGCCGGGTGCAGAACTACTACGGCGTCCGGTGCGACCCGACGCTGCCCTACGACGCGTCGTTCGAGCCGCCGGAGAAGCCGGACGCGAAGAAGCAGATCCCGATCTCGCGGCAGAACTTCGTCGACCTGTGCGGTGAGCTGACCCACGTCGACGAGCAGGCGTTCGAGGCGATGTGGCGCCAGGTCGGCCTGAGCGTCGACTGGTCGTACCTCTACACGACCATCTCCGAGGACTCCCGCCGCGCATCGCAGCGCGCCTTCCTGCGCAACTTCGCCCGCGGCGAGGCGTACCTGTCCGAGGCCCCGACGATGTGGGACGTCACGTTCCAGACCGCGGTCGCCCAGGCAGAGCTGGAGGCCCGGGAGTATCCGGGCGCTTTCCACCGGATCGCCTTCCACGGCGCCAACGGCCCGATCTACATCGAGACCACCCGGCCGGAGCTGATCCCGGCCTGCGTCGCGCTGATCGCACACCCCTCCGACGAGCGCTACAAGGACCTCTTCGGTACTACGGTCCGCTCACCGCTGTTCGACGTCGAGGTGCCGGTCCTCGCGCACGAGCTGGCCGAGCCCGACAAGGGCGCGGGCATCGCGATGTGCTGCACCTTCGGCGACCTGACCGACGTCCAGTGGTGGCGTGAGCTGCAACTGCCGGTCCGCACTGTCATCGGGCGCGACGGGCGACTGCTGCGCGAGACGCCGGAGTGGCTCGAGGGCTCTTCGCTCTATGCCGAACTGGCCGGCAAGACGATCTTCAGTGCGCGCGAGCTGACCGTCGCCAAGTTGCGCGAGAGCGGCGACCTGGACGGCGAGCCGAAGCCGACCAAGCGGATGGCGAACTTCTTCGAGAAGGGCGACAAGCCGCTCGAGATCGTCTCCACCCGGCAGTGGTACATCACCAACGGTGGCCGCGACGCCGGTCTGAAGGCCGAGTTCATCGAGCGTGGCAACGAGCTCGGCTGGGTCCCGGAGCACATGAAGCACCGCTACCTGAACTGGGTCGACGGGCTGAACGGCGACTGGCTGATCTCCCGCCAGCGCTTCTTCGGCGTGCCCTTCCCAGTCTGGTACCCGCTCGACCACGACGGCGAGCCCGACTACGCGCACCCACTGATGCCGAGCGAGGCCGACCTGCCGATCGACCCGACCTCGCAGGTCCCGGGCGGGTACGACGAGTCCCAGCGCGGCAAGCCGGGTGGCTTCGTCGCCGACCCGGATGTGATGGACACCTGGGCGACCTCGTCGCTGACCCCGCACATCGCCTGCGGCTGGGAGCGCGACGACGACCTGTTCCAGCGCACCTTCCCGATGGACCTGAACACGCACGCGCACGAGATCATCCGCACCTGGCTGTTCTCCCGCGTCGTCCGGGCCCACTTCGAGAACGGCACGCTGCCGTGGGCGCGCTCGATGATCTCCGGTTTCGTCGTCGACCCCGACCGCAAGAAGATGTCGAAGTCCAAGGGCAACGCGGTCGTCCCGTCGGAGATCCTGGAGAAGTTCGGCTCGGACGCGGTCCGCTGGCGCGCGGCCATGGCCCGGCCCGGTCTGGACTCGCCGTTCGACGAGTCGCAGATGAAGGTCGGCCGCCGGCTCGCGATCAAGGTCCTCAACGCTTCGAAGTTCGTGCTCAGCTTCGGCGCCACCTCGGTGGACGCCGGCGCCGTGACCGAGCCGGTCGACCTGGCGATGCTCGCCCAGCTCCGCAGGGTGATCACGGATGCGACCGCCGCCTTCGAGCGGTACGACTACACCGGCGCCCTCGAGGTCACCGAGCGGTTCTTCTGGACCTTCTGCGACGACTACGTCGAGCTGGTCAAGGAGCGCGCATACGGCGGCCATGGCGAGGCAGGGGCCACGTCGGCGAAGGCCGCTCTCGCGGTCGCGTTGTCGGTGCAGCTGCGCCTGCTCGCGCCGTACCTGCCGTTCGCGACCGAAGAGGTCTGGTCGTGGTGGCAGGAGGGCTCGATCCACCGGACATCTTGGCCAGTCGACATCGCAGCCGCCGAGCAGGACCCGGCGGTCCTCGACGCGGTCGCCGAGGTGCTCGCAGGCATCCGCGGCGCCAAGTCGACGGCCCAGGTCTCGATGAAAACCGAGGTCTCCAAGGCCGAGGTCACCGGCCCCGCCGCCCGCCTGACCCTGGCAGAAAAGGCCGAAGTCGACCTCCGAGCCGCCGGCCGAATCACCGGCGAAATCCTCTGGAGCCCCGACGACTCCGACACCGTGTCAGTAATCGCCACCCTCTGACCCAGCCACGGCCCATCGCGCGGGATCAGCCGGTCCTGCGCGCACGCGCGGAACCGCCCGGCACGTTCGCCTAGCGCCCCCGTCAGATGGGGTTGTCACCCGAGATGGTGGGTTGTCACCCCATCTTCAGGGGTGACAACCCACCATCTGAGGTGACAACCCCAGCGCGACTCGCCGACTCACCCACCGCCGCCAGCCCCGGTGCGGCGCTCGCCATTCACCTGCCCACCCAGGCGACATCCGGCGCTCCCTCCCGTCGAGAGCAGCCCTGACCGCCCGGTCGACGTCCGGCGCTCCCTCCCATCGCGAGCAGCCGTGCGCGGCAGCCGGCGTACCGGAGCGCGCAGTCTCAGAAGCACCTGCGCCAGCCAGCTCAGCCGGTAGATGCCCTCGACGAGCCCTTGGGTGTGCTCAACCCCTCGAAGGACGGTTCGCCCACCGGTCTACCAGGGAGCGAACCCCACGAAGCGGAGCTAACCCCACCGAGCGCACCACGGTCGAGGAGGATCTCGGGTACGCCAGTCGCGAGCACGCACTCGGCACGGCGCGGCGCGGCAGCACCCGGCGTACCGGAGCGCGCAGACTCAGAGCACCTGCGCCAGCCAGCTCAGCCGGTAGATGCCCTCGATGAGCCCTTGGGTGTGCTCAGCCCCTCGAAGGACGGTTCGCCCATCGTTCTACCAGGGAGCGAACCCCACGAAGCGGAGCTAACCCCACCGAGCGCACCACGGCCGACGAGGATCTCGGGTACGCCAGTCGCGAGCACGCACCCGGCACGGCGCGGCAGTCGGCGTACCGGAGCGCGCAGTCTCAGAAGCACCTGCGCCAGCCAGCTCAGCCGATAGATGCCCTCGATGAGCCCTTGGGTGTGCTTAACCCCTCGAAGGACGGTTCGCCCATCGGTCTACCAGGGAGCGAACCCCACGAAGCGGAGCTAACCCCACCGTTCGTACTGCGGGCGGCAGGGATCTCGGGATTCGGAGAGGTCAGACATGCCCTGGCTTGCAGTAGCGCCTTGTCGTGATGTGAAACGATCGGGTGAACCCCCAACCCAAACCCCCGGCGACCCCGTCCGCGCGCCCCGAGGAGTCTCGATGACCACCCCCACCACCCCCGGCCCGGACGACCCAACACCCAAGCCGAAGCAAACCCAACTTCCCACCCAAACCCCGCTCCCCCAGCAGACTCCCCTCCCACCTCAAACTCCTCTCACCCCTACCCCACCCACCGGCAGTTCCTCCGGCGCTGGGGACTCAGCAGCCAAGCCCACCTCCGACAGCTCACAGGCCGGCACGTCCGGTACTCCCGCTGACGGCGCCGGTACGCCAGCAGGCGCGGCCGGTACGTCGGCAGGCGCGACCGGTACGTCGGCAGGCGCGGCTGGTACGTCGGGTGGCGGCGCCAAGTCCGCTGCCGAGAGCAGCTCTACGGGTGCAGCAGCGGCGGGTGCCGGTGCGGGCGGGTCGGGCGGGTCGGGCGGGTCGGGCGGGTCGGGCAAGGCTGCGGCTGAAGCGGACACGGAGTCGATCCCGGTGCAGACTGCGGCCGGAGCAGGCGGAGTACCGGCCGGCCAAGCTGCGGGCGGAGCGCCTGCTGGGCAAGCTGCAGGTGCGGCTGGCAAGCATGCGGCAGGTGCGAGCGGAGTGCCGGCCGGGCAAGCCGCAACGGTTGCAGCTGGCACGGCTGGGGCAGGTGCGAGCGGAGTACCCGCCGGGCAAGCCGCAACGGGAGCTGGCACGGCTGGGGCAGGTGCGGGTGGAGTACCGGGCGGGCAGGGTGCTGGCGGGGTGGGTGCTGGCGGTAAAGCTGTTGATGGGAAGGGTGTTGGCGCGACGGCTGTTGGTGGGAAGGCTGCTCGTGGCGGGGGCGGTGGGGGCAAGGGGCCTTGGTGGAAGGCGCCTTGGGGGAAGTTGCGGAACGTGCAGTGGCGGCGGAATCCTTGGGTGACTGTGGGTGGGGTTTTGCTGGCGCTGCTGGTGGTGGCGGCGGTTGGGTATTTTGGTGGGCTTGGGCCGATGAGCCGGTTGAACACTGCTCGCGGGATTGAGCCGCCGGCGAAGCTTGGTGGGCTGGATCGGGTGACGGACAGCGAGATTCGTGGGCAGCTGAAGCTGGATCAGACCAAGGAGGCGCTGAGCCGGATCAACGACGGTAAGCAGGCGACTGTCGAGGCGTACGGGAATCTCGACGGCAACCGGCTATTCGTCATCATCGCGTTGCGCGGCAAGGTCGACATCGACAAGACGATCAAGGATTCGGGAGCATCGCCCGAGATGGTCAAGGTGGTCGGCAAATCCACCTGCGTGGAGTCGAACGAGCTGCCGACCCAGTGCTACCGCGGTTCCAACACCCTCACGGTGATCGCCCAGGCGGCCAACGACGGCGTCAGCGTCAACGACGTCGGCCCGCTCGCCGACGAAGCCTTCGCCGCCATGAAGTAGCCCGACGTCGGCCAAACTCAGGCGAGTAGGCCAGCGAGAGCGATCATCACGGGGATCGAGAGCAACGTGCTGAGCAGTACCGCGCTGCGGGCGAGTCTTTGCGCGGCGCGGTACTGGACGGCGTACACATAGACGTTCTGGGCTGTCGGTAGCGCGGCCAGCAGGACCGGTGCGAGCAGCGAAGCGCCCTCAAGGCCGAGCACCCAGCGGCCGACGGCGAAGGCCACCAGCGGCTGGACGAACGTCTTCAAAACAACGGCCAGTGCTGCGTCGCGATCGAGGCTGATCGAGTCCTTCGTACCGCTCAGGCTCAACCCATACGCCACCAGCGCCACCGGCACGGCCGCCGCGGCCACCAGGTCGATGGGGCGCATGAGGAGAGCCGGCAACTCAACCCCGAGCGCAGCGATCAGCAGGCCGAGCAGCGACGCGACGGTCAGTGGATTCCGCAGCGGCCGGCTCAGCAAAGTGCGGAGCGGCACGCGCCGTCCCGACCCCCGCCCGTCGCCATCCAGTACTGCGAACGCGACCGGCGCCATCACCAGCAACTGGAACAGCACGATTGGCGCCACCAGCGCACCATCGCCAAGCACATAGGCGGCGACCGGCACCCCAAGGTTCCCCGCGTTCACATACGACGCAGCCAGTACTCCGATCGTCGCCTGAGCCCGAGTGCGTCGCCAGAGCAGCACCGCGACGGCGAGGTACAGCACCTGAACCACGAACAGCCCGGCCAAATTGGTCAGCAGGACCGGCGAGAAGATCGCGTGCAGATCGGCCCTGGCCACCGTGGTGAACAGCAACGCGGGCGTCGCGACGAAGAACGCGAGCCTCGACAGGACCAGTTCGTCCGAATGACGAAGGACACCGGCCAGCCCGACCAGATAGCCGAGAACGGCGACCGCAACGAGTGCGACGAAGGCGGCAAGGACGGCGGACATCCGGGCTCAGGCGCTCGACGGCTTCATCACTCCGACGATCCTATACGAAATGATTCACCTGCAAGTTACTGACGAGCCAGGCACTGTAGTGGAAAGATTCCACCAAAACCTCACAGGATGGCTGCCATGACTCCTTCTGTCCGTCGCACGCTCGCCGCAGGCACCTCACTGGCCGTGCTGGCGACCCTGATCGTCGCACCGACCACCAACGCCGCAGCCGAGAGCACCGCCCCGAGCACCACCCTCCCGATCGGCGACGCGGACCTCGCCGAGACCCGCACGACCACGACCCTCGCCAGAGGCGTCACGCTGACCCGCATCGTCCGCGGTACCGACCCGGCTCCCGCCGACCAGATCAACACCACCACTCGCGGGCCGTGGGTCGTCAACGTGCTCACCATCGATCCGCGCAAGGCGAAGGGCCAACTGAAGGCGACCTACGGCCCCGACCTCGCCAAGGTGGAGAAGACAACCGACCTCGTCCGTACGTCGGGCGCCCTGGCCGGCGTGAACGCGTCGTTCTTCACCTTCACCGCCAGCGCCCTGTACCCCGGTGACCCGGTCGGCCTGGGCATCTTCGACGGCAAGCTGCTCAGCGAGCCGCTGACCGATCCGGCCGAGGCCAACTTCCTGATCGATGCCAAGAGCAACAAAGCGGTGATGGGCCACCTGCGCTGGACCGGCGCGGTCGAGAACCGGCAAACCGGTACGACGCTGCCGCTCGAGTTCGTCAACCACCCACCCGTGATCCCGGCCGCCTGCGCCACGCTCCCCGACCAGACCACCTGTACCGCGCCCGGTGACGTGGTTCTGTTCACGCCCGAGTTCGCCGCCGCAACCCCTGCTGGTGCAGGGATCGAGGTGGTACTCGACCAACGCGGCTGTGTCGTACGGACTGCCACAACCCGCGGTACGGCCCTCACCGCCGGCCAGACCTCCTTGCAAGCGACCGGCCAGGACAGGAACGCGCTCCTGGCGACAGCAACCGGCTGTCTCAAGCAAGACATTGAGGTAGCGAACGAGTCCGGCGACAAGGTCAAGCTGCGCAAGGGCCTGTACGGCGTGACCGGTCGCTACCGCCTCACCGCCAACGGCGAGATCGTCGTCCCGGCCGGTACCGGCAGCTTCTTCGCCCGCAACCCGCGCACGATCGCCGGGACCACCCGCGACGGCAAGGTCACGCTGGCCACGATCGACGGCCGGCAGACCACGAGCGTCGGTACGACGATGGACGAGACGGCCGCGGTCGCCGACGCGCTCGGCCTGCACAACGCGATCAACCTCGACGGTGGCGGCTCGACCGCGATGGCCGTCAACGGCGCGCTGGTCAGCCACCCCAGCGGCACCGGCGGCGCCGAACGAGCCGTCGGCGACGCCCTCGTCTACGTCGAGAACAAGAACTGACAGACCTCGACAACCGGTACTGACAACCAGCACTGACAGCAGCGAGCCCAGGCGGACAACGCATCCACCTGGGCTCGCCGCCAATCTCACCAGTTGTTGTTGGAGATTCCCTGCCCGAGCATCACCTGGTCGTAGGTGTTCCCGTCGTTGTCGTCGGTGTAGGCGACAGCCACCTCCGACCAAGGCGACACGGCTACCACCATCTGCTCCTGCCGCAACGGCGTCAGCTGGCTCAACTGCTGAGCTGACAGCCGCGACGCGTCCGTAGTACCGGTGGAGCTGAAGCCGCGGATCCACACGTCTAGGTCAGCAGCCTGCACAGTCCATCCGACTGCACTGCTGGCCTGGTCGTCGATGCCCACCGACGGGCTCTTGCCCCCGGCAGCCACCTCCACGTCGGCGAAACGCGCAGTACCGGCTGAGTTTAAGCTGCGCGTCCAAGCGCCCGCAGTACCGGTGTGGTTCGACTCCCATGCCACAGCGAAGTCGCCGTTGAAGTTGGCGGCGACCGACGCCTGCGTCTGCTGCCCGCCGGCGTTGGAGTTCGCCGTACGCCGGGACAGCGTGACCGCGCCACTCGTGCGCGCCAGCCCTACCAGGCCGACGTTGTACGCCGCGTCGGCGTCCCCGTCCTCGTTCCACACCACGATCGCATCGCCCGAGGCCGACACCGCCACGTCCGGGTTGTGGTGCTGACCCGTCGTCTGCGAGGCAGTGACCTCCCAGGCCCGCGTCGTCGGTCCGGTGAACCCTGCCGCCTTGACCATCGCTTGCGCGCCCGTCTGGATGTCCTCCCACACCACGGAGAACGCGACCGCTCCCCCGGCCGGAGCGCCGTCCGGGTCGACAGCCACGCGGGGGTTGATCTGCTGACCGTCAGAGCTGCTGTTGGCGCTGCCAGACGCGGTGACGGTACCGGCCGTGTTCACCACCCGGTACGGGATGTTGTAGTAGCCGTTGCCGTCCGGGTCATCGGCCCACACCACTACTGCATTGCCCTTGTCGTCCAGCCCGACGTCCGGGTGGAGGTGGCGCCAGTTGGTGACGCCACTGCCGCCGGCTGCGGACAGCTTCACCTCGTAGATGGCCGTACCGTTGCGGAACAACCGTAGGAAGATCTCGCTGTGAGTGTTGTCGGTCGCGGCGGTGGTGTCCCGGTCGTCCTCCCACACCACGGCGACATACCCGTTGCGGTTGGTCGCGATAGCCGGAGCATCCTGGTCACCGGTCGACACGCTGTTCGCCGTCGACCAGGTCGGCGCCGCGATGGCAGCGTGCGCCGGGGTGGCGATCGTGGCGGTGAACAGCACCGCGACGACGGCAGTGAAGAGCTTCTTCTTCATGACTGATCCCCTCACACGGCCTGAAGGCCAGGCTGGCCCTCTTCGATCACGAACGACTTCGCGGTGGTCACCGCGGCGTCATGCTCCGAGACCTTCGCCACGGCGCGGAAGTCCGCCCGCAGCTGGGTCGGGCTCATCGTCGTCCGGATGTAGCCGCGGCGGTTGTTGAAGAACTTCAGCCACGGGTTGGTGCCGACGTCGGGAATCGCGGTGGCGCCGTCACCGTCGCCACCGGAAGTGGCCGAGCTGGTGACGAGCTCACTGCCGATCACTGCCGAGTTGGCGTTGTTGTAGTCAGCCATCAAGTTGTTCGCCCACGCGCGGTGGACGTCGCCGGTGAGCACCACCGGGTTGCGGGTGCCACGGCTGACCCAGCCTTGCTGAATGCGGGCCCGGGAGGCACGGTAGCCGTCCCACGAGTCCATGCTCGCTCCGGACGCGTTGAAACGCCTGGCGAAGAACACCTGCTGCCCGATGATGTCCCAAGTGCCCGTGTGCTGGGCCAGGCCGTCGAGAAGCCAAGTCTCCTGAGCATTGCCAGGCAGGCTGCGCGAGGCCAGGTCCGCGTCCGAGCAGACTTTCCAGCCGTCACCACAAGCCTGGTCGCTGCGGTACTGCCTGGTGTCGAGCATGTGGAAGGTAGCGAGGTTCCCCCACTGCAGACGCCGGTAGAGCGGGATGGAGTTGCCGTTGTTGGCCTGCGCCGGCCGCAGTGGCATGTTCTCGTAGTACGCCTTGTACGCCGCACTACGACGAGCAGTCCACTGTGCAGCCGTCAGTGCGGGAGTACTGTCCGCGCGTATCGTCCCCGCGTAGTTGTTCTCCACCTCATGGTCATCCGGTACTACGATCCACGGCGCAACCGCGTGTGCTGCCTGGAGATCCGGGTCCGACTTGTACTGCGCATAGCGGCGCCGGTAGTCCGCCAATGTGCTGATCTCCGTGCCACCCAGGTGCAGTCGCGTCCGGCCCGCAGTAGCGGGGTACTCGTAGATGTAGTCGCCGAGGAACAGGATGACGCCCGGGTTGTCCTCAGCCATCCGGCGGTACGCCGTGTAGTAGCCCTCCTCGTAGTGCGCGCAGGAGGTGAACGCCATGACGAGGTCGCGACCGCTGGTGCCCGGTGCGGGCGCAGTACGGGTGCGGCCGACGGGCGACAGGTGTCCCTGAGCGCGGAAGCGGTAGAAGTAGTCCGCGTCGGGGTTGAGCCCGCTGGCGACTACATGGACCGAGTGAGCGGCGCCGTACGTCGCAGTGACGGTTCCCGAGGCGACCAGCGTGCTGAAGAGCTCGTTGGTCGACACCTGCCAGTCCACGGCGACATTGGCGTTCGCCATGCCGCCCTGGCCGTCCGCATTCAGTGGCAGAGGCGCCAGTCGGGTCCACAGCACGACGCTGCTCGCGTCGGGCTCACCAGATGCGACACCTAGCTGGAACGGGTATGGAACAGCCGCGGTGGCGTTGATGATGCTGCTGGAGTGGGCGGGTAGGGCAGCGGCACCTGCCGCTGCCAGTCCGCCAAGGACAAGCGTTCGACGACTGATGGGTTTCATGGGCCTCACCTTCCGTGGTGCGCATTGGGGCGGTTCGCGCCCATGATCCCCAACATTTGGTAACTTTCCTACATCTCACAACCCTTAGCGGGAAAACGTTCGCCGAACTCAGCGGATCGGGACGGCCTGAAGCTTGCTCTTAGCGGCGACCCAGGCACGCATCCGGCCGAAGTGCGGGGCGACCTTGTCCGCCGCGTCGGCGTACGCCGGGTACGCGAACGGCCGGCCGCTTTGGGCGGCCTCGATGCACGGCTGCAGGACCCCGCCGACGGACGAGTACTCCTCCTGCCGCCGATTCCACTCGACGAAAGCCTTCCCTGCGTTCGCCGTCGAGTAGTGGGCGAGCCGGTCAGGCGACGTGGTGAGGCAGCTCAGAGCGAGCTTGACGTTCGCCCTGGTGAACGACCTCTCCTCGGCCGCGCCGCTGCAACGCTGATAGCCGGTACTACGAGTGCGACGGCGGCCAGTACGGCCGAGGCCCGTCTGCCGGTTCGTGACTTCACTGTTCTCCTCACATCGACTGGGCCCTTGGACACAGTCGACGCTAGGCGTGGGGCTTCTCGGCCCACGTCCGCCACGAGAAGGAGGCCGGCAGTCCGCCTCTCAGCGGATGCCGGCCTCTTCAGGAGTTACGCGGTACGGAGTACAGGTCAGGCGGTCTTCTCGCGCCGCTCGCGCTTGCGCTCCATCTGGTCGCGCGGGATCAGCGTCGGGTTGACGTTCTCCAGCACGACCTCGCCGGTGACGACGACCTTGGCGACGTCCTCCCGGCTGGGCACCTCGTACATCACGTTGAGCAGGACTTCTTCCATGATCGCGCGCAGGCCGCGGGCACCGGTGCCGCGCAGCAGCGCCTGGTCCGCGATCGCCTCGACGGCGTCCTCGCTGAACTCCAGCTCGACGTTGTCGATCTCGAACAGCCGCCGGTACTGCTTGACCAGCGCGTTCTTCGGCTCGGACAGGATCTTGATCAGCGCGTCCCGGTCCAGCGGGGACACGGTGGTGATGACCGGGAGCCGGCCGATGAACTCGGGGATCAGGCCGAACTTGAGCAGATCCTCCGGCATGACATCGGAGTACCCGCTGAGTTCCTTCGGCTTCTCCGGCTCGCGGGAGGCGTTGAAACCGAGCGTCTTCTTGCCGACCCGCTGCTCCACCATGTGGTCCAGGCCGGCGAACGCGCCGCCGACGATGAACAGCACGTTGGTGGTGTCGATCTGGATGAACTCCTGGTGCGGGTGCTTGCGGCCGCCCTGCGGCGGGACGCTGGCCGTGGTCCCTTCCAGGATCTTCAGCAGTGCCTGCTGGACGCCCTCACCAGAGACGTCGCGGGTGATCGACGGGTTCTCGCTCTTGCGGGCGATCTTGTCGACCTCGTCGATGTAGATGATGCCGGTCTCGGCCTTCTTGACGTCGTAGTCAGCGGCCTGGATCAGCTTCAGCAGGATGTTCTCGACGTCTTCGCCGACGTAGCCCGCCTCGGTCAGCGCGGTGGCGTCGGCGATCGCGAACGGGACGTTCAGCATCCGGGCGAGGGTCTGGGCCAGGTACGTCTTGCCGCAGCCGGTCGGGCCGATCAGCAAGATGTTCGACTTGGCCAGCTCGACCGCCTCGTCCTTGGCGTGCCGGCCGGCGCTCGACGAGCCCTGACCGTCACGGACGCGCTTGTAGTGGTTGTAGACCGCCACCGCGAGCGCCTTCTTCGCCACGTCCTGACCGACGACGTAGGCATTGAGGAAGTCGTAGATCTCCCGGGGCTTCGGCAGCTCCGTCAGACCGACCTCGGAGCCCTCGTTCAGCTCCTCCTCGATGATCTCGTTACAGAGATCGATGCACTCGTCGCAGATGTAGACGCCGGGACCGGCGATGAGCTTCTTGACCTGCTTCTGGCTCTTCCCACAGAACGAGCATTTGAGCAGGTCACCGCCGTCACCTATGCGTGCCACCGGGACAGATCCCTTCTCTGAGCAGTCGACCCGGGTTGGCCATCGGGGACGGACCCCACCCGGAACTCGCTTCGACGGTACCGCGCCAGGGGCCGAAACGCCGTGCGCACCGACGCGTTGTGACTACGCCGGTGGCGAACGCACTGTGGCTTGACACTGCGTTCCCCTTTCACCGGACGGCCCTTTTGTCAGTACCGCCGAAGCGGAACGGTCCTGCTCAGACGCCGGCCGGAACCGGAGCCTTGAGCGTCTGCAGGATGTCGTCGATCAGGCCGTACTCGATGGCCTGCTCGGCAGTCAGGAACTTGTCCCGCTCGATGTCGCGCGAAACCTCTTCGAGCGGCTTGCCGCTGGCCTCGGCGAGCATGGTCTCCAGCAGCGCCCGCAGACGCAGGATCTCGTTCGCCTGGATCTCGATGTCGCTGGACTGCCCGTAGGTGCCCTCGGTGGCCGGCTGGTGGATAATGATCCGGCTGTTCGGCAGGGCGAGCCGCTTGCCCGGCGTACCGGCGGCGAGCAGTACCGCGGCGGCCGAGGCGGCCTGGCCCAGGCAGACCGTCTGCACGTCCGGCTTGATGTAGCGGATCGTGTCGTAGATCGCGGTCAGCGCGGTGAACGAACCACCGGGCGAGTTGATGTAGATGCTGATGTCCCGGTCGGAGTCCATCGCCTGCAGGCAGAGCAGCTGCGCCATCACGGCGTTGGCGATCTCGTCGGTGATCGGGGTACCGAGGAAGATGATCCGGTCCTCGAACAGCTTGGTGTAGGGGTCGATCCGGCGCATGCCGTACGACGTGCGCTCCTCCCACTGCGGGATGAAGTAGTTCATGCTGGTGTCCTTAGTTTCGCGTGGGAGATCAGGAGTTCGGGCTGCCGCTGGTCAGCTGAGCGGCGCTGGCCACGACGTGGTCGATGAAGCCGTACTCCTTCGCCTGGTCCGCGGTGAACCAGCGGTCCCGGTCGGCGTCGGTCTCGACCTGGTCCAGCGGCTGGCCGGTGTGCTCGGCGATCAGCTTGAACAGCTGCGCCTTGATGTGCAGCGACTGCTGGGCCTGGATCTTGATGTCGGAAGCCGTACCACCCATGCCACCGGAAGGCTGGTGCATCATGATCCGCGCGTGCGGCAGGGCGAAGCGCTTGTCCTTCGCGCCGGCGCAGAGCAGGAACTGGCCCATCGAGGCGGCCAGGCCCATCCCGACGGTGGCCACGTCGTTGGAGATCCACTGCATGGTGTCGTAGATCGCCATGCCGGAGTCCACCGAGCCACCCGGGGAGTTGATGTACAGCCAGATGTCCTTGTTGGGGTCCTCGGCGTTGAGGAGCAACATCTGAGCGCAGATCGCGTTCGCGTTGTCGTCGCGAACCTCGGACCCCAAGAAGATGATCCGGTTGCTCAGCAGGCGCTGGTAGATGTGGTCGTCGAGTCCGCCGGATCCGTTGCCGCCCGCGGCGGTGGGGCTGGCTGCAAATGTCTCGTTCACGAAGCCGACATTACTGGTCCCCGACGACAGACCTAAGGCTGGTAGGCACCTGTTCGCTCACGGCGCACGCCGTCTGCCCTCAGCGAAACCGCGAACAGCCCTTTTCGGTCTGATGTATTACCCCCACCCGCACTCGCTCGGCGAGCCGGGGTGCCCACCCGAACCACAGGGTCGGCGGCGCATTCGCCGAGACGGACCGCGTGGACTGCTGGGCGCTGTGTTGGCTCCACCCGTGCTCGCTCGTCGGGATGGCGCGTGGTGCCCAGTCGATCCACCGCGCGGGCGGATCAGCAGCCGCTACGACCGCGGCCTGTGGGTGGCGCGTTGGCTGAGGCGAACCTTGTGGCCTGATGGCGGAGCGTGGTGTCACCGCCCTCGTGCGCATCGCTGGCCGGTGACGATTCCGACGACTTTGGGCACGAAGCAGTCACCGGTACGGCGCTTTGGTGACTGACCGGCGCTCAAGGTGCCGCCCAGCGCGACACCGGCGCTCACGTTGAGCACCGGGTAGTCGCCGGTAGGGCGTCCGGGTGGCTGGCGGGTGCTCAAAGTCGGCGCAGGCATTGCCGAACCGACCGCCGTTGGGCTGTCCGCCGGGCAGGCTCATGGTTCGGGTGGGCACAACACTCCGGCTCGACGAGCGAGCACGGGGGGATCCAAAACATCACCCGCTACAACGCCGACGGCCCCGGGATCCGCCTTAGGACTCCGGGGCCGTCAGTTTTGTTCAGGTGTTTCAGGCCTTGGCAGGCTCTTCCTCGGCCGGGGCGTCGGCCTCGGCGGCTTCCGGGTCGGCGTACGAGCCGTCCGGCTGGAGGGTCTTGAGCTCGACGACGTTGCCGGAGGCGTCGGTGACCTTGGCGTTCTCGACCAGGTGGGCCAGCGCCTTGCCGCGAACGACCTCGGAGACCAGGCTCGGTACCAGGTTGTTCTCGACGGCGTGCTGGGCGAACTGGTCCGGGCTGACGCCGGAACGCTGCGCGTGCCGGACGATGTGCTCGGTCAGCTCCTGGTCGTTGACGCTCAGCTCCTGCTGCTCGGCCACCAGGTCGAGCACGAACTGCGCCTTGATCGCGTCCGCGGACCGCTTCTTCAGGTCCTCGTCGAACTCTTCCTCGGTCTGCTCCTCGCCCTCGAGGAACTGCGCGAACGTCATCCCGGAGTACCCGAGCTGCTGCTCCAGGTTCTCCCGGCGGGCGGCCAGCTCATCGGTCAGCAGGCCCTCGGGGACCGGCACGTCGACGAGCGTGAGGATCTTCTCCAGTACTGCGTCGCGCGCGTCGCCTGCCTGCTCGAGGCGCTTGCCACGCTCCAGCCGGCCGCGCACGTCCGCGGTGAGCTCCTCGGCGGTGTCGAACTCCGAAGCGGTCTGGGCGAAGTCGTCGTCGTACTCCGGCAGCTCCTGCTCCTTGACCGCGGTCACGGTGACCTCGACGTCGACGTCCTCGCCCTTGAGTTCACCGCCGACCAGCTGGGTCACGAAGGTCTTCGACTCGCCGGCGGTCAGGCCGGCCACCGCCTCGTCCAGGCCGTCGAGCAGCTGACCGCTGCCGACCTGGTACGACAGGCCGGTCGCCTGGGCCTCTTCGATCTTCTCGCCGTCCTTGGTGGCCGACAGGTCGATCGTGATGAAGTCCTTGTCGGCGACCGCGCGCTCGACCGGGTTCAGCGAACCGAACCGCTGCCGCAGGGCCTCGATCTGCTCGGTCACCTCGTCGTCGCTGATCGCGATGTCCTCGACGCCGGCCTCGAGGTTGTCCAGGTCCGGCAGGGTGATCTCCGGGCGGACCTCGACCTCGGCGGAGAACTGCAGGCTCTCCTTGTCGTTGAACTCGGTCACGTCGACCTCAGGCCGGCCGATCGCCTTGACCTGGTTGTCCTGGACGGCCTGCGAGTACAGCTTCGGCAGCGCGTCGTTGATCGCCTCTTCGAGCACCGGACCGCGACCGACCCGCTGGTCGATGACCTGCGGGGGGATCTTGCCCTTACGGAAGCCCGGCACCACGATCTGGCTGCCAATGCTCTTGTACGCCGCGTCGAGGCTCGGCTTGAGCTCCTCGAACGGCACCTCGACGATGAGCTTGACCTTGGTCGGGCTCAAGGACTCGACGGTGCTCTTCACGGTGGCGGTTCTCCTTGATCGATGACGTCCACAGCCGTGACCGGACAGGCCACGCTGCACGGTGCTGCATGGGGTTTGTCGGGGCGACAGGACTCGAACCTGCGGTCTCCTGCTCCCAAAGCAGGCGCGCTAGCCACTACGCTACGCCCCGCAGTGACCGGACGAGTCTAGTGGACGCGAACCAGTGCTCGCGCCACCACCCCTCCCCGGGACCGGTTTGAGTCCTGGCCCGGCGATGTGGAATCATGTCCGCGTGCCCGCCGGACGGGTGCATGCGGGTGTAGCTCAATGGTAGAGCCCCAGTCTTCCAAACTGACTACGCGAGTTCGATTCTCGTCACCCGCTCCCCCAAGAAGGGCCCTCAGTCACCGGCTGAGGGCCCTTTCTCATACCCACGCAACGGCGACCGGGCGGAGTACAGGCCGGCGGTGAGCATGCCTGCGGTGGCGAGAACGAAAGTGACGCGAAGGCCGACGGCGGTGGCTAGCAGGCCGGAGGCCAGGGCTCCGGCGGTTTGGCCGCCGATGACGAGCGTGCGCCAGGCGGCCGTCGTCTGCGGGAGCAGGGCAGGCGGGACCAGCAATTGGCGGAGCGTGCGCTGAGGCACGCCGTAGAGGGGCATGCCCACGCCGGTGAGGAGCTGGCTGAGGAACGCCAGCGGCGTGAGCGCTGCGGCCAAGGCCAGGCCGGATAGGGATGCCAGGAGTTGGCCGGTGATGTAGGCGCGGCCGAGGCCGAGGGCACGTCCGTACGCCGGGGCGAAGAGCGCGCCGAGCGCGGAGGCGGCTCCTGAGACGGTGATCGCGATGCCGACGAGTACCGGGGACCAGTGGAGCTCTCGGATGAGGTAGAGCACTACGAGCGGTGCCTGCATCGCACCGCAGGCGGCAGCCGCTGTCGCCGAGATCAGCAGCGCACGGAGCACGGGATCGGCGTAGAGCACACGCAGGCCGCCCGTGAGGGACAGGGCTTGACCCCGAGCAAGTACAGGTCGCCGCGGCTCCTTCAGGAGAACAGATGTCACCGCGGATGCCGCATAGGAGATGGCGTCGAAGGCGATGGCAAACGGGGCACTGACGGCCGTGACCAGAGCTCCGGCGAGGGACGGGCCAGTAGTGGTGGCGACTGTCTGGGTGAAAAGCGTTGCGCTGTTGGCGGACATCAGGTCGTCGCGCGCGACGAGTACGGGCAGCAGGGACTGGGATGCCGTGTCCGACAACAGGGTTAGCACACCGGCAGCCGCTGCGACCAGGTAAAGGTGGAGCATCTGCAAATGGCCAATGGCTGCCAGGACAGGGATTGCGCCGAGCAGTAGCGCCCTGCCGACGTCAGCAACGATCAGTAGACGCCGTAGGGAGAAGCGGCTGACCCAGAGGCCGGCAGGTAGGCCGAACACCAAGTGGGGAAGGACATTCAGCGCCGCCAGGACACCCATCTCCACAGGCGACACATGCAACGTGAGCACCGCGACCAGTGGCATGGCGACCGCGGTGATCACAGTACCGGTCGACGAGATCGCCTGGCCGGACCAGAGCTTCACGAACTCGCGGTTGCGCCACATGCGCCAGATCCTCACAACAGCGCAGGCTCAACCGACAGGGGCGTTCACCGCCAGCGAACCCTGTTCACTGCACGCGGAAGACCGGCCCCTTGGGAGTGAACGGCAGTGTCGCCCCGGCCGGTACGAGCCAAGCGTGCTCACGCCGAACCCGTACTACGTCGCACTCGCCGTCCGTGATGATCAGGATCGGGCCGTCCACCGGGAAGTCATCCGCGCGCTCCAGCAGGTCCACGCCGGGTTGCAGCACGGTCCCACCCCGCCCACGCACCTTCACCCGTCCGGCGATCTCGTCGACCGGGACATAGCCCGCGTCGTAGGCAGCCGCGTCGCAGAAGACCACCCGAGCCGCCGGGACATCCCGGGCCATCGAGTACGACGCAATCGCGCCAAGCGCCTTCCCCAGCAGGGCACGGTCCATCGAGCCAGACGTGTCCAGCACCACCCCGTACGTCGGCAGCCGCTCGACCGTGGTCGGCCGAATCCACCCCGGCCGCGGGATATCCGGAGTACTGGCCTGGCGGCGGGAGGCGCGGGCGTAGGTCCGTACCTTCGACACAGCTGGCACGTGCTCCTCGAACCACCGGGCCAACTGCGCGTCCCAAGCCAGTGGCGGGTGGTCGAGCGCCTTGATCTCCTCCACCAGCCCGACAGGCAGCAGACCCCGACTGCTGTCGTGATAGGCCAGTCCGGTCGTCAATGAACGCCGGTAGATGTCATCCAGGTCCGTCGCCCGCGGACCCTCGCCAACACGCGGCAGCGGCTGCCCCAACACATCCCCGAGCCCCACACCTCGCAGTGTCGCCAGCTTGCGATAGCGGCGCAGGTCGGTCGTGATGCGGTCGTACACGGCCTCCACAGACAGCCCCTGCAGCGATACGTCGTACAGGGCGCCCTCTGGCATCGTCCCGACGCCCATCTCGATCAGCCAGCCGTTGATGACCAGGTCGGCCGCCACGTTCCACAGGTAGGCGTCACGCCCTCCTACTCGCGCACCGTGGCGCAGTGCGGCGTGCAGCATCTCGTGGGCCATCACGAAGCGCCACTCGTTCTGCGTCATCCTGAGCAGCGGGTTGATGTAGATCTCCCCAGCCTCGGCGTTTACGGCCGCGACGTGGATGTCCCAGGCCCGTGCGAGCTCCGCCTCGGCCACCACTTTCATGGTCGCCGCCAGCGCGCCCAGCAGCGGGTACGACGAAACGAACCACCCCAGCGCCCGATCCCACTCGGCGACGGCCCCGCCTAGGTCTGACATCGAGGACCGCACACCGCCCGCGACCTCCACAGCCGCAGCAGCCGCGTCCGCGAGCCCGGCGGCGAACAAGTCCTCCCACTGCGGCGGATCGCCCCATCCCGTCCAGGCGGTCAACTCGACGTCGTTCACCTGCCCAGCCACACCGAGCCGGGCAAACTCCTCCGGTACGCCGATCCGCCGCCACTCGCGAGCCAGCACGTCCTCGTCCGTGCCGGGAAGCTCGTCGGGGAGCCGCACCACGGATCGCCCGAAGCCCAGTGACGCCAGGAACCGGTTGACCGCTACATCACAGGCGGCGGCAGCCGCGTGATCCGCCACCGGCCGGTCCGGCGACGCGTGGCCCAGCCCGAGGTGGATGAGCAGGTGCGCGAAGACCCACTTCCATTCCTCGGCATCGGCCCGCCGGGTCGGATGAACGAAGAACGTCCCCTCGGACGAGACGACCGCCCAGCCGTCGGGCGGGCACGGCCCTTTCTCCTCCCGCCGAGGCTCGGTCCAGCGCGTGACCATCGGCGCGAACAGCGGATGCCGCGAAACCTCGCTCCAGGCGTTCCGGATCGCCTCCAGCGCCGGATCCTTCTTCGGTCCCCGCCGAGCCATCAGCTACTCCCCGGCCGAGCCAACGTCCCCGACGGCGCGCCCTCGCAGCAAACCATCAGCGCCAACTCAGGACCGGGCTGCGACGAGTCGCGGCAGGTCCCGCGTCACTTCGACCAGGAACCAGGACGGCAGCACCGGCCGGCCGTCCTCGTCGGCGGCGATGACGATCTGCGCCACCTCCAGCGAGATCTCGGCGAGCTCCACCAGCAGCGCCTTGCCGCGGTAAGCCAACTGCCGCGCCGCTGGGCCCGCAGAAGCCTTGTCGGCCGACAGTTCCTTCACCAGCCGGGCGCGGAACGTCTCGGCCAGGAAGTACAGCAGGTCCCGGTCCTCCGGTGCCGCCGGCCAGCTCACCTCGCCCTTCAGCACCGCCTCCAACCCGAACGCGTTGCGGATCGTCTTCACGAACGCCCGGAAGGTCGACGCGTGCGCGGCCGTCAACGTGCCGAAGGCAAGGATCCGGACCGTCTCGTCGTCGATGCCGTCGCCGTAGGAGTGCAGCGCGTCGGACAGCATGTGCCAGCTGCGCGGCGTCGAGAACGGCTCCTCGGTCTTCGGCGGCGCCGTCCACAGGTGATCCGGCCGGTTCAGCAAGTAGTCGAGCACCCACGGGTGAATACCCGCCTTGGCCGCCCATTCCAGCCAATCCGTGGCGGACGCCCGCAGATGAACGTGCACCAGCCGATTGAGCAACGCCGAAGCCATCGGCCGGGCCAGTGCGTTGTCGGTAGCGCGGTTTCCGGCGCCGATCACCACCGACCCGGCCGGCAGCTCGTACTCACCGATCCGGCGGTCCAGGATGAGCGAGTAGAACGCCTTCTGTACTTCGGCCGACGACGCGTTCAGTTCATCCAGGAACAGAACGTAGGGAGTTTCCCGGGCGATGCTCACGGGCGGCGCGAACCGGCTCCGGCCGTCGACGATCTGCGGTACGCCGATCAGGTCCTCGGGCGCCAACTGGGTGCCGAGCAGCGTCACGCACTCCAGCCCGAGCGAGTCGGCGAACGCGCGGACCAGGCTGCTCTTGCCGATTCCAGGCGATCCCCAGACGAAGACCGGGCGGACGACGGCGACGTTCAGCAACAGGTCGGGCAATTGCGCCGGCGTCACGGTAATTGCGGCCTGCATCGGGTCCTTTCCGCGGGTTCTCGGGTCTTGTGAGGGTCCCGCACGTCACCCGCTGTGTCCACCGGAATTTGCGGCAAGCGCTTCCGCTACTCCTGGTCACCGGTTAAAGTGCCGCCCTCAAGGGGAAACCGGCGGCGACCACTAGCCGCCGAGGGGGTTGTTCCATGAAGTTGCGTTCGAAATTGACTGCTGCCGTCTGCGCGGTCGTCCTGCTGCCGCTCGCTGCCGTCAAGGTGATGGCGGCCGATCCGCCGGAGCATCTTGGCGAGGGGGTGGCGGTCGGGAATCGGTCTGTGGCCGACCCGGCGGTTCAGATCAGACAGGCGACCAGCTCGTACTACGTGACGTCGTACGGGCAGCCGGCCGGGCCGTGGGAGATCCTCAGCAGCACGAACGGCGCGCTGGTCCGGACCTCTCCGCGACTGCCCGACGAGCCGGACAAGCCGCCCACGCTGCTCGGCAAGTACGTCGTCACTCCGGCCGCTGCCCAGGTCAGCTTCCGCGACATCGCGACGGACGCGGTCAGCCAGGTCGCAGTACCGGCAGGAGCGACGTACCAGGGCGCCTACCCCGGCGGCATCCTCCTGGCCCGCGAGAGCTCGTTTGCCTTGCGCGCTGTCGACAACACAGAGAAGCCGGTCACCGGCGCGGTCTTCGGCGACCCGGTCATCCTCGACACGACCGCCACCTCGATCCTGATCGGCGTAGCCGGCCACCTCTACGTCGTAGACACTGCAACCGGTACTGCGACCGCAGCAGCGACGCTGGCCGCCAACCCGGCGTGGGCCGCCCTGACCCCGAACAGGGTGCTCTGGCAGACCGCAGCCACCGCCAACTCCAAGACCGTCGCCTGGAAGCAGGGCGCGACCACCGGCACGGTAGAGGTGCCCTTCGGCCTTCCGCTGCTCACAGTGAGCGATGACCTCGCAGTACGGGTGCCCGAGACCAAGCAGCTGGCCAAGATCGCAGCCAATGGCGGCGCTATCACTCCAGCGTTCGTCACTGGAGTCCACGCCGCGGCAGACCTCAGCAACGGCCGCCTGCTCGTCAGTGCACAGAGCAAGGTGGCCAGTGTCGGAGCCGATGGCGTACTGACGACCGTCAAGGCCACCCCTGCCTTTGCTGCCCAGGTCAGCGGAGTGGGGATGTCCGGAGCACGTGTAGTCACGGCGGACTACCAGCCGGACCACGGTGTGTACGAGACGGCCACCAACGGCACGACCTGGACCTCACTGAGCACCAGCAACTCCACCAAGCCACTCCAGCTCGAGGGGACCACCCTGGTGACCTACCAGGGAAGCACCGCTCGAGTGCGGGGCTCTGGCGGCGACTTGACCTTCCCGGCAGCCGACGAGGTCGTCCTGGGCAAGGGCGGCAAGCTGGTCTCGCACCGTACGCCGAATGCCGCCACGGCCGAGGTCTACGACGTCGCGACCAAGACCAAGCTCGCGGACTACGCAGTGCCCTTCGCCTTGGCCGACAGCTCGGCCTGGAAGGTCACGGAGCCCGGCGTACTGACTGGCAAGGACCTCAGCACCCAGGCCACCAAGACGATCGCAGTGGCTGGCGGCTGCACGGTCGGCGCGGACCGCGTCAACGGTCGCTGGGCTCTGCTCAGTGGCTGCAACGGCGGCAACCAGGTCATCGACACCAAGGGCCCGGAGGCACCCCGCAACCTGACGGTCGCGGCGGACGCCCAGCTCGGCAACGGGTTCGTCGTACAGACCGCTGTCGGTGAGAACGCCGCTAAGGAACTCCTGGTCACCGACCTCAACGACCAGGGCCTCGGCCAGCGCCGGTACGGCCCCATCAACGGCAGCTTCCGGCCAGACGGCGCTGGTGGCGCCAAGCTCATCTACGCGGACCCGGATGCCCGCCCCCGGATCGCCAGCCTCACCTGGCTGGCAGCCGATCCGCAGCAGCGACCGGACACGACTGCGCCGGTGCTGACCAGCGCGAGTGCCGGAGACCGGCTCCGCGACAACACGAGTCTGTCCTTCGACTGGGCCTACACGGATCCGCAGGACCCGAACGCGCCAGCGACCGGAGTACTGTCCTACGACCTTCGCATCCAGCAGCGGCCGAACCGCACTTCGCCGTACGGCGCCTGGAACCAGGTGCCCAGCTGGCAAGGCCTCAAGACCACGGCGGCGAGCTACAGCGCAGTACCGGGTACCGACACCTGTTGGCAGGTCCGTGCGCGTGACTACGCCGGCAACCTGAGTGCTTGGAGTACGTCGTACTGCAGTGAGGTAGACGGCATCGCGCCGGTGGCCTTCACGCTGAAGATCAGTGATCGGGTCTACCTCGGTACGCCGGCTACGGTCCGCTGGTCGTACACCGACGAGACCTCGGTCGCGAACTACGACGTCGTCTACAAGACCGCCGCGGCTGGAGCCGCATTCGGCAAGTGGATTTACCCCGCGGCCTGGCAGAACACCGACCTCACGTCGATCTCCTGGGCGCCACGGCTCGGTATGGACGAGTGCTTCATGGTTCGCGCCCGCGACGTACTGGGGAACCTGTCGGCCTGGTCGCCGCAACTCTGCTCGATGGCGCCGCAGGACGACCGCGCGCTGCTCTCCTCCGGCACAGTGACCCGGGCGACCAGCACGCTCGCCTTCCAGGGCACCACCTCGATCCTGAAGGCCAGCGGCGCCTTCCTGACCAAGACCGGCGAGGCGGGCCTGCGGATCGCGCTCGTCACGATCAACGGCCCCGGCCAGGGCAAGGTCGACGTCTACCACGCCAACATCAAGATCGGCACGGTCTCACTGGCCGGCACCACGACCGCGCGCAAGGTCACCTACCTGCCGGTCACGCCGTTCCGCACCGGCGCGATCAAGATCGTCTCGACCTCCACGGCTCCGGCCGTGATCGATGGCGTGGCCCTCTTGCGATCCTGAGATTCATCACGACTCGTAATGACTGTGAGCCCCGTCACCGCCCGGTGCCGGGGCTCGCTCATTGCAACAAGTGGTAATTGACCGCCGCGGAATGGAATCCGGACGACAAGCGCTTACCGCTACGCGATACTGGAAAGTGCGCCGTTTTCCGGTCGCGAGCCAAAAATCCCGTGCCGAGCATGTTGGGAAGTGCGCCCCTCCAGATGCCCTCTGAGCAACCTGTCCAAGCGCCGTCGATCGCTGCCCCTTCTAGCCGTACCACTCCCCGCCGCAGCCAGAATCTCTGGCGACTCCGCCCCTACCTCCGCCCCCACAAGTGGCGCCTGCTGATCATGTTCAGCACGGCGATCCTGGGCGTAGGCGTCGGCCTCTCCGTCCCGCTCGTCACCCGGGCCATCATCGATGGTCCGGTCACCCGCCGCGAGATCGATCTCCTCCTCCCCCTCGGCCTGCTGGCCCTCGGCCTGAGCATCAGCGAGGTCCTGCTGGTCTGGGTCCGCCGGTGGGCCCAGTCCCGCGCGGTCAGCGACCTCGAGGCCGCTCTCCGCAACGACCTCTACATCCGGCTGCAGGCCCTCCCGATGGAGTTCCACAACCGCTGGCAGAGCGGTCAACTGCTGTCCCGGGTCACCGCCGACCTGTCCACCATCCGCCGGTTCATGGGCTTCGGCCTGTTGTTC
Source organism: Kribbella catacumbae DSM 19601 (assembly GCF_000372465.1). Taxonomy (GTDB): domain Bacteria; phylum Actinomycetota; class Actinomycetes; order Propionibacteriales; family Kribbellaceae; genus Kribbella; species Kribbella catacumbae. Next base: position 24,387 of record NZ_AQUZ01000048.1, read on the forward strand.
CTGGTGATCAACATCCTGCAACTGGTGGTCGTCACCGTCCTGCTGCTGCGCCTGTACTGGCCGCTGGGCGTCGTCGTCCTGGTCGCGGCCGCGCCGATCATCGTCGTCTCCCTGCAGTTCGAGAAGAAGTACCTGGCGATCTCCCGCCTGGTGCAGGACCAGCAGGGCGACCTGGCCACCCGGATCGAGGAGTCGGCGGTCGGCTTCCGGGTGATCAAGGCGTTCGGCCGGCGAGAGCACGTGAAGCAGCAGTTCGACGACGGCGCGGTGAAGCTCTACGACACGTCGGTCGACAAGGTCCGGTTGTCCGCGCGCTTCTGGACCTTCCTGGGGGTGATCCCGAACCTGACCCTGGTGATCGTGTTGCTGCTCGGCGCGCTCGCCGTCGGCCGGGAAGCGATCACGCTGGGCACGCTGGTCGCCTTCATCACGCTGATGCTGTCGCTGATCTGGCCGGTGTCGTCGCTCGGCACCATCTTGGCGATGGCGCAGGAGGCGATGACGTCGGCGGACCGGATCAGCGAGATCCTGGACACCGAGTCCACCATCACCGACGGCCCGGACGAACTGGTGAACCCGCGGGGCCACCTGCGGTTCGAGAACGTCAGCTTCCGGTTCAGCCCGGACTCGGCGGACGTCCTGCACCACATCGACCTCGACCTCGCTCCCGGTACGACGCTCGCCCTGGTCGGGGCGACCGGGTCCGGCAAAACCACCCTCACCTCCCTGGTCCCCCGCCTGTACGACGTAACGGGTGGCCGGATCACGATCGACGGGCACGACGTCCGGGACCTGACGACGAGGTCGCTGCGGAGCGCGGTGGCGTCGGCCTTCGACGACCCCACGCTGTTCTCGATGAGTGCCCGGGAGAACATCACGCTGGGCCGGCCGGAAGCGACCGAGGCGGACGTCCAGCAGGCTCTGGAGATCGCCCAGGCGACCTTCGCCAACGACCTGCCCTGGGGGCTGGAGACCAGGGTCGGTGAGCAGGGCATGTCTCTGTCCGGTGGTCAGCGGCAACGACTCGCGCTCGCGCGGGCGGTGCTGGCCAGGCCGTCGGTCCTGGTCCTCGACGACACCTTGTCCGCGCTCGATGTCCACACCGAGGCCCTGGTCGAGGAGGCGCTGCGCAACGTGCTCGCCGAGACCACCGGCATCGTGGTGGCACACCGGGCGTCGACGGTGATGCTGGCCGACCAGGTGGCCCTGCTGGAGAACGGCACGATCACGGCCGTCGGAACGCACCAGGAGCTGCTGGCGACCGTACCGGCGTACCGGCAACTGCTCGCCGCGGAAGAGGAGGAGGTGCACGCATGACCACGACCCAGCAGACACCTCACCACTCCCCGGACGACGAGCCGGAGGAGCAGAACGACTCCTGGCGCGGGTATGCCGAGGAGGGCAACGACGAGTTGTCCAGGGCAACGACCGTGCGACTGCAGAAGCACTCACGCAAGTTGCTCGGCGAACTCCTGCGGCCGTACCACAAGATGATCTGGCTGCTCGTCGTGATCGTCCTGGTCGAGAACGGCGCCCGGCTGGCGGTGCCGTACCTGGTCAGTCTCGGCATCGACAAGGGCATCCCGCCGATCATTGCCAGCAAGCACGGTCTGGCGGGCGAGGGCAGCCAGACGCTGGTCACGGTGGTCCTGGTGGTGTTCGCGTCGGCGCTGATCCAGGCGTTCGCCCGGCAACTGTTCCTGATGCGCTCCGGTCGCCTGGGCCAGACCATCCTGCTCGGCCTGCGTCGCCGGGTGTTCGATCACTTCCAGCGGCTCAGTCCGTCGTTTCACGACAAGTACACGTCGGGGCGGGTGATCTCGCGGCTGACCTCGGATGTCGACGTCATCGACGAGATGCTGCGGACCGGGTTCGACGGACTGGTGACGGCTCTGCTCACCCTCGTCGGCACGGCGGTGCTGCTGCTGGTGCTGGATCTCCAGCTCGGCCTGATCGCGTTGCTGTCGTTTCCGGCGCTGTTCATGATCACCAGGTGGTTCCGGCGCCGGTCGGCGATCGTCTACCGGCGGACCCGCGAGGCCGTAGTACTGGTGATCGTGCACTTCGTCGAGTCGATGGGTGGCATCCGCGCCGTCCAGGCGTTCCGCCGGGAGCCGCGCAACGAGGAGATCTTCTACGACGTCAACGACAAGTACCGCGAGGCGAACCTCGAGTCGTTCCGGATCAACGCGATCTTCATGCCGTCGATCAAGGGCGTCGGCAACATCACCATCGTCGCGATCCTCGCGTACGGCGGCTGGCAGGCGTACCACGGGCATGTCACGGTCGGCGTCCTGACCGCGTTCCTGCTCTACCTGCGGCAGTTCTTCGAGCCGCTGCAGGACATCTCGCAGTTCTACAACACCTTCCTGTCCGCGAGTGCGGCGCTGGAGAAACTGTCCGGCGTACTGAACGAGAAGCCTGACGTCGCCGAGCCGGTGAAGCCCGCTAAGCCGCCGGCTCACACTCGTGGCCATCTGGAGTTGCGCGACGTGCAGTTCCAGTACGTCGACGGGGTGCGGGTGCTGCCCGGGCTCCAACTCGACGTACCGGCCGGTCAGACCCTCGCTCTGGTCGGTACGACGGGAGCGGGCAAGACCACGATCGCCAAGCTGGTGGCGAGGTTCTACGACCCGACCGGTGGGCACGTGCTGCTGGACGGGATCGACCTGCGCGACCTGACCGAGGACGACCTGCGCGATCGGGTGGTGATGGTGACCCAGGAGAACTTCCTGTTCACCGGCACGGTCGCCGACAACATCCGGTTCGGCAAGCCGACCGCGACGATGGACGAGATCGTCGACGCGGCCAAGGTGATCGGCGCGCACGACTTCATCATGGCGCTGCCGGACGGCTACGAGACGGCGGTCGCCAAGCGCGGCAGCCGGCTGTCGGCCGGTCAGCGTCAGCTCGTCGCGTTCGCCCGGGCCTTCCTGGCGGACCCGGCGGTGCTGATCCTGGACGAGGCGACCTCCAGCCTCGACATCCCCAGCGAGCGGCTGATCCAGCGCGCGCTGCGCACCATCCTGGACGACCGCACCGCGATCGTCATCGCCCACCGCCTGTCCACGGTGGAGACCGCCGACCGCGTGATCGTGCTCGAACACGGCCGCATCATCGAAGACGGCGCCCCCTCCACCCTGATCACCACCGGCGGCAACTACGCCGGCCTCCACCAAGCCTGGGAAGACTCCCTGGCCTGAGCTGTCGCACGAAGGCCGCCCCGCACCTCATCAGGTGCGGGGCGACTTTTATGGAATGAGCAGGAGCTTGCGGTAGTTCACGCCGATCGCGACCACCTCGATCCGCACTTGCCCTGCCTGCAAAGGGATCGAGGGCCGCTCGACCACGCGAAGGGTGTCCGGATCGACAGCCTCGATCGCCTTCATCGGTGGAACGCCTCGACGACGCGCTGCACCCGGTCGGCCGCGGCGAAGTCGGCGAGGTCGTGTGGATGCTCACCGCGTACGGCCTGGGCGAAGAGGGTCAGGCGAGTCGCCTCCGACCCGAGCTCGCCGGCCAGCTCGACCGCCCGCCAGTCATTGCCTTCAGCAACAAAGAGGTCGCGCCAGGCGGTCAGCCGGTAGGACTGCTTGGTTCCGCGCAGTACCCACTCGTAGGTATCCGGCCCAGCGGCGCCGACGATCCCGGTCAAGTGCACGGGGATCTCGCCCGCCTTCATCAACCCGTACGCCGCTGTCTCGCTCGCCTCGTCGCGATACTCCAGTTCGGCATGGACCGGTTGGAGCGGGCCGACCAGGCGATCGGTGAGGTAGGCGAAATGGGAGAACACCTCGCGCACGAAGCCACCCTGTTCGCGCCCGGCGACCCAGGTCGCGTCGGCCTGGAACGCACGGGGCCAGACCGGGAAGGCCAGCCGGATCTCAACCCCGAGGACGTCACCGAGGCGCCCGTCCGCGATCGCCTGCTCGACGTACCGGGTGGACTGCCGATCCGACAAGGAGAAGTTCACCGCGGCCGCCTTGCCAGCAGCCGCTTTGAGCATGGCGGCCGCATCGGCGTCGGACACGGCCAGCGGCTTCTCACAGAACACCGCCTGACCCGCCTCGAACGCCGGTACTGCGAACGCCGCGTGCGTGGCCGGCGGCGTCGCGATGTAAACCGCGTCGACATCCTCGGCGCCGATCACGTCGCCGGCCGTCACGCTGAAGGCAACACCGGGATGCTCGGCCTGAAGCGCGCTGACGGTTTCCCGGGCGAGGTCGACGGCGTGGGTGACCGTGAAGTCCGGATGATCCAGGGCGGTAGTGAGCAGGTGGTGGCCCATCGCGCCGAGGCCGATGATTCCCAGGCGGATCGGTGGTGTGGTCATGTCCGACAGTCTGCCGCGCTGGCGATCATCCAGTCCATCTACTCTTTATGCATGAAACCGTTAAGCCACGACTTCATGGATGATCTTCGCAGACTCCGCGTCCTGCGGGAGTTCCGCGAACGTGGCACGGTCACGGCCACCGCCGAGGCGCTGCACCTGACGCCCTCGGCAGTCTCCCAGCAACTCGCCGGCCTCTCCCACGACCTCGGCTTCCCGGTCACTCGCAAGGACGGGCGCCGCATCGCCCTGACCCCGCTCGGCGAGGCGCTCCTCAGCCACGCGGACGCAGTCTTCGCGCACCTCGAGCACGCCCGCCACGACCTGCAGACCTTCGACGAGACGCTCCGCGGCACAGTCCGGATCGGCGCCTTCTCCACTGCGCTCGCAGGTCTGTTGCCCACGACCCTGGACAGCTTGGCCGCCGACTTCCCCGACCTCGTCGTCTCGGTCCGCCAGAGCGAGCCGCCCGAGCTCTTCGACCAACTGGACGCGGGTCGCCTCGACGTAGCCATCGCGGTGGCCTTCGACGGCTCCCCGACGGTCAGCGATCCGCGCTATCACCGGGTCGACCTGGGAGCCGACGTACTGGACGTCGCAGTACCGGCAGATCACAAGCACGCCGCAGACGCCAGCATCAACCTCCGCGACCTCGCCACGGACCAATGGATCACCGGCTCCCCCGGCGGCTGCTGCGCTTCCATCACCGCCACCGCCTGCGCGGCCGCCGGCTTCACCCCGGACATCCGCCACCAGGTCGACGACTGGCTGGCCGTGACCCAACTAGTTGCCCACAACCACGGCGTGACCCTCCTCCCCCGGCTAGCCCAGCGAAACCTCCCACCCGGCTTGGCCGTCCGCCCAGTAGCCACCCAACAACCCCAACGGCACCTCTTCGCCGCAGTACAAGAGGGTGGCCAGAACTCTCCACTGCTGCAGGAAGTCCTCAGGCACCTGTCGGAGGCGGCGGCTACGTTGGCCGCATGTTGACTGCGTTGGCGATTGAGAACTACCGGTCGTTGTTACGGCTGGTGGTGCCGTTGGGGCGGTTCAACGTGGTGACTGGGTCGAACGGGACCGGGAAGTCCAGTCTGTACAGGGCTTTGCGGTTGCTGGCGGACGCTTCGCGCAATGGCGCCGTGGCCGCATTGGCCCGGGAAGGTGGGTTGCAGTCGACGTTGTGGGCCGGGCCGGAGAACGTGTCGAAGGCTGTCCGGCGGGGTGAGCGACCGATCCAGGGGACGGTGCGGACCAAGGCTGTCAGCCTGCGGATGGGGTTCGCGTCCGAGGACTACGGGTATGCGATGGATCTCGGGCTGCCGATGCCGAGCAGGTCCGCTTTCGCGCTTGATCCGGAGATCAAGAGTGAGGTGTTGTGGGCCGGGCCGTTCCTGCGGCCGGCTGCCTTGCTGGCTGAACGCAAGAACGGTGCCGTGCGAATCCGCGATGACGACGGAAAGTGGCGTGACAGCGGGCATCAGCTGCAGTCCTTCGACAGCATGCTCAGCGAGTACGCCGACCCGGATCGCGCGCCGGAACTCTTGAGCCTGCGGGAGCGGATGCGCTCATGGCGGTTCTACGACCACCTGCGGACCGACGCCGACGCGCCGGCCAGACAAGTACAGATAGGAACCCGTACGACGGTGCTCGGGCCGGAGGGCGCTGACGTTGCCGCCGCTCTCCAGACGGTCAGGGAGATCGGCGCGCCCGGCGCTCTCGACCACGCGATCGAGCAGGCCTTTCCTGGCAGCAAACTGGCCATTCAGAACAACGGCGGCCGGTTCGAGCTCGCCTTCCACCAGCACGGTCTACTCCGCCCGCTGTCCGGAGCCGAACTCTCCGACGGCACGCTCAGGTACCTGCTCTGGGTCGCCGCCCTGCTGACCCCGCGCCCGCCCACTCTCCTGGTCCTCAACGAACCCGAGACCAGCCTCCACCCGGACCTGCTCCCCGCTTTGGCCAACCTCGTGGTCACCGCCGCCAAGAACACCCAGGTCATCGTCGTCACCCACTCGCGCCCGTTCCTGGCAGCGCTTCAGGCCGGGTCCGACGAGACCAAGGTGGACCTCCAGACCATCGAGCTGGTCAAGGAGTTCGGGCAGACGACTATCGAGGGTCAGGGCCCTCTGGATGAGCCGCCGTGGAAGTGGCCGGCTCGGTGACCTCGTCCTTGACGCTCTCGAAGCGGACCAGGATGAGAGCGCCGATCGCGGTCACGACGAAGCCGCCCAGCGCACCGGCGTACCAGCCGTCGCGGACTGCGTCGTCGAGGACCAGTACGCCGACGGCGGCCGGCGCGATCGTCTGCAGCGCGATCATCGGTGTGGTTGCCAACGTCACCGAACCGCGTTGCAGGGCTAGCGAGTAGAGCAGGAAGGCGAGTGCGGCCGAGACGGGCAGCGTGTACGTCGTGGGGCTCTGGAACAGCGCGCCGATCGAGCTGTCATCCAGCATCCGGGCCGAGATGGCGACTCCGGCGTACCCAAGACCTGATAGCAGGCCGAGCACCGCCGTCACGCTCGCGTGCTGGGAGCGACTCGCAAAGCCACCCAGTACTGCGATGCAGATCAGCCCGACGATCAGCCCGACCGTCAGGCCGTGGTGGCGAGCACTCTCGCCCGCATCGCCGGCCGACACCGCGAGCAACCCGAGTCCCACGCAGACGCCGACCACGGCCGACCACTCGATCGCGCTCAGCTGGTCGCTCATCAACCGGGTCGCGAGCAACGCGGTGACGACAAGGCTCGCCGCGATGCCGGCCTGAGCGAGGTACAGGGGAAGCAGTCGCAGGGCAACGAAGTGCAGCCCGAAGCCGGCCAAGTTGAGCGCGAGCGCGCCGAGCCAGGCCGGTTGCCGCAACAGCGCGACGACGAAACCCGCCAGCCGGCGCGGGTCGAGCTCCGAGCCGGTCGGCACGTTGCGCGAGCCGACGGCCTGCAGGATCGCGGCGATGCCGAACAGAACGGCGGCACCCAGAGCAGCGGCTAGACCAAGTAGCACTTAGGCAACCTTGCGCCGGGGAGCCCAGAACGTGAGGTACAGGCTGAGTCCCCCGTAGTACACGAGATAGGCCAGCGAGATCGCCACCACGATCGGGCTCGGATTCGGCATCTGGGCCAGCAGTACGGCGTACGCGGCGAGCCAGATCAGTGTGGTGATCAGGTTCATCGACCGGAACACCTTGGTCCGCGAGGGGTAGACGTACTTGACCGGGACGAAGACCAGGATCGAGCAGGTCAGCAGGATCACGCCGGTCGCGGTCGGGCCGAGGCCGAGCACCACGACGTAGAAGGCGACCACGTTCCAGTAGCTCGGGAAGCCCAGGAAGAAGTGGTCGTCGGTCTTCGCGTCGGTGCGGCAGAACTGGTAGCTGGAGGCAAGCAGTGGCAGCGCTGCCAGCGCGGCACCGATGAAGCCGTTCGGCAGGTAGCCGCCGGTCCACAGCAACACGATCGGCGCGAACGCATACGTCAGGTAGTCGACGATGTTGTCGAGCATCGCGCCGTCGAACCAGGGGATCGTCTCCTTCACCCGGAGCCGGCGCGCGATCATCCCGTCGGTGCCGTCGATCCAGAGCGCGGCCAGGCCGAGCCAGAGCGCCCGGACGGCGTCCCCGTCGATCGCCGCGATCACGATCAGCAACGCGAGCACCGTTCCGCTCGCGGTATAGGCGTGCAGTGCAAGTCCGGCCAGACGCAGTCGCGTCGACCCGACGAACGGTTCCCGCACCGCGTCGTGTGTGGTCAGGAGAACTCCCAGAACTCGGCCGACGCCACGCGTCGGATCAGGTCGTGTTGGCAAGCTCTGTGCAGTCGCGAGCAGGTGCTCGGTGCGGTAGCTCGGTGTGCTGGAGTGAAGGCCTCGATGTTTTTCCATCGTGGCCTTTGCTCCAGTGCGCCGAGGTGCCGTGCCGAGTGCCGCGCAGCACGCACAGAGCTTGCCAACACGACCTCGCGCCGTCAGCGTCTCATAAGGCGGGTGCTTGCCTGGAGACCGCATACCAATCCGCGGTCTCCAGTGTGTCGCGTCGAGCTACTACTGCATCGGCTCCAGCAGGAAGAGGGGGATCAGCCGGTCGGTCTTCAGCTGGTACTCGCCGTAGTTGGGGAAGACCTTGACGGCCCGCACCCACCACTCGGCGCGCTCGTCACCGGTGAGCTCGCGGGCGACCATCTCGCGCGTCTCGGTGCCGTCCTGGACGGTCAGCTTGGGGTCGGCGATGAGGTTGTAGTACCAGACCGGGTGCTTCGCGGCGCCGCCGTCCGAGCCGACCGCGAGGTAGCTGCCTTCGTGCTCGACGCGCATCAGCGGCACCTTGCGGAGCTTGCCCGTCTTGGCGCCACGCATGGTCAGCAGGACAACCGGCTGGCTGCTGTTGAACTGGCCGGCCTTGGTGTCCCCCGCCGCCTCGATCTTGGCGACGGCGTTCCGGACCCAACCGGTCGGACTGGGCGCATACTCTTCAACAGATGACATGTCATCATTCTCGCAGACTTTCGGCCAGTTCCTTGACCGCTGCGAGTCGCTGACCCCAGAGCGCCGCGACCTGCCGGGTGACGGGCAGCTCCACGGCGAGAGCGGTCGCAGTACGGGCGCCTTGGCCGGCCAGCATCTCGACCAGGCGGCGGCGACTGGGGTCGGCGAGTGCGGTCAGCACTTCCGCAGTACTCACGTTCGTTGCACCAACTCGGCCAGCGCCGCGAGACCGCCGTCCCAGCCCTGCGCGGCATCGTCGGCATGCTTGACCTGTACTTCGGCTGACGCGTCGAGGCGGTCGAGCCGCTCTCCACCACAGGCAATCGCGTGCCCTCGCCCTCGGGGGTGAGGGTGAACTCGACGAGGTTCGAGTTGCCCGATACTGGATCGACATCCGGGTCGACGGCGTACCGGTAGGCGAAGCGCCGACCCGGCTCGACCTTCTCGACGAAACCGCGGTACTCGCCGTGCTCGTCCCAGCGCATCACCAGGGATCTACCGGGCCGCAACTCGAACTCGGCACCGCCGAAACGCGTGCCAGGGCCAGGTGGCGAAGTGCTCGGGTTGGGTCAGCGCCGTCCAGACCAGCTCAGGTCGCGCCTCGACGTCCACCTCGCGTTCGATGCTCTCCATGGGCCGGATCTAGAAACCCTTGGTGGCGACGCGCAAGCCGTCGCTCGCACATCAGGTTTGCGCGTCAGCCTTGGACATCAGGCGTGTCCCTCTGGCCTGCGCCTCAGGCTTGAGCTCAGGCGACGGGCCGCACGTTCGCTACTCGACGACGCCGGCTGAGACCTCCCGGACCTCGGCGTGAAGGATTTTTGCCGCTCCGTGGCAAAAATCCTTCACGCGGGCCATCTGCCACTCCTCCACGTTGCTCGACCATGCGTCCGCCGTGGCGAAGGCGTGGACGGCTGCGCACGCAGCTGACCGGAGACCCGGCAACACCGCGAGAGACACCGACCGAGGAGGAAATTACGCCCGCCCGCGGCGAAAATCCTCCTCGGCTCCGGCGACCTCAACCTCAGATCTCCCGATTGCTCAAAGGTTGCGACATCCTGTCGGACGACCAGCGGATTGGCCGTGCAGCCGGCGTCGTCTGCAAAGCTTCCGGCACAGCTGACGTGGTGGACGCGATCGTCGTGGTGACAGCCGTGCAGTATCAGGCTTCGGTCGTCACCAGCGACCCCGGTGACCTGAGCCACCTCGCGGCGTCGATCGGCGTCAAGCTTCAGCTGTTCACCGTCTAAGCGGTGCATTCCTGGAGTTGGGTGGCGGTGGCGATTTTGGCTTCTATCCAGCGGCGGCGGAGGAAGTGGGCTTTGAGGAGGCGGTGGAGTCCGTCGAGGACGACCAGGCGGCCGCGGTAGGCGACCAGGTGGATGGGGAAGTCGAGGTCGGCGTCCATCACGCGTTCGTAGTGCGGGCGGTAGTTCATCGGGGTGGCGGCGACCTGGTTCGGGGTGACCTTGAAGCGTTCGCCGTTCAGTTGCCACAGCGGCAGGTCGAACATCCAGAGCAGGTCGGCGACCTCGACCGGTTCGACCCGCAGGTCGAGCGCCCACAGCTTGCCCAGTTGCCAGTGCGTCTGCGGGAACACCTCACGCAGCGGCTCCGGCGTCATCGCCAGCAGTTCGTCGAACGACACGTCCGGCGCGCTCCGGTCGGCACCATCCAGGTTGTCCACCCCATCGATCGTCACGACCGAGCAGGCTACGCCATCGGCTGGGCGACCACGACGACGTTGCTCAGGTAGACCTTGCCGTTCCAGTCCTCGCAGGTGATCAGTACCAGCCGACCCGGACCGCTCTGGTCGAAGACAGCGGCAGCACTCCGGGCAAACGCCTGCTTCCGGTACGTCGTTACGCCGGTCACCCGATAGTTCACCGTGCCTCGCGAGGTGCTCAGCACGACAACGTCCCCAGCGCGAAGCTGCTCCAGATCGTCGAAGGCACCGCCGCCGTCGTGGACGGTGTGCCCGGTGATCACCGCCGAGCCCTGGGCGGCTCCCGGCAGCGCCCCTTCCGACCACCAACCCACCTTCCGCGGATTCCCCGGCGGCGTCAGCGAACCTTGCTCGGCACGGATGGCCACCACCGGCGCACTCACGCCCAGCCGCTGGATCGCCACCACTGAAGGCACTCCAGGCCGAGCGACGGGAACTGCCGTCGTCGGAGCACCGGCCCGCGACTTGCTCACCACGACTCGAGGTACCGGCAGGCCACCAGGCGGCTCGGGGGCGGATGCCTGCGACTCCACCGGACTCGGTACGGCGTCGCTCGGGCCGTCGGTGAGTTGGAGACAGCCGCCCGCGATCGCCAGGCCAAGCCCGACGATCGCCAGCGAACTGTTCCCCCGAAGCGGCGCACCCCTCCCACGCCGCCGCCCAACTGTCACCTCATACCTCGCTAGTTACCGATGGTTCGTCAGAGACTGTGCTTGCCACGGCGCCTGAGGACCAGAGCCGCACCGAGGGCGAGCAGGAGTCCGCCGGACGTCAGCAGGATCCCTCCGACGGTGTTCATCCGTCCCGACGAACCCCGGGTGGCAGGGTCGCTGCCGAGACCGGCGTCCACTTCGGTCGGGATTCCCGTGGCCGGCGGCACCGGTGCCGAGGTCGTTGCGACCGGGACGCTGGTCTCCGGAGCCGTCGTCGGGTGCGTCACGGGCGGCTTCGTCGGCTTGGTCGGCCGAGTCGTCGGCGGCTTGGTCGGCTTGGTGGTCGGAGGCTTCGTCGGCTTGGTGGTCGGCGGCTTGGTAGTCGGCGGCGTGGTGGGAGGTGTCGTCGGCGGAGTGGTCGGCGGGGTCGTCGTGGTGCAACCCTCGACCCAGAACACTTTGTGCTTCTTGTCCGCGCCCTGCGACCCGTCGGCCTCGACGGTGATCTTGACGTGGTACCCCTGCACCGGATGCGGATCGCCGGTGAACTTCAGCGTGTAGGTCACCTTGGCGTCGAGGTCGTTGCCACCGCTGGCCGCATCCTCACCGATGAAGGGCGTCAGGTCACCCGACACGACCTGCAGCCCACCGTCGGCGGTGGGTGGCTGGTCCTCGAAGGTCACCTTGGCGAAATAGGCCGGGTTCTTGTCGTAGTTGTAGAACTCGACGGTGAACGTGCAGCCCTGATGCGGGTTGTTGTCCGGCGGCCCGCTGCCGATGTCGACGCCCTCGATCTTGATCGTGCCGTTGTTACCCGGTGGATCGGCCGCCTGGGCTCCTGGAGCGACCAGCACGGCACTACCCAGCACCAGCGAGAACGCCCCAGCGGCGGCTACCCACCCGGCCATACGACTGCGACTACCCGACAAAGCGATCATGACAACGCCTCGGATCAGGAGAAGGAGTGAGGTCCTCCCTGGAAGGTAGGCGCGGATCGTTGCCTCAGTCAACTACTGATCGTAACGATTCGATCAGCAGACCCCCAACTTACTTACGCTGTGTGCATTTTCAACTGTGCCTGCCCCGGCGCCTGAGCGAGCCGATCGCAACTGTTGCCATCAGCAACCCACCCACGGCCAGCAGGATCCCGCCCAGCATGCCGATCGGCTGCACCGGCGCGGAGCTGACCAGGGCAACACCATCAACCTGTACTCCGCCCGCAGTCGCCGCCGGCAGGCTCGGAGGACTGGGCGCGGGCGTGGTGTCCCGTACTGCGCTCCGCGGCGGCGGGGCAACTCGTCTGTCGCGTCGAGGCGGCGCAGTGGTCGAAACGGCTGCCGACTGCGTGGCGGACGGAGTACTGGACGGTGACGTCGAGGGCGTAGCCGATGGAGCCGCGGTCGAAGGAGACGGCGTGGCTGATGGCGTAGTGGGTGATGCCGTCGGCGAAGTGGTGGGAGGCGGAGTGGTGGGAGGCGGAGTAGTGGGAGGCGGAGTAGTGGGAGGCGTGGCCGGCGGCGTACTCGACGGCGATTCGGTCGGTGTGGAGGTCGGTGTGGGCGTCGGCGAAGGCGTCTCGGAGACAGGCGGCGTCGGAGGCGGAGTGTCGGCACTCGCGGTCTGCGCGCCGAGCGCGAGCAGGGCAGGGACGACGATCAGTAGCAGCGACAACGTCCTGGCCGAGTTAGCGATCACGGCACTGCCCCGTTCGAGCGAAGAGTCCCTGGCCTCAATAGGTGTCTCTCCGGCAGTATGCGCGCCCTCAGCGGGCGTAGCGAAGCATCGCGGTCTTGCGGCGTTGCAGTTTGTCCGCGAGCTTCGGCCGGGCCAGCGCGCTGTCCGGCGATTCGGACGGGTTGGTCATGCGGTGGACGACCACGATGGCGGAGTCGTCGCCCGGTCCGCCGATCTCGTCGACGAGCTCGAGCGCGGCGCCCCGGAAGCCGTGGGCGACCAGGCGCTCCGCATGACCGGCGAGCCGGTCCGTACCGCGCTCGATGTCGCGACGGGGCGTCTCCACCATCCCGTCGCTGTAGAGGAACAGCGCGTCGCCCATCTTCAGCTGGCCGCGATTCACCACGAACTCGGGCGTCTCGACCAGACCGAGCAACGGCCCGTCGGCGTCCCGCGTCTGCCACCGCCCCGACCACGCGTCGAACTGGATCGCCGGCGGATGCCCAGCGGTCCGTACTTCGAAATCGCCGGTTCGCAGGTCGACCGCGACGTGCACGACGGTGGCGAAGTCGTCGTTCCAGTCCTGTCTGCGCAGATAATGGTTCGCCGCCGGCAGGAACTCCTCGACCGGCACCACCCCGAGCAGCCCGCCGAAGGCCCCGGACAGCAGCAGTGCGCGGGTTCCGGCATCGATTCCCTTGCCCGAGACATCGACCAAGGCGATCTCGAGGACCTCGTCGGCTCTCGTCGTCGAGACCACGAAGTCGCCGGAGAAGGATGCTCCGCCGGCCGATCTGATCGCCTGCTCGGCCCGCCAGCCGGCCGGCAGGTCGGGCAGCTCCCCCTGGGCCGTCAGCAGGTCGCGCAACTCCATCAGCATCGTCTCGCCGCGAGTTCCCTGGACACCGAGCCGGCTGCGCACCTTGGCGCCGGTCAGCACGATCCAGGCGATCACGCCGAGGACGACGACGAACCCGGTCTTCGGCAGCCCGGCCGCGCGGTCGGACACGACGAACGCGCCGAGGATCAGCGCGAACAGGGTCAGCACGACCAGCGATCTGAACCTCAGCAGCAATCCACCGAGCAGCAGAGGTATGACCAGCACGCTGGTGGGTATGAAGGAGGGCATCGCCAACGCGGCGGAACTGACCGTGACCGTCAACGCCAGCAGACCCACGAAGGCCAGCTGGTGCGATCGGCGCGCGCGCCGAAGCAACGATTCGGCCCGCCTGCCGACTCGTCGCACCACTGCGTTGCCGCCACCGCCACTACTCATGGTGAGAAGAAGATAACGGCACCATCCGGTCCGCGCATCACATTGTCACAACTTGATTGCAGTCGATTCTCGATTGAGACCGTCAGGAGCGGGGCCGTCACGAGCGCGGCCGGCGGGTCAGTCCGGTGCGCTGGCATCTGGGACACCAGAAAAGGTTGCGTCCGGCCAGGATCTCGGTCCGGATCACCGAGTCGCAGGCGTGGCAGTTCTGGCCCTGGCGGCGGTAGACGTACACCTCACCGCCGTGGTCGTCGCGGCGTGGATCGCGTCCCATCGCCTCGGGAGTGTGGTCGTCGGCAACGGTGTCGATCCGGCCTGTCTCGACGCCGTACTTCATCAGCTCGAGCAGGTCGGTCCACATCCCCTGCCATTCCTTCTTCTTGACCAGGTGGCCGGGGGTCTTCGGGTGCAGCTTGGCGCGGAACAGCACCTCGGCCCGGTAGACGTTGCCGACGCCACTCAACACTTCCTGGTCCATCAGCAACTGGCCGATCGGCAGTTTGCTGCGGTGGATCCGCTTCCAGGCCTGGTCGGGGTCCGCGTCGTCGCGCAACGGGTCCGATCCCAGGCGCTTGATCAGCGCCTCACGCTCGCCGTCGGTCAGTACTTCGCACACCGTCGCGCCGCGCAGATCGGCGTACGCCGCTGCGTTCCGCAGCCTGAGCCGGACCTGGCCGACCGGTTGCGGCGCGCCGTCGCCGGCCTCGATCTGGCCGAAGTCGACCTTGCCGATCAGGCCGAGGTGGATGTGCAGCCAGCCGGCGCCCTCGAAGTCGGCGAGGAAGTGTTTGCCGTGGGCCTCGGTCCCGCGCAGGACATGCCCGTCGAGCAGCGTGGCGCCCTCGACGAACCGGCCCTGCGGGCTGGAGGCGCGGACGACGCGACCGCCGAAGGAGTCCCAGACATCATTCGCCAGCCGGTGCAGGGTGTGACCTTCGGGCATGATTCCTCTTATGGGTCTGACGTCAGCAGGTAAGGGCCGGAGCGGGGCGCCTACTCCGGCGGTTGTCGGCACCGGCCGTTCGATGCGGGCCCGGGATGTCTCCAGGCCGCGCACTCCCGACCGGCCGGCGCGCAAACAGCAGGAACAGCAACAGCAGCACGAAAAGGATGGGAAGGGTCAGGAGGAAGGCAGCGGCGGCAGTTCGCCGGTCTCCTCGTAGGCGGACAACATGTCGATCCGCCGAGTGTGCCGGTCCTCGCCGGAGTACGCGGTGGACAGGAAGACCTCCACGAACGAGGTGGCCTCCGCCTCGGAGTGCATCCGCGCGCCGACGCTGACGACGTTCGCGTTGTTGTGCAGCCGGCCGAGCTCGGCGGTCTCGGTGCTCCAGGCCAGCGCGGCCCGGACGCCCTTCACCTTGTTCGCGGCGATCTGCTCGCCGTTGCCCGATCCCCCGATCACGACGCCGAGGCTGCCCTCGTCGCCGACGACGCCCTCGGCCGCCCGCAGGCAGAACGGCGGGTAGTCGTCAACGGCGTCGTAAACGGCCGGGCCGTGGTCGACAACGTCGTGCCCCGCAGTAGTGAGGTGCTGGACGATGTGGTTCTTCAATTCGAAGCCGGCGTGGTCAGAGCCGATGTGCACTCGCATGGCCTGAAGTCTCGCAGGTGTCAGTGACAGTCTGGGACGCCGGGGAGCTTCGGGCCGCCGGTGCCGACGTACACGTTGGTGACGTAGCCGTCGTACTTCGGCAGGTAGGCCCACCAGTCGCTACTGCGTGGCGGAGCGTCGATGAGCTCCCCCTTCTTCTGACAGGACACCAGTACGTCGACCCCTGACGGCAGCGTGCCGAGGACGCCGCCGGAAGTGTTCGGCGCGCTCCGGACCCGTAGACCGGAGCCAGTCGTCGTCACCCAGGTCCCCGGCGACTTCACCCCGCCCGGCACGTTCAGCGTCCTGGTCAGCCGGGTGACGTTGTTGTAGGCCTGCCCGTACCCCGTGCCGTTCGGGTGCAGCGTGTAGACCGCGACGATGGTCCGATCCCCCATGCCTACTGTCCCGGTGGTGTGCAGAGCCTCACTGGTGAGGTCCACTGCGGCGTCCTTGGGCTTGTTCTTGTCCGAGCCGAACCCGCTGGAGCTGGGGAAGCCCGACCAGCCCTGCTTGATGGCGAAGGCAGGATCGAAGACCGACGAGATCCCGAAGTACTGGTCGAAGCCGTCGGTGCCGTAGCGGGTCGCCTGGTGCAGGTTGCCCATCACGAAGGTCCGCACGGGCTCCGGAGCCTCGTCGAGCAGGTAGCGGTAGATCCGCACGGTGTCGGCGGCAGTGAAGGCGGCGTACCCCCAGAAGCCCGGGTGGGTGGCGGGCGGCCCCTCCGTGTGGGTCAGGCCGAGCCGCGCCACCATCCTGTCGACGATCGCCGAGCCGCCGAGGTGGTCCCAGTAATAGCTCGCGGCATCGTCATCACTGCTGCGCAGCATGACCTCCAGCCGGGCGCGGTCAGCCGGCGGGACGTCGTACTCCGGCCCGCGGTCCCACAGGTAGTCGAGGACCAGCAGCAGCTTCACCACCGACGCCGACCGGAACTGCAGATCCGGGTTGAGCACGTCGGTGAACTGGCCGGTCTGCCGGTCGAACACCGCGATGCCCGCGGTGACGCCGGGCGGGACGACGACCGCTTCGGCCGTCGTGGCCGACGAGGTCGCCGCCCACGACGGAGTGACCGAGGCCGTCATCCAGATCACGCTCGAACCAGCCAGCATCACGCTCAGACCACTGCGCAGAAGCTTCATCAGGCAACCTACTCACCATTGAACGATTAACTTGGTGAGTAACCTTCGCGTGGTTCGCTGGAACGTTCAACCCTTGTCAGCGAGTTCGAAGCCTGAGGTCCAGAACCAGACCAGAATGAACCGCAGGATCAGTCGAACGAAGGATCCCGGTCCCGCGTTCGCTTCAGCTCGAAGAAGCCGTCGGTGGCTGCCACCAGCCGGACGCCGTCCCAGAGCTTGCCTGCCTCTTCACCCTTCGGCGCCGGCGTGACGACCGGGCCGAAGAAGGCGGAGCCCTCGACGGCGATGACCGGCGTACCGACCTCCATGCCGACCAGTTCCATGCCTTCGAGGTGGGACTTGCGCAGCGCGTCGTCGTACCGGTCGGTGCCGGCGGCCTCCAGCAGCGAAGCCGGCAGACCGGCCTCAGCCAGAGCCTCTTCGAGTACGCCGTCGCCGCGGATGCCACGGCCCTCGACGTGGATGCGGTTGCCGAGTGCGGTGTAGAGCGGCAGGAGCGCCTTGTTGCCGTGCGCCTCCTCGGCAGCGATCAGTACCCGGACCACGCCGAGCTTGCGTTGCCAGTTGGCGTCGTGCTCGTCACGGTCCTCGTTCAGGATCGCGAGGCTCATCACGTGCCAGGCGGTCTTCACGTCCCGGACCTGCTCGACCTCGAGCATCCAGCGAGACGTCATCCAGGCCCAGGGGCAGGCCGGGTCGAACCAGAAATCAGCAGTGGGGGTCATGGTTTCGATCGTACAAACTGAAATCATTACGCACGCCGGCCAGCGTGGCGTCTCGTACCCCGGACACTCAACGGCCCGGTTTGATCACCGCCGGGCAGCGGCCGATCACCCTCGGCCAACACCGGATCAAGCTCTGACAACGCTTTCGCGGAGGTTGCGCAAGTCGCGGGGAAACCCTCGGCCATCCCACCATCCAGGTGCATAGGATGCCGACATGCCTGGAACCAACCTGACGCGCAATGAAGCGCGTATCCGCGCCGGCCTGGTCAGTGACGTGAGCTACGCGATCGAGCTCGACCTGACCACAGCCGCCAGCGGTGCCGCGACGTTCGCGTCGACGACCACCCTCAGCTTCGCCGCCGAAGCCGGCGCGAGCACCTTCGCCGACCTGATCGCGGCGACCGTGCGCGAGGTGACGCTGAACGGCCGCTCGCTCGACCCGGACAGCGTGTACGACGGCGCGCGGCTGCAGCTGGACGGGCTGGCCGAACGCAACGAGCTCGTGGTGGTCGCGGACTGCATCTACTCGCGCACCGGTGAAGGGCTGCACCGCTCGGTCGACCCGGCCGACAAGGAGACCTACCTCTACACCCAGTTCGAGGTGCCCGACGCGCGCCGCGTGTTCACCACCTTCGAGCAGCCCGACCTCAAGGCCCCGTTCACCTTCACCGTCTCCGCACCGGCCCGCTGGGTGGTCATCTCCAACGCGCCAACGCCCGAGCCCACGCCGTACAAGGGTCCGAACGGCGAGGCCTTCGCGACCTGGCGGTTCGCGCCGACCGAGCGGATGTCGACCTACATCACCGCCGTCGTGGCCGGCCCGTACCACGTGGTGACCGATGCGTACGAGGGCCCGAACGGGACCTACCCGATGTCGTTGCTGTGCCGCCCGTCGCTGGCCGACTCCCTCGACGTCGACGACCTGTTCGAGGTGACCAAGCAGGGCTTCGAGCTGTTCGAGCGCGCCTTCGGTACGCCGTACCCGTTCCACAAGTACGACCAGGCCTTCGTGCCGGAGTACAACATGGGTGCGATGGAGAACGCGGGCTGCGTGACCATCCGCGACGAGTACATCTACCGCAGCCGCACCACCCACGCCGAGCTGGAGAGCCGCGCGAACACCGTGCTGCACGAGCTCGCGCACATGTGGTTCGGCGACCTGGTCACGATGACCTGGTGGGACGACCTGTGGCTGAACGAGTCGTTCGCCGAATGGGCCAGCCACTGGGCCCAGGCGACCGCGACCACGAAGTACGCCGGCGCCTGGACGACCTTCTGCAACGCCCGGAAGAACTGGGCCTACCGGCAGGACCAGCTGCCCTCGACGCACCCGATCGCCGCGGACATGGTCGACTTCCACGCGGTCGAGGTGAACTTCGACGGCATCACCTACGCCAAGGGCGCCTCGACGCTGCGTCAGCTGGTCGCGTTCGTCGGTGAGGACACCTTCATCACCGCGCTGAAGGAGTACTTCGCCGACCACGCGTTCGGCAACACCGAGCTGGCCGACCTGCTCAAGCCGCTGGAGAAGGCGTCCGGGCGCGACCTGGACGACTGGACCGAGCGGTGGCTGCGGACCGCGGGCGTGAACACGCTGCGCGCCGCCTTTACCGTCGACAAGAGCACAGTCGATGCCGAGGGCGCGTTCACCAGCTTCGCGATCGAGCAGACCGCGGCGGCCGACCACCCGACGCTACGGCCGCACCGGCTCGCAGTCGGCCTGTACCGGCTGACCGACGAGGGCCTGGTCCGGACCGAGCGGTTCGAGGTCGACATCGACGGCCCGCGGACCGAATTGGCCGAGCTGGTCGGCGCGACCCAGCCCGACCTCGTGCTGCTGAACGACGACGACCTGACCTACGCGAAGATCCGGCTGGACGAGCGGTCCCGGCTCACGCTGGTCGAGTCGATCGACCAGCTCAAGGACTCGCTGGCCCGCGCGCTGGCCTGGGGTGCCGCCTGGGACATGACCCGCGACGCCGAGATGCCGGCCAGCCAGTACGCCGGAATCGTGCTGCGCGGCATCCGCGCCGAGACCGACCTGACCGGCGTACGGTCGCTCCTCGCGCAGGCGACGTCCGCGATCAACAGCTACGCGGCTCCGGAGCACCGGGCCGAGCTGCGGGCGCAGTACGAGCAGACCCTGGCCGAGCTCCTCGCGGACGCCGAACGGGGCAGCGACCACCAGCTCGCGTTCGCGCGGGCCTACATCGCCGGTGTCTTCTCCGCCGCCGGCGCGGACCGGCTGGCCGCATGGCTGGACGGGACCGACCTGCCGACCGGGCTGGTGGCCGACAACGACCTGCGCTGGACGCTGATCGTGGCGCTCGCGCGGCTGGGCCGGATCGATGCCGACGGCATCGACGACGAGCTCACCCGCGACACCACCATCACCGGTCAGGAGCGCGCCGCCCAGGCGCGGGCAGCGCGGCCGACGGCCGAGGCGAAGGCCGACGCCTGGCAGATCGCGGTGGAGTCCGAGGACACCCCGAACGAGACCCAGTTCCGGACCATCCTGGGCTTCCAGCAGCCAGGCCAGGAGGAGCTGCTCCGCCCGTACATCGGCAAGTACCTGACCGCCGCCAAGGACGTCTACACCCGGCTCGGCTCGTCCATGGGTGAGAACGTGCTGGTCTACCTGTCACCGCGCGGCCTGCCAGAGGAGTCCACGCTGGAGGCCCTGACCGGCTGGCTCGACACCGAGGCCGAATCGGTCGACGCACCGACACTCCGGTACGTCGGGGAGGCGCGCGCCGACCTGGTTCGTGCGCTGGAGGCCCAGCGACTCGACGCCCTCGCCTGATGGGCTCCGACCCCGCGTTAGCCGGCGCCTCGGCCGTGGCCCTGACGGGTCTGGCCGAGGCTTACCGGCCGCGGCCGGTCACGCCGTTGATGCCGTGGCGGTTCACCGGGCGGCTGGTCAAGCCCTACGTGATCACCGCGCGAGGGCGATCCTGGGACGACCAGATGGTGGCGGCGGCCAGGACCACCGCCACCCGGCAACTGGAGTTCGACGACGCGATGGGCGCCGTCGGGCTCGCCGTCGTGGTCCTGCACCTGGGTGACGACGGCATCTACCTGGTCGTTCAGAGCTGGGCGAAGGACTTCCAGTCGCGGCTGAGCATCTTCAGCGGCATCGAGGTCGATGACCTTCGCCCGTCTCCGATCGGGGTCGCGCCCTGCGTCTGGGAACAGGAAGTCCTCAGCCACGAGCGGGCGTCGTACGTGAACCACATCCTGAACGCCGAGGTCGACGTCGAGACCTGGCTGGACGACTGCCTGGACACCCGCCCGGCGCCGAGAGCGGACGGGATTCCGTCCGGCACCTAGCGTCTGGGGCAGATGGCGTTGTCGATCAGCTTCACCGACGCGCCTTCCTGCGCGAAGATGACCTCCATCGAGTCGTACAGCTGTGACGCCATCGCCACCACCGCGCTGCGGCGACCGTCCCGTGTGATGCCCAGGCGGGTGCGGTAGCCGATCTGGTCGCCGCCTGGGATCCAGATCGTGCCGCCGCAGGACAGGTCCCGGGAAAAGAGGCCGAGGCCGTACCGGGCGCCCTTCCAAGGCTCGATGACCTCGCCATTCACCTCGACCGTGCGGGTCATCTCGGCAAGCTGCTTGGGGCGGAGCAACCTCCCGCCGAACAGGGCCCGCTGGAATGCGTCGAGATCGGCCAAGGTCGAGATGAAGCCGCCGGATGCGTCGGCGTCGATCAGCTCGGTGGTGTCGGTGTACGGCTCCCCGGCCGCGAACCTGGTGTAGCCCTTGGCGTGCGGTGCACGGATCCGCGGGTCCCTGCCAGGCCAGTAAGTGTGGTGCATCCGGAGCGGGCGGATGATCCGGCGCTCCACTTCGGCGTACCACGCCCGGCCGGTGACCGCCTCGATGACCAGACCGACCATGTTGTACCCGGTGTTGGAGTACGCCCAGCCCTCGCCCGGCTGGAAGTCCGGCGGATGGCGCAGCCCGGCCTTCACCACCTCTTCCTCGGAGCGGGTCAGGTACCGGCGCTGGTAATACTGCTCGGCATTGTCGATGGCCGGGAAGTTCCCGTCGTAGATCCCGGCCGTGTGCTGGAGCAAATGCCGGATGGTGATCCGGTCGCTGTCATAACCATTGCCCCGGACGAATCCAGGCAGCCATTTCTCGACCGAATCGTCCAGCCTCATCCGTCGCTCGCCGACCAGCTGCAGCACCACCGTCGCCACGAGCGTCTTGTTGGTGCTGCCGATCCGGAAGTAGCCTTCTGCCCGGACCGGCCGGCCCGTGGCGAGGTCGGACACTCCGCTGACAGCGGTCCGC
Source organism: Kribbella catacumbae DSM 19601 (assembly GCF_000372465.1). Taxonomy (GTDB): domain Bacteria; phylum Actinomycetota; class Actinomycetes; order Propionibacteriales; family Kribbellaceae; genus Kribbella; species Kribbella catacumbae. Next base: position 46,291 of record NZ_AQUZ01000048.1, read on the forward strand.
GACCCGGCCGGTATCGTCGTCCGCGCCTGTACTCCGGTCACGCCGACCGCGCGGATCGCGTCGGCATCGTGCTGCAGCGTCGATCCACGGCCGGCCGCCGCGGGCGCCATCGGGACCAAGGCCAGGATCAGTACTGCGATCAGAAACTTGGTTCTCATCAGCGATTTACCCCTCCGATTGGTTAGGCATTGACGCCATGCAATCTCCCGTGGGTAATCGGCACCATCGCCCGCACACCCGGACAGTGGTAGCGCATGCGCTACCGGTGACATTCAAACAATTGAATGGTAGCGCACTGTCGTGGACCGGTCGCAGCCCGCGAACTGCCGTCCCACAACGAGATTCTCACCACGTGACAAGGGCTCACTTTTGCGGCTGCTCGGATTAAGCTGACCGGGATTATTCACCCGCCAGACATGGAGAGGGCCTTTGTCGTGACACACGTGGATGACCGGACAGGTCGGACCCGTGCCGGCGGCCGGGCGTTGCGCAGTGGCGGCGACAGCCGGGTAGCTGCCCGTGCCGGACGCGCAGTACCGACGAAGGATGTCTCTGCAGCCCAACTCGAGCGGGAAGCGGAACGCGCCGAACGGCGGGCGGCGACGCGTGCAGCGGGACGGTCTGCCCGGAAGAAATCGAAGCGGTCTCACAGCGCGGTCGGAGCCGCGATCGTCGCGGGTGCCGCGATGGTCGCGACTTTTGCTTTCATCCTCACGAACGGCGGATCGTCGACCCCGCAGACCAGCGACAACCCGCCGCCCGTCGTGGCCCCGCAGACCTCGGCTCCGCCAGCCTCGGCGAGCCCCAGCGGGAACCCCGCCCCGGCGGCCAGCACCGTCAAGGCCGATCGCAAGCCGCCCGTCGCTCCCGTGACCACCGCGGCGACCACGACCACGCCGAACACTGGCCCGCAGTCGCCCGTCTTCCGGCGCGGCCAGTGGATCGCAGTGATCGACAAGTACCCGACCGACGCCGGCATGGAAGCCGACCAGCTCGCCAAGCAGCTCGCCGGCAAGATGATCGCGGCCGGCGTACCGGCCAGGGCGATGCTGCTCAACGGGCAGTACCCAGGCGTGGCGAACAGCAACCTCCAGGCGGAGACCGGTGCGTGGGTGGTCTACCTCGGCCCATTCAAGTCCGCGGAGGCAGCACTGAACGTCTGCCAGGAGCCGAAGACGCAGCAGGCCTATGGCAGCCTCGCGTGCCCGACGTACGAGCCGGCAGCCGCACCCGGCTGATCTGAAACGTCGCGCTACCGCCTCGTACTGGGTCGACGGCTACGACTGGCGCGCTCGGCTCTGGACGTCGTTCACGTTCCGGTTTCCGGCAGCTGACCAGGCGGTTCAATCGGACCCGCTGACCACCTCTCGCGACGCCTGCTCCGCTACGCCCGCTGCATCGCGGATGGACGGTAGGCGCCGGCGCTCGTGAAAGGTGGCGCGTGCCGGCGGCCCGCGACGCCCGCTCCGCTGCGCTCCGCCCGCTGCATCGCAGGTAGATGGCTGGCGCTGCTGCTCATGCGGGGTGTGCCGGCTCGCGACGCCTGCTCCGCTGCGCTACGCGGGCTGCATTTGCGGATAGACGCCTGTGCTGGTGAGGGCAGAGCACCCGCCGGACGGCTGGTGAGTCTGCTGCGATGCGCCTCGTCGGCTCTGGCGCTCCGGCGGGTGATCGGGCCCTTCCTGGAGTGACCATCAGCGCGGATCGCCAGCCTGGACAAGCCGCCGACGTCGCCAAACCCGTGCCGAGCGCCACACTTTCGGCTGCGAACCCCAAAGCGAAGGTGAGCGCGTGGTCCCGGCTGGGAACCGCGTCTGGTGTTGGTCGGCCCGCGGGGGATCAGGCAGTCGGTAGCGGACCTGCATGGCGAAAGCCGCGCAGGGGCGGACGGCCACCACTATCGAACCTCGCGAGCAAACGCTTCCCTTCGGAGTGTCGGGGCCTCGGGGCGGGTTCGGTAGTGGTGGAGGTCCGCGTCTCGCGTGTACGAGGGCGTCATCGGTGGGTTCGGCTGGTGTTTGCCTGCCAAGAACCGTGGGCTCAACCTCGCCTGGCGGGGTTCGCGCCCTGTTAGACGAAGGGGGAAACCCACCTTGGAGGGGGTAACCCACCTTGGAGGGGCTGACCTCCCAGCCGCGTAGCCACCGCCTAGGCGGCGGTCTTGGCGTCGGCGCCTGACTCAGCACCCGCCGCCCGCCGCCACCCGCCACTCGCCACTCGCCCGCCCGCCGCTGCCCGTCGCCCGCTGCATCGGCAAGCGATGCAGCTGGCGGAGCGGAGCAGGCGTCGCAAACGGTCCCGCGTCTTACCCAGGACGAGTTCCGGCGCCAGCGTCAGCATCCAACCAGCGCTGCAGGCGTCGCGCGCCGACTCGCGTCCTACCCAAGACGGGTCCGGTGCCGGCGCCAGCGGCCGGTCAGCGATGCAGCAGGCGGAGCAGACGTCGCGAGCCGTCTCGCGTCTTACCCAGGACGAGGTCCGGCGGAGCGGAGCGCAGCAGACGTCGCGAGCCGGCCCCCGTCTTACCCAGGAGGAGTGCCGACGCCAGCGTCCAACCAGCGATGCAGCCGGCGCAGCGCAGCAGACGTCGCGAGCCGACTCTCGTCCTACCCAGGACGAATACCGGCGCGAGCGCCAGCATCCAACCAGCGATGCAGCTGGCGGAGTGGAGTGGAGCAGGTGGCGCGGGCTACTGCTGGTGCGGTTCCTTGGCGTGTACCAGTGGCGCCTGGTGCGCGTGGTCGCCCAGTTGCTGGATGCCGGTGACGAGGCCACCGGTCAGGTCGCCGGCGGCGAAGGATGTCTGCATCGCTAGCGCGGCCAGACCGGCCGACGTGTCCGTCAGCTGGCGCCGGGCGTTCGCGCCGGTGACGATCTCCAGCCGGCGACCGGCGGGGTCGACGTACACCAGGACGCTGTTGTCCGGGTCGTCCAGCTCGTTCAGTAGCTCCAGGGCGAACGGGCGCGTCTCGGAGTCGGCACCGCCGACGTACACGGAGAAGTGCAGACCTGACGCGGTCTCGGCGTGCCGGACGGCGCGCTCGATGTCGTAGAGCTGTTCCGGGGTGAATGCGTCACCAGCTGGCACTTGCGCCTCCGGTCGTACGGGCGACGCCGGTGGCGGTCGCGGTGGTGGTGCCGGCCGGGAGCTCGGGCAGGCTGGCCGGGTCCGGCTTGGTGGCCGTCGGGCCGCCGATCCAGACCGGTGGCGCCCACCAGGACAGGCCCGGACGGTAGCGAGGGCCCTTCGCGATCGAGGAGGCGAAGACGAGCAATGCCAGCACCGCCACGACCAGCGCCGGAATGCCGACAAACACCAGCAAGGTGTGGCCGGAGAGCTGAGTGATCACGGGCAGCAGCCTAGTACGCAGACAGCCGCGCCCGTTCCGGGGCCTCATCCGGAACGGGCGCGGAGAGTGAAGAAGTGCGGGGTCAGCAGCCGCCGCAGTTGTAGTACGTGATGTCCCAGTGGTTGCCTTCGTTCGCGTAGATGTTGCCCGCGCCGGAGCGCCACTGCTGGGCGCCGTCACCCCGGTCGGCGATCCGCGTGAAGGTGTTGCGGATGTAGTTGCTCACGCAGGTGTAGACGGAGATGTCGACCTTGTAGCCGTTGCGGTGGCTGTAGGTGCCGCTCGCATGGCCGGTCTCGGTGCCGCCGGTGATGTTCACCGCGCACCCACTCGCCTGCTTCAGCGTGCGGACGCCGTACACGGTGGTGTCGTTGATGTTGGTGAACGACGTGCAGGTGGAGTTGTTCCAGTCGGAGCAGTTGCCGCTGGAAGACCAGGTGATGCCGGCCGCACGGAAAATGGCGGTCGCCTGCGAGTGGGTCATCTTGGTGACGGCCGACGCCTGCTCGATCACCATGACGCCGGGCAGGAACCCGACGAGCAGGGCGACCAAGGGCACGGTCACGCGACGGAGAAAGGACTTCACGAGGGACTCCTTGAAACTCGGGGCGGAAGGTTTCAAAGAGTGCCATTCCCTCGAAAGTTATTCACCAAACGTGAACAGCCAGTGCCCTGACTACGTGGAGCCGAACCGAGGGCAGTCGGCTCGGCTCCACGTCAGGGGGCGCCGGTCAGAACCGGACGTCAGAGCACTGGTAGAACGCGTTCCCCGTGTCGGCGATCGTCCAGACCGCCAGGATCATGTGCCGACCGGTCCGGCTCGGCACCGTGCCGGTGTGGGAGGAGTCGGCGGGCGGCCGCGCGCCACCCAGCGACTTGGTCAGGAACGGCGTCAGGTCGAGCGCCGACCGGGTCAGCGGCGCACTCTGATTCCAGCCCTGCTTGGTGATGTAGTACTTGAAGTCCGTGGTGGCGTGCGCCGCGGTCAGCCGCCACTTGAAGGTGTAGCTCTGGCCGGAGGTGAGCTGCGTGGCCGGCCAGGCGCCACCGCGCTGGTCGTTGAGCTGGTCGAACTGCGAAAGGCCGGCCGAGCAGAGTTTGCCGTCGACTGGACCGCTTGACGGGAAGCCTTTCGGTCCCTCGACGCTCTGCGGTTCCCACTGGATCGGGCCGCAGTTCTGGACCGTGCCGTTCTGGCAGTGTTTGGCGCGACTGATCGGCGCGGTGGTGAACCCGTGGCCATAGGCCAGTGGAATGGACGTGGAGACCGTCAGAGCCAGTGCTCCGACAGCGATTCCAGCCACACTGAGTTTGCGTGCTCGCAACATGCGGACACTCCTTCTGATTCCCGATTGTGGGGGCGGAGGGGAATGAAGGAAGGCGCCTTCGTTGACAATAGATAACAACCGTTCAAATCTATTGTCAACAGCTCGTGAGCACCCGTTCACTTTCCGCAAGCCGAACCGGGCGGCCCGCTGGCCGCAACGACGCCGGGCTGAGATCGTCCCGGACCACGGCGTGAAGGATTTTTGCCGCTCCGTGGCAAAAATCCTTCACGCGGGTCATCCGTCCGCCCTCCTGCCGGTACTCGCCAGCCCGACAGCACCTGATCATTCGCCCCCTTTTGCCCACCCCACAGCCCGTCCACCTGTTCATTCGCCCCCTTTTCACCCTCCGATGCAGCTACGGCCACCGGCTCGCGGCCCTGAGGGTGAAAAGGGGGCGAATGAACAGATAGGTGAGGGCAGGCGGCGCCGTCGCTCGTGGCGCTGGTCCGGCGGGACTCGCAGGGCCGGCCAGCGCGCCGACCCGCCCCACGCTGCACCTGATCGGGCTCAGCCGACCGCCACCTGTCCTTGACCAAGTGACGCTTCACCTAACTGAACGGCATTGCCGCTGGCCGCGGTGGGCTGTTAGCTGGAGACGACGCCGATCAGGCGGCGGAGGCGCTGGTTGTTCGGGAGGTCCTCGATCAGGATCGGCAGCCCGTCAGGGCCGCCGAGCGGGACCCGCCAGTTCGGGTACTCGTCCGTGGTGCCCGGCTGGTTCTGGGTACGCCGTTCGCCAACCGCGTCTGTGAGGGCGACTCCGACCAGCTTGGCCGGCGTGTGCGCGACGTACCGGTGCAGCGCCTCGACGATGCGCTCGACGTCGCCATCCGCGTTGCCCAGCAGGTGCCGTTCGCGCAACGCGTTGAGCCAGGAGTCGCGCTCAGCCTCGTCGACGGCGAGTTCCTCGGCCACTGGCCGAGTGAGCAGGCCTAGGCGGTCTCGTAGCTCGACATGGTCACCGGCGAGATATCCAGCCGTCGGCGGCAGGTCATGCGTCGTCACCGTGGCCAGGCAGAGCTCGCGCCAGCGCTCCGGCGACAGCGGGTTGCCGTTCGCGTCTCGCTCGAACCACAGCACCGAAGTACCGAGCACTCCGCGTTCGGTGAGGTAGTCGCGGACCCATGGCTCGACAGTGCCGAGGTCCTCCCCCACCACGACCACGCCGGCGCGCGACGCCTCGAGCACGAGGATGCCGATCAGCGCCTCGTGGTCGTATCGCACGTACGTGCCCTCGGTCGGCCGCTCGGGTGAGGTGACCCACCAGAGCCGGAACAGTCCGAGGATGTGGTCGATCCGCAGACCCCCGCCGTGCCGGATCACTGCACGGACTAGATCCCGCCACGGCGCATAGCCGGTTTCAGCGAGCGCATCCGGTCGCCACGGCGGCTGCGACCAGTCCTGCCCCTGCTGGTTGAACGCGTCCGGCGGCGCACCCACATGGATTCCCGCGGCCAGCACGCGCTTGAGCGCCCAGGCGTCGGCACCATCCGGATGTACGCCGACCGCCAGGTCATGCAGGACGCCAAGCGACATGCCGGCCGACTTGGCTCGCGCCTGCGTCCTGGCCAACTGCTCGTCGAGCTGCCACTGCAGCCAGCAGTGGAACTCCACCGCATCCGGGTTATCGTTGCGGAAGGCAACAACTTCGGATCCGGTCGGGTCCTGCAGTTCCTCGGGCCACTTGCTCCACTCGGGACCGTGCACGTCCGCGATCGCGGCCCAGGTGGCGAAGTCGACCAGCCCCTGCCCCTCGCGGTCGCAGTACGCGCCGTACTCCGCGATCCGGCCGATCGACGGCCGCACGCCGAACAGCAGTTGCAGGGCTTCGCGCTTGGCTGTCCAGACGGTGTCCCGGTCCAGTGCGTTCGCGTCTTCGCTCAGCGCCCGGGCCTGCAGGGCCAGCGTGCGGACGCGGTCGCGTTCGGCCGGCGCCAGGTCGCCGTACTCGTCGATGTCCTCGATCCGCAGGTAGAGCGGGTTCGCGAATCGGCGTGAGGCCGGCAGGTACGGCGAGGGCTCCATCCGGCCGGAGGTCTCGGCGGCGTGCAACGGGTTCACCAGTACGAAGCCGGCGCCGAGGTCGTTGGCGGACCAGGCGGCCAGGTCGGCGAGGTCGTGCAGGTCGCCGATACCCCACGACCTGCGGGAGCGTACGGAGTACAGCTGAAGCACCCAGCCCCAGGTCCGTTGCAGCGTCTGCGGTTCGAGCCGTTGCGGGGTGACGATCAGTGAGCCGACTGAGATCTCCGGGTTGGTGCCGACTCGCGCGCACAGCCGGTGGTAGCCGAGCGGCAGGTCGCCCGGCAACTGGTACGTCGCCTCGCCGATCTGTACGCCGTCGACCCACTCGGGCTCGACCCAGTGCTCCTGCTGCGGGATGTCGCGACGCTGGCCGCCGTCCTCCAGATCCACCCAGACCTCGGCAGTGGAGCCGTGCGGCAGGTGTACTGCGAACCAGGGCGTCCAGCCCTCCCGCATCACCACAGTGGCGGGCAGCGTACGGCGCCAGCGAGCTTGCTGGTGCTCCACCAGCGCATCAGTGGCGCGCTCGGGTGTGGACGCGTCGACACCGAGTGCGGCCAGCACTGTGGAGACGACCTCGGACGAGACCAGTACGTGTTTGCCCTGCCAGTCCCAGTACTCGGTCGCCACTCCGTGCGCGACGGCAAGCTCGACAAGGGCTGGAGTGGGAGCAGTCACGCGTGCGAGTCTGCCGTATCCCGGCCGTTGGACCGAACGCCGCGCGCCGCATCTGCTCCGAACGTCACCCCTCGCAGGCGCTCCGGCACTGGCCGTTCCGTTGCGTCACGACCACGCATCGGGGACTGCCGCACTACGGGGTACTGCCCTTACTCTTCGGTGGAAGCCTTGACCGGGGTGGTGGGGTGGGGAAGGTATCAGCACGGCGCAGGGGGGACTTGCGCCGGCATGAGGGGGCGTCGATGGATGAGTTGCTGCCACGCGGCATCAGCCGCCGTACAAGCCTGGGCTGGCTTGGGGCGCTCGCTGTCGGCTCACTGGCCACCGGCTGCCGCACTGCGCCCCGCAACACCAGCGAGCAGGTGGGCGACTTCAGCCTCGCTGACTGGGTCGCGGACAGGGGCAACAGCTACCTGGTCGCGCACCGGGGCGCCGGTGACGTGTTCCCCGAGCACAGCATGGAGTCGTACGACGCCGCGGTCGGCTGGGGCGCCCAGGCGATGGAGGTCAGTGTCGGCATCACCGCCGACAACGTCCTCGTCTGCATGCACGACCTGACCCTGGAGCGGACCACCAATCTCACTGGCAAGCTGCAGGCCACGACGTACGACCAACTGGCGAAGGGCTGGCTCGAAGTCCCCCGGCTCGGCCCGCGCTGGGAACTGGCCAAGGTCCGGGTGCCGCTGTTCGAGGACGTACTGCGCAAGTACGGCGGCCGGGTGATCCTCGCGGTCGAGGCGAAGGACGACCGGGCCTACGAGCCGATGATGGCGATGGTCGCGAAGTACCGGCTGGAGTCGTCGGTGATGGTGAAGACCTACTTCAAGAGCAAGCGGATCGCCGAGGCGAAGGCGCTCGGGTTCGGAGTGTTCGCCTACTTCACCACGCCGGCCGAGCTGACCCCCGAGGCGATCCAGGCGGTCGCCGGGCACCTGTCGCCGCGCACGGACGCGATCGTCGTACCGAACTCCGGCCCGGGCGGCTACCTCGCTGCCGCGCTCGTCGACGCCGCGGTCGCGACCAGCATCCCGATCTGGCCGTACCCGTTGCATCGCCGGGCCGACGTCGCCCACTACCAAGGGCTCGGGATGCCGGGCGCGGTGACGTCGAACATCGGCTATCTGCTCGGCAAGACCGAGCAGGCGACCACCGACCAATGGGCCTCCAAAGCGCTGGTCTCGGGCGAGCTCACGCGCGATCCGTACGACGAGCGGTTCGCCGTCGGCTGGGGACGTGGCGGTGTGATCGCACTCGGCGCCAAGGGCACCCAGCACTTCCTCACCCTCGGCAACCTCGGCCCGATCACGTCACCCGTCTACTCGATCGAGTTCCAGGCCTCGTACGGCGTGCTGCCGGCCGACCCGCTCGCGAACCTGACCCTGGCCTTCGGGCACACCGACGACGCGTACTACGAACACCGCAGCGGCACCTCCAACGGCTATCACGCGATCATGCAGGCGAACGGCGAGCTGGGCCTCTACTCCCACCGCGCCGGACAACCGGCGGGTGTCAAGCTGGCGGTGAAGAAGAGCGCGCGGGTGTTCAGGGGCGAGTGGATGAAGTTCCGCCTCGACGTCACCCCGACCACGCTCACCTGGAACCGTCTCGACCAGCCGGCCAAGGTCACTGTCGCCGACAACGCCTACCGTGGCGGCTATCTGCACCTCGGGCGCGCATCCACCGACGGCAACCTCGCGCTACGCGGCCTGAAGGTCACCCACACGCCCTGACGGCATCCGCGGCACAGCCCCAGCCCAGAGTGATGCCACTGCCGCCATGCCCATAGTTGTGCACCACCGGTACGCCGGGGAGCAGCTCGTCGTCCCGCTCGAGCCGCACCTCTGGCCGGCCCGGCCGTAGACCTACTAGCGCCTCGATGACCGCTGTGCCGGCCAGGGCGGGCACCAGGTCGCTACAGCGGCTGATGATCGACAGTGTGGTCTCGTCGTCGACCGTGGTGTCCCAGACGCCTGCATCGAGGGTGCCGCCGAGGATGCAGTCGTTCGTGCGGGGGTGGACATACGCGCGGCCAGCAGGGTGCGTCTCGTCTCGCATCGACATGCTCAGGCCAGGGTTGACGACTCTGACGATCTGGCCGCGGATCGGGTAGGTACTGGTGTCGCCGACGAGCTTCCCGGCCGCCAGGCCCCCGCAGTTGACGATGACGTCGGGGGCGAGGTCCAAGAGGTCGTGGAGTGCGTCGATCCGGCGTACGACCTGGTGGCCGCCTCCGTCGACGTACTGGCGGTAGAGCCACGGCAGGTAGGTGGGCATCTCGACCAGGGGGACAGCGAAGCGCAGACCGTGGCTGTAGCCGGCCGGGAGCTCGTCTGCCTTGGCAGGACGGATGTCGCCGACAGCGGCTGCCCATGGTTGTGGCGGCGGCTCCTCGCGGTAGACGACCAGGGACTCGCGCATGACCACGCCTGGCACTCCACGCTCGGCCTCGGCCGCCAGTACGTCGTACGTGGTGCTGCCCCAGCTTGCGACCTTGTCGGCCGGGCCTGCGGAGGTGGGGAACCAGACGGCTGCTGCTAGGTGGGAGGTGGTGGCTTCCGTGGCGTGTGCGCTGACTAGGACCACGTCGTCGCCACGCTGCCTGAGCAGGGTGGCGGTGGACAGGCCGGAGATCCCTGCGCCGAGTACTACGACTCTCATTCCACCAGTCTTCGCTCGCGGCGGGTCAGGACGAGGACGGCCAACAGGAGCGCAGTACTGGCTATTACGAGGCCGATGGCTACGCCGGCGACGTTGTTGGTCAGCTGGTAGAGCGAGATGGGCCAGATGACGAGGAGGATCGAGCAGCCGACTACGGCGTACGCCGACGCGTGGCGACGACCGTAGGCGACTAGGAGGGCGGCAGGGCCCGCAGTACCGACTGCTAGGGCCATCACTTCGCCGCGCTCCTGGATGAGCCAGCAGATGGAGGAACTGAACATGGCGGCGCCGGCCAGTGTCCAAGCGGTCACTTGGTCGCGCACCAGGCCGACCATGGCCATCACGAACGCCACCAGGATGAAGCCGGTGCCGGCGATCCCGGCGGAGTTGGTCGAGGTGTCCGGGGTGAGCTCGTCGGCGGTGATCACCAGAACACCGACAGCGAGGATCGCGAACATCGCCACCAGCAACGAGGATCCGGCCAGCCACCAGACCCCGATCACCGCCAGCGCGAGCGCCACCGCGACCCCGATCAGGCGACCGGACGCTCCCTCGATCGCGACGTAGGTGGCGAACCCAGCGACACAACACCCCAGCGAAGCAAGCGCCGAACTCAACTGGCCGCGCCGCCGCAACAAGGCAAGCACGACCGCAGTACCGAGCAGCATCACCGCCGCACTGGTCCCAGTACTGATCCGCGCCGCGCGCCCCATCTCCCCCCAGTTGGCCACCACGAGAAGCGCCACAGCCCCTAGCAGCAACGCACCCCCGATGTACCCCAACACCTCAATCAACGCCGAAGAGTGCGCAGCAGTGGGCGGTACTCGCACAGCTTTCTTCTGCTCACCGCCTGTACGCGGTGGTGGCGGAGGTGTGACAGGTGGGGTGGAGTGGTCCGCGTCGGCGGCTGTGCGGAGGGCTTCGGCTTGGTATGGGCGCAGGACGCCCGCGGACACCAGCCTGGTCAGCTCGTCATCCAGCCGGCTCGGCATATCCGTTTCTTCCTCCTCGCAAGACTCTGGTCCGACAATGCGGAGATCCTGGCGGCCGGACCTTGACGACGCAGCACTACAGTAGGGCGGCGAGATGCCTATTCTGCTCAGTTACCCCGTGTCCCTGCTCAGTCACCCCCTGTTTTCCGCCCCAGCAGGCTTCCCGACGTTCTTCCGGCGAGGCAACGACGGCCAGCTGGAGGTGACCGATCAGATCATCGTGGTGCCGGCCCGGATCCTCGGCCTGATCATCGGGTTCTTCGTCATCCGCTGGCTGCTGCACAAGGTGATCCGCCGCTTCGCCCGCAAGACCGGCAACGGCGCCGTCGCCGGCGTACTGGCCAAGTCCAGGCGCGGCCAGGAGTTCGTCGAACAGACCCTGCTCAGCGAACGCCGCACCCAGCGCGCTGAGACGATCGCGTCGCTGCTCTGCAGTTCGGTGACCATCATCCTGACCGCCGTCCTGGTGGTGATGGTGCTGGCCGAGCTCGGCTTCAACATCCTGCCGGTGGTCGCGTCGGCGAGCATCATCGGCGTGGCACTCGGCTTCGGCGCGCAAACGCTGGTCAAGGACTTCCTGGCCGGCATCTTCATGATCTTCGAGGACCAGTACGGCGTCGGCGACCTGGTCGACATGGAGAAGGCCACCGGCGTCGTCGAGGCGGTCGGCCTGCGCGTCACCCGTCTGCGCGGCGAGGACGGCACCACCTGGTACGTCCGCAACGGCGAGGTACTCCGCGTCGGCAACCTCACCACCCGCGACCCCGACGCCCCCACCACCTCCACCACCGGCGTAGGCAGCGCAGCCGAAGCCGCGGACGGCCTAGCCCACCTCGAAACCCCCACCCAAGACCTGCCGCCCCGCTCCACCTCGGAGCCATCATCGGCCCGTACCGGCGCTGAGCAACCTCCCACCCGCACCACAGCGGAGGCCACCCCCGAACGCCCCGCCGGCGGCCACGAACTCCGCGAGTAGCCCCGCCCGCCTGGCTCGGCTTGGCCGAGAGGCTCCGGACGCCCGTGCATACCCGTCTCCGGCTAGCAAACGCTTCCCTCGGCGTGTCGAGGCATCGGCGCGAGGTCGTGCGTGCGCAGCCGTCCGCGGTCGCCGCTTCTGTCCGGGGTGGAGGGAGAATTCGTTGTCACGGATCTTGACCGGGGTGCTACTGCGCGTCATGATCGGACGAGCCAATGGTTAGGAAACCTTCCTAACCAAACCTGCCCGCCCCCAGGTTGGAGCTCGCTATGAAATCACCCTGGCCGGCAATGCTCTCCGCATTGCTACTCATCCCTACCTCCGCGGCCGCCGTACCCGCGCCTGAACTCGCCCCGACCGACCATCAGGCAGAGAGCGGCACCATCTCCCAAGGAGTGGTCGAGTCCAACCACGCCGGCTACACCGGTACCGGGTTCGTGAACTACAACAATGTGACCGGCAGCTATCTGCAGTTCACCGTCTCGGCCGCGTCCGCCGGGCCTGCGAGCCTCGCCTTCCGTTTTGCCAACGGGACGACCACCGACCGGCCGATGACGATCACGGTGAACGGGCAGGCCGTTGCCACAGGCAAGTCTTTCCCCGGGACCGGCGCCTGGACGACCTGGCAGGAAGTCAGCGTCAATACCAGTTTGGTTGCTGGTAGCAACCTAGTCCGAGCCACCGCCACGACGGCCAACGGCGGGCCGAACCTCGACCGCCTGCGGGTCGACGCTCCGACAGATACCGAGCTCCCGACCGCTCCCGGCCAACCGGTCTGCAGCGACATCAGCTACAACGCTTTGACTCTGACCTGGCCCGCCTCGACCGACAACGTCGGGGTAGTTGCCTACGACATCTACAATCAGGGCCAGAAGATCGCCGAGGCACCCAGTTCGCCGTACCGCTTGGGCGGACTGCGACCTAACGCGCAGTACGAGCTCTCGGTCTTCGCCCGGGACGCGGCCGGCAATGTCTCGGCGACGAGCCCCGAGGCGGTCTGTACGACGACGGCCGATCCTGGCGACCCGACGCCGCCATCCGCTCCTGGTCAGCCGACGATCTCGGGTGTCGGCCAGACCAGCGCCACTGTGAGCTGGGCCGCCTCGACCGACAACCGCGGCGTCACGCAGTACGACGTCCGCAACGCCAACAACGCGGTCCTCGACTCGACCACCGGCACTCCGCCCGCGACGTCGAAGCAGCTGACCGCACTCGCCTGCAACACGGCGTACACCGTGCACGTCGTGGCGAAGGATGCCGCAGGCAACACTTCGGCGCAGAGCCCGACGGCGAGCTTCACGACGGGAGCGTGCGCCGGAGGCAACAATCCCGCGACACCGACTCAGGTCTCCAGCGGCTGGTCGATCCCGTGGGACATCGCCTGGGCGCCGGACGGCAGCTTCGCGCTGGTGACCGAGCGCGATTCCTTCAAGGTCTTCAAGATCAACAAGAACGGCTCGGGCAAGACCCAGGTCGGGACCGTGCCCAACAGCGTCACCACAGATGGCGAAGGCGGCCTGATGGGCGTCGCGTTCTCGCCGACCTGGAACGGCGGCTCGGACCAGCAGGTGTTCTTCATGCACACCGCTTCCGAGGGCAACCGGATCGGTCGGATGAACTTCAACGGCACCGCGCTGTCCGGCTACGCAGGAGTCTTCAGCGGGATGCGCAAGAGCCGCTACCACAACGGCGGCCGGATCCGGTTCGGCCCGGACGGCTTCCTGTACATCGCGATCGGCGACTCCCAGCAGAGCAACCTTGCCCAGGACAGGAACGCACTGAACGGCAAGATCCTCCGGATCACCAAGACGGGCGCCGTTGCCCCGGGCAACCCCTTCGGTACTGCGATCTACAGCTACGGCCACCGCAACCCGCAGGGACTCGCATGGGACTCGGCCGGCCGGCTCTGGTCGTCCGAGCTGGGCAACTCATCCGTCGACGAACTCAACCTCATCCAGCCCGGCAAGAACTATGGCTGGCCAACCTGCGAAGGAACGTGCAGCACGGCTGGGATGACGAACCCGAAGAGGACCTGGTCGGTGTCGTCGGCCTCGCCGAGCGGTCTCGCCTACGCCAACGGCGCGCTTTTCATGGCAGCGTTGCGCGGCCAGCGGATGTGGCGGATCACCCTGAGCGGCGAGAACGTCGGGACCGTCACCTCGCACTGGAACGGAACCTACGGCCGGCTGCGCGCGGTCGCGAAGGTGCCCGGTGAGAACGCGATCTGGTTCGGCACCACCAACGCCGACAACAACGGCGGCCAGCCGGATGGCTCGGACAAGCTCTTCCGTTCCAACCTCAGCACTGGCAAGAGGTGACCATGCTCAGAAGGCTTCGGCTGGCGGTGGTGTTGCTCTTGTTGATCTCATCGCCGGCTCAGGCAGTACGCAGTACTGACTGGTCTGTGGCGATGGTGGAGTCGACCATGGCCCGGTACACGCCCAGCACGCTCGGTGGGTGGTCCTACACCAACGGGCTCTACCTCTACGGGCAGTACCTGGTCTACCAGCGGACCCGCGACCCAAAGTACCTGGCCTACCTCAAGGTGTGGGTCGACCGGTTCGTCGACAGCAGCGGGAACATCAGCAACAGCTTCAACAACCTGGACAGCATGTTGTCCGGCCGCACCAAATGTGGGCCGACGGGGTCTTCATGGTGAACCCGTTCCTGGCGGAGTACGGCAGCGAATTCGGCGACTCGCAGTACACCGAGAAGGAGACAGTGGACCAGCTAGTGATCTACGCGAGTCACTTGCAGCGGTCCACGGGGCTGCTGCGGCACGCGTACGACGAGGCTCGCGAGCAGACCTGGGCCGACGACACCACCGGGCAGTCACCGGAGGTGTGGTGCCGGGCCGAGGGCTGGTTTCACCATCTCCCGCGCAGTCGAACGCGGGTACGTCGATCCGTCGTACCAGGCAGTCGCCGAACGCGGCTACCAGGGCGTACTGGCGAAGCTGACCCTCGACAGTGACGGGAGGACAAACCTGAAGGACATCTCAATCGGCACCAACGTGGGCGACTACGCCTACTACATGGCCAGAGAACAAGCCACGAACGACCGCCACGGCCTGGGTGCGTTCCTGATCATGAACGAACAACTCCGCTGAAAGCGAAGGCGCCGGTGCTGGGGCCCCGGCGCCTTCCCCCACCCGCACTCGTGCCGGACCGGCGGCGACATCGGCGGCGCCGCGTGATTGCCCAGCAACTGTCGCAGCTCTTGGTCGCGCGAAGGGATTCGGCACACACCTTCAGAGCGGTGCCCGACATCGCTAGGTGAGACGCGGCCGCCGTGAAACTTTTGCCGATCGCCTGTCGTATCCACCGGGCGCCGTTCGTAGCGTAGGTGGAGGCGGACAGCGGGTCCGCTCGAGCCGAAGGAGCAGCCATGCCCCAGTACCTCATCTACTTCAACCAGCAGTGGGTGGGCGACCACACCGAGGAGTGGTTCGGCGGGCGCGGGCCACTCGCCATGGCGGTCGTGAACGAGATGAAGGATGCCGGCGTCTACGTCTTCGCCGGAGGGCTGGAGGAAGAGGACGGCCCGGTCTACAGCGCCGACCCCACCAGCGGCGACGTGCTGTTCACCGACGGACCATACGTCGAGACCAAGGAGTTTCTCGGCGGGTTCGCTCTGGTGGAGGTAGCCGACGACGAAGCCGCCAAGATGTGGGCGGGCAAGATCGCGGAAGCCTGCGGCTGGCCGCACGAGATCCGCCGCTTCAAGCCACAGCGCCAGACCGAGTAACTCCACCACCGCGCTCGGCACAAATGGTGAGGAACCGACCACCTGATGCTTGAAAGGTACCAGCTCTGAACCACATCGAGCTCTGATAGTAACGTCTTGAGTGTTACCATTAAAGCGTTGAGGAGGTGAGTATGGTGCGTGCAGTAGATGTGTTGGAGTCGCTGGAGCTTCTTGGTTCCAGCCAGTGGAGCCTAGTGACCACGGCCCAGGCGTCCGAGGCAGGTGTGTCCAAGATGCACCTGTCTCGCCTTGCCGACCGTGGCACCGTCCAGCGTGTACGTCATGGCGTCTACGCGCTCCCTTCGGCCGACACCGGACCATTGCAAGGCCTGCGTGCAGCCTGGCTGGCCACCGGCAGTCGGCCGACGGGAAACCAGCCGCTGGCCGTAGTGTCTGGTGAGTCCGCAGCAGCCGTGCACGGGCTCGGTGACCTGCTGCCCTCCAAGTACGAGTTCACCACCGCAGTACGCCGGCAGACGACGCAGCCGGACACCCGGTACCGCAAGCGCGACCTGCCGGATGGAGACGTCACCTGGGTCAATGGGCTTCCGGTGACCACCGTCGCCCGTACCGTCGAGGACCTGGCCAGTGGCGGTACTGATTTCGACCACCTCGCCGTTGCGGTCCGCGATGCCTTCACCACGTCGAACGTCGCATCCGCCGCCCTTGTTCAGGCGCTTGAGCCGGCGGCGGAGCGGCTCGGATCTCCAGACGGACACGCCTTACTCCTCGCAGTACTGAAGGCAGCCGGCTACCAACCTGACCCCCAGCTGGCGGAGTTGGTGGCCCTGGAAACTCGGGAAGAACTCCTCCGAGCACTCATGCCTCAACTCGAGAACGCCATCACCCAGGCCATTGCCGAGCAACTCAGCCAACTGATGCCTAAGGTTGACGTCTCCCCAGAGGCAGGTCACCCAACGGCGCAGAAGCGCACAACACGAGATGCCGTCCGCCGGCAGAACAGGAAGGCCGACGATGGCGCAACCACTGACTCAGCTGGAAGCGAACCTCCTGAGACGGTCCCTGGGGACCAAGCTGGCCAACGAGGCCAAGAGCCGCGGCGTCGCGGCTGACCCGATCCGCAAGCAGTACATCTTCACGATCTTCCTCAGCCGCATCTTTCAGAACCACGACGCACCTTGGGTACTGCTCGGTGGGAACGCCCTGCTGATCCGGACCGGCGGCGGCCGATTCACCCAGGATATCGATCTGGCCCGCGAGACACCCTGGACCAGTCCCGAAGACGCGATGGCCGAGCTGCGGCAGCTTTCGGGCCAACCGCACCATGACGATCCGTTCGAATTCGACCTGTACTCAATGACCACCCAGCGGGAAGCCGACCCCTACGGTTATGGCACCGAAACCGCCAAGGTGAAGACTCGAGCCCTGCTGGGCGGTCGAGAGTTCGAGACTTTCAGCGTCGACCTCACCACCCGCCGACATATCGATGCCCCGGTTGACCAGGTGCCGCTGAAACCGATCATCGATCACGAGACCCTGCGAGACCTGCCCTCGGTCCCCACCACCCCGATCGAACCCCACCTTGCCGACAAGATCTGCGCCCTTTACGAACGGCACGGCCAAGACGGCGAAAAGGCGTCGACCCGCTACCGCGACCTGGCCGACATCGTCCGGATCGTTGCAGCGATCCCGTTCGATGCCGCCCGGCTGACCGCAGTCCTTCAACGCGAAGCCGGCCGACGCCAGATGACCCTGCCGAACAAGCTCCGAGCGCCGAGTCAAGACTGGGTCGTCGGCTTTCCCCGGTCCGCCGCGGGGTTCGCAGAGTACTCGCGAGACTACTGGGATCTGAACGCAGCACTGACGTTCTGCAGCACCTGCCTGGAAGAGATCCTCACCGGCCAACGAACAAGCGGCACCTGGGATCCAGAGCACCGCTCCTGGCAGTAGGACCACACCGCCGCGGCTCCCTCAGTTCGAACCATGAACCGATCACACCCCGCGGCGACGTGCTGTTCACCGACGGACCATACGTCGAGACCAAGGAGTTTCTCGGCGGGTTCGCTCTGGTGGACGTCGCCGACGACGAGGCCGCCAAGATGTGGGCGGGCAAGATCGCGGAAGCCTGCGGCTGGCCGCACGAGATCCGCCGCTTCAAGCCACAGCCCCAGACCAAGTAACTCCATCGCCGCGCTCGGCCCAAAGGTGAGCAACAGACCGCCTGACGCCTGATGGTCGACCCGCGACCTGATCGTGGAACGGCAGCCGTTCCACGATCAGGTCGCGGAATGCTCGGATCTGAACCTGTCAGCCAGGTCCGGTTGCAGGTTGGTGCAATCTGTTCAGCGTGCTCGGCGGGCGGTGATCAGCCAGGCGGCCGAGCCCAGTCGGACGCCGTCGGGCGTTTGGTGAGCTGCGAGCAGCGCCCGGAGGTTCGCGGTGGCCTGGGCGCGCTGCGCCTCGTCGGTACCGAGCAGGAGCCAGGCCGACTGACCCAACTGCCACGTGGTTCCCTGGTCGGCGTCGCTGCCCAGCCAGATCGATTGGTCGACGGCCTCGAAGGCGATTTCGGACCAGCCCGCGGCGGACAGCAATGGCTCGACCATGGCCGGGTCGCTCTGGGCAAACGGCCCGGGCGCGCCCGGCGGCGGCATCGGCAGATCGCGGCCGATTCGCAACGCCTCGAAGATCTCGCGCAACCACTCGTTCTCGGCCAGGCCGCGCCAGACGAAGATCGCAAGCCGACCGCTCGGCTTCGTCGCCGTGGCCAGGTTGGCGAATGCTGCCGCAGCATCGCCGAAGAACATCGTCCCGGTCCGGCTGACAATCAGGTCGTACGCCGCCACGCCGAAGTCATGCACCTGCGCGTCAGCCTGAATGAACTCCACCGCCAGCCCAGTCCCCCGCCGGCGAGCCACTTCGAGTTGTGCGGTGGAGAGGTCGACCCCGAGGGCACGCGAACCCGGTGCCGCGCGGACCAGGTCGATAGCGACCTGACCAGAGCCACAGCCGACATCCAGGATCCGGTCTCCCGGACCCACGTTCGCTGCGGCCAGGAGTGCAGGGTGGTAGCCGGCCAGGGCACGGTCATAGAAGTCGGCGTACTCGGCCCAGTAGCTGCCGTGCTCGCCGTCCCAGTCGCGGAGTTGGCGGCTGTTGCTCGGGTCGACATCAAGTGCCAGGGCCTTGCTCATCGGGTTCATCTCCTTGGCCTACATACTCCCAAAGAGAGTATGTGTTAGCTTTACTCCCAAAGGGAGGGTCATGTCAAGAGCGCTCACCACCACCACGTACGGCGTACTCGGGTTGATCGCGGTCCGTCCGTACTCGACGTACGAGCTGGCCAAGGCGATGGGGCTCAGCGTCGGAAGGGTGTGGCCCCGCGCCGAGAGCAAGCTGTTCGAGGAGCCCAAGAAGCTGGTGGAGCACGGCTACGCCCGGGCACGCGAGGACAAGGTTGGGCGGCGCCCACGGACGGTCTACTCGATCACAGCCGCCGGCCGACGGGCCCTGGCCGAATGGATTGCCGAGCCCGGTGACGGGCCGGTGCTCCAGTTCGAAGGGCTGGTCAAGCTCATGTTCGCCGATCGCGGCAGCCGGGCCGACGCGTTGGAAACCATTGCGCGGGCCAGGGCCTGGGCGGTCGAGATGAACGCCGACAGCATCGCCGCGGGCGAACGCTTCGCCGAGGGTGAGGGCCGGTACGAGGAGCGCCGCGCCACCACCCTGCTGGTGGGCGCGTTCCTGACCGACTTCTACGCGCTGGTGGCGCAGTGGTCCGAGTGGGCGGCGACCGAGGTGGAGGGCTGGCCCGACGATATTGCGAGCCACCGGATCGCACCCGAACTGACCCAGGTCGTGTTGGCGCGTGCGAGGTGGTCACAATCGGACGACCCCAGCGAGATCTGATGGCGCTGTCGTCCTAAGCCTGCAAGCCGAGGATGCAAACGGAAGGCGCCCGACGGCCACCGGCCGGGTGAAGCTTCGACAGGTCATGAGCTGCGTGGTTACGACACGCGCGGTTTCTCCACGGTGACCCACGTCGGACTTTCTGCATCCGGGACTCGGTCTTGGGGCGACCAGGCGCCCGCAACGGCCAGCGGTACAGGATTCTCCGGTTCAGGCCTGACGGAGGTGAGGCCGTTGCCGCGGGCTTCGAGCTCGGCGGCGTAGGTGGGGTCGATGCGGTCAAGCGTGATCATGATGAGCCCGGACACCGGGTGCGGCCACGTCGAGGTAACCCTGGTCGGCAGCCTGAGCTCCTCCTGCCTGCGCATGAGGCCCAGTACCCACTGCAGGGTCCACTCGGTCTCCTGCTCGGCCGGCTGCCACCGCCTGAAGCGAAGCAACTCGGGGAACTGTACGAGCGGAGGGATCTCTATCCGCGCCCGGAGCATCTCCTCATGTACCGGGATGCTGATGGCCAGGACCACCCGATCACCGCCGTGCTCGACATTCTCCGTGAGCCTGGCGTCCGTGTCCGGATTGCGCTCGACCCACTGCCGGACGACCGGCAGATCTGGTGAGGCTGTCGCCGGAACCTCGCCATAACGCATGCCAACCACCTCTCACACCCGAGTCTTCAGGGAAACATGCTGAGCGGCGGCAGGTACAGACGCCGGTCACTCGGGACCCCAGGCTCCTTGGACGAACTGATGTCGGCCGCCGACCAGATCGGTCTGCCCAGGAACGAAGCCGAACGGACCATCACCTCAGGACTGACCCGCCACCCACGGGCCCGACGCTGATTCATAACCTTGGAACAGTGAGGTTTTCTCACCGGGTTGGTCGTTGAAGGTGCAGGAGAACGAGGGCGGCGGCGGTGATGGCGCCGATTCGCCAGGGGTCGAGGGTGACTCGTTCGAGTGCTTTCCAGGTGCGTTTCAGCAGGGCGTTGGCGCGTTCGGCGGGTGCGCGGAGCGTGTTGATCATCGCGTTGCGGGCCTGGTTGTCGTCGGCGAGGTTGCGTCCCTTGGTCGGGACGATGATGCCGATGCCGGCGCCTTCGTAGCCCTTGTCGGTCAGGGTGGGCAGTCCGCGGGCGGCGGC
>NZ_AQUZ01000049.1 GCF_000372465.1 Kribbella catacumbae DSM 19601
GCTAGCCCGGGGCTTTCACGGCTGTTGAGGCGGAGGCTGTGTCCTTGAACTGAAAGGTGCTCCTGACCAGCGACGATGTGGTTTGTCTAGGACCATGTCGTGCGAAGTCGAGGAGCACCTTCGAGGTGAAGACTACTGGGTTGTATCCGTATGTCCGCGTTGATGCGGCCGGATCGGGTGTGGTGTCGCAGGCCGGTGGCTTGTTGCTGACCGAGGCGGTCCGGGCCAGTGGCCTGGTCACGGAGCTGTCGGGGGCGTTGGTGCCGTGGCGTAAGCCGTTGGCCAGGCATGATCCGGCCAAGGTCATCGCCGATCTCGCGATCATGCTCGGGTTGGGTGGGGATTGTCTGGCCGATATCGCGGTGCTGCGTGGTGAACCGGGCCTGTTCGGTCCGGTCGCCTCGGACCCGACGGTGTCGCGGACGGTCGATGCGCTGGCCGGCGACGTCGAGGCGGTGCTGAAGGCGATCAACGCTGCGCGGGCTGCTGCCCGGGCGCGGGTGTGGGCGCTGGCCGGTGAGCACGCACCGGACACCGGACGCGATGGCGAGGATCCGTTGATCGTGGACCTCGACGCGACGCTGGTGGGTGCGCATTCGGATAAGCAAGGCGCGGCGCCAACCTTCAAGCGGGGTTACGGATTCCATCCGTTGTGCGCGTTCGTCGACCACGGATCTGACGGGTCTGGTGAACCGCTGGCGATCAGGTTGCGGCCCGGGAACGCCGGCTCGAACACGGCCGCTGACCATATCGCCGTGGTCCGTGACGCTCTCAAACAACTCCCCGGACACCGGTCGGGGACGCGGCCGGGGCGCCGGGTGCTGATCCGTACCGACTCGGCCGGCTGCACCCACGAGTTCCTCGACTGGATCGTGGCGCAGCGGCTGTCGTACTCGGTCGGGTTCACCCTGCCCGATGACTTCGCCCAAGCCCTGCCGCGGATCCCGAAGCAGGCGTGGACACCGGCGATCGACAGCGATGGCCGGGTCCGTGACGGCGCCTGGGTCGCCGACGTCACCGCCTTGGTCAACTTGTCGAAGTGGCCGGCCGGGATGCGGGTGATCGTCCGCAAAGAACGCCCCCACCCCGGCGCCCAGTTGCGCCTCACCGACATCGACGGACACCGCATCACCGCGTTCGCGACCAACACGGCCCGCGGACAACTCGCCGACCTCGAACTACGCCACCGCCGCCGGGCACGCGCCGAAGACCGCATCCGCTGCGCCAAGGACACCGGACTCAGAAACCTCCCGTTGCACGACTTCGACCAGAATCAGATCTGGTGCGCGATCGTCGCTCTGGCCTGCGAACTCACCACCTGGATGCAGCTACTCGCGTTCACCGACGCCGACGGCACCACCCACGAGGCTCGCCGCTGGGAGCCCAAACGCCTACGCCTGCGACTGTTCTCGACCGCCGCCAGGCTCGCCCGGACCGGCCGCCGCACCATCGTGCACCTCGCCTGCAACGGCGCCTGGACCACGGTGTTGCACACCGGCCTCACCAGGCTCCACACCCTCACCGCGCCCAGCTAAAACAACACCCCACCCATCACAGCAACCGAAACAGACCCGGCCCCTGGAACCGGCGCCCACCCGAGACGACACTCGGGCCACTGTCCTACCCACCTGCAAGAATCAACCCCGAAACCGGCCACCAAGCCGCGAGCCGCCGCCCGCGACAGAGTCACGAAAGATCCGGGCTAGCGCTGCGAAACGCTGAGCGGATCGCTGGCTTGGTCAGCGGCTCGGATTGCTTGGCCGAGCCGCCGCTCCCAGAATTGACGAACGTCAGTTGACGGTTGCATTCACTTCATTCGCGCGGAGTTTGAGCCAGATTTCGAAGCCTGGTCCGAGTTGAGTTCGCGGACCAGGTTGAGGTCGCGGGTGCCGGTGAAGCGGGCTGAGTCTTCGGCGTAGTACTGGGACATGTTGGGGTCGCAACCTGGCAAGCATTTCTAGAGATCGGGGTCTTCGAAGGCTTGTTGGATGGCGTTTGTGGCGGCGGGGTTGGGGGCTTTGCGGTCGTAGTAGTGGTCTTGGGTCATGGAGATGCGGGAGTGGCCTAGTTGGTTGGCGGCTCCGCGTGCTGTTTGGCCGGCGTCGTCGAGGGCGGTGGCTACGGTTTTGCGGAAAGCGTGGGAGGTGATCCAGGTGAGGGTGTCGGTGGGGACTGGGGCGGCTGCCTGGTCGACCTGGGCGAGGAGGGATTCGGTGGTCTCGGGGGTGGGGGCGTAGGCCCGGAGGAGTGTTGTGGCCATGGTGCGGTCGACCTTGATGCGGCCGGTTTCGATGAGTTGGATTCTGGTCTTGGGCCAGTTGAGGGTTTTGGCGACCTCCTCGCGGGAGAGGCCGGCTCCTCGGCGGGCGGCGCGGAGGGCTTGGCCTAGGTCGCGGCGGGTGGTGCTGCCGATGGGGGCTAGGGCTGCGCGTAGGGAGCGGCGGACGTTGTTGGGGTCGCGGTAGCCGCCGATGGTGTCGGTGAAGATGGGGGCGTCGAGGCGGATGCCGGTGGCGGCTCGGGTGCGGAGGGTGGCGATCAGCCAGTTGGGGAGGCCGACCTGGCGGTTGCTTGCCTTCGATTTGACGGGTTTGCGGATGAGGCCTTCGCCCGTGATGCGGACGATGGTGTGGGTGATGTCGACGGTGGCTGCGTCGAGGTCGATTTGGGACCAGAGGACGGCGAGGGATTCGCCGATGCGGGCGCCGGTGCCGAGCATGAAGGTGACCAGGTCGGGGAGGTCGGCGTGGACGGCTGCCTCGTCGGCTTTCAGGTGCTTGCGGAGGAGCGTGACCTCGTCGGCTTGGATGGCCCGAGCGGGTTTCCTGGCGGGGTGTTCGATGCTTTCGACTTCGCGGACCGGGTTGACGGTGATGGCGCCGTAGCGGACGGCGAGCTGCATCATGCCGGAGATGATGGCTCGGCAGGTCTTCGCTGTCGGAGGGCCGGTGTTCTTCTTGATCTTGGAGATGACTGTGTCGACGCGGGGTGTGTTCACCTCGCCGATGCGGAGTTCGCCGAGGGCGGGGCGTATGTGGTTCCTGATGGCCCGTAGGTAGGTGTCCAGGGAGGTGGGGGAGCGCGTTTCGTCGGCGATCTGTTCCTTGAACTTGGTTATCCAGAGGTCGAGGAGGTGGTTGATCTTGTGCATCGCGGTGAGCTCGCCGGATTGGCCGGTCTTGGCGCGGTCCTTGAGCTTGATCAGCAGCTTGTTCTTGGCTGCCGTCGGGGTCTTGCCGAATGCTGATACCAGTCGGACCTGACCGTCATGATCTCGGAACTTCGCTTGCGCCCGGTGGCTGATCGCGTTGCCGTCGTCGTCCGTCTTGATGACCTGGGTTCGGACGTCACCCCAGGTTCCGATGGGTAGAGGTGGTCTCGCCATCTCAAGCCTCCAACCTGTTCGATGGTTGGCTGCTCAACGGCTGGTCCGGTGGAAGATCCGGGGTTGCACGGACGATGCGAAACGATGAGAGATGACGCACAGTTACGATCACATGAAGATCGCCGGGCTGGAGTCGGCGGTCGACGCAGCTCGTAGAGGAGGGCGCCGCTGTGCGGCCGGAACGGGCCGGACGCCAAAGGGGTGCGTAAAGGGTGCGCTGGCAACACAAAGGCCCGGGAACAGATTGCGATGTCTGCCCGGGCCTCGGTGTTGGTGCGCCGCCAGGGACTTGAACCCCGAACCCGCTGATTAAGAGTCAGCTGCTCTGCCAATTGAGCTAGCGGCGCATGTTCTTTTGTTGCTTTCGAACGAAGAGGATCGTAGCAGGGGTTTTGGGTAGATACGAAATCGGTTGTTCAGGGGCGGAGCTCGAGGACTGCCATGGCTGCGTTGTGGCCGGCGATGCCGCTGACCGCGCCGCCGCGGCGGGCGCCGGAGCCGCAGATCAGGAGGTTCGCGACGTCGGTCTCGACGCCCCAGCGGCCGGCTTCGGTTTCGTCGTCTGCCCAGGGCCATTGCAGGTCGCCGTGGAAGATGTGGCCGCCTGGCATGCCGACCGATTCCTCGATGTCGAGCGGGGTCTTCGCCTCGATGCAGAGGTTGCCGTCGGCGTCGCGAGCGATGCACGGTTCGAGTGGTTCTGCCAGGTACGACTCGAGCCCGGCCAGCACCCGGCGTACCGACTCCGTCCGGGCCGTGTCGTTGTCGGAGGCAAACAAGCGCGCGGGGAAGTGGACGCCGAAGACGGTCAGTGTTTGGTGGCCGGAGGCAACCAATGCGGGGCTGAGGATCGACGGGTCGGTGAGCGAGTGGCAGTAGACCTCGGACGGCGGCACCAATGGCAGCGAGCCGTCAGCAGCCGACCGGTACGCCGTCTCGAGCTGGCTGTAGTCCTCATCGATGTGGAAGGTGCCCGCGAACGCCCGGGCCGGGTCGTCACCGGAACGCAGCCGGGG
Source organism: Kribbella catacumbae DSM 19601 (assembly GCF_000372465.1). Classification (GTDB taxonomy): domain Bacteria; phylum Actinomycetota; class Actinomycetes; order Propionibacteriales; family Kribbellaceae; genus Kribbella; species Kribbella catacumbae. The sequence continues at coordinate 4,402 of NZ_AQUZ01000049.1, forward strand.
GAGCCGGGAGAGCAGCAGGTTGATCTTCAGCTGCGACCCCTCGGGCTTGTCCACGACGGGATGCCCACGCAGAGCAGCGAGCGTCGCCGGAGCGACATTGGCTAGCACGTAGGAGCAGTCGACGGATCGCTCACCGTCACCACCGATCCAGGTGACCGCGGCGCGCGTGCCATCGGCGTCGACAGAGGTGACAGACGCGTCGACGACCAGGGAGGCGCCGGCGCGACGGGCAGACGCGGCCAGTGCGTCGGTGACCGCGCCCATGCCGCCGACGGGTACGCGCCACTCGCCGGTGCCGTTGCCTATCAGGTGATAGAGGAAGCAGCGGTTCTGAATCAGCGACTCGTCATGCAGCCCAGCGAAGGTGCCGATCACCGAGTCGGTCGCCACAACGCCACGCACGGTGTCGTCGGTGAACAGACGCTCCACAACCTCACCGAAAGGCCGCTCCACCAGCGCCTCCCACAGAGCCGGGTCTACCTGCTTGCGGAGCTCTGCAGCCGAGGCGAGTGGCTCCAGCAGCGTCGGGGCGACTACACCCGCCAGTGACGCCACCGAGCCGTAGAAGGCCGTCCACGCCTCGTACTCCGAGTCGCTGCCGGTCAGGGCCGCAAAGGACTCCCGCGTGGTCGCGCCCTCGGGCCGCTCGACCATCAGGCCCAGGTCGCGCCCGTCCCGGCGTACCGGCGTGTACGACGCCACTGAGCGCGAGCGGAGCTCTAGGGAGAGGCCTAGGTCGGCCACGATCTTGTCGGGCAGCAGACTGACTAGGTACGAGTACCGCGACAGCCGGGCATCGACACCCGGGAACACTTGCTGGCTGACGGCCGCGCCGCCGGTATGACCTTGCTGCTCGAGTACTAGCGTGCTCAGCCCGGCACCGGCCAAGTACGAAGCCGCGACGAGGCCGTTGTGGCCGCCGCCGACGATCACGACGTCGTAGAAGTCCTTCATCAGACCGGCCAATCCAGTTCGCGGTACGCGGCGTCCCAGAACATCCACTCGTACCTGGTCGTAGCGGAAAAGTGCCGGTGGCAACGGTCGCGTTCACTTGGGCCTACCTCGGCGCCGAGCTGGTCCGTCACCGCCAGCACCGACTCTACGACCGCATCGAACTCCTCGGAGCTGTATGCGGCGATCCACTCCGCGTAGACCGGGTCCGGCGACGAGTGCTTGACCAGCTCCCGCCCCACGTCGCGGTAGATCCAGTAGCAGGGCAGCACAGTCGCCACTGCCTCGGCGTACGTCCCAGTGGCGCACACGGCGGTCAGATAGGACATGTACGCCGTTGTAGTCGGCCCGGACCCGATTGAGTCGACGTCGGCAGAGGTGAGGCCTAGTGAGCCCAGCAGCGAGCTGTGCAGCTCCCGCTCGACCTCAATCGCATCGGCGGCGTGCCGGGCGAACATGCTGACCGCGTCCTCGTCCACGGCACGTGCGGCGACCAGGGCGAGTGCACGGGAGTACGAGCGCAGATAGTGACTGTCCTGAACGATGAAGTAACGGAACGCGTCCCGGCTCAGGGTCCCGTCGGTCAGCCCGGTGATGAACGGATGCCGGACGATTTCGGCGTACACCTTGGTGGCGCCGGAATCCCACAGTTCCTCGGAAAACGTCATCCCTGCTCCTCATGCTCGGCTGCGACCGACCCTAGTGCCCAGGCCCTCCAGCTAAACGCGACGAAGATCACTCAGCGGTCGTACTCTGGCGCCATGACCATGCAGGGGGAGAGCCGTACCGGCATCGCCGCTGACCAGGACGGTGGCCGTCACACGATGCCGCCGGACACCGCGCTGCTGGCCCGGATCCGTGGGTCGGTGATCGGTGACGACCAGGTGATGCCGGGGCCGTACGGGCCACGCCGGGTGACGTACGCCGACTACACCGCGTCAGGCCGGGCTCTCAGCTTCATCGAGGACTTCATCCGTGAGGAGGTCCTGCCGCGGTACGCGAACACCCACACCGAGTCCAGCGGCACCGGCCTGCAGACCACCCGGCTGCGCGAGGACGCGCGCAAGATCATCCACGACAGCGTCGGCGGCGACGACGAGACCGCGGTGATCTTCTGCGGCTCCGGCGCGACCGGCGCGATCGACAAGCTGATCGGCGTGCTCGGCCTGCGCATCCCGGCCCGGCTGGACGACGAGTACCACCTGATCGACACGATTCCGCCGGAGCAACGGCCGGTCGTCTTCATCGGCCCGTACGAGCACCACTCGAACGAGCTGCCGTGGCGCGAGTCGATCGCCGACGTCGTGGTGATCGGGCAGGACCACGACGGTCACATCGACATCCCGCAGCTGGAGAGCAAGCTGGCGGAGTACGCCGAACGGCCGCTGAAGATCGGCTCGTTCTCGGCCGCCAGCAACGTGACCGGCATCGTCAGCAACACCCATCGGGTCGCCGCGCTGCTGCACCGGCACGGCGCGCTGTCGTTCTGGGACTGCGCCGCCGCCGCGCCGTACATCGAGATCGACATGTACGGCGGCCGCGACGCGGATCCGCTGGCCTACAAGGACGCGATCTTCCTCAGCCCGCACAAGTTCATCGGCGGCCCCGGTACGCCGGGCGTGCTGGTGGCCCGGCGTGAACTGCTGAGCAACCGCGTTCCCGACGTACCGGGTGGTGGCACGGTCGCGTTCGTGAACCCGACCGAGCACCGCTACCTGGACGACCCGGTCCATCGCGAGGAGGGCGGCACGCCGGCCATCATCGAGTCGATCCGGGCCGGCCTGGTGTTCCAGCTCAAGCGGGCGGTCGGGATCGACGTGATCCGCGCGCACGAGGACGCGTACCTGCGCCGCGCGGTCGAGTCCTGGCGGCACGAGCCGGGTATCCAGATCCTCGGCAACCTGGACGCCGAGCGGCTGTCGATCGTGTCGTTCGTGATCAAGGCGCCGTCCGGCCGCTACCTGCATCACAACTACGTCGTCGCGCTTCTGAACGACCTCTTCGGCATCCAATCCCGCGGCGGCTGTTCGTGCGCGGGACCGTACGGACATCTCTTGCTCGGCATCGACCTGGAGAAGTCGCATGAGTTCGCCGACGAGATCGTGCACGGCTGCGAGGGGATCAAGCCCGGCTGGGTCCGGGTCAACTTCAACTACTTCATCTCCGAGGCGGTCTTCTCGTACGTCGTGGAGGCGGTCAAGCTGGTCGCCCAGGAGGGTTGGCGCCTCCTCAGCGACTACCGCTTCGACCCGGCCAGCGGCCTCTGGAAGCACTACCGCGGCCCGGTGGAGCCACCGATGCGCCTGTCCCAGCTGGGCTACGACGCCGACGGCCAACTCCGCTACCCCCGCCACCACGACACCGCCCCCGAGTCAGCCCTCGAGACCTACCTCGCCGAAGCCAGGGACCTGCTCTCCGCCTGTCAGCAAGCCGACGACCACAACGAGGCAACGGTCAACGCGGAGTTCGACCACCTGAGATGGTTCGACCTCCCCACCGGCTGCCTGGCCCCCACCACCCGCTGACTACGGAGTAGAAGTCCGCAACCCCTCTTCGTAGCCACCGCCGGCAACCCGAGTCCACGGCACCCCGTTGACCAGCAACGTCCGCCCACCAACCGGCGCCTTGGTAGTAACAAGCACAGGCTCAGCCGTCATCGAACACCCACGCCGATAAACCCTCTGAGTAACCCGTACTCCGACCGCACCCGCCCCCTCGGCATACGCAACCGCCCGCACCTTCTGAGCACACCCCGTAGGCGTAGCGACAATCAGCACCAACTGATTCGCCTTCACCGCATAAACGTCCATCACCGCAGCAGCAGTAGGCCGAACCACCTGCACCACCGGAGAACTAGCAACCCCCCGAGGCACCGGCACCGACTCCTCGTCAGCCTCGGACCCCCCAAACACCTTCGCCAACACAAACACGCTGAACGAAAGCACCCCCACCAAAAAGGTCACCACCACAGCAACCCCATACCCAACCCAAACACTCCCCGAAGCCTTCACCCCACGGATCCTCCCAGCCCCCACCCACCAAACCAACCAGACCCGCCCAAACCCAGTTGTTCAGTCAAACCGAGAAGACGAGAGGCGAGCAACTGACAAAGCCAGCCACAACAAGGCGAGTGACAGACGAAGCCAGCCACAACAAGGCGAGTGACAGACGAAGCCAGCCACAACAAGGNGACAGACGAAGCCAGCCACAACAAGGGGGGTGTGGGTGGCGAAGCCCCCACCCGCGCGGAGCGAAGCGACGCGCAAAATAGCGAAGGCGACCCAGGCTCGCGCTGTCCGCGAGCATGGATCGCCGTCGCCTTCGGGTGAGTAACGGGACTTGAACCCGCGGCCCCCTGGACCACAACCAGGTGCTCTACCAGCTGAGCTATACCCACCATGTTCTCACCGCCTGGATCAGCGCGGCTCGGTAATCATAGCGATGAAGGTCAGTTACCTGAAATCGGGGCGTTGACCAGGCTGGCGGCGGCCTTCGCGGTGTCGGTGTCGGGGCCTGGCTGGGGTACGAAAACGGTCTGCCGGTAGTACCGCAGCTCGGAGATGCTCTCGGTGATGTCGGCCAGGGCGCGGTGGTTGCCGGTCTTGGCCGGCGTCGCGTAGTACACCCTCGGGTACCAGCGGCGGACGAGTTCCTTGATCGAGCTGACGTCGACGTTGCGGTAGTGCAGGTGCGACTCGACCTTGGGCATGTCGCGGACCAGGAAGGTGCGGTCGGTGCCGACCGAGTTGCCGGCCAGCGCGGCCTTGCGCGGTTCTTTGACGTAGCCGGAGATGAAGTCGAGGACCTGCTGTTCGGCGTCGGCGAGCGCGATGCCGTTGGGCAGTTCGTCGAGCAGCCCGGAGCCGGTGTGCATGTCGCGGACGAAGTCGCCCATCTGCTCCAGGGCTTCCGGGGGTGGCGCGATCACCAGGTCGATCCCGTCTCCGAGCACGTTGAGCTCGTAGTCGGTGACCAGCACCGCGACCTCGATCAGGGCGTCCTTCGCCAGATCGAGCCCGGTCATCTCACAGTCGATCCACACCAGCCGGTCGTTCATGAGGACCCACCTTACGGCGACCCGCCGACAGCGTCGCGCCCGGCAGCGTCAAGTCCGGGCGTGGCGGTCGGTCTGGCCGATGTGGATGCTCCGCACGGACAGCCCCGCGAGGTCCGTACGCCGGCCGAGGTAGTGCTCGTTTGCGGGGTCGAGCAGCTGTTGCCAGATGGCCAGATCCGCAGCCGGCAGCGCCAATTCCCCGGGGAGCTCAGACCCATGTCCATGCCCATGACCTTGGGTAGCGCCGGGCGTGAGCCGCTCGATCCGATGCTGGAAGCCCGCGACGACGTCGGCTCGGTCCGCATCGGAGAGCGGTACCGGCTTCTCTGTCAGGACACTCTTGGTAGTCACGTCGACCAGTCCTGCTCGGCTGAGGGCATCGGTCCAGCCGTAGGTCATCGGCACCGATCCCGGAAGCGCATCGCGCATGGCTGCGAACCAGCGGTCCTGGGCCAGGTCCAGGCGGAGTTCCAGCCCGGGCTCGCCGAGACCGAGATCCCACGGGAGGCAGCGGGACGGCAGGCCACCTTCGGCGAGGGCCAGGCGACCTCCCGGCGCCAGTAGCGACATCAGCGCATCGATGGCGGCTTGCTGGTCGGCTGCGTGGTGTACGGAGGCCGAAGCCCAGATGAGGTCCGCCGGAGCGCCGATTGCCGCCCGCAACGGTTCGGGTCCGTCATCCATCGAAACCAGCTCACAGCGCACGGCACCGGCAGTATGGGCCCGCGCTTCCTCCAGTACGTCGGCGTCGGCGTCGATAGCGACCACGGTGCCCGCAGGCATCGCCGCAGCCAGCGCCTTCGCCATTCCGCCGGCACCGCACCCCACATCGACGGCCAGCTTGTCGGTCGGCCGTACCAGGCCCGAGGCAACTATTTCGTTCCAGCTCGCGTCGCCGGTCGCGTTCTGCCGGAGGTGCCCGGCCTGCTCCGCCCAATTGATCTCGATCATGCGGTCCATCATGTATTTCCCGCCCTACCCAGGACATCCTTCCTTGCGGAATCGGCAAATCTCCCGCCGAGTTCAGGGCTAACACGGTTGCGGTGTCACTACCCACAGTGCTGTCCTGTTCAACAGCCGGGGGGTTGAACGGGAGGTGGGGCTATGCGGGGCACTGGGGACCGGGAGGCCGTAGAGGGGACTGTCGCGCGGCCGCGGCTGACCAAGCTACTGAGTGAGGGCTCGCGTCGCCGCCTCTTGACGGTGGTAGCCGACGCCGGCTTCGGCAAGTCCACACTGCTCGGCTCCTGGGCCGCTGAGCATCCCTGCGCGTGGTACACGGTCCGTGCGGAGGACCGCTCGCTCGCTGCGATGGTCACCGGCCTGGTCGACACCCTGCGCTTCCAGGTGCCCGCACTATCGGCAGTACTGACCGCTGAACTCCAGGGACCGCGTGGCCCCGACGCTGACGCGGAGCAGGGGACCAGAGCACTCGCGTACGCCACCCTGCTGGCCGACGCGCTCGAACAGAACCTCACTGGCGACGTGGTGCTCGTGCTGGACGACCTCCACGAGCTCAACCCCGGTGACCCGGCGACCCGACTGATCGAGGGCCTGGTGCGGGTAGCACCGCCCTCCCTGCATCTCGTAGTGGCGTCCCGCACGGCGATGCCCTTCGGTATCGACCGGCTGCGCGGTCGCGGCCAGGTGCTAGAGATCGACGCGACGGCGCTGGCCTTTACCGTGCAGGAGACGCTCGCCGTGCTGGACGTAGTACTGGGTGAAGGGGCTGAAGGGCTTGCTGAGCCGTTGCAGGCCGCAGTACAGGGGTGGCCGGCTGCGGTGCGGCTCGCTGTTGAGGCACTGCGGACAGTGCCGGCCCCGGAGCGGCAGGGACGGTTGCGGCGGGCTCTGCGGTCGGACGGCCCGCTGTACGACTACCTGGCCGAGGAGGTCTTCGCAGCAGAGCCTCAGTCCGTACGCCGGTTGGTCGCTGCGGTGGCCGTATTGCCGAAGTTCAGTGCGGAGCTCTGTCAGGCGGTAGGGCTCACCGAGAGTGCGGAGACCCTGCATCAGCTCCGTACTAGAGGCCTGCTCGTCTCGGCCGGTGACGTGGATGGCTATGAGCTCAATCCGCTCGTCCGGGACTTCGCCATCGACCGGCTGTCCGCGAACGAGCTCGGGATGGACGAGCTGACTCTGCAAGCCGGGCAGTGGTTCGAGTCCGTCGGCGAGCAGCGGGACGCTTTGGCCTGCTACCAAGCCGTAGACCCGGCCCATGTGGCCCGAATGCTCACCGAGCGAGGGCAGGGCATGGTGAATGGCGGCCTGGCCGAATCGGTCGTTGTGGCCATCAGCGCCCTGCCGCAGGAGCTGCGGGATGCCGCGATGGACCAGCTGGAGGGTGAAGCACGGCAGGTGCTCGGGGACTGGCAGGGCGCGGAGGACTGCTTCGACCGGATCATCGAGCCGGAGGGCGAGATCCCGGTCGCCATTGCTTGGCGGCTGGGCCTGATCCATCACCTGCGCGGCCGAACGGACGTAGCGGTCGCCATGTATCGGCGAGGGCGGATCGACGGGCAGCAGCCCGCTGACGAAGCACTGCTGCAGGCCTGGTGGGCAGGAGCGCACTGGCTGCGTGGCGAGTTCGACGAGTGCCGTGAACTGATCGCGGGTGCAGAGGTGTCCGCCAAGGTGTCCGGCGACGATCGGGCGCTGGCAATCGTGCACACGGTGCTGGCGATGCTTGCTGCGGTCGACAGTGATCCACGCGGCAACGCGTCCCACTACGTGCGGGCGCTGGAGCACGCGGGGCGCGCTGGTGACCTGCTGCAGTCGATTCGCATCAGGGTGAACCGTGCTTCGCACCACATCGGCGAGGGTGACTACACGCTTGGCCTGGAGGAGCTGGAGGTCGCATTGGAGTTGGCCGACCGCGCCGGCTTCGCAGTGTTCCGAGCACTGGCCTTGAACAACCGAGGCGAGGCGCTACTGCGACTTGGCCGGCTGGACGAGGCAATCGGCGAGCTAGAGGCGTCGCGGGCGCTCTACCAGAAGCTGGAGTCGAAACGGGTCGCGCAGCCGCTCGCAGTACTGGGGGAGGTCTACCGCGAGCGAGGGGACCGGGCGATGGCCAGGGCGTGCTACGAGGAAGCCATAGCCATGGCAGACGACACCAAGGACATGCAGTCGCTTGTACCGTCGCTGGCCGGCCTTGCCAGAGTCCTGGCGGTAGAGGAGCCCGAGCGGGCTGCGGAGCTTGCAGAGATCGCGAGGCAGGCAGTGGCCTACGGGCCGGTCCTTGGACAGTCGGGTGCGCTTGTAGGGCTTGGCTGGGTGACACTGCACGCGGGCAACAAGGCAGATGCTGCCGCTGCTGCAGAGGAATCGGCCGCGCTCTGCCGTCGACGCCGCGACCGAGCAGGGTTGGCCGATGCACTCGAGCTATACGCGGCAGCTGACGGCGGCGAGGTGCTGCACGAAGTACTGAACATCCGGCGCGAGTTGGGCGATCCGCTGGGAGAGGCACGAGCCGAGTTGATGCTGGCCCGGCGTACGCCGGGTCCTGAAGGGCGGGAGTTGGCGTTGCGGGCTCACCAGCAGTTCCTGGCAGCCGGAGCCACCCGGTACGCCGCAGCGGCACTGGCGGCCAGTCAGCAGACGGGACCGGCTCCGGTGCGCATCGAGTGCCTCGGCGGCTTCCGCGTACTACGGGACGGCAAGGCGATCCAGCTGGGGGAGTGGCCGTCCAAGAAGGCCCGTGACCTCCTGAAGATCCTGGTAGCCCGCCGGTGCCGACCGGTCGCGCGGGTGCAGCTCCTGGATCTCCTCTGGCCGGACCAGGGCGAATCAGTCGCATCACCCAGACTGTCGGTCGCGCTGTCGACAGTGCGCTCTGTGCTCGACCCCGAGAAGCGCTACCCGGCCGACTGCTTCGTCGGAGCCGACCGCGCCACCATCTGGCTGGACGGCGACCAGACTTCGGTAGACGTCGAGGGCTTCCTCCACGACGCACGTAGCGGCCTGGACGGCAACAGCTTGCCCGTACTGCGCGCAGCGGAGGCGGCGTACAGCGGGGACTTCCTGGAGGAGGATGTGTACGCCGACTGGGCCGCGGGGATGCGTGAGGAGGCCAGAGCGCTCTACGTCCGAGTGGCGCGGGTGCTTGCCGAGCGCGGCAAGGCAGACCCCGACGCGGCTGCCGGGTATCTGCTGCGGATCCTCCAGCGCGACCAGTACGACGAACGCGCGCATCTGGGCCTGGTGACCGCCTTCCAGGGGAGTGGAGCCCACGGAGAGGCCAGGCGCGCCTACCGGACCTACATCCAGCGGATGGCCGAGCTGGAGGTCGAACCGGCGCCGTACCCGGCCCTGCCGGCCCGGGTTTAAGACTGTCTGAAGGTTTGTCCGCACGCTCAAGCCATGGCAGCTCCGGTACACAACGTGGACGTGACCTGCGAGTTCGGGGTCGCAGGCGACGCACAGCACGGTCTCCACACGGGCCGTGACTACCGCGCCGCCGCCGGTACGCCGATCCGGGCCACTCTGGCCGGCGTCGTCGTCCGGGTGTCGGACGGGCAGGTGGTGGTCGAGTCCAACGCGATCTGGCACTTCTACGGTCACCTGACCGAGCTGGAGGTGAGTCAGGGCGACACGGTCGAGACAGGGGATCGCCTTGGCATGGCGACTGGGCCCCACCTGCACTACGAGGAGCGCGTCACGCCGTACGGGGCAGGAGACCACCGCAACCCACGGTTCGACCTGCATCCGAACACCCGGCTGCACCCGTGAAGGGGGAGGTGGCGTCGGGCGGGCCGGCCGTGGAGGGAGCGGCCGAGCCGCTCGCCGCTACCGTGCATAGATGATCGCGACCAGGTTCGGCACCGAGCGGCTCGCTCTGCTGCCGCTGCGCGTCGAGTACGCCGAAACGATGGCGAAGGTGCTCTCGGACCCCAAGCTCTACACGTTCACCGGTGGCGAGCCGCCGACGGCTGAGGAGCTCTCGGAGCGCTACCGGCGACAGGTAGCCGGCCCTGGGCGCCCGGGGGAGTCGTGGCTCAACTGGGTGATCAGCACGCTGCAGGACGACGAGCTGGTCGGCTACGTGCAGGCCACTGTCATCGGTGACGAGGCGGAGATCGCCTGGGTGCTGGGGACAGCCTGGCAGGGTCGCGGCTATGCGAGGGAGGCAGCGGTCGCTCTGGTCGCCTGGCTAGAGGCTCATGGTGCGCAGCGGATCGTTGCGCACGTCCACCCCGACCACACTGCCTCTGCCACGGTCGCGGCTGCCGCCGGACTTCGCCGTACGGACCTGGTGGAGGACGGCGAGTATCTCTGGGTCCGGTAGACGCAGAACAGGCCCGGCCGAAACGGCCGGGCCTGCTCAAGCGGTGGTTCAGACCGGGCGGACGTTCTCCGCCTGCGGGCCCTTCGGGCCCTGGGTCAGGTCGAACTCGACCTTCTGGTTCTCATCGAGCGAACGGTAGCCGTCCGCCGCGATCGCCGAGTAGTGCACGAAGACGTCGGCGCCGCCGCCGTCCTGAGAAATGAAGCCGAAGCCCTTTTCGCCGTTGAACCACTTCACTGTTCCGCTAGCCATGATCTGCTCCTTGTGTGGGGCGGGTAACAGGTCCCGGCGGTCGCCGGTCCCCTGGTTGCTGAACGAGCCCTCCCACACCGGACCTTGGCCCAGAAATGAGAAAACGCCCTGCGGATCACAAATCCGCGGGCGTTTCAAAAACAAACCGGGAACTGCAAAACTGCAACCGTCAGAAACGGTAGCACACCGTGGCGGCCCGCACCCGGTACGGCGGCCGGAAAAATCACCACGAGCCGCGGTGGTCCGGAACCAGCAGGGTCAGCGGGATGATCAGCAGCAGGACGGCGGCGAAGACCAGGAAGCTGTGCGCCTGAGCCAGCCCGCCGTTGCCGGCGTGGGCCAGAACGGTGGTGGTGACCGAGACAGCGACGATGCCGCCGGATTGCCGGAACATACCCCGCAGGCCCGCGATCGCCGAGATCTGATCCGGCGCGAGTTGCAGGCCGGCGTTGTTGGAAGCGGGGATGGACAGGCCCATGCCGACGCCGGTGATCCCCGCGGCGAGGGCCAGCCATCCGTACGGCGTAAGGCCATGCGGGGCCAGGGCCATCACCGTCATCCCACCGGCGACGAGCAGGAAGCCGCCGATCATCGGCGCCCCGTACCCGGTCCGGCGCAGCGCGAAGACGGCCAGGCCGGCGACGCAGACCATCCCGACAGCCCTTGCCGTGAGCAACGTTCCGGCCTGGAGCGGCGCGATGCCGTAGCGCGATTCGGCGTACAGGGGGACCAGGGCGCCGAAGCCCAGGACGGCGGCGCCGAAGAGGAAGTTGATCGCGTTCATCGCGCCGAAGCCGTGGCCGCGGAGCAGGTTGACAGGGATGAAGGGGGTGCTGTGGCGGTTCGCGTGCCGGATGAACAGAACGCCGAGCGTGACCGCAATCACCTCCGCGGCGATGAAGATCGGGTCCGTGAGCCCGCTGCTGCCGAGGGTGCTGATCCCGTACATGCCGAAGAGGATCGTGAGCGCAAGCAGCACCGCCCCCGTGCCGTCGACGCGCGCCACGGTCTTCGGCTGGCCGCCCGGGATGAAACGCAGGCCGAGCAAGATCAGCAGCAGGCCGATCGGCACGTTGACGATGAAGATCTCCCGCCAGGACCAGTAGGTGACGATCACGCCGCCGATGATCGGGCCGAGGATGCCGCCGAGCGGGAAGATCGAGGTGAACATCCCGATCGCACGGTCCCGGTCGCGGCCGAACTGCTCGGACACGATGCCGGTCGCGGTCGGCATGAAGGCGCCGCCACCGATCGCCTGGAAGGCGCGGAACAGCACCAGCAGATAGATGTTGTCGGCCAGGCTGCAGCACAGGGAGGCGACGGTGAACAGCACGGCGGCGCCGAGGAAGACGCGCTTGCGGCCGAACTGGTCGCCGAGCCGGCCGGCCAGCGGCATCACGATCAGTTGGCCGAGGCCGTAGATGGTGATCGTCCAGCCGCTCCACGTGAGCGGCGCGTCCAGGTCGCCGCGGATGGCATTCAGCGCGGTCGCCACTATCGTCTGATCGATCGAGGCCATCAGCAGGGCGATCGAGACGATGCCGAAGACGATCCGCCGGTGGGCCAGCGGCTCATCCGCGGCCGGGTCGGCGGATCGCTGCGCTGAACTCGACGGTTCCATCGATGTACAGGCTACATTGCTTGCCAGCAGGCAATAAAGGGGTTGAGATGACCGACATCGAGACGTTGAGCAAGCTCCGCGGCGTGATCTCCAAGCTCGCGCGCGAGCTCAATGCCACGGCCACCGGCGAGGGGCTGACGCCGACCCAGGCGTCTGTCCTGGGCCTGATCGCGGTCCGCGGCCCGCTCGGCCTGACCGAGCTGGCCCGGCTGGAAGGGCTGAACCCGACCATGCTCTCCCGGGTGGTCGGCAAGCTGACCGAACTCGGCCTGATCCAGCGCGACGCGAACCCGGACGACCTGCGAGCCATCCGGGTAGAAGCCACCGACGCCGGCCGTCACTTGCACGACCGCGTCAAACTCCTCCGCACCACCGCCATCGGCACCTGCCTCGATCAGATCCCGGCCGAGTCAGCTCAAACGATCATCACTGCACTCCCAGCACTAGAAGAGCTCGCCCAGGCAATGCGCTCGACCCATTCCTGAGGCGTGTGTGCGTAGTCGTTGGGGGTGATCCTCGATCACCCCTAGCCGCGCCTCCCGGGCCCGACGAGTCCGGCACCAGCCACACCGCAACTGTGCGCCGAGTGTCCCGACCGACAGGACATAGTCTTTCGTCGCGCGACCGGCCCGCCTCAGTCGACAGTCCGCGAGCCCACAAATCGGCACTATGTCCTGTCGGTCGGGACGGACGCGCCTTCGGCGAGCGCTTTCCCGAAAACTCTTGTTAGGCAAGGGCTATCAAGTCATCGGAAATGTGAGCTTGGTCATGTCTTGACCCCTCCAGGTGCCCGGCCTACTGTATGCGGTATACCAAGCCCCTCCGGAAGGTGGGACCCATGGAGAGATCGCGCGGCTATCGCATGGCCGTCAACTGCTCGATCCTGTTCACCGAGCTACCCCTACTGCAAAGACCCCAGGCCGCCCGTTCCGCCGGTTTCGAGGCGGTCGAGTTCTGGTGGCCGTTCGACACCGCGCTGCCCGGTGACGCCGAGGTCGACGCGTTCGAACGCGCGATCCGCGACGCCGGTGTTCAGCTGACCGGACTGAACTTCGCCGCCGGTGACCTGCCGGCCGGCGATCGCGGCCTGGTGTCGTGGCCGCAGCGCTCGCTGGAGTTCCGCGACAACATCGCGGTGACGCTCGGGATCGGTGAACGCCTCGGCTGCCGCGCCTTCAACGCGTTGTACGGCAACCGCGTCGACGGCATCGCCCCCGCCGAGCAGGACGAGCTCGCCGTCGAGAACCTAGCCCTGGCCGGTACCGCGGCCGGCTCCTTCGGCGCGACCGTCCTGGTCGAGCCGGTCAGCGGAGCCCCGCGCTATCCGTTGCTGACGGCAACCGATGCGGTCGACGTCATCACCCGGGTCGAACGCGAGGCCGGCGTCACCAGCCTCGGGCTGCTCGCCGACCTTTACCACCTGACCGTCAACGGCGATGACGTGAGCAAGGCGATCACGACGTACGCCGACCGCATCGCCCACGTACAGATCGCCGACGCACCGGGCCGCAACGAACCCGGTACCGGCGAGATCCCGATCGAGCAATACCTCGGTGAGCTCCAAGCCGCCGGGTACGACGGCTGGATCGGACTGGAGTACAAGCCCAGCACGACCAGTACCGAAAGCCTCGCCTGGAGCGCACCGACCGACTAGGAGCTGGTATGCCACGAATGACTGCCGCCCGCGCGGCGGTGGAGATTCTCCGTCGCGAAGGTATCACGAACCTGTTCGGCCTCCCCGGCGCGGCCATCAACCCGTTCTACAGCGCCGTCCGCGCCCAGGGTGAGCTCAAACATGTCCTGGCTCGGCACGTCGAGGGCGCCTCGCACATGGCCGAGGGCTACACCCGCGCCAAGGCAGGCAACATCGGTGTCTGCGTCGGTACTTCGGGTCCCGCCGGCACCGACATGATCACCGGGCTCTATTCGGCCAGCGCCGACTCCATCCCAATCCTGTGCATCACCGGGCAGGCGCCGGTCGCGAAGCTCCACAAGGAGGATTTCCAGGCCGTCGACATCGAGTCGATCGCGAAGCCGGTGACCAAGTGGGCCGTCACCGTACTCGAGGCCGCGCAGGTTCCGGGCGCTTTCCAGAAGGCGTTCCAGCTGATGCGGACCGGTCGTCCCGGACCGGTGCTGATCGACCTGCCGATCGACGTCCAGCTGACCGAGATCGACTTCGACCCCGAGTTGTACGCGCCGCTGCCGATCGCGACGCCGCGAGCCACCGTCGCGCAGGCCGAGCGGGTCCTGCAGTTGCTGGCCGAGGCGGAGCGCCCCCTCATCGTGGCCGGTGGCGGCATCATCAACGCCGACGCGGCGGACCTCCTGGTCGAGTTCGCCGAGCTGACCGGTGTACCGGTGGTGCCGACGTTGATGGGCTGGGGGACGATTCCGGACGACCATCGGCTGATGGCCGGGATGGTCGGCCTGCAGACGTCCCATCGGTACGGCAACGAGACGTTGCTCGCCTCGGACCTGGTGATCGGGATCGGCAACCGGTGGGCCAACCGGCACACGGGTGGACTCGACACCTATCGCGCCGGGCGCAAGTTCGTGCACATCGACATCGAGCCGACTCAGCTCGGCCGGGTGTTCGCGCCGGATCTTGGCATCGCGTCGGACGCGAAGGCGGCGCTCGAAGTACTGATCCATCTCGCTCGGGAGAAAGCTCCGCTCAAGGACCGGTCCGAGTGGACGGCTGATTGCCGCGAACGCAAGCGGACGCTGCAACGGCCTACCGACTTCGACGACGTGCCGGTGAAGCCGCAGCGGGTCTACCAGGAGATGAACAAGGCCTTCGGACCGGACACCCGGTACGTGTCCACGATCGGGTTGTCGCAGATCCAGGCGGCCCAGATGCTGCACGTGTACCGGCCGCGGCACTGGATCAACGCAGGCCAGGCGGGTCCGCTCGGCTGGACCGGTCCGGCGGCGCTCGGCGTGGCGGTCGCGGATCCTGAGGCGACCGTCGTGGCGTTGTCGGGCGACTACGACTTCCAGTTCCTGATCGAGGAGCTCGCGGTCGGGGCCCAGTTCAACATCCCGTACATCCACGTGGTGGTGAACAACGCCTATCTCGGGCTGATCCGGCAGGCGCAGCGTGGGCTGGAGATGGACTACTGCGTACAGCTTGCCTTCGACAACATCAACACCCCGGAGCTGAACGGGTACGGCGTCGACCACGTCAAGGTCGCCGAAGGCCTTGGCTGCAAGGCGTTGCGTGTGTTCGAGCCGGACGGCATCCTGCCCGCCCTGGAACAGGCGAAGAAGCTGATGGTCGAGCACCAGGTGCCGATCATGGTCGAGGTGATCCTGGAACGCATCACCAACGTCTCGATGGGGACCGAGATCGACAACGTGATCGAGTTCGAGGAGCTCGACGACGTACCCAACCCGATCCCGACCTCCTCCGGCCTACGAGACTAGGAGTCCTGCGCATGAAGGTTGCGATTCTGGGCGCAGGGGCGATCGGCGCGTACGTCGGCGCCGCCCTGCACCGCGGCGGTACCGAGGTGCATCTGGTTGGCCGCGGCCCCCATCTGGCGGCGATCCGCAAGCGGGGCGTCGAAGTACTGAGCCCGCGCGGTGACTGGGTGGCCCGTACGCCGGCCACCGACGACCCGGCCGAGATCGGGCCGGTCGACGTCGTCTTCCTGGGGCTGAAGGCGAACTCGTACGCGTCCTGCGGTCCGCTGATCGGGCCGTTGCTGCACGACAAGACGGCCGTGGTGGCCGCCCAGAACGGCATCCCGTGGTGGTACTTCCACGGCCTGCCGGGCCCGTACGAGGGCCGCCGGATCGAGTCGGTGGACCCGGGTGGTGAGGTGACCCGGGTCCTCTCGCTCGACCGCGCGATCGGCTGCGTCGTCTACTGCTCGACCGAGCTGGAGGGGCCGGGCGTCGTACGGCATCTGGAGGGCACCCGGTTCTCGATCGGCGAGCCGGGCGGTGGGCAGTCCGAGCGATGCCTGGAGTTCAGCGAGGCGATGATCGCGGGCGGGCTGAAGTGCCCGGTCGAGGCCGACATCCGCAAGGACATCTGGATCAAGCTGCTCGGCAACGCGGCCTTCAACCCGATCAGCGCGCTGGCCCGCGCCACGATGGTGGAGATCGCCCAGCACGAGGGCACCCGCGCGATGATCCGGCTGATGATGGAGGAGACACTGGAGATCGCCGCCGCTGTCGGCTGTTCGCCTGATATCTCCGTGGACAAGCGGATCGACGGGGCTGAGCGGGTCGGCGAGCACAAGACCTCGATGCTCCAGGACCTTGAGAAGGACAAGCCACTCGAGCTCGACGTGATCCTCGCCGCGGTGGTGGAACTGGCCGACCTGACCGGCACCAAGGCCCCGACCCTCCGCGCGGTCCACGCGGTCACCGACCTCCTCTCGACCAAGGTCGGCATCCCACCGATCGCCCACGCCCCGACGGCGGCGAGGGCCGTCTGAGCCAGGTGGGTCCGGAGCCGCGTGCCCTGCCAGGCCCCTCCGGACCCACCTGTTCCACCTTGTACGCCGTACGCAGGCTCCTCCGTCGCCTACTCCCGCTCCTGCGTCGCAGCTGAGCACAGGCGGCGGTGGTCGGGGCAGGCAGCCGGCCGTGTGGTTGGTGTGCAGTCGGGTGGGGGGTATCGCTCATCATGAGGGTGAGCGAGTCGCGGATGCCGTCCCGACCGACAGGACATAGTGCGATTTTCGGGCCTCGCAAACGCTTGCCCGGGCCGATTCGAGGACTATGTCCTGTCGGTCGGGACAATCCAGGGGTTCACAAGGGCGTGCGCGGCGCTGAGGCGCGGGCTCCTGCGTCGCCGCAGTACACAGGCGGCGGTGGTCGGGCCGCGCAACCGTCGGCGTGGGTTTGGTGTCGACGTGCGGCCGCGTGGGCGGGCTCGCCGCTCCTGTCGTCGCGGCGGCTTGCGCGGTGGGGGTGGATGGTCGCGCACGCACGCACAGGGTTGAGGTTGGCCGGCGACACGCCGTGGTTAGCACTTGCCGTTGGAGTTGGGTGTGCGTGCAGGTCCGCGTCGCCGGACCGGGGTGGCGGATCGGGATGCCAGCGGTGGCATCGGGTACTGCGAGGCGGTTGCCGCCGGCGACGATTGTGGCGGTGCTCGGTCCGGTCATCGGGTAGGCGGCCGCGGTGGGCTCGCCGCTCCTGCGTCGCGTCTCGTAGTACGCGGGGCTCCTGCGTCGCCGCTGGACACTGGCTGCGGTGGGCGGCGCACGCAACCGCCGGCGTGGCCCGGTGTCGACGTGCAGCCGCGCGGGCTCGTCGCTCCTGCGTCGCGTCTCGCAGTGCGCGGCTCCTGCGTCGCCGCTGAGCACAGGCGGCGGTGGTCGGGGCAGGCAGCCGGCCGTGTGGTTGGTGTGCAGTCGGGTGGGGGGTATCGCTCATCATGAGGGTGAGCGAGTCGCGGATGCCGTCCCGACCGACAGGACATAGTGCGATTTTCGGGCCTCGCAAACGCTTGCCCGGGCCGATTCGAGGACTATGTCCTGTCGGTCGGGACATAGTCGGCCATTCGAGGGGTCAGAGCTCGAGCGGGCCGAGCGAAGCGCCAGGGACGAACCGAGCCGTCCGATCCGCCATCGTGTCCAGCTCCAGGACGATCAGTTCGTTGGATCCCTGGCGGATGGCAGGCGCAGGTATGTAGAGCGTGTGCTGCGGACCCCGCCGCCAGTAGCGGCCCAGGCAGAAGCCGTTCACCCAGACGAATCCCTTGCCCCAGGCATCGGTTCTCACGAAGTGGTCGGCGGGTGCGTCGGCCGAGAAGGTCGCCCGCCAAGCGGTCGGGCCGGGGGACGGGCGAACCTGGCCCTCGGTTGATTCCCACAAGCCGGGGATGCTGTCGAGGTCGATAGCGCAGGTCGACCAGTCGGTGACGGGTTCCGAGTCCAGCAGGACAGGGCCGATGAGCCCCTTAGGTTCGCCGATACGAGGTCCGTAGTTGACCCGGCCCTGGTCCTCGACAACCAACTCCAGGCGGCCGCCGTGGGGGAGCAGGATGGCGCGGTCGTGGTTCTCGCGTTCGAGCACGCCGACCGGGTGACCGTCGAGATAGACCTGAGCGCGGTCGCGGATCTCCCCGACATCGAGCAGAGCCGGACCCTCGCCAGAGAGCTCAGAGAGCTCAGAGAGCTCAGTCCGGTAGATCGCGACCTGGGCATCCAACTCGTCGAGGGTCGGCAGCGACTCGTGCGTGGTCCACTGGCCGTTAACAGGCAGCGAGATCGGCGAGCCCAGCAGGACGGAGAACGCCGGCGCCGGCTCCACAGGGTCAGAGGCCAGAGCCGGCACAGCCGCATAGCGCGAGATCACCTCCCGAAAGGCGTGGAATTTCGCAGTGAAGTTGCCTGCCTCATCCAGTGGCGCGTCATAGTCGTACGACGTGATCGTCGGCCGGTAGACGCCCTTGTCGTTGGCGCCGTTGGTCAGCCCGAAGTTCGTGCCGCCGTGGAACATGTACACGTTGACGGACGCGCCCGCCGCCAGCAACGCATCCAGCTCCGCGGCCGCATCCTCGACCGACGTCGTGTGGTGAGGACCGCCCCAGTGGTCGAACCACCCGTCCCAGAACTCCATGCACATCAGCGGTCCCGACGGTTGGTGGGCCCGCAGCGTGGCCAGCCTCTCGGCACTGCGCGAACCGAAGGACGCGGTACGCAGTACGCCGGGCAAGCCGCCGGCCTCGAGCATCTCGTCGACCGGCTGGTCCACGGTGACCAGCGGCACCGTGATGCCTGCCTGGCCGATCATGTCGGCCACTGCCTTCAGGTAGACCTGGTCGTCACCGAAGGCGCCGTACTCGTTCTCGACCTGGACGAGGATCACCGGGCCGCCTTGCTGGACCTGGAGCGGCTCGACAATTCGCAGTACCTGCTGGAGGTACTCCTCGACCGCTGCCAGGAACTGCTTCTCGTGCCGGCGGACCCCCACGCCCGGCTCCCGGAAGAGCCAGGCGGGGAGGCCGCCGTTGTCCCACTCCGCGCAGATGTAGGGCCCGGGGCGGACGATCGCGTACATCCCGGCTTCGGCCACCAGCCGCAGGAAGCGGTCGAGATCGAGCATTCCCGTGGTGTCGAAGACGCCGCGCCGGGGACTGTGGGCGTTCCACGGCACGTAGGTCTCGATGGTGTTGAGCCCCATCAGGCGGGCCTTCTCGATCCGGTCCGCCCAGGATTGCGGGTGGATCCGGAAGTAGTGCAGCGCGCCGGACAGGATCCGGAACGGCGCACCGTCGAGGAGGAAATCGGACTCACCGATCGTGAAGTCGGACATGCTTCTCTTTCTGCGCGGGGGTAGGGACTCAGCCGTTGGTCTGGAAGCCCTGCTGGTTGCCGTAGCTCACCAGCGCGTCCTGCCAGGCCTTGAGTCCCGGGTCGAGGGCGGACTTGGCCTGGTAGGCCTTGCCGACCGTGTCGCCGTAGATGCTGTTCGCGTACAGCTGGAACGGCAGGTAGCTCCAGTCCTTGACGACCGTGCTGGCCGCGCCGGTGAGGACCTGGTTGATCTGCTGGCCACCGAAGTATGCGCTCGGCTTGTCGACGAAGGCGGGATCCTTGAGGTCGGCAACGGTCGACGGGAAGCCGCCGCTGGCCAGGAACGGCTTCACGCCGCCGTCGTGGTTGAGCCACTGCACGAAGCCGGCCGCCAGCGCGGGGTTCGCGCTCTGCTCGAGGACCGACTGGGTGCTGCCGCCGTTCTCCGCGGTGGCCGGCTGTCCGTCGTACGTCGGCATCGGGGCGACCCGCCACTTGCCGAGGCCGCCCTTGACCGACGACTCCAGCACGCCCGGCATCCAGGCGCCGATCGGGAGGGTCGCGATGCTGCCGTCAGCCAGTCCCTTGAACCACTCGTCCGTCCAGCCCGGGATGCTCGACACCAGACCGCCCGTGACGAGCTGGTCCCAGACCCCGGTCCACTTCTTCGTGCCATCATCCGCGAGGTTGATGGTGACGTTCTTTCCGTCGGTCTTGAACGGCTTGCCACCGGCCTGCCAGATCATGCTGGTGGTGAAGCCGGCGTCACCGGCGTC
Source organism: Kribbella catacumbae DSM 19601 (assembly GCF_000372465.1). Lineage (GTDB taxonomy): Bacteria > Actinomycetota > Actinomycetes > Propionibacteriales > Kribbellaceae > Kribbella > Kribbella catacumbae. The sequence continues at coordinate 24,608 of NZ_AQUZ01000049.1, forward strand.
GTTGGTGATGTACTTCTTGGGGTCGGCAGCATGCAGCTTCTTGCCAGCGGCAACGTACTCGTCCCAGGTCTTCGGTACTGCGATGCTGTACTTGTCGAAGACCTCCTTGTTGTAGAACAGCGCCATCGGTCCCGAGTCCTGCGGCAAGCCGAACAGACCTTCACCGGCATGCACTGCCGTCCAGGTCGACGCCGTGTAGGCGGACTGGAAGCTGTCGAAGCCGTACTGACGCAGGTCGACGAGCGAACCCGGCAACGCGAACTGCGGCAGCGCCTGGTACTCGATCTGCGCGACGTCCGGTGCTCCCGAACCGGCCTTGATGACGTTCTGCAACTTCGTGTAGTGGTCGTTACCCGTGCCGGCGTTGACGTAGTTCACCTTGACGTTCGGGTACTCCGTCTGGAACGCCTTCACCTGAGCCTCGGCGGACGGCGTCCAGCTCCAGTAGGTGATGGTGCCGCCCTTCTCGAGTGCGGCCTTCACGGCATCCGGCGAGCCGGACGGCTCCGAGCTGCTGCCCGCGGTGTCCGAACCACCGCAGGCGGCGAGCAGAACCGACGCGGCCGTGACTGCGGCGGAGGTGGCGACGAGTTTCCGCAGGCTGCGCCGATGACTGGTCTTCATGATGTTTCCCTTCACTGTTCCCACTGCTGGTTGCTTTGGCCGTTGCAGATCGCGACGATGACCGCGCTGCCGTTACCGGTGCCGGCTGCTTCGAGGCAGAGCCCCGGCTGGCCGATACTGCTGATGGTCTTGTCCGCGTTGATTTCCCAAGCCTGGTTGGGTGCGCCGGTGCACGCGTCGATGATCGCCGGGCTCCCGGCGCCGGCTCCGCCGATGGTCAGGCACTTGTTGCTGTACACCGTCAGTTGCTTCTCGGCCGTCCGGTTCCAGGACTGGTTGCCGCCACCGTTGCAGTCCCAGAGGTCCAGGGCAGTGCCGTTGGTGGTGGAGAAACCCGGTACGTCGAGGCAGCGGCCGCTGGCGACTCCGCGCAGTCCTTCGCCCGGCGGGGCGGGCGGCAGATCGTTGACCGGCTCCTTCTTGAGCAGCCCCCAGCCCCACTGCAGTTGCGCCAAACCGCTTGCACTGTTGACTTCCAGGTCGCGCTCGCTGACCCGGGTCGTCATCGAGTAGGAGTCACCGTCGCGCAGGCCGGGCCAGTAGACGACGCCCATCTTCTGCTCGCGGGCGACCTGGGTGAGCGCACCGAAGTACGCGGTGGAGACGTTGCCCTCGTGGTTGCCGTAGTTCAGGCCGATGGTCATCGGCGAGCCGGCCTCGTCGATGATCGTGCGCCAGCCGTACTGACCGATGCGCGGCCGCAGGTTCTCGAGCCACTCCGCCTCGGTGGTCGCGTCGTCCCAGAAGCCGTAGAAGTGCAGCGACAGCAGGGTTCCCTTCAGCGCGGCAACCGCGCCGACGCCGGTCACGTTGTCGTTGTACCCCGTGCCGGAGATGACGACCCGGCCGCGCGGTACGTCCCGGTGCCGGGCGAGCCAGGAAGTCGTGACACCGACCCACTCGTCGAGGGAGTAGCCGAACGGCTCGTTCATCGGCTCGAAGTACACCTTGGGGTTCTTGCCGTACTTCTTCACCACCGTGTCCCACATGGCGGCGTAGGCGGTCGGGTCGTCGACCCGGCCGTCCTTGGCGTTGTTGGCTTCCCAGTAGCTGAGGATCACCTTGTAGCCGTTGGCGGTGGAGGCGTCGATCGCGGCCTGGTAGGAGCGCCACCAATCGGTGCCGACGCTCGACGGGTTGATCGGCAGCCGGATCGTGTTGGCCTTCAGTTCGGTGCGGAACTCCTGCACGATGCCAGTGGCCTTGCGGTACGTCGTCGCGTAGTTGTCTGTCTTGCTGAGACCGGACGGCACGACTTCGTCCGCGGCGTAGTTGTCGCGGGGATCCGCCCAGTTCACGCCACGGAAATCGCTCGTGTTCACGGAGGAGGCGGTGGCCGATGAGGCGGGTAAGGCGGCCAGCCCGCCGGTCACCAGGACCAGCGCGGCGGCGGCGTTCCGCCAGAGTGCGCGATTCATTCGATTCCCTTCACTATTTGACGCCACCCGCGGTCAGACCCGACTGCCAGAACCGCTGCAGCAGGAGGAAAGCGACGACGAGAGGCACGATGGTCAGCAATGACCCCGTGATCACCAGGTTGTAGATGGGTCGTGCGCCGACACCGGTCGCCTGGTTGCTCCATTGAGTGAGCCCGACGGTGAGCGGGTAGAGATTCGGCTTGCTGAGCATGATCAGCGGCAGGAAGTAGTTGTTCCAGGTCGACACCACCGCGAACAACAAGGTCGTGACGATGCCCGGCGCCAGCAGCCGCAGCGCGACGGTGAAGAAGATCCGGACCTCACCGGCGCCGTCGATCCGGGCCGCCTCGAGCAGGTCGTACGGAACGGCATCCGTCGCGTAGACCCACATCAGATAAAGCCCGAACGGGCTGATCAGGGACGGGATGATGATCGCCCAGATGGTGTTCGTCAGCCCCAGGTTGGAGAACATCAGGAACGTCGGTACGGCGAGCGCGGTCCCCGGGATGGCGACGGCACCCAGCAGTACGGCGAAGACGGCTCGCCGCCCGGCGAACTTGTACTTCGCCAGACCGTAGCCGGCCGCCGTGGCGAGCAGGGTCGCACCGCCCGCACCCACAACGACGTACAGCACCGTGTTGCCGAGCCAGCGAAGGAAGATGCCGTTGTCGTAGGTCAGCGTGTCGCGGATGTTGGCGAACAACGCGAACTTGTCACCGAACCAGAGGCCCGGACTGGACACCAGGTCGCTCTGCGTCTTGGTTGCGCTGAGCAACAACCAGACCAGCGGGACCAATGTGTACACGAGATACAACAGCATCAGGCCGGTCAGCAGCGGCGAACGCTTCGGCCGCAACGGCGACGTGGTACTCACAGAGCCTCCCGCGATCCGCGCAGCTGGACGACGTACGCGATGATGGCGGTGATGACGCCCATCACGATGGCGACCGTGGCGGAGTAGTTGAACTGCTGACCAGCGAAGGACAGGTTGTAGGCGTACATGTTCGGTGTGAAGTAGGTGGTGATCACGTTCGGCGCCAGCGTGCGCAGGATGTTCGGCTCGTTGAAGAGCTGGAAGCTGCCGATGATCGAGAAGATGGTGGCGATCACGATGGCGCCGCGCAGGGCCGGCAGCTTGACCGCCCGGATCGTCCGGACCGTGCCCGCGCCGTCGATCGCTGCCGCTTCGTACAACTCCTCGGGCACGGTGCGCAGGGCCGAGTAGAAGATCAGCATGTTGTAGCCGACGAACTCCCAGGTGACGATGTTCGCGATCGACGGGAGCATCCAGCGTCCGCTGAGCGGCTGGATCGACGTCGTGTTGAACAGGTCGTTCAGGTCGGCGGCCAGCCCGAAGTTGTTGCCGTAGATGAAGCCCCACATCAAGACGGCGACCACACCCGGTACGGCGTACGGCAGGAAGATCACGATCCGGAAGAAGCTCGCCGCGTGCAGCCGGGCGCTGTCGATCGCGAGCGCGGCCAGCAGGGCGAGGATGAGCATCACCGGCACCTGGACGACCAGGAACGCCAGCACCCGGCCGAAGGACTCCCAGAACTTCGGGTCCCGGATCACGTCGACGTAGTTGTCCAGCCCGACGAACACGGTGCCGCCGAAGAACGCCTGGTCCCGGAACAGACTCAGGTAGATCGCGTACCCGATCGGCGCCAGGAACGTCAGCGCGAAAACGGCGAGGAACGGCCCGACGAAGAGCCATCCCTTGGTATCTCGGTGCATCTGCCCACTGCCTCCGATGTTTACGTCAACATTTCTGACCGGGAAGCTAGCGTGTTTACGTCAACATGTCTATAGTTCAGCGGGAGAGGGGAGTGCCGATGACAGCGGACGAGACGCCGGTACGGCGTCGGCGCGGGCCGTCGATGGCTGACGTGGCCCAGTTGGCGGGGGTTTCCGGGCAGACCGTTTCCCGGGTCGCGAACGGGCGGCACAACGTCGACGCGGCGACCCGGGACCGGGTGCTGGCCGCGATGCGCGAGGTCGGCTACCGGCCGAACAGCGCGGCGCGCGCGTTGCGCAACGGGCAGTCCCGCAGCATCGGCGTGATCGTCTTCGGCCTCTCGAGCTTCGGCAACACGCGGACCCTCGACGCCGTCGCGACCGCCGCGACGGCCAGCGGGTACGCCGTCAACCTGATCCCGGTACCGGACGCCACCCAGAGCGCGCTGGCGGGGGCCTTCGACCGGCTCGGTGCGCAGGCTGTGGACGGGGTCATCATCCTGATCGAGGCGCACCGGCTCGACGAGGCCGACGTCCGGATGCCCGAGGGGATGCCGGTCGTGGTGATCGACTCGAACGCCGACCTCGACTACCCGGTCGTCGACACCGACCAGGCCCAGGGTGCCCGGCTCGCGACCGAGCACCTGCTCGACCTCGGGCACCAAACGGTCTGGCACCTAGGCGGACCGGAGGACTCCTATGCCGCCTCGCGCCGACTGCGATCGTGGCGGCAGACCCTGATCGATCGCGGCTGCCCGGTACCACCCGTACTGACCGGTGACTGGACGGCCGGCTCCGGGTACGACGCCGGCCGCCGGCTCGCCGCCGATCCCGACGTCACGGCGGTCTTCGCGGCCAACGACCAGATGGCCCTCGGCCTGCTGCGAGCCTTGCACGAGTGCGGCCGGGCCGTTCCCGGCAACGTCAGCGTGGTGGGCTTCGACGACATGGAGGAAGCCGCGCAGTTCTGGCCGCCGCTGACGACGATCCGGCAGTTCTTCGGCGAAGTCGCCCGCCGCAGCGTCGACGCGCTGGTCGAGGAGATCCAGGCGGGCGAGCACCACCACCAGCCCGTTGCCGTAGGCACCGAGCTGGTGGTGCGGGCCAGTACCGCTCCGCCGCGACCCTGATCAGCGGCCAGACAGCTGCTCGACGACCTTGAGCAGGGCGGAGTGGTCGAGAGATCCGTTGCCCTGGGCACGGGCCGCGGCGACCAACTGAGCGACCACGCCGGTGACCGGTAGCGAGACCCCGGCGCTGCGGGCCGAGGCGAGGGCGATGCCCATGTCCTTGTGGTGCAGGTCGATCCGGAAGCCGGGCTCGAACTGGCGGGCCAGCATCGAGGCCGACTTCAGGTCGAGGATGCGGTTGCCGGCCAGCCCACCGGCCAGTACTTCGAGGCCGCGTTCGCCGTCGACACCCGAGGCCTCGAGCAACACGATGGCCTCGGCGACCAGGCTGATGATGCCGGCCACCATCAACTGGTTGGCCGCCTTCACCGTCTGGCCCGCGCCATGCCCGCCGACATGCACGATGGTCCGCCCCAGGTCCTCGAAGATCGGCTTGGCCGCCGCGAAGTCCTCGGTGGCGCCACCGACCATGATCGACAATGACGCCTTGATGGCCCCTTGCTCACCACCACTCACCGGAGCATCCAGCACCCGTACTCCGCGCTGCGCGCCGGCCGCGGCGACGTCCAGCGAGGTCTCCGGGGCGATCGAACTCATGTCGATCAGGAGTACGCCGGATGTCGTTGCCTCGAGCACCCCGCTCGGCCCGAGGACCACCTCGGCCACCTGGGGCGAGTCGGGCAGCATCGTGATCACCACCTCCGCGCCGGACACCGCCTCGGTGATGTTCGGCGCGGGTTTACCGCCGGCCTGCAGCAGCTTCTCGACGGAGGCGGGCACGACGTCGTACCCGGTGATCTCGTGGCCGGCCCGGATCAGGTTCGCGGCCATGTGCGAGCCCATGATGCCGAGCCCGATGAATCCGATTTTCGCCACGGTGCAAAGCCTTTCTAGTGGACGAGGAGTTGTTCGAGCGCCTCGCGCATCAGCCGGGCCGCTTCGCTCGGCGTCTTGCCGACCTTCACGCCGACCGCCTCGAGCGCCTGCTGCTTGGCGACCGCAGTACCGGACGAGCCGGACACGATCGCGCCGGCGTGGCCCATCGTCTTGCCCTCGGGAGCGGTGAAGCCGGCGACATAGCCGACGACGGGCTTGGTCACGTACTCCTTGATGAACGCCGCAGCGCGCTCCTCGGCGTCACCGCCGATCTCGCCGATCATCACGATCGCCTCGGTGTCGGGGTCGTCCTGGAAGGCCCGCAGTGCGTCGATGTGCGTCGTCCCGATGATCGGGTCGCCACCGATCCCGATCGCCGTCGTGAAGCCGTACTCCCGCAGCTCGTACATCATCTGGTAGGTCAGCGTGCCCGACTTCGACACCAGCCCGATCCGGCCGGGACCGGCGATGTCGGCCGGGATGATGCCGGCGTTCGCCTGGCCGGGGCTGATCAGGCCGGGGGAGTTGGGCCCGATGATCCGGGTGCCGGCCGCCTGGGCGTGCGCGAAGAACGCCGCGGTGTCGTGCACCGGTACGCCTTCGGTGATCACCACGACCAAGGGGATCCCGGCGTCGACCGCCTCGATCACCGCACCTTTGGTGAAGCGAGGCGGGACGAAGACGATCGAGACATCCGCGCCGGTGGACTTCACCGCGTCGGCACACGAGCCGTAGACCGGGATCGACCGCCTGGCGAAGTCGACCGACTGGCCGCCCTTGCCGGGCGTCACGCCGCCGACGATGTTGGTGCCCGCGGCAAGCATCCGGGAGGTGTGCTTCTGCCCCTCCGACCCGGTCATGCCCTGGACGACGACTCTGCTCTTGTCCGTCAGGAAGATAGCCATGTCAGTTCTCCTCAGGCCGTCGCGGCCAGCTCGGCGGCGCGGTCAGCGGCGCCGTCCATGGTGTCGACCACCGTCACCAGCGGGTGGTTCGCCTTCGCGAGGATCCGGCGGCCCTCGTCCACGTTGTTGCCGTCCAGCCGGACCACGAGCGGCTTGTTCGCCTGGGCGCCGAGCAGTTCGAGCGCCTGCACGATGCCGTTGGAGACGGCGTCGCAGGCGGTGATGCCGCCGAACACGTTCACGAACACGCTGCGTACCTGCGGGTCGCCGAGGATGATGCTCAGCCCGTTCTTCATCACCTCGGCTGACGCGCCGCCACCGATGTCGAGGAAGTTGGCCGGCTTGACCCCGCCGTGCGCCTCACCGGCGTACGCGACGACGTCGAGCGTCGACATGACAAGCCCCGCACCATTGCCGATGATGCCGACCGAGCCGTCGAGCTTGACGTAGTTGAGACCCTTCTCCTGGGCCGCGGCCTCCAGTGGATCCGCGGCAGCCTTGTCGTCGAAGGCTGCGTGATCCGGATGCCGGTACCCAGCGTTCTCGTCCAGCGTGACCTTGCCATCGAGCGCCTCCAGCGAACCGTCCGCCAGTTTCACCAGTGGGTTCACCTCGACCAGTGACGCGTCTTCCGCGATGAACACCTCCCACAACGCCTGTACTACGGACGCCGCCTCGGCGGGGAAGCCAGCGGCGGCGACGATCTCGGCCGCCTTCGCTTCGTCAACGCCGGTCGCCGGGTCGATAGAGACCTTCGCGATCGCGTCGGGATTGCTGTGCGCGACCTCCTCGATCTCGACGCCGCCCTCGGTGCTCGCGATGCACAGGTAGTTGCGGTTGGCCCGGTCCACCAGGAAGGAGAAGTAGTACTCCTCGGCGATGTCCGCGGCAGGCGCGAGCAGCACCCGGCGGACGGTGTGGCCCTTGATGTCCATGCCGAGGATGTCGCCGGCGCGCTCGGTCGCCTCGGCCGGAGTAGCGGCCAGCTTGACGCCACCTGCCTTGCCCCGGCCGCCGGCCTTCACCTGAGCCTTGACCACCACCCGGCCACCCAGCTCTTCGGCAGCCGCCGCGGCGTCGGCCGCGTCTTCGACCACCCGGCCGAGCGTGACGGGCACCTTGTGGCGGGCGAAGAGTTCTTTGGCTTGGTACTCCATCAGATCCACAGAAGTCCTCCTCGGTGAGCGTGCTGACGACTGTATGCTGTATGCACTTTTGTCACAAGACCCTCTCAACTCTGGACAAGCAGTAGCGCAGAGGAGTACCAAAGTCCCATACGGTATGCAGTAGTCAGGAGGCGGATCTAATGAATGATGTATCCACCAGCACGCCTCCACGGGACGTGCGCGACGTGTACGGCCGCCGGTACCGCATCGGCGAAGACGCCCAGGAGCTCACCGGCCACCCACGGCGGTGGCAACTCTGGGCTGCCTGGGCCTGCATGGTCGCGATCAGCCCGCTGCAGTACTCCTTCGGCGCGGCCGCGCTCGACCTACAGTCCAGTCGCGGTTGGGGGCCGGTCCAGACGATGTGGCTGCTGGCCGTGTTCGTCGCCTGCCAAGCGCTGGTCGCGATCCCAGCGGCCTGGCTCCAGCGCGTACGCCGGGCCTCGCCGACGCAACTCGTAGTACTGGGTGGCATGTTTGCTGCTGCTGGTCTGGCGACGTTGGCGCACGCCGACAGCTTCGCCGCTGTGGTGTTCGGTTACGCGTTGATCGGCGGGACCGGCGCCGGTCTGGTGTACGCCGCCTGCATCACGACGGCAGCTCGCTGGTTCCCTGACAAGCGGGTCGCCACGATCGGGTTCGTGACCGGGGGATTCGCCGTCGGTGCGGTGCCGAGCATCGCGTTGCTGACGATCTTCAACTCCTCCAGCGGTCAACGGCTGGTCTTTGACCTCGCGGCTGCAGTGGCGCTGCTGGTCGTGATGACGGCCGGCGGCGTCCTGAAGGATCCGCCGCGGCACTGGTGGCCCGCCGAGCTCGATGCGCAGGCGTGGGCCGTCGACCGCAAACTCAACCGCAGCATCCCGAACAACATCCCAGCCGCCCGGCACTACCGCCCGGGCGAGGCGATGCGCACTGGCGCACTGCCGCTGATGTGGCTGACGCTCGCACTCTGTACTGCGCTGTCGTTGTTCGGCATCGCCTTCGTCGTCAGCTACGCGATGCAGGCGCAGCTCGGGCTGGCCGTCGCCGGCTTCGCGGCCGGAATGCTTGCCGCAGTCAACGGTCTTGGCCGCTCCTTCGCCGGCCACCTGTCGGACCAGTTCGGCCGTCGCCGGGTGCTGGCCGCAGTACTGATGATCGAAGGGCTCGCTCATGTCGGACTCGTGCTGGCGGGCGAGTCCGGCGCGGGCTGGGCGTTCGTGTTCTGCGCGATGTTCGCCGGACTCGGCGGCGGCGCGTTCTACGCGATCATGGCGAACCTGGTGCTGGAGTTCTTCGGCGAGAACAGCCTGCTGCAGAACCAGGCGATCCTGTACTCCGCCAAGGCCGTCGGTGGTCTCGTCGGCATCGGAGTGACGGCCAGTTTGGTCGAGGCGATCGGCTATCGACCGGTGTTCCTCGGAGCAGGCTTCCTCGGACTTGTGACGGCGTTGAGCGTCCGCTTCCTGAAGCAGCCGGGCAGGCCTTCACTACCTGTCCGACCTCAGCTAGGCACGCCCGTCGCTGGAATAGTGCGGCCGGGCGAGTGACTTACGGTCGGGTGGCGCGGCCCGATCCGTGTGTGCTGGAAGTCGTCTCCAAGCTGGCGCGAGAGCCTTGGACGGATCGCCCGACGTGCGTGCATCCCGTCCTCGGCTCGATCGCCCGGATGGTCCACGACCACAGTACGAAGGCCGGGCGGCGGGCTCTCATACCGCTGGCGCCGGCCTTCCTGGAGACCGCCAGGGCTGGGTTCGAAGGCTCGGCTCGGCTGGTCGCGCTCTGTGTGTCAACGGCTCTCGCGACCACGGGGGAGCTGGCGAAGGACGAACTAGAGCGCTTGGCAAATGCGCATCAGACGGCGCTCTACCTGCTCGGGTCTGACCCGCAGCCGGCCGGGATGGCCTGCTGGTGGCTCCCCGTGCTGGGCCGGGTCGCTCTGAGTGAGCCGTTCTATCGCAACTTCGTGGCCACCGAACAAGCGGCCGAAGCCGTCGCCGTCACCGCGCGAGCGGCGGACGACGTACGGCTTCGGCAGTTGCTGAAACAGTGTTTGGCGGTTCAGGGGGCTCGGCGGCCTGGTGCGCCCAACCCTTCGTGGTCCGCGTCGCCAGTGGCCCAAAGAACATGGTCGTAATCGTCGTCAGGGATCACTACCAGCTCGTGCCGGCGCGGGGCGCCGACCTGTTCCTCGAGCCGCCGCAGGTCGCTCGAGCACCTCGCCACGTCGTCGAGCAGGCGCAGTACGTCGAGGTGCGGACCGAGCTGATTCCGCAACCCCGCAAGGGCTTTCTCGAGGTTCTGGACCGCACGGCGGGTCTGACCGAGTTCGTCATGGATCGTCATGGCAACTCCCTGCTGAGCACTGGACAACGGGATCGGCAATGCGATATGACTACGACTACCACATACGGTATGCAATCTACAGGCTGATATTCCAGAACGGCCTTCCTCCGAGGAGATGACTGCACAGATGGCGCAAACAGTGTCGGAATCAAACGCGGTTACGCAGGTGACCGAGCCGGAACCGAGTACCGCCACGATCTCGGGCGGGCATCTGGTGGCCAAGGCCCTCAAGGCCGAGGGAATCGATGTGATCTTCACCCTCTGTGGCGGCCACATCATCGACATCTACGACGGCTGTGTCGACGAGGGCATCGCTGTCGTCGACGTCCGGCACGAGCAGGTCGCGGCGCACGCCGCGGACGGCTACGCCCGGATGACCGGCAAGCCCGGTTGCGCTGTCGTCACCGCCGGCCCGGGTACCACCGACGCCGTCACCGGCGTCGCCAACGCGTTCCGGGCCGAGAGCCCGATGCTGCTGATCGGCGGCCAGGGCGCGCTGAACCAGCACAAGATGGGGTCGCTGCAGGACCTGCCGCACGTCGACATGATGACGCCGATCACCAAGTTCGCCGCCACCGTGCCGCACACCGCGCGAGTGGCCGACATGGTCTCGATGGCGTTCCGCGAGTGCTACAACGGCGCTCCCGGCCCGTCCTTCCTGGAGATCCCGCGCGACATCCTGGACAACTCCGTCCCGGTGGAGTCCGCGGTCGTCCCGGAAGCCGGCCGCTACCGGGCGTCCACCAAGAGCATCGGCGACCCGGCGAACATCGAAGCACTGGCCGATCTGCTGGCCCGCGCCGAGAAGCCGGTCGTCCTGCTCGGCACCCAGGTATGGACCGCGCGTGGCAGCGACGCGGCGATCGACTTCGTCCGGCAGCTCAACATCCCGGCGTATATGAACGGCTCGGCTCGCGGCACCCTGCCGCCCGGCGACCCGCACCACTTCCACCTGTCCCGGCGGTACGGGTTCAACAACGCCGACCTGATCCTGATCGTCGGTACGCCGTTCGACTTCCGGATGGGCTACGGCCGCCGGTTGCCGAAGGGCGCCACCGTCGTCCAGATCGACATGGACTACCGCACGGTCGGCAAGAACCGCGACATCGACCTCGGCCTGGTCGGCGACCCGGGTGCCATCCTGGCCGCGGTGACCCAGGCGTCGTCGGGCCGGATCGCCAAGGCCGGCGACCGCAAGGCGTGGTTCAGCGAGTTGCGGGCCGAGGAGGACGCGGCGTACCAGAAGCGGCTGCCGCGGCAGCTGTCGGACGCCAACCCGATCCACCCGCTGCGGCTCGCGCACGAGATCAACGAGTTCCTCACCGAGGACTCGATCTACATCGGCGACGGCGGCGACATCGTCACCTTCTCCGGCGGCGTAGTACAGCCCAAGTCGCCCGGCCACTGGATGGACCCGGGCCCGCTCGGCACCATCGGCGTCGGCATCCCGTTCGTGATGGCGGCCAAGTACGCCCGGCCGGACAAGGAGGTCGTCGCGCTGTTCGGTGACGGCGCCTTCTCGCTGACCGGCTGGGACTTCGAGACGCTGGTCCGGTTCAAGCTGCCCTTCGTAGGTGTCGTCGGCAACAACTCGTCGATGAACCAGATCCGGTACGGCCAGGAAGCGAAGTACGGGCACGACCGGGGCCGGATCGGCAACACGCTCGGCGACGTCAAGTACGACCAGTTCGCCAAGATGCTCGGCGGCTACGGCGAGGAGGTCCGCGATCCCAAGGACATCGGGCCGGCCATGCAGCGGGCCCGTGAGTCGGGGCTGCCCTCGCTGATCAACGTGTGGGTCGACCCGGACGCGTACGCGCCCGGAACGATGAACCAGACCATGTACAAGTAGCGATCACGTGGCCGGCCGCCTTGCGCAGCCGGCCAGTACTGGAGGACCACTATGGGCAAGGCCCTTGAAGGCGTTCGCGTACTCGACATGACCCACGTGCAGTCGGGACCGTCCTGCACCCAGATTCTCGCCTGGCTCGGCGCTGACGTCGTGAAGCTCGAAGCGCCCACCGGTGACATCACCCGCCAGCAGCTGCGCGACCTGGCGGGAGTCGACAGCCTCTACTTCACGATGCTGAACTGCAACAAGCGCAGCATCACCTTGAACATGAAGTCCGAGCGGGGCAAGGAGATCTTCACCGACCTGGTGAAGAACTCCGACATCCTGGTGGAGAATTTCGCGCCCGGCGCGATCGACCGGATGGGCTTCACCTGGGACCGGCTCCAGCTGCTCAACCCCGCGCTGATCTACGCGTCGATCAAGGGCTTCGGCCCGGGCCGCTACGAGGACTTCAAGGCCTACGAGGTGGTCGCCCAGGCGATGGGCGGCGCGATGAGCACGACCGGGTTCGAGGACGGCCCGCCGATCGCCACCGGAGCTCAGATCGGTGACTCGGGAACCGGCATCCACCTGGTCGCCGGCATTCTCGCCGCCCTGTACCAGCGTGTTGCCACCGGCAAGGGTCAGCGGGTCAGCGTCGCGATGCAGGAAGCCGTACTGAACCTCAGCCGGGTCAAGCTGCGTGACCAGCAGCGGCTCGCGCACGGCCCGCTGAAGGAGTACCCGAACGACAACTTCGGCGACGAGGTCCCGCGGTCCGGCAACGCCTCCGGCGGCGGCCAGCCCGGCTGGGCGGTCCGTACCGCACCCGGCGGCCCGAACGACTACATCTACGTGATCGTCCAGCCCCCGGGCTGGGCCCCGATCGCGAACCTGATCGGCAAGCCCGAGCTCGCCGAGGACCCGGACTGGAGTACGCCGGCCGCCCGGCTCGACAAGCTGGACAAGATGTTCGCGCTGATCGAGACCTGGACCGAGCAGCACACCAAGTTCGAGGTGATGGAGAAGCTGAACGCGCTGAACGTGCCGTGCGGCCCGATCCTGTCCACCAAGGAACTGATCGAGGACGAGACGCTGGCCGAGCTGGGCGCCGTCGTCGAGGTGAAGCACCCGCAACGCGGCACGTTCAAGACCGTCGGCTGCCCGATCAAGCTGTCCGACTCGCCGGTCCAGGTGGAGACCTCACCGGGGCTCGGCGAACACAACTCCACCATCTACGGCGGGCTCGGCATCGACACGGCCGAGCTGGAAGAACTCAAGGCCGCCGGCGTCGTCTGAGAGTACGACCCACAACCACGCTTCTGAGGAGCTTCAGGCATGACTTATGACAAGGCAGCTGTCCAGACCATCCTCGATCAGGCTCTGGCGGAAGGCCGCACCTCGCTGAGCGCACCCGAGGCCAAACTGGTCGCGGACGCGTACGGCATCCCGACCCCGGGTGAGGGGCTGGCCACGACTGCCGAGGGGGCTGCCGGTCTGGCGGCCGAGATCGGCTTCCCGGTCGTGCTGAAGATCGTTTCGCCGGACATCCTGCACAAGACCGAGGCGGGTGGCGTGGTGGTCGGCGTCGACAACGCCGAGGCCGCGGTCACGGCGTACCAGCAGATCGTCGCTAACGCGAAGACGTACAAGGCCGACGCGGACATCACCGGTGTGCAGGTGCAGAAGATGCTGGTCACCGGCGGTGATGTGCAGGAGGTGATCGTCGGCGCGGTCACCGACGAGACCTTCGGCAAGATCGTCGCCTTCGGTCTCGGTGGCGTCCTGGTCGAGGTACTCAAGGACGTCACCTTCCGGCTCGCGCCGACCTCGCCCGAAGAGGCTCGCTCGATGGTCGACGGGATCGGCGCGCACGAGATGCTGAACGGCGTCCGTGGCTCCAAGCCGGTCGACAAGGACGCGATCGCGGCCATCATCAGCAAGCTGTCCGACCTGGTCGAGGACTTCCCGCAGTTCGCCGAGGTCGACCTGAACCCGGTACTGGCCGGTCCGGACGGCGCCACCGCGGTGGACTTCCGGATCATCGTGGACGCGGAGGCCGGCCAGCCGGTCGAGCGCTACAGCCAGGACGAGATCCTGACCGCGATGACCCGGATCATGAAGCCGCGTGCGGTGGCCGTGATCGGTGCCTCGAACGAGGACGGCAAGATCGGCAACTCGGTGATGAAGAACCTCGTCAACGGGGGCTACAAGGGTGACATCTACCCGATCAACCCCAAGGGCGGCGAGGTCCTCGGGCTGAAGGCCTTCCCGAGTATCACCGACGTCCCAGGCGACGTGGATGTCGCGGTGTTCGCCGTACCGGCCAAGTTCGTCGGCGGAGCGCTCGAGCAGTGCGGTCAGAAGGGGGTGGCCGGGGCGATCCTGATCCCGTCCGGCTTCGCCGAGACCGGTGAGCAGGAGTTGCAGGACGAGGTCGTCGCGATCGCGAAGAAGCACAAGGTCCGGATCCTCGGCCCCAACATCTACGGCTACTACTACCTGCCGGAGAACCTCTGCGCGACGTTCTGTACGCCGTACGACGTCAAGGGCAGCGTGGCGCTGTCGTCACAGAGCGGAGGCATCGGGATGGCGATCCTGGGCTTCAGCCGGTCCAGCCGGATGGGCGTCTCGGCGATCGTTGGGGTAGGCAACAAGGCCGATATCGACGAGGATGACCTCCTGACGTTCTTCGAGCAGGACGACAACACCAACCTGATCGCCATGCATCTGGAAGATCTGAAGGACGGCCGGGCCTTCGCCGAGACCGCCTCACGGGTGTCGAAGAAGAAGCCGGTCGTGGTGCTCAAGGCCGGCCGGACCGCCATGGGCGCCAAGGCGGCGAGCTCGCACACGGGCGCGCTAGCCGGCAACGACAAGGTCTACGACGACATCCTGCGGCAGAGCGGCGTGGTCCGCGCGCCGGGGCTGAACGAGATGCTCCAGTACGCCCGGGGCATCCCGCTGCTGCCGACGCCGAAGGGCGAGAACGTCGTCATCATCACCGGTGCCGGTGGCTCGGGTGTCCTGCTGTCGGACGCCTGCGTCGACAACGGGCTGCAGCTGATGACGATCCCGCCGGACCTCGACGCGGCGTTCAAGAAGTTCATCCCGCCGTTCGGTGCCGCCGGCAACCCGGTCGACATCACCGGCGGTGAGCCGCCGTCGACGTACCGCAACACGGTTGCCCTCGGCCTCTCCGACGACCGGATCCACGCGCTGATCCTGGGCTACTGGCACACGATCGTGACGCCGCCGATGGTGTTCGCGAAGCTCGTCTCCGAGGTGGTCGAGGAGTATCGGGCCAAGGGCATCGACAAGCCCGTGGTCGCCTCGCTGTCCGGTGACGTCGAGGTCGAGGAAGCCAGCCAGTACCTGTTCGAGCACGGCATCGTCGCCTACCCCTACACCACCGAGACACCGGTCCAGGTGCTCGGCGCCAAGTACCGCTGGGCCAGGAATGCGGGTCCGCTCGGTTCGTGATCCCACCCCTATAGTCGGAAGGCCGGTGATGCGTTTGGTCCGGGGGGAGTGCACGGGGGAGCGATAAGTCTCGTCAGCTGGCGTCGATCTAAGGAGTCCGCCTTGGACGTCACAAGCAAGACCTCAGAAGTACCCGAAGAGCCCGCGGCGGCAGCTGTCACCGACCGGGTCTGGAAGGCCGGCCGGCTCGAACCGATGCCGATCCGGCCGCTGCCCCCGGCTCCGCCCTCTCTGCACATCCTCGGTCCGACCGTGTTCCTGGTCGCGCTGGGCGTCGGCATGGGCGAGTCCTACATGTGGCCCCGGCTCGTCCTGGTGTTCGGTCCGGACATCCGCTGGCTGTTCATGATCGGTGTCACCCTGCAGGCGTTCGTGCTGCTGGAGATGGCGCGGTACGCGATGGCGACCGGCGAGAGCATCTTCTTCGGTGCGGCCCGGGTGTTCAAACCGATGATGTGGTTCTTCTACGTCGCGGCCATCCTGATCTACATCTGGCCAGGGCATCTGTCGGCCGGTGCGGCCGCGTTCGAGGAGATATCGGGGATTCCCTGGCAGGTTTCGGCCTGTGTCGCCCTGGTCTTCGTCGGGGTGCTGTTCAGCATGCTGTCGGTGATCTACAACTTCCTGGAGAAGTTGCTCGGCTTCCTGATCGGCTTCCTGGTGGTCGGTACCTCGATCATCGCGGCGATCGTCGGCAGCTGGGACGACCTGGCCCAGACCATCTCCGGCATGTTCGCGTTCGGGTTCCTGCCCGACAAGGCGTTGTCGGATGTCTGGTTCCCGATCCTGGTCGGCTCGATCGCCTTCGCCGGACCGTCCGGTATGCAGCAGATGTGGTACACCCTGCAGTTGCGCGACAGCGGGGCCGGCATGGGTGCCCACATCCCGAAGATCCGTGGACTGCGGTCGGCGGACGAGGCGGAGTCGATGCCGTCGCGGGGCTACATGTTCGACACCGAGAACCCTGAGGAGATGAAGAAGTGGAAGGGGTGGCGCAAGTGGGTCACCTTCGACGCGCTGCTGCTCTTCTGGGGTATCACGATGCTCGTCACGATCTCCTTCACCGTGCTGGCCATGTCGGCGGCCCGGGAGAATCCGAACGTGGCGAACCTGATCGAGGGCGGTGACCGGGAGGCTGCGCTGAAGGCCATGTCGGATGCCTTCGCCTCGGCCGGCAGCCCGATCCTGGGCACGCTGTTCTTCGCTTTCATCGCGCTGATCGGCCTGAACGCCACGCTGGGTCTGTTCGACTCGTTCTCCCGTGGCCAGGCGGACATGACGTACTACTTCATCCCGGGCGCCAAGCGGTTCTCGATGTCGCGGCTGTACGCCGGGTTCCTGTGGGGTGTGATCACCTTCGGCATCCTGATCCTGCTGTTCGGGCCGGCCGACGGTCCGGCCGGGATCCTGGACATCCTGGCCTTCCTGTCCACGTTCGCGATGGGCGCCTACTGCATCGTGTTGCTCCTGGTGAACAACAAGTTGCTGCCCAAACCGATCCGGCCCGGTCCGATCCGGAACGTGATCATCGGCTTCGGCGCGGTGTTCTATCTGGGCATGCTGTTCTACAGCCTGGTTCGCTTCGGCGTGGTTGTGGGCTGACATGGCTCTGTCAATGGATGGCCTGAAGGCTCGGCAGCTGGCGGAGTTCTCCGTGCCCGCCGCAAGTGTGGGAGTCGCAGCCGGCCTCGTCGCCGGTGGGTTGGCCGCTTTCGTCGGCCGGCCCATCGGCGAGGCGTTGCTGACCGGCCTCGGCCTGGCGATCCCACTCGCCCTGTTCGGAGCCGGGTACGCCGTACTGCTGGCGCTCGGCAAGATCCCCGCCGGGGTGTTCGCCCCGGCGGCGGTCTACTGGGTGATCGGGTTCCCGCTCTCCCTGCTGGTGCATTCGGTGGTCACCGAATGGACCGTGGCCGGTACGCCGGGCCTGCCGGCGGAACCGTTGAAGTTCCTCGCGTTCCGGGCCCTGCTCAGTATGGGGTTCGCGATCGGGTTCATCTGGATGCACGAACAACTCGGCCGGCACTGGTGGCCGAGGATCCTGGAGCACAACCCGTACTCGCTGCGGGTCGTCAAGCAGTACGTCGAACTCGCCGACTCGCTGGCCGAACGCAAAGCAGCCACCGACCGGCACCGCACCAAGAAGAGGCGGGAACGCACCGCCTAGCAAAGTCTGCCCCTCAGCCGCCCGCGTCTGTCCATCCACAGCCGCGGGCGGCCGCATATCCAACGGAGGAGCTCATGCACGTATCGATGTCGGCGTGGATCATCACCATCGCCGCCCTGCTGGCCCTGCTGGTGCTGGACTTCCTGATCGTGGCGCGGAAGCCGCACGAACCGTCCCTGCGCGAGGCGACCCTGTGGGTGACCTTCTACGTCGGCATCGCGCTGGCCTTCGGCGTCGGGCTGACGCTGGTGGCCGGGGGCCAGTCCGGTGGGGAGTTCTTCGCCGGCTGGCTGACGGAGTACTCGCTGTCGGTCGACAACCTGTTCGTCTTCATCATCATCATGGGCCGGTTCGCCGTCCCCCGGCAGTACCAGCAGAAGGTGCTGCTGGTCGGCGTCGCGCTCGCCCTGGTGATGCGCGGCATCTTCATCGCCCTCGGCGCTGAGGCGATCTCGCACTTCAACTGGATCTTCTTCGGCTTCGGCGCCTTCTTGATCTTCACCGCGTGGAAGCTGGCCACCTCGAAGGAGGAAGAGGAGTTCAAGGAGAACATCGTCCTGGTCAAGGTGCGCAAGGTGCTGCCGACGACCGCGGAGTACCACCAGGCGAAGCTGACCACGAAGGTCGACGGCAACCGGTTCGCGACCCCGATGCTGATCGTGATGATCGCGATCGGTACGACGGACCTGCTCTTCGCGCTCGACTCGATCCCGGCGATCTTCGGGCTGACCGACCATGCGTACCTGGTGTTCACCGCCAACGCGTTCGCGCTGATGGGGTTGCGGCAGCTGTTCTTCCTGATCGGCGGCTTGCTGGATCGGCTGGTCTACCTGTCCTACGGGCTGTCCGTCGTGCTGGGCTTCATCGGCGTGAAGCTCATCCTCGAGGCGCTGCACCACCAGGGCGTCGGCTGGGCGCCGGAGATCCCGATCGTCGTTTCGCTGTCGGTCATCCTCGGCACGCTCACGATCACCGCCGTCGCCAGCCTGCTGAAGTCCCGCCACGACGACCGCGCCGCCCTGAACGAGCCGGTCCCCGTAGCGGAAGAAGTCCCCGCCGAGTGATCAGCTCTTTGGTGTGCAAGCCCACGTGTGGTGGGCTTGAACACCAAACGGTGGCCGTGAACAAGGTGTGCGGTGTTCACAGCCACCGTTTGGTGTTCAAGGTGTCAGCTTCGGGCGCGGCGCTTGCTTGCGGGCGCGGCAGCCCGTAGTACGGGTGGGTCAGTCTGTGGTGCGGCGGCGGCGGGTGGGCTTCTTCTCGACGACCGGTGTCTGCTCGGGCGCGGCGCCGGCCTGGAGTTCGTGGTAGGCCTTGCGGGTGTGCTCGGTGTGCTCGCGCATGATCTGCGCGGCCTTGTCCTCGTCGCCGTCGCTGATCGCCTTCACCAGCCGGGTGTGCTCACGCCAGGAGGCGGCACCACGGACCGGCGCGACGGGCGTGTAGTACCAGCGCACGCGGCGGTCGACCTGACCGGCGAAGTCGACCAGGAAGCGATTCCCGGACATCTCGGTGATCAGCCCGTGCAGCTCGGCGTTGGTCCGGACGGCACCGTCGATGTCGCCGCTCTCCTGCAGACCCGCGCCGACCTTGCAGAGCTCCTTGAGCTTCGCCACGGCGTCCTTGTCGGGGTTGCGGGCGGCCAGTCGCGCGGACTCGGACTCGAGCGCGGCGCGGGCGGCCAGCAGTTGATCCACCTCGTCCTCGGCAGGCACGTGCACCATCGCGCCGAAGCCCGGCCGCAGATCCACCCAGCCTTCGTTGTTGAGCCGCTGGAGAGCCTCCCGGACCGGCTGACGGGAGACGCCGAGCATGCCGGCCAACTCCACCTCGACGAGGTGACGGCCACGCTCCAGCGTGCCGTCGATGATCATCTCGGTGAGGGCCTCGTAGACCGACTCACGCAGCGGCGTCGGGCGCTTGACGTGCCGGACGCCGGGGGAGTCGGAGGTGGCATCCGGGCCCGCGCTGATTGTCGTCATGAGGTCCTTCCCCGCTGGTGGTGGAGAAACAAATGGCACTTGGTAGACAGTCTACCAAGTGCCAGGGCTACTGCGCTTCTTATCGGCCTGCTCCCGGTGCTCCGGATCCTGCATTCTGCCCCGCGGGGAGTCCGCCGCCACGGATTGAACGCGTCTGTCCGGAGCACCGATCGGGTCTATTGATCAGGCGGCGGAGGTCACGCGCTCCGACTGCCGCTCGCCATCGGTGTGCTGGTTGTCGTCGTGCTGCTGGAGCTCGACGTCGATGTCCAGCTCCTTTTGCAGCTCCGGTGCATCCGGGAACTGCGGCCGGGCCGCCAGAGCGCCGAACCTACGGGTGAAGATCATTTCTGCCTCTCCTAGTCGCTAATACTGGCTACTGCATACATTCAACCAGCCGTACTCGCCGGTTATGCCCGCATCTCACGTGATCCCGGTTACGTGCGACGTGATCCCGCTTACAACACAGGGCACTAGGACTTGGTGGAGTACGAGTGGGCGCCGGCACCGGCCAATCGGCCGCCGTCGACGATCAGGTACTCGTCGCGGATCGGCGTACCGGCGAAGAACGACTCGAGGATCTCCCGGGTGCCGGCGGCGTACCGGGTCTGGGCGGACAGCGACGAGCCGGAGATGTGCGGGGTCATGCCGTGGTGCGGCATGGTCCGCCACGGGTGGTCCGCCGGTGCGGGCTGCGGGAACCAGACGTCACCGGCGTACCCGGCGAGCTGGCCGCTGCGCAGGGCGCGGTCGATGGCGTCCCGGTCGGCGATCTTGGCGCGGGCGGTGTTGATCAGGTAGGTGCCGCGCTTCATCGTGGCGATCAGGTCGTCGTTGAACAGTCCCTCGGTCTCGGGGTGCAGGGGAGCGTTGACGGTGACGACATCGCAGTACGGCACCATGCTCGCGGTGTCGGGGTGGAAGGTGAGGTTGAGCTCGCGCTCGATCGACTCGGGCAGGCGGTGCCGGTCGGTGTAGTGCAGCTTGACGTCGAAGGGCGCGAGCCGGCGCAGTACGGCCAGACCGATCCGGCCGGCCGCGACGGTGCCGACGTGCATGCCTTCGAGGTCGTACGACCGCGAGACGCAGTCGGCGATGTCCCAGCCGCCGTCCAGCACCACCTGGTGGGACGGGAGATAGTTGCGGACCAGGCCGAGGATCATCATCACCACGTGCTCGGCGACGCTGATGCTGTTGCAATAGGTGACCTCGGCAACGGTTACCTGGTGGGCGATCGCGGCGTCCAGGTCGACGTGGTCCGAGCCGATGCCGGCGGTGATCGCGAGCTTGAGGTTCGGCGCCTTGGCGATCCGCTCCGCGGTCAGGTACGCCGGCCAGAACGGCTGCGAGATCACCACGTCGGTGTCGGACAGCTCCTGGTCGAGGACCGAGTTCTCGCCTTCCTTGTCGGACGTGACGACGAGCGTGTGGCCATGGCTCTCCAGGAAACTGCGCAGTCCGAGTTCGCCGGAGACGCTGCCGAGCAGGTGGCCTGGGGTGAAGTCGATCGCCTTGGGAGTCGGCGCGGTCTGGCCGCCCGGGTAGGAGCTGATGGTCGGGATGTCGTCCCGCGCATAGCTCGTGGGGTAGCCGTCCTTCGGGTCGTCGTACAGCACACACAAGACCTTGGCCATGATGGGCAACTCCAACGGTTGAAGGGTCTTCGGTCCTTCAACCGTGCGCGCTGATGCCTGCCGGCGTCCAAGACTTGCTCGCTATCTCGGGATAGGTCCGCGCTATCAGGTGAGCTGAGGGGAATAGCCCGAACCCATCAGGTGAACGTCGAGGAGCTCGTCCAGTGCGGTGTGTACGCCGGCCTGGCGGGCGACGTCGAGCAGGGCGCGGGCCAGGACGGGTTCGGGGCTTCGCGCGGCGATCACCAGGCCGACGCGCGGGCCGTGCGCGGGACTCTTCAGCGGGACGACCTTCATCCCGGCCGGTACGCCGAACATGTGCAGCCACGCGTGCGAGATGACCGTCGACCAGTGGTTACCGCGCAGGTGGCTGTAGAGCCCGGAGACCGTGTCGCTCTCGATCGCGGGGGTTGCCGTGACGCCGTCGTCGGTGAAGTACCCGTTCATGATCCGGCGGTTCCGCATCTGTGGCGACAACAGGCACAGCGAGAGCTCGGACACCTGCGCCCAGGTTGCCACCGGCAACTCGGCCAGCGCGCCCTCCTCGGGGGTCAGCAGCAGATACCGCTCCTCGTACAAAGGGGTTTTGCGGACCTGGCCGAGGGTGTCGTCGTCGAGGTACGTCATCGCGACGTCGAGCTCGAACTCGGCGAGCTTCTGGGTGATGTCGCGCGAGGAGAGCGACTCCAGCGTCACCCGCGCCTGGCCGTGCCGCTCGCAGAACGGGGTGGTCAGCAACGAGACGACGGGCATCGCGGTGGGGATCGCGCCGAGCCGGAGCGTGCCGGTCAGGCCGCCGCGCATCACGGACAGCTCGTGCCGCAGCGCGTCCCGCTCGGCCAGGATTCGCTGCGCCCAGAGCAGTACGCGTTCGCCCTCGGGGGTGAGGCCCTCGAAACGGCGGCCGCGGCGGACGATCGGTACATCCAGTTCCTGCTCGAGCTTGCGGATCGCCGCGGACAGCGACGGCTGGGACACGTAACAGGCGTCAGCGGCCCGGGCGAAGTGCCGCTCCCGGGCAAGCGAGACGAGGTACTCGAGCTGGCGCAGCAGCATGGCGGCTCAGCCCGCGCTTCCCGGACTGCTGCCATCGATCGAGGCGACAGAATACCGTTCGTCTGTATACATAATCCAACACTACGCGGTCTCGCCAAGCGCGGGAAGACGCCAGCTGTGATCCAAGTCACAATGAAGGTCCAGGGAGTTGACCGAAGCCGATGCGGACGATGCCTCAGCCGGTCTCGGATCGGCTAGGGCGGGTGCGGACCGCCACCACTGTCGAACCCGCCGCCAACGCCCCGATACGCCGAGGGAAGCGTTTGCTGGCGAGGTTCGGTAGTGGTGGCCGTCCGCATCGCAACCGGCAGTACTCGCTCAGAGCCGTAGCGGAGTCGGGGCAGACCACTAGTCGTTCTGGTCTTGCGCGCGGCGGGATGCGTTGTCACTCTGAGCTCACCTCGATGCGTCTTCGCCGGGGGGCGAGGAATGGCCTGGACATCGAGGTATCGGCAGCTTGTTGCCAGTGGGGGAACAGATGCGCGGCTCGATTTTTCCTGCTCGCCTGCTGGCGACAGCTTTCGTCTTGATGCTTGTACCGCTGGCGGTCGTGGCTGGACCCGCAGCTCCTGCAGGCGCGGCGGTCGTGCCGAGCGGCTTCAGCGAGCAGGTGGTCTTCAGCGGTTTGGTGAACCCGACGAACGTCGCGTTCGCGGCCAACGGTCAGGTGTTCATCGCCGAGAAGAGCGGTCTCATCAAGGTCTTCGACTCGCTGGAGGATATTACTCCGACCGTGTTCGCCGACCTGCGGACCAAGGTCCACAACTATTGGGACCGCGGAGTGCTCGGACTTGCGCTGCATCCCGGTTTCCCAGCGGACCCACGGGTGTACGTGCTCTACACCTACGACGGTCTGATCGGTGGGCCGTCCCCCAAGTGGGGAACTCCTGCCACGACTGACGACCCCTGCCCGTCACCACCGGGCCCGACGAGCGACGGCTGCCAGGTCAGCGGGCGGTTGTCAGTACTGACGCCAACGGGTACGGCGATCGCCGAACAGGTGCTCGTCGAGGACTGGTGTCAGCAGTTCCCCAGCCACTCGATCGGCTCTATCGGGTTCGGATCGGACGGCATGCTCTATGCCACCGGCGGCGACGGGGCCAGTTTCAGCTACGCCGACTACGGTCAGGACAGCTACCCAGCCTCGGACGCCACTCCCGACAATCCGTGTGGCGATCCGCCGTCGCCGATCGGTACTGCGCTCGCACCGCCGGCTGCCGCGGGCGGCGCCTTGCGTGCTCAGGATGTGCGGACCGCTGGGGATCCCACCGGACTTTCCGGCTCGCTCATCCGGATCGATCCAGACACCGGTTATGCCGCGCCCGGCAACCCGCAGTACGGCAGCACCGATCCCAACACGCGCCGGATCGTGAGTCACGGCCTCCGCAACCCGATGCGGTTCGCCTTCCGGCCGGGGACGAACGAGATCTGGATCGGAGATGTTGGCTGGAATGCCTGGGAGGAGATCGATCGGGTGGTCAGCCCGACCGCAGGGGTGACCAACTTCGGCTGGCCGTGCTACGAGGGGACCGGCCGTCAGAGCGGCTACGACGGGGCCGATCTGACGCTTTGTGAGAATCTCTACGCCGCCGGCAGCGGAGCCGTGGCAGCCCCGTTCTTCGCCTACCAGCACGACGCCAAGGTCGTGGCGGGCGAGAGCTGCAGCAGTGGCAGTTCGTCCATCGCCGGCCTGGCGTTCTACCCGGACGGCAACTACCCCGCGGCGTACGACGGAGCACTCTTCTTCGCCGACTACAGCCGCAAATGCGTGTGGGCGATGCGGCCTGGAGCCAACGGGCTTCCCAACCCGTCGGACATCGTCACCTTCGCCTCGGGCTACGGCACCACCGCGCTACAGGCCGGGCCAGGTGGCGACATCTTCGCCGTCGACTACGACAACGGCCGGCTTGTCCGCTACGTCTACAGCGCCACCAACAACCCGCCCACCGCGGTGATCGACGCCAACCCCGACAGCGGAAACACCCCGCTCACCGTGTCGTTCGACGCGACCGCCTCCAACGACGCCGACGGCGATCCACTCACCTATGCCTGGGATCTGGACGGGGACGGTCAGTACGACGACTCGACCGCGGCGACAGCGCAGTACACCTACACCACGGGCGGCACCGTCATGGTGGGGCTGCGAGTGGACGACGGCCGGGGCGGGACCGATACCGTTGCGACGCAGATCAGCGTGGGCAACACCGCACCGACCGCGACGATCACCGCGCCCAGCCCTGGGACCACCTGGAAGGTCGGCGACAAGATCGCGTTCTCCGGTACGGCCGGCGATCCGGAGCAGGGCACCCTGCCGGCCTCGGCGTTGACGTGGACGCTCATCATGCAGCACTGCCCGAGCGACTGCCACGCCCATCAGATCACCACGATGACCGGCACGAGCGGCACCTTCACCGCACCTGATCACGAACACCCGTCCTACTTGGAGTTGCGGCTCACCGCCACGGACTCCGGTGGCCTCGTCGACACCAAGAGCGTCCGGCTGGATCCGAAGACCAGTGCCCTCACGTTCGCGTCGCAACCATCCGGCCTGCCGCTGACCTACCTGGCGACCACGGCAGCAGCACCCTTCACCCGTACGGCGATTGTGGGATCCAGCGGCTCCCTTTCGTCCGCGTTGCTGCAGCTCTCCGCCAACAACATCTACCGCTTCTCGTCGTGGTCCGACAGCGGGACCCGCACGCACAACTTCATTGCTCCCGCGTCTCCGACGACCTATACAGCCATCTACCGCGCCAAGCGCAACCTGGCGCTGAACCGCCCGGTCACGGTATCCAGCTTCGCAAGTACGGCTGCCGGAGGGCCGAAGGCGGTCGACGGTTCCATGTCCACCGCATGGACGAGCGCCGGCGCCGATCCACAGCGGCTTCAGATCGACCTCGGCATCGCCCACAGCGTTGACCGGGTCATGCTCAACTGGGCGGCGGCGTACGGTAAGGCCTACGCCATCCAACTGTCGACCAACGGGACTACTTGGGTCCCCGTCTACTCGACCACCACCGGAGACGGCGGTGTCGATCACGTCACCTTCGCCGCGACCGAGACCCGGTACGTGCGGATCGAAGGCACCACGCGCGGCACCGCGGGCGGCTACTCGCTCTCGGAGGCGGGTGTTTTCGGCGACACCGGCGTGATCACCGGAGTGGCCGGCCAATGTGTCGACGTGTATCGAGCCGGTACCGCCAATGGCACCGCCGTCATCCTCTGGACCTGCCACAGTGCTGGGGTCAACCAGCGGTGGACTCAGTTCGAAGATGGCACGCTCCGTTCGCTGGGCAGGTGCCTGGATGCACGCGGCACCGCAATCCGCAGTGCGGTGGTGTTGTGGACCTGCGACAGCAGCGGCGGCCAGAAGTGGGTACCCCGCGCCGACGGGACGCTGCTCAACGTCCGCTCCGGACGCTGCCTGGACGCCACGGGCGGCTTCAGCGCCAACGGCACAAAACTGATCATCTACGACTGCCACACCAAGCCCAACCAGAAGTGGGTCCTGCCCTGACCAGTGGGCGCCGCGGCCCCGCCGGCCGAGGACACCTTCTGGGGCTGACCTCTCACCCACCGCCCGCCCGCACCAGCCCGGGGTACCGTTCCGAGAGGTTGCCATAGGCATCTAGTACTACGGCTGGCAGGTCCACGTGGTCGATGAAGTCCCGGCCGCGTGGACCGTAGCCGTGCTCGTCGTCGCGCAGCCGCCGGATCTCGCCGAGCACCAAGGACGCGAATCGCTCCCGGCCCCAGATCGCCGGTCCGCCGGGTGTCGCGGCGACGCCGTACGGGCCGATCCAGGGGATCACCGGCGCGAAGCTGATCAGCTCGGTGCCCGGGAGATCCCGGAACGAGCGCACGAACGACGCATGGGTCCGTCGCTGCATGGTCGGGTCCTGCACCAGCACGATCCGCTGCGCCCGGTCCACGAACGGCCGGCTGAACTCCGCGTTCTGCCCGCAATTCGTGGACCGGTCCTCGATCTCGATCGCCGCCGCCGGTACGCCGTACTCGCGGGTCAGCAGGTCGCGGAAGATCTGCGACTCCGGCCGGAGTTCCCGCTCTCCGACCTTCGTCACCAGATGCCGCGTCGAGTGACCGACGCCGCCGCTGATCAGAATCCGCGGCACCAGCCCGTCCTGCCACGCCCGCGCAGCCACCTCGACGGATTCGAGCACCGCGCTCCCCATCAGCACCAGCAAATCGGCCTCGCCGATCTCGGCGACATCGCGCCGGGCGAGGTAGGTCGAGATCAGCGTCAGCTCCTCGGTGTCCACCTCAGCTTGCCCCGAGCAACGCGCGGAGCTCATCCGATGGGGCGTCATGTCCCTCGCAGAGGCTCAGGGCGAGCTTCCATTCGGTCCGTGCCTCGGCCGCCCGGCCGGCCGCGGTATGGCTCTCGCCGAGCCGTGTTCGGGCGAGCACCTCCTGATCCCAGATCTCGTACTCGACGACGAGTGGCAGGCTCTCCTGGAAGCAGGTGACCGCATCCTCGTGACGGTCGAGTGCCTGATAGACCGCCCCGAGGTCTGACAGTGCCTCGGCAAGGCGGCCGTCGGCCCGGTCCGGTAGTTGCCGATAGAGGTCGACGCACTCCTGAATCAGCTCGAGCGCCTCCTCGTGCCGGCCGCACTCGCGCAATGACTCGGCGATGAAGCGAAGGCGGTAGGCGAGGTGTTCCGGCAGGCCGTTGGTGCGTAGAGGTTGTGCGGCAAGGACGAAGGCTTCTGTCTGGAGCGTGAAGTCGCCGGTCTCACCGGCGAGCGAGCCAATCATCAGGTAGGCGGCCGATTCCACGCCGGGTTGCGCGTGGGCCTTCGCCAGCTCCAATGCCTGTTCTGCCCGAGCCAGCCCGTCCTTCGGCCGGCCCACTCGCTGCAGGGTGTAGCTCAGATTCACCAGCAGCGAACCCTGCAACTGGTAGTTGCCGATGGCTTCGGCGTACTTGAGGGCGCGTTCGCGGTAGCCCACTGCCGGCAAGTAGTCGCCGTAGCCCGAGCTCGCGTTGCTGAGGTCGGCAAGGATCAGGGCCTTGGGCACCGGATCGGTGATCTCGTCGAAGATCTCGTGGACGGCCTGGAGGGCGCTCTGCCACTCGGTCCAGCGACGTCGGGCCGAGCCGAGCTGCCCCATGCCGGCAACTAGCCGTACTGCCGCGAGCCGCTCCACCGGAGATCCTGCGACCGCCTTTCGAACCGCCGCCAGCAAGGCGAACCGCTCGACGTCGAGCCAGTCCAGGACGGTCTGCAGGTCGGTCTGATCGGCGGCCGGTTCCGCCCAGGACGGGTCGGGCCAGCCAGGTCCGTACTCACGGAGTACCGGCGTCAGCTCCTCCGAGCGCCACAGCATGGCCTGGTAACAGGCGAGCACTCGCTCCCACGCGGATCGGCGATCGGCCTCGGTCAGGGTGGCGTAGGCGCGTTCGCGGCCGACCTCGGCGACCAGGTCGTGGAGGCGGTACCGGTGCAGGGCGGGCGTTTCGAGCAGGTGGACGTCGACCAGCTTCTCCAGCACGTCCTCGGCTTCGTCGAGCGGGAGGTTCAGTGCGCTCGCGGCCACCCGGAGGGAGAAGCTGTCGCCGTCCAGCAACGAGCACAAGGGCAGCGCTGTTGCTGCCGCTTGATCTGTTGCGCGTTTGCTCTTGGCCAGCGCGTCGATCGACACGGCGATAGTGCTGCGGACGCTCACGTCGGGTGAGGTGAGGACGTCCAGCCTTGCCTGGTCGTCGCCGAGGCGGGCGGCCAGCGTCGCGAGATCGGCGGCTGATCCGCCAGCCAGTTGACCTCCGGCGACGCGAATGGCGAGCGGGAGGCATCCGCAGCGGCGTACGAGGTCGGTGGCTGCAGCGGGCTCCGCATTGACCAGGTCGGCGCCGACGATCTCCGCCAGGAGTTGGAGGCTTTCCTGCTCGGAGAGGACTTCGAGGAGGAGATGGCGGGCGCCGCTCAGGTTGGTGAGTCTGTTCCGGCTCGTGATGAGGGCGGAGCAACCCGCAGTACCGGGGATGAGAGGGATGACCTGGGCGGAGTCGGCCGCGTCGTCGAGGAGGACCAGGACCCGTTTGCCGGCGAGCGCCGTACGGTAGCGGGCCGAGGCGCGGTCGAGGTCGCCGGGAATGTCGCCGGCCGGTACGTCGAGGGCCTGGAGGAGGACGGTCAGTGCTTCGAGTGGAGTCAGTGGCGCCTGACCGCCGTTGCCGCGCAGGTTGAGGTAGAGGCGGCCGTCGGGGAAGCGGTCGGCCATCAGCCGGGCTGCGTGCACGGCCAGGACCGTCTTCCCGACGCCGCCCATGCCACCGATGGCGGACAGCGTGACGGCTCGGCCGACGGCCTCGTCGAGCACCTTCGTCAACTGCTCGACCTGGGCCGAGCGGCCGGTGAAGTCTTCGAGGTCGAAGGGGAGGTCGGTCGTGGTTGCCCGGGCGGATCCGGTCGCGGCCTGCTGGAAGGCCTCGACCTCGGCCGGCGACAGCGAAAGTGCTGCCGCCAGCCGGGTGATCGTCGGTTGGCGCGGGCGACGGCGGCGGCCGGTCTCGAGCATCCGGATCGCCTCGACGCTCAGGCCGGCCCGCTCTGCAAGCGCCTCCTGGGTCAGGGCGGATCGCGCCCGGAACCGCCGCAAGAGGTCCGCTACTGCCCCAGGCTCCATCGCCGAAGCCTAAGGCGGACCTCCAAATGGTTGCCAGTGCGCACTAGTCGGACGGGATGGCGTCGAGGATGGCCAGTTGGTCGGGGGAGAGTTGGATTGAGCCGGCGGCGACGTTCTCGGTCAGGTGGATGGGGTTGCCGGTGCCGGGGATGGCCAGGACATGGGGGCCCTTGGCAAGGGTCCAGGCGATCCGGATCTGGGCGGGAGTCGCGCCGTGCTCGCGGGCGATGGCGACGACCGGGTCAGTGTCGGCCACTCCACCGGCCTCCCGTCCGGTCGCCGTGACCGCGAAGAAGGGGACGAACGCGATCCCTTGCCGGCCACAGGTTTCGAGCATGCTGTCGTTGACGCGACCGAAGCCGACGCCGTAGCGGTTCTGTACTGCGACGACCGGCGCGATCTCCTGCGCCTGGGTGAGGTGTTCGCCGCGGATGTTTGACAGGCCGAGATGCTTGATCAGACCGGCTGCGCGCAACTCGGCCAGTACGCCGAAGTGCTCGGCGACCGAGGTGAGGCCGGTCTGGCGGAGGTACACCAGATCCAGCGTCTCGAGCCCGAGCTGACGCAGGTTGCCCTCGACCAGCCCGCGCAACTGGTTCGGCCGGGCCAGGCCGTGCTCCATCGGCCCGACCTTGGTCGCGATCACTAGGTCGTCGGGGTAGGGGGCGAGCGCCCGGCGGATGGCGTCGTTGGCCCAGTCGAGGCTGTCGAAACCGTGGGTCTCGCCGGATCTGCCGAACGAGGGGTAGAAGGCAGCGGTGTCGATGTGGTTGATGCCGAGCTCGATGACGCGCCGGAGGAGGCTGGTCACCTGCTCGGCGCCGGTCCGCGTGCCCGCCGTACCGGCTGTCGTGTCGGCGGTCGCGCCGCTGCCGCCGAGGCGTTTGGCGCCGAATCCGATCCGGTTGACGGTCAGGTCTCCTAGCGTCCAAGCCCCAGCGATCGCGGGGGACTTGCGCCCTGCATTCTTTGGTGCTACAGTTGAGCTTAGATCTGCGTTCGAATCCGTCTTATGCATGAGGACAGGATAAGGCTAGTGCCCCTTCTAGGGCTAGCCCGCAGCTCATCCCGTTGCTCGGCCGCGGACCGCCACGCAGTCACAACCGGTCAGGCGGAAATCGGAGAGGACAGCGACGGCCTCGGCTGTGAGGGCTGAGCGGACCTGTGCTTCGGTAGCTTCTGCTCATGGTGAGCGGTGTGTTGGGCGGGCTGGAGCCCGCCGGTGGGGCGTGGACGCGGAAGGTCGCCTACGAGGTCGCGCTCGAGGGGACCGGGCAGGCGATCGGGTTCTACGCGGAACTGATCGCGAACGAGGAAGCCGATCCCGACAAGATCGAGCAGTGGCGGGCCGAGCAGCGGGCCTGGGCAGCACGACGCCGGCGGTTGCGCCTGGACGACGGGCCGGAGATCGACGCGATCTACTCGGAGGGCGAGGTACTGCTGGCCGAGCCTGACGAGAAGGTCGGCGAGACGGTACGCCGTAAGCAGGAACTGAGCGAGGACGAGAACGAGCGGATCTTCCGGGAGCGGATCGTCCCGGACGAGTTGACCAGTACGCAGCAGGAGCAGCCGGTCGCGGTGATCGTCGCAGGGCAGCCCGGGGCCGGCAAAGCGACGGTCAACGCGCTCGCATGTGATGTCCTGCTCCGCCATGGACGCCATCCGCTGACGATCGGCCCGGACCGCTATCAGCCACACTGGCCCGTCTTCCGCACGCCGATCGACGACGGACCCACCGGCTACCTCAGCGCAGACGGTCTCAGCTGGATGGCGAAGGCGCTGACCTACGCGCGTACGCAGCGTTTCGACGTCGTGATGGAGGCGCCCCTGCTCGCTCAGGATGACGTGGAGCACGCGGCTCGCGAGTTCAAGTCGGCCGGATATCGGGTCGAGGTCGCGATCCTCGCCGTACCGGAGGCTGCAAGCCGGTTCGGCGTACTAGATCGTCATCTCCGCGGGCTGGAGGTCTATGGCTACGGCCGGCTCGCCGATCCTGAGCTGCACGACAGCGCCTATCGCCGGGTGCTCGAAATGGCCGAGACGATCGATCGGGAGCAGTACGCCGATCACGTGGCCGTGCTGCGCTCGGACGGGCAGGTGCTCCATCAGCAAGTGTCAGGTACGGCGGAAGTGGTCGAGCGCGAACGGAGTCGCCTGTGGACGGCCGCGGAGTCCCGGCAGTTCCTTGAGGGAGTTGCGGAGCTCCGGCGGATCGGGAGGTCGGCACCGATCGAATGGATCCAACGGGAGGCGGCCGAGGCGGAACGGCTGGTGCGGAAGCTGGTTGCGCCGTACATCCACCCGGATGCCGTCACGCTGCACATCGCTACCGCGGGAGTACTGCCGCCGGACGCGTAGGAACACGTCCGGCGGCGGCGCGACCGGACGGCGTCAGACGCCGTGCTCGTTGGTTTGCTTACGGGTGCGCTTGGAGAAGTCGCCGGTCACTCGGCCCTTCGTGTCGCGGACCTTCTCGTCGTCTCCCAGGCGGCCGGCTTGCTTGGCAAGCTTCTCGGCCTCTTTCCCAGACATCCAGCCCTTTTCCTTGGACCTCTTTCCGAACGCCATGACTCCTCCTCAGATGTCACCCCGTTCCAGCAATCACGTCGATGGTAGTGACGACGTGGTTCACCGGACGCTCGGCCGGGATTGCGGCCGAGGTGGGCGACGATCCGATCCAGGGATCGTTGCCCGACCACGGTACGTCGGGACCGAACGGCGAGCCCGGGTCAGCCGGAAGTCGCCGGCGGGGACGATCATCCT
Organism: Kribbella catacumbae DSM 19601; assembly: GCF_000372465.1. Taxonomy (GTDB): domain Bacteria; phylum Actinomycetota; class Actinomycetes; order Propionibacteriales; family Kribbellaceae; genus Kribbella; species Kribbella catacumbae. The sequence continues at coordinate 56,359 of NZ_AQUZ01000049.1, forward strand.
GGCTTCTGCTAGGTGGTCTGACGCCTGACCTGCAGGTTTGGGTGGCGCGCCCGGCAGGATTCGAACCTGCGACCAACGGATTAGAAGTCCGACGCTCTATCCAGCTGAGCTACGGGCGCATTGCCGGGGCTTGAGCCGCGGCACGGATCAGAGTCTCTCAGATGGTGGGCCGATCACGCTCGTGGGTTCCTCCCGGCGGGGCGTACGCCCGACCGGGTGGCTCTGGCTACTGCGAAGTACAGGGTTGTCGTTCCATCCGGGTAACGCTGAGTGGGCGGTCCTGCCGTGGTGGGGGCTCTACAACTAGGCTGCGGGCATGAGTTACCCCTCAGGAGGCCCGCCCGAGTCGCCGCAACCCGCGGTGGAGTCCGTCGGCGAGCCCGGCGGACAGTACCCCCAGCCCAACCTGCTGGGCACCCATCCGGTGCCCGGACAGCGGCGGAACCAGGGCATCCTGATCGGGGTTGTCGTAGCGGTCGCCTTCGCGATCGCCGGCCTGGGCATCTTCGCGATCGTGGCGAAGTCGACCGGCGCGGGCGGGTTCATGTGGGGCCTGGGCTTCGCGTTCATCCCGGTGATCCCGGTGATCGCGCTGTACCTGTGGCTGGACCGCTACGAACCGGAGCCGGCCAAATACATTCTGGTAGCACTGTGCTGGGGTGCGTTCATCGCCACCCTCGCGGCGATCTTCATCAACACCCAGGTGTCTGAGTGGATGCACGAGACCGGCAGCGGCGGCAACCGGTCCGCGGTGTTCGTGGCACCGCCGGTGGAGGAGTTCGCGAAGGGCTCGATCATCTTGTTGCTGGCGCTACTGCGCCGCAAGGAGTTCGACGGCATCATCGACAGCCTGGTGTACGCCGGCATGGTCGGCGTCGGCTTCGCCTTCACCGAGAACATCCTGTACTACGGCCGCATCTTCCGGCAGCTGTCCGAGGAGGCCGGCAGCGACGAAGGTCTGCGCGGCGCGTTCGTGCTGTTCGTGATCCGCGGGCTGATCTCGCCGTTCGCGCATCCACTGTTCACCTCGTTCACCGCGATCGGGATCGGTATCGCGGTCCGGCATCGCAGTACGGTCGTGCGCTACCTCGCCCCGATCGTCGGCTACCTCGGCGCGGTGCTCGCACACGGCCTCTGGAACGGTGGCGCGAGCTGGGCCGGTGGCGGCGGCTTCATCACCGTCTACCTGTTCCTGATGGTGCCGATCTTCATCGCGATGGTCGTCTTCGCTTTGGTGATGCGATCACGCGAAGGGCAGATGATCGCCTCGCGGCTCTATGACTATGTGCGGTTCGGCTGGCTGGTCCCGCAGGATGTGCCGTTGATAGCGACCTTGCGTGGCCGCAAGGCGCTCCGGCAGAACGCCAAGCGGTACGGCGCGCAGGCGGAGACCGCGGCCAAGGCGTTCCAGCACAACGCGACCGAACTGGCCTACCTGCGAGACAAGATCGTCCGCCAGGTGATCGGCCCGGAAGCGCTCAAGACGGAGAAGGAGCTCTTGGACGAGCTCCGGGCCCGGCGCCCGAGTGTGCCGTTCCCGCCGATGCCGGCGTTCGCGCAGGCGGTTCCGCAGTACCAGGGCGCGCCGCAGTACCAGGCTCCGCAGTACCAGGGACCGCCGTACCAGGACGGGCCGCAGGGACCGCCGTACGGCGGTCCGGTACCGGGCGGGCCTGGTCCCGGGCAATCAGGCCGGGTGCAGGACGTGGTGCCGGGACAGCCTGGCCAGGGGGCGCCGCAGTACTCGGGGCAGCCGGGGCAAGGACAGGGTGGACCGGGGCAGCCGGGGCCGGGGCAGCCCGGGGCGGCGCAGGGTGGAGGGGCCGGTGGATATCCGCCGGTTCAGCCGGGTTATCCGGCGCCTCAGCCGGGGTATCCAACCCGGCAACCCGGCTACCCAGCGACCCAGCCCGGTTACCCACCGGGACCCCCTGGATCGTCCGGAACGCCGGGAGGATACGGTCCCTATCCACCGTCGCAGTGACTGCCACCCGTCCACGCCGCCAAACGGGGATGAAGATGACTTTGCTTCTGCGCTGTCCGACCGGGCACTCTGTGCTCGTGGGCGGTAGCCGTGGCTGACACCAGGTCAGCAGCTGGTGAGGGTTCGGAGCGTTCGGGAAAGCCGAAGGTTCCGGCCCAGGATCAGTCTGCCCACGAGCTGGCCCGGCTGATCGCCGAATCCGATGCCAAAGGCAAGGGCTTCTGGCGCCGCCGCAAACGCAAAGCCGCCAGTACGCCGGCTGCTGCGCCGACCGCTGCTCCGACCCCTGCCGAGCCGGCGGAGTCCGTCGCGCCCGCGACAGACAAGCCCACGGAGCCAGCCACCACCACGGAGGCTACTGCGCTGAAGCCGGCGTCCAACGGCGATAACCAGCCAGCGGACAAGCCCGCGGGCCAGCCGACTGCGGACAAACCTGCGGGTGAGCCGACCGCGGACAAGGCCGCAGGGGAGTCGACTGCGGACAAGTCTGCGGGCGAGCCGACTGCGGAGACGCCCGCGGAGGAGCTGACAGCGGACAAGCCCGCGGGAGAGCCGACTCTGGGCAAGGCTGCGGAGGAGTCGACAGCGGACAAGTCTGCGGAGGAGTCGACTGCCGATAAGGCCGCGGAGGAGCTGACGGCGGAGAAGGCGGCCGCTGAGCGGTCAACCGCCGATGAGGCTTCGGTAGGCGAGGGTTCCGCAGAGGAGTCTTCGGCCACCGAGTCTTCAGTCGAGGAGCCTTCAGCCGATAGGGCGAGCGCAGTTGAACTGCCCGCCGACCAACTGTCAGCTGAGATGACCACCGACCAGCCGTCGGCCGAAGAGCCCGCTGCTGGTGCTGCTGAGGTACCTGTCCCGGCAGAGCAGCCGACCGAGAATCCGCGACCAATGGTCGGGGTCGTCTACGAGCCGGAGGAGTCCTCTGACGGATTCCCCCTCGAGTACGGCGAGATCATCATCGGTCTGCCCAAGAAGCCGGGCGCACAGGACGAGCCAAACGCTGAGGCGACCGAGGACCAGCCAGCAACCGAGGCAGCCGCCGACAAGCCAGACCCCGAAGCCGCCGCCAACGAGCCACAGCCGGACGCTGCCACCGACGAGCCGCACCCCGAGTCGGCCACCGACCAGCAGCAGCCGGAGGCTGCCACCGACGAGCCGCAGCCCGAGTCGGACGCCGAAGCTCAGCAGCCCGAGTCGGGCGCTGACGAGTCGCAGCCCGAGGCCGACGACCAGGCAACGGAGCCGGTTGCCGAAGCAGTCGGCAGTCCCGCGACAGAGAACGCGGATGATGCCGATGAGCCGAGCGAACCTGCAGAGCCCGCCGCAGCCGCAATACAGGAAACGGACGCTGCGCTCGCAGTACAGGCGAAGTCGGACGTCGCCCAGGAAGCCGACGCCGAGTCTGCCTCCGACGACAACGCCACGCCAGTCGGCGCAGAGGATCAGCACGAGGCCGACGCCGCAGGCAGCGAGACCGAAGCTCCTGCAGACACCGAGAGAGAGGTTCCTGCAGACGGCGAGACCGAAACTGCAACAGACGTCGAGCCAGACGCTGAAGCTGTGCCAGCCGCAGAGCACGACGCCGACGCTGACACCGACGCCACGGTTGGAGCCGACGCCCATGCAGAGGCTGACCTTGGCGAGGGTGACTCTGCGGATGAGCTAGACGCCGAGGACTCTTCAAGTGAAGAGGACACCGGGAGCGAAGGCTCGGCTGACAGCGCGGCCACTGACGAGGCGACCACCGACTCCAGCACCTCCGAGACGGACAGCGATTCCGACGGAAGCGCCAACTCGGAGACGGACGGCGACTCTGACGACAGTGCCGACGCCGCGCCAGACGACAACTCCACCGCCACCGACGCCACAGCCGAGACCTCCGACGCGGATAGCACCGCCACAGCCGACTCCGGTGAGACCTCCGAAGCCGACACCACCGCCGACGCTGAGGCCGCCCTTGAGGATGCCTCCGAAGCGGATACCGCCGCCGACGATGAGGTCACCTCTGAGGTGGCTGTTGCGCCGGAGAAGTCGGTGGAGGAGGTGGCTACTGAGCAGGCGGCTATGGCCTTGATTACCGCGTTGATGAAGTTGCGGGGGGCGTTGGCTGCTAGTCGGTTGCCGATTGATGTAGTCGGGGCTGATGAGGCTCGCCAGCAGCAGAAGGCGATGCTGGATCAGCTGGATGACTACATCCTCCCGCGGCTGGTGCAGCTCGAGGCCCCCGTCCTTGCGGTGGTCGGTGGAAGCACCGGCGCCGGCAAGTCGACCCTGGTCAACAGCCTCATCGGCAAGGTCGTCAGCGAGCCTGGCGTACTGCGGCCGACCACTCGCTCGCCCGTTCTGATCCACCACCCGGCCGACGCCGAGTGGTTCACCAACGACCGGGTGCTGCCGGGGATGGCACGCTCCAGCGGGGACAGCCCGGGTGGGACGGAGGACCCCGGGCAGATCCGGTTGGTTGCCGCCGACACCATCCCGCAGGGGCTGGCGATTCTCGATGCCCCCGACATCGATTCCGTCGTCGAGGCGAACCGCGATCTCGCCACCCAACTGCTCGCCGCGGCCGACCTGTGGTTGTTCGTCACCACCGCCGCCCGGTACGCCGATGCGGTGCCGTGGGAGTTCCTGCAGAGCGCATCGGACCGCAGTACGGCGGTCGCGGTGGTGCTCGACCGGGCACCCGCCGACACGATCGACGACATCACCGGGCACCTGGCGCAGATGCTGCTGGAGCGCGGTCTGGGTGACTCGCCGCTCTTCAGCATCAAGGAGACCGTTGTCGACGGCAACGGAATGCTCGCGAGCGAGATCGTTGCCTCGATCAAGGACTGGCTGATGGACCTGGCCGCCGACGCCGAGGCGCGATCGGCCGTCGTCCGCCGGACCCTGCAGGGTGCCGTCACCGCGATGACGAAGAAGACACCCGCCTTCGCCAAGGCGGTCCGGGCGCAGGCCGACACGGCCGTGGAGCTGCGGACGACAGCCGAAACGGCGTACGAGCGGGCCGTCAAGGACATCGCCAAGGCGACCCAGGACGGCACCATGCTGCGCGGCGAGGTGCTCGCCCGCTGGCAGGAGTTCGTCGGGACAGGCGAGCTGCTCAAGGGCCTGCAGACCAACGTCGGTCGCCTGCGCGACAAGGTCCTTACTGCGGTTGTCGGCAAGGCGCCGCCGACCAGGGACCTCAAGGACGCCGTCGAGTCGGGCCTGGAGTCCTTGCTACGCGAGCATGCCGAGGCTGCTGCGGAGCGGGCCGAGGAGTCGTGGCAGTCGACGGCCGCTGGCCGCCAGTTGCTCGCGACTGGCGATCGCGACATGGGCCGGATGTCCAAGGAGTTTCCTGCCGAGGCGGGGCGCGCTGTTCGCGAGTGGCAGGGCTTTGTGCTCGACCTGGTCCGCCAGGAGGGCGCTGAGAAGCGCAGTGCGGCGCGCATCCTCGCGTACGGCGTGAACGGTCTCGGCCTGGCCCTCATGGTCGTCATCTTCGCTAGTACTGCGGGGATCACGGGCGCGGAGGTCGGTGTCGGTGCCGGAACCGCCGTGGTCGGGCAGAAGCTCCTGGAGGCCGTCTTCGGCGACCAGGCGGTTCGGACCCTGGCGGCGAAGGCCCGGGACGACCTTGACGCTAGAGTTCATGCTTTGATGGATGCCGAATTCGCCCGCTATCTGGCTGTGCTCGACCAGCATCCGGTCGATCCCGACGCACCCAGGCAACTGACGGAGGCCGCGCGCGCGGTGGAGGACTGCACGTGACGGGAATTGTGGATACGGTCAAGGGCCTGGTGAGGGGCTCTACCGATGTCCTGACGAAGATCGAGGCACTCGAGGACGCTGCCGAGGCCGGCCGGGGACGGCTGGACCAGGTGGTCCTGAGTGAGGCTTCGCAGATCGTGGACCGGGCCAGTCAGCGGCTCAGGATGTCCGGCGATCTGACAGTCGTGGCGCTGGCCGGTGCGACCGGTTCCGGCAAGTCGTCGCTGTTCAACGCGCTGACCGGGCTCGACCTGGCCGCGATCGGAACGCGCCGGCCGACGAGCTCGATGCCGCTGGCCTGTGTCTGGGGCGAGGAGCCTGCCGGTGAACTCCTGAACTGGCTGGGGATTCCCCGCCGGCACCAGGTGCAGCACCGCAGCTCGCTCGAGGACGCGCACTCGGAGGACCTGGACGGGCTGGTCCTGCTGGACCTGCCTGACCACGATTCCACCGAGGTCGAGCACCGGCTCATCGTGGACCGGCTGGTCGAGCTGGTCGACGTACTGGTGTGGGTGGTCGATCCGCAGAAGTACGCCGATGCCGCGCTGCACAATCGCTACATCAAGCCGTTCGCGTCGCACTCGTCGGTGATGGCGTTCGCGCTGAACCACGCCGACAAGCTCACCGACGAGCAGCGCGAGAGCTGTCTTGCCGACCTGACCCGGCTGCTCAAGTCGGATGGTCTCAAGAGCCCGCAGCTCGTCGCGACGTCTGCACTGAGTGGTGCCGGGCTGGACGACCTGCGGACCCTGCTGGTCAAGCGGGTCAACGCCAAGCGCGCTGCCCGCGAGCGGCTCGCCGCGGACGTGGATCGTGTCGCCGACCGGATGGCGAGCCAGTGCGGCAACGCCAAGACGCCGGAGATCGCCAAGTCGGACATCACCGAGCTGGTCGACGCACTGGCGGACGCAAGCGGCGTACCGGTCGTCGTCGAGGCCGTACGCCGGTCGTACCTGCAGCGTGCCACTGCTGCGACGGGCTGGCCGGTCACCAAGTGGCTTGCCCGGTTCCGGCCGGATCCGTTGCGTCGGCTGCATCTGGATCAGGTGCCTCGCCAGCAGGGCAAGGCGTTGCGCAAGTCGGCCTCCAACGAGGTGTCGATCGCTCGCTCATCGTTGCCTGCGGCAACACCCGTGCAGCGCGCCCGGATGGACACGGCCGTCCGCAACATCACCAACAAGGCCGCAGCCGGGCTGTCCCGCCCGTGGGCCGATTCAGTCCGTACTGCGATCCGCAGGCGCGAGGAGTCCCTCGGAGACGAGCTGGACCAGGCAGTCGCGCGTACGGACCTTGGCGCCAACAACAACCCGAGCTGGTGGGGTGCGGCGCGGTTCCTGCAGTGGTTGCTGTTCCTGGTGGCGCTGGGTGGTGGTGTCTGGCTCCTGCTGGCCGCCTTCCTGCAGGTGCAAGACCTGACGCTGCCGAAGTGGCAAGGCATCCCGTACGCCACGATCATGCTGGTCGGCGGCGTCGTACTAGGCGTAGCCGCCTCGGTAGCCTGCCGCCTCTTCGCCACCAGCGGCGCCAACCGCCGGGCCCGCCTGGTAGCCAAGGCCCTCCGCACAGAACTGGAAAAGGTCGCCGACACCCACGTCGTCGCTCCTGCCCGCGAGGAACTCACGGCCTATACGGTCTGCCGCGACAAGCTCGCAGTCGCACGAGGCTGAGCCGGCTGAATCGAGCTACGCCGGGCGTACGCAGTACGGGGATCACGGGCAGATGGCGCCCGTGATCCCTCGGGTGATCCAGGCCGCGTAGCGATCGAGGGACCAGTTGCGTTGCAGGACGAGCAGTTCGTACAGCTCGACGGCGATGTAGGTCCACAGGACGTCGCGGACCTCGTCCGGCTCGATGGCTGGGCGGAGCTGGCCTGAGTCCAGCAGGTGGCGGCCCAGCATGCCCATCCCGACGAGGCGTTCGGCCAGGAGCTTCTGCCAGACCTCATCAAGGGTCTCGTCGGTGTGCCGTCCGTCGCGGATCAGGATCTGCACCTTCGCCGACCGCTCCTGCCGCTGCGCCAGCCCGTCGACATACAGCTTGATCTTGTGCCGCACGTCCGGCTCGGCTTGGACCGCCTGGGCGTCCGCGCGCTCCGCCATTGGTACAGGCTCGTCGTCACCGGCGATCACGTAGTCGAACACAGCCTTAGCCAGCGCTGCCTTCGTGCCGAAGCCCTTGTAGACGCTCTCGGCAGAGACGCCGGCCGACTTGGCCACTGCAGCGATAGTCGTCGCCCTGAAGCCATCACGCTCGAACAGGTCCTTCGCAGCCAGTACTACGGCCTGCTGGCGGGCGCGGGCCTGCTCCCGCCGGCCTGAGGCGTCGTAGTTCCTCTTGACTTCCGTCATTCACCGATCCAATACTTTGGAGACAGTTCAACTGTATCTAATTTGGGGAGGGGCAATGAACAACGACCTTGGTTTCGTGTCCGGCGATCAGCGGTCCATCGTGGTCCGGAGCATTCTGGCCATGGCTGACGGTAGTTCGGCCGACTTCGACGAGATCTACCACCCGGCGGCCGTCGACCGGGAGAACCTGGTGCAGCCGCCGTCGTCGCGGGTGCCGGGGCCGGCGGGCTTCCGCTCGACCGCGGAATGGCTGCGGGGAGCCTTTGACGAACTGCACTATGAGATCCACTGAGGTTTTCTCACCGGGTGCCGCGTTGGAGGTGTAGTAGGACGAGTGCGGCGGTGGTGATGGTGCCGATTCGCCAGGGGTCGAGGGTGATGCGTTCGAGTGCTTTCCAGGTGCGTTTGAGAAGGGCGTTTGCTCTTTCGGCGGGTGCGCGCAGGATGCTGATCGTGGTGTTGCGGGTCTGGTTGTCGGGACAGAGGTTGCCGCCCTTGGTCGGGACCATGATGCCGATCCCGGCGCCGGCGTAGCCCTTGTCTGTCAGGGTCGGCAGGCCTTGGGAGGCTGCTGGGTACAGGGCGGGGAGTGCGTGTTGCCGGGCGGCGGTGATGTCGTGGGTCGAGCCTGGTTCGACCTCGGAGGTCCATTCGGGGTAACCGGTCGAGTCGGTGAGGACCTGGATGTTGCCGCCATGTTGTTTGTGTTTTCCGGAGTACCACAGATCGTGTCCGGCTTCCGAGGGTGCGCTGCATCGGGTGGAGGGAATCAGGGTGCCGTCCAGGCAGACGAATGCCCAGCCTTCCTGTAGCGCTTGAGTGAGTACGTCGTGCAGATCCGGGCCATGCGCGGCGAT
>NZ_AQUZ01000050.1 GCF_000372465.1 Kribbella catacumbae DSM 19601
GCTGGCGAATGGTGATCCTGACCCTGCAACCGCCCGCCCCGACGCACTGCCGGTCTGGTCGGTAGCGCCTTATCCGATCGCTAGCCGATCGTGGCAGAGCCTGTTGCGAATTGGCTCGGCAGCGGCCGATTGTGTACCGACCGACAGGAAGTAGTCGACCGTTCGGCCGCGCGCCACGCTCACGCAGGCCGCGGCCGGCCGCAGAACCGGCACTACTTCCTGTCGGTCGGGACACAACGCGAACCCCAGACCCATTTCCCAACAGGCTCTGCAGCGCGCCCCCGGCACCAGAACAGGCCATCGGCACCCCGCAACCCGGCGTACCGGCAACCCCGGTGATCCCGGCAGTCGGGCGTACCTGGCAACCCGGCGTACCCGTCCGGAGGGCTGGCGGCGAGACCCTGTGGGCATGGGGTCGGGAAAGTCCGGGGCGCCACGCATACCCACCTCCGCCCAGCAAACGCTTCCCTCGGCGCGTCGGGGCCTCAGGGCCGGGTCATGCGTGCGCAGCGGTCCGTGCCTTCGCCGTGATCCTCAGGGCGAGGTGTTGAGGATGGTTTGGGTTACTAGGTGGGGGTTGTCGTTCATGGGGACGTGGCCGCAGTTGTAGAGGGGGATCATTCGGGCCTTGGGGAGTTGGAGGTGGGCTCGGGCGGCTTGGCGGGGGAGGAGGATGCGGTCGTGGGTGCCCCAGGCGATGGTGACGGGGATGTCGGGGACGTCGCCGTCGAAGGTCACTCCTGATTTGGCCAAGCGGGCCACTCGGTTGAAGGCGGGTGCGGCGCGCATGGCGGCGGTTTCGGCGATGACGGCTTCTGGGCTGCGCAGGGCTGGGCGGTGGTAGATCATCCCGGTCATCACGCGCCGCCCGTACGCCGTACTGGCCAGCCTGCGGACGGTCGTGGCGGGAGTGCGGAGCGAGACGCGGTACATGCTGCTCAGGACATTGAGAGCCCAGGAGCGCTCGCGGGGACTCCAGAAGCCTGCGGGCGAGAGCGCGGTGACGGACCGTACTGCGCCGAGTTGCCCGAGGCGGAGTGCGACCAGGCCGCCCATCGAGTTGCCCGCGACGTCTGGCTTGCCGAGGTCGAGTGCGGCGCAGAACGCTTCCACTGCGTACGCGAAGGTGTCGACCTCGTCGGGGAGGCCGGCCGGTACGTCGGGAGACTCGCCGAAGCCGGGGAAGTCCAGCGCGACCACGTCACGCGACTCGGCCAGCAGGTCGATCACCGGGTCCCAGGCCTGCCGGTGGTGCCCGATGCCGTGCAGGAGCAGCAGTGGCGGCCCAGCACCCTTGCGGTCGTAGGCGATCTCCACCCCGGGGACACCGGCCACAGTCACGGTCGCGGTAGCGCTCATGACCTCATGGTGGCCCCGGGGCAGCTCGCTGTCATCGTGACATGGCCGATGTCACATAGCTGAGAACTCAGTACGGATCGACGGTGGTCGAGGTCGCGTTGCCCAGCACCGACGGCTTCAGCTGGACCTCCCAGCCGCTGTTCCGGCTGAAGCTCTGGTCGAACTTCTTGAACGAGCAGTCGGAGCTGAACTGGCGCCGCTTCGGGTTCCAGTCCTTGCCGCTCTTGACGTACAGGCTGTAGCCGCCGCCGATCCGGTAGACGGTCGCGGTCTTCTTGGACTGGACGTACAGCATGATGTGCGGCTTGCCCGGTGGCTTGCCGGGGCTGACGATCGAGATCGCGACGTCCACCGCCGAGCCGTTCTTGACCCGCAGCGCACCGGAGCCACCAGCGCCGCTCCGGACGATGACGTCACCGTTCGACGGACGGGCGTCGCTCGGATCAGGGCCGAGGTCCGGCAGCGTCCGGCCGAAGACCAGGCCGACCGTCCGCAGCTGGGTGACCGCGACGGACAGCGTGGTGGTGAGCTGGCGTTGCAGAGCTTGGGAGACGAACGCGAGCCCGCCGCAGCCGACGTCGCTGGTGTCACCGCTCGACAGCGCAGAGGCCGCGGCCTTCAAGCGCAACTGCAGCACGCGGTTGGCGGCGACCGCCCTGGCCGGCGGCTTGATCGAGCCCAGTGCGAGCGACTCGGCGTTCAGCGCCTGGGTGAGGTTCTCCATCGCGGCGGTCAGGCTGTCCTCGGTCTTGACCCGGCCCAAGGCGTTGATGTCGCCCGCCAGCCGCTGGTCGAGCCGGATCAGTGCCGTCTGGTACTGCGCTTGCGTCAACGGTCCGGCCGGAGGCGCCGTCGACACAGGTGCCGAGCTGGGTGCTGACGTCGGCGGAGAGGTCGGCTCGCTCGGGGGAGCGGTCGTCGTGGTGTCGGTCGTCGTCGGATCCTGGCTCGACAGTTTCTGGTCGCCGGAGCCACTGCATCCGGCCAGCAGCGCCAGGACGGCGACGCCGGCCGAGATGGACAGACTTGTGCGCATGAAAGCCCCCAGGATCTGGATGTATCCCCTTGCCGACAACCCTAGGCGGCAAAGGGCCTGTCCGGCGACCCGATGTCCGCAACTTGTCGGACGAATCCGGCCACGAGCCGGTTCCCTAGCTTCGGGGTGCGGGCCGGACGAAGGGGAAGGCCAGCGTCGCGCGGATGTTCTGCCCGGTGAGCATCATCATCACGCGATCGACGCCGATACCGAGCCCGCCGGTCGGGGGCATCGCATACTCCAGCGCGCTGAGGAAGTCCTCGTCCAGCGACATCGCTTCGGGGTCGCCGGCGGCCGCCTTGAGCGACTGCTCGGTCAGCCGCCGCCGTTGCTCGACGGGGTCGACCAGCTCCGAGTACGCCGTACCGATCTCCGCGCCGAAGGCGACCAGGTCCCAGCGCTCGGCCAGCCGCGGGTCGGTCCGGTGCGTGCGGGTCAGCGGCGACGTCTCCAGCGGGAAGTCGGTGTAGAAGGTCGGCAGGGTTGTGGCCGGCTCGACCAGTTCGTCGTACAGCTCGAGCACGAGTTCACCGGCGGACAGGTCGAACGCGGCATGGACGCCGTGCTCGGCACACAGTTCGCGCAACCGCTCGATCGGCGTACCGGAGTCGATCGGTACGCCGGTCGCCCGGCTGACCGCGTCGTGCACGGTGATCACCGGCCACTCGCCGGAGATGTCGATCTCGCCGTCGGCGCGTTGCACGACAGGCTTGCCGAAGACCGCGGTCGCGGCCTCGATCAGCAGTTCGCGGGTCAGCTCGCGCATCACGTTGTAGTCGGCGTACGGCTGGTAGGCCTCGACCGAGGTGAACTCCGGGTTGTGCGTCGCGTCGGCGCCTTCGTTGCGGAAGTTGCGGTTCAGCTCGAAGACCTTGCCCAGCCCGCCGACGCTGAGCCGCTTGAGGAACAGCTCGGGCGCGATCCGCAGGAACAGTTCGGTGTCGTAGGCGTTGATGTGGGTGACGAACGGCCGCGCGTTGGCGCCACCGTGCACCGCTTGCAGCATCGGCGTCTCGACCTCGATGAAGCCGCGGCTCTCGAACCCGTTCCGCAGGGCCCGGACGGCGGTACTGCGATGCTGCATCATCTGCAGCGTGTCCGGGTTCATCACCAGATCGAGGTGCCGCTGACGGACTCGCGCCTCCGGATCGGTGAAGCCCTTGCGCTTGTCCGGCAGGGGATGCAGGCACTTCGCCGCCATCACCCAATCGGTCGCCCCGATCGACAACTCACCCCGGCGGCTGGTGACGACCTCGCCGGTGACGCTGACGTGATCGCCGATGTCGACCAGGCTGCGCCAGTTCTCGATGGCTTCCACGCCGCAGGTGTCGGCCGACAGCATGACCTGCAGGCCGGCCAGACCGTCCTGGAGCAGCGCGAAGGACAAGGCGCCGTGGTTCCGCATTCGCATCACCCGGCCGGTGATGGAGACCTCTTGGCCGGTGTGGTGGTCGGGCGGCAGTCCCTGGTGGAGTCCCCGGATTCGTTCCAGGGTTTCCGTCCGCGGGACCGAGACCGGATAAGGGTCGATGCCCTTGGCAACAAGTGCGTCGAGCTTGGCGCGGCGGATCTGTTCCTGCTCGGTGAGCGTGCGGTCCGGCAGCACCGGCCGCAGCAACTCTTCCTCCTGCCGACGGACGGAAGCCGCGAACTGCCCGCCGTCCGCCGCCATGATCGCGTGCCGCTCGGCGGTCTCCACGCTGTCGACGCGCGTCCACGGTCGTGGCGCGGGCAGGAAGCCTTCCGCAGTGCCGGCGGCCAGCAGCACCTGGGCCAGGGATGCGCCGCGGTGGTAGCAGATCAACCGTGGTGACCAGCGGGGCAAGTACTTCTCGTTGGACTGGTAGAGACTCTCCAGCTGCCAGAACCTCGACGCGGCGGTCAGCAGCGCGTTCGTGAGGCGCAGTACCGGACCGGCGCCGACGCGTTCGGCGTCGCTGAAGATCTCCCGGAACATGGCGAAGTTCAGCGAGATGTGGTGGACGCCGAGATCGCCGCAGGCTTCGACGAGCGCGTTGACCATGAACTCCATCAGGCCGTTCACGGACTCGGGATCGCGCCGCATCAGGTCCAGCGACACCCCGCGCACACCCCAAGGAACAAAGGAGAGCAGACCTCGTACTTCGCCGTCGGAGTCGCGCGCGATGACCATCACGCACCTTGCGTCGGAGGGGTCGCCGAGCCGGCCGAGCGCCATCGAGAAGCCACGCTCGGTCTGGGCGCCGCGCCACTTCTCGGCGAGTCGCACGTACTCCGCCAGCGTCGCGGGGGCCAAGTCGCCGTGCCGCACCACCTCGGCGTGGTAGCCGGCCCGTTGTGCCCGGGTGACCGCCTGGCGGACCGGCCGCATGGTCCGGCCTTCGAGGGTGAAGTCGGCGACGTCGATGATCGCCTCGTCGCCCATCGCGAGCGCTTTCAGGCCGGCGTCGACGTACGCGTGCGCAGCCTCTTCGCTGGCCGACAGGACCGCCGGGGACCAGCCGTAGGTGCGGGCCTCGGCGAGCCAGCGTTTGATCGCGCCGGGCCAGGCCGCTGGATCACCGAGCGGATCGCCGCTGGCCAGGCTCACGCCGTTGACGACCCGGTAGGCGATCGCGGCCTCGTTGTCGGGAGAGAACATCACCGCCTTGTCGCGGCGGGTGGCGAAGTAGCCGAGCGAGTCGCGTTCGCCGTACTCGAGCAGCAGGCGGCGCAGGTTCAGCTCTTCGAGCTGGCTGAGGTAGCGGACCCGGCGTACCGACCGGAGGAAGATCGCGAAGGCGATCACCAGCGAGGCTGCCGAGATCGCGCCGACGGCCAGGCCGACCCAGCCGTGGCCCTCGTGACCGGCGCCCATCTTGCTGCGGCTCTGGCCGAGCGCGGCGATCACGGCCCAGCCGATCTTCTCCTTCTGGCCATCAAGGGTCTTGGGGAAGACCTGGGTCAGCGTGATGCTGACCGCGATCGAGATCGCCAGGCCGCCGATCAGCGCGCCGACCGCGAGCCGCCGGGTACCGGGTGCCAGCCGGGCCGGGAACGCGGCGCGGATCTTCCACAGCAGCACGATCAGCGCGGCGATCACGATCACCTGGGCGATGGCGAGCTCGAGGTCCTGCAGCCTGACCTCGCCGAACTCCGCGATCAGGTCCTGATCACGCGGATTGGCCAGCCGGACGCTGTTCAGGCCGACGGAGGCCACCGCGCTGAGCAGCCAGAGCACCTCGAAGACCCAGAGCACCCAAAGCAGCGCGGCGCGCTTGCCGCGCAGCAGCGCGCTGCCGACGACGGCGAGGTAGACGGCCGAGAAGAAGGTGTGCCCGGCCGGGATCCCGAAGAAGTCGAAGGCCTGGTCGACCCGCTTCACGTACGCCGGCGCGGCCAGGTGCAGCGGGATCGCCAGGAACGACCAGACCGAGGCGAAGACGACGACCCGGCCGACCCAGACGGCCGCGCGCTGCTTCCACTTCGGGATGACTTGTTCCGACGACACCCGGCGATCATCCCATCCCCGGATGATGACTTTGGTCTCGTGTGTAACTCTTTCGGGCATGATGGCCGTCCCCGCCCGCTTTCCGTATCGGTTGATGCGGGGTGTCCTGGTGGCCTCAGGGGTGCTCTACTGCAGCCTGCTGCTGGAGCTTGTCGCCGGCTATCCGCTGAATGTTCACGATTCCTTCCTGAGCGAGCTGGGTGCGCTCGACCAGCCGACCAGCCCGTACGCGCGGGCGATGGATCTCGGCTCGGGCGTGTTGTTGCTGTTGGCAGCGATCCTCGGAAGGCCTGCCGCGCGGATGCATCGCGATGTCGCCGGGCTGCTGATCAGTGCCGCCGTCTTCGGGGCTGGGACGTTGTTCGACGCGCTGTCGCCGATGAGTTGTGCGCCGTCGCTGAGCCAGGCCTGCCGGGAATCTGAGAACAGCGGGCAGTCCGGCACCGCGCTTGTGCTGCACGAGATCACGTCAACCGTCGCGGGGATCGGGAGTGTTGCCCTAGGCATCTTCGCGGTCCTGGTACTGCGACGCTCGGGTTGGGGCGGCGTGTGGGGCAAGGTGGTCGCCGGGCTGGCCGCCGCCGTCGCCGTCACCCAAGCCTGGCTGGGGATCGAGACCGGGCTCGAGGTGCTGACCGGCAACGACCTGCACCCGCCGGGCATCCTGCAACGCGTGTCGGTGGGGCTCGTCTGCTTAATGCTGGCGACATTGCTCCCCGGTCTGAGGCAAGCTTTCACCCGATGAGTACCAGCTGGGTGTTGGTGCCGGGCCTTGCCGAGACTCCCGAGGAGTTCGCCGAGGTCGTCTCGCTGTTGCCCAGCAACGACCTCCGCGTGCTCGACCCCTGGCGTACGCCGATCACGGCGCCGGTCGAGGAGTTGCGGGAGAGTGCCGGCGCGACGCTCCCGGTCGGGCTGCTCGGCCACTCGATCGGCGGGCTCGCGGCGTTGCGGTGGATGCTCACGCACCCGCACGAGGTCGACAGGCTCGTCCTGATCGACTCCAGCCTCACGTCGGAGACCGGCTGGCGATGGCTCTACCCGGGCACGCGGGGCGACCGGGCGGTTCGCTCAGTACTGCGGGTTCTGGGGCGGATCGGCGTACCGCAGCTGCTTGGTCCGTTGGCGCGACAGCTGTTCGTCCGCGTCGGCAGCATGAGCAACCGCGACCTGCTCTCCAAGGCGACCGCCCGCTCCCGGTACGGCGCTGCCGGTTCGTGGCTGCTCTTCTGGGACGAGCTGACCGGCAGTTGGGCGCTCGCAGCCGAGGTCGGCCGGCTACTGGAGTCACCACCGACCTTCGTGCCACCCGTCGTCGTACTGGTGGCGACAGGTGGCAGCTCCCGCTTCACCGCCGGCAGCTGGCTGGCGGGTCAGCGCGCACTCGCCGCCAAGCTCAACGCCACCGTCGAGGTCTTGCCTGACTCGGCCCATCTGGTCCATCTGGACCGCCCCGACGCCATCGCGAAGGCCGTCACCCAGCTCGTCTGACCCTGCTCGTCTGAGAGCCGAGGTGGGATTGTCAGGCAGGGCTGGTGAGAGCGGGAGTCGGGAGCTTGCGCTGCCAGACCTCGTCGAGGGCCATGCGCATGGCGCCAGTGACCACAGCGTCCTCGGCTAGCGCGGAGAGCTCCAGCTTCGGGTGGTTGAGGGTGAGGAGCCGCAACTGGTCCGAGATGGCATCCAGGAGCACGGCTCCAGCCCTGGCGACACCACCACCGATAACGACAGCAGTGGGGTCCAGCACCAGTACTGCGGGCGCCAGCGCCCGGGCGAAGTCTCGCGCCACCTGCTGTACTACCGCCTGGGCGACCGGGTCGCGCTCGGCTGCAGCGGCGAAGACGTCGGCGGTGTCGAGCTGGTCGCGGCCGAGCTCGGCGAGCCGGGAGTCCGGGTTCGCCAGTGCAGCCTGACGGCCCAGCTCAGCGATGGCCTCGGAGCCGACAGCGCGCTCCAGCGGGCCGCGGCTGTCCTCGGGGTTGATCACGTCGTCCGGGCCGGTGGCGATGAAGCCGATCTCGCCGGCCGCGCCAGTACCGCGGTGGAGCCGGCCGTCGATCACGATGCCGGCACCGAGCCGCTCGCCCCACTGGACAGCCAGCAGTGTGCCGGTGCCGCCACGGGCAGCGGCGATGGCCAGGGCGGCCAGGTTGGCGTCGTTGTCCAGCATGACCGGGCAGTCGAGCAGGCTGCGGACGTGCTTGGTCAGGTCGACTGCGGACCAGCCCGGAACGCTCGGGACCAGCTGGACCCGGCCGGTGTGCTCGTCCACGATGCCAGGGCTGGCGGCGACGGCAGCGGCGATGTCCTCAGCCGGCACCTCCGCCTCGGCGAGTGCCTCGGTGATCACCTCACTGATCACACCGAGCAGCTCCTGGGCCGTCCAGCCGGGCCCGGACCGGCGTACGAGGGAGAGCTTGCGGCCGGCCAGGTCGGAGACGCCGACGGTGACGCGGTGTGGTCCGACGTCCAGCCCGAGCACCGGCGCCGCACGCCCGCGCAGGGAGACCCGGATGGCCGGGCGGCCCAGCGAGCGGTCCGCGGAATCAGGGCCGTGCTGCTGCAGCCAGCCGGCGTCCAGTAGCTCGTCGACTGCCTGGGCCACGGTGGGCCTGGCCAGTCCCGTGCGTTCGACCAGTTCAGCGACGCGCAACGGTGCCGGTGCCGAGCGGCGGACCGCATCCAGCACAGCAGCGACGTTGATCCGCCGCAGCATCGTCGTCCCGCCGCCGCCGACCGTTCCCTTGCTCATGTCCGACCCCTTGCCTGCCACTCGCCCATCCTATATATAAAGCGAGCGTTCATAAATGAACCCGGCCAGTTACGCGCGTGCCGCCGGACCTCCGTGGGCGGGCGGGCGCCCAGAAATTCCGTGAGTCGACAACTATCACCCGAAAGCCGTCCCATGTTCCAGCACACGCGCGAGGCCCGGGATCAGTCCTGCAACACCGTCCGGGCGAAGCTGCTCAGCGCCTCCCGATCGGGCTGTTGCGTCTTGGTCATCAGGCTGGCGACGTGCTTTTCCACAGTGCGCGGTGAGATGTGCAGCCGCGAGGCGATCGACTTGTTCCCGATCCGGTCCACCAGCAGTTGCACCACCTCGAACTCCCGCGTCGTGATCCCCAGCTGCCGCAGATGCGCCGGCACCTGATCGGACCCCGTCCGCCGCTGCGAAACCGTCGCCCCGAGCTGCCGCAACATGCTCCGGCAAGCACTAGCCACCGCCGGCACCTCAGCGTTATGGAAGTAGTCCTCCGCCTGCCGCAACCACGCAACCGGCTCACCCCACCCATCAGCCGCGGCCGGCTCGGCGATCAACCGCAACCCGAGATGCCGGGCCATCGGGTAGATCTCCGAAGATTCCAAGGACCGGGAAACCATCGCTGTGGCCTCGGCCGCCTGCCCGTCCCGTCCGAGGAGCACCGCGTGCGCCAACTGCACGAACTGCCGGTTCCACCGCATCTTGCTGCCCGCCGTCGCCGCGACCGCTTCGTGGTGCGGCCAGCCGTTCCGGCGCGACAGCACCCCCAGTAGCAGACCGAGGCCGTTCTTCCCGGCCATGTGGAATGTGGTCGGGTTCTGCGCGTCATAGGCGAGTGCCTGGGCCATGTCGGACTCGGCCAGCTCCCGGTTCTCTTCGAGCAACGCGCAGAACGTCCGCGCGAGCCCGTAGGACAAGGGCAGTTCGTGTGAGGCACGCTCGCCCCAGGTGGCCAGCTCGACCAGCGTCGCCTCCATCTGCGCCCGCTTGCCCTGGTGGCCGGCCAGCACTGCCATCGTTACCAGTTCGTAGGGCGCGCCGCGGCTGAGCTTGAGTCGCTGAGTGACCTCCAGGCACGCTGCGATCATCTCCTCGGCCCTGGTGTACTCCGATCGCAGAATCGCCTGCAGGCCGAGGGCGCCGTCGATCTCGTACGCCATCGGGATCGCGCCGATCCGCAACGCCTGGTGCCGGGCGTGCTCGAGTTCGGTGACCGCGCCTTCGGCCAGGCAGATCGTGCCGGCCTCGTAGAGATGCGACATCACTCGCTGGAGGGACAGATGGCTCTGCGTGGCCACCTGCCGGGCGCGTCGGAAGTAGACGATCGACTGATCGAGATCGTGTTCGCGGGCGAGCACACCGAGCATCTGCCATGCGTCGACGGCAACCGTCGGAAGGTCCGCTCGCTCGGCTGCCGCGGCGGCCCGGGTGGCCAGTTCGGCCGCCGACTTCAACCGTCCCGGACTGGTCTTGCCCCACTCCAGCATGGCGGCCATCGCATCCACGGGAGCCACGTCCGCGTCGCTGGGCCGGTCTCCGAGCAGGGACCGCGCGATGGCCACGTGGGTCGAGGCCGAGGACCAGCGCCCGGCCAGATGTTCGACACCCGCGAGCCGCACATACAGACCGGCCACCTTGCGGTGGTCGAGATTCTGGTGGTCAAGGTGCTCGATCACCTCGGGCTTGGCGACCGGGTGGTCGAACTGCCCGTTCTCGCCTGCGGCCAGCAACAGGGACCCGAGGACCTCGGCACGGTAGGTGACGTCCGGATCGTCGGCGAGCAAAGTATGGGCGCGGTTCAGCAGATGAACCGCGGAGGCCATCGAGCCCTCGTCGAAGGACCGGCGGCCGGCCTGTGCGAACAGCCGGCCGGCGCGGGCGTAGTCACCGCCGCTGTGGGCGAGTTCGGCCACCATCGGACTCCACTCGCCGGGCAGACCAGGGTGAAGCTCCTCGATCGCGTCGGCACACCGCATGGCCAGCGCCGACCGCTCGGCAGGAGTCAGGCCCGCCAGCAACGCGTCCGCGGTCAGCGGGTGCCGAAAGGCGTACCAGTCGGGCACGGGTTCGTCCGGCCCGACCAGCTGCGCGGCGAGGCCTGCCCGCAACGTTGCCAGCAGCAACCGTTCGTCGACGCCGCTGGCATGCCGGACCACGCTGAGTGGGAAACGATGCCCGATCACTGCTGCCAGCAGCAGGAGTTCGCGGGACTGCGAACTGAGTTGATTGGTCCGGCTGTTGATACTGCGGACGACGGCCGCCGGAACCCCGGTGCGGAGGTCGTCCACGACCTGAACGGTGCCGTCGGCAGCTGCCAGCAGTTGCCCGGTCCGGTCTGCCTCCTGCAGCAGTTCCTCAACAATGAAAGGGACTCCGGCACTGTCCGACCAGAGTCGCTCGGCCAGCTGGTCGGGCACGCCGTCGGCACTGACCTCCAGGCACCCGGCCGCGAGTTCGCGAACTTCCCGCCGGTCGAGCGGCCGCAGTTCCACCACCCGGGCCGTGCCGCGCTGGTCTGCCAGCCGGGCCAGGTCGAGCCCTGAACCTGGTTCCGGCCGCAGTGTGGTCACCAGGATGACCGATTGGTCTTCGAGATTGTCGAGCAGATACTCGATCACGGCGAGCGTCTCCGGGTCGGAGCCGTGCAGATCCTCCAGTACCAGCAGCACACCCCGGTCCGCCGCGATCAGCCCGAGCAGCCGCAGAATCGCCTCACCGAGTACCACCGCGGAGATGCCGGCCTCGTGCGAGTCGCCGTCGTCCCAGTCGGGGATCAGCCGGCCAAGGACCTGACGGTAGGGACCGAGGGCAGCTGGATCCGGCATCTCGCCGCGCCGGATCAACGACAGGAAGGCTTCGGTGAAGGGCCTGAAGGCGACCATCGTGCCCATCGCCCCGACCCGGCCGCGGAGCGTCGCCATGCCGTGATTGAGCGCCATGGTGGTGGCGACCGCGCCGAGCCTGCTCTTCCCGATGCCGGGCTCGCCGACCAGGAAGACCGCACCCCCGTGACCATCGCGAGCTTCGGTGAGCAGCCGGTCGAGGTGTTCGATCTCCCTGTCTCTGCCGACCACCCTGGGCGCATGGGTCTGCATGTTTGCAAACTCTAGCCATGCCGCGGTGCTACCGCAGTGAGGTCGGCCCGTCGCCGCCGGCCGGAACGCGGGCACAAAGGCCGCGATCCGGGCCGGCGGCGCCGGCCTCGTCCCCGGTCAGTGGTGGCTGATCGTGGTGATGTAGGTCCCGAAGATGTCGTTGGTCTCGATCAGACCGACGGAGAGCACACTCGCGGCTCCGACCAGAGCGAAGGCGCGGGCGCCGATCCGGCTTCGCTCGGGCAGTTCGATCGGGCCGACCGGGTCGGCCGGCTGGTCTTCGTGGTTGTGCTGCGCAGTCATGGGTGTCTCCTGGTGCTGGTGTTGTCGTCCGGGCCCGCGCACGGATGGTCGTGGGCCCGGGCTGGCGAGATCGGCGTCAGCCGCAGGTCACTGCTCGACGCTGATCGTGGTGGTCGGCCAGGTGGGGCAGTTCTCGACGAGCTCGAGGGCGCCCGCGGCCAGGACGCTGGCGGCGCCGACCAGGGCGAAGGCCCGGGCGCCGACCCGGCTGCGCTTGGGCAAGGTGATCGGGCCCAATGGGTCGGTGCTGCTGGTGGGTTGTGGGTCGCGCGGTTCGTCGTACGGGTTCTGGGCGGTCATGCTGGGTTCCCCTGTCGGTTGGGCCGGTGTCAGCGCTGTGATGGGTACTGACTACCGGTGGACGGTTCGAGCAGTAGGACCGACGGAACACGTCCGGTGAAGCCGAGACGTAGTAGTCCGTAGCCGATGCCTGCCAGGCCGGTCAGAAGGCCGGGCGAGGGCACCCCCCTCGGAGTACCGCATTGCGGTCCGTACTGCTGTACTGCGGCGAGCACCAGGCCGGCGCGGCGTCGGCGCCGGACTGCCTCAATGGCTTGGTGATCGCGTTCGGTCAGCCACAGGAGTGGCTCGACCGCGCCGAGCTCGCCATGACACAGACTCATGTCGGCGAGCACCGGACGTTCGGTGGCGGACTTCAGATAGGCGTCGAGGTCCGCTGGGGCGCCTGCGCTGTACCTGGCCAGCGCAGTACCGGCGTCACCGGAACACCAACCACGGTTGGCGGTCTCGGCTGGCCGATCCAGGTCAGCAGCAACCAGTGCCGCTTCTCGGTACTTGTCGCCCGGTACGCCGTACTGGCCCAGCGCCCAGGCGATGCCCTGATAGCCGCGGGCGAAGCCAGTCGCCGCTGACAACCCGTTGCGGCGTACGCCGAGTTCGACCGCCGTGACCAGTTCGTCAGCGTAGCGCTTGGCCAGCTGTGCAGCGATTGGATGGTCGACCGCTTGCATGGCGGCGAGCCCACCGGCGGCGCCCTCGGTGTAGCTGGGGAACTGGTCGGCGTCCGGGGTCAGCCCGGCAGTGATCTCGAGTGAGGTCGAGAGCCAGTCGGCGAGCTCCGGGTCGTGCAGTAGCGATGCGAGCCGGCTCAGGCCGTAGCTGATGCCACCCAGACCGTAGAAACCCGGGCCGACGAGTTGCGCGGTTTCCGGTGAGGTGGCAAGGGTCTGCAGGAGCTGCGGGATTGGGCGGATCGCGTCCTTCGCCAGTTCGCGGTACTTGTCGGCGCCGGTGAGAGCGCCGATCTGAGCCAGGAAGAGGGCAACGCCGGTGTAGCCGGTCGGGAGACCGGCACCCATCGGCATGACCGACCAGTGGTGGTCATCGAGCAGTTCAAGGCCGAGCCAGTTCGCCCGGCCGGCGTCGCCGTCGACGGTCCGGGCCATGATCTCGTCTGCGATGTCGGTGGCGGCGGCGAGCAACTGCGCCGGGTCCGCCTCCACGGCCTCCAGCGCGCTGCGCTTGGTGGTACAGGCGTGCGCGACCGGCTCCGGCCGGGTGGCCAGTGTGGCCGAGACGATCCATTGCTGCCGGTGCTGGTCGACCTCACTCAGCAGGGCGAGCTTGGCCTCGACCGTCTCCAGTCCTTCGGCGGCGAAGAACCGTGGCACCCGGCTACCGTCGGAGGCCCACAGGTCGCGGCTGCCCGGACGCGTTGCGAACAAGGGGATGTCGCCGGACCACAGATCCGACAACTCGGCCGGTACCAGTTGGTGCAGTGCCGGATCTGCATCCCAGAGCAAGTCGAGTAGTTCGCTGCGTCCGGAGGCGGCACGCATGGCGTCGGGATGCGTCGACTCGTCCAGCAGCGAGGCGTAGGTCTGCGTCGCCCGGGGGACGTAGCGGACCTCGTCGTCGGCGCAGGCAGCGAGCAGACCAGTGGGGCCGGCCAGCTCACGGCGGTTCCAGGAGATCGCCTCGTACGCGGTCTGGAACCCAGCCAGCAAAGCGAGTTCGTGGTCGCGCGGCTCCATCACCTGGCCGTCGAGGATCGGACGGTTCCGGCCGCCCAGCGTCTTGACCGGCCGGCGCACCAGGTGCATGGTGTCCAGCCCCGGGTTGGCCCAGTCGACCATGCTGAGCGGGGCCACCTCGCCGGAATCGCCACCCAGCCCGGAGATGTCAACGGTTCCGTGCTCACCCGTGAACAGCAAGGGCAGCAACGCAGTACGGAAGACCGAGCTCTGCATGGCCGCATGAGCCGGGTCCTGGCCAGGGAGGCCGCTGAGGACGTGGTTCGGGTGGAACAGGGTTTCGACGTCCACCAGCACCGGTTGGTCGCCGTGGGCGATCAGGTTCTCGTGGTGCATGTCCGTGCCGTCCAGGACGTACAGCAGAGCCAGCAGGGCGCCTTGGCGGTGGTAGAAGCGGCGGACCTCCGAGATGTCGAGGCAGGGCGTGTGGTCGACGTACTCGAGCCATCCGTACCCCGGTCGGCGGAGGACCTCGACTGTGCGCAGGTCCAGGCCGGTCTTGCCGTTCAGCCAGTGGACCAGGTCGTTGAAGTGGGTATGCAGATCCAGCGGCCGCGGCTTGTAGATGAGCTTGCGGCCGCCGGCGAAGGTGAGGGTGGCTGTGGAGCGGCCGCCGCGGTGGGGATCGCCCCCGGGATCGACGCTCAGCAAGGGATCTGGATCAGTTCCTTCCAGCAGACCGGCCAGCTGCTCGCGGTCCTCGGCGAGACGGTCCAGCAGCTCGAGGTAACCCTCGACGGCCTGCCGGCACGCCTCGCCCAGGACCCGGGCCAGCACCGGGTATGCGGCCAGGAACTCCGCCAGCTCGCTCCCTCCAACGAGCCGGTGGGTAAAGTCGAGAAAACGCTCAGCCGGTGTGTCACCGGCCAGCTCGCCCCGGTCGCGAGCCCGGGCGAGTTCCAGCACCAACGTCCGCGACGCCAGCCGGACCAGGCGCCGACCGAGCCGCTGGAGGAACTGCTCGGCCAGTACGCCGTCCTGTCCCGCGGCAGTCAGGTCGTGCCGAGCAGTGGCCAGCAGCGGTTCGAGGCACCGGAGCAGCGCTTGCTGCGAGTCACCTGTCACCGGCGGCGAGACGACCGACCTGGCCGTACTGCGTTCGACGTACTCCGCCCAGGCGGGCATCGGCGAGCCCTGCTCGTGCGGACCCATCCCGGCGGACCACCAGGCGTTCGGCTGGTCTGTCCGGGACGTCCCGGTGGTTGCGGAGTTGAGCACGCGCTCAGGCTCCCATCGAGGGATGGGTGTTGCCATGGGTACGGAGCCCCCATATTCCTTCCGGGACCGGCGACCGCCATACCGGAGTGCGCTGTCGGGTGCTGCTGTACCGCGGGATGTCGACTGGGGAGTACAGCACCCCGCGGTCCAGCATCGCCTGCACCGGACGGCCTCTGGTGGAAGGCGGTTCGGCGCAGGAATCCAGGTGTCGGCCGGCTGCCGAACTGCCGACGCCGGGAACGATGCCCGACGGCCGGAAGGAGCGGCAAGGGCTCTACCTACCCAATTTCCCTCGCCGCCGGGTGCTCACGAGCGTGGGTGCGGATGGGGCAGAAGATGGGGGCCGAACACCCATGTGCAAACGGGCCCTGGCTGCGACGGTGAGTGGGTGTACAGCTCAGCCGCACCCGGTCTCCCGGTCTCAGCGCACTCGGTGCTCGACGTAGTGCCGCAGTTGCCGGGGCAGTCCGCTGCGGCCGCTCTGCGGGAGACGGTGGAGGTCGCGCAGGCCGCTGACGACCTCGGCTACCGACGGTTCTGGGTTGCCGAGCAGCACGGCGTACGAGGGGCAGGCGGTGCAAGCCCTGCGGTTGTGGCTGCAGTACTCGCCGCCAGGACCGACCGGATCCGGATGGGCTCGGGCTGTGTGCTGCTGACGAACCACCGGTCGCTGGTGGTCGCAGAGCAGTTCGCGGCGCTCGCGGCGGCGTACCCGGGCCGGATCGACCTTGGTGTCGGCAAGGCGCCGGCCGTCTCGCCCAGTACTGCCGCTGCGCTCGGCCTGACCGACAAGGACAGCTTCCCGGAGCGGCTGGATGAGCTCTGCCGCTTCCTGCGGGACGGGTTGCCCGGCCGTGCGCCTGTCGGCGACGTCCGGCTCGCGTTGGCTGGGCTGCCGCCACCTGTCTTCCTGATGACCGACAACCCGAGTGGCGCGCAGGTGGCCGCAGTACGGGGGTTGCCTCTGTTCCTGGCTCATCACACGGCGGCGACAGGCACGCTGGCGTCCGTGTCGGCGTACCGGGACAGTTTTGAGACAACGGGGCCGACGGGGAAGCCGTATGTCGGGGTGACGGTGGGGGTTGTTGCCGCTGACACCGAAGAGGAGGCAGTGGCCCGGCTGGCGGAGTACGTCCGGGTGAAGTCGCGTCTGAAGACTGCGGCCAACAGGGCCACGCCAACTGAGCTCATGGAGTTGCTGGAGCCATCAGTGACCAGCCGCGAGCAGAACAAGGCCGAGCGGCTGCTGGACGAGCCTGGCTACGTCATCGGCACCCGGGCCGGAGTAGCAGCCGGCCTGGCGTCGGTGGCGGCCAGCACTGGAGCCGACGAGGTCATGCTGGTGCCACTGGCCTTCGACGGCCTTGTCCGGTCAGCCATCCTCCGTACTGCGGCAGCGGGCCTCACCCGTGCCATCCGCAGCGTCCCCCGGCACGCTCCCCACTTCGTCGCCACTGCCTAGCCGGTCGTACCACCGGCCTAAGGTAGTAGCGGTGTCTAGTGAAAGGCGTAGCTGATGTCGCGGGAGCAGGAAGTCGTCGAGGGGTGTCCGACAGAGCTCTTCATCGCAGGCAAGTGGCGACCGGCCGAAGGCGGTAGGACTCTCGCAGTAGAGGACCCGGCCACCGGTACGACGCTGTGCGACGTGGCGGACGCGAGTCCTGCGGACGGGGTGGCTGCACTGGACGCCGCCGTCGCAGCGCAAGCCGACTGGGCCGCCACTGCTCCCCGGGAGCGCGCCGAGATCCTCCGGCGGACCTACGAGCTGATGACCGAGCGGGCCGACGAACTGGCGCTGCTGATGACGCTGGAGATGGGCAAGCCGGTCGCGGAGTCGAAGGGCGAGATCGCGTACGGGGCCGAGTTCTTCCGCTGGTTCGCCGAGGAGGCGGTCCGGATCGAGGGCGGCTACCAGGTCGCGCCGAACGGCAAGGGCCGGCTCGTGGTGATGCGGCAGCCGGTCGGGCCTTGCCTGCTGATCACTCCGTGGAACTTCCCGGCCGCGATGGGCGCCCGCAAGATCGGCCCGGCGGTCGCTGCCGGCTGCACGATGGTGATCAAGCCGGCCGCACAGACGCCGCTGTCGATGCTGAAGCTGGCCGAGCTGATGACGGAGGCGGGTCTGCCGCCCGGCGTGCTGAACGTGGTCACCACGCACGATGCCGGTGGGGTGATGGAGCCGCTGATCCGCGACGGCCGCGCCCGCAAGCTGTCGTTCACCGGCTCGACCGGGGTCGGCGTGAAGCTGATCGAGCAGGCCGCCGAGAAGGTACTGCGGACCAGCATGGAGCTCGGCGGGAACGCACCGTTCCTGGTCTTCGCCGACGCCGATCTCGACAAGGCCGTCGACGGCGCGATGCTGGCCAAGATGCGCAACGGCGGCGAGGCCTGTACCGCGGCGAACCGGATCTACGTGCACTCGTCCGTGCTCGACGAGTTCGCCGCGAAGCTGACCGAGCGGATGTCCGCGCTGAAGGTCGGCCGCGGTACCGAGGACGGCGTCGAGCTGGGCCCGTTGATCGACGCGAAACAGCGTGCCAAGGTGAAGGACCTGGTCGACGACGCCGTTGCCCAGGGCGCCGAAGTACTGACTGGCGGAACGGTTGCTGAGGGCAACGGATACTTCTACCCGCCGACCGTGCTGACCGGCGTACCGAAGTCGGCCCGGTTGCAGAAGGAGGAGATCTTCGGCCCGGTCGCCCCGCTGACCGCGTTCGAGGACGAGGACGAGGCGGTCGCGATGGCCAACGACACCGAGTTCGGCCTGGTCTCCTATCTGTTCACCAGCGATCTCAGCCGTGCGCTGCGGGTCAGCGAGAAGCTCGAGACCGGCATGATCGGCCTGAACCAGGGCATCGTCTCCAACCCGGCCGCCCCGTTCGGCGGCGTCAAGCAGTCCGGCCTCGGCCGCGAGGGCGGCACCGTCGGCATCGACGAGTACCTGGAGCTCAAGTACCTCGCCATCGCGGTGGACTGAGCCCGCTCAGCCGCGCCGGATGGTGTCGATGATGAGGGCGTTGCGGGCCTTCTGGCCGACCGGGACCGAGGGGTGGACGCCGTCCCGCAGGAGAGTTGTGGGCCGTTGTGGTTCCGCGGCGAGGAACTCGGCCCAGGGCACGATGCGCAGGTTCGGGTACCGTCGCTGGGCGGCCGCCAGCTGGGCGTTGAGCCACTGGCTGTTCTGTTGATCCGCGAGCCGCACGGCCGCGGGCTGCTTGGTGCGGGCGACGTAGATGTTCACCCAGAACACCGTTCGGTCCGGGCCGGCGATCCGCATCACCCGGTCGACCTGCTCCACGAAACCCGATGGTTCGAAGATGTCGTTGGAGCCGAGACAGATCAAGATCCGGCGGGGAAGACCGAAGTCGTCGGACCACTGCTGGACCGCGTCGACCGCCGGCCCGGTCGGCCGGGCGGACCAGTTGTGCGTCGCGAGACTGTCCCCGGTCCTGCTCGCCAGGAGCTTCGCCAGCGCCTCGCCGTCCTGGACGGAGATGCTGTCACCGAACATCACGATCCCGTCCTCGCGGCGAACCCGCCTGACCTGCTCGTCCGGCGAGATCCTCTTGCCCTTCTGCTGCCAGACGACCGGCTGCCCCGAGCCGTGTCCACCGCCGATTCCGCTGCTGGACGCCACGGCGGGCCCGACCCGTTCGCCTCGTCCGGCTGGAACAGCCACGACGGCAAACAGTACGGCGCAGGCCAGCGCCAGCATCCCGAACCTGAGCGTTACTCTGCGCAGCAGTCCCGCTCGCATCGTCACCCCACTTCTCGCCCATCCCGTCAGGACGTCTCTGTCCGCAGACGGTGATCAGTTGCCCACCATATAGGCTTGGCGGGCTACTCCTGAAGCCACTTCTGGATGGTCTCCTGGTCCGGCCTGGCCTCGGTGCCGATGGCGTGCGGGACGAAGCGGGCGTAGTAGTCGGTGACCGGGCCGTCGGACTCGCGGACCATCATGCCGGCCGCGACGCCGTCGACGATCCAGCTGCCGATCACCGCCCGGTTGCCCTCGTACGACGGCAGCGGACTCAACTCCTGGTAGACCATCGTGTCGGTGTCGTACGGACCGTCGTGGACGTCGTCCTCGGTGGTGGCGATGGTGTGGATCCTGATGTTGCTGCCCTCGCGCCCGTGCAGCGGCTTGGCCACCCACTCGAGCAGGTCACCCGGCGAACCGAAGTACGCCGGCAGCAGGTTCGGGTGGTCGGGGTAGAGCTCCCACAGCACCGGCAGGATCGCCTTGGTGGACAGCATCGTCTTCCAGATCGGCTCGATCCACTGCACCGGCTCGCGTTCCAGCCCGGACAGGATGTACCGGCCGAACTGGTCGTCGAGCATGTCCTCCCACGGGTAGAGCTTGAACGCCGTCCGGATCTTGCGCCCGCCCCAGTCCACGAACGCGCGCTGCTCCGACTCCCAGCCGAGGTCCTCGATCTCATGCCCGTACGTCGCCAGCCCGGCCATCGCCGCCGTGTCGCGCAGATAGGCCACCGTCATCGCCTCTTCGCCGGTGGTCTCGGCGGCCGAGTTGAAGAAGTGCGCCTCGTTACCCGGGAACGTCCCGGCCGCGCGCCGCTCGCTCCACCACTTGACCAGCCGGTCGTGCACCGAGTTCCACTGGTCCGCGTCGGGGAAGACGTCCTCCAGCCAGTTCCACTGGATCACCGCCGACTCCACCAGCCCGGTCGGGGTGTCGCCGTTGATCTCCAGCATCTTCGGCTCGACCCCGTTCCAGACCAGGTCGAACCGCGCGTACACCGACGGGTCGTCGCGTTTCAGCGACTCCCGGACCATCGGCAGCGTCCCGGACGCCAGCCCGAGCTGTGAGTCGCTGAAGCGGTCACCGGACGCCATCACCGAGGCGGCGTGCTTGCACATCTCGTAGAGCTCCTCGGTGACGCGTTCGAGGTGCAGTACCTCGTCCATCGTCACCTCGTACCAGGCGCTCTCGTTCCAGTACGGCGTCTGGCTGCCGTCAGGCAGGTCCGTCATCGGGAAGACCAGGCCTTGCTCGACGACCTTGTCCTTCCAGCCCGGGCGGGGCTTGATCGAGTGCCGCCACATCAACCGCCAGAGCTCCCCTTGCCTGCCTTGCCGAAACCGCCACGGGCGATGGTGCCGATGTTGCCGCCCTTGGTGTCGAGCCCGCCACGCTGGATGGTCGCAGTACCGCCGGAGGAGTTGCGCAGGCCGGAGGCGCTGTAGGTGCCGCTGGCGGTGTTGTAGCGGCCGCCGATCGGAGGCACGAGGCCGCCGCCGCGAGTGGCCATGTAGAACCAGAAGAAGCCCGCCCCGGAGCCGTGGTACTCGCGCTCGTCCTTGCAGTTCTCGTCCCCGGTGCGCTGCTCGGTCTGTGGGTCGACACAGATCGCGGCGTAGTCCGCCTTGTCGTCGTCGTCATTGCTGCAGCCGGTCAGTGATGCGGCGACCAGCGCGGTCAGTCCCAGGCTGATGCCTACGCTCCGCATCCGTCTGCGTGCTTGCGTCATGGCCTGCCCTCCCCCTCGGCGGGCGGCTTCATCGAGAACATGATCAACGCGCCCACCACCATCGTGACACCCACGACAACTAGCGGCCCGGTACCGACGTCCGAGACGGCCAGAACGAGTACTACGACGAAGCAACCGGCGGCGAGCAACGGGATGACTGCCCGCTGCAGCACTCGGCCCCGGATCGCCCCACTGAAGTACACCGGTACTGCGAGCGCAGTGGCCAGGTAGTAGAGCGACACGAGCACCGAGACGGCTCCCACGGCGTCGGCCAGTATTGCGTCCGAGATGAGGACGAGCGTCACGTAGATGACCAGACTGGCTCCGGCGAAGACCCAGGTGGACACGCTCGGCGTGTGGAAACGAGTGGAGATCCGCGCGAACTGCCCGGGGAACGCGTCTCGCCGGGCCATCGACAGCATCGTCCGGGCCGTCGGCAGGATCGTCGTCTGGGTCGAGGCGAGGGCGGAGACCAGTACGGCTCCCACCAGGACCTTGCCGCCCGCAGTACCGAGCAGGTCGTTGCTCAGGACGGAGAAGAAGTCGTCATCCGCGATCTCGTCCAGCGGGCCGACTCCCGCGTACGCGACGGCTGACCACGCGACTACGGCGTACAGGACGAGCAGGAAGCCGTTGGCGATGAGTGCTGCGATGGCCGGAGTGCGGCGGGGGTTGCGGGTCTCCTCGTTGACGCTGAAGGACGAGTCCCAGCCCCAGTAGAGGAACACGGCGATCAGTACTCCGGTCGCCCACGCTCCCTGGCCGGTGGACGAGAACATCGGGATGCTGAGCGTGCCGGCCTCGAAGAAGGCGTTGATCGCGAACCAGACCAGCGCGACGACCTCGACGGTCAGCAGGATCGTCTGGGTCCAGGCGGCGATCTGGATGCCGCGGTAGGCGAGTGCTGCCATCACGATGATGAACACCGCGCCCAGACCGGCTTGCGCCAGGCGGGAGTCGGCGGCGCCGTCCAGGCCGAACAGCACGTAGGTGTAGACAGAGGCGACCTGGGCGAGGTTGCTCATGACGAGCACACACGCCATCACCGTGGTCCACCCGACCATGCGGCCGACACCGAGGCCGAACGCCTTCTCCGTCCACGGGAACGTCGTACCGCAGTCGGGCTCGGCCCTGTTCAGCTCGCGGAAGCAGAGTGCGACCAGGATGACCGGCACCGCGCTGAGCGCGAGCACCAGGGGAGTGGCGGCGCCGACGTACACGACCAGGAGCCCGACGGCCACTGCCAGTGAGTAGGCGGGCGCGGAGGAGGAGATCCCGATCGCGGTGGACGTGCCCAACCCCAGCGCGTCCCGCCGCAGGCTCCGCCCACGGGACCGCGAATCAGTTGTCGTCGTCATCGTCCCCCCAGAGTGCCATCCCATGGGTCCCCGGACCGCCACCACACACCAAGTCGCGGTTCCGGCGTCTCGGAGCGCGCCGCCACGCTCAGCCGCCAGCGGGGCGAGAGGTTTGTGAGTGGTGGCGGTCCGGGCTACCCGCCCATCAGTTGGGAAACGGTGACGAACTCGAAGCCGCGGGCGCGCAGGCCGGTGATGATCGGGGTGATCGCTTCGTCGGTGTACGGCGCGTTGTCGCCGCCGTGCAGGTGCAGGACGACGATCGAGCCGTTCTGGACCTGCGACATGACCTGCTTGACGATCCGCTGCGGGGACTTGGCGAAGCCGTCGGCGCCCGGCACGTCGAGGCCGACAGCGGTGACGCCGGCCGGGGCGAGCTCATGCAGTGCTGTTCCGTCGTAGCAGCCGCCGGGGAAGCGGAACCACCTGGTGGCGTGCGAGTCGAGCTGGTCCAGCAGTACTACGGCCCGGCGTACGTCGGCGAGCATTTCGGCTCGGGGGACGGTGCCGAGGGTGTAGCAGTGCTTGGTGAAGCCCTTGTGGGCGTAGCTGTGGGTGCCGAGCTCGAACAGCGGGTCGGCGGCCAGCTCGCGAGTGCGGTCGGGGTACTGCTCCATCCACATGCCGGTGAGGAACAGGGTGGCCGGCACGCGATGCTTGCGCAGCTCGGTGATCAGGGGCTCGTTGTAGTACGACTTGACCTTGCCGTGCTGGAGGCGCTTCCGCATCAACGCGGTGAGGTCGGCGTCGAAGGTCAGTGCGACCCGCTTCTTGTCCCGCGGGCCGTGCTGGATGACCGGCATCAGGTTGGTCTCGTGCGACTCGCCTGGGCGTGCGGTCTTGGCGGGCGGCTTGCTGGGTGTCGGTGTCGGTGTCGGCCTGTTGGGCGTCGGCTTCGGCGTAGTGCTGGGTGGTGGGCTGGCCGTCCGGCTGGGGTCGCCGAGCGTCGGAGTACCGGCTGCTGTGCCTGGGGGTGCCGCGGTGTCTCCACAACCGGCCAGTACTACGGACGCGGCCGCGGCGAGCGCGGCGATCCTGATCCCCCAGTGAGCAGTCACGAGCCCCGATTATGCCCGTCAGGCGGGGTCGTCAGGCCCAGGCGCGGTGCTCCCACTCGTCCCGCACGATCGCCCAGACCTGGATGTCGTGGATCTCGCCGTGGTACGGGAACGCCTGCCGCAGCGTGCCCTCGTGCGACATCCCCAGCCGCTTCGCCACCGCGGCACTGCGGGTGTTGGCCGGTACGCAGCGCCACTCGACCCGGTTCATGCCGCGGGTGCCGATCGCCCAGTCGATCAGCAGCTGGGCGGACCGGGTCATCAACCCGTGTCCCTCGGCCTCGGCAGCCAGCCAGACGCCGAGCTCGCAGCTGCCCCAGCCCGCCTCGAAGATGCGGAACAGCAGTCCACCGACGAGTTCGCTGTCCAGCCAGATGCCGTAGATCCGGCCGCCGTCGGCCGCCTGGCGATCGGCGTACCGCTGCAGGAAGTTCCGCGCGCTCTCCTCGTCGACGACGACCTCGGCCCACGGGATGTAGGTCTCGATGTTGGCGCGGGCCTTGTCGATATGCGCCAGGAACTCGGCCGCCTGCCACGGCTCCAGCGACCTCAGCTCGGCGGTCTCGGTGAGCTTCGCTCCGAACAACATTGCTGCCTCCCCGGCGTACATAACAAGTGTTAGGTATCTACTATAGGACGATGCCGGCAAAGGTAGATCACGAGGCCCGACGACGAGACGTCTCCGCCGCGGTCTGGCGCGTCCTGGCCACGGAGGGTTTCGGCGGCCTGACCCTCCGCGCGGTCGCGACGGAGATGGGCGCGACGACAGGCTTGGTGACGCACTACTTCCCCTCCAAGCAGGCGCTGATCGTGCACGCCCTGGAACTCGCGGAGGCGCGCACCCGCGAGCTGGTCCCCTCGATCGAAGGTCTCCGCGGACTCGCAGCCCTCCAGCAGGCGCTGGCCGGCGTACTGCCCCTGAATCCCGAGGGAACCGAGATCAACCGAGTCTGGGTCAGTTCCTGGGACGTAGCCCTGGCGGACCCCGCCCTGCACGCCTTGGAAAAGGCCCGCTACAAACGCTGGCGAGCCCGCCTCAAACCCCTGGTCGAACAGGCCCAACAAGACAACGACCTACCACCAGGCAACCCCGACGACCTGGTCGCCTCCCTGGCAGCCTTCACCCACGGCCTAGTAGTACAGGCCCTCTTCGACCCCCGCGCTTTCTCCCACAAACGCCAACTCCACCTCCTGAAAACCCACCTCGAGGCACTACGCCCCTAGCGGTACCATTCGTGGTCCCACTTGCGGTACCATCGAGGCATGGCTGTGAACTTGAGACTCACCCCCGAGATGACGTCGGCGCTCCAAGCTGAGGCTGACCGCACCGGCAAGTCGCAGCAAGAGATCCTGCGGGAGGCTGTCGTCCGTCACCTTCACCTGGTCGGCGATGGCGACGTGCCCGTTAGCGACCGTGACCGTGCGAGGGCGGCACATGTGGTGACCCCCGCGAGGGTGGCCTACCGGAGGGCGACCCCGCGGATTCGGCTTCCGAAGGGTGTTGACAGCCTGGAGTTGCTCGATCGGGATGACCGCTTCTGATGCATGTCTATGTGGACAGCAGTGCTCTGATCAAGAGGGTGCTCGCCGAAGCGGAATCCGCCGCGCTGGAGGATTTCCTGGAGGAGCACTACCAGCGGGCGGACCTTCTCGCCTCGTCGTCACTTGCCTGGGTCGAGGTCTCCCGGGCAGTACTTGCCCGGGTGAAGCCGGCGGCCGGCGCGGGCGACCTGATCGAGGCAGCGTTGGCTGGAATTGACGAACGTGCAATGACTGCGGACGTCATCAGCGTGGCTCGCCGGATCGAGCCGCTGATCCTGCGCAGTCTGGATGCAATCCACCTGGCGACTGCCGTGCTGACCGATGCCGATCTTGTCGTCACCTACGACGACCGGCTGGCCGATGCGTGTCGCCGCAATGCTCTCGCTGTCCTGATGCCCGGTCGTGACTGACCCCGGGTTGCTCGCACCTCGAGATGCTTAGGCCAGTAGGTCGTTTGCCGAGCGGAGTACCGGCTTGGTGAGTGGGGTTGTTGGAGTGGTTGTGTTGGTGACGTGGAAGGTGTGGGACTCGCCTGCGGTGAGGGTGATCAGGCAGGTGTCTACTCGGGCGCCGGCGTCCAGGCGGTCGGGGAACAACGCCAGATCCTTGGCGAGGGCGGTTGCCGTCACGGTTACGTCGTAGCCGTTGGTCGTCTGGGTGACCTCGGCCGAGTAGGCGTCAGGGTGGAGTTGTAGTGAGGTGTCCTCGACGAAGTAGTGGTACGCCGTACTGCCGTCCGCGCCCTTGATCTCGACGTATTCCGTCGACGGGTTGCCAGGGGTGGCGACCGACTCCGGTAGGGAGTTGAGGACGGCGTCGCGAGCTGGGACCTCCAGTGCGAAGGTTTCGCTTGCCAGGACCTCGCCGCCCATGGCCGTGCTGCGCCGGGAGACCGTCACTTCGGTGCTCCAGGCAACATCCGTGTCGTTGTGCGCGGCAACTACCGGCCCGTCCTCACGTGGCTGGACGGTCAACAGCCGGTCGGCGTACACGCGCTTCAAGGCGTGCCACAAAGGCTTCCGGATACCGTGTCCATCGACGGCGGCCCAGGAGACGACCGGCCAGTTGTCGTTGAGTTGCCAGACGATCGCGCCGGTGTTCATCGGGAACAGGCTGCGGAAGTGCTCGATGCCATAGGCAATCGCCCTGGCCTGGTTGAGCT
This sequence comes from Kribbella catacumbae DSM 19601, assembly GCF_000372465.1. Lineage (GTDB taxonomy): Bacteria > Actinomycetota > Actinomycetes > Propionibacteriales > Kribbellaceae > Kribbella > Kribbella catacumbae. Next base: position 25,848 of record NZ_AQUZ01000050.1, read on the forward strand.
GTGTCGTCCAGTGCCAGTCGTCCATCGTCTGCCACTTCGGCAGGTGATCGCCCAGACCTCGCTCGAGCTTGAGGTTGCCCTCGAAGGCCTTCTGGTGCACGAGCATCTGCTCGCCGTACGGATCCAGCGGCTCGTCGTGCACGACCGAGGTCAGCGTCGACCAGGCCGGCGGCCCCTGGAACCCGAACTCAGCGACGAAGCGTGGCTTGTACTTCCGGTAGGTCGAGTAATCGACCTGGTTCCACACATCCCAGATGTGCATCGTGCCGTTGCGCTCGTCGTTCGGGTGAATGTAGCGGTCGTAGGAGAACGGGCTGCCGGCCGAGTACGGCGTCCGCGGGTCGAGTTCGGCGACGATCCGGGGGAGGAGGTCGAGGTAGTAGCCCTCACCCCAGCTCCGGCCGGCCAGCGGCTCGCGCCAGCCCCACTCGACGTACCCCCAGAGGTTCTCGTTATTGCCGTTCCAGAGCGCGAGGCTGGCGTGCTGGCTGAGCCGGGTGACGGCTTCGCGGGCTTCGGCCTCGACCTCACCGCGGAGCGGCTCCTCCTCGGAGTACGCCGCGCAGGCGAAGAGGAAGTCCTGCCAGACGAGTACGCCCAGCTCGTCGCAGACGTCGTAGAAGTCGTCGCTCTCGTAGATGCCGCCGCCCCAGACGCGGAGCAGGTTCATGTTCGCGTCGATCGCATCGCGGATGCTGCGCTCGTAGCTCTCGCGGTTGAGCCGGGTGACGAAGGCGTCGTCGGGGATCCAGTTGGCGCCGCGCACGTAGATCGGCCGGTCGTTGACGGACAGGATGAACGGGCCGCCATCCTTGTCCGGGGCAACGTTCATGGTGATGGTCCGGAAGCCGACTCGGCCTTGCCAGTCGTCGCTTTGCTCGCCGGCCGCCACGGAGATGCGCACGTCGTACAGCGGCTGGTCGCCGTACCCGCGCGGCCACCAGAGCTCCACCGCGTCGATCGTCGACGTGACGCCGACGTCTTGGGTGCCTGCAGCAACGGTCATCTGCGTGGTGGTGCCGCCGAGCTCGACCGTGATGGTGGCGTCCTCGGTGGCGCCGTCCGGCCAGGCAAGGGCGACGCGACTATCCAGTACGCCGCGGTCGCGGTCGAGCCCGGCCAACGGGCGAACCGAGTCGATCCGTACGCCGGTCCACGACTCGATCCGGATCGCCCGCCAGATACCGACGGTGGCGACGTCGATTCCCCAGTCCCAGCCGAAGTTGCTCGCCATCTTGCGGATCGCGTTGTAGGGATGGAGATTCGTGTGCGGCCAGAGCCCGGATTCCTCCCGCAGCCGGTTGGCCGTGCCGACCGGCGACTCGAACTCGACCACCAACTCGTTGCTCCCGGCCACCAGCAGCCCGCTGGCCGCGAACCGGTACGACCGGTGCTGGTTGCAGGTCCGCCCGACCTCGACCCCGTTGAGCGTGACCCGCGCCGCCGTGTCGAGGCCGTCAGCAACGAGTTCCTGAACCGCGTGGTCGTCCGGCTCCCAGTCGAAGACGGTCTGGTAACGCCAGCTGCTCTTGCCGATCCAGGCCAGCTTGCCCTCGTTGTCCCCGTCAAACGGATCAGGAATCACTCCGGCCGCCAGCAGATCCGTATGCACCTCACCCGGCACAGTCGCCGCCACCGGCGCCGCCAGCAACGCGCTGTTCCGATCGGGCACCGGCCCATCCACGGCCCGCACAGTCCAGGCGACCCCGCCGTCGGAGGTCAACAAAACAGTCCTGAGCGTCGAAGTCACAGACGATTCCCTCTTTCACAACGAAACACTTGACCGGTTCAGTAACCCTACTGGTGCACAACGCGGCGACCCTGTGGACAACTCGGCCACCGAGAGCAGCCGCCCGGATAGACTTAGTTAGGAAGGACAGGGGGCGCACATCGTCGCCCCCGTCCGTCACCTACTCAGGACCGTCCGGCGCCACAACTCAGCGAGCAGCTGATGCCCAGCCGCGGTCGGGTGGACACCATCGTCGGCGAGCGTTGTCGCGCCCACCGACTCCGCCTGGCGGTTGAACTCGACGTCGGCCGCGACCAGGAGCGCGCCGTACTCCGCAGCCAGGCGCCGTACGACGTCGATCTTGGGATCGAGATCCTCACGCCAGGCGTGCTGCTCATCCTTCACCGCCAGGAGGAACGGCTCGACCAGGACGAGCTGCTTGGCCCGGACTGGTTCGAGCAGCTCGCGGTACGACCGCTCGAACGACTCGGCCGAGGTCGCGTCGTCCTCGTCGTACCGGCGCCAGGTGTCGTTGATGCCGATCAGCACCGAGACGAGGTCCGGCTCGTGCGCGACGACATCGGTCTGCCAGCGCGCCGCGAGGTCGAACGCCCGGTGTCCGGAGATGCCGGCGTTGACGATCCGCGGCCGTTGCGGGCCGAAGGCGTCGTACAGGTTCTTGACGTAGCCGTCGCCGAGGCCCGCCGGATCGCTCCGGCGGCCGCAGTCGGTGACGGAGTCCCCGGCGAACACGATGGTCCGCCGGGGATCCAGGAGAGTTTCCGTCATCAGATGGTCGAGGCGTTGACATCCCAGTCGTCCGGCAGGACGGCGGGGACCTCGACGGTGCTGGTGACATCGACGAACGTGCCGGTGTCGATCGACTCGGTGATGGAGGCCATCACGTCGACAACGTGGAACGCCAGCGCGCCAGTGGCCCGGTGCGGACGGTCCTCACGGATCGCCCGCGCCATCTCCAGTACGCCGGTACCGCGCTCGGCCGTCGCCTTGGTCGTCTCTAGGACCTCCCAGTCCTCAGCACCCGGACGGCGGATCTTGATCTCGCCGTCGAACTGGTTCGGGTCCGGAACCGCGAGCGTTGCCTCGGTACCGGTGATCTCCACGAACCCGCCCCGCGACAGCGGCGACTCGAAGCTGAAGGTGCTCTGCGACGACTGCCCCGACTCGAACCGCGCGATCGCGCTGACGTGGGTCGGAACCGTCACGTCGAAGTCCGTGCCCTGCAGCGGGCCGGATCCGATCGTGCGCTTCTCCCGCGACTTCGAGCCCAGCCCGGCGACGGCCGCGACCGGGCCGAACAGCTGCACCAGCGTGGTCAGGTAGTACGGGCCGATGTCCCACAGCGGGCCGGCGCCCACCTGGAAGAGGAAGGCCGGGTTCGGGTGCCAGGATTCCGGGCCCGGTGACTGCATCAGGGTCAGCGCGGTCAGCGGCTGACCGATGTCACCGCGCTCGATGATGCGGCGCGACTGCTGCAGGCCCGGCCCCAGAATGGTGTCCGGAGCGCAACCCAGCCGGAGTCCCGCGTCCTGAGCGGTCGCGAGCAGCTTGAGACCGCTTTCCTGGTCGAGCGAGAACGGCTTCTCGCTCCACACATGCTTGCCTGCGGCAACGGCTGCCAGGGCGACCTCGACGTGCGCGATCGGGATGGTCAGGTTGACCACGATCTCGACGTCCGGGTTGCTGAGGACCGCTTCCGGCCCGCCGTGGCTCTCGATCCCGTACTCCGCCGCCTTCGCGGCCGCCGCCTCCGGGCGAAGGTCGCCGATGGCAACCACCTTGAGGTCGGGGAAACTCTGCATGCTCTTGAGGTACGCGTCGGAGATGACCCCGGCGCCGATCACACCTACGCCGACAGCAGTCATGCAACGTCCTCCCCGGTCAGGTAGGCGAAGCTGCCGGCGACGGCGTCGAAGATCTCGCCGTCGAAGTCGTCGAGCTCGACCACGCGGAGCGTGCCCGGCGACGCGGCGAGGATGTCGTTCACGGCGATGGAGCCGGCGCCGACCGCCACCTGGGCCTTGTTGTTCAGCGTGCCGTCGCCGTCCTTGATGTGCAGCGCCTTGACCCGCTCACCGAGCCGCCCGAGCAGAGCCGGTACGTCGGCGCCGCCGACCGCGGCCCAGTAGGTGTCGACCTCGAGGATGACCTCGTCGGACAGGTTGTCGGCCAGGATCTCCAGGCCGTGGACGCCGTCGATCACCGACTCCAGCTCGAAGTGGTGGTTGTGGTACCCGACGGTGATGCCGTGGTCGGCAGCCTCGGCCGCCGCCTTGTTCAGCGCCTCGGCCGTCGCCTTGATGTCGTCCGCGGACTGCCAGCGCGCCGGGTCGACGTACGGGTCGATCACGGTGCTGATGCCGAGCTTCTTGGCCACCTCGAAGATCGGGCTGCTGCCTTCGTTGAGCAGCCCGGCGTGCGTGGTGGGAGCCGACAGACCGTACTTGGGCAGCGCTTCGGCCAGCTGGTTTGCCAGGCCGACGACGCCGAAGGGCTCGACCTTGCGGTACCCGATCTCAGCGATGCGGGCCAGCGTGGCGTCGAAGTCCTCCTCCAGCTTGTACCGGACCGTGTAGAGCTGTAGGGACAGATTGTCCACTGCGACCATGTTTTTCTCTCCTCGTCTTCGGAGCCTCCCGCTGCCCATGAGAGTCCCCGGACTGGACTTGCCGAACCGGTTAAGTAACTCGCGGCAGCCTATCCCAGCCACCCACCCTCGGACCACCCCGTAATCACCAGTCGAGCCGCCTTCACGCCCCGAAGACAAGCGCTTGCCGGGGGTTCGCCGGAGCTCCATGTCATCAATGACGAGGTACTGCGGCCGGCGGTCGCCCGGGCGAGCGTGCGACCGCAGTCGTCTGCCGCCCACTGATGGCCTGGAGATCCGCCCCGGCCCATTGAGGGCGTGGCGGTCCGCGCCCGGGCCGCCCCGTGATGGGCTGGGCGACCGCTCATCCCGGGGTCCGTGCGCTTGGTGAGCGGCCGATTACCAACTGTAGTCAGACTCTGGGGGTTTGGTTGAACGGTCGCTCTAGGTGGTGGAAAGCGATTACCTAGAGACGGGGAGTACACAAGGGCCGCAGAATGGGGATCTGCCGGACCGCCCGTCCCGGTTCGGACCGCCCGTTCGAAGGAGGCCACCGTGCCCCGAATCACGATCAAGGAGATTGCCCGACGGGCCGGCGTCTCCAAAGGTGCGGTTTCGTACGCGCTGAACAACCAGCCGGGGGTCTCCGAGGCCACCCGGGCTCGGGTGCTCAAGGTCGCCGAGGAGCTGGAGTGGGTGCCCAACCGGGCGGCCAGGCAGCTGTCGGCGGCGCGGAGCGAAACGTTCGGCCTGGTGCTCGCGAGGAGCGCCAAGACCCTGAGTGAGGAACCGTTCTACATGGGCTTCGTGGGTGGCGTGGAGTCCGTGCTGAGTGAGAAGTCGTACGCGCTCGCCCTGCAGGTCGTACCGGACCTGGAGGAGGAGATGGCGACGTACCGCAAGTGGGCCGCCGAGCGCCGGGTGGATGGCGTGGTGGTGGTCGATCTACGCGTCGCCGATCCGCGGATCCCGTTGCTGCGCAAGCTGGAACTGCCCGCGGTACTGGTCGGCGATCCGGCGCTGGCCGATGGGCTGGCGTGCGTCTGGACCGACGGTACGACGGCGATGTACGCCGCGGTGGAGCATGTCGCGTCGCTCGGGCATCAAGCGATCGCCCGGGTGGCCGGGCCGCCCGAGCACGGTCATGTTTGGATCCGGGATCAGGCGTTCGCTGCGGTGTGCCGGAGGCTGGGGCTGGATGCGCGGGTGCTGCATACCGACTTCTCCGGTGAGGAAGGTGCTGCCGCGACGCGGGAGCTGATGGCGACCGAAGGGAGGCCGACGGCGATCATCTACGACAACGACCTGATGGCCGTCGCCGGATTGTCGGTGGTGAACGGTCTCGGGCTCCGTTCGCCGGACGATGTCACGCTGGTCGCCTGGGACGACTCGACGCTGTGCCGGCTGGTGCATCCGACCCTGACCGCGATTAGCCACAACATCGTTGCCTATGGCGCCGAAGTCGCGCATCGGCTGTTCGGCTTGCTCGAAGGCGCGATGCCGGAGTCGCACCTCTACTCGACCCCCGCGCTGGTAGTACGCGGCAGCTCGGGGCCGCCACCCGCCTGATCCCGGCGCGGAAGTGGCGTCCTCGAACACCACCTGGTGACCTCGGACAAGGTATGCCCTGTCCAAGGCCGCCGGATGGTGTTCAAGCCCACCACTAGTGGGCTTGCCCCGCTTGGGGTGGTGGGGGCAGGGCGGTGGTTAGCCGGCGGGGGCTGCTGTGACCTTCACCGGTACGCCGTTCAGCGCGGCGGTGCCTGACACGTGATCGGTGAGAGCCGCATCCGTCACGTCGTTGGCGCTCGCCCCGGCGACCTGGTTGGCCACCGAGAGCTTGGCCCCTGGCCTGCCATGCCCGAAGCCGTGCGGAAGGCTGACCACGCCGGGCATCATGTCGTTGCTAGAGGCAACCTCCACCGACACGGTGCCCGAAGCAGAGCTGATCTCCACCAGCTGCCCATCGCTGAGATCCCGCTCGCGCAGATCATCCGGATTCATCAGCAACTGATGGCGCGGCTTGCCCTTCACCAAGCGAGCCGAGTTGTGCATCCAGGAGTTGTTGCTCCGCAGATGCCGCCGCCCGATCAGCAGCAGCCCATCGCCATCACGATCGGCGAACAAAGCCTCAAAAGCACTCGGCAGCTCATCGACGATCAACGCCGGTACAAGATCGATCCGCTTCGACTTCGTGTACAGCCCACCGGGCAGAGCGGGCTGTAACGGCCCGAGATCCACGCCGCCGACAGACTTCCGCAGCTTCCGGACCGACAGCCGATAAGGCCCGATCCGCAACCCAAGATCGACCACGCGGCGAGGCGACAACCGCAGACGCAACGACGCGACAGCCGTCTTCCGGCTCCGCGGCGCATCGCGCAACAACGCCAGCCCCAGCCCCCGGAAGATCTCCCAGTCGTGCCGCGACTCCGACGGCCGCGGCAGTACTGCGTCGTTCCACCGAGCCGTGTTCCGTACTGCGAGTTGGTGGAAGGCCAAGTCGTAATGCTCTCGCTCCAGCGGTGGCGTCGGCGGCAGGATCACGTCCGCATGCCGGGTCGTCTCGTTGATGTAGGGATCGACGCAGACCATGAAATCAAGGGTTTCCAGCGCCTCGTCGAGCTTGCGTCCATTGGGCGTGGACAGCACCGGATTGCCCGCGATCGTCACCATCGCGCGGATCTGCCCATCGCCCGGCGTCGAGATCTCCTCAGCCATCACCGACGCCGGCAACTCGCCGCCGAACTCGGGCAGCGATCGCACCCGGCTCTTCCAGACGCCGATGTGCCCCCGCCCGATCCCGCGCAGCGTGTCGACAGCCGGCCGCGGGAACATCGACCCGCCCGGCCGGTCGAGGTTGCCGGTGATGATGTTGAGCACCTGCACGGCCCACTGGCAGATCGCGCCGAACTGCTGCGTCGACACCCCGAGCCGTCCGTAACAAGCGGCGGTCTCCGCAGCGGCGAACTCGCGCGCGATCCGCCGGATGTCCTCCGCCGGAATCCCCGTCACGGAAGCCGCGCGCTCGGGCGTCCACTCGCGGGTCACCGACTCCACCACGTCAAGACCATCCACGTACTGCGCCGGCTTCGCCGATCCGTCGCGCAGAACCTCATGGATCAAGGCCAGCAGGAATGCAGCATCCGTGCCCGGCCGGACGAAGTGGTGCTCATCCGCCACAGCTGCCGTCTCGGTCCGCCGCGGGTCGATGACCACGACCCGCCCGCCGCGCTTCTGCAGCTCCTTGAGTCGCCGGCCGAAGCCAGGCGCCGTCATCATGCTGCCGTTGGACGCGAGCGGGTTCGCGCCCAGCATCAGGAGGTACGACGTCCTGTCGATGTCGGCGACCGGGACCATCAACTGGTGCCCGTAGAGCAGATGGCACGCGAGCATGTGCGGCAGCTGATCGACCGACGTCGCGCTGAACCGGTTCCGCGTCTTCAGCAGCCGGACCAGCGTCGGCATGTGCGTCATCGCGCCCACGCTGTGCACGTTCGGGTTGCCGAGGTAGACGCCGATCGAGTTCTTGCCATGCGCCTTCTGGACCGACCTCAGCTGGTCGGCGACGTACGTGTAGGCCTCCTCCCAGCCCATCTCCTGCCAGCCGGTGGCAGTACGCCGTACCGGCTGGGTGAGGCGGTCTGGGTCTTCCTGGAGGTCGCGTAGCGCCACCGCCTTCGGGCAGATGTGTCCGCGGGACAGCGGGTCCGCCTCGTCGCCGCGGATGTCGGTGACGCGGCCGCCCTCGACGGTCACGAGCACGCCGCAGATGGCCTCACACAGGTTGCACGAAGTACGCCGCACGGTCGCCATCCAGCCAAACTACTCCTGGGTAGCGACGTCTACTACCTGGGGCGAGCCGCTACTCGAAGCGGGCTTCGTCGAGGCGGCCGAGGATGGCGTCGACGGTTTCGTTCGGGGACAGGTCGGAATTGTCCAGCCAGAGGCCGCGGCGCGGGCTGAAGGCATGCAGCTCGTAGTCGAGCTCGTCGACCGAGTGCCTGTGCTCGGAGCCGAGCCGGTTGTGGATCACCTCGGGCCGGGGAGTGAGCACGACCAGGTATCGCGGCCGGGTCTGGATGCCGTCGAGGAACTCCCGCAGCAGTTCACCGATCACGACGTCCTGCAGGACGACGGTGAAGCCGGCCTGCGCGTAGCCGTCGGCGGCCTGGCAGGCCAGCCGGTAGCGCAACTTGAGTTGTTTCTGCGCTTCCGCGCCGTTCTCGATCGCGGACGAGGCCTGACCGCTGACGATCATCCGGCGGAACACGTCGCCGCGCAGATGGACGCCGTACTGGAAGCGTTCGGCGAGCAGTTGGGAGACGGTGGATTTGCCGGCCGCCATGATCCCGCTGACGACGATCACCCCCTCGGTCTCCATGTAGGGGATGGTGCCACCCAGGACAACCTTTTAGTCAGCCCTTACCCAGATCTTCTTTGCTACTGGACAACTGCTTCAACGCTCTAGTTCTTGCAGGTGTGCGCGAAGGATCTCTCGGACGCGATCAGGAGTGCTGGCGGTCGGCTGGACGGCCGCGTGCAGGGAGAGGCCGTCGATGATCGCGTGCAGGCGTTCGGTCTCGCGATCGAGGTTCAGATCCGACCGGAGCGCGCCGGTCTGGGAGAGGCTGACGAGCAAGGACTCGCAGAGGTCGCGCAGGCTCTGATTGACCTGGGTGAGGAGGTCGCGCAGGACGCCCGCGCCGGAGTCGGCCTGTGCCTGGGCGGTGAAGGAGAGCCAGATGTCGAACTCGGCCTGCCGCTCGGCGTCCAGCGGGATCACCTCCTCCAGGTAGCGCAGGGCGATCTCGGTCGGCGTACCGGTGGGCTCGATCGCGCTGATCCTCGTCCGGACCCGGCGGGAGACCAGGTCCATCGCGAAGGCGATCAGCCCGTCCTGGTCGGGGAAGTAGTAGCGGACGGCGCCGGCGGACCAGCCTGCCTCCGCGGCGACGGTACGAACCGAGGCGGCGCGCATGCCGTCGCGGCGGACCACCCGCCACAGGGCCTGGGCGATCTCCTCGCGGCGGGCGTCGTGGTCGACGATCTTTGGCATCTGCCCTTTTTAGCACGGCCGTGTTAGAGTCGTTGTATTGACACGGTCGTATTGAATAAACGGAAGGGTGAATCCCGTGCTGCTCGCTGTGATCGCCGGGTGCGAGATCGGTTTCTGGGTCCTGCTGGCCGCAGGCATGCTGACGCGGTACCTGTTGCGGCTGCCGCGGGTGGGCATGGTGTTGCTCGCGATGGTCCCGCTCGTCGACGTGGTGATGCTGGTCGCCAGCGTGATCGACATCCGGTCCGGGGGAGAGCCTTCGTTCAAGCACTCGCTGGCCGCGATCTTCATCGGCGTCAGCGTCGGCTTCGGTCACCAGAGCCTCAAGTGGGCCGACGGCTGGGCGGCGTACAAGTTCGCCGGTGGGCCGCGACCGGTCAAGCCGAAGAAGGGCACCCGCGAGAAGGCGCGCCGCGAGCGCCAGGGCTGGTACCGGCACGTGCTCGCGTACGGCGTTGGCGTCGGCGTGATGATCGCTCTCGGGCTGCTGTCCGGTAAGGGATTCGACGCTCTGCTCGGCCCGGCGTGGATCTGGACCCTCGTGCTGGTGATCGACGGCTTCGTCTCGTTCAGCTACAGCACCGAGATCGACAAAGACGAGGACCAGAAGATCGAGGAGAAGCAACCCGCCTGACCTCCCAGCCAGACCCGTCCGAAAGCCGTACATTTGCGAGCATGACAAAGGCTGGGCGGGTCTGGTTCGGCGTCACCGCGGCGGTGGTCGTCCTCGGCATAGTGATCCAACTGTTCGTCAGCGGTACGTCCACCGGTGGCGAAGGCTTCTACAGGGACAACCCCGAGCGGGTTCTCAATGTCTTCTCGTTCTTCACGATCCAGTCCAACCTGCTGCTCGGTGGGACGTGTCTATTGCTGGCGCTCCAGGCCGGCAACCAGGACAGCGCGTGGTTCAAGACGCTGCGGCTCAACGGAGTGCTCTGCATCGCGGTGACCGGGATCGTCTACCACCTGGTGCTGGCCGACATCGACGATCTGTCCGGTTGGGCCTGGGTCGCGAACCTCATCGTCCACACGATCGCCCCGCTGCTCGGCGTACTGGGGTGGTTGTTCTTCGGGCCGCGGCGGCGTACCGATGGACGGATTGTTTCCTGGTCGCTCGTGTTTCCCCTGCTGTGGTTGGCGTTCACGCTGATCCGCGGCGAAGGAACGGGCTTCTACCCGTACCCCTTCGTCGATGTCGGCGAGCACGGCTACGGCAGGGTCTTGCTGAACTGTCTGTTCGTCGCGCTACTGTTCCTGGCTCTGGCAGCCGGGGCCACTCTTCTCGACCGCCGGCTCGGGAGACAAACCGTCGAGAGGTAGTGCCAAGGTGCTGGTGACGTCCCGCTCGTACGCCGAGTACGAGGCGATGTTCGACCTGTCCGAACTCCCCGATTCCGTGCTCGACTGTTGCGCCGGCGGGGCGAGCTTCACCGCGGAGGCGGCTGCGCGGGGTGTCGATGCGGTCGCGGTCGATCCGGCGTACGAGATGCCCACCGCGGAACTCGTCGACACCGTACGCCGCAGCCTGCCGGCGGGTTCGCAGATCGTCGACCAGCACGCCGCGAGCTTCGTCTGGAACTGGTACGGCGATCCCGCTCGCAAGGACGAGTTGCGGATCGAGGCGGCCGATCGCTTCCTGCAGGACGTGTCGATCGCGCCCGAGCGGTACGTCGCGGGCAGCCTGCCCGAGTTGCCGTTCGAGGACGGGCAGTTCGACCTGGTGCTGTGCTCGCATCTGCTCTTCACCTGGTCCGACAAGTACGACCAGGACTGGCATCTCGCCGCGCTGAAGGAACTGGTCCGGGTCAGCCGGTCCGAGGTACGGATCTTCCCGCTCGTCCAGCAGGGCGCGGGCGAACCGGTTTTGTACTTACCAGACCTGCTGAAAGCCTTGTCCCCGGTGCGATCCGAGATCCGCAAGGTTCCCTACGAGTTCCAGGTCGGCGCCGATCAGATGCTGGTCCTGAACCGCTGAATTGTGTCCCGACCGACAGGACATAGTGCCCGTACTGCGCCCGGCTGCCGCTCCCGTGAGCGTGGCGCCAGGCCGAAAGGCCGACTATGTCCTGTCGATCGGGACAGAAAGGTCAGCGCAGGAAGCGGCCGCAAACCGGCCACGGGGATGCGCCACGCTGGGCATAGAGCTTCTTCGCGCGCATGAGCTGCTCGGCTGCCGACGCCTGGGCCGGGCTGCCGGAACCGCCGACGCTGCGCCACGTCTGCTTGTCGAACTGGAACAGCCCGAAGTACTTGCCGTTCGGGCTGACGGCCCGCGGGTTGCCGCTGGACTCGCAGTTGGCGACCTTCTTCCACGCTGCGCTCATGCTCACGCTGCCGTTACCGGTGGAGGGCCGGTTGTCGGAGCGAGTTGCACGGGCCTTGCGCTCGGTCTTCTTGACCGTCGTCTTCTTGACCGTGCGGGTCGGCTGGGAGGTCCGCTTCTTCTCGGTCTGCCGGACGGCGGGCTTCGTCACGCCGTCGAGCTGCAGGGACTGACCGATCAAAATCAGGTCCGGGTTCTCGAGATTGTTCGCCTTGGCCAGCTGGTGCCAGTCGAGGCCGTTGGCCTGGGCGATCTCGGAGAGCGTGTCGCCGGCCTTGACCTTGTAGTCGGCGGCGAAGGCGCCACCGGCGCCTGCGGCGGTGATACCGGCACCGAGGCCGGCGATGGAGAGGGTCCGGACTACTCGGCGGGTACTTCGCCGGGGTCGGGCATGTCGAGCTTTGGACATCAGCGTTCTGCTCCTCATGAGCTGGGTGACCTGACCGGGGTGGTGGGGTGGGGTCAGAATGTGCAGAGCGGAGTTCTCCAGCCCGGATGATTCAGCCGCGTGCGCACTTGCCCCGAGAACCTCGCTCCCGGGCAAGTGCGGCCGGTGCGAGGTGAAGGTGGACGTCACCTAGGTGCGTGAGGCTCGGATCGCCGGCCGCTGGATGGCCAGTGGCCGCACCGGGCTCCGCAGTCTGGTGAGGTACCACTCCCTTCCGGGGTGCAGGGGACGAACATCCGGGCAGGTCACGAGACAGCGTCCGAATGATCACGCATCGGTAACGACGTGACCGGCCCATCGTGCTCGACCAGGCGCCGGAGCGCAAGAGGGATCGGCGGATCGGCCGAAGATTTGCAGACTTCGAAGGTCCCGAAAACCCAACAACAGAACGGTTTCCCGCCTGAGACCGGACGGTTTCCCGGCGGTGTTCTCACTCTGTGGACAAGCGCTTGCTTGAGGCGCCGGACCGGATTCGCGCGTGCCATCGGCCGAGTTCGCTCGTTGAGCCAGGGACGGGCCCGACCACTGGCCGGCCCGCGATGAGGCGATTCGATGGGTGATGGGGGCAGCGGTGATCCGAGTAGTCCTCGGCCACCGCGGCACGATGGTGCGAGGTGCACTGGCCGCGGTGTTGTCAAGGGAGAACGATCTCGACGTGGTGGCCGAGCTGGACCGCTCGGACGACGTCCTGGCGGCAGTCGCCCGGCGGCCGCATGTCGTGCTGCTCGACCCTCAACTGCCGGGCCGGATCGGGATCGAGGACCTCTGCCTCAAGCTGGCCGGCCGCGGCGTGCTGGTGCTGATCGATCACGAGGCGATCGCGGCCACCAGCCTGGCCCTGGTCAAGCAGGCTCCCCGAATCGGGCTGATCGCGACGGACTCGTCGACCGACCAGCTGGTCGAGGCGGTCCGCGACGTGGCCAAAGGGCTGCCGGTTGTCGACGTCCGGCTCGCGGTCGCGGCGCTCAAGGCGGGTGACAATCCGCTCACCGATCGCGAGTGCGAAGTACTGCGGCAGGTGACGACCGGTGCGACCGCGCAGGAAATCGCCCGGACACTCAGTCTGAGTGCCGGCACAGTGCGGAACTACCTGTCCCGGATCTTGACCAAGACGGGTGCGCGCAGCCGGATCGAAGCGATCCGCAAGGCTCAGGACGCGGGCTGGATCTGATCACCTCCGGGCTGCCAGTGGCCGAGGAGTTCGCGGTAGAGCGGTGAGTTCCGGACCAGCGTCGGGTGGTTGCCGATGGCGGCCTTGTTGCCGTCCAGGACGAGGATCCGGCGTGCTCGCAGTGCGGAGCTGATCCGGTGCGCGATCACGATCAAGGTGCCACCTCGCGCCGCGAACGCCTCCTCCGCACGGCGCTCGGCCTCGGGATCGAGGAAACAGGTCGCCTCGTCGAGCACCACCAGCGGCGCCGGCGACAGGTAGGCCCGGACCAGCGCGATCAGTTGCCGCTCGCCGGCCGACAGGTCATCAGGCCGAACCCGAGCGCCGAAACCACCGAGCCGCTCGACCAACCGGGCGGCACCGACCGCCTCGACCGCTTGCGTCACCTCGGAGATCGTTGCGTCCGGCAACAGATAGGTGAAGTTCTCCATCAACGGCCCACTGAAGACATACGCCTCCTGCGGAATCAGGACCCGCGTCGCGGCCAGTCGCTCCACCGGTACTTCGCTGGGCGGTACGCCGCCGAGCAGCACCCGGCCACTGGTCGGTGCGAGCATCCCGCAGACGAGTCCCGCAAGGGTGGACTTGCCGATGCCGCTGGGACCGACCACGACCAGGTGCTCGCCTTCGGCCACGGTCAACTCGAGGTCTTCGAGCACAGGATCCGCGGAAGGCCCATAGGCAAAGGTCAAGCCACGCAGGCGAAGCTGGTACCCATTGACCTCGTCGACCGGACGTGGCGTGACGACCGGGGCAGCTGAATCGAGGATGCGGCCGAGGGTGATGACGTAGCGGAGCCCGCTGTCCCCGAGCGCACCCATCACCGTGTTCAGCGCCGGCTGCAGGCCGATCAGCACGTAGGTAAGCCCGCCGAGCAAGGTGCCTGTGCTGATCCCGCGCCCAACCAGCCAAGGCCCGGCTGCGAGCAGAATCAGCAAAGGCGCCCAGCCGCCGACCGCAAAGCAAAGCGTCCGTAGCGCGGCTACCTTCGCCAGTGACCGTTCCGCGGCCGCCTGAGCCTCGATCGGGCGCCCCACAAGCTTTTCCGCGAACTCCTCAGCGCCAGTGGCAGCAATGTCCCGCACGCCACCGAAGGTCATCCCGGACGCAGTCGCCAACTCCTCATCGGCCTGCAGAGACGCCCGCACCCGATCCGCCGCCATCCCGAGCACCGCCAGCGACAACGCGAACCCCACCAGGAACGGCGGTACGACGAACGCCGCCACCAAAGGCGCCAGCGACAACAACCCAACCAGTACTCCGAACAGCGTGACCGCAAAGTTCCGGATCACCAGGACCAGCCCGGCGAAGGTGTCCCGGACGATCTCGACCTGACGGTTCAAGCGAGCCACCGCGGCGTCGTCACCAGTCCGCAGCGCGCCACCCACGACCCGGCGTACGAGGTCGTCCCGGAGTGGCTCGACCAGGTCGCCCAGGCGGCCGTAGACCTGGTGGGAGCCGGCGGCGCCGAGACAGGCCGTCGCGACCAGGCCGCCGAGCCAGGCAATGCCCTGCCAGGCGTGGCCGGCGAGAAAGTTGTCGGTGGCGTGGGCGACGGCGACACCGTAGATGGCGGTCGGGAGGATGTCCGGCACCGACCACAGGGCCAGCTTCAGGGTCGGCCGTTTGCGCAGGGCCTCGACGCCATAGCGGAGTTCGCGTCTCATCCGAACACCTCGCGATAGGAGGCGTCCTGCCACAGTTCCTGGTGCGGCCCGACGGCGCGGACCCGGCCGACGTCCAGCCACACGACGAGGTCGGCGCGGGCCGCGGTCGCGGTTCGGTGCGTGACGATCAAGCGGGTCCGGCGATGGCGGTCCTCGGTCAGCGTCTTGCTGATCTGCATCTCGGTCGCGGTGTCGAGGCTGGAGGTCGCGTCGTCGAGCACCAGCAGGCGCTGCGCCGGCCAGGCCCTGGCCAGCCCGAGTCGTTGCCGCTCGCCACCGGACATAGGTGCCTTGGGCAACGGGGTGAAGTAGCCGTCAGGGAGGCGGCTGACGAAATCGTGAGCATGGGTCGCGCGGGCAGCGGCCAGGGTCCGGACCGGGCCGACCGCGTCGTGCGAGATCGCGTCGCCCACGGTCGTGCCGACGAGGGTCGGCCGTTCGAAGGCGCAGCCGACCGCAGTACGGAGGGCTTGTCGGCTGATCGCCGGTAGCGGTACGCCGTCGAGCAGCACCTGACCGACGGAAGGATCACGGAGACGGGCGGCCAGTGATGCAAGGACTGACTTGCCAGCTCCACTGGGCCCAACCACAGCGACCGTTGCGCCGCCGGGAAGTTCGAGATGCACATTCTCAAGCAGTACTGCGTCCGCCGTGGCGACCGTCACGCCGTCGAACGTCAGCCGGCCCGGGCCGGGCGGCAAGGGCAGAGTGCCGTGCACGACCGAGTCGATGGCGAACACCTCGGCTGCGCGCTGGACCCCCGCACGGGCTCGGGCGATCTCGCCGATCACACCGGTGAGACCGCCGAGACCTGCGCCCAGTACGGCGTACTGGCTGGCGGCGAACAGCTCGCCGGCGGTGATCCGGCCGTCGACGAGCTGCAGTCCGCCGACGGCGAGAACCGCGACCAGGACCAAGGGACCGACGATCGCGGCCTGGGCGCCAGACCGGGCCAGGACCTTCCAGGTCTCCAGACCGTGCTTGTGGAGCTCGGGCAGGAAGCCGAGGATGCGGCGTTCCTCGCGGGCCGTCGTCCCGGCCGAGGCGATCGTGCGGAGTCCGGTGAGCGATTCGGTCAACAGAGCGGAGATCCGGCCCTGGGTCTCCTGGTAGGCGAGGCTGATCTCGGCGGTCCGGCGGGCGAAGACGAAGAGCACTCCGACGACGAGGATCACGCCGCCGAAGAAGGCGACCGCGAGCCAGGGGTCGATGACAGCGAGAAGGACCAGACTGCCGATCGGGGGCGCCATGGCCGCGACCGTGGTGACGGCCGCAGGACCTGCCTGAGCAGCGTCGGAAGTGTTGCCGGAGACCCGGCTGACCAAATCGCCGGTGTCGAACTCGCGGCTGCCCTCGGGCCCACCACGGACGACCTGGCCGACCAATCGGTGTCGCAGCCAGGCCGTGGTCCCGGCGACGCAGGCTGTCCCAGCGAAGGTGTCGATCAGGCTGCAGATGATGCCGGTCACGATCAGAGCAGCAGCGATCGTGAACCAGCGGCCGTAGTCGGCTCCGGCCACGATCGCGTCGACGGAATGTCCCAGCACGGACGGCAATGCGAGGGTGACCGCGCTGCTGACCATCGCGGTCAGGCCGATCAGCGGCAGCCAGCCTCTGCCGTGCCGTGCGACCGTTCCGAAGGTGAGGGCGGTCATCGGGACAACCCGGTGTGATGAGCCAGGAAGGCGAGCATGTCGGCCGCCAAGCCGATGCCTTTGCTCGACGAGCCGCCTGCATGGCCTGAGTCGCCCTCGAAGCGCAGTACGACGGGTCGGTCGCCTTCGGTCGCGTGTTGCAGCGCCGCGCACATCTTCCTAGCGTGCAAGGGATCTACGCGGGTGTCACCACCGAAGACGGTGAACAGCACGGCCGGATACTTAACGCCGGATCGCACGCGGTGGTACGGCGAGTAGGACAACAGCGTCGCCAGCTGCGCGGGATCCGAGGCGGAACCGAACTCCGGCACCCAGCTCTGGCCCAGCCCGAATTGCTCGTAGCGGACCATGTCGAGCAGCGGCGCCGAGCAAACCGCGGCGGCGAAGAGCTCTGGCCGTTGGGTGATCGCGGCTCCGACCAGGAGGCCGCCATTCGATTCGCCGCAGAGCGCGAGCTGGTCCGGCGTTGTCCAGCCTTCGGTGATCAGCGTCTCGGCGGCGGCGAGGTAGTCGTCGAAGACGTTCTGCTTCTGGTCGAGCATGCCGGCCTTGTGCCAGTCGTTGCCCCGCTCGCCACCACCGCGCAGGTTGGCCGTCACGAACACGCCGCCGGCCTCGACCCAGGCCAGCGTGAAAGCGGAGTACGTCGGCGTCAGCGACTGCCCGAAACCCCCATAGCCATAGAGGATTGTGGGTCGCGGCCCGTGCTCACCCGGCTTGGCGACGATCAGCATCTGGAGCTCGGTGCCATCCGTCGAGGTGTAGTCGAGCTGACGCGACTCGGCCTCCGGTACGCCGATCGCGCCCGGCGGCGGCGACCACAACGTCGTACGGGCCGACGTGGCGTCGTACTGGTAGATGGCTGCGGGGGTGACGGAGTCGGTGTAGGAGAACCAGACCTCGTGGCCGCCCTCCGGACGGATCGACAGCGAACCGACTGAGCCGACGCCGGGGAGTGGGACCTCGCCGAGATGGCGGCCGGTGACCAGGTCGTGGATCGCGATCTCGCCGACCGCGTTCCTGGTCCGGCCGACGAGCACCACCTTGTCGAGAATCGCCAGGCTGCTGAGCGGCGCCGCGGGATCGGCCGGGATGAAGTCGCGCCAGACCTGCGGATCCTCGGGATCACCGACACAGATCTTGCCGGTGGGAGCGTCCCGGGTGGTCACGACGTACAGGCGTCCCTCGCGGCTGACCGACATCACGGTGATCGCGTCGACGCCTTGCTGCACGACGGTTGGCGGACCGTCCTGCTGGAGATCCGTCAGCCACAGATCGTTGGCCGGTCCGCGCGACGCGGAGATCGTCAGCCAGCGCCCGTCGGCGCTGAGGTCCAACCCGTACGACGCTTCGTCGGTGAGCAGCCGATCATCGTCAGGCCGGCCGAGGTGGTGGCGCAGTAGCTGGCGGAATCGCACGTAATAGAAGGACTTCCCGTCCGGAAGCCAGGCGACGGGGGAGTAGCGGCAGCCGTCGATCGGGCCGTCCACCAGTTGACCGGTGGCGACGTCGAGCACGTGCAAAATCGACTGCTCGTCACCGCCGCGCGAGATCTGGAAGGCCAGCAGGGCTCCGTCGGGTGAGGGCTGCCAGCTGTCGAGCGTGATGCGGCCGGTCGGGTCGAGTTGCTGCGGATCCACGAGCGGCGCGTCATCGGCGTACAGGACTGGATGTTCTTGGCCGGCTGACCGGCGGAGGACGAAACAGCGGTCGCCTCGCCAGACGGGTGCGGAGACCGAGCCGACGCTGGACAATGCTCGGACCCGGTTGCGGAGCTTGTACCGTCCGGGGAGCGTCGTCGCGTGGTTCAGCCAGAGCTGGTCCTGGATCGCCTGCCACTGCTGGGTTTCCGGCGTGGTGGCGTCTTCCAGCCAGCGGTACGGATCGGGGATCGCGTGCCCGTGCAGGTGGTCCACAAGCGGCAGACGCTCGGCGTCGGGATAGCTCAGGTCGAGGTGGTGCACGGATGCCTCCTCCCGTGGCGGGAAACAGGTTCGGCCCTGGGTGGGAATGCTGCCCACCCAGGGCCCCCGGAACCTGGGTACCTCAGCCTTGCGGTCCATCACTCACAGACCTCGCAGCTGGGGCATAGCTCCGATCAGTGGCAGAGCACGAGGCTCAGGTTGCTCGGACGGTGGGAACCGCAGCCGAGAACGGTCAGCGTGGAACCACCGTGGTGGTGGCCACCGCCGTAACCGGGGGTCTCCAGACCCTGAAGGTCGAGAAGTGCCATTTGTTTACACCTCCTCAGATGTTCTTGGTAGGGATGAGGACTCGGACCACTGGGGAGATCCGAGGAACGGGAGGGTGACCGGCTGCTCGTGCAGCGCGGCACCCAGGGCCAGCAGGACGCCGGCCGATCCGGTCGCCAGGTCCATCGAGAGACGGAGCAACTGGTTGCCGGGGAACGCGAGTCCGCCTTCGAACGGCATCGCATGCCAGCCGAGGCCACGGATCAGGTCGTCGAGCTCTCCTTCTCCAGCAGACGCAGCACCCAGTGCGGGAGCGGCGAGCAGGAGACCGGCACGACCCATGAACAGGCCCGGCTGGACGTAGTACGAGCAGCGGGTGACCCGCCGCAGGGCTTCGAGGTCCGTGGCCAGCTCCGAGTCGGGGCGGCGGTGCAGGAAGCGTTGCAGGACGAGGGCGATACCGACCGAACCCTCTTCCAGATAAGGGAGTGTGCGCCAGCCCTGGTTCACCTGGAGCATGCCGTCCGGCGTCTGGAGGCAACGCCGCAGGTCCTGCCTGATGGCGATCTCCGCGAGATCGAGCAGGCCCGTGTCGCCGGTCAGCTCGTACGCTTCGAGGAAGAGCAGCGCAGGACCGGACGAGCCGTACATGAGCCCGGCCCGCGGCTTTCCCTCACCACTCGTCTCCGGTACGTCGTCGACGTCGCCGAGCCGGTCCGCGACCAGGTCGATCACGTGGATCGCCTTCGCACGCAGCGACGGCTCGCTGGTGAAGTGCAGCAGGTTGAGGCCGATCCCGGCCAGGCCGGAGTGCAGCCCGAGCTCACGGGTCTCGAACTCGTCGGCCAGTGTGCGCTCGACCAGGTCCAGCGCGTCCTGCTCGTGGCCGAGCTCATTGAGTACGTGCGCGACACCGTGCAGTCCGTCGTACAGGCCGGGGCCGATCTCGGAGCTGATGGAATGCTTGCGCAGCCAGTCCTCGTACTCCGGGAAGCGGCCGGCGCCCGTTTTGGCCAGTGCGTAAAGGATGCCGGCGGCGCCGGTGGCCAGGTTGGTGCCACCGCCGGGCTGGAACTGCGCGATGTCGCCGGGGAACAAGCGGTCGTCGCGGTCCGGAGTGGCACTGGCAACGATTGCTTTCGTGATTGCCGCGCGGATGTCGGTCCACTCGGCGCGGCCCGGCAGGGCGAGCGATTCCATCTCTGGGTCGCTGGTCAGATCGGGGCCGACGATCGTGCGGACAGCCGCGTCGAGTGTTGCCCTCGGCACCGGAAAGGTCTCCGCGACCATGTCGGCGAGCTGGAAAGCCTTGCCAGGATGGAGATTCAGCAACATCGTCGTCTGCGGCGCGAACAGGCCGAGGGTGATGCAGGCGAGTGCGTAGAGGTCGACATCCGGGCCTTGCCGGTCGCCGGGAGCGGAGTACCCGGGATGGGCGAGTGCCGATCGGGCCTGCTCCTCGACGAGGGTGGCGACCTCGAAGTCGATCAGGACCATCCGGCCGCCATCACTCAGGAGGACGTTGTCCGGGTGGAGGTCGCAGAAGACGACGCCTCGGCCGTGGAGCTGGGCGACCGCGTCCTGGACGTCCGTGACCATCTGCGCGGCCCATTCGGCGTACTCCGCCAGTTCGGCTTCGGTCGCGTCGGGATGGGTCAGCGGGTAGCGGCGCACGAGTTCGCGCTGCAGTGGGTTCGCGTCGACGAACTCCTGGACCAGGAAGTGGTGCTCGCCGAGCTCGAAGTAGTCGTGCACCTTCGGGACCACGTCGAGTCCCTCGAGGCGCTGCAGGATGTCGCGCTCGTGACCGACCCGGGCGACCGCGTCGCGGCCGCTCATGTCCAGCCCGGCGAGCGGCCGGCCTTCCTTGAGGACAACCTTCGCGCCAGTCTCGTTGTGGTGGCCGAGGTAGACGCCGCCGCCGTTGGAGAACTGGATGACGCTTTCGATCGTGTACGCCAGCTCGTTGGTGGTGACCGCGTTGCGCGCTTCCAGATGGGCTTCCAGGAACGCCGGCAGGGTGATCCACGGCGGCATGGAGAAGGTCGGCGAGCGGTGGTCCGGGACCAGCCGGCCGCGGTCGTCCTCGAGGGCGAGTGCGCGCTCGCCGCCTTCGTTGAGGCAGTAGCGGCTGACGAATGCGCCGTACCGGACGAAGAGCGGGCCTTCGGCGTACCGGAGATCGCTCAGGATGTAAGGGCCGCGGACTCCCTGCAGGAGGCCGTCGAGCTCCTTGAGTACGAGCTCCAGTTGCGCCTCGTCGGCCGGGTAGATGGTGACCAGCTTGCCGCTCGAACCGCGCGGGGCGGACTTCGAGTTGACCATCACCATCACGGGCTCGTTGCGCAGGAACTTGAACGCGATGCCGCGGGGAACGCAGTAGTCCCACACCACGGCGAGCGTGCGCTCGGCGTCTTCGAGGCCGGACGAGACGTGGATCTTCCAGCCTTGGGACGGCAGTTCGAGACCGTCCGGCGCGTAGTGCATCCAGGTATCGCCGGGGACGTGCTGCCAGCCGGTCGGTACCGGCCGGGTGCAGAGCGCGAAGTCCGGATGCTCGGCACCCCGGTTCGTCGGGGTCTCGTAGAAACGCCGGTCGGCCAGGCAGTAGAGCTCGTAACTTTCCATGGCGGTTCGCCCCCCTTCTCATCGCTTGCCCGGCACATCTTGGGCAACGCGAGCAGGGCTGGCGTAGTGCATGACGTCATGACTAGACCGTGAAGAACTCACACGCTACGGATGGGTAAGTAACCACTCTTTGTTACGCGATGATCACTTTGAGCGGTGAAAGCGGTGTTACATCATGTCAATTCGTGCCGGTGACGTAACGGGCCGTAACTTCAGCTGGATTTGATCGTGCGAACGCTGCCGGTCGATCACTTGGCTGAGCGGTGCTGCTGGCTGGCGAAGTAGGCGACCTTCCGGGCCCGCATCACCTCACCGAGCGGGCGGTGGTCGACGAGTGCGTTCCAGGGGTCGAACGTGGCGGCCTCGACCTCTTCGCCGAAGCCGGCGTCGGCGTGCTGCCGGGGGATCATGAGCCGGCCGACGGTCAGGTACGGCGCGTCCCAGTTGACCGAGGCGTCCTCGATCGGGGTGTGCTGCTCGTCGGTGAAGAACTGGACCTGGAGGTCGCAGCTCAGTGGGCCCTGGTCGAGTCGCTGGTAGATGTCGGCGGCCCAGTCGTCGCTCGCGGCCGGATTGACCTCGGTGGAGGCCGCGGCGAGTTTCACGCGGACGGCGTACGGGCCGAAGGCGATCGGGGCCGCGGTGAAGAAGTCGTGGGTGGCGAACCCGCTGAACGGCTCTTTGAGCGCGGCCTGGACGTGCTTGAGCTTCGGGATCAGGCGGGGGTTCTTGAGCAGCCCGAGCAGGATTTTGCCCGGGGTGCTGCCGCCGGTGGTGACGATGGTGGTGAAGTCCTCGCTGGTGGCCGAGCTGAACCGCTCGTGGTTGATCATCGCGAAGTCCTGCGAGACCGCCTCACCACCGAGCGCGGCGGGCCCGCTGACGCCGAGCACCTTGAGGGAGAAGCCACGGATGTCCGGGGTGCTGTCCGGCGCGCGGTTGAAGCCGCCGTTGGACAGCCGGATCCAGACGTCGTACTTGCTCGGGATCGCGAAGATGCCCTGCTTGGCGTGCGCCGGGAGGTCGGCAGCCACCTCCAGCGTTGCCCTCAACGCGGCGATCTGCTGGCGATGAAGCGCCCGCCCGGTACCGAACCTCTCATCCTTGTGCCCCTGCATCTCAGCAAACGCAACCCCCTGCCGCTGATGCCGCTCAGCCTCCCCAGGAAGAGTCACTTCACGCCACTCAGTACTCGGCTCGGCCACAACATCTCCCATCACCGGATCCAGCGGTCCCACCCAGTATCCGCCTCCGCAAATGTTGCACTCGGCAACCGACCACTTCCCACCGCGGCTCCTGCCTCGCCGCTCCCGCCCACCCGGTGTCGCCGCTCCTGCGTCGCGGCTCGGTCGAGGTCACCGTGCTTGACCGCGAAGGTGTCGAGATGCGCTGACGGCCGGGTGGGCGCAGGGCTCGCCCGGCGTTGCCAGCCGGGTGCGGCCCGCGATGTCGAGCCAGCCTGAGGCCATGCTTGGTGCAATTTCATTCCGCGCTCCTGCGTCGCGCCCTCGCGGCGTCTCCGCCGGCACCCGTTGGCCGGAGCTGCTGGGTAGGCGACCGACCCTGGCATCCCCACACAGCCGCGAACCGTGGGGTCAACCCCTCCTCAGCGGGTTAGCCCCCTGCTAGACCAAGGGGCGAACCCCCATTCGAGGAGTTAACCCCCTCAGGCGTAGGAACTGCAGGGGTGGGAGCCGCCGGACCCGTCCGCCTGCGTGCCCCGGACCGCCACCACAGCAACCTCCCCAATCACCGGATCCGCGACCGCCATCAGCCGTAGCCGCCTTGGTTCGCGGCAGCCAGTGGCTCCGAGCCTGAGCGGCCGTCGTCCGCCGCCCGGACGCCCACCACACACCAACCTCCCCCAATCACCGGAGCCCCGACTGCCAGCAGGCGTAGACGCCCGCCCGAGGCCACCTTGGTGTGTGGTGGCGGTCCGGAGGCCCGCCTCTTTGCCTCGGATTCCCGATCGGGTCCGGCGGACTAGCCGGGTTTGGAGTACGCGGACGATCACGCGAGCCACCACGCCGTTTCCTAAGCGGCGACGGAGGAGGTGCGTACCGGGGTCGGCGGGAGCTGCGACGGAGGAGGTGCGTGGGGGGAATCAGGCCGGGTACGTCTGGATTTCGGTGGCCTTGAGGGTGGCGTGGAGTAGTTGGCCGGGGGCGAGGTGGAGGTCGGCTACTGCTGCTGTGGTGATGTCGGCGAGGAGGGTTGCCGGGGCTGGGGCGTTGTGGGGGGTCAGGCGGACTCGTACGGTGTGGGCGTGTTGCTCTACGCCGGCGACCTGCATCGGCCAGGTGTTGCGCGGAGTGCCGGTTGGGCGTTCTGGGTAGAGGCTGACTGCGGACGGCGGGAAGGCGACGCAGACTGCGCCCTGGGATGGTGAGGCGATGGTCACCGTGCCGCCGCCGTCGAGCGCGACGATGTTGCTGTCGGCGGTACCGCGGTAGAGGTTGAGGCCGACCAGTTGAGCCACGTACTCCGTGCGCGGTCGCCGGGCGATCTCGGTTGGCGCGCCCTCCTGGACGATCTGCCCGTCCTCCACGATCACCAGACGATCGGCGAGCACCATCGCGTCCAGCGGATCGTGCGTGACGAGCAGCGTGCGGCCGTTGTACCGCTTCAGGTGTTGGCCGAGCTCGGCGCGGACATGCAACGTCGTACTGGCGTCGAGTGCCGCGAGCGGTTCGTCCAGCAGGAGCAAGTCGGGCGAGGTCGCAAGGGCGCGGACGAGGGCCACGCGCTGCGCCTGCCCGCCGGACAGTGAGCGCGGGCGAGTTCGCGCGTACTCCGACAGGCCGACCGTCTCGAGCCAGCGGGCTGCCTCGGCGCGTGCTGTTCGTTTGTGGGTGCCTCGGGCGCGCAAGCCGAAAGCTACGTTCTCCAAGGCGCTCAAGTGGTCGAAGAGTAAGTAGTCCTGGAACACGACCCCGATCGGCCGCCGGTCCGCCGACCGGAAGACGCGCGGCGGGGCGTCCCAGAGGTCGTCACCGAGCCGGATCCGCCCTTCGGTGATCGGAAGCAGCCCGGCGATCGCGCGGATCGCTGTGCTCTTGCCGGCTCCGTTGGGTCCGAGGAGGGCGACGACCTCACCCGGCTCGACGGTGAGTTCGAGGTCGAGCCGGAAGGCGTCGCGGGTCACGTGCAGGTCGGCGTACAGGGTCATCGCAGACCACTGATCCAGCGTTCCCGCAGGCAGGCGAGGACGACGACTGACACGGCCAGCAGGACGACGCTCAGTACTACGGCCACGTCGGGGTCGGTCTCCAGCGCCAAGTAGACAGCCAACGGCATGGTCGTCGTCCGGCCTGGGAGATTGCCCGCGAAGGTGATGGTCGCGCCGAACTCGCCGAGCGCGCGAGCCCAGCACAGTACTGCGCCCGCGACGATCCCCGGCGCGATCGACGGGAGGGTGACGCGGCGGAAGGTCAGCCAGCGACCGGCACCCAGGGTCGCGGCGGCTTCCTCGTACCGCGGGTCGGCTGCGCGCAGGGCGCCTTCCACCGAGATCACCAGGAACGGCATCGCGACGAACGCCTCGGCCACGATCACCGCGGCCGTCGTGAAAGGAAGCGAGAAGCCGAACCAGAGGTCCAGGCGTTCCCCGATGAGCCCGCGCCGGCCGAGGACCAGAAGCAGAGCGACTCCGCCGACTACCGGGGGCAGGACAAGCGGAACCGTCACGAGCGCGCGGATGAGCCCGCGACCGGGGAGCTCGGCGCGGGCGAGCAGCCAGGCGAGCGGGACGCCCAGAAGCAGACAGATGACGGTCGCCGCACTGGCACAGAGCAGTGAAAGCCGCAGCGCTTGCCCAACGTCAGCGCTGAAGAGCCGCGAGGGCAACGTCGCCCAAGGCGCCTGAGCCAGCAGCCCAGCCAACGGCACAAGCAAAAACGCAAGCCCCAACAGCGCAGGCAGCAACAAGACCAGAGGCAACCGCCCCTGAACCCGCTCCCGCCGCCCCCTCACCCCAGCCAACTTCTCACCTCACCCACCCAACACCTCGCCGGCCCCCTCGCGTGGGTCATGGGGTTTCGAAGCCGGCTTTGGTGAGGACTGTCTTGGCTTCGGGGGAGAGGACGTAGTCGACGAAGGCCTTGGCGGTGGCTGGGTTTTTGGCGTCGGTCAGGGTGGCGATGGGGTAGTCGTTGATCGCCTGGGTGGCTTCGGGGAAGTCGATGCCTTCGATCTTGTCCTTGGCTGCCAGGACATCCGTCTTGTAGACGAGGGCGGCATCGACTTCGCCGAGGGTGACCTTGGTGAGGGCCGCCTTCACGTCCTGCTCCAGGCTGTCTGGTTGTGGCGTCAGGTGAGCCGCCTCGAACACCTTCTTGGCGGCGGCGCCGCACGGCACCTGCTCGGCGCAGAGGGCGATCTTGCGGTTCGGGTCCGCGAAGTCCTTCAGGCCGGTGACCTTGCCCGGGTTGCCCTTCGGGACCGCGATCTCCAGCTTGTTCTTCGCGAACGTCGTCGCGGTGCCCTTGCCGGTCACCTGATCCATGTTCTTCGGCGCCGCCGACGCGAAGACATCGGCCGGCGCACCCTGGTTGATCTGCTGGGCGAGTGCCGAGCTGCCGGCGAAGTTGAAGACCACCTTGACGCCCGGATGCGCGGCCTCGAAGTCCTTGCCGAGCCGGGTGAAGGTCCCCGTCAGCGACGCCGCCGCGAACACGTTGACCGTGCCCGAGAGGCTCGTAGTACCAGAGGCCGCCGGGGTGTCGTCACCACAGCTCACCAAGGTCGACGCGGCAACGGCTGCAAGCGCCACAGCGACAGTACGGCGGAACATCAGGCCTCCGGGATCTCGACAACGACGTGAGTGGACTTGATGGACGCGACGGCGACCACGCCCGGCTCCAGGCCGAGCTCGTCCGCCGCTTCCCGGCTCATCAGCGAGACGACCCGGAACGGCCCGGCCTGCATCTCCACCTGCGCCATCACGCCGTCCTTGAGGACGCGCGTGACGATGCCGCGCAGGCGGTTGCGCGCCGAGGCGGCAGTCGTGTTGCCCGGCTCGGGCGACTCCGCCAACTGCTGCGCGAAGGCGGCAAGCTCAGCGCCCGCGATCGCCCGTCGGCCACCCTCCTGTACGGCGGGCAGCCGGCCCTGCTCGACCCAGCGCCGCACGGTGTCATCGCTGACTCCGAGCAACGCGGCCGCCTCACTGATCCGCAAATTCGGCACATTCGACACTATATCGCCGCAGTTGCGCATCCAGGAGGCCAGTTTGGCTTATCCTCCGCGAACGTGAGCGTCGTCATGACCAGCGCGGCCCGGGCGGCATAGGTTTGGCCTATGAGTACGACGGGGCTGCGGGAGTATCTGGACGGACCGCACAAGGCGGCGCGGGATCTGGTCAGGGACGGGCTGGCGGCGAACGCCGACCTGCTCGACGCCGGGCTGGAGCTGAGCCGGGCGGAGTACCGGGACAAGGTGCTCGCGGTGATGCAGCAGGTCACCGCCGAGGGACACACCGGACGCGGGTTCCCGAAGGAGTTCGGCGGGCAGGGTGATCTGGGCGGCTTCATCGCCGGGTTCGAGACGCTGGCCTTCGGTGACCTGTCGCTGATGGTCAAGGCGGGTGTGCAGTTCGGCCTGTTCGCGGGCGCGATCCTGCACCTGGGCACGAGCCGTCACCACGACGAGTACCTGACCGACGCGATCGAGGGCCGGCTGCTCGGCTGCTTCGCGATGACCGAGACCGGGCACGGCTCCAACGTCCAGGCGCTCGGTACGACGGCGACGTACGATCCGGCGACCGAAGAGTTCGTCGTGCACACCCCGACCGCGGCCGCGCGCAAGGACTACATCGGCAACGCGGCCCGGCACGGCCGGATGGCCACGGTCTTCGCCCAACTGGTGGTCGGCGGCGAGAGCCACGGCGTCCACTGCCTACTCGTCCCGATCCGTACTCCGGACGGCGAGCCCCTGCCCGGCGTCACGCTGTCCGACTGCGGCGCCAAGCTCGGCCTGAACGGCGTCGACAACGGCCGGATCGTCTTCGACCAGGTCCGCGTACCCCGCACCGCGCTGCTCGACCGCTACGCGCAGGTCGATGCCGAGGGCACCTACTCGAGCGAGATCGAGAACCCGGACCGGCGTTTCTTCACGATGCTCGGCACCCTCGTCCAGGGCCGCGTGTCCGTCGGCGGCGCGGCGATCAACGCGAGCAAGGTCGCTCTGACGATCGCGATCCGGTACGCCGACCGCCGCCGCCAGTTCGGTGCGCCCGGCAGCGCGGACGAGGCGTTGCTGCTCGACTACCGGATGCACCAGCGCCGGCTGCTGCCGTTGCTGGCTCGCACCTATGCGCTGCACTTCGCGCAGGCCGAGCTGGTCGACGAGTTCGTCCGGCTCTTCGGTGGCGAGGATGTGATCGACAAGGACGAGCATGACCAGCGAGCCCTGGAAGCTCAGGCGGCAGGTACGAAGGCGCTCGGCACCTGGCACGCGACCGAGACGATCCAGATGTGCCGCGAGGCCTGCGGCGGCGCCGGGTACCTCGCGGAGAACCGGCTGGCGACCCTGAAGGCGGACACCGACGTGTTCACCACCTTCGAGGGCGACAACACGGTGTTGCTGCAACTTGTCGCGAAAGGGCTGCTGACCAACTACCGGGAGTCGTTCGGCAAGCTCGATCCGCTCGGGACGGCCCGCTTCATCGCCGCGCAGGCGGTCGAGATCGCAGTCGAGAAGACCGCGCTGCGGACAGTCGTCGAGCGGCTGCGGGACGTAGTACCGAATCGCAATGACACGTCCGACCCGGACGCCGGGCTGCGGGACGACGCGTATCACTGCGGCATGCTCAGGTTCCGCGAGCAGCACATGCTGGCCGGCGTGGCCCGGCGGCTGAAGCGCGGCATCGACGACGGGGTCGAGGCGTTCGAGGTGTTCAACCGCTGCCAGGACCACGTCATCGCGGCCGGCCGCGCGCATGTCGAGCGGGTGGTGCTCGAGGCGTTTCTGGCCGCGGTACAGGCTGCGCCGGAAGGTACTGCGCGGGAGCGGCTGAAGGAGTTGTACGACCTGCACGCGCTCGCGACGATCGAGGCGGACCGCGCTTGGTACATCGAGCACGGGCGGTTGTCGGGGCCTCGATCGAAGGCGATCACGGCGCTGGTGAACGAGCTTTGTGCCGCCGTCCGGCCGTACGCCGGAGAGCTGGTGGACGCGTTCGGCGTACCGGGCGCGGCAGTCGATGTGCCGATGGTTGTACCGTCGCAGCATGAGTGAGCCGATTGAGCCCGCGTCGGCCGCCGAGGCCGCCCGCGAACTGGCGAAGGTTTTGCTGGAGCAAGCCGACGCCCTGGACCTGCATGATCTGCGGGCCACCACGGCGATCGAGAACGTCCGGGTCCAGGCCCGGGTGCTCGCCGACGCGGTGCACGAGCGCGGCTGGGGTGACATCTTCCTCGGCATCGACTCCTACGACCCCGACGAGCTGGACGACCTGCCGCTCGGGCCGGACGACTTCGACGACCCGGCCGACTACCGGGAGATGGTCGAGCGCGGTGAGCTCGACGACCTGGACGAGCCGCTGATCCCGGAGAACGGGATCCGCCTCAGCTACCAGGCGCGGTACGACTTCGTGGTGACGGACCCGGAGGCGTTCGTCGCTTACGTCCGCAGCCGCGCGGACGAGGCCCAGAACGACGAGGTCATCGACGACATCGAGGACGCCCGCTCGGCCTTCGAACTCCTCGGCTACCTCGACGGCCTCGGTTCCAAGGACTACGACACCGTCGGCCTGACCCCAGCCGGCGGCGAGGAGTCCCACAAGGTCGTCGACTTCTCCCTCTGGGACCTGGACCCCACCCGCCGGGACGACACCTACCCGTACTAGTGCCCTTCGCGCGACCGTAGTACTTGTCAACCAGGGGAGTACTGCGGACTGTCCACCCCGGGCGGACGTTTCACCCCACCCTGTCGGGCCAGTGTTTGAGGTCCAAAGACAGGGGAGGTTCACCATGTTCACGTTGCCGGCTGGGCGGCGGGGTAAGTGGGGTGTGGTCGGGGTCTGGCTGCTGTTGCTGGTGGCGGTGTTTCCGTTGGCCGCGGGGCTGGGAGACGTGCAGAGCGATGACGCCACCGATCAACTGCCGGGCGGTGCGGAGTCGACGCTCGTGCATCAGGTCGAGGATCGCGTACCGGGCTCCGAGGACGACGAACTGATCGTCGTCTATCACCGGGACGGCGGTCTCGTCGACGGGGACGAGCAGGCGGTGACGCAGCAGCACGCCACCCTCGCACGGGAGTTCAAGGTCGACATGCCGCCCGTCCCGGCCGAGGACGGCACGGCTCTCATGTACGCCGTCAGCCAGCCGGCGAGCGTGGACGACGCAGGGGTCGCCAAGTTCGTTGAGCGGGTGCGGGCAGTCACCGCTGACCGGCCGAGTGGTCTGCGGGCCGAGGTGACGGGCCCGGCCGCGATCGGGGCGGATATCGACGCGGTGTTCGAGGGGATCGACACGACCCTGATGCTCGTCACCGTCATCGTCGTCGCGTTCCTGCTGATCATCACCTACCGCAGCCCGTTCCTCTGGCTGGTGCCGCTGCTGACCGTCGGGGCCGCCGCGTACCTGTCGATGGCGCTGGTCCGGGTCGTCGCCGGGGCGCTGGACCTGACGGTGAGCACGCAGAGTTCGTCGATCATGATCGTGATGGTGTTCGGTGCCGGGACGGACTACGCGCTGCTGATCGTCGCGCGGTACCGCGAGCGGCTGCGCCACCACAGCGACGTCCACGCCGCCATGCGCGCCGCGCTGAAGGGTGTGGGACCGGCGATCCTCGCGTCAGGATCGACGGTCGCCCTCGGTCTGGGGTGCCTGTTCGTGGCCGACATGAACGACATCTCAGGGATTGGCGTGATCGGCGCGCTGGGGATCCTGGCGACTCTGTTCACCATGCTCACGCTGTTCCCTGCAGTACTGACTGCGCTGGGCCGCAAGGTCTTCTGGCCTCGAGTGCCGCACCAAGCCAGTACTGCGCCCGCAGGCCGCGACTGGTGGCGGTGGGTCTTCGCTCGGCCGTTGCGGTCGGCTGGGGTCTCGGCGCTGGCACTCGGTGCACTAGGGCTCGGTGTGCTCGGCCTCTCGACCGACTTGCGGCAGGCCGACTCGTTCACCACGACCCCGGAGTCGGTGACGGGGTTCGCGACGCTGGACCGGGCCTACCCGGGCGAGGGTGGCCGGCCGTTGACCGTTGCCACGCCCACCGATCAGGTAGGACAGGTGCTCGCTGTGGCGCGTGCGACGGACAAGGTGGTGTCGGCGGAAACCGATCGGGAGGGCGACGGCTGGTCCCTGGTCAGCGTCGTACCCGCGGCTCAGCCGGACAGCGATGAGGAAGCGGCTGTGATCAAGCACCTGCGGGCCGAGCTGCCACCGGCGGCGCTGGTCGGTGGCGAAGGGGCGGAGCGCGTCGACGTTCAGGAGGCGAGCGCTGCCGACACCAAGTTGGTGATCCCCCTAGTACTCGCGGTGGTGTTGCTGGTGTTGTTCCTGCTGCTCCGGTCCTTGGTCGCCTCGCTGCTCATCGTGGGCGCGGTCGTGCTGTCGTATCTCGCGGCGCTGGGGCTTGGATCTCTGCTGTTCGAGAACGTGCTCGGGTTCGGCGGCGTGGAGCCGACGATGCCGGTGCTGGTGTTCGTCTTCCTGGTGGCGTTCGGCGTCGACTATGCGATCTTCCTGGTCGCACGGATCGCCGAGGACCGCAAGGAACTCGGTACTACGGCCGCCGCCCGGCGGGCCGTGACGGCCACCGCGCCGGTGATCGCGTCGGCCGGATTGGTGCTGGCGGCAACCTTCGCGGTGCTGGCGTCGCTGCCGTTCGTACCGATGGTGGAGATCGGGGTGGTGGTCGCGGTCGGGGTTCTGCTGCAGACTCTGCTGGTGGCGCCTGCGTTACTGGCGCCGATGGTGGTGGGGCTGCGCCGGTGGATCTGGTGGCCGAGTCGCCCCGCGGACGACCCACAACCGGCAGCAGCCTGGCCGGTGGGCAAGAGCGGGCCAGACGGCGGCGACGGGCCGGCGGACGAGTCGGTGCTGGTCGGCGAGGGCCGGAGCTGAGGAGTGGGGACAGTGCTGGTCGGCGGGGAACGGAGCTGAGGGATGGGGACGGTGGTCTTGGTGGGAGTGGGGCGCTGGGGTATCGGCAGGTTCGACCTGCTGCTGACCGCGGCGCTGCTCGTCCTGCCGCTGGCCGCCGTCCTCGCCCTGCCGCAGCACTGGCTCGACGGCAGGCAACTCGACACTCTCGGCATCACCCTGCTCGTCCTGGCGACCATGCCGGTTCTTGTCAGACGCCGCTACCCGATCCAGGCGCTGCTCTGCTGCGTAGTGGTCCAGATGGGCTACCACGCCTTGAACTACACGCACGAAGTCATGCTCCCGGTAGCCGTAGTCCTCATCTACACGGTCTCCCTGACCACCTCCCGGGTCTCGACGCTGGCGATGGTCGGAATCAGCGTCGCCGGAGTCCTGGTGACCGCGAGCGTCCCTCAGGACGAATCGATCGGCGCGGAGGTGATCAGCCCTCTTGGCTGGTTCGCGGTCGCCGCGGTCGGTGGCCAGGCGATGCGCCTGGATCGAGCCTTGCTCGCGGAGACGAGCGAGCGCCGGGTCGCCGAGGAGCGGCTGCGGATCGCGCGCGACCTGCACGACGTCCTGGCGCACCACATCGTCGTGATCAACTCGCACGCCGGCGTCGCCGCTCACCTGCTCGACGAGCGCGCCGACGATCCGACCCTCGCGCCGATCTCGCAGTCGCTGCACACAGTGGCGGACGCGAGCAGCGGAGTACTGGCTGAGCTGAGAACAACCCTCGACGTACTGCGGGGCAACGAGGTCGACCTGGATCGGCACCCGACGCCTGACCTCGATGGTCTGGCCCGGCTCGTAGCGGTCACCACAGCCCTCGGAGTACAGGTCGAGCTGCGAGTCCGCGGCACCAGCCGACCGCTGTCGGCAGCCGTCGAGATCACCCTCTACCGGATCGCGCAGGAGGCCTTGACCAACGTGGTGAAGCACGCACACGCTCAACGGGCTCAGGTAGTGCTCGACTACGACATGGCGGAGGTCCGGCTCGAGGTCACCGACGACGGCCGTGGCAGGTCCGACAACGGCACCACAGCCGGCTACGGCATCGCTGGGATGAACGAGCGGGCGCAATCCGTTGGTGGTCAGCTGGTCACCGGTGACGGCCGGTACGGCGGGTTCCGGGTCGCGGTGACCATACCGATCGGGGGAGCAGGATGATCAGGGTGGTGCTGGCCGACGACCAGAGACTGGTCCGGAGCGCCTTCGCGATGCTC
Organism: Kribbella catacumbae DSM 19601; assembly: GCF_000372465.1. Lineage (GTDB taxonomy): Bacteria > Actinomycetota > Actinomycetes > Propionibacteriales > Kribbellaceae > Kribbella > Kribbella catacumbae. Next base: position 58,639 of record NZ_AQUZ01000050.1, read on the forward strand.
GTGCGCTCAGCGCCGGACATGGACGTCGTCGGTGAAGCGGCCGACGGCGATGAGGCGGTCGAGCTGGTCCGGTCGACCCGGGCCGACGTCGTAGTGATGGACATCCGGATGCCGGGGACGGACGGGATCACGGCGACCGGCATGATCGCGGCCGACGAGGATCTGCGCGGCGTACGGGTGCTGATCCTGACCACGTTCGAGAGCGACCACAACGTGGTGGCGGCGTTGCGGGCGGGTGCGAGCGGATTCCTGGTCAAGGACACCAAACCCGCGGACCTGCTGGCCGCCATCCGGACCGTGGCCGGCGGCGAGGCGCTGTTGTCGCCTGGCGCGACGCAGGCGCTGATCGAAAGGGTGCTGAGACAACCAGATCCGGCCGGTCCGGCGCCCGGCGCACTGGCTGCGCTGACCAGCCGGGAACGCGAAGTGCTGACGCTGATCGGGCGCGGCCTGAGCAACGGTGAACTCGCCGAGCAGCTGGTGATCAGCCCGCTGACCGCGAAGACCTATGTAAGCCGGTTGCTGACCAAACTGGACGCCCGCGACCGGGCCCAGCTGGTCATCGCCGCCTACGAATCCGGTCTGGTCCGGACCTCCGGCTAGTGCTAGCTAGTGCTGCGGCCTGGGCCTACTGCCAGCGTTGCTCACTGATGTCCCAAGTGCCATCTGTGATCTCGCCACCGAGTAGCGGATCGAGGCAGGATCCCGCCACGCCGAGGGCCTGATCGAGGTCATGGAGCTCTGCGGACAGTCCCCCCTTGACGGCTTCCTTCAGGTAGCCAGCCGGCCACTGCCGACCAGGCGAAGTCAGCATGGCGGGGCAGACCTTGTCGGCGATCTGGTCGGCCAAGGGGTATAGCAAGAAGTCGGGAAGTTCTGGTACTCCGGGAAGCACGATGACGGGCGTGGGCCGCACCCGGTCGGCGGCGGTGACAGATCGCTTCTTGACCGACAGATCGATGCTGAACCGCTGATACGCCGTCGTGCCGATGGAGGCCAGGACGCGGACTGTCGCGACGGCCTTGTCGGCGCCTTCCGTTGTGCGTTCGTCGACCCGGCCGAGTTCGAAGCGGAAGAAGTCGCTGCCGCACGGCCGGGCCGCCGCGGTGTGGAGTTCCGTGATGGGGAGACGGAGGTCGATGTTGTCGGTCGAATAGAGCAGGTCGACGTCATCGCTGTAGCGGGCGCGGGGGAGCCTGACGAGCAGTCCGGTGCCACCTTTCAGAACCCATGGCGCATCCGGGTGCTGGAAGATCCGAGCCAGGAACCGTTGCAGGACGAACTCGCGGTTGATCTCCTGCGGTGGCCGCCCGGAGCTCACGGCGACCCTCTTCATGTGTGCGTTGGCGCTGACGCGGAACTCCCGCGCGGTGGCGTATGGCTTGTCTCTCATCTGCCGGTCTGGTCCTTCGACTCGTGGAGGAGTTGCGCCCGGGCCTCGTAGGCTGCGCGCAGCGCTTCCTGCAGGACACCTGTTTCGTCGGTGATACCTAGCGCGGTCTGTACCTGCCGGAGTTCCGCCGTCGACAGTCCCATGTGGGCCGCGCGATTGCGGAGATCCCTGGGGATCCGTGGATCCATCAGCGCGAGTGCGTGGAGCAGGGCCGCGTCGGCCTGCGATGGTCTCGGTGCGACGAGCTGGGCCGCTTGCTGCGTGGCCTTGGGGATGCCCGCCTCATCGAGAAGGCTAGCAAGCAGAGCGTGGCCGTGCCCGAGTTGCTGTCCGTAGTGATGTGCGTAGGGCGCTAGAGCTGAGCTGATCTGCTCGGCGGTGACCGCGGCCACCGCGATCGCATCGCGTACGACGCCGCCGAGGTGCCCGCCGTCGGTATGAGTTTTGGCCAGGTCACTGATGGTCTTGGCGATGGTGGTGACCGGGAGTCCGCTGGTGATCTGCCAGTCGTTCGGAGCGAGTGCTTCGCGGTGGAATCGTACGTCCGGTCTCTTGGACTGCTTGCGGACGGCAACGGTGAACTCGAACCGGTCCGCGTCCAGATCGCCCAGTTGGTGGTACCGTGCGGCCGACCTGTGCGACAGGACCGCGTCCGGATTCCGCAGGCGATCGGCGACCAGCTGCTCAGGCGCAAGTGCGAGCCATGCCGCGCGTAGCTCGTCCAGTGACGAGCTGGCGCCGACCACTCGGTAGACGCCATGTGTCACGCGCTCCAGTACGCCGTCTTCGGCCAGTCGTGCCATGGACTGCGCCGACACGCCGGCAGTGCGCGCCTGGGCGGTTGTCACCAAGCCCCACTGCTCGTCGGCGATAGCAGCTACTGTGGCTACAAGCACTTCGATACCCCCTAGGCTGCTTCGATATTATGCTACCACCTGAATATCGAAGTATCACCTTGGCATATCCGAGTAGTCTCTCTCGCCCGGCGCTGCGGGGCAAGGCGGCCGAGGGTCGCGGAGTTGCGAGTTGCTATGGGCAACGGATCCTTGCTGCGGAGGCAGCCATCTGTGCTGATCCGGCAGTGCTGGTCCGCGGTGATTGAGGGTTGGATTGTTGTTGCGGTAGGCAACTTGTCTACTGGCGAGTACGGAAGGTGATGTTCTGTATACAGAGCGTCGCCTTGTCCAAGATCAATGCAAATGTTTGACCGGCCTCGTGGCGGCGTAGAGCCACCCCGTGACAGCGTTCTGTTGTCGGCGGCGGACGGGTCGCTGACAACCAGGCTCTAGGCGGTACCGCGAATCTCCCGTCCGCGACCGGACTGTACCTCCCCTGCCGGTCACGGAATGAGACGGCGGCACCTCCCTCCTTCGGGCCGAACCGCCCTCTCGGGGCAAAGCAGAACGCCGGCCGTGTCGCCGGGGTGCCGGTCGCCAGTGAGGTGGTGACCGACACCCGACATGGCCGGCGTTTCTTTTCCCGAAGTACTGATGCGATTTCTGGGGATCAGTACTTCGGGAAACGCTTGTAGATCAGGCCAATTCGAGTGCCGTGTGCGAGGTCTGCGGGACTTCGCCGTACGTCGTGGTGCGTTGCCGGGCCGGTCGGCCGGCGGCGGTGGCCATCTGGGTGAGTTCCTCGATCGACTTGCGTGAGCCGTGCTTCGAACCGGCCATCCGGCTGATCGTCTCCTCCATCAGCGTGCCGCCGATGTCGTTCACGCCGCCGTTGAGGACCGCCACGCAGCCGTCGGTGCCGAGCTTCACCCAGGAGCACTGGATGTTGTCGATCCGGCCGTGCAGCATGATCCGCGACATCGCGTGTACGGCGCGGTTCTCGTCGTACGTCGGACCCGGGCGGGCCACGCCGGCCAGGTAGATCGGCGAGTTGGTGTGGATGAACGGCAGCAGCACGAACTCGGTGAAGCCGCCGGTCTGGTCCTGGACGGCGGCGATCGTGCGCAGGTGCTGGACCCAGTGGTGCGGTGCGTCGACGTGGCCGTACATCATCGTCGAGCTGGACGGCAGACCGACCTTGTGCGCCGTCGTGATCACCTCGATCCAGCTTGCCGTCGGCAACTTTCCCTTGGTGAGGATCCAGCGCACGTCGTCGTCGAGGATCTCGGCCGCGGTACCGGGGATGCTGCCCAGGCCGGCCTCCTTGACCGAGATGAGGAAGTCCTCGATCGACAGGCCGGTCCGGACCGAGCCGTTGACGATTTCCATCGGCGAGTAGGCGTGCACGTGCATCTCCGGGACGCGGTCGCGGACCGCACGGACGAGGTCCGCGTACGCCGTACCGGGCAGGTCGGGGTGGATACCGCCCTGCATGCAGACCTCGGTGGCGCCGATCACCCAGGCCTCCTCGGCGCGCTGGGCGACCTCGTCCATCGACAGCGAGTAGGCGTCGGCGTCGGTGCGGCGCTGCGCGAAGGCGCAGAACCGGCAGCCGGTGTAGCAGACGTTGGTGAAGTTGATGTTCCGGTTCACCACGTAGGTGACGTCGTCGCCGACCGTTGCCTTGCGCAACTCATCGGCGATCCGCGCCAACTGGTCGAGCGCCGAACCCGTTGCCGTCATCAACGTCAACGCCTGCGCGTCGGACAACCCAGCGGGATCACGCTCGGCGGCTGCGAGTGCTTCCTTGACATCTCCTTGAATTCTTTCTGGTGCCACCCGGCTCTTGACGTCTTCTCGCAGTACGTCCCAGTCGCCGTACGCTGCGTCGAAGTCCGAGCGGGTCTCGGTCCGCCGGCCCTCGGTGTCGATCGCGGTGTGCAGGTCGGTGCGGCCGACGCTGTCCCAGCCGCCGTCGGGCTCCTGCCAGGGCAGGCCCTTCGGGAAGGCGGCTTCGTTGGCCAGCCCGGTCTCCGGATCGACCAGGGCCTCGACGTGCGAGATCAGCCGCGGGTCGAGCCAGGGCTCACGCAGGTACTCCGGGTGCGCGGTCAGCCTTTCCCGCAAGGCGAAACCGGCATCCGCGGTGACCTTGGCCAGGTCGTCGATCTGTGGCCAGGGGCGCTCGGGGTTCACGTGGTCCGGGGTCAGCGGCGAGACGCCACCGAAGTCGTCGACGCCGGCATCGAGCAGCAGGCGGGCCTCGTTCAGGTCGACCAGGTTCGGCGGAGCCTGGACGCGCATCCGCGGGCCGAGTACGACCCGGGTGACGGCGATCGCGGCGAGCCACTCGTCCAGCGGTACGTCGGCGTCGTTGCGCATCGCGGTGTCCGGCTTCACCCGGAAGCCCTGGATGATGACTTCCTGGATTCCGCCGTACTGACGAGCGATTCGGCGCAGCGCGAAGATCGAGTCGGCGCGTTCCTCAAGGTTCTCGCCGATGCCGATCAGCAGACCGCTCGTGAACGGCACGTTGGAACGACCGGCGTCTTCCAGCACCCGCAGCCGGATCGCCGGGTCCTTGTCGGGCGAACCGAAGTGCGGCTGCCCCTTCTCCTCGAACAGCCGACGCGAGGTGGTCTCCAGCATCATGCCCATGCTCGGCGCGACCGGCTTCAGTCGCTGGAGGTCCTGCCAGGACATCACTCCGGGGTTGAGGTGCGGCAGCAGGCCGGTCTCCTCGAGGACCCGGATCGACATCGCGCGTACGTAGTCGAGAGTGCTGTCGTAGCCGGCCTCTTCGAGCCACGTCTTGGCCGCGTCCCAGCGATCCTCGGGAGCGTCGCCGAGGGTGAACAGCGCCTCCTTGCAACCGAGAGCGGCACCCTGACGGGCGATCTCCAGTACCTCGTCGGGACTCAGGTACGGCGAGTGCACGCGGCCGGGCGTGGTCGCGAACGTGCAGTAGTGACAGCGGTCCCGGCACAACCGGGTGAGCGGGATGAACACCTTCTTGGAGTAGGTGATGATCCCGCTCCGGCCGGCATCGGCCAGCCCTTGGTCGCGGACCCGGGCGGCGGTCGACATCAGTTGGTCGAGCGCGTCGCCGGAGGCGGACAGCAGTACTTCGACCTCGGCCGGGTCGAGCGTCTTGCCGTCGTCGGCCCGCTTCAGCGCACGCCGCATGGCGGTGCTGATCGGGGCGTTCGGGGGAGTGGCTGGGGGCTGTCCGGGAGCAGTCACGCCTAGAAGCGTAGGCGGCCTCCGGACCGGAACCAGCCGATTTCCCAGGGCAAAAACAATCAGTACGTCTGTCCTGATACCGTCGCTCACCTGGACCGCATTTGGGCGGTTGACCCCTGAGTTGGTGGGTTGTCACCCCGGAATCCGGGGTGACAACCCCCGCTTTCGGGGGTTAACCGCCGAAAGTGTGGGTGGCGTGGTGGGTGGGCGGCCGGATCGTGGGAGCGCCCAGAGCTGGGAGCGACATCGACGATGCTGTCGCCGCTCGGCTGGATCGTGGATGGCGGCGAATGCGGTGCTGCTGTGGTGGGGTGGATGGAGGCTGGCGATGGTGGATGGGCGGCTGGTGCGGGGGCGGTTGCGGCGGGTGGAGTTGCTGACGGCTGCGTTGGCGGTGATTGAGCGGGATGGGGTGGCGGGGGTCAGCCATCGGGCGGTGGCTGCTGAGGCGGGGGTTTCGGTGGCGTCGACGACGTACCACTTCGCGACCCTGGACGATCTGCTGGTGGCGGCGTTGACCTGGGCGGCCGAGGATCTCGCGGCGGAACTGTACGAGCGCGTCAACGAGATGGGCGCCCGTCCGGCCGACGAGCTGGCGCGGCTGATCGAGCACTGTCTGGTTTACCGGCGAGGGCGCACGCTGGCGGAGTACGAGCTCTATCTGCTCGCGGCACGCCGACCCGAGCTTCGTGAGGCAGCCGCTGCTTGGCTCGAACCCCTCACCCAGATCGCCCGCAACTTCACCACTGATCCCCACAAGGCGAGCCTGTTAGTGGCTGCGCTGGATGGCATCCTCCTGCAGTCGCTCATCGGCGCCCGCCCGTACAACCACGCAGACTTCGCGGCCCTTCTCACTCACCTTCGATAGAGGCGCCGCTGGCGGGCACTACGACCGCCGCCAGCTTGTAGAGCCTGTTGGGATATGGGTCTGGGGTTCGCGTTGTGTCCCGACCGACAGGAAGTAGTGCCGGTTCTG
>NZ_AQUZ01000051.1 GCF_000372465.1 Kribbella catacumbae DSM 19601
CCCGGTGCCCAAAGTCAGCGCTCGTACCGGGCCGGACGCGACCTTGGGCACGGAGCCGACACACAGCCGCCGAACCGGTGACTACCCGGTGCCCAAAGTCAGCGATCACCGGCCGGACGCGACCTTGGGCATGGGGTAGGCATCAACTTGCCGAGCTGGTGACTGGTGGGTGCTCAAAGTCAGCGCTCACCCCCGAGCGGGCGTGACCTTGGGCACCGGGTAGGCGGCAATTTGGCGAGCTGGTGACTGGTGGGTGCTCAAAGATGACATGCATGGGCCGGTGGTGGCGGGGGCTAGCCGACCTGCTTGGCGGAAGCTGCGTGGCGGCGGGCTAGGTGGTGGTAGACGGTGGCGTTGTGGTCCACGAAGAGCTTGGCGGTGCCTTCGAGCGGGATGATCTTCTTGGCCGGGCTGCCGAGGGCGACCGATTCCTCGGGGATGACGGAGCCGGGTGTGACGGTGGCGCCGGCCGCGATCAGGGTGCGGGCGCCGACGACGGCGCCGTCGAGCACGATCGCGCCGTTGCCGATCAGCGCCTGCTCGCCGATCGTGCAGTCGTGGACGAGGCACTGGTGACCGACGGTCGCGTTCTTGCCGACCTCGCAGATCCCGCTGCCGACGTGGATCACCGAGTTGTCCTGGATGTTGGCGCCCTCGCGGATGATCACCCGGCCGAGATCGGCGCGGATCACCACGCCGTACCAGATCGACGCGTCCTTCTCGACGACCACGTCCCCGACCAGGGTGGCGGTCGGCGCGATCCAGGCTTCCGGGTGCACGGTCGGGCTGACGCCCTCAAAGGAATACAGCGGCATGGTCAGCAGACTAGTGCCCGATGTCCGAGGTTGTTTGGCGCCGCAAGCGCCAAAGAACCTCGGACACCGGGCACTACGCGACCGACTTCACTTTCCTCACCAGTACTGCGCCCGCGAGGGTTACCGCGGCCGCCAATGTGTAGAGGACGGGGTAGCCGCCGAGGAGTTTGACGACCGGGGCTGCGATGGCTGGGGCGATCACCTGGGGTAGGGAGTTGGCGATGTTGACGACGCCGAGGTCCTTCGCGCGGTCGCGGGCGTTCGGCAGGACCTCGGTGAGCAGGGCGAAGTCGACGGACAGGTAGACGCCGAAGCCGGCGCCGAGGATCACCGCGCCGATGATCGCGGCGATCCAGGTCGGCCAGATCGCGAGCACCATGCCGCCCGCGGCCATCACGACCCCGGCCCAGATGACGAAGATCTTCCGCCGGCCGATCCGGTCGGACCAACTGCCGGACCAGACGGCGGTGAGGATCACGCAGAGGCTGTAGATCGCGGTGAGAATCAGTACTCCGGTGTCGGGGTCGGCGTACCCGACCGCGTCCTGGAGGTAGTAGAACAGGTAGAGCGTGCCGAGCGCGTTGCCTACGTTGAGCAGGAAGCGGGTCAGCCACGCCCAGCCGAAGTCCGGGTACCGGCGTGGGCTCACCCAAAAGCTCTTCACGAACTCTCGCCAGACGAGCGGCGGCTTCGATGGCAGGCGTTGATCGCCGCTGCGGACGAGGTACGGGATCACTGAGAGCAGGAGGAACCCGGCACAGGCGAGGTAGCCAACGCCGACTCCTCCGACGACGGTGGCGAGGCCCACTCCGACCAGCGCGCCGAGGGTCTGGGCCAGCGCGACCCAACCGCCGACCACGCCGCGCTGTACCTTCGGCACCCGATCCGGTACTGCGGCGGTGATTGCCGCCAGCAACGCATTGCAGAACAGTTGCACCAGGCACCAGCCGACCACCATCACCGCGATCGTCTGCGCGCCGGCGAGCACCAGGAGCCCGGCCGCGCCACCCAATGCACCACCTAGGACCCAAGGCGCTCGCCGACCGAAGCGCGATCCGGTCCGGTCGGAAACCGCACCTGCCAAGGGATTGGCCACCACCGAGACGGCGGCCCCGATCCCGGTCACCAGTCCGAACACGAACTCCTTGTTGCTCCCAGCAACGGTCTCGGACTGCTTAGCCAGCAAGACCTGAATGGGCCCGAGAAACGCCGCGAAGACACCGACATTGGCCAGCACCACCGCAGTAGTCCACCGCCCCCGAACAGCAACCACCGGCTCAGCAAGAGCGAGGGGGCCTGGCGCGTGGGTCATTGGTGGTTCTTGGTGATCAGGTCGCGGTACCAGTGGTACGAAGCCTTGGGGGTTCTGCTGAGGGTTTTGTAGTCGACATGGATCAGGCCGAAGCGTTGGGTGTAGCCGACTGACCATTCGAAGTTGTCGAGCAGCGACCACTGGAAGTAGCCCCGGATGTCCATGCCTTCGTCGATCACGCCTTTCAGCGACCGCAGATAGCCGTCCAGGTAGTCGATCCGGCGCTGGTCGTCTACCACTCCGTCGACCGGCTCGTCGTTGATCGCGCAGCCGTTTTCGGTGATGTAGAGCGGCGGCAACCGGTCGCCGTACCGGGTCTTGAAGGTGCGCAGGATCTCGCCGAACGCGTCCGGAACGATCGGCCAGCCGAAGTCCGTCTTCGGGTAGCCGTCCAGCGTTCGCGGCTCGAAGGGAAGGCCTTCGGGGATCGGGATCCCGTCGGTGGCGGCTGTGTCGGGGTTGCCGGTCGGCGCGCCGACGCGAACCGGCGCGTAGTGGTTGAGCCCGAACCAGTCGATCGGCGTGGAGATGATTTCCAGGTCCTCGGCGACAGGCCCTGGCATGCCGTCGCCGATGCCCGACGGGTACTCCCCCAGCAGGATCGGATCGGCGAAGAGCCAGTTGATCAGGTTGTCGTACAGCCCGGCCGCCTCGACGTCCTCAGGACTGTCACTGGCCGGCCAAGTCGGTGCGTGGTTCGACGCGATCCCGATGTTCGACGCGCCACCCGCCCGCAACGCCTGTACTGCGCGCCCGTGCGCCAGCAGCTGGTGATGCGCCACCGGCAACGCCTCGAACCCGAGCTGCTGACCCGGCGCGTGCCCACCGACGGCGTACCCGAGCAGCGTCAGCACCATCGGCTCGTTGATCGTCATCCACAACGGCACCCGATCCGCGAACCGCTCCGCCAGGATCGTCGCGTAGTCGGCGAACCGGTCGGCGATATCCCGCTTCAGCCAGCCACCCGCGTCTTCCAGCTCCTGCGGGGTGTCCCAGTGGAACAAGGTCGGCGCGGGTTTGATGCCAGCGGCAAGCAATTCGTCGATCAGCCGGTCGTAGAAGTCCAGCCCGGCCGCATTGGCCTGCCCCTTGCCACCCGGCTGCACCCGCGGCCAGGAGAAGGAGAACCGATAGACATCGACCCCGAGGTCCCGCATCAGCGCGACGTCCTCGGCGTACCGGTGGTAGTGATCGCAAGCGACCGCACCGGTGTCGCCGTTCACGATCCGGCCGGGTTCGGCACAGAACGTGTCCCAGCTCGAAGGTCCGCGACCACCCTCGGTCACGGCCCCTTCGATCTGGTACGCCGACGTCGACACACCCCAGAGAAAGTCGGGGCCGAAGGCAAGCGGTTCAGCTGTCATTGGCATCATCCTCGTTGTCGACCTTGTCCTTCGGCCGGGGCTTCTCCATCGGCCGGACGATGACGGCCGTGCCGTACGCCGCCACCTCGCTCATCGTGTTGGCGATCTCGGTGCAGTCGAACCGCATCGCGAGGATCGCGTTCGCGCCCATCTGCTGAGCCATCTGGCACATCCGCATCACCGCGACGTGCCGCGACTCGGCCAGCATCTGGGTGTACTCCGGCACCTCGCCGCCGGCCAGCGACCGGAAGCTGGCGGTGAAGTTGGACCCGAAGTCGCGGCTCCGCACGGTCAGCCCGAAGACCTCGCCGAACACCTTCTCCGCGGTGTACCCCGGCAGGTCGTTCATCGTCGACACGAGCACCGGGTACGGCGAACCCTGCGGCGCCACCTTCGGCACGTTCTGCTGCTGAGCCGCCTGGTAACCACCCGGCGCCTGCCCATAGCCCGTCTGCCCCTGACCAGGCTGCTGCCCATAGCCCTGCTGAGGCGGCGGACCTTGCTGGTACCCCGGGGCGTAGCCGGGCGGCGGTCCCTGCTGGTACCCCTGCTGCGGCGGGTAGGGCTGGTTCGGGTTCTGAGGAAAGTTCTGGTTCATGCCGTCATCTTTCCAGGCACCTGGGGGTCACTGTCGGAAGACCTGCAACTCATAAACCGAGTACCCGTACGACGTCGCCCGCTTCGTCCCGGTGAGCCGCACATACCGCGCCTGCACCGGGCTGAACCGCGCCACATCTTCCCCACCATTTCCACTGCTGGTCGCGGAGACCTGCTGCCAGTTCACGTTGTCCCGCGACACCTCGATCCGGTACGCCGTTCCGTACGCCGCCTCCCACTGGAGCACCACCCGGCGTACCGTCTGCTCGGTGCCCAGGTCGACCTTGAGCCACTGTGGATCCGACCAGTCGCTCGCCCAGCGGGTCCGCGGATCGCCATCGACAGCCTTGGCCGGTGGCGAGTTGAACACCCCACGCTCGTAGCTGCTCGCGGTCGCCGTCTTCCCCACCGCCTGGTTGCTGACGTCATCACCACGCCGCGCCGGGAACTCGATGACCTGCTGGTACGTCGGCCGGTTGACCCACGCCATCCTGTCCTGGGTGATCCCGCCCATCGGCTGGTGGACGATCTGGTCCGCACAGAACTGGTCACCCGCGGCGCAGTCCCCGGTCGCCGGGTACGTCGTCGCCGCCGGCACCTTCGTTGCCGCCAGCAAGGAATCTGCCAACACCGTCCGGCAGGCCGCCAGCGAACCAGCGCCGCAGAACGTCACCGGCTGAGGCGTCTTCACCGGATCACCGAGCACCTTCCGCAGGTCGCGCTGAACGAAACCCCACCAGCCCGTCTGGAAGGCAGAGCCCTGCGCACCCGGCCGCTCGTCGATCTTCTGGGCCCGCACCAGCGCGTTGTAGAGCTCAGGCCCGAGCCCCTGGAACTCGGCCGGCACGAGCAACGGCCACCAGGCATCAAGAATCCGGATCGCCTCTGCATGGTCGTACGTCTTGACCGCTTCGCTCGGCGTCTTCCGGTGACTCCCAGCCGCCTGCCAGGCCTGCAGTTTCGCGACGGCAGCGGCCACGGCCGGGTCGGTGATCGGCGCGCTCTTCAGCACCCGCAACATGTACGGCAACACCTGGTCGGCACGCAGGTCGACCGTCGCGGCCGACTCCATCGCCTCGACCAGCTTGCCCCGGGTGAACTTCTGCCCGAACCCGATCACGGCCTTGATCCGGTCGTCCAGCGGCTGGCTGCGATAGACCGCGTTGTAACCGAACTGACCGTCGGAGGCCGAGAACCCCGGCGCCTGCTTGTTGTTCCAGCTGGTCAGGTAGTCCTGGTTGATCACCTGCGGATGCTGCGCGGCCGGCGTGTACGTCGCCCGGTTGGTGGCCGGGTTCCAGCCTTGCCACTCGTACGAACTCCACGTCGGCAGGTTCGGATCGGCACCGGCCGCCCGTACCGGGTTGTCGCCGGAGTTGTAGTACGCGATCGAGGTCTTGTCCGTGTAGAACCAGTTGAACGTGTACCCGATGTTCTGCGCCGCCGCCTGGAAGTCGCTCGCCGAGTGGATCGCGTCAGGATCGTTGAACAACATGAACCCGAGCGCCGATCCCGCCTCGTTCCCGTACGTCGACCGGTTCTTCGTGAACAGCACCGCCTGGCCCGCGACCGTCCCCCGATGCGTGACGATCCCGTACTTCGTGCGCTGGGCAACCAACGTGTACGACCCGGCGGGCTCCGACGAACCGAGGCTCGGGTACCACGCGTTGTGCCGCTCCAGCTTCTCGATAGGCACGCACTGACCGCGGAACACGTAGTGCGTGGAGTTCTTGGTCGGAGTACCGCCACCCGGCTCGCACAGCGGTACGGCGTACGTGTCGGTGATGTCCTGACCGGCCGAGGTCGCGCTCCAGGAGTAGTCGGCCCCACGGCCGATCAGCGTGTAGAAGTTGAGCCCGGCGAACGCGACTCCGCGGGAGCTGACACCCGGTCCCTGAAGCTCCTGGCGGAGCAGGAGTTGCGGTGCGAAGTACCCGGTCTGCGGGCCGTAGACGGCGATCGGGTTGCCGCTCTCGGTGTGCTGGCCGGAGACCAGCAGCGCGTTCGACATGCCCTTCTGACCGAAGCCCTTGGAGAAGAGGCCGCCGTCGAAGATGCCCCGCAGCGATTCCTTGCCCTGGGCCCGTTTCGGTGGCTGGAAATCGTCGCTGCTCTTGGGTTTCAGCGTCGTCAGCCCGGCCGATCCGGTCTGGTCGATGACGTCCGGCTCCGGCGTGACCGAGCCGCGATCCGGCATCGCGCGGCCTGGCGGGTTGGGGCCGGTGACGCCGTACGGGAAGCTGGTTCCGTTGTGCACGGTGGTGTTCGCCTCGGGATCGTTCTGCGAGCGGAACGACTCCCAGACTTTGGTGCCCTCGGCAACGCCGTACCTCGCCTGCGCCTCCAGCAATGCGAGCGCGGAAGCCATCTCGCCACCGCCGCCGGTGCCGAAGATGCCGGCGACAACGGCCGCAGTGGCGACCACGTCGGTCACCTTCCAAGGCTGTGGCGTCGGCAACCCGAGCGCGACGTACTCGCCCGGATAGGCGATCCCGACCGTGTTGATGTAGTGGTTGACGCCGTCCACCCAGGCCTGGATGTCCTTCTGCATCTTCAGGCCGTTCGCGCCGTAGCGCTCGTCGGCGTCGTCGTACTGCTTCTGCAGATCCGCCTCGGTGTACGGCGCGGTCCGCCAGAACTCCTGCTCGAACGCGCGGTTCCCCGCCGCGCCGCCCGCGAACGGGGTCAGCTGGCCGCGACCGAGATGCCGGAAGACGTCCATCACGAACAGCCGGTCCTGCGCACCGGCGTACCCGGCGCCGAACATCGTGCCCTCGCGGGTGGTGCCGGTGATGTGCGGGATGCCACGGGATTTGTCGCGCACGATGGTGACGTCGGCGCGCGGCTTGACGGTGCTCGCGACGTCGGCCGGCTGGACGCCGAAGGACGCGTCGTCGAAGTACGGATCGAGGCCTTCGTCGGTGACGCCCTGGGAGTTCCAGGCCAGTCGCTCATAAGGTTTGACGGTGTCGCTGAAGTGCGGCGGCCTGACCCCGAACCCCTGGAAAAGAAGGAGATCCGCGAAGGTCGCGTTGCCGTTCTGACCCGGCGGCAGGATGTCCGAGCACTGCCCGACGCAGTAGTCGACGGGGGCGGCTGCGGTGACTGCTGCCGGTCTGGCCTGGCTGGTACCGGACAGGCCGGCCGCCAGTACTGCGCTGACGGTGAGCGCGGCGGTCGTCGTACGGACAACGCGGGTGAGCTGAGCGGGGCGGCGCGTCACGGGTCCTCCCTAGAAGCATCTTCGGGCTGATGACGGCAGGGATCGTCAAAAACTGACAATGACTCACTAGTAGCTTTAGGTCAAGAGTCTTGGACGCTTGACCTGATGGCCGTATTGTGAAAGCGGTCGAGAGGAGTCCGATGCCCCGGGTACCCGCGCAGGAGCGGCGCGCTGACCTCGTCCAAGCGGCGATCCAGGTCGCGACGAGGGAAGGACTGGCCGCGACCACGACGCGGCGGATCGCGCAGGAGCTCGGCATCTCGGTCGGCATCGTGCACTACTGCTTCCGGTCCAAGGAGGAGTTGCTGCACGAGGTGATCCGGGTGATCGCGGACGCCCAGGTGGTGGCCGCGCGGTCGGCGATCGCGCCCGGCGGCGATCTGGCCACCAGCGTGCGAAACGCGTTCCTCGGCTTCTGGCAGCTGGTCGAGACGACACCCGAGGCGCAGCTGCTGACGTACGAGCTGACGAGCTGGGCGTTGCGCAACGCGGAGACCGAGCCGCTCGCCCGCGAGCAACGGGCGAGTCAGCTGGCTGGGATCGAGGCGATCCTCGCCGAGATCTCGCAAGCGACCGGGGCCGACTGGAAGGTGCCCGCGGAGCAGCTCGCGCGGATGACGCTGGCCGTCACCGATGGGGTGACGCTCGGCTGGCTGGTCGATCGCGACACGGCGTCCGCAGTACAGACGCTGGAGACGTTCGCCGAGCAACTGCTCGCGCTGGCTGTCTAGGAAACAGTCGCTGGCTTGGCGATGAAGGTGTTGCAGGCGGCGGGATCGGCGGCCTCGAAGCCGGCCCGGGACCAGCGGCTGTGGTTGTTCTTGTTGCCGTGCGTGCGCTTCGGGTTCCACTCGTCGCCGCGGTTGCGGACAGTCCACTTCCACTTCAGCAGCCAGGAACCGCGGGCCGGGAAGAACTGCTTGTCGGCGCCTAGATAGACGCCGCTCAGGCAAGACGCCTGGAGTTCGCGGCGCCGGCTCTCGAGCAGTTGCATCGTCGTGTTGCTGAGGACCATCTCGCGGGAGTGCGACGCCTGCAGGATGCCGGCCATCGCCTGGACGTGATGCCCGTACTCGTGGGCGATCAGGAACGCCATCGTCGTCCGCGACCAGAGCGGGTCGTAGGTCGCGTAGTTCTTCAGGTCGTAGTCGGCACTCATGTAGATCGTGCCGTCGCAGTACACGGCTGTGCTGGTCAGATCGCAGTACGAGTTGGCCGAGCGGCCGGCGTACACAACCAGCTTGGGTGCGCGGAAGGGAAAGCCGGCTTCGCGCATCACTGGCGCCCATGCCTTGTTCAGGCATTCGAGGTACTGCGTGTAGTAGAGCCTGACCTTGGCCAGTGAAGTCGGCCTGGCCGATGGCTCCTTGCAGCGAGAGGCAGGGATGCGACCGACCTTGTAGAGCCTGCTCTGCAGGACCAAGCGGTTCTGCGTGACTATGGGCTCCTCGGTAGCAGTCGTCTCCGACGGAGTCGGCGTCTCCGGTACGCCGGGAGGCGCGCTCGGGGCGAGTGACGTCGGCGTACCGGTCGGGGTGGAACCACTGAGTCGTCCCGCATCCAGACTCTGGTCCGCCAACCGAGCGGCGATCACCCCGGAGCCCGCGGCAACCGCGAGCGCCGCACAGACCAACACGACGCGGCTACCCCGGCTGTTCCCCACCGCCAGACCATATCCCGCCGCCGAGACCACAGACCAGAACCAAGAAGTTGCTCTCGGTCTCTCCCAGCAACTTTTAGTGACGAAGTCATGGCAGACCGATGCTCAGAGCCACTATGGTGATTCGCACCATGGGCACACATGAGCGGCATCGGTTGACCGAGGTCATCAACGCCAGGGGGACCTACACACCGCTCGGAGTCTCGCGCAGCTCGGCCGGAGTCGCCGCGGCCGTCGCGGAGGCGCTCCCCGAGTTCTTCGTCATGGGCGAGCTCGCCGATCGCGCCAGCGAGGCCATCGCCCACTCCACCGGCGCCCAGGCCGGCGCGATCACCCACTGCACCTCAGCCGCGATCACACTCGCCGTCGCGGCCGCCATGGCCGGTACGGATCCGGACCGGATCGCGACGCTGCCGGACACCAGCGACATGCACAACCGCGTCATCCTGCCCGCCGGACAGGTCGTCGACTACGGCCAGTCGGTCGTGCAAGCGATCCGCCTGGCAGGCGCCAGCGTGACGCTGGCAGGCGACGAAAACCGTTGCAGCATTGACGATCTGGACGATGCGCTGGCCGGTCCGGACATCGCCTGCCTGCTGCTGGTGTCGTCGCGACTCGTCACGAGCGAGCCAATGGATCTGACCGCCGCGGTACGAGCCGCGCACCGCCGAGGCGTTCCCGCCATCATCGACGGAGCAGGACAGTTCCCCCGTACTGCGGACCTCCTGGCGACCGGAGCGGACGCGGTACTGATCAGCGCGCAGAAGTATCTGGCCGCGCCGACCGCTGGTCTGGTGGTCGGAACCCATCGACTGGTGCGGGCCGTTCGCGCGCAGGAGAAGGGAATCGGGCGCGGGATGAAGCCGACGAAGGAAGCGATCGTCGGTGTGCTCGCGGCGCTGGAGGAATGGCACGCGATGGACCGGGCCAAGTGGGAGGCCGACCAGGCCGCCAAGGTGATCGCATTCGTTGCCGGGGCCAACGAGCTGCCCGGGCTCGCTGCCGAAGTACTGCCTGATCCGGCTGGTCTGCCCTTGTCACGTGTGCTTTTGACGGTGTCCGGCGGCATCGATGCCACAACGCTGGCCGCGGAGCTGGAGGCCGGTACGCCGCCGATCTTCGTCATGACCGACCGAAGCCTCGAAGGCCAACTGGTTCTCGAGCTCGTCCCCCTCGACGCCGACGAGCTGGAGATCATCCTGACCCGGCTCGCGATGGAGCTGCAGGCAACAGAAAAGGCCGACTGACAGCAAGAATCCCGGTGACCGCAAGGGTCACCGGGATTCTGTGTGTAGCTGAAACGTCAGCGCTGGAAGGCCTTGCCGCCTTCGTAGCGGTTGCCCTCGGTACGGCGCGGGCCGCTGCTGGAGCGCTCCGGACGACGGCTGCCGCCGCTGGCGCCACGGCCTTCATAGCCACCGCGACCCTCGTAGCCACGGCTATTCGAACGGCCACCGCCGCCGAACCGCTTGCCACCCTTGTTGAAGCCACCGCTACCACGCGTCGGCTTCGGGGCCGGAAGCTTGACCGGGTAGCCCGACGGCTTGGTGCCACCAGTCAGCTCGGTCACCAGGCCGTCACCCGGACGGGCGCGGACCGGCTCGGTCGCGACACCGGCCGACTCGGCCATCCGGATCATGCCCCGACGCTGGTGCGGCAGGAGCAGCGTGACGACGGCGCCCTTGCCACCGGCGCGCGCAGTACGGCCGGCGCGGTGCAGGTAGTCCTTGTGCTCGGCCGGCGGGTCAGCCTGAACGACCAGGCCGACGTCGTCGACGTGGATGCCGCGAGCAGCGACATCCGTTGCCACCAGCACCGGTACCGAACCGTCCTTGAACTGGTCCAGGGTGCGGTTCCGCGCGCCCTGGGTCAGGCCACCGTGCAGTGCCGCGGCCATCACACCCCGGTCGCGCAGCTGGGTGGCGACGCGGTCGGCGCCCAGCTTGGTGCGGACGAAGACGATGGTGCGGCCGTCGCGGCTGGCCAGCTCGGCCGTCAGCGACTGCTTGTGGCCCGGCTCGATCACGAGCAGGTGGTGCTCCATCGTGGACACCGTGGCCTGGCCGGACTCGGTCGAGTGCGTGACCGGGTCCTTCAGGTAGGTCTTCACGATGGTGTCGACGTCGTTGTCCAGCGTCGCCGAGAACAGCAACCGCTGACCGGTCGCCGGCGTCATGTCGAGCAGCGTGGTGACGGCGGGCATGAAGCCCATGTCGCACATGTGGTCGGCCTCGTCGAGGACGGCGACCTCGACCGCACCCAGGTCGGCGGCGCCCTGCTCACACAGGTCGATCAGCCGGCCGGGGGTGGCGATCAGCAGGTCGACACCACGGCGCAGCGCGTCGATCTGCTTCGGGTAGGGCAGGCCGCCCGCGATCAGCTTGATCGAGACACCCATCACGTGGGCGAGCGGCTCGAGCGCGTCGTGCACCTGCATGGCGAGCTCACGCGTCGGCACCAGCACCATGCCGCGCGGACGGCGCGACTCGGTGTGGCCACCGGCCAGCCGCATCAGCGTCGGCAGACCGAAGCCGAGCGTCTTGCCCGAACCGGTCTGACCGCGGCCGAGCACGTCCTTGCCGGCCAGTGCGTCCGGGATGGTCGCTTCCTGGATCGGGAACGGCTGGGTGATGCCGTCCTTGGCCATCCGCTGCACCAGCCGCGGCGCGAGGCCGAGCGCGGCGAAGCCATTGCCCTCGGCAACCTCGCCGAGGTCCTCGATCGGCTCGAACTTCCGCTCGGGGCGGTCGTAGGCACGGTCGCTGCGGTCGTAGCTACGGGCCGGACGGTCGCGGTCGAAACCACGGCTGTCCCGGTCGTTGGTCCGCGGGGCCGGACGGTCGTCACGGTTGAAGCTGCGAGCCGGACGGTCGGTCCGGTCGAAACTGCGCGCGGGGCGGTCGTCGCGAGCCGGACGGTCGCGGTCGAAACCACGGCTGTCCCGGTCGTTGCGGACGGCCGGCTTGTCCGAGGAGCCCTGGTAGCTGCTCTTCGGGTACGACGAAGTCGGCTGGGCGCTCTTCGGGTAGGAAGAACGGTTGTCGGTGCTGCGGTTCGGGGTCCGCTCGGAGCGGTAACCCTTCACCGGGGCGTCACGGCGCTCGCCGCGGCTGCCACGGTCGGAGTACTGCGAGGGGCCGCCGCGACGCTCGGGAGCGGGGGCAGCCTTCTCGACCCGGGCTGAGCTGCGCTCGGTGCCGGGGGTGTTCGGTGCGTCCAGCTCAGCGGCCATCCGCTCGCCGTACGACTGGGTCTGGAACTTCTTGTGCCGGGGCTTCTTCTGGCCGGCGGCCTCGGAGCCTTCGGCGGGTACGAACTGGTCCTGGTGGTGCTGGGACACGCAATCTCTCTCTCAACGTCACGGACTGATGCCGGATCGGAGCCGCACGCGAGCGCCGGCCAAAATTATTTGGCCGGACTGAACCGTGCTGGGCAGGAGATAGGCATCGACCTGCGGGTGCTATCGCGGATTGCACCCATGTCGCCGGTGGTCCATCAGCGGGATGCTGAAACCGACGGGTCGGAGCGCCTGGGAAATGCTCTGGTGACGCGACTCGCGCACCGACCCGAAAAGTATACCCCGTCTCAGCTCAGGCTTTGACCACGGCCGGTAGCCGCCGCCGGAGGGCGTAGCAGGCGACGATCACGGCGACCGCCGCGGCGGAGATCAGCGGGACGAAGACCGGATGCATGTCCTTGGACAGGCTCGGCGCGCCTGGACTTCGCGCAGCGGTTGCCCGGTCGGTACCGGATCTTGTTCGGTGCGGCCTGGGATGCCAGCCAGTCGATCGAGCGAGCACCGGCGATGGCGCCAGACCTCGCAGTGCTGGGGATGGGTGCCTTCGGCATCCTTGAGCAGGCGCTGACCGACTGTGTCGCGGCCGGCCGGTCGACCAGCTCGGACCCGGCGACTGATGCGGCCGCGCTCTGGGTCGGGTTGCACGGGTTCGCCCAGTTGCAGGTGGCCGCCTCCTTGTTTCCTTGGCCGGCCGGCCTGCAGGAATCGATCATCGAGCGGCTGGCCCTGCTGACGCGCGACTAGTGCAGGCTTCAAGTGTCCTTCAGGTCTTGTGTGGGCGGCCTACGCTGAAGGCATGGCCGAGGACACCATTCCCAGCAAGGACCACTGGCTCTCGATCGGGGAGATCGCTCATCGTTCTGGTGTCGCCGCGTCGGCCTTGCGGTTCTACGAGGACCAGGGCCTGATCAACTCCCGGCGGACGGCCGGGAACCAGCGGCAGTACTTGCGCAGTACCTTGCGCCGGATCGCATTCGTCCAGGCCGCGCAGCGGGTCGGACTGGCGCTCGCCGAGATCAAGGCGGCGCTCGACTCGCTCCCCGACGACCGCACCCCGACCCGGGCCGACTGGAGCCGGCTGTCGAAGTCCTGGCGCAGCCGCCTCGATGAGCGGATCTCCGAACTGGAGCGCCTCCGCGACGATCTCGACGGCTGTATCGGCTGCGGTTGCCTCAGCCTGCAGCGCTGCAACCTCTACAACAAGGCCGACCGGCTGGCCGAACGTGGACCGGGTGCCCGCATTCTGAACGTCGGCATACCTGGCGAGTTATGAAGGACATACCGCCAGCGGTGGCGAACGCGGGTTAACCCCTGCCTTTTTCCCGATCTGATGTGGATTTCTTCAAGCCTTGGCAACATCCCGATCTGTAGCGATCAGTAATCCGCCGATCGCTTTCCGCCACAGATCACGGAGTGAGGCCCTCCATGTCGCATCGCCGTATCATGACTTCCCTGGCCGGGCTGGCAGCAGCCGCCCTGGCCGTCCCTGCCTTCGCGGCCGCCGCCCCTGCGGCCGAAGCGCCGAGCACGACTACCTCCACGCCGGCCAGCATCGCGGCGTACACCGGTTCGCCCTTGGACGAGGCGGCCACCAAGGCCTTCTACGACGCGGTGATCAAGTCCGCTCGCGCGAAACAAGCCAAGGCCGGAAACAAGGCTGCCGCGGTCACCGTCACCTATGCGGTCGATGCCCCGACCTTCCAGTCCCAGATCAACTCCAGTACGTCGATCTGGAACTCCTCGGTCAGCAACGTGACCCTCGTCGAGGGCAGCAACTACGACTTCTACTACACCGAGGGCAACGACCCGCGCGGCTCGTACGCGTCCACGGACGGCCACGGCAGCGGCTACATCTTCCTGGACTACGCCCAGTCGCAGCAGTACGACCCGACCCGGATCACCGCCCACGAGACCGGCCACGTGCTCGGCCTGCCGGACCACTACTCCGGCCCGTGCAGCGAACTGATGTCCGGCGGCGGCCCCGGCCCGTCCTGCACCAACGCGACCCCGGACGCCAACGAGCGCAGCCGGGTCAACACGCTGTGGGCCAACGGATTCAGCAGCCTTGGCGAGAAGGCAGCCTTCCACACCTCGAAGTGAGGTAGCCCCCAGAGCCTCCGGCCCGGACCGCCCGGCAGGGGACGGCTCCGGGCCGGAGTCCTTCCCCAGTACGCCGCACGCCCCACCCCAGCCGACCGACCGCCCCGCGCGGTCGGCTGCCCGGACCGCCGCCACTCACAAACCTCGCCTGACCAGCTCTGGCCAGGCGTGCGTGAGCGGGCGTCGCGCCGGCCACGGCAGGTTTGTGAGTGGTGGCGGTCCGGGTCTAGCGGTGCGGGCCGGTGGTGTTGCGGACTACCAGTTCTGGGCGGAAGAGGAATTCTGTGTGGGGGGTGGTGTGGCCGCGGACCTCTTCGAGTAGGGATTGGACCGCGGCCAGGGCCATTGCGTTGACGGGCTGGCGGACCGTTGTCATCGGGGGGTCGGTGAACTCCATCATCGGGGCGTCGTCGTAGCCGACCACCGAGAGGCCGGTGGGGATGTCGAGGCCACGTTGCCGGGCTGCTCGGATGACGCCGAGCGCCATCATGTCGGAGCCGCAGACGACAGCGCTGACGTCGGCGTCGAGGAGGCGCTGGGCCGCGGCGTGGCCGCCCTCGACGCCGAACATGCTCAGTTCCACCAGCTCGTCGAGGTCCGCGTCGGTCAGGCCGAGTTGTGCCTTCATCGTGGTGCGGTAGCCGGCGAGTTTGCGCTGCACGACGGTGAAGCGCTCCGGCCCGGAGGCGAAACCGATCCGTTTGTGGCCCAGGGCAACCAGATGCGAGACGGCGAGTTCCATCGCGGCGTACTCGTCGCAGGAGATGAAGGGCGCCTCGACGCCCGGCAGCCAGCCGTTCACGAAGACGACGGGGAGATTGCGCTCCACCAGCGACTGGTACCGGCCGTGGTCCGTGCCGGTGTCCGCGTGCAGACCCGAGACGAAGATGATGCCGGAGACGCCGCGCTCGAGCAGCATCTCGACGTACTCCTCCTCGGTGGCACCGGAAGGCGACTGCGTGCACAGCACCGGGGTGTAGCCGCGCTGGGACAGGGCCGACTCGATCACCTGAGCGAAGGCGGGGAAGATCGGGTTGATCAGCTCCGGCATCACCAGCCCGATCAGCCCGGCCGAGCGGCGCCGCAGCCGGGTCGGCCGCTCGAAGCCGAGCACGTCGAGAGCGGTCAGCACCGCCTGTCTGGTCTCGTCCGCGACGCCCGGTTTGCCGTTCAGGACCCGGGACACCGTCGCCTCGCTGACGCCGGCCTTGACCGCGATGTCGGCCAGCCTCGCTCTACTGCTCACGGCGGCACTTTACCCACCGGTCACTGAATTTGCAGCAAGATGTTGCAAGAACTTGCAGAGCCGTCCGGCGCCGATCCTGCGCAGAAGTGTCCAAGTAGTGAACAGTACGGACATCTCACACGCCGTACACCTTGTCAGGAGCTGCGGCTCAGGTGAGGATGGGCGCACCCCCGGCCTGGGGGCCTTTACTCGGATCGTCCGGCACGTTCCTGCCGGTGAAGGAAGGTAACAGTCATGGCTACTGTCTCGTTCAAGGCGGCTTCCCGGGTCTACCCGGGCACCGAAACCCCCGCCGTCGACAAGCTCAACCTCGAGATCGAGGACGGCGAGTTCATGGTCCTCGTCGGCCCGTCGGGTTGCGGCAAGTCCACCTCGCTCCGGATGCTCGCCGGCCTCGAAGAGGTCAACGAAGGTTCGATCTACATCGGCGACCGCGACGTCACCCACCGTCCACCGAAAGAGCGGGACATCGCGATGGTGTTCCAGAACTACGCGCTCTACCCGCACATGTCCGTCGCGGACAACATGGGCTTCGCGCTGAAGATGCAGGGTGTCTCCAAGGAAGATCGCGCCAAGCGCGTGATGGAGGCCGCCAAGCTGCTCGGCCTGGAGGAGTACCTCGACCGCAAGCCGAAGGCGCTCTCCGGTGGTCAGCGTCAGCGCGTCGCCATGGGGCGCGCCATCGTGCGTAACCCGCAGGTCTTCCTGATGGACGAGCCGCTGTCGAACCTCGACGCCAAGCTGCGCGTCCAGACCCGTACCCAGATCGCCGAGCTGCAGCAGCGTCTCGGCGTCACCACCGTCTACGTCACCCACGACCAGGTCGAGGCCATGACGATGGGCGACCGGGTCGCGGTACTCAAGGACGGTCTGCTCCAGCAGGTCGACACCCCGCTGAACCTGTACGACAACCCGAAGAACAAGTTCGTGGCCGGCTTCATCGGCTCGCCCGCGATGAACCTGCTCGACGCGGACCTGGTCGAGGGCGGCGCCAAGCTGGGCGACTACACCGTCCCGGTCGAGCGCTCCCTGCTGGCGAAGGCCGGTAGCGACAAGACCCTGACGCTGGGCGTCCGGCCGGAGGCCTTCAAGGTCGCCGACCAGGGCCTGCCGGTCAAGGTCGCCGTGATCGAGGAGCTCGGCGCCGACGCGTTCCTGTACGGCACCGCCGAGCACAACAACGAGCACCAGCAGATCGTCGCCCGGATCGACGCCCGGATGAAGGTCGAGAAGGGCTCGACCATCCACCTGGCCGCTCAGCCCGACAAGCTGCACCTGTTCTCGGCTTCCACCGAGGCGCGCCTCACCGCCTGATTCTCAGGACCGGTACTGCGTACGCCGGCCCCGGGTGGTTCGTCCACCCGGGGCCGGCGTTTGCCTTGCACGTGATCTCAATCGGGCTGGTCGAGCCGTACTTCGTCCGGCCGGCTGTTCAGCCGGTAGGTGGAGGTGGCGGCACCACCCAGTACTACGCCCGGCGGGGTCAGGTTGCTCTCCTTGACCAGGTAGTGCGGGCGCTGCTTGGTCTCGTAGTAGATCCGGCCGATGTACTCACCGATCACCCCGAGCATCACCATCTGCAGCCCGCCCAGCCCGGTGATCGCGGCGATCAGCGTGACGTAACCGGGCATCTCCACACCCTGGGTCGCCGCCACCACGATCACCCAGATCGCGTAGACCACGGCGACCATGGTGAGCACCATGCCGACGTAGATCGCGGCCCGCAGCGGCTTGTTGTTGAACGACAACAACCCGTCCAGGCCGTACTCGAAGAGCTTGCGGAACGACCACCTGCTCCGGCCGCCGCCCTCGCGCTGGACGTTCTCGTACTCGAAGACGATCGAGTCGAAGCCGATCCAGGCGAACAGGCCCTTGGAGAACCGGTTGTTCTCCTCGAGTTTCAGCAACCCGTCGACCGCGCGCCGCGAGATCATCCGGAAGTCGCCGACCCCGTCGACGAGCTCGACGTCGGCCCAGCGGTTGATCAGCCAGTAGTAGGCGCGGGCGAGCAGCGTCCTGGTGGCGGGATCGCCGGCCCGGGTCCGGCGCGCGATCACCTGGTCGAACCCGCGAGCGTGCAGTTCGAGCATCCGGCCGATGAGCTCCGGCGGGTGCTGCAGGTCGGCGTCCATCAGCATCACGGCGTCGCCGCCGGCGTGCCGCAGACCGGCGAGCATGGCCGCCTCCTTACCGAAGTTCCGGCTGAAGGACAGGTAGCGCACGGCCGGGTCGGCGGCGGCGATCTCGAGCAGCGCGTCGAGCGTGCCGTCGTTGCTGCCGTCATCGACATAGATGATCTCGTACGGCGCTTCGGTGCCGGCCAGTTCCCGGCTGACGGCCTGGTGGAACCGGGCGATCACGTCGGCCTCGTTGAAACAGGGAACTACCAGCGTCAGCCGCATTGCACTCCAGGGGAGATCGACCACCAGGCCAGGAGTGTAGCCTGGGCGGGGTTAACCGCCGGACCGGAATCGGGTGTCCGGTGCGCGGGGGCGCGGCTCGAATTCACTTCCCGGAGGACGATCCTTGCAGTCGGACGACCACCAGCAGCCGCCCTCCACCACCGACCCCACCCCAAAGGCGCCCAAGGCAAACAACAGCAGCACCGAAAAGCCTGCGATGGAGGATGGCACCACCGAAGAGCGTGCGGTGGAGGGTGGCAGCACCGAAAAGCCTGCGATGGAGGATGGCACCACCACCGAAGAGCGTGCGGTGGAGGGTGAGCCTGCGGTTGAGGGTGGCACCACGTTTGCGGCGTTGGTTGCCGGAGTTGTGGCGGCGTTGGGGTTTGTGGTGGCGGGGATGTTCCGGGGGACGTTTCCGTTCGGGGACGCGTCGCGGAGTACCAACGATCTGGGCACGCAGTACGTTCCGTTCTTCGCGCACTTGTGGGATGTGCTGACGGGAAACGCGCAGGGCGATTTGCTGTTCAACTGGCAGAGCGGCTTCGGGGTCGGGTTCCTTGCGGACTACGGCGTCGACCTAGGCAGCCCGTTGTCGTTCCTGGTGGTGTTGTTCCCGCGGGACGACATCGACCTCGCCGTCTTCGTCATCACCACGCTGAAGCTGGCGTTGGCAGCCGCCGCAATGGCCCTGCTGCTCATGCGGATGCGCCCCGGCCCGTGGTGGCTGGCGGCGGCCCTCGGAGCGTCGTACGGGCTGTGTGGATGGGCGATCGACGACGGCGCCTACGTACCGATGTGGCTGGACGGCCTGATCGCGCTGCCGATGTTCTGTCTGGTCGTCGAGTGGTCGCTCAAACGCAAGCATCTAATGCTGAGCGTCCTGGTGATCGCGGTCTTCTGGGTGTCCAACTTCTACACCGCCTACATGGCGACGATCGCCGCCATCCTGATCCTGCTGGTCCGCGTGCTGACCAGCGAGCTGAGCTGGCTGGACAGGCTTCGCGCAGTACTACGCCACGCCCTCTCGACCGTCCTCGGTCTGGCGCTGTCGGCCCCGGTCCTGATCCCGCTCTTCAAGGCCAACGGCTTGGCCGCCCCCTCCCCCGCAGGCATCTTCGTGCCCGTCCCGCTGGAGAACTTCTTCTCGCGACTCCTCCCGCTCTCCGAAGGCGTCGGCCGCGGCGCCGGCCTGTACGTCGGTACTGCGGCCCTGGTGCTCGCCGCGACGCTACCGTTCAACGGTTCGGTCAAAGCCGTCACGCGGATCGCCTGGACCCTGCTGGCCGTGCTCGTCGGCGCCTCGTTCCTCTGGAAGCCGACCCAAGAGATCTGGCACGGCTTCGACACCCCGAACGGAAGCCAGTACCGGCAGGGCTTCGTCCTCTGCGCGATTCTCGTGATCGCCGCCTGGTTGTCGGTCGCCGAGCGCACACCGAGCTGGATCGCCCTGACCGGTGGAACGGCACTCGTGGTCACGCTGGCGCTCGTCAGCCAGGACAGTCCCCTGCTGACCAATGGCAGCATCACCGTGCTCATCTGCTCAGGCGTGCTGATGCTGCTGGTACTACTAGCCATCCGGTACGCCGGTCGCCCGCGCCTGGTCGCTCTTGTCGCAGGCATAGCGGTCCTCGCCGCGGTCGGGGTGGAGCTCACCTGGACCGCCGTGGTCGTCGACCAGCAACGGAGCAAGCTCCTGTTCGCCAAAGTGCCCCCGTGGGGACCGCGCCAAAGCGAGCTGGCCGACAAGTTGCGTGAGGCATCCAACTGGCCGCAGTACCGGACCGATCCCGGGACGTCGCTCACCTCCAACGACCCGATGTTGCTGGGTGGTCAAGGCGCTGGGTTCTACAGCAGTCTGTTGCCCGCGAGCCTCAGCCACACGCTGACCGAGCTCGGCTTCGGCTGGTCGGGTTACGGCCGCGCCACGTACGCCCTCGACAACCCGGTCACGGATGCCATCTTCTCCATCGGCGCCAAGCTCAAGGACGGCACCG
This sequence comes from Kribbella catacumbae DSM 19601, assembly GCF_000372465.1. Taxonomy (GTDB): domain Bacteria; phylum Actinomycetota; class Actinomycetes; order Propionibacteriales; family Kribbellaceae; genus Kribbella; species Kribbella catacumbae. The sequence continues at coordinate 20,015 of NZ_AQUZ01000051.1, forward strand.
TCCAGCGCGCCGACGTACCGCCGCCGGTCACCGTGCACCCCAAGCCGGCCGACAACACGGCCCAGCCGGACAGCGCTTTCGCCTTCCAGGAAAGGCTTCTGGGCGCGAAGGTGTACGACGTACCGGAGTACAAGGGACGCAAGACCGGCGACGGGCTGGTCACGCTGACTGCGCGGTGCCCGGTTGGGTCGACCGTGTTCCTGAGCCTGCCGCGAGTCTCCGGTGAGGCGCGGATGGGAGCGGACAGCAAGTGGCAGCAGCTCCTCGCGCCCCGACGGCCGGGCATCAACACGAGCAGCGCAATGCTTCAGCTCGGGCCGACCCCAGCGAGCGGGGTGGCGGTCGCGGAGATCAAGATCTTCGACTCGCCAGGACCGCTGCCGGTGACCGGCGCTCTGGGTTGTCTCGATGCGGCCAAGCTCAAGGCCGCTGTCGCTGCCCTGCGATCGTCAGGCGCCACCGACGTGAAGACCGGCGGGCATTCGATCGACGCAACACTGCCGCCTGGCAGCACGGGGTTCGCGGTCGTCGCCGTACCGCGACTCCCCGGCTGGCGTTGCTCGGTTGACGGCGGCAAAGCGCAGGAGCCCACCGATTTGGGCGGCCTCCTCGCCGTGCAGTTGCCAGAGCGGGCCGAGAAGGTCAGTTGCAGCTACCGGCCACCAGGCCTGGATCTCGGCCTGGCAGCCGGTGGCGGTGCTGTCCTGATCACCCTTGCCCTCGTGCTGATCCCGCTGCTTCGACGTCGGAGGACGGCTAGCTAGTTGACGTCGCGGCGGCGGAAGACCAGTGCACCGAGCACGACCAGCGCCACGGCCGTGATGCCGAGGTACCAAGCGCCATGCTCGAAGGACACGTGCTTCTCGACGCTGGTGCACGAGTAGCTGCCCCCTGAGCTTTCGCACTGCTGGACCCAGTACGTCGCTCCGTGGCCGATGAACGCGTCGAAGTTGAGCCGCACCAGCCAGGGCTGAGCCTTCGTCAGGAAGCTGCCGAACACGCCCTCGATGAGGATCAAGTACCCCATCACGAGGCCGATCGCGGCCGCCGTGTGCCGCAGCAGCACCCCGACCACGCCGCCGAGCGCGGCTCCCACCGCCGTCATCAGCACGATCCGGCCGGACGTCTCGTTCAGATCGCCCCAGACCTTGCCCGTCGTACTGGCGGTGTTCCCGAGCTGGTCCACGATCACGAACGCACCGAGCGTCAAGAAGGCGACGACCACCACCGCGACCGGGACGAACCCGATCGCGCCACCCAGCAATTTGCTGCCGTAGACCCTCATCCGCCGCGGTTCGAACGTCAGCCAGTTGCCGATCGCCCCGCTGCTGAACTCCGCGCCGACGAAACTCGCGCCGACCAGGAACGCGATCCCCACCAGCAGATAGGACACTCCCTGGAGCAGGTCCGGCATCAGCTCGGCGAACACCACCTCCGGCTTGCCGAACTGGTCGATCGTCGGCGGCCCCGGGCAGAACTCCTTGAGGGAGGGCTTCGGGTCGGGCTGCGACTGGTACTGCGCCTCACAGTCCTTCTGGTACTGCGCGCCGTTCAGCTTCCAGTCCTTCTGGGCTTCCTCGAGGTAGATCTGGTTCTGCCGCTGCTCGGCCGCCGACATCGGCTGGGCGTCACGCCAGACGGCGAACAGCAGCAGGGCGGTGATGATCAGCACCCCGCCCACGCCGATGACGGTGAGCCGGCGGGCGATCAGCCGGCGGAGCTCGACGCCGGTGAGCCGGATCATTGCTGACCTCCCAGACCCTCGTCGGCGGTCAGTTCGAGGAAGACGGACTCCAGGCCGGCACGAACCGGGATCAGCTCTGACACGTACAACTCCTGCTGGGCGAGCCTCCTGGTCACGTCGGCGGAGTGCTCGGCTCCGTCGACGAAGAGGTATTTGCCTTCGGCCCGTACCGACAGGCCGGCCGAGGTGAGGATCGAGGTCGCGCGCTCCTGGTTGGCCGCATGCTCACCGGCCGCGGTGTCGAGGGCGACCTTGACGGTGGGCTTGCCGCTCCCGCCGATCACCTCGGCAACGGTGCCGGAGGCAAGCAACCGGCCGTGGCCGATGATCGAGACGGTGTCGGCGACCTGCTCGACCTCGGCCAGGATGTGACTGCTGACCAGGACGGTCCGGCCCTGTTGTCCCAGGTAGCGCATGGTCTCGCGGATCTCCCGGATGCCGGCCGGGTCGAGGCCGTTGGTGGGCTCGTCGAAGATCAGCAGGTCGGGTTCCTTCAGCAGCGTGGCGGCGATCGCCAGCCGCTGCTTCATGCCCAGCGAGTAGCTCTTGAACTTGTCCTTGCCGCGGTCGTTCAGCGAGGTCTCGGCGAGCACCTCGCCGACCCGCTGACGTGGCGCGCCGATCGCGTCGGCGAGCAGCTCGAGGTTCTTGCGGCCGCTGAAGGCGGGGAAGAACTTGGGCGACTCGACGATCGCGCCGACCCGGCCGACGATGTCCGGCAGCCGGTCCGGCACCACCTGGTCGAACACGGTCATCGTGCCGGCGTCGGCCCGGACCAGTCCGAGTAGCATCCGGATCGTGGTCGTCTTGCCCGAGCCGTTCGGCCCGAGGAAGCCGTGCACCCCGCCGATCGGCACCTCCAGATCCAGCCCCTGGACCGCGACCACCCGCTTGCCCCGCCGGGTCCGGTACGTCTTCCGCAGCGCCTGCGTACGGATCGCCAGGTCAGGCATGCCGCCCCTCTCGTCTGCCCCCCTCGGCGAGGGGGACACTCATCCTTGCAGAGGGAGACGTCCAGCCCGCCGGGTTTGTTGCTCCGCTGCCTCAACAGACATTCCGGCGCCACCCACCTCCGGTTCATTCGCCCCCTTTTCACCCTCTTCGCCGGCCCGCAGTCGACGGGGAAGGTCCAAAGAGGGTGAAAAGGGGGCGAATGAACCCAGGGGTGGGCGGCCAGGCCGGTCAGCGGCTCGGGCGGACCCCGATCCGGTCGACGATGCTGGTGGCTACCGAACTGAAGCCGATCACCCGGCCGCGATCCTTGCCGCTGGTGACGACATCGCGCTCGCCGATGAAGTCGCCGGTGCGCGGATCGATGATGATCTCCTGGCGTTCCGTGCCGTCGTCACTGCCGTAGGCGATGCCGGTCTTGCCCGCCAGATTGGCCGCACGATCCGACACCTCGAGGTGGTCGAGGTAGCCCAGCGCCCGGTACAGCGCGGACCGCACGTCGGCCGGCACATCGCCGGTGCGGAGCGCATCCGCGGCGTACACGAGCAGTTCGGTCTCGCCGCGACTGTTGCGCGGAGAGTCCTTCTTCAGCCGCTGGTACAAGGCCTTCGGGTCGCGCGGCAGGCCGGCGGCCCACTCAGGCGTCGGGTCCTGCCAGCTGCCGGCCCGGGCGCACGGCTGTTCGCCTTCGTTCAGGTAGAAGTCGCCACACTTGGCCCGCCGTACTTCGGGTTTGCTGTCAGCCATCAACCTGTTGACGAACTCGAGCTCCTGCTGGGTACCGCTGATCAGCTTCCGGTTGCCCGTCTGCACGCCGCGCTCCATCCACTCCTGGCTGCGGTCGGCGGGGATCCAGGTTTCGATCAGCGACTCTTCGAGGTAGCTGACGCCCTTGTTCGGGCTGGTCTCCGTCATGCCGTAGTTCCAGGCGTGGCTGACCCGGTAGCGGTACTTGCCTGGCGGGATCACCGGATCCTTGGCGACGACATGATCCGCCGCGGCGTTCAGTCCGGCCTTCGCCTCGGCCGTGCCGCCTGGGGAGTTCGTCGTGACCACGAAGCCAGTGGCGACGAGGGTGACCACCGCGGCGGCTGCCGTCAGCGCATACGCCCAGCCGCGCTTCCGGCGTACCGGACGATTGACGGCTGCCAGAAAGGTGGCGCGGGTGGTGTCGAGCTCGGCCTGGTCGGTCCGGACGTCGCCGTGCAGAGCGCCGAGGGCGCGGTCGAGGTCGTCTTCGGACCACAGGTTGGTCAGCTTGTCATCAGTCATGGTGCATCGCCTCCGGTACTTCGGCTGCTGTCAGGTGGTCGGTGACGGCCTTGGTGCGCAGTTGGCGGCGGATTCGGTGCAGCCGCGAGCGCACGGTGCCGACCGGGATGCCGAGCGCGTCGGCCACCTCCACGGTCGACAGTTCGGCCCAGGAGGTCAGGAGCAGGACGTCGCGGCCGCCATCCGACAGGTCCGCGATCGCCGGTGCGATCCGCCGTGCCATCGTCTGGGCGTCCACGCGATCGGCGACCGACCCGTCATGGGAGGGCTGGTACGCCGCAGTCCTGCCGTCCACGCGGGCCGATGCCCGCAGCCCCCGGATCTCCTGGCGGACGTGCCGCCGGGCGAGGTTTGTCGCGATGCCGTAGAGCCAGCCTCGAACGGCGGCTACGGCGGGGTCGTAGGTCCCGCGCTGCCTGAACGCCGTCAGGAAGGTCTCGCTGACCAGGTCGTGGGCGTGTTCCGCCCCCACGCGGCGAGCGAGGTAGCGGTGGAGTGGCGCGGCATAGGTGTCGAAAAGGCGGCCGAACTCCACATCCGCGTCCAGGCCGCCGAGCTCGGGCCGGTCCTCGCCAGGTGGGGCCGGGTCTTCGCCAGGCGACGGACCGCCGTGTGTGCCGATGTCAGCCTCCGGGCTGTCGTAGCGGATCGCTCTCATGACTGTTGTTGCCCGACGGGCGCCGCCACGTTCACGGTAGGACGGCGCGGGGTCGCCGACCCGCAGTACGCAGTACCCCCTATGGGTATTCGGTGTGGACTTGCGCTGGATACCCATAGGGGGTACTTTCTTGGTGTCGGCATACCCCGCAGGGGTAGCAGTTGGGAGAAAGAGGACCGCGATGACCACCGAAGAGAACGCCGAGCACGTGCACGGGTACACCTCGGAGAAGACCAGCCACTTGAAGCGGCTCCGCCGGATCGAGGGGCAGGTTCGCGGCCTGCAGCGGATGGTCGAGGAGGACAAGTACTGCATCGACATCCTCACCCAGGTCTCGGCGGCCACGAAGGCCCTGCAGTCCTTCTCCCTGGAACTGCTGGACGAGCACCTGTCGCACTGCGTGGTCGAGGCCGCGCAGCGGGGCGGCGCGGAGGCGGAGGAGAAGGTCCGCGAGGCCTCCGACGCGATCGCCCGTCTCGTCCGCAGCTGAACCAGTCATCACACATCCGAGCAAGGAGCACCACTATGACCACCACGACGTACGCCGTGAACGGCATGACCTGCGGCCACTGCAGCGCCGCCGTGACCGAGGAGCTCGGCAAGCTGCCGGGCGTCCAGGAGATCCGCATCGACCTCAACGCCGGCGGCACCTCCGCCGTCCACGTGACGAGTGAGTCCACTCTCGACGAGACCGCTGTGCGCGGGGCCGTCGACGAGGCCGGCTACGAGCTGGCCGCTCCGGGCGCGAGCGCATGACCAGGGCTGTCGCGATCCGGCTCGGCGCGTTCGCTGGTGCACTGGCGCTCGCCTTCGCCGGCGCGTTCGCACTCGGCTCCGTGGTCGATCCGGTCGCGGCAGCCGACCCGGCGCCGGGCGACCACGCCGAGGGGATGGGCGAGGAGAAGACCGAGGGCGGTGCGCATGGCGCCGAGCACAGCGAGCCCGACGAGCAACCGCCCGGGCTGGCCGTGTCCCAGTTCGGCTACACGCTGGTACCGAAGACCACCTTCTTCCAGCCAGGCAAGCCGCAGACGCTGCAGTTCACCATCCAGGGTCCGGATGGCAAGGCGGTTACGCAGTACGCGCAGACCCACGAGAAGGACCTGCACCTGATCGTCGTCCGGCGGGATCTGTCCGGCTTCCATCACGTGCACCCGACGCGGGCCGCCGATGGGACCTGGAGCATCCCGTTCACGTTCACCGCCGGTGGCACGTGGCGGATGTTCACGGACTTCCAGCCGAAGGCGCTCGGCAAGACGCTGACGCTCGGTGCTGACGTCAGCGTCTCCGGTCTCTACATCCCGGTTCCGCTGAACGAGCCCGCGAGCATCTACTCGATCGACGGGTACGACGTGACGCTGGCCGGCCAGCCGGTCGCCGGCAAGGAGTCGGAGCTGACCTTCAGCATCAACAAGGCGGGCAAACCGGTCACCGATCTGCAGCCGTACCTCGGCGCCTTCGGGCACCTGGTGTCCCTGCGCGGCGGCGATCTCGCCTACCTGCACACGCATCCGTCCATCGAAGCCAAGGCGGGGATGAAGGGCGGGCCGCAGATCACCTTCGGCACCACCTTCCCGACCGCCGGCACCTACAGCCTGTTCCTGGACTTCCAGCACGCCGGCAAGGTGCGCACCGCCGAGTTCACCGTGAACGTCGGCAGCACCGGGACGGCGATCGTGCCGCCCAGCGAACTGCCTGGCGCGAGCGAGACGCCGGGCCACGAAGAATCACCGCACGGCCACTGAGAGGAGGCCCAGCAATGACCACACCAGACAACTCCGTCGAGCTCCTGATCGGTGGCATGACGTGCGCCTCCTGCGCCAACCGGGTCGAGAAGAAGCTCAACCGGATGGAAGGCGTCACCGCCACCGTCAACTACGCCACCGAGAAGGCGAAGGTGACGTTTGCCGAAGGCATCAGTACTGACGACCTGGTGGCCACCGTCGAGGCGACCGGCTACACCGCTTCGTTGCCTGCTCCCCCTGTTGCCGACAGCCCCGAACCGGCCGATGAGCTGAAGCCATTGCGCGAACGGCTGATCGCTAGCATCGCTCTCGCCGTACCGGTGATTGCCCTGGGCATGATTCCGGCATTGCAGTTCGACTCGTGGCAGTGGGCGTCGCTGACGCTGGCGGCTCCGGTCGTCACGTGGGCGGCCTGGCCGTTCCACAAGGCCGCCTGGACGAATCTGCGGCATGGCGCGGCGACGATGGACACGTTGATCTCGGTCGGTGTGATCAGCTCCTTCATCTGGTCGCTCTACGCGCTGTTCCTCGGCGAGGCGGGCACGCCGGGGATGAAGATGCCGTTCACGCTGATCCCGTCGCGGGGCAGCGGCGCCGAGGAGATTTACCTCGAGGTCGCCGCCGGTCTGACCATGTTCATCCTGACAGGCCGGTACTTCGAGGCGCGGGCCAAGCGACAGTCAGGGGCGGCACTGAAAGCCCTGCTGGAGCTGGGCGCGAAGGATGTCGCCGTCCTGCGCGATGGCACCGAGGTCCGGATTCCGGCCGATCAGCTTGCTGTGGGCAACGAGTTTGTCGTGCGGCCGGGCGAGAAGATCGCCACTGACGGTGTGATCGTCACCGGGAGCAGCGCGGTGGACGCGTCGATGCTGACCGGCGAGTCGGTGCCGGTGGAAGTCGGCGAGGGTGACGCCGTCGTCGGCGCCACCGTGAATGCCGGCGGGCGGCTCGTAGTACGGGCGACTCGAGTTGGGTCTGACACTCAGTTGGCGCAGATGGCGCGGTTGGTGGAGGACGCGCAGAACGGGAAGGCTGCCGTCCAGCGGTTGGCCGACCGGATCTCCGGGGTGTTCGTGCCGATCGTGATCGGGCTTGCGCTGACGACGCTGGGCTTCTGGCTCGGGAACGGGTCGCCGACCGAGGTGGCGTTCATGGCTGCGGTCGCAGTACTGATCATTGCCTGCCCTTGTGCACTGGGGCTCGCGACTCCGACCGCGTTGATGGTCGGGACCGGGCGCGGGGCTCAGCTGGGCATCCTGATCAAGGGGCCGGAGGTGCTGGAGTCGACGCATCGCATCGACACCATCGTGCTGGACAAGACCGGGACCGTGACGACCGGGCGGATGGCGCTGGTCGACGTACTGCTGGCGGAGGGTGAAGAGCGAGCCGAGGTACTGCGGCTGGCGGGTGCTCTGGAGCACTCCAGCGAGCACCCGATCGCCCAGGCGATTGCGCGTGGGGCCGCCGAGGAGGTTGGCAAACTCGCTGCTGTCGAGGACTTCGGGAACGTGGAAGGGCTCGGCGTACAAGGGATTGTCGACGGGCACGCAGTACTGGTCGGCCGGACGCAGTTGCTGGAGGAGTGGAGTCAGTATCTGTCTGCGGAGCTTGCGCATGCGAAGGAGCACGCGGAGGCCGAGGGCAGTACTGCGGTCGCGGTTGGGTGGGACGGCAAGGCGCGAGCTGTGCTGGTGGTTGCGGATACGGTGAAGCCGAGTTCGGCCGAGGCGATCCGGCAGCTGAAGGCGCTGGGGCTGCGGCCGGTGTTGCTCACCGGGGACAACGAGGCGGTGGCGCAGAAGGTGGCGGCTGAGGTCGGCATCGACGAGGTGATAGCCGAGGTGCTGCCGGCCGGCAAGGTCGACGCGGTGAAGAAGTTGCAGGACGAGGGTCGCACGGTGGCGATGGTCGGCGACGGCGTGAACGACGCCGCTGCGCTGGCCCAAGCGGACCTTGGCCTGTCGATGGGCACCGGCACCGACGTGGCGATCGAGGCAAGCGACCTGACGCTGGTCCGAGGCGACCTCCGCTCAGCCGCCGACGCGATCCGCCTGTCCCGAACCACCCTCAGAACCATCAAGGGCAACCTCTTCTGGGCCTTCGCCTACAACGTAGCCGGCCTCCCCCTGGCCGCCGCCGGCCTCCTCAACCCCATGCTGGCCGGCGCCGCCATGGCCTTCAGCTCAGTCTTCGTAGTAACCAACAGCCTCAGACTCCGCCGCTTCCAACCTCTCACCAATCCCTGAGACTGAGTTCCCGCCGAGCAATCTCTGGGGGCAATGTGGTCGTACGACAACATCTGACACAGGCGGAACTGGCCCATCGCGCTGGGGTCTCGCGCGAATGGCTGATCCGACTCGAGCAGGGTCATCCTCGCCTGGAGGTTCAATTGGTACTCGACGTTCTGGCCGCGGCCGGACTGGCGCTGACCACGAGTTCGGCAGAGCCCTTGCCCACCGATCCATCCGAGACGACCTGGGACGAGCTCTTCCCGCACCTCACAGGCGAGTCTGACGATGGCTGAGGATCGATTGGTCGTCTACCTCGAAGACAGGTAGCGCGCCGTCTTCAGGGGAGCCGGCTCGGCCGGAAGTACGGAGTCTCACCCAACAACCCCTTCGCCCTGTTGCGGCACATCGGTAGAGATGCCGCCGGAGCGGTTCAGGTGCTCCCAGAGGAGATCGCCTCCAGCGACGCAGCCAACCAGCAAGGGGACATCGACTGGCTGAGCGCCGACGCGATGGACAAGACGCTGGCCGGCTTGGCGCAGCATCCCGACAGCTGGGATCCCGGCAGGAACGCGGGCCGATGGAGCCTGGCCGGCGCGCAGAGCAAGATCGCACTGTTCCGGTCCCCCGAAGGGCGTTGGGGGGTTCCCTGCGACTCGACGCCGACTACTCACATTCTCAAACCGTCGATGCCGAACTACGAGGGCCACCATCTCAACGAGCACCTATGCCTGAGGGCGGCGCAGCTGTGCAGCCTGCCCGCGGCCACCACCGAACTCCTCGCAGGCGACAAGTACGAAGTACTGATCTCGCACAGGTACGACCGGTATCAGGGCGCCGACGGTCGATGGCGGCGCCTTCACCAGGAGGACTTCTGCCAGGCGCTCTCGATACCACCGAGCAAGAAGTACCAGTCGGACGGAGGACCAGGGCCCGATCAGCTCGGTGAACTACTCTCCAGTCGCAGCCTCGGTTCCCACCGACGCGGAAACCTGCAGACCTTGTTCGACTACCTCGTATTCAATGTCGCGATCGCTGCGACAGATGCCCACGCGAAGAACTTCTCACTCTTGTTGAGTTCGCGAAGTGTCCGTCTCGCTCCCCTGTACGACGTGGCGTCGTACCTGCCCTACGAGCACGGCCGAGGACTTAGGTCGGCCATGAAGATCGGTACGACGTGGGAGATGGCAGGAGTCTCGGAGCAGGATTGGATTGCCGTGGGGCGACGGCTGGGCCTGACGAGCGACGAGTCCGTCACCCGCCTGAGATCGATCCGTTCGCGAGTTCCCACCGCCTTCCAGCAAGCTGCAGTTGAGTCCGGCATTCCCGCTGTGCTCAGGAGCCGAGCCGGTTGGATCGCAGATCTGATCACAGCTCAGGTAGAAGGGCGTCGTGACCGGTGGGGGCAGCTGGACGTCGCGCCGTTGGAGGCCGACCGCTGAGCTCTTACGTCCGAAGAAGTCGAGAAGACGAGGGGACGTACCTCCACTTCTTCGGACGTAAGAGTCTTCGGTCAGCGGAGCCAGGCGGTGGTGTCGGAGGGGAGTTTGCCTTCCTCCAGGGGGTTGCTGGTGAGGACGATCTCGGAGTGGGGCGGGAGGTCTATGGGGTGGGGGGTGAGGTTGGTGATGGAGGTTAGGGATTCTCGGGTGAAGGACAGGACACCGGGGGCGGAGTCCAGCCAGGTGAGGGTGCCGTCGCCTAGTGCGGTGCGGCGGAGGTTGAGGCCGTCGCGGTAGAGGGCGAGCATGGAGTTCTGGTCGGCTTGCTGGGACTCGACGGTGAGGTTTTTCCAGTCGGCGGGTTGCGGCAGCCACGGCGTACCGGCGCCGAAGCCGAAGGGTGGTTCTTTGCCTGACCACGGGATGGGGACCCGGCAGCCGTCGCGGCCGCGGTCGGTGCCTCCCGAGCGTTCCCAGAGGGGGTCTTGGAGGAGGTGGTCGGGGAGGTCTTCCACCTCGGGGAGTCCCAGTTCCTCACCCTGGTAGACATACAGACCACCCGGCAACGCCATCGCCAGGAGGGCCGCGGCGCGGGCGCGACGTTCGCCGAGCACCGGGTCCGTCGTCATCCCGTGCTTGCGATCCTGATGCGAGAACGACGTGTCCGGTCGCCCGTACTTCGTCACCGGCCGGGTGACATCGTGATTCGAGAGCACCCAGGTCGGTGGCGCACCGATCGGCACATGGGTCGCCAGCGTCAGGTCGATCGACGCGCGCAATTCGGCCGCATCCCACGGCCGGGACAAGAAGTCGAAGTTGAACGCGGTCTGCATCTCGTCGGGCCGCAGGTACAGCGCGAACCGCTCCTGGTCCGGCATCCACATCTCACCGACCAGGAAACGCCCCTGGTACGAATCGGTGATCTGCCGCCAGCCGCGGTACACGTCGTGCACCTCGTCGTGGTCGGTGTAGGACTCCTCAGCACTGTCCAGGTCCTTGAAGAGCACCGCCGCACTGTCGATCCGGATCCCGTCCACGCCACGTTCCAGCCAGAACCGCAGGATGGCGTGGAACTCCTCCACCACCTCGGGACTGCGCCAGTTGAAGTCGGGCTGCTCGGGCGCGAACAGATGCAGGTACCACTGACCGTCCGCGATCTGTGTCCACGCCGGACCGTTGAAGATCGACTGCCAATCGTTCGGCGGCAGCCCGCCCTCCCTGCCGTCGCGAAAGAGAAACCGCTCCCGCTCGCGCGATCCGGGCCCGGCAGCCAGCGCCTGGACGAACCAGTCCTGCTGATCCGATCCATGATTCGGCACGATGTCGATGATGGTGCGAATCCCCAGCGCATGCGCCTCCTCGATATAGGCCTCCGCCTCCGCCAGGGTGCCGAAGCTCGGATCGATCGCGCGGTAGTCGGCCACGTCGTACCCGCCGTCGGCCATCGGCGACGGGTACCACGGGTTCAGCCAGATCGCATCGACTCCGAGGTCCGCCAGGTAGGGCAGCCTGGCGCGCAGCCCAGCCAGGTCGCCGATCCCGTCACCGTTGCCGTCGGCAAAGCTGCGCAGGTAGACCTGGTAGATCGCGGCTCCGCGCCACCACGTATCCGACATTGCTTCTCCTTAGGATGTTGGGGGATCAGCCTTTGAGGCTTCCGGCGGTGAGGCCCGCCATGATGCTGCGCTGGAACACGAAGAACACCAGAATCGTCGGCAGGGACGCGATCACCAGCGACGCGATCAGGACGTTCTGCGGCATCTGCGCGGACAACGACGCGATCCCGACGCTGATCGACATCTTGTCCGTCTCCGGCAGCACCAGCAGCGGCCAGACGAAGTCCTTCCAGACCGTCACGACGGACAGGATCGACACCACGCCGAGGATCGGCCGCGACACCGGCAGCACGATCGACCAGAGAATCCGCAGCGGTGAGGCGCCGTCGATCTCGGCCGCCTCCAGCAGTTCCCGCGGGATCGAGTCGAAGAACCGCTTGAGCAGGAAGATGAAGAACCCGTTCGCGGCCGCCGGCAACCAGATCGCCCAGGGGGTGTTGAGCAGATCGAAGTGAAAGATCGGTACGTCCTTGGCGACCAGGTACGTCGGCAGCAGCAGCACCATCGGCGGGATCATCAAGGTGGCCAGCATCAGCGCGAGGATCACCTTGCCGAAGAACGGCCGCAGCTTCGACAGCGCGTACGCCGCGGTGACGTCGACCGCGAGCGTGAACAGCCAGGCGCCACCGGCGTACAGGACGGTGTTCTTCAGGAAGACGCCGAGCTGCAACTGGTTCCAGGCGTCGGCGTAGACGCCGAAGTCGAAGCTCTTCGGGAAGAAGCTCGGCGGGATCTGGGCCAGCTCGTCCGGCGACTTCAGCGCGCCGGTCACCATCCAGTACAGCGGGAAGACGAAGGCCAGCGTGAAGCCGGTCACCACCACGACCAGCACGGTCCAGTACATCAGCTTGCCGCGCCGGGACTGCAACGACAGCGGCGACATCAGGCTCCTGGTCTCGTAGCCGCGGCCCTTGTCCTTCTTCTTCCTCGTACTCCGCGGTGCCGCCGCCGGTGTGGTTGCCTTGAGCATCCGTTGTGGCTGCAAGGTCGTTGTCATCGGCCACCTTCGTTGTCGCGCGCGACGCGCAGGTAGATCGTCGAGAACACCATCAGCACGACCATCAGCATCAGTCCCAGTGCGCCACCCGCACCGAAGTCGCCGAAGTTGAAGGCGTACTGGTACATCAGGTAGGCCACCGTCACAGTCGCGTTCTCCGGTCCGCCGCCGGTCAGCAGGTAGGGCTCGATGAAGACCTGCATGGTCGCCACCACCTGGAGCATCAGCATCACCAGCAGGATCAGCTTGGTCTGCGGGATCGTCACGTGCCTGACCCGCCGGAACAGCCCGGCGCCATCGAGTTCGGCGGACTCGTAGAGCTCACCGGGGATGCTCTGCAACGCGGCCAGGTAGATCAACGTGCCGGTGCCGAGGTTCATCCAGGTGGAGACCAGGACGAGCGAGATGAGCGCGGTACTGGACGAGTCGAGCCAGCTCAGCGGTGGAATGCCGAACCCGTCAAGGATTTGGTTGAACAATCCTGCACCAGGATCGTAGAACCACTTGAACAACAGCACGCCGACGGCCGGCGGCAGCATCACCGGCAGGTACACGACGAACCGCAAGTACCCACGCGCGTGCCGCAGTTCGTTCAGCACCACCGCGAGGACGAATGGGATCGCATACCCGACGACCAGCGCGAGACCGCTGAACGCGGCCGTGTTCAGCCACGCCGCGCGGAAGGCCGGATCCTCGATCACGGTCCGGAAGTTGTCGAAGCCGACCCATTTGGCCGGGTCGACGAAGTTGTTCTCCTGGAAGCTGAGCACGACCTCGCGCACCATCGGGTACCAGGAGAAGAAGGCGAAACAGATCAGCGCCCCGCAGAGGAACCCGTACGCCGTGAGGTTCCTGCCCACCGCGCGGCGCGCCGCCCCCTGGGGAAGGGAACGGCGCACCGGCGGCTTCGCGGTCAGATGAGCCATCAGGTGTTCTTGGCTAGGGCGTGGCTCACGAGGCACGCCCTAAAATCTTGTTGGCCTTGCCCTCTGCGTCAGAGAGCAACTTGTCGATGTCAGCGTCCTTCCGGGTGAGCACCGCGGACATCGCCACATCGAGTACGGCGTACAGCTCCTGCGCCTTCGGTGGCTCGAGCTTGTTGGTGATGCCGGCCTGCGCACTCACGTACGGCGTGAAGTGGTCGACCGGTACCGTCGCGAACTGCTTGCGCAGAGCGGTGATCTCCTTGCCGGGTGCCGAATCGCCGTACAGGTCGGGGATCGGCAGACCGACCGGGCGGCCCTGCGCCTTGGCACGCTCGTAGTTGAACTGGCCCTTGCCGGGCGTCAGTTCGTGGAACTCCAGCCAGAGCAGGCCGGCCTTGATCTTCTCCGGCGTCGCCTTCGGGTTGAACATGTAGCCGTCACCGCCACTCAGCGACGACTTGCCCTCGGACTCCGGGACCGCGGTGACGCCGTAGTCCTCGAACTTGCCCTGGAAGTCGTTGTTGACCGACTGGACGACGTCCGGCGCGCCGATCATCATGCCGAGCTTGCCCGAGCCCATCATCCGCATCAGGTCTTCCCACTGCAGCAACTGCTTGGTGCCCATGCTGTTGTCGTCCCAGCGCATCTTCTTGAGGTTCTCCAGCACCGCCTTGCCCTCGGAGCTGTTGAACGCGGCGCTCTTGCCGTCGTCGCTCACCATCGAGCCACCCCGGGCGTACAGCGACGCGGCGAAGTGCCACCCGCCGGTGTTGCCCGCGCTGTACTCACCGAAGCCGGTGTAGCCGGCGCCGAGCCCGGCGATCTTCTTGGCGGCCTCCTGGACCTCGGCCCACGTCTTGGGCGGCGAGTCCGGGTTCAGCCCGGCCTGGGTGAAGAGCTTGCGGTTGTAGACCAGGCCCATGTTGTAGTTGTTGCGTGGCAGACCGTAGGACTTGTCGCCCTCCTTGAAGACACTCTGGACGTCCGCGCGGATGTCCTTGAGCGCCTTGACGTCGCCGATGTACTGGCTGATGTCGGCGGCCTGCCTGGCCTTGATGATCTTCTGGACGTCGGTGTAGTAGACGTAGAAGACGTCCTCCTGGGTGCCGCCGGCCAGCTTTGCCTGGAAGGTGTCCGGGTTGATGCAGGGGAACGCGTCCTTGCTCTGGATCGTGATGTTCGGGTGCAGCTTCTGGAAGGCCGCGACGTCCTCGTCCCAGCCGCTGCGTTCCTTCGGGTTGCTCTTCGGTGGCTGGCATCCCACGGTGATCGTGACCGGCGCGGTCCCATCGCCCGACCCCTGAGCAGCCGGCTTGTCCTCGTCCCCGGATCCACAGGACGCGGCCGTCAGGCCCAGCCCTGCCACGAGCAACAGGCCGAGCGCCCTGCGGTGGCTCGTTTTCCTCATCGATCTGCCCTTCTACTGGCCCTCGGATGTGGTCCGTACCGTAGGCAACTCGACCGGAATAGCGCAATACTTCAATCACAAGTTGCAAAAACGTGACGGCATCGCGGAATGTGGGGGCACACCAAAAGGGCGAAGCGGGTTGTCACCCACTTCGCCCCTCAGTGATCAGTCGGCTACAGAACGTCCTTCGCCGGCGATCGCAGCCGGGCCGTCGACGCGCGGACGACGAGTTCGGGCTCGAAGAGCAGCTCGTCGGCCGGTACGACGGCGCGCTCGATCAGCGCCACCAGCATGTCGACCGCGGCCCGGCCCATCGCGTCGATCGGCTGACGGACCGTGGTCAGCGGCGGGTCGGTGCAGTTCATCATCGCGGAGTCGTCGTACCCGATCACCGAGACGTCACCCGGTACCGTCAGGCCGGCCCGGCGGACCGCGCGGATCGCGCCGAGCGCCAGGATGTCGCTCGCGCAGACGATGCCGGTGACGCCTTGTTTCACCAGCCGGGTGGCGGCCGCGTGCCCGCCCTCGAGCGAGAACATGGTGTGCTCGACCAGCTCCGGATCCGCCTCCGGCGAGGCGAGGAACGTTTCCAGCTTGCGCCGCGAGGGGATGTGGTCCCGCGGGCCGAGCACCATCCCGATCTTCTGGTGCCCGAGCGCGCGCAGGTGCCCGATCGCCATCTCCGCGGCGACCACGTCGTCCGACGACACCTGCGGGAAGCCGAGATGGTCGACGGCCGCGTTGACCAGTACGGTCGGCAGCTTGCGCTCCTGGATCAGCTCGTAGTGCGCGTGCGGCGCATCGGCTTGCGCATAGAAGCCACCGGCGAAGACGACACCCGAGACCTGCTGCTGCAAGAGCAGATCGACGTAGTCGGCCTCGGAGACACCGCCGACCGTCCGGGTGCAGAGCAGCGAGGTGAAGCCCTGCTGCGCGAGCGCCCCGCCGACCACTTCGGCGAACGCCGGGAAGATCGGGTTCTGCAGCTCCGGCAGCACCAGGCCGACCAGGCGGGCCCGATCCCCACGCAGTTGCGTCGGCCGCTCGTACCCCAGGACGTCGAGTGCGGTCAGCACCGCCTCCCGGGTCGCCTCGGAGACGCCGGGCTTGCCGTTCAGCACCCGGCTCACGGTCGCTTCGCTCACGCCGACCTTCTTGGCCACCTCTGCAAGACGTCGTGTCATAGCGCAAACACTACGCCATATTCCGCAAATTCTTGCAGCCACTTACGTTCATTACCCGATCCGTCAGGAACTGAGACACTGGTCGACGTGCCTCGTTTTGTCGCCACCCGCCCGGACACCGGTCTGCTGTCACTCCCCTGGGACGTCCCCCTGGAGGACTGGCCCGACGATCAGCTGGTCGCGCTGCCGCGCGGTATCTCGCGGCACGTGGTCCGCTTCGTCCGGGTGAACGGCACCGTCTACGCGATCAAAGAGGTGATGGAACACCTCGCGATGCACGAGTACAGGCTGCTCCGCGACCTCGAGCGCCTCGACTCCCCCTCGGTCGAACCAGTCGGCGTCATCACGGACCGGGTGGACAAGAACGGCGAACCGCTCGACTCGATCCTGGTCACCCGCCACCTGCAGTTCTCGCTGCCGTACCGCGCGCTGTTCTCCAGCACGCTGCGGCCGGACACGGTCAACCGGCTGATCGACGCGCTGGTCGCGCTGATCGTCCGGATGCACCTGCTCGGCTTCTTCTGGGGCGACTGCTCGCTGTCGAACACCTTGTTCCGGCGCGACGCGGGCGCCTTCGCGGCGTACCTGGTGGACGCTGAGACGGGTGAGCTGCACCAGGACATCTCCGACGGGCAGCGCGCGCATGACCTCTACACCGCCGAGATCAACCTGTTCGGCGAGCTGTCCGATCTGGAGGAGGGCGGCCTGCTCGACCCGGACATCGACCCGCTGGAGACGATCCACTCGATCACGGCCCGGTACGAGGCGCTCTGGAAGGAGCTGACCGCTCCGGAGGAGTTCCACTCCGACGAGATGCACCGGCTGGATTCGCGGATCCGGCGGCTGAACGAGCTCGGCTTCGACGTCGCCGAGATCGACATCATCACCGACTGGGACGGCAGCCAGGTCCGGATCCAGCCGAAGGTCGTGGACGCCGGCCACCACAGTCGCCGGCTGCTGCGGCTGACCGGCCTCGACGTCGAGGAGAACCAGGCCCGCCGGCTGCTGAACGACCTGGACTCGTTCGCCGCGTCGACGGACCAGCAGAACGAGGACGAGGAGATCGTCGCGCACCAGTGGCTGTCCGAGGTGTTCGAGCCGGTCGTCCGGTCGGTACCCCGCGACCTGAAGCGCAAGCTCGAACCGGCCGAGGTCTTCCACGAAGTACTCGAGCACCGCTGGTTCCTGTCCGAGGAGGCAGGCCACGAGGTGGACACGATGAAGGCGGCCCGCTCCTACGTCGACGACGTCCTGAGCGCCAAGCCGGACGAGAAGCTGACCCTCCCCCCACCGCCGGTTCCAGGAGCGACGATCGACCCCGACCGCGACTGAGCCGAGCTCCGCTTGAACGTCTGACGGCTGGCTCTGCCAAGCCGCCCGTGGCGGAGGGGTGTCTCAGGCAGGCATGTCGACGGGCAGGCCGGCTGCGTGGGCGGTATCGGCTAGTCGTTTGTCGTAGGTGATGAATGAGGTGAGCTGCGAGCGGATACGGAGAGCCGATGCCAGGTGAATGGCGTCCAGGCTCCGTACGGTCGCTGGTTTCACGGTCTGGGCCAGAATGCGAATGCCGGCATCCAGTTCCACCAACTCGATCAGGTCGAGGACCGGGTGAGCCGGGCAATGGCTTCCGGGGCGTGATGTGCCAGGGCCCGCGATGACTCGATCTCAGCCAGAACCGAACTCGTCCACCCGGTCTCCGGCGCGTTCGTCGAGCCAGTCGCGCAATGCCTGCGTCTCGGCCCCGGCGTGGACGAGCTTCGCCACGGCGGCCGAGTCGAGATAGATCATCGGCCGTCGTCCTCGCGGTTGCGGGCGATCTCAGCGGCGATGTCGATGCCATCCGGTTCGCCGAGCGGCATCCGCAGAACAGCGCGACGCATCGCCGCGGCCCGCTCTCTGCGCAGTGCGGCTTCAAGTACGGCTTGGCGGATGGCCGCCGAGCGGGAGCTGCCGTCCTGGGTCAGAACATCCAGGGCGTGCTCGGTCTCCGAATCGCTGCGGATCGTGATGGTGCCAGCCATGCCGTCAGCGTAAGACGTTCTGTCGCTTACGCGGCAAGCCCTGATTCGCCTCAGGCTCCGGTGGGACCCTTCTGGTCTATCCGAGTCGTTGATAGGCAACGCAATTCGGTCCTGTCCCGGTGCAACGTCTGGGCGGCCGCGGGCGTGGTACTGGGTAGGAGGTGGCCGATGGTCGTGGGGGGATCGCCGGATTTCGACGAGTGGGTCCAGTTGCGTGGAGCCGCGCTGTTGCGGTTCGCGTACCTGATCACCCGCGACCACACTCGCGCTGAAGAGGCGGTCCAGGACGCGCTCGTGGCGGCGTACTCGCGGTGGTCCCGGATCACCCGGGGCGGCGATCCGGAGGCTTATCTGCGCCGGATGGTGATCAACGCGGACATCTCCCGGTGGCGCAAGTTCTTCCTCCGTGAGACATCGGTCGGCGATCCGGCGACGTTCGAGTCGGCCACCGGCGACCACGCCGGACCGCACGCCGAACAGGACGCGGTCTGGACGCTCTGCGCCTCCCTGCCGACCAAACAGCGTGCCGCCGTCGTACTCCGGTACTACGAAGGGCTGCCCGACAGCGAGATCGCCGAGATCCTCGAGTGCACTCCCGGGACGGTTCGCTCCCAGATCCATCGCGCCCTGGCGTCCCTGCGGACGACTCTGAGCACGACAGAGGAGGTCACGCACTGATGACCAGCCACGAAGACCCCACCGAAACCCTGCTCGCGCAAAGCCTGGACCGCCAGGCGGAGCACGCACCTCGCGATCACGACCTGCTCGACCAGGTCCATGCCCGGCTGCGGCGCCGTCGGTCGGGGCGGGCGGCCGGCGCGCTCGTACTGGCCTGCGCCGCGGTCGCGACCGGAATCTTCGGCGTCCACTCGGTCCTGGATGCCGGCCCGAGCAACACACCGGCCACCAAGATCTCCCCCGGCCCGCCGCCCGCGGAGGCCGGCTGGCGCTGGGAGTCGTATCGCACGATCCAGCTCCAGGTGCCCAGCAGTTGGAGTTACGGAACGACTGACCAGCCGGCATGCCTCCTCACGAAGAAGGTGGCCGGCTACGTCGGGCGGGGCGGAACTTTCGAAGAGGTCGGGTGCGACCCCCGCCTGCCGAAGCCCGCGGTGCGTTCGCCTTACGTCTGGTTCAACGCTCGACAGCAACCAGTCGGCATCCAGACCACCGGTGACGGCTGGACCGAGGAGACCCGGGAATTCGACGGAGTGAAGATCGCTGTCTTCACCGGCGACGACGCGCTACGCAAGCGCATCTTCGATTCGATCACCCCGATCGTCAGTACGGACGCGAACGGGTGCGCGCCGGTCCTGCCCCTCAGTTCGCTGCAGCTGCCCGACCGTGCCCTGGCATCCGTCGGTACAGTCCACTCGATATCCGTCTGCGCGTACGGCGGAGAGGTACTCAACGCCAGCTCGAAGCTCGACGCCGACAAGGCGCGAGCAATCGTGGCCGCCATCCTCGCCGCACCCAAGGGCGCCGGCCCCGACCTGCCGAACTGCACCAACTTCAGCCCGATCGACCTATTACTAGAAGTCGACGGCACCGCCCACGACGCCAACGTCACGATCCAGTACAGCGGCTGCGCCGGCAACGGCGCCTCGGACGGAACCATCTCCTCATGGCGCCTGGCCAAGCCCTACCTCGACCCCCTCCTGACCGGCCCCCACCAACCCTCCGGCTTCAGCGACCAAAGCGGCCTCGGCCTCCTCCGCAAACCCAAGTAGCCCACCGTCGTCGCCCCTCGACCCCTCACCAACCTGCGACCGCCCTCCGCTGCCAACCGAGCAACAGGTTCCTAGCTCATGCAGGTCCGCACCGCCATCACACACCAACCTCGACTGGGTGCATTGGCTGAGCGTGCACAGGCGTGCGACCGGGCAGAAACGGCAAGTTGGCATGTGGTGGCGGTCCGGGCCCGCCACCCAACATCACAAACTCCGGCTGAAGTACCAGCCGACTATTGGACGGCTGGCGGCTTGTAGAGCCTGTTGCTACTGGAGGCCCGGTGTGGGTGAGGTGGGGAGAACTGCGCGAGAACCGGCCGATTTTGGGGACCAAGTGGAGGGATCCACGATCAGGCGGCGAAGTCCCGCCTCGCTGACCAGGGCGTATTCGGCGGCTCCGATGCCTCAGGGATGAACATCGTTTCATCTTTCAAAAACAACAGGCTCTGCAAAGGCGCTATCGCTCGAATAACCCGCCAGTGGACCAGTCAGCCCACCTCGGCGTACCGCGGGGGATGGCACGCCAGCGGGCCGGTTTGCCCGCCGTAGTTAGGTGCCGGGTGCTGTGACGGTCAATCCCAGCTCCTCCGCGGCGGCGAGCAGGCGACGGTCGTACGTGACGAATGCCGTCAGATCGTCGCCCAGTACTGCGTCCGCGGTGGCGAGGTGGATCGCGTCGAGCGAGCGGATGGCGGGATCGTCGTAGGCGGCGGCGGTGGTTCTGACCAGTTCGTCGATCTCGTAGATCGCGATCCGGCCGAGCACTCCCGGCACCGCGGACAGCAGGTCGGGCTCGGTTCGCCGCAGTGCTCGCGGAAGCTCCACCTCCGCGAGCGCCGAGGAGACCAGCAACTGGTCCCGCTGGTCCGCGATCCAGTCGACCAGGGCGTACGACTCCACTTCGCGGCGGAAGAATTTCACCAGAGCTGCCGTGTCGAGGTAGATCATCAGTATCGTTCCTCGTCCCGCAACTCCTCCAGCAGTTCACCTGCCTGCCGGTCCGTGCGGATCTCACCCCGCGGGTGTGGCATCGGGCCCGTCGCACGCGGCAGCCGGAGCTTGCCTGTCTCCAGCAGGCGCGCCACGGGTGATGGCTTGGCGGGCACCAGCCGCGCGATCACCGCGCCGCGCTCGGTGATCTCGATCTCCTCGCCCTGCTTCACCCGAGCCAGCACCTTCGCCGTCTCCTGATTCAGCACCCGCACCGGGATCTCAGCCATGACCACATTGTAGTACATATTTGTCAGACACCTCCCGTGTCGCGAACCGTTCAGTCGATTCAGCAGGGAAGGTATCCGGGTTTCGGTCCCGGAAGGCCTTTGTCCACAGGGTTTAGCGCGGGGGCATCCTGAGGGCGCCGTCCAGGCGGATGACCTCGCCGTTGAGGAGCTGGTTGGCGACGATGTGCTCGACCAGAGCGGCGTACTCCGACGGGCGGCCGAGGCGCGCTGGGTGAGGGACCTGCTGCTCCAGGACCTTGCGGGCGTCTTCGGGGAGGCCGGCCAGCATCGGGGTCTCCATCGTGCCGGGGGCGATCGTGACGACGCGGATGCCCCTGTCGGCCAGGTCCCGCGCGGCCGTGAGGGTGAGGCCGACGATGCCGCCCTTGCTCGACGCGTACGCCGCCTGGCCGATCTGGCCGTCGTACGCGGCGATCGAGGCCGTCATCACGACGACGCCGCGGTCACCGTCCTCGCCGGGCTCGAGCCCGATCATCCGCTCGGCGGCCAGACGGAGCACGTTGAAGGTGCCGATCAGGTTGACCTCGATCACCTGCCGGAAGGTTGCCAACGGCAACGGACCCTTGCGGCCGACGACCCGGCCGGGGGTGGCGATGCCTGCGCAGGTTACGACCAGCCGCAGGTCGCCAAGTGAAGCCGCGGCATCGAGCGCAGCGGAGACGGCAGCCTCGTCGGTGACGTCGGTGGGCACGAAGACGACGCGCTCCCCCAACTCGTCGGCGATCGCCTTGCCCGCCGACGACGGCAGGTCGCAGATCACCACGCCGGCGCCGGACGCGGCGATCCGGCGTACGGTCGCCTCGCCCAGCCCCGAACCACCGCCGGTGACGAGAGCGACATCGGACGCGCCAAGCTTCATCGAACACTCCTGAGGAGATCGCGGCTGATCACGAGCCGCTGGATCTGGTTGGTTCCTTCGAAGATCTGGGTCACCTTGGCTTCGCGCATGTAGCGCTCGGCGGGGAACTCGCGGGTGTAACCGTAGCCACCGAGCACCTGGACGGCGTCAGTGGTCACCTTCATCGCGGCATCCGTGCAGATCAGCTTGGCGATCGCCGCCTGCTGGGTGAACGGCCGGCCGAGGTCGCGCCGCCGGGCGGCCTGCAGGTACGTCGCCCGTGCCGACTCCGTCGCCGCCGCCATGTCGGCCAGCAGGAACTGCAGCCCCTGGAACTCCGCGATCGCGTGCCCGAACTGCTGCCGCCCCAGCGCGTACGACGCCGCCAGGTCGAGCGCGGCCTGAGCCAGCCCGACCGCACAGGCCGCGATGCCGAGCCGGCCGGAGTCGAGCGCCGACAGCGCGATCCGCATCCCGTCGCCCTCGGCGCCGATCAGGTTGGCGATCGGCACCCGGACGCGGTCGAAGTTGACCAGCGTGGTGGTGGATCCGGTCAGGCCCATCTTGCGTTCGGGAGCGCCGAAGCTGAGGCCCTCGGCCGAGGCCGGCACGTGGAAGGCCGAGATGCCGTGCTTCGGGTCGGCCGACGTCCGCGCGAAGGTGGTGTAGAAGTCGGCGTGTGAGCCGTGCGTGATCCACGACTTGGTGCCGGTGAGCACGTAGTGGTCGCCGTCGCGGATCGCCTTCGTCGTCATCGCGCTGATGTCCGAACCGGCCTGCGGCTCCGACAGCGCGTAGGCGCCGAGCAGCTCGCCACCGACCATGTCGGGCAGCAGCAGCTCGCGCTGGTCCGGCGTCCCGAAGGTGGCGACGGCGTAGCTCGTCATCGTGTGCACGGACAGGCCGACACCGACCGACATCCAGGCCGCGGCGATCTCCTCGAGCATCTGCAGGTAGACCTCGTACGGCTGCTCGGCGCCGCCGTACTGCTCCGGGTAAGGAAGCCCCAGCAGCCCGGCCTTGCCGAGCGTGCGGAAAGCCTCGCGGGGGAAGGTCTCGGTCTCTTCCGCCTTCGCGGCGTACGGCGCGAGCTCGTGCTCGCACAGGTCCCGGACCAGGCCCAGCAGATCGGTGGACTCCTCGGTCGGGAGCAAGCGGTCGACAGCCATCAGGCACCCCTCTCAACAACTGTCGAAATGATACTACGATTGATACTGAAGACCAAAGCTCCGTATCGTTCTATGCTGTCTCGATATGACAACAGTCGTCCCCGGGCGCCGCACCCGCAGGCAGTCAGAGCTGCTCGACCGGCTCCTGTCCCTGTTCCTCGCTCAGGGCTTCAGCCGGTTCACGCTGGACGACCTGGCCGCGGAGCTGCGCTGCAGCAAGACGACCCTCTACGCCCTGGCGCCGAGCAAGGAACAACTCGCCGTCGAGGTGGTCAAGCACTACTTCAAGAATGCCACCGCTGAGGTCGAGGCGGCGGTCGCCAAACAGACCCGGCCGGAGCGCCGCATCGCGGCGTACCTGAACGCTGTCGCCGACGCGCTGCGGCCGGCCGGGCGCACCTTCCTGGACGACGTGGCGACGTTCGCGCCGGCCCGGTCGGTGTACGAGCGCAACACCCGGATCGCGGCCGACCGGGTCCGCTCGCTGATCGAGGACGGCATCACCAGCCGGGTCTTCCGGCAGGTCGACATCGGCTTCGCCGCGGAGATGATCGCGCACACCATGCAAGCGATCCAGCGCGGCGACATCGGCCGGCGGACCGGCCTGAGCGACGCCGAGGCGTACCGCGAGCTGGCCTCGTTCGTGCTGCACTCCTTGCGCCAGGACTGACCGGCTCTGCAGGAAGAGGACGTCCTGAAGCTGCCATCCGGCCTCGCTGAACCGGTGCAGTGGAAAGCTGTCAGCATGACTGCCTCCCTCCGCCGAGGCGTGGCGCTGCTGGTCACAGGTGCGCTCGCCCTGACCGCCCTGCCCGCAGCTACCGCCGTTTCGGCCGTCCCAGCCAAGCCCGAACCCCGTACCGTGGCCGCGATCACAGCCGCCCTGAACAAAGATGTCGAGATCCCCGGTACCGCCTGGATGACCAGGCCGGACGGCAAGATCCTCGTCTCCTATGACTCGACCGTAGTCGGCGCCAAGCTCCAGTCCCTGACGAAGGTGACCAAGCAGTTCGGCAACCAGGTCGTGCTGGAGAAGGTCCCCGGCAAGTTCAAGAAGTACCTCGGCGGCGGCGGTGCCATCTACGGCGGCGACTTCAAGTGCTCGCTCGGCTTCAACGTCACCCGCAAGGGCCGGTACTACTTCCTGACCGCCGGACACTGCGGCAACGACGCGGCCAACTGGTACCACGATTCGAACCACACCAACCGGATCGGCACCGTCCACCACTCCAGCTACCCGTGGAACGACTACGCCCTGGTCGTGTACCGGACAGGCATCACCCCCGGTGGCAGCGTGAACCTCTACAACGGCCGCTCCCAGAACATCACCACGGCAGCCAACCCCGGCATCGGCCAGCTGGTCTACCGCACGGGCGCCACCACCGGCCTCGCCAGCGGCCGGGTCACCGGCCTCGGCGCCACGGTGAACTACGACGACGGCCGGGTGGCCGGCCTGATCCGCACCAGCGTCTGCGCGGAACCAGGCGACTCGGGTGGCCCGCTGTTCTACCGGACCTGGGCCTTCGGCCTCACCTCCGGCGGCAACGGCGACTGCACCTCGGGCGGCGTCACCTTCTTCCAGCCTGTGGTCGAGGCGCTGAACGTGTACGGAGTGAACGTGTACTGATCAAGCTTGTCCGCAGCCGGTAGCGTTTCCGGAATGCAGCTGAAGTTGGGGCCTCTGCTCCGGTACGTCGATGAGTCGCGGGCGACCGTTTGGGTGGAGACCACTGCCGCCGGCGAGGTCGAGGTGCTCGGGCACCGGGCCCAGACCTGGTCGGTGCACGGGCACCACTATGCGCTGATACTGGTCGAAGGGCTGCAGCCGGCCAGCGCGACGCCGTACGAAGTGCATCTGGACGGCGTGAAGGCGTGGCCGCTGGACGACAGTCCCTACGGCCCGAGTGTGATCCGGACACCTCGGGCCGACGGGACCTTCCGGCTGACCTTCGGGTCTTGCCGACGGTCGGCACCCTTCGACGAGCAAGGTTTCAAGGAGTTCGGGCCGGATGCGTTGGTGGCACTGGCCGAGCGGATGGCCGCGGGCGACGCCGAGTGGCCCGACGCACTGTTGCTGCTGGGCGATCAGGTGTACGCCGATGACCCGTCGGACGCAGTACTGGAGAAGTTGCGGACCGCTCACGGTGGCCGGCAGGAGTCCGAGGTGGCCGACGAGATCGGCAACTTCGAGGAGTACACCTGGCTGTACGACGACGCCTGGCTGACCCCGGCCGTCCGGTGGCTGTTCTCGACCGTGCCGCTGTGCATGCTGCTCGACGACCACGATCTGCGCGACGACTGGAACACCTCGCTGACCTGGCGGCGCTGGGTCACGTCGCAACCGTGGTGGCACGACCGGGTGGTCGGCGCCTACGCGTCGTACTGGGTGTATCAGCACCTCGGCAACCTGTCCCCGGAGCAGCTGGAGCGGGATTCCACCTACGCGGCGATGCGCGGGCTGGACGACGAGGACGAACGCAGCTCCTACCTCGACGCCTTCGCCTGGGAGGCGGACGAGGACCCGGCCTCCACCCGGTGGAGCTTCTCCCGCGACTTCGGCGCGCGGTCTCGCGGCGTCCGGCTGGTCGCCGTGGACTCTCGTTGCTCAAGGCATCTACAGCCGGGTGAGCGGGCGATGGTCGACGCGCACGAGTGGGAATGGGTCCGGCGGCACACGGTCGAGGCCTCGCAGCCGATCAACCACCTGCTGCTCGCCTCCACGCTGCCGTTCCTGCTCGCGCCCGGACTGCATCATCTGGAAGGCTGGGACGAGGCGATCTCGTCGGGCGCCTGGGGTGCACGCGGAGCGCGGCTCGGCGAGAAGATCCGGCAAGGCATGGATCTGGAGCACTGGGCGTCGTTCCGCAAGTCCTTCGACGACGTGACCGACCTGCTCGGCGACCTGGTCCGGTCCGACGACCCGCCGAGCTCGATCCTGATGCTGTCCGGCGACGTCCACTGCAGCTACCTGACGGAGGCCTCACTGGGCTCCATCGCCCACCCCGGTACTGCGATTCGCCAGCTGACCATGTCGCCGTTCCGCAACCCGGTCGGGTGGCACATCAGGCTGGCCAACAAGTTGCTCGACAACAAGGGCATGACGAAGGTGTTGCACCGGCTGGCGCGATCGGCCGGCGTACGGGATGTCGCGGCGCGGTGGCGGACGGCGTACGGGCCGTGGTTCGACAACGGGGTGATGACGCTGACCGTGCATGGCGACGACGCGGCTGTCGACGTGGATCACGCGCGGATGGTGGCCGGGCAGCAGGAGTTGAAGACCACGCTGCGGTACGAGATCAAGGCATGAGTACGCGGGTGCGGTTGCCGGGTGGCGAGTTCTTGATGGGCGACGCGTTCGGCGAGGGGTGCGGGGGCGACGGCGAGACGCCTGTCCACGCTGTCCAGCTCAAGCCTTTCTCGATGGACGCCACGGCCGTGACGAACGCGCAGTACGCGACGTTCGTGAAGGCGACGGGCTATGTCACCGATGCGGAGCGGTTCGGGACTTCTGCTGTCTTTCACCTGCTGGCACGCGGTGAGGTGCTCGGCCCTGCGGCCGGTACGCCGTGGTGGCTGACCGTTGCTGGGGCGTCCTGGCGGCATCCGGAGGGTGGTGATTCGTCGATCGGCTCCCGGCAGAATCATCCGGTGGTGCACGTGTCCTGGGACGATGCCGCGGCCTACGCGACCTGGGCGGGGAAGCGGCTGCCGACCGAGGCGGAGTGGGAGTACGCCGCGCGGGGCGGGCTGGTGTCGCAGAGGTTTGCCTGGGGCAACGAACTGACACCGGGCGGGCGATGGATGTGCAACATCTGGCAGGGGTCGTTCCCCACGTCGAACACGCTTGAAGACGGGCACCTGGGGACAGCGCCGGTGAAGTCGTATCGCCCCAACGGCCACGGCCTGTGGAACATGTCGGGGAACGTCTGGGAGTGGTGTGAGGACTGGTTCTCTCCCACGTACTACGAATCGTCGGCCGCCGCCGTGGATCCGCAAGGTCCTGCCTCCGGTGAGCGGCGGGTCATGCGAGGTGGGTCGTATCTGTGCCACGACTCCTACTGCAGCCGGTATCGCGTGGCGGCTCGAGCTGCGAACACTCCTGACTCCTCCGCCGGCAATCTCGGCTTCAGGTGCGTCAGCGACTCGGGGCACTAGCTCGGCGGTGGAGTCTCCAAGGGGCTTCGTGGAGTCGGCCGGGGCCGCCGTTCTGCAAGCGGGTCAGGAGAAGCTGGGCGGCCGCGGGGAAGACGGCATCCGGCCCGACCGACGTCAGCGGCGGGTCGGATTGCGCGGCGTCGGGAGTGTTGCCGACGCCAACGATCTGCAGTTCCTGCGGGATGGCCAGGCCGAGTCGATGGCCGGCCCAGATCGCGCTCGTCGCGGTCAGATCGCTGCAGGCGAAGATCGCGGTCGGGCGGTCGTCGCGATCCAGCAGGTCGACGGCCGCGCGGTAGGCGAGATCTCTGGAGTTGCGGGTGGTGCGGACCAGTCGTTCGTCGTACGGGAGGCTGGCGCGTTCGAGGCCGGCGCGGTAGGCGGCGTACCGGCTGTCGCTGCGGGTGAGTTGGAGGCAAGCGATCCTTGTGTGGTTGGCGGTGAGGAGGTCCATCGCGTCGGCGAGTGCGGTCTGCTCCTCGGAGCGGATGACGTCGAAGCCATCCGGTTCCAGCTCGTTGCTATGGACAACCAGCGCGATTCCCTGCTGGGCAAGGGCTTTGAGCATCGGCCCGTCGCTCGCCGGGTCGACATGGTCGATCAGGGCACCGTCGGCACCGCGGCCGAGGAGGAACTTCGACCAGTCGCCGTCGAGCAGGATGAGTGAGCTGTAGCCGATCTCGCGCATCCTCCTGGAGACCTCGTCGGCCATCGCCTTCGCCCATGGCGAGTCCAGCTGGCGTAGTACGAGGCAGACCTGCTCGGTGCGGCCGCGGCGTACTCCCCTGGCTTGCTGGTTGGGACGATAGCCGAGCTTGGTCGCTGCCTCGAGCACGCGAGCTGTGGTCTGCTCGCCGATCCGGGCCTCACCCCCGGCGCGTCCGGACAACACGTAGGAGACGGTCGCCACCGATACGCCGGCCTCGGCCGCAACCAGCTTGATGGTCGGCGAACTCACCGGCTCGCCTCCAGGCGATCCCTTGTGTGCTTGAGGATTGTGGTGACGGGTCTGCCGGTGACCAGCTCGCCGTTCTGGACGAAGCCTTCCTCCCGGTCGGTGAGGGCCTGGATCAGGCGGTCTCGCCATTCTGTTCGCAGTACGGGCTGTTCGGGTGCGAGGTTGTGGAGTTCACCGGGATCGTCGACCAGGTTGAAGAGTTGCTCGACGCCGTTGGCCGAGCCCCAGATGTACTTGACCTTGCCGTCCGTGACCCATTGCAGGGACTGGCCCCAGTACACGTGCTCGCCGTGCAGCCACTCGCGCACGGGGGTCGTCTGCTCACCCCGCAGATAGGGCGCCAGGGAGTGGCCGTCGACCGAGTCCGGAATGGGCAGCCCCGCGAGGTCGAGCAACGTGGGCATGACATCGCGCAACTCGACGACGTGGTCGATCACGCCGGCCTGGCGACGGCGTGCAGGCGCGTCGGCGACGATGAACGGGATCCGGGCCGACCCTTCGTACGGCACCGCCTTCCGGAACATCCGGTGGTCGCCCATCATCTCGCCGTGGTCCGAGACGAACGCGATCACCGTGTCCTGAGCCAGCCCGAACTCGGCCAGCGCCTCCTTGATCCGGTTGACCTGGAGATCCACCTGCGCCATCAGTCCGTAGTACCCGGCTCTGGCCCGATGGACGACGCGGTCCGGCAGATCCCCGATCGCCGCCTGGTAGTCGCCGTCTCGGCGGAACTCGTCCCAATGCTGCTCCCAGTCACCGAGCACGCGCTGGTACGGCGGGGCGTCGGCGTACAGGTCGTAGGCCCAGCGTGGCGGGTCGTACGGCGGGTGTGGGCGATGGAACGACAAGTAGAGGAAGAACGGTTTGGTCGGATCGCGGCGATAGAGCCACTCGATCGTCTGGGTGCCGAGCCAGTGCGTCGGGTGGAGGTGCTCGGGTTTGTCCCACGGCCGGGCGACGACGGAGTTGCAGTTCACGCCGTGGTCGAAGTAGTCGGCCTGCGGCGTCATCCCGGGCTGACGCCGCAGCCAGGGCACGTAGTCGTCGAAGTACTCGAACTGCCGGCGGTGCTCGCGGCGGGCGTGATGCAGGAAGCCGTCGTGCAGGATCACGTCGTCGAAGCCGACCCGCGACCGCTCCGGCCAGACGTGCATCTTGCCGATCGCCTGGGTGTGATAGCCGGCTTTGCGGAACTCGCCGGGCAGCGTGACCGGATGGGCCGCCTCGAACGGCACGCCGTCGTCGTACCCGACCCGGCCGTGCGCCTCCTGGGACTGGCCGGTGAACAGCGCGACGCGGGCGGGGACGCAGGTCGGGGTGGCGCTGTAGGCCTTCGAGAACCTGGTGCCGTCACGGGCCAGTTCATCGAGGTGTGGCGTCTCGACGATCTGATGCCCGTCACAGGAGAGAGCGTCGCCGCGCCATTCGTCGACGCAGACCAGGATCACGTTCGACTGCGGCATGCTGGCTCCTCTTTCGGCGTCGTTCCAGGGTTCAGATGTGGTGAAACGATTAACACCCTTTCCGGCCGACCTGTCAACGCGAGCCGAAGGATTGAACGAGTTGAACGAAGGTAAACCCTTACGCTCCGAGTTCGGCCGGGTACTTTGTGACAGTTTCGGGTAGAACAGATCACGGTTGAGTCAAGGACGCACCCGCCCCGAGCGCGTCCTCAACACGAGGAGGCAACCGTGAAGTTCCCTTCCGCCCGCCGTACCGCGGCAATCCTGGCCACCGCCGGGTTGGTCGCGACGTCCGCCCTGCTGTCCAGCCCGGCGACCGCCGCGCCTGTGCCGGCGACCCTGTCGGCCAGCGCCATCACCTCCACCCTGGCCAAGGAGGCGTCGATCCCAGGGACCGCCTGGATGACCGATGAGAAGTCCGGCCGGATCATCGTCTCGTACGACGACACGGTGCGCGGCGCCAAGTTCGACGCGCTCACCGCCGTCACCAAGCGCTTCGGCAGCCAGGTCACCCTGGAGAAACTGTCCGGCGTCCTCAGCAAGCGCATCAGCGGCGGCCACGCCATCTACGGCGGCGGCTACCGGTGCTCGCTCGGCTTCAACGTCCGCGCCGGCACCACGTACTACTTCATCACCGCCGGCCACTGCACGAACGCGGCGACCACCTGGTACGCCAACTCGTCGCAGACCACCGTGCTCGGCACCCGGTACGGCACTAGCTTCCCGGGCAACGACTACGGCATCGTCCGGTACAGCACGTCGTACACGAACCACCCCGGCAACGTGTACCTCTACAACGGTTCGTACCGCGACATCACGGGCTCGGGGAACGCCTTCGTCGGCCAGTCGGTCCAACGCAGTGGTAGCACGACCGGCCTGCGCGGCGGTTCGGTCACCGGCCTCAACGCCACGGTGAACTACGCCGAGGGCACCGTCACCGGCCTGATCCGCACCAACGTCTGCGCCGAGGGCGGCGACTCCGGTGGCCCGCTCTTCTCCGGATCCACCGCACTCGGCCTCACCTCCGGCGGCAGCGGCAACTGCTCCTCCGGCGGCACCACGTTCTTCCAGCCAGTCAACGAGGTCCTGAGCCGCTACGGCGTCAGCGTCTACTGATCCAC
This sequence comes from Kribbella catacumbae DSM 19601, assembly GCF_000372465.1. GTDB lineage: Bacteria > Actinomycetota > Actinomycetes > Propionibacteriales > Kribbellaceae > Kribbella > Kribbella catacumbae. The sequence goes on from NZ_AQUZ01000051.1 coordinate 50,882, forward strand.
CGCACCAGCGAACGCCCCCTGCCGGTTGCGGCAGGGGGCGTTCGTCGTCACCGCGCGGACACTGTGCAGGATGACGCGGGGCACGGTGACGCGGGGATCAGGAGGCCGTGCAGGTGAACCCGCTCGGGCTCTGCGCGTCCCCGCCGGGTTTACTGACCTGGAAGCCGAAGCTGGTGTTCGCGCCGATGGCCAGGTTGCCGTTGTGAGACACGTTCGTTGCCGTGATCGTGCCGGTGGTCCCGGACAGTGATGCGTTCCAGGAGCCGGCGATCGCATGCCCGGGCGGCAGCGTCAAGGTCACCTGCCAGCCGGTGATCGCCGACGTCCGGGTGTTGGTCACCGTGACAGGCTGAACCACGTAGCCGCTGTCCCAGCGGCTCTGCACGGTCGACACGACCGAGCAGCCGCCTCCCGGGTCGCCACTACCGGTGGTCGTGCCGGTCACCGTTCCCGAGGCCCCGGACGTGCCGGCGGCGTTCGAGGCCGTGACCCTGTAACAGTAGGACGTGTTCGCCGCCAGCCCAGTGTTGGCGAAGGTCGAGGCGGCGGTGCTGCCGACCTGGCTGAAGGTGCTGTTCGCGGCGCAGGCGCCGGCGGCCCGCCGCACCTGGTACTGAGTCGCCGCGGAAGAGCCGGTCCACGATAGCGAGACCGAGCTCGACGTCGTACCGGTGACAGTGAGCCCGGCGGGCGCGGCCGGGACCGTGCCACCGGGGCCGCAACCAGAGAACACCGTCGCGCACCGCGAGGTCTGGGAGACTCCGTTCGGTCCCGTGAACACCCGCTGCCCCCAGGTCGTCAGCTGCGCCGGGTTGAAGGCCACCGTCTGGTCGAGATATGGCTCGGTGTTGCCGCTGTACGACCAGGCCATCCAGCCGATCCCGCGGGTCTGGGCCTCGGCCATGATGGTGTCCTCGTCGACGTTCTGCCCCTGGTGCTCGTGGCCGAACTCGCCGACGATCAGGGGCAGGCCCGCCTGCGCGAACGCGTCGAAGTAGCTCTTGATCGTGGCCGCGGTTCCGTACACCTGGTACATGTGGACGGAGAAGAGGGTGTTGTGCTGGGTGTCGGCGTTCCAGACCGTCTGCGCGTTGTCGCGCATGGTGTTGGTCCAGTCCTGACCCCAGTTCGGCGCGTCCACGACGAGCGTGTGCTGGAACCCGAGGGTGCGCATCCGCTGGACGGCGTCGGCGGTGGCGGTCGTCCACTGCCCTGGGTTGGTGTTGCCGATCGGCTCGTTGCCGATGTTGATCAGGACGAACGCCTCCTGGCCGATCAGCACGTCGCGGATGCTGTTCCAGTAGGTGACGGCCTGGTCCAGCGTGCCGGCGGCCGCGTCCTCGCCGTAGCCGGTCGTGTCGTGCACCTCCAGCACGCAGATCAGCCGATTCGCCTTGCACAGGCCGATGACGTTCGCGACGTCGGCGGCGGGGCTGGGACCCCAGCGCTGGCCGCTGCCGAGCACTACCCGGACGGTGTTGGCGCCCAGCCCGGCGATCTCGGCGTAGGACCCGGTCTCGCCCTGGTACCAGACGTGCGGGTAGCTGGTGCCGCGCATGACGAACGGGGTGCCGTTGGCGTCCAGCAGGTTCCGGCCGCTGATGTGGAATCCCGCCGCCTGGGCGTCGGGCTCGGCGAGGGCCGGGGAGGAAGGGAGGAGGACGAGCAGCGAAAGGATGAGGACTGGGAGCGCTCCCAGCGCCAGTAATCGGAGCTTCATGATCGATCCTTGGGGGTTGCGGGCGCGAGCGACTGGTCGCGCCCGGGGCGAATACGACTGAGGGCGGCACTCGGACACCGACTGCCGGTGACTCCTCGCGCGGACCCGAAAGCTCAGGGTGGCACTTACCCGGTTAAGTGACAAGGGTTCGCCATAGCCCACGAGTTAGGGATGGTCTAGCCCGAGCTCAGCCAGGTGAAGGATGACCCTTACCTTGCGGAGTCCTCCGCGTACGGACAGCGAGCCCGGGTAGGTCTTGCCTCGGTTACGTCTAGGACGCGTCCGCCCCCGAATGCGTCCTCATCGTGAGGAGGCTGACCATGTCTACTGCCCCACCCCGCCGTACCGCGGCGATCCTGGCAACCGCCGGGCTCATCGCGACCACTTCTCTGCTGGCCACTCAGGCCACGGCCGCGCCACCTACAACGTCAACGTGTACTGACGAAACGAGGAATCAGACCGGTGCGGTGACGGGGAAGCCAAGCTCCTCCGCCGCGCCGGCCAGCTCCTGGTCATAGGTGACGAACTCCGCAAGATCCGCACGGAACGGCTCGGCGCTCGCGAGGTGGATGGCGTCGAGAGAACCGAGCCGGCTGGTCCGGTAGGCCATCGCCCGCGAGAGCACCGTCGTACTGAGATCGACCAGATAGATCCCTCGGACAGCCTGCCCCATGAAGTACGGCACCTGCTGGTGATCGACTCCGGCCCACAGCAGCGTACGGCTGATCTCGAGCCGGGCCAGCTCGCTGGTGATCAGCTCCACGTCCTCGGCGAGCGACTCCCGCCACTTCCGAAGCGCAGCTGACTCAGCCTCTGGCTTGATGAACTTGAGCAGAGCACAGGCGTCGAGATAGATCACCTGCGCCGCTCCTTGTCCCGTTCGGCGATCAACAGGTCCGACAAACTCTCCATGCTCGCCGCCAACTCGAGCTCCAGATCCGGCATCCCCAGTTCAGCCGGCGGACTGACCTCACCCGACTCGATCAGCCGCTGCAGCGCCCCCGGCCTTTCATCCTCCGGGACCAGCCGGAGGACCGGCCGGCCGCGGTCCGTGACCACGATCGTCTCTCCCGCCCGCACCCGCGCGACCGCCTTGGACGGGTTCTGGTTGAGCTCTCGCAAGCCGATCGTCTCCATGGATCCCAATGTACCTACATGAGGTAGTTACATCAAGAGTGACGTCCTCGCCTACTGACAAGCCCACTTCTGGTGGGCTTGAACACCGGAAGGTGACCTTGAACAGGGCAGACCCTGTTCAAGGCCGCCGTTTGGTGTTCAAGGTCGCCAGAACTGGTTATCCCCAGGCTGGAAGTTGATGCCGTCCGTGGTGGGTTCTGGCGGCATCTTCTCTGGTGTGAACAAGAAACTGGAGCGGGTGGTGGATGAGCGTGGCGGATGGTTCAGCCGGGCCGATGCGCTGGAAGCGGGGTACACCCTCAGTGAGATCCGGCTACGGCTTCACCGCCGGCAATGGGAGCGTTTGTGCCGGGACGCCTACGTTGAGACAGCTGGCTGGCCTGCCGACGAATCGCCATGGGAACGCACCGAGCGGATGCACGGCCTCCTCGCACGGGCAGTGATCGGCCGGATGGCCGGTCAGGCGGTGGTCAGCCACCAGTCCGCCACATTGCTCCACGGGCTGCCGGCTTGGGGGCTGGATCACAGCCAGGTGCACATCACAAAGTTCACCGGCCGCGCGCGATCCGATCGCGCCGTCCGGGTCCATCGTGCTGCCCTGCGAGCAGACGAGATCGACGAAGCGCTCGGACTCCGCCTGACGAGTCCGGCCCGGGCAATTGTCGAGACCACTTGTACTTCGTCGTACGAGGTCGGTGTGGTCTTGTCCGACGCAGCGCTGCGGGCTGGACTGGTGACCTCCGAACAGCTGACCGCGACGGCAAGGCGGCTCGAACACTGGCCCGGATCCCCCGCTGCCCAAGCTGCGACCGCCTTCGCCGACGGGTCCAGCGAGTCCGTCGGGGAGTCGCGCCTCCGGGTGTTGATGGCCAACGAAGGCCTGCCTGCTCCGAGGCCGCAGGTGGAGATTCGCGATCAGACCGGGCGGCTCCTCGGCCGAGTCGACTTCCTCTTGCTCGACCACCTGATCGTCGAGTTCGACGGCGCACTGAAGTACGAGAGCTCCAAAACCCTGGTGGCCGAGAAGTGGCGCGAAGATCGCCTCCGCGAACTCGGCTACTCCTTCGCCCGCGTCGGTTGGACCGACCTGGACCAGCCGCGCCAAACCGCCGCCCGCCTGCGCCGCCTACTCGGCGTACCGGCGCACACCTTGAACACCAAACGGCGGGCCTGAACAAGGTGTGCCCTGTTCAAGCCCGCCGTTTGGTGTTCAAGCCCACCAGATGTGGGCTTGCCACCGGATGCGGGAGCGGGTTAGCCGCGGCGGCGGGAGATTTCGTAGAGGGCTACGCCGGTGGCGATGCCGGCGTTGAGGGATTCGGTGGCTGACGTCATCGGGATGGAGACGATCAGGTCGCAGTTCTCGCGGACCAGGCGGGCCAGGCCTTTGCCTTCGCTGCCGACGACCAGGACGATCGGGTCGGTGGCGGCCTCCAGTTCGGGGAGTTCCACCTCGCCACCCATGTCGAGGCCGATGATCATCAGGCCTGCGTCCTTGTAGGACTTCAGGGCGCGGTTCAGGTTGGTCGCGCGGGCGACCGGGATCCGGGCCGCGGCGCCGGCCGACGTCTTCCACGCCGACGCGGTCATCGACGCCGTACGCCGTTCCGGCACCAGCACGCCGTGAGCCCCGAAGGCGGCGGCCGACCGGGTGATGGCGCCCAGGTTGCGCGGGTCCGTCACGCCGTCGAGCGCGACGATCAGCGGCACCTGGCCGGCGTCGTACGCACGGGACAGCAGGTCGTCCGGATGGGCGTACTCGTACGGCGGGATCTGCACCGCGAGGCCCTGGTGGGCGCCGTGGCTGGTGAGCCGGTCCATCTCGGTCCGCGGCACCTCGAGCAGCGAGATGCCGTGCTCGGTGGCGATCAGCAGCGCCTCGCGCAGCCGGGCGTCGCGTTCGGTGCCCTCGGCAACATACAGCGCGTTGATCGGGACACCGGCCCGGAGCGCCTCGACGACCGGGTTGCGGCCGTAGACCCACTCGACGGTCGCGTCGAGGTCCTTGCGATCCGGGCGACGGCCGGTGGTGCGCTTCTCGGCGCGCTCCTTGGCCTTGGCCCGCTTGTGGGCGGGGTGCTTGGTGCGGTCCACCGCCTTCGGCGTCGGGCCCCTGCCCTCCAGGCCCTGACGGACCCGGCCGCCGGAACCGGCGGTCGGGTTGCCCTTGGGCTTCTTGCGGATGGCGCCCTTGCGCTGACTACTGCCTGGCACTTCAGTTTCCTTCGGTTGATTCGGGCCCGGCGATCGTCCAGCGGGCACCCTGTGGGGTGTCCTCGACGACGACGCCGAGCGCCTTGAGCCGGTCGCGGATCTCGTCCGACGCGGCATAGTCCTTGCGTTCGCGGGCGGCCTGCCGCTGGTCCAGCAGCGCCTTCACCAGGCCGTCCACCACCTCGGTGAGCTCCTCGGTGCCACCGGCACGCGAAGCCCACGGCTCGGCCAGCGGGTCCAGCCCGAGAACGCCGAGCATCGCCCGTACAGCGGCCAGATTCTCTTGCAGGGCAGGGGAATCGCCATCGGCGACCAGCTTGTTGCCGTCCCGCACGGTGTTGTGCAGTACTGCGATCGCGGCCGGCGTCCCGAGGTCGTCGTCCAGCGCGGCGACGAACTCCTGCGGCAAACCAGCCGCCGGCTCGACGCCACCGGTCACCTCGGTGGCGCGCCCGAGGTAGCCCTCGACCCGCTGAAAGCTCGTCGCGGCCTCCTCGAGCGCGGCCAGCGAGAACTCGACCACCGAACGGTAGTGCGAGCTGACCAGGTAGTACCGCAGCTCGATCGGGCGGACCTGCTCGACGACGTTGCGCACGATGGCGCCGTTGCCGAGCGACTTCGACATCTTCTCGCCGGCCGCGGTGACGAGCGCGCTGTGCATCCAGAAGCGGGCGAACTTCTGCCCGACCGCCTTGGACTGGGCCAGCTCGTTCTCGTGGTGCGGGAAGCGCAGGTCGAGGCCGCCGCCGTGGATGTCGAACTCGACGCCCAGGTACTTGCCCGCCATCGCGGAGCACTCCAGGTGCCACCCCGGGCGGCCGTCGCCCCACGGAGCCGGCCAGGAGGCGGTCCGCGGCGTGCTCTCGGTGTAGCCCTTCCAGAGCGCGAAGTCGCGGGGGTCGCGCTTGCCGCGCGGGTCCGCGTCCTCGGCGGCCTCCATGTCGTCGATCCGCTGGTTCGACAGCTCGCCGTAGGCCGGCCAGGACTTCACGTCGAAGTACACGTCGCCGGAGCCGTCGGGCGCGACGTACGCGTGCCCGCGCTCGATCAGCTCGTTGATCATCACGACCATCTCGGGGATGTGCCCGGTGGCGCGCGGCTCGTACGTCGGCGGACGGCAGCCCAGTACGTCGTACGCCCAGTGCAGCTCGCGTTCGAACTCGTAGGCGTGGGCCCACCACGGCACCTGCCGCTCGGCGGACTTGGCCAGGATCTTGTCGTCGATGTCGGTGACGTTCGCGATCACGGTGACCTCGTACCCGGAGCGCTCGAACCAGCGCCGGAGGACGTCGAACACGATCTCCTTGTAGATGTGCCCGACGTGCGGGGCACCCTGCACCGTCAGCCCACAGTGGTAGATCCCGACCTGGCCCGGTTGGACCGGCTCGAAATCCCTCACTGCTGCTGTCGCGGTGTCATACAAGCGAAGTGTCACCGATCAATGGTAACGGGGTTTCAGCACTGCTCTTGACAATTCTCCACAGGCAGTCATTTCGATGGGGGCACCCTCGACTGGGCGGACTGCGGGAACGCCTGCAAGCGGTAAATCTGGTTGCGGCGGTCTCATAGTCTCGACTGGTGAGCTATTCGCTGCCGATCGAGACCGACCGTCTGACTCTTCGCCGCTATCTCGAAACCGACTACGACGACCTGCTGAAGCTGCAGTCGAGCCCCGATGTCACCAGGTTCCTGCTGTACGGCCCGAAGACTCCCGAGCAGGTCAAGGAATCCCTCGCCCGCCGGCTGGCCGACGTACCGCTGGACACCGACGGCCAAGCGCTCACCATCGCGGTGATCCTGCGGGAGACCGGCCAGCACGTCGGCGAGGTCACGCTCTTCATGAACAGCACCGAGCACCGGACCGGTGAGATCGGCTTCGTCTTCCACCCCGACTTCCACGGTCGCGGGTACGCCGCCGAGGCTTCCGTCGAGCTGCTCCGGATCGGTTTCGAGGAGCTCGGCTGGCACCGGATCATCGGCCGGCTGGACGCCCGCAACACCAGTTCGGCCGCGCTCCTCCAGCGGCTCGGGATGCGCCAGGAGGCACACTTCGTGCGCAACGAGTTCGTCAAGGGCGAGTGGGCCGACGAGGCCGTCTTCGCGATGCTCGCCGAGGAGTGGGAAGCCCGCTGACCGGGCGCGGTTACTGATTTACCAAGGTCCGACACTTCGCGGCACGCGTTCACCGCGACAGCGGGGGCGAGCGGGTCTACCGTCGAAAGATGACCGCCGCCCGTCCCCTCGCCACCCTGATCACCGGTGTCGTCGTGCTGAGCCTCGCCACCGTCCCGAGCGAGGCAGTGAAGGCCCCTCAGCAAAGCGACATCACCTACCAGACGTGGACGTCGTCCGCCGACTTCCTCTCCGGCACCCGGTCCGGCACCACCGTCACCGGCGACAGCCTGACCTTCGGCACCGCCACCGGCACCACCTCGTACGTCGACCCGTTCGGCGACGGCTCCGCGAAGAGCTACGACCGGACGAGCTGGACGTCTCCACAGGTGCCGACCAGCTACGGACTCACCGAGCTGATCGCCTCCTGGAACGCCACCACTCCGCCCGGGACCTGGGTGGAGGTCGCGATGGCCGGCCGCACAGACCTCGGCACGACCACCAAGTGGTACGTGCTCGGCCGCTGGACCGGCGGAGACAACACCGCGGCCGGCGACATCCACCGCACCTCAGTACCGAGCCAGGGCGACACCAACGGCTCCGTCGCTGTCGACACCTTCGTTGCAGCGACCGGACGCAGCCTCAACAGCTGGCAGTTGAAGGTCACGCTGTACCGGCTCTCCGGGACCACCCAGACACCAGTGGTCCGCTCGGTCGGGGCGATGGCGTCGCGCCTGCCCAGTGTGAGGAAGGTCCCCGTCAGCCCGCCCGGGGGAGCCGCAGGCCAGGTGCTCGACGTACCGACGTACTCGCAGGAGACCCATATCGGGCACTACCCGCAGTGGGACGGCGGCGGTGAGGCCTGGTGCTCAGCCACCTCCACGGCCATGGTTCTCGACTACTACGGAGCCGGACCGACCGCGGCCGAGACTGCCTGGGTCGATCCTGCAGACGCCGACCCACAGGTCGACCACGCGGCCCGCACGGTCTTCGACTACGCGTACGACGGCGCCGGCAATTGGCCCTTCAACACCGCGTACGCCGGTACGCGCGGCCTCGACGCCTTCGTCACCCGGCTGAGGTCGCTCACCGAGGCCGAGCAGTTCATCAAGGCCGGCATCCCGTTGATCGCCTCGCTCTCCTTCAAGAAGGGCGACCTGCCCGGCGCGGGCTACGGCACCAACGGCCACCTGATGGTGATCGTCGGCTTCGACGCCGCCGGCAACGTGGTCGTCAACGATCCGGCCTCCCACCTGATCGCCTCGAACGACCAGGTCCGCACCACCTACGACCGGCAGGCTTTCGAGAACGCCTGGGTCCCCCACTCGGGCGGCCTGGTCTACGTCATCCACCCGGCCACTCAGCCGCTGCCGACCAGGACCAGCCAGGCCAACTGGTAGTCCCCCACGAACAGGAACCGCCCGTATGCCGGGGGCGGCGTACGGGCGGTTCCGACGGTTGTCTCAGTTCTCAGCGGGTAAAGAGCGCCCCGGTGAGGTTGGTGGTGAGGTTGCGCAGCGAGTCGGGCAGGTACTGGAGGTGCCAGCCGCGGGGGCCGCGGTACCAGTGGAAGCCCTCGTCTTCCTCTTCGTTCGAGTCCGTGGCGACCAGGGCGTCGATCCAGCGCTCGGAGCCGCCCAGGACGACGGCGTACGGGAGAGCGCGGGAGCAGAGCTCGGCGTGCTGGTCGGAGGGGAGTTCGCTGACGTCCATCTCCAGCAGCTCGCCGCGGATGGCGGCGACCTGGCCGAGGACCCGGCCGGCGGCCGGCGCCTTGGACGGCATGTGGCGACCGATGACGAGCAGGCCGACACCGACTGCCGTGATGGCGAGGCCGAGCAGGCCCCAGGTGGAGAGCAGGGCCAGTACGACGGTCAGGACGACACCGAGTGCGGTGAGCGCGATGCCGATGGTGGCCCACAACGACCGGGTTCGGTCCGGGCGCTCGGTGAACCAGCCGCGCTTGACGACACCGTCGTACAGGGCGTCCTGGACCAGGCCGAGGTTCGCGCGGACCTGGCGGCCGAGCTCGGAGACGAGCACCGAGTCGTTGTCGCCGAAGATCGCGCGGACCAGGACGTTCTCGTAGCGCTGGAGTTCCTCCGACGGCGCGTTCGCGACCCGGCGCAGCTCCCAGTCGGGACGGGCGAACTCGGACTCGTGCTCGAGCTCGGTGATCGTCAGGTGGCCACGGACAGCCAGGTCGATGATGGTCGCGGTGACGTCGACCGGGTCGATCCGCTCGTCGATCAGGGTGCCGACCTCACCGGGCCGCAGATCGGCCGGCGGGGTGAAGTCGATCCGGGTGTCCTGCCCGAGGCTGAACAGCGACGCCGGTACGACGCGTCGCGGGTCGACCTGGTCGCGGCCGCGCAGCCGGTACAGGATCAGCAGGGCGAGAGCGCCGAGCAGCAGTACCGCGAGGGCAGTGATCAGTTGCGCGGTGTCGGTCGAGAAGGCCCGCTTGAACGTCTTGCGGTACTCGACGATCGAGTTCGCGGCGATCTGGTCCTTCGGGAAGCCGACCGTCATCCGGATCGTGTTGCCCGGCGGCAGGCCCTGCTGCTTGAAGGTCGGACCGGCCGTCTCGCTGATCTGCGCCAGCGTGCACGGGGTGTTGCTGTCGACGGCGCCGGCGAAGCAGGAGACGTGTGTCACCTCGGGCGCGCTGTAGACGATGTTGGCGTCCTGCACGGTCAGGCTCAGCCCGGTCAGCGGCGAGAACCGCATCTCGGTGCCGTTCAGCGTCTCCGCGACCGCGCCCTTGACCGTGTAGGTGAAGTCGAGCTGGGTGTCGCCGGACAGGTCGGCGACGGCGATCGAGCTGATGTCGCCGGTGGTGCTGAGTTCCTTCTTCTTGTCCACACCACCGGACTTGACGACCAGGTCCTCGATCTTCTGCACGTGGTCGACGTCGTCGGGAAGGTGGTCGCGGGTGACGACGAACCGGGTGAAGGTCCCGGTCACGTTGCTCAGCTTCCAGGTCTCGGAAACCTTCAGCGAGCCGTCGCGCTCGATCCGGACCGTGCTGTCGAAGTTGGTGACCACCGGATCGGCGGTCGCGGAACGACCGGCCTGATCCGTCGCGCCGGCGGGTACGCCGGTCAGGGCCAGGAAACCGAGGGCACACAGGGGTACCCCGAGCAGACGTCTACGCATCGCCCAATCACACCGTATCGAGAGGGTCAGTCGGAATCGGCCCTCACTTCCGGGCCCCTGCCCAGCGGCCGGGCGGCCGGAGCAGGTCGAACTCAGACCGCACCATACCGCGACTCATGCCCACCGCAACGACTTGCGATCTCGTCCCCCGGGAGCCGGGCCGGCTCTAGGCCGGTTGATGCGTAGGCTGACCCGCAGGCCGGCACGGGGCCGCCTGCTAACGGGCGAGGAGCCACCGTTGTCGAACCAGCAATGGGGCCCGCCACCCGTTCAGCCACCGCAGTACGCGCCGCAACAGCAGTCCTGGGGAGCGCCGCCCGGCCAGTACGCCGGACCGCCAGTTGGCCAGTACGCCGCACCGCCCGCCGGGCCAGGCCAGTACTCCGGTCCGCCTCAGTACCAGCAGGGGTTTGGGTGGGGGCAGTTGCCGCCACCGCCGAAGAAGAAGCGTGGCGGGGCGATCGTGGTCGGGATCCTCGGCGGGCTACTCGTACTCGCCGTGGCCGGCTTCGTGATCGCCTCGACCGTGTTGAAGAAGGACGAGCCGACTGTCACCAGCCCGGCGTACACGCCGACCACTGGCGCCACACAGCCCCCGCCGTTGCCGACCAGGCAGACCGCACAGCCGACCCGGCAGCCGACAAGGCCCGTCCCGACCACCAGACCGACCACCAATCAGCCGACCCCCAACCAGGTTTTGACCACGAACCGCATCTACAAGACGGGTGTGCAACGCCCGATGGGATGCCGGGAGTCGAAGGCCGGTCTGAGCACAGGTGCGAAGGCAGGGCAGTACTACCGGCAGATCAAGCTCTGTCTGGATCGCGCCTGGCCACGGCAGATCGTGGCGGCGGGCGAGAAGTGGCGGGCGCCCAACATGATCGTGTTCGCCGGCACCGCCAATACGCCGTGCGGCAGCACCACGGACGGCCGGTCGTTCTACTGCCAGTCGGGCCACACCATCTATATGAACTCTCCCCTCCACGTGGACTTCTTCCGGACCAACCCGACATTCGGCAGGGCGGCCGCTACCTTCACCGTGGCGCACGAGTACGGCCACGCGATGCAGAGCCTGCTCGGGATCTTGTCGTCGAACGCCTGGCTGCAGTACGAGGCGAACGGCGCGAAGAAGCTGGAACTGAACCGGCGGATGGAGTTGCAGGCGTCGTGCCTGGGCAGTGTCTTCTCCGGTGCGAACAAGGGCAGCTACGGGCTGAAGGGTCAGCTGTATACGCACTACCTCTACATCCTCAACACCAGTGGGGACGAGAACCTTCGCAACGGGCCACGGGACCACGGCAGCCGGGCGAACCACGGGTACTGGTCGAAGCGGGGGTTCGCGGCGCGGAACCCGGCCTTCTGCAACACGTTCGTCGCACCGGCCCGCCAGGTCAGCTGAGCGGATTGAGCCGGGGCTCGGATAGCGTCAGTCCCCGTGTCCAACCAGTGGCCCCCTGGGCAGTACCCGCAGCAGCCTCCGCACGGCCAAACGCCCCCACCGGGCCAGCCTGGTCAGCCCGGTCAGTGGCAAGGACAGTGGGGTCCTCCTGGTCCTCCTGGTCCTCCTGGGCAGATGCCGGGTGGGCCTTGGCAGCCGGGGCAGTACGGCGGCGGGGTGCCGCCTGCGCTTCCGCATGGGATGGGATGGGGTGCGCCTCAGCCTGGTGGGCCCGGTGGTCCTGGTGGCTTTGGCGGTCCCGGTGGTCCTGGTGGTCCTGGCGGGCGGCCGCCTAAGAAGAAGGGTGGCGCCGGCAAGGTCGTGCTGGTGCTGCTCGGGCTGGCGGTGCTCGGGGTAGTGGGAGTCGCGGCTGTCTCCAACGCCGTGAAGGACAAGAACGACTACTACAGCTCGCCGTACCCGACGACCACCTACAGTCCGACGGACGAGCCGTCCGAGAAGCCCTCGGCGCAGCCGTCGACCACCCGGCCGACCCGGCCTGTGGTGACCAGCAAGCCGACGGCGACCAGGCCGACCGCGCCCCGGACCAGCACCACGCCGCGCCAGAAGCCCAAGACTCAGCCGAGCGACCTCGACATCGTGGCCCGCAACCGGCTCTACAAGGCTGGCGTGATGGGCTCGGTGAACTGCAAGGAGTCCAAGGCCCGCCCGGCGACCGTGGCCGGCGCCAGGGCGAACTACGCGAACCTGCTCAACTGCCTGAACCGCTCCTGGCCCGCGCTGATCCAGCGCTCCGGGGTGAAGTTCCGCCCGCCGACGGTGATCTCCTTCTCCGGCACGGTCCAAACGCCTTGCGGCAGCCATAGCGACAGCGGCCCCCCGTTCTACTGCCCGAGCGTCCAGACCATCTACATGAACCTGTCCGAAGACGTCGGGAACTACAACGAGATCCCGCAGGACTACAACCGGGTCTGGGCCCGGATGTGGATGCTGCACCAGTTCGCCCACGAGTACGGCCACCATGTGCAGACGCTGACCGGGATCTTCTACGCCTACGCCAACCTGCGCTATGAGGCGCCGAACGAGGCGGGCGAGCTGCTGGCCAGCCGCCGGCTCGAGCTGCAGGCATCCTGCTTCAGCGACATCTTCATCTCGGCGAACAAGCGCAGCTACCCGCTCACGGGCGAGTCGCTGCGGCAGTGGAAGTGGCTCATCGGGCACACCATCGACAGGAAGCGCGACCACGGCAACGCTGCCAACCACCAGTACTGGGCGCTCAAGGGCTACAACAACCGCAGCCCGGCCCACTGCAACACCTTCACGGCCTCCCCTGCCAAAGTGTCCTAGCTAACTCCGGTACTGCGATATGGAGACGGATAGCGGTCTTCATGGTTAGCCTTGTCCCCCGGTGGGCTAGTGCGCCGTGTCGGAGGTTCCGTTAGCGATAGCGGTGTTCAGGTGCGTGCCTCGTGGTGGCGGAGGAGCGGCCTCGATGTTTTTCCATCGTGGCCGTTTCTCCGCCGCCGCGAGGTGCGTGCCTGGGCGCCGGTAGCGCAACGGAACCTCC
>NZ_AQUZ01000052.1 GCF_000372465.1 Kribbella catacumbae DSM 19601
GTGCGGCGGCCGGACCCAACACCACCGGGGCACTGGAGGAGTTCTTCCACCAGCTCGACGAGACCATCGGCGACCGCGCCGCCAAGCTCACCAACAAGGTCCGCACCGACGCCCTGCTGAAGCTCATCGCCGCCCGCCGCAACGGCTGGACCAACCAGACCCGCTGGGCCGAACTGATCCGCGAACACCTCACCCGACACCACGGCCACGCCCCCCAGCAGCGCCAGCACACCGACCCCAAAGGCGCACCCAGCCTCCGCTCACCATATCCACCCTAAGCGACATAGGACACCTGTTCGAAGACCGCAACTCTGTCTGACCCGTCAAATTTCGCCCACTGCACAGCGGCTCAGGTACGACGGGTAGCAGCGTCCGGAAGCACCCGCTCGAGCACCACGATCACCACGCCGGCTGCCAGCGCCAGTACCGACATCGCGATCCAAGGCAGCTCAGGCCGGACCTCGAAGAGCTGAGCGAAGAAGGCCGGCACCAGCACGCTCGCGAAGGTGAACGAGTACTGCCAGTACGACAGATACTTCCCCCGCCCATTGGCAGGCGCCACGGCCGCAGCGAGCGCGTTCCCAGTAGCGGCATGCAGCAGGTCGGCTCCAGCAAAAACCGCCGTCGCCAAGATCAACCCCGGCACCACCAGCCAAGCCGGCACGTGCAGCAACCCCGCCATCAGTACGCCCCACACCGCCCACAGCGCACCGGCGACCACGAGCACCTGCGTACGCCGTCGCTGCTCGGTATGCCGCACCACCAGCGTCTGCCCGGTCGCCAGCACCACCGACGTCGCGGCCAGCAGCACGCCCACCAACCACTTCGGCGCCTCCGGCAGCGCTTCGGTCACGTAGACCGGAAGCCCCACCCCGAACAGCATCGTGCACAACGCCAGGATGGTGTTCGCCGCGATCAGTACGAGGAAGGCCTTGTCCTTCCGCAGCAGTGGCGCCGGCCCGCTGTCCTGAGCGGCCGCAGCCCGCGCGTCATGCTTGGCCCGAAGCCGGAGCAGCAGCACTCCCGCGATGAAGAAGGTCGCCGCGTTCACCGCCATCCCGATCAGGAACGGCCGATCCCCGTCGAAGCTCAGCAGTACGCCGGCTGCCAGCGCTCCAAGCCCGAACCCGGCCGCCTGCATCATCCCGCCGAGCCCGAACCAGCGGTCCCGATCGCCCGGATCCGAGACGTCCGACAGCAGGCTGAAGATCGCTGACCAGAACACCCGCTGCCCGGTCGTCGTCACCAGCGCGCAGAGGAACAGCAACCAGAGCGACCGCCCGAAGAAGAACCCGGTGAACCCCAGCCCCTGCGCGAACTGCGCCCCGATCACCAGGTTCCGCGGTCCAACCCGGTCGATCACCAGGCCGACAACCGCCGGTGCCGCGATGGAGAACATGGTCGCGACGGTCAGCATCAACCCCGCAGTACCGAGGGGAATGTCCGCGACGCGCACGAAGAAGAGCAACAGGAGCGGTCCGGCGCAGCCGCCGCCGAAGGAGTCGATGGCCAGCCCGGCGAGCAGGGGCGCCCGGCCGCGCATGTTCGGCAGTCCGAGGGATGTGGCTGTTGGCATCTGATTTCCCCGGCGGCAGTTGGACTCTCGACCGTGAAGAGTAACAATCCCCGGCCGAGAGCCTCTAACTGTTTACCGCTGCGCGGCCGATTCCCGTACTACGACGTGCCGCAACGGCCGCCACGCGAGCACGGTCATGATCACCATTCCCGCGAAGGCGAAAACGAACGGCACCGTCAGGCCGAACCGCTGAGCAAGTACGCCGCCCAGCAACGCCCCGAGCGCGGCCCCGCCGATCGAGGCCAGCGTGTAGACGTTGTTTACCCGTCCCATCAACGCGTCAGGCGTGGCTAGCTGTCTGGCCGTAGTCGAAACGATGCCCCAGACAACGGCGTGTACTCCGAACACCGTCATCGTCGCGACCACCACGATCGGACTCGTGGCGACAGCCAGGATGAGATGGACCGTCGTTTCCACCACCAGCCCCGCCCGGAGCAGCGCCAGACTCCCGACCCGGGGTTCAAGCAAGTGGTAGACCGGCATCCCCGCGATCGCGCCGACCGCGCTCGCGGAGATCAGCAACCCGAACTGCGTCTCGCTCAGCCCGAGCCGCTGCTTGGCGAACAGCACCCAGGTCGCGAATGCGGCCATGAAGGTGATGTTCATGATCAGGATCGTCCACGCGAGCGTACGAACGCCTGCGTGGTTCCACAGCCACTGAACGCCCTCGCGGACGTCGGTCCACAGCGCAGTACGGGCTGCGTCTTCCCTGGCGACGGATGGCCGGACCGTCACCCTGGCGATCAAGATGGCGGCCGCCGCGAACGTCACGGCATTCATCACCAGCGGTACTCCGGTGCCGACGGCAAACAACAGGGCGCCGATCGGCGGACCGCCGAGTTGGTTGGCAACCGTGCCGGTCGCATAGAGCCGCGCATTCGCCTTGCCGAGATGCTCTCTCGGTACTGCGTTGACGAGCAGCGCGCCTGATGCGCTGTCCGCTAAAGTCTCCGCAGTACCGAGGAGGAAGAGCGTCAGGTAGACCGCCCACAAAGGCGAAACGCCAACCAGTACTGCGATTCCGAGTGCGCCCAAGATGATGGCGCGAAAGGTGTTGGAGGCAACCACCACCAGGCGGCGGTCGAGTCGGTCGACCAATGCCCCACTGAACAACGCGAACAGCAGCCAAGGAAGTTGCTGCACGAAGACAGCGGTGCCGACGGCAAGGGGTTGATCGGTGATAGAGGCAACCAACAACGGGCCGGCGGCAAGCATGGCGCCGTCGCCGAGGTTGGAGATGGCCGAGGCCGGCCAGATCTTGCGGAAGTCCCGTCCCAGTTCAGCGGGCAGGACGAAGGTACGAAGGGATTGCATCGAAGCTCCCAGAGGGCATGACGGCAGACTGGACGGGCGACGTCGACCGACGCCGCCGGATCGTCCGGTCAGTCACCCCGCGTCAGCAGCAGCTGATCAGCGAGCCGACCGGACGGTGCAAGCCATGTCCTCCGATGACCTAGACATCGCTCCCACCTCCGTCTCCGATGCAGGACGAGTGGCACGTCCACCCATCACGCCCCAGACCCTACCGGCGCCCGCAGCCACCCGCCCACCCCTTTACAGCCGTCCCGATCCACCCGCCACTCCCAAGGAGCGCTATCCTCGATCCTCGGCAGCCACCCCTCGGGTGACCGCCTGGAGGGCTCGCATAGTGGCCGAGTGCGCTGGTCTTGAAAACCGGTATGGCGGGTGACCGTCATCGTGGGTTCGAATCCCACGCCCTCCGCTCATCGACGCCAAAAGGGCCTCTCACCTGCGGAAACGCAAGCGAGAGGCCCTTTCCTGTGTCAGTCCGGTGGTGTCCGGCCACGTCCGGCTGAAAGCCGCCAGTTTCGGCCAGCCGTGCAGAATCCGTGCAATGGCTTTGCCGTGGAGGACCCGGCCGGCGCTGAGCCGTCAGCCTGCCTCAGATGGCCCAGTGGAGCTCGCTCGACACAGGACCACTGGCAAGCCTCATACGTGACTCTGGCCGCGCGGTGAAAACCGCAAGGCGGATGTCGGCTCTCCGAGGCACACTTGGTCCGTCTAACGCAGGAGGGCGAAGGGTGTGAATATCGGCTTGAAGGTCCCGATGGCCGAGGAACTCGTGTGGGCAAATGTGATGCGCCCGCGTATCCCGCTGGTGTACCTGGACCTACACGTGGCCATCCGCATGGCGCGCGCATTGAGGGGCGACACCACGGTACCGGCTGAGTACCTCCAGCTTTACCGGGCAGCGCTGCGCGCCAAACTTGAGAGGCGCGCCATGTTCCCGCTCAGCGGCGAGCACATGTGGGAGATCCTGCAGATCACCGATCCCAAGCAGCGCGGCGACCTCGCCGACATCTTTGCGACGCTGTCCGACTACTGCTACTTGCCCGGGCGCACGCTTATCGCAGAACTTGAGATCGAAGCGGGCATGGCGAAGATCTTGGGCGAGGACATCTCTGATCGGAGTATTGCGCTTGTGCGGTCGACCTTCGGACATGCGTTCGGGATGGTCGGCGGAATGAAGATCGTGAACCACGACGGTGGCGACGCCTCCGACGCGGTCCGTGCCCAGATGTCAGACGCCGAGTTCGACACGCTCATTGCGAGGATGAATTACGAGATGGAGCGTCGCATGCTGCGCGGTCCGTCCGATGAGGACCTCGAGCAGCTCCGGGCCGATCCCGCGTTCCAGCCGGAGGTGGCGGCTGAGGGTCAGAGAAGCCGGGTCGAATGGGAGCAGGACACCGAACGGGTATTGAACGAGAATCCGAAGTGGCGCCGCGGTCGTCTTCGTGACCTGATCGACGCCCGCGAGTTCGTGCACGAGTGGATCGACATGTACACCCGCACGCGGATCGAGCGCCAGGAGGCGGGCTTGCCCGACTTCGATCCGCCCGACGACGAGCTGCGACGGTTCATGGGGGCGATGCCCCACACTCAGGTCGCGGTGAGCGTGAAGACCAGGTACCACAACAATCCGCAGCACAAGTGGACTGTGAACGACATCGTCGACATCGACGCTGTGTCGGTGGCATACGCGTACTGCGAGGCGGTGTTCCCAGACAAGGCGATGCGCAACGCTCTGTTGAGTTCCAGAGAGCTACTGTCCATCGGAACATACGTGCCCCGTCGCCCCGGGATCTCGCCGCGTGGCTGAACTCGCTACCGACTGTCATCGCGCCGGACTTCTTAGTACCGCACCCGCTGAACCGGTCGACGCCGACCACCCGCTGACGCGACGAGCGGGCGCACCACCCGACGGAGGACACCGCACAGAGGGACGTCGTTTGCCGAATACTGTGCAGTATTCGTGCAACGGTGCCGACCGGTGGATCGTCAGCAGCTAGCGTTTATGCAGGTCAGCGCCACAATTCGGCGGTCCGGGTAGCTTGGCCTTGAAAACCGGTTTGGCGGGTGACCGTCATCGTGGGTTCGAATCCCACGCCCTCCGCCGATGTGATGTCTCAAGACATCCCGGACAGGTGAACCCACGTTTTGTGGGTTCACCTGTTCTTTTTGGGGATGGGTCCGGGTGGCATTCCGGTGGGTTGGTAGTCCTTGGTGGGGTCGAGGACGAGTTCGCGCAGGAGTTCGCCGGTGGCGGATGGTCGAAGGAGAGCTGACCATGCGCTGCTGGAGCGCACCGAAGTCGAGGCGGTCCCGCGGTCCACACGACCAGCTCGCCGTCGAGGACGCGGTGATCACCAACCGGGCCTTCGACATGCCCGAGCATCCACGACCTGTTCGCCGATGTCGTGAGACACCCGTCCGGTATGTGTTTAACCACAACACCACGCCCTCCGCCGACAGTTAGACCTCAGTCGAATGCCCGGTGCGCCGTGAACTTCGGCTCCCAGGGTGCCGTCTGTTGGGCACCGGCGTTGCAGCCGGGCCCAAGCGGACCTGGAGGGGATATGAGGAGATTCGTCGTCGGAGTGAGTGCACTGGCATTGCTGGCCGGACTGGGGAGTGTTCCGGCTGTTGCGAGTACTGCGGCTGATGCTCGCGTAGGGGCAGCTTGTGCGTACGAGAGGCTGGCTTTGCCGGAGGGGCACTCGTGGGCGAGCAGGGTTCTGGCTGCTGACCAGACTGGGCGTCACCTGATCGGCCAGGTGCGGCATGTCGATGGGACGGACAAGCCGGTGTTGTGGACCGATGGGCAGCCGCAGTGGCTGATTCCGGAGGAAGGGCTGCCGAGTCAGACGGCGGAGGCTGTCACGAATGACGGCCGGGTTGTCGGCAGTACGTTGCAGAAGGACTACAGCCGGACGTACTGGATCTACCAAGCGGGCACGTATCAGCCGCTCGCGGTGCCCGCTGAGCTGAAGTTCTTCGACATCACCTCGATCAACAATCGTGGTGACCTCGTCGGCTACGGCTGGGACGACCAGCTGCAGGCGAACGTCCCGCTCGTCCGGCCGGCCGGCGGCGAGTGGCAGCGGCTGCCGAACCCCGGTGCGGGCGACGCCCGGAAGATCAGCGACGAGGGGCTGGTGATCGGGATGGCCGGCCCGGAGTACCCGAACACCGGCGTGGTCTGGGATTCGTGGACCACCCCGCCGAGGAAGCTGCCGGGGAAGACCCAGGAGACCACCCAGGTGAAGGACATCCGCGGCGAGTGGATCGTCGGCTACGAGGCGATCGGGGCGCAGTTCGAGTTCCGGGGCTTCCGCTGGCCCACCAACGGTGAGCCCGCGGTGAGCTTCGAGGGCTACGACATCGCGTCGGTGAACCGGAACGGCGACCTCGCGACGGCAACCGGCCCGACGGCGGACGGCTCCACCGTGATCCGGCGCGATGGCAGCGAGATCACCTTCCCCATCCAGACCGATCTGCGGCACCTGTTCGACCGCGGTGAGAAGTACACCGCCGCCGGCTACATCGGCACCCAGGCGGACCCGCTCGCGGTCGTCTGGAAGGACTGCGGTCTCTGACCGACCTGGTCGCCCGCCGGCTGGTCCGTGGTTTCGGCCGCGGACCAGCCGGCGACGAGTCAGCCCGGCGAGGGGATCAGATGAGGGTGGTCCAGATCTTCGTGCTCTTCTCAGCGCCGATGAAGGGCTGGTTGACGGCCCACAGCAGACCCTCCTGGTTTTCCGGCAGGTCGAAGTTGCACATCACCCAGCCGCCGTCCGCGCCGCGGTGGTTGAAGCACTCCCGGTACCAGGTGGTCGACGACTCCTGATCCTGGAGCGTGGCCGCGGCGGAGTCACCGTTCGCCGCGGTGTCGTCCACCCAGACGCGGTCTCCGTACTCGGCGAAGCACGCCTTGGCGCCGGTCACCGACACGCACCAGACGCCATATCCGGTCGGCGGTGGGCCGCTCGGAACCCCCGTCGCCGCCGACGCCACGACCGTAGTACCGGCCGTGATGAGTACCGCCGCCGCAGGGATCCCGATCAGCGCGCGCACCAGCCTGTTCATGCACTCTCCTCACTCGACAAATCCAAACACTCGTTTGACCCACGGAAGTCAATCATTTCTCGATCCCGCCTCTTCAGGCGCCCTGGTGGAGTAGCTGGGCATGCACTGTCGGTGGTGGTGTCTAGGGTCTGGGGGCATGGTGGATTCGGGGTTTGTCGCCGCTACGCGGGACTCGTATGACGCTCTGGCTGCTGAGCATGCGGAGGTGGTGGCTTCGGGGCTGGATGACCGGCCGTTGGATCTGGCGCTGTTCGGACTCTTCGCGGAGTTAGTGGTTGCTGGAGGCAACGGTCCTGTTGCTGATGTCGGGTGTGGGCCGGGGCGGGTGACGATTCTGCTGTCCAGGTTGGGGCTGGACGCGTTCGGGATCGACTTGTCGCCGGGGATGCTGGCGTTGGCGCGGCGGACCTATCCGCAGTTGCGGTTCGAAGAGGGGTCGATGCTGGCGTTGGAGTTGCCGGACGATTCCCTTGGTGGGCTGCTCGCCTACTACTCGATCATTCACATCCCGTGGGAACAGCGGGCGCAGGTCTTCGCCGAGTTTCACCGGGTGCTCGCACCGGGTGGGACGGTGATGCTGGTCTTCCAGATCGGCGGGGACCGGGGGCGGCGTACGGAGTTCTCCGGTACGCCGGTCGCGCTCGACTGGTACCGGCAGCAACCGGCTGAGGTGGCCGAGCTGCTCCGGGAGGCGGGCTTTGAGCTGTGGATGACGGCGGTTCGCGAGCGTGCGGATGAGGAGAAGACCACCCAGGGCTACCTCCTGGCCAGGAAGCCCGCGAATGGCGGATAAACCTTTGCGGGGGTGGGCGCAGCTCCATAGCGTGCCCGTATGACTGCGGATCCGTATGGCGATGAGCGGCTGGTCGTGCTTTACGACGGGGACAATGCGGCTGGGGATGATCACGAGTACTACCTGAAGCTCGCCGATGCCATCGGGGCCAGGAAGGTTGTCGACTTCGGGTGTGGCACCGGGCTGCTGACTCGCGCCTTTGCGCGGCCGGGACGGGAAGTGATCGGCGTTGATCCGAGCGCGACGATGCTGGGGTTCGCGCGGAGGCAGCCGGGGGCTGAGGCGGTCACTTGGGTCGATGGTGATGCCGGCGCGATCGAACGCACTGGAGCTGCGGACCTGGTCGTGAGCACCGGGAACGTGATGATGCACATCGGCCGGGACGAGTATCCCTGGGTGCTTGGGTCCCTGGCCGGTGCGTTGCGACCGAGTGGGGTCTTCAGCTTCGAGAGCCGCAATCCGGCGGTACGGGCCTGGGAGCAGTGGAATCCGGAAGCGTCGTACTTCGAGCGCGATACACCGGCCGGGCACCTTCGGGAGTGGGTCGAGGTCACCGAGGTGGACCAAGGGCGGGTGGTCTTCGACGCGCACAATGTGTTCGAGGACGGGAGCGACGCCGTCTACACCACCGTGTTGTACTTCCGCACCGCCGAGGAGATCCGTACCGACCTGGAGAGCGCCGGGTTCGGTGAGATCGAGGTGTATGGCGGCTGGCATGGGGAGCCGGCCTCGGCGGAGTCCCGGCTCTTCGTGTTCCGGACGGCTGCATGTCGAGGGTAGGTGGTTGGCTTCGACGTACCGCCCAAAGGCGATCGAAGGAGGTAGGAGCATGCGGGATCTGGTGGTCACCGAGAACATCACGGTCGACGGCGTGATCGACGCCAGCGGAGGGTGGTTCAACCCGGGTGACGCCGGTGAGGTGGACCTGTCCGACGTACTGGCGGCTCTGGAGGTGCAGCGAGAGAGTGCTGATGCGTTCCTGGTCGGGCGGCAGACATTCGAGGACATGCGTGGCTATTGGCCGCTCCAGACCGACGACCAGACCGGCATCTCCGAGTACCTCAACGCGGTGTCGAAGTACGTGGTCTCCACAACCCTGCAGGACCCGCAGTGGGAGAACTGCACCGTACTGCGTGGCCTGGACGACGTAGAGGCCCTGAAAGCCCAACCAGGCAAGGACATCGTAACCACCGGCAGCATTAAGCTAGTCCACTCACTAGCAGCAGCCGGCCTGGTTGACGAGTACCGCCTGTTCGTCTACCCAGTCGTACTAGGCAAGGGCCAACGCCTCTTCCCCGACACGACCACCCCATCCACCCTCCACCTAACCGAAACCCAACCCTTCCACTCCGGCATCACCCTCCTCCGCTACCGCACCCACTAGCAGGGGAAGGTCCCTCGCGACGGCGGACAGCCGGGCGAGGGTGTCCGCTGTCTCAGTGGCGTTGCCGGTCGCCGCGACGTGGTCCAGCCATCCGCCCTGCGCTCCAACCCATCCAGCGAAGACCCACGGCTCGGCCGGGATCTCAATGCCGCTGGCATGCTCATAGAGCGCTATGGCCGTGCGGAAGCCGTCAATGTCGTCCGTCCAGTCGAGCGCGACAGCTACGGCGTCCTGTACTGCGCTGGTGGGTCCGGCAGCGTCCCAGTCGAGGGCGACCAGTACGCCGTCCGCGCGGCGGAGCGTGTTCTTACGGTTGAGGTCGCGGTGGCTGTCGACCTCCACCCGTTGGTCCGGGCCGGTGTCGACGACACGGGCGAGGGCAACCACATCCTCTGGCCACCCGACGGCCTTCCATCCCGGAGACCGTCCAGCGAGCCGGGGAGCGCCTGCCGCGTGGATCTGCGCCAGTAGCTCGACGGCGCCGTCACAGGAGCGGGGAGTAGTCCCGTCGGTCCAGGTGTGCACGCGGACTACGTCCCCGCTCACGCGAGCCAGCGCGCGACCGGCGTACGGGATCGGCTCGGGCATCGGGACGCCTGCGGCGACGCAGCGGGCCTCGATCGCGTATGCCGCCTCGATGTTGCTCACGAAGCCTGTTGCGGACGCGTTGGTCAGCATGCGCTTAACTGCAAACGTTCCCTCGGTGGTCGTCGCTCGCCAGAGCTCGTTCGACAGCCCGCCCGCGACCGGCTCGGGGGCGGAGACGAGCTCACCAAGTCCGAACAGCCGGACGACCTCTGCGATGTCCACGGTCACAGCGTTCCATGGGTCGGCGATACTGCGGGCATGGTTTTTGAGGGCTCGCATCTGTGGAAGTTGCGGCAAGTGGTTGGCAAGCAGTTGTTGTTGGTGCCGGGGGCTCAGGTGGTGGTTGTGGATGAGCGGGAGCGGGTGCTGTTTCAGCGGAGGGTGGACTCGGGAGCGTGGGAGTTGCCTGGTGGGGCTGCTGAGCCGGGGTTGAGTTTCAGGGAGACTGCGGCGCGGCAGTGGATGGGTGAGCTGGTGCCGGGCGCCGATGAAGTGATTGAGGCACGCTTCTTCGAGCCCGGCGAGGTCCCGGCGCCGTTGCAGCCGCAGCAGGAGGCGGTGTGGGAGATGTACGCCGCCTACCGTGCGACTGGGCTCTTCCAGGGGCGCTAACGATCCCGTACTGCGGACGCCGTGTCGGCCGTGTCCTCCAAGGGGAACGAGTGGTGCTCGTGCGACACCACCCACCGGCCGGCCTCCTTGCGCAGGCCGAGCGTCAGCCGTAGCCGCGACGGATTGGCGGGGAACTCCTCGCCCGGCCCACACCGCAGCAAGGCGAATGCGAACGCCACGTCTTCACCCGTCGTCACCTTCAGCGAGTCGATCTCGAAGACGGCCCCGGACGCCTGCCACTTGAAGAAGCCGGGCCAGGTGTCCCGGTACGCGTCGAGCCCGCGCACACCGGCATACGGCGGCGGTACGTCGAACATCACGATGTCGTCAGCGTGATCCTCGAGGACAACCTCCAGTTCACCGGTGTGGACAGCCGCGGCCCAGCGCTCGATCAGGGTGCGGATCTCTTGCTCGTTCGTCATCGTTCCAGTCCTCTCTCGAAGCAACCTGTCACGACTACAACCCGCGCAACCCGCCAAACTCATCGCGCTGAGCCAAATTCATCCGGGCAGCGAGTCAGGCAGCCCGAAGCTGGGGAAGTCGGCCTCCAGGAACGACACGACCTCAGCGATCGCCGGCCCGCGCAGTACGAGCAGGTCGAGGCCCTTGGGGATGTAGCGGCCGTCCTCCCACAGGTAGGTGCCGAAGGCGAGCTGCCCGTTGGCCCAGACGGGCAGGATCTTCCACTGCCACTTCAGTGGCCCGTCGAGCAGGAACCCGCGGATGCCGTCGCGGCCCTCGAACCACTGCGGCAGCGGCGGCATCGAGTACTTCGCGTCGTCGGTCAACAGCGCCACGATTGCCTCCACGTCACCCGCTTCCCAGGCGTCCATGTACCGGCGAGCCAGGTCCCGCTGCGCAGCCTCACCGAGGCTGGCGAGCGTCGCCTGTTGAGTGGGGGCGCCAGTGACGACCTTCCGCGCCCTCTGCAGAGCGCTGTTGACCGCAGCGACTGTCGTGTCGAGCAGGTCGGCCACTTCGCTCGCGGCGAAGGCAAGAACGTCTCGCAGCAGCAGTACTGCGCGCTGCAACGCCGACAGGTGCTGTAGCGACGCCACGAACGCCAGCTCCACGCTCTCCAGCGCAACTACGCGCGCCTCTGGGGTCAGCTGCGCAGTCCAGGTGAGCCGACTCGCAGGGTACGGCTCTAGCCAGGCCGTCTCGGCCTGCGGCGCGCTGAGATCAGTGGGGAGCTCCCGGCGTCCCCTGCGCTCGATCAGCGTGAGGCAGCGGTTGGTGGCGATCTTGTAGAGCCACGGCCGCAGTGACTCCCCGTCGAATCTTCCCAGGCTGCTCCACGCCCGCAGCAACGTCTCCTGCACGCAGTCCTCGGCGTCGTGGTCCGAACCGAGCATCCGGTAGCAGTGCGCGTGCAGCTCATCCCGCAGCGGCCCGACCAACTCGCCGAAGGCGTCCTCGTCCCCTGCCCGGGCGAGCTCTATGCGGCGATCCATCGTGCCAGTGTTGCAGCAGCCCAGCCGCTGTCGATCGCCTCTGCGCACTGCTCGAGTCCTGCACCCAACTGCTCGACCAGCGGCCGATCAGTCATCTTCGCTACCGCTACAGCCGCGGCAGCATTGCTACGTCCCGCACCGGGCTGGGTCGCCGGCGAGCACAGAGCCAGGTACACAGGCGTTGGCGGCCGCAGTACTACCTCGCAAGTCGGCCAGCGATGACAGCGGCAGGCCTAGCGAGCGGATGCCGGAGACGCGCATCGGTGGCGTGTGGTCGTCCTCACACCACAGGCCCCGATCGGGCGGGATGAACAGCCGCAGACAGGAGTCCTTCCGCTCGTACTGCGCGGCTGTCGCGGCGCGAGAGCTCCACTGGGGCAGGTAATGCGGGCTCCAGACGGCGGGATCGAGCGTCGGCCCGTCGAAGTGGTCCTCGAAGATCAGCTGCCGTTCGGTCATGGTCAATGATCAGCGGCAAATCGGATCGCTGTCACATGATGGGGCTTCGAACCGTCAAAGCCTTGACGGACCGCGACGAGAGATTGTGACCTGTGGACGAATACGACCAGCTGGCGGGCAAGTTCGAGCAGAACCGCGCGCAGTTGCGGGCAGTGGCGTACCGGATGCTCGGTTCGGTCAGCGAGGCCGAAGATGCCGTCCAGGAGGCCTGGCTGCGGCTGAGCCGGTCCGATCCGAGCGAGATCCAGAACCTCGGCGGCTGGCTGACGACCGTGGTGTCGCGGGTCTGCCTCGACCAGTTGCGCAGCCGCAAGACGCGCCGGGAGGACCCGCTCGACGACATGTTCGTCCCGGACCCGATCCTCAGCACGCTGGACCCGGAGGAGGAGGCCGTCCGGGCCGACGCCGTCGGGCTGGCGATGATGGTCGTGCTGGAGAAGTTGTCGCCGGCCGAGCGGCTCGCGTTTGTCCTGCACGACATGTTCGGGCTCAGCTTCGACGAGATCGCGGAGATCGTCGACAAGACCCCGGCCGCCGCGAGGCAGCTCGCTTCGCGCGCCCGCCGCCGGGTCCAGGGCGCCCCGATCGCCGACAACGACCTGAATCGGCAGCGCGAGGTGGTCGACGCCTTCCTCGCGGCCTCCCGCGGCGGCGACTTCGAGGCGCTCCTGTCCCTACTGGACCCAGACGTCATCCTCCGAGCAGACGCCGGTACTACGGAAGCGCGCGGCCCGGCGGTCTCCAAGCTGGTCCGGGGTGCACTCGCAGTCGTCGAGCAAGCCCTCATGTTCTCGAGGATGTCCCCCCACAGCCGCCCGGCCCTCGTCAACGGCCGCCCCGGCATGATCACCGTCGTGGGCGACACTCTGATGGGCGTCATGGATGTCACTATCCGCGATGGCAAGATCACCGAAATCAACATCCTCGCGGACATCCCCCGGCTCAAATCCCTCCCGATCCCGGCCTGACGGGAAACTCAAAGAAAGTTCTCAAGGCCGTGTCTATCCCAGCCGATCTCCTTCGACGTGTGTGTAAGAGCCAGGGACACACGAGGGAGCACCAGGATGACCACGCAGGCGATCTGCAAGACAGAGGCCACCGGTAGCGACGTTGTCGCGGGGCTGCTCGGCGCTGGGTTCAACGGAGAGATCCACCGGCCCGGCGACGCGCAGTACGACGTACTGCGGCAGTCGATCGTGCCGGGCTTCGACTCGCGGCCCCTGGTGGTTGTGGAGGCCTACAGCAGGTCAGACATCCAGGCCGCTGTCCGCACTGCCCGGCAATACGGGTTGCCGCTCGCAGTACAGGCGACTGGGCACGGGACTCGTGTACCGGCCGACGGCGGCATCCTGCTGAGGACCTCCGCCATGACCTCGGTACTGGTCGACCCGCAGCGCAAGGTCGCCAAGGTCGGCCCCGGTACGCGATGGGGCGCCGTGATCGACGCCGCCGGCCAGTTCGGGCTGGCGCCGCTGGCAGGCTCCTCGCGGGACGTCGGAGTCACCGGCTACACGCTGGGCGGCGGTGTCGGCTGGCTGGCTCGCAAGTACGGGTTTGCGGCCGACAGCGTGATCCGCGCCGAGGTAATCACAGCGGACGGCCGGGTGGTCACTACGAGTGCCGACGAGCACCCGGAGCTGTTCTGGGCGATCCGCGGCGGCAGCGGCAACTTCGGCATCGTCACCTCGCTCGAGTTTCGCCTGTACTCCGTGCCGCAGGTCCACTCCGGCATCGTGTACTTCGGTATCGACAACGCCGCCGAGACGTTGAAGTTCTACCGCGACTGGTCCGCCACTATCCCCAACGAGCTGAGCACCGCGATCCTGCTCACCCGCCTCCCCGACTCGGGCACCCGAGCTCTCGCGATCAAGGTCACGTACGCCGGTGAGGCCGAGCTGGCCGAGCACCTCCTCAAGCCACTGTTCGAGGTGGCCGGCCCGGTCCTGGCCGGCGAGCTGAAGACGACGCCGTTCGGTGAGTCGGCGATGGGCGGCACGCCCGCTCGCTACCTCGACCTGGTCGACACGCTCGCGGACGACCTGCTCGACGAGCTGGCCAAGCTGCCCAGCGCGACCGTGGAGATCCGCCACTGGGGTGGCGCGATGGCTCACCCCGGTCCCGGCGCGGGCCCGGTCGGCCACCGCGAGGCGACGTACTCGCTGATCATCAACGAGGAGGTCCCCGAGCTGTCCGCCGTACTGCGGAACTCCGGCCGCACGTTCCTCAACTTCCTGGCCGACCCGGCCAACGCGAAATCGGCGTACTGCGAAGCCGACCTCGCCCGGCTGCGCTCGGTCAAGCGCGCCTACGACCCGGACAACTTCTTCCACCTGAACCACAACATCAAGCCCTGAAACGACGAACGGCCTGGCTCCTCGATGAACAGAGGAGCCAGGCCGTTCGAGTGAGATCAGGCCGTGCCGGAGTTGCCGTAGACCGAGACGTGCACGTGGTCGTAGTGGTTGGCGGTGTCGCCGCCGCGGTCCTCCATCGAGCGCCAGCCTTCGCTGCTGCGCTGGACCGTCCAGATGCGCTGCGACCAGATCAGCTCGCTGACGCCCATGGCCTTGCGGTTGGCCCGGAGCCAGTCGGCGATCTCCTGGCCGGTCCCGCCGCGAACCATGATGTCGAGCGCACGGCCGCTGGAGTGCTCGCTGCCGCTGTCGCCGCTGCGGAGCCCGCCGTACGACGTGACCGACGGGAACATGTTGCAGATCGCCCGGTGCACCCGGATCGCGTCAGGCGTCAGGCCGTCCTCGACACTCGAGCCGGACTTGCAGGCGGCCTGTGAGGGGCTGCCGTCTTCGACGGGCTTGTCGATCGGCTTGGTCGCCGACAGGTACTCCGCCTTGACCCAGCGGGAGACACCGTCGCGGACGATCTCGGCCCAGGCACCCTGGAGCTCGCCGGTCACGGAGACCTTGGTGCCCTTGTCCAGAACGGTCAGCAGACTGCCCGTCAACGGAGTGGACCAGACGTTCAGGTCGGTGGTCGTGTACTTGATGCCGGTGATCTTCGGCGGCAGTTTCGC
Organism: Kribbella catacumbae DSM 19601; assembly: GCF_000372465.1. Lineage (GTDB taxonomy): Bacteria > Actinomycetota > Actinomycetes > Propionibacteriales > Kribbellaceae > Kribbella > Kribbella catacumbae. The sequence goes on from NZ_AQUZ01000052.1 coordinate 15,289, forward strand.
CTTCACGCTCTCCGACGCCCGCGTCTTCACCGACGACGGCTTGGGGATCGGGGCTTGCTTCTTCAGGTGCTTCGCGACCGGCGGAGCCTTCGGCTTCGGCGCCTGGGTCGGGCTGAGGTCCAGCGGGGGACGAAGAGCGTCCCGGCTGGTCGGTGCCTCACGCTGCAGCTGCAGGGGCGAGCTGGCGGTAGACACTTCCTGCTTCGGTGTTTCGTCGGGAAAAGCTACTGCGGAGCCGGTGGCCAGCAGAGCCACCGCGGCGCCGGGAATCGCAACCTTCACGATGCCGGGGCCGATCACCTTCGGGCGCGGTTGACGGTGCCGCGCCTGTCTATGCCGTCCTTCAGCCACTGAAGCTCACCCAATCTGTCGAGATCAAAACGTTATCGACCGGAGGAGTCAAGCACACATCCCGGCAGGTCTCACAACCGGCGCGGACATTTAACGAATTGCGAACATGCCGCACGCTCAGCGGCGTGTGATCCAGCATGCGGCGCCGCAGTGTGCTCTCTGTTTGACTGCCCGTCATGGATGACCTCGGATTCAGCGTCGAGACCGGTGTGGTGTCACGGCTGGTGATCGACCGGGTTGCCAAACGAAACGCACTCACCCGGGCGATGTGGGAGGTGCTTCCGGGGCTGCTGGCGGAATTGGCCGCAGATCCGAAGGTGAAGGTCCTGGTGGTCACCGGCGCCGGGTCGAGCTTCTCCGCGGGCGCCGACATCGGCGAACTCGTCTCCGGCGCCGACCCGGCCGACCCGATGGCGGAGCTTCGCGCTCACAACCTGAGGGCCCAGGCGGCTCTGCGGGAGTTCCCGAAGCCGACGATCGCGGTGGTCCGCGGGCACTGCATCGGCGGTGGGCTCGAGATCGCGGTCAACTGCGACTTCCGCTTCGCTGCGAGCGGTTCGACGTACGGGGTGACGCCCGCGCGGATCGGTGTCGTCTATCCGCCGGCCGCGATCAAGGTACTGCTCGATCTGGTCGGCCCCGCGACTACGAAGTACCTGCTCTTCAGTGGTGACCTGCTGACGGCCGAGGAGGCCTACGCCAAGGGTCTGGTCGACCGGGTCTTCGCCGAGGACGCGCTCGACGCCGGCGCGGCCGATTTCGCCGCGACCCTGATCTCGCGGTCCCAGCTGACCATTCGCTCGGCCAAGGAGACCGCCAACGCGCTCCTCGCCGAGACCGACGCGGAGCCGCTCGCCTTCCAGCGCTACCAGGAGACGATCGCCGTCGGTGAGCTGGCGGAGGGCATCGCCGCTTTCCAGGCCAAGCGCGCTCCGAAGTTCCCCTGGCGAGGCTGATTTCCGGTCCGGCGGATTGGCGGCGATTACGGCTGGGCACCAGAGGTGGGAGCCGCCAACCCCCGCTCTGGCGGCCAGAGCAAGCTAAGGAGGCTTCATGCTCATCCTCGGACTGATCCTGTTGATTCTGGGATTCGTGTTGAGTATCCCGATCCTGTGGACGATCGGCGTCGTGTTGCTCGTCGTCGGAGCTGTGCTGTTCCTGCTGGGATCCACCGGTCGTGCTGTCGGGGGACGGCGACACTGGTTCTGATCTGCTGAGCGGGCCGAACCTCGCGAGTGGGCAGCTCGCGGGGTTCTGTCCGTACGCCCGGTTACGATCCGGCGGTATGAAGTACCTCGTACTGATCTACGGCGATGACACCTGGACCGGCGCCGCGGCGGAGCTCCAGGCGATCGGAGCCTTGACGAAGTTCAAGGACGAGCTGGCCGGTAGCGGCGAGCTGGTCAGTTCCGAGGGGCTCACCTTCCCCAGCGAGGGCCGCGTGGTCCAGGTCCGCGACGAGCTGAAGGTGGTCACCGACGGCCCGTTCGGCGAGGCCAAGGAGCAGCTCGCGGGCTTCTTCCTGGTCGACGTCGCCGATGACGAGCGGGCCCAGCAGGTGGCCGGGCGGGTCTCCGCCATCGTCGGCGATCGCGTCGAGCTCCGCGGGACCGTGCTCAGCGCTCCCTGAATAAGTATGTTGCAATCGGAATATCCATTCATCTAGCCTGGCCGCATGAGTGATGCCTGGCAGATCGAGCAGTACGCCGCCAAGGCCTGGCCGGCCGCCCGCGCCAAGGAGGCCGGCGGCTGGTTGCTTCGCAGTACGCCGGGTGTGAGCCGACGCCGGTCGAATGCCGCCCTGCCGCTGGGTCCGGGCGAGCAGTCGATCGCCACGGCTGAAGCCTTCTTCGCCGAGCATCAGCTCCCGGTCTGCATCCAGATCGCCCCGGCTGAGTTGCACACCGCCCTCGACGCCGAGCTGGCCGCCAAGGGCTACCAGCAAGCGGCCCCGACTCTGGTTCTCACTGCGCGCACAGAGCAGGTGATCGCCCGGACCGCGCTGCACCCGGCGGTGCCGATCGAGCTGAGCGACAAGCCGACAACCTCTTGGCTACAAGGGTTTGCGGAGCTCGACGACCACGGCGACAGCGCCACCGTGGCCGAGACCGTACTGGCCCGGATAGCCGAGCCGGCGGCGTACGTGAGTGTCACGCTCGACGGTCGCATCGCCTGCTCAGCTGTCTTCGTGGCAGGACCCGGTCTGGCCGGCCTGTTCTGTATGGCGACCCGACCCGAGTACCGCCGCCGGGGCCTCGCCACCGCCGTCATGTACGCCGGTGCCGACTGGGCCAGCCGCCAAGGGGCTGAACAGCTCTATCTCCAGGTGGAGGACGGCAACGGCCCAGCCCGGCGTCTCTATGCGACTGCCGGCTTCACCCGCTCACACACCTACCACTACCGCGTCGCGTGAGGCCGTGCGCTTCTTGCTGACCAGCAGGCTGGTGCCGACCAGACCGACGGCGATGAATGCCCAGCAAGCCGCGAAGGCGACCCGGTAGCCGGACACCAGGTCTGTCGGCGTCGCCCCACTCGTGTTCCCGATGGCGACGGCCGACAGGACCGCGATCCCCACCGCACCACCGATCTGGAACGACGCGTTCTGCAGCCCGGAGGCCACGCCCGAGTCCTCGCCGGCGACCTCGCTCAGCGCGGCGATCGACCCGGCCACGGAACCGGCTCCGAGCCCGGCGCCGAAGATGGTCAACCCCCAGAACGCGACTTCGAAGTACCCGGAAGAGACCGTGAGCAGGCTCATCACTGTACTGCCGATCCCGGCCAGGATCAGCGAGCCGGCAGCGATCGGGCGAGGGCCGATCCGGGTGACCAGGTTCTGCCCGACGATCGATCCACCCACGGCAGCGGCCGCGAGGACCGACGACATCAGCCCGTACCGGACTGCCGACGTTCCCAGCGCGAGCTGCGCGTACTGCGTATAGACGAAGTTCAAGCCAAAAGCCGCCAATCCCCAGGTCATCCCGATCAGGTTGCCGCCCACCACTGCTCGCGACCGGAAGATCCGCAACGGCACGAGCGGTGCCGCCGAACGCTTCTCCACCAGCACGAACAACGCGAAGAGGGCTGCTGAGGCGAGTGCCAGCAACGTGGTCCGCCCGGCCGATGATGACGGCGCCTCGATGACGGCGTACACGAGAACGATCAGTGCAGCGGTAACGGTCACGGCGCCTGCGAGGTCGAACGCGCGTCGCCCGGGTCCACGGCTGTCCTTGAGCAGTACCGGAGCCAGCGCGACCACGAGCAAGCACACCGGCACGTTGATGAAGAAGATCCACTGCCAGCCGAGTCCGTCGGTGACCGGGCCGCCGACCAGCGAGCCCGCCGTACCGCCGACGCCACTGGTCGCTCCCCAGATCCCCAGTGCCTTGTTCCGCTCAGCGCCGTTCGGGAACGTCGTCATCACGATCGAGAGCGCACTAGGAGCCAGTACTGCGGCCGCGATCCCCTGCAGGCCGCGGGCGAACACCAGTGCATCCCCTGTCCAAGCAAGGCCGCACAGCAGCGAGGACGCCGCGAACAGCAGTAGCCCGGCGATGAAGACGCGCCGCCGGCCCAGGAGGTCCGACACTCGCCCGCCGAGCAGCAGTAGTCCGCCGAACATCAGTGCATAACCGCTGGGCACCCACTGCACGCCGCCGCTCGAGAAGGTCAACTCACGCTCGATCGACGGCACCGCGACCAGCAAGATCGACGCGTCGAGGATGATCATGAACCCCGCCAGACAGAGCAGGGCGAGCGCGAACCAGCGCTTCGGATCGGGAGTGTTCTCCATGGTGCACGGCCTCCAGTACTGCGGACGCCCGGGCTGAGCGTCACCTGCCCGGTACGTCGGACTCCGCGCCGGGGGCTCGACATATTTCGCCCGGTACGTCGAAATAGCCTGGGGTTGTTCCGACGTACCGGGTGAGAGGAGGTCGCCGGGACCTCCGCGACCGTCAGGATGGTGCCTGTGAAGTACATGCTGCTGATCTATAGCAACGCGGAGAGCTGGGCCGGTCTGTCGGCCGAGCAGCGCGAGGGCCTGGCCCGGTCGCACGAGGAGCTGGCCAAGGAGCTCACCGAGCAGGGCATGCTGGTCAGCTCCGCCGGTCTGGCCGATCCGATCACCACCAGGACCGTCTCGGTGCGTGACGACGCCCGGACGACCACCGATGGACCGTACGCTGAGGCCAAGGAGCACCTGGCAGGCTTCTACCTGGTGGAGTGCGACAACATCGACCAGGCGATCGACTACGCCGCCCGGATGCCGGACGCGAAGTACCTCGCCGTGGAGGTGCGACCTGTGATGGACAGCTCCGGGCTGGAGATGTGAGCGACTTCGAGCTCCTGCTGCGGGAAGAGACGCCGCAGGTGCTCAGTGCGCTCGTCCGGCACTACGGCCACTTCGACCTGGCCGAGGAGGCTGTGCAGGAGGCTCTGCTCGCTGCTGCCCAGCAGTGGCCGACGGAGGGCGTTCCGGACAATCCGCGCGGCTGGCTGATCCGGGTCGGCTCGCGGCGGCTGACCGACCTGCTCCGCAGCGAGTCCGCCCGGCGCCGGCGGGAGGAGAACGCGGCCAACCTGGCCGCGCCGGAGGAGTTCGTCGCCTCGGCTCCGGATGTCGATGATCCGGGTGGGCGGGACGACACGTTGACGTTGTTGTTCCTGTGCTGCCATCCGGCGGTGTCCGCGGCGTCCCAGATCGCCTTGACTTTAAGGGCTGTCGGCGGTTTGACCACCGCGCAGATCGCCGCCGCGTTTTTGGTGCCTGAGGCAACTATGGCGCAGCGGATCAGCCGGGCCAAGCGCAGTATCAAGCAGGCGGGCAGCACGTTCGAGATGCCGCCCGAGGCTGAGCGCGATGCCCGGATGGGTGCGGTGCTGCACGTTCTCTACCTGATCTTCAACGAGGGCTACACCGCGTCCTCCGGTACTTCGTTGCACAGCGCGGAGCTGACAACGGAGGCGATCCGGCTGGTGCGGGGCGTTCGCCGGTTGCTGCCCGATGACGGCGAGGTCGCGGGCCTGCTGGCGTTGATGTTGCTCACCGACGCGCGGCGCCCGGCCCGGACCGATCCGGATGGCGGGCTGGTTCCGCTGGCCGAGCAGGATCGCTCGAAGTGGAACAAGGACGCGATCGTCGAAGGCGAGGCGCTCGTCACCGACGCGCTCTCCCGGACCCAGCTCGGGCCGTATCAGGTGCAGGCGGCGATCGCCGCAGTACATGGGACTGCTGAGCGGGCCGAGGATACTGACTGGCCGCAGATCGTCGCGCTCTACCAGGTGCTGGAGCAGCTGTCCGACAACCCGATGGTGACGCTGAATCACGCGGTGGCGGTGGCGATGGCGACCGGGCCGAAGGAGGGGCTCGCGCTGCTGGAGCCGCTCGAGTCCGACCAGCGGATCACCGAGCACCACCGGCTCGAGGCAGTCCGCGCGCATCTGCTGGAGATGTCGGGAGATCTCGACGGCGCCCGCGCGAGCTACCTGCAGGCGGCTCGGCGTACGACGTCCATCCCGGAGCGCAACTACCTGCAGTCGAAGGCGGATCGGCTCAGCTGATTTTCGGGGTGATTTCGTGCTGACCCGGATGCCGAGTCGCGATGACCGCCTAGGTGTGTCAGCGTTGAAGCGTGGACCTCACCAAGGCATCGCTCCTGCGCGAGATGCTGACCGGGACTGAGCTCGGCAGCCGCACGACCGAGTTCGCCCACTCGCTGCGCAGGTTCACCACCCGGATTGGGGGCCTGATGCTGTTCGGCCCCGCCGACGACGAACCGTGGCACCTCACCGCACACCTGGACGACGAGCTGCATCGCGCCGGGATCGAGGACATCCGCCCAGCCCTGGTCCGCTGGGCCCCGCCGCCGGACGCTCCACCCCATCTGTCGATCGGCCTCGACCGGCTCCGCGAGGCGGGTCGTGGCGAGTCGCTGCTGATCGTCTCCGAGCAGACGCCCGCCGACACGTTGCTGGAACGCATCGACGACGTACGCCGCCGCGGTACGACGATCTTCAGCATCGACAACGGCAACCAGGACCTGGCGTCGCTCTCCCACGAGTCGCTGGTGCCCGAGCTGCTGGTACCCAACAGCTTCGGCTCAGGCTGGGTCAGCCACCCGGTCGGCCAAGACCACGACGAACCAGACCACGGGCGGCACGCAGTACCGGACGAAACCCTGACCGCACTCCGAGACGCCGTCGCCGGCTTCGAAATGACCCAACACCTGGTCAGCCTCGCCGTAGCCGACGAAGACGCCGCCCAATCCACCGGCTGGCGCCGCACCCTCCGAACCTTCATAGAACGCCTCAGCGGAGAACCCGCCTAAGCACCTCCGTTTGTGTCCCGATGGACAGGACATAGTGCCTCTGCTCCACCTTTTCGCGGAGGCTCTGAGCGTGGAGTGGCGAAGGTGGGGCGACTATGTCCTGTCGGTCGGGACGGTTAGTCCTGGAGGCCGGCCAGCAGCGGGTAGCGGGTTTCGAGTTCGTTGCTGTCGTCGAAGTCGAAGTTTTCGCCGGTCGGGACATCCGGGATGTCGATGCCGGCGCCCTCGACCGCTTCCCAGTAGTCGCCGTTGGAGCCGCCCGAGGACTGGTAGGCGTGGACCGCGACGCTCAGCATCCCCTCGCCGTCGAAGCCCTCGAACCCCTCACCCAGGTCTTCGTCGACCACGTCGGCCAGCGAATCGGGGTCGGCCAGCGCCGCGTCCCAGATCTCCCGGCCCTGCGCGACCAGCCAGCCACGGAAGTAGTCGAAGCCGTCGTCGGAGGCGCCACCGTTGATCAGGTACGCGGCACCCCACAGATCCCACCGGTAAGACTCCGCCTGCAGCCGCTCCAGCTCCACGCCGAACCCGGCGATCTCCGCCAGCGTCAGCTCGCCCAAAACCTTCGTCAACGAGTCGGCGACCCCATCAGGATCCGCGACCGTGTCATCCACCTCAGCCCGAGCCGCCTCGACAAGCTCCCAGAACCCATCCTTGTCCACCCCGAAATCGTGTCACGAAACCTGGTCCACAAGCACGGGGTCAGCTGAACTTTTGGGACAGCTCGTTTGTCACCAGGCTTGGTCGAGGAGGGTTCTCAGGGGGGTGGGGAGGGTTAGGTGGGCGCCGGCGAGGGCGGTGGTGAGGTAGTCGGGGGTGCTGATGCCGATGATGGGGGTGACGGCTGGGGTGCCGCCGGTGAGCCAGGCGATGACTGCTTCGTTTCGGGTGACGCCTAGTTCGGTGGCGACCTTGGTGAGGGCTTCCAGGCGGCGGGTGGTGCCGGGGTGGTCGAAGGCCTGGTGGATGGGGCGGTCCTCGCGTTCGTAGCCGCCGGACATCAGGGGGCTGTAGGCGAACAGTTGCTGTTCGGAGTTGCGGTCGGCGTAGTCGAGGACTTCGTCGGTGATCCAGCCGAAGCGGTGGTCGTGGGCGTTGTCGCGGACGAAGGGCCTCGGCTGCAGGTACGAGTAGCGCAACTGCAGCGCGGTCGGAGCCTCCACACCCTGCTGCTCCGCCAGGCCGCGCATCCTCTCCACCCGCCACAGCGCGTAGTTCGAGAGGCCGATCCGGCCGACCGTGCCGGCTGCGGCGTGCTTGCCGAAGGCGGCGACGGTCTCCTCCAGCGGGGTCTCGAGGTCGTCCCGGTGGGCGAAGTACAGGTCGATGTGGTCGATGCCGAGGCGGCGCAGCGAGGTCTCAACCGCGGAGTCGATCGCCTTGGCGCTCAGGCCTTCGGTGTGCTCCGGGAAGCTCCCCGGCCACAGTGGCTCGCAGCCGACCTTGGTGGCGAGCTTGACCCGGTCGCGGACTCCAGGCCGCGCCGCGAACCAGCGGCCGAGCAACTCCTCGCTCTGACCACCGTGCCCGCTCTCGTGTTGCCAGAAGGCGTAGCAGTTGGCCGTGTCGATCCAGACGCCACCGGCGTCGACGTACGCGTCCAGGAGAGCGAAGGAGGTCTTCTCGTCGATGCGGGTGCCGTACTCCATGGCGCCGAGCGCGAGGTTCATTTCATTCATGTCGCCAGCCTCGATGCTGGAGTTCACTCAAGGTCAATCCCTGCATCCACCAACCGAGACGATCAGTGTCAAACTGCGGCCAGTTGAGCGCTGAGTGGAACCTCCGGTACTACGTATTGCCGCGCGTCGACGTCCTGACCACGAGTTCTGGGGTGAAGGTGACTCGTTGGTGTTCGTGGTCGGGGTTGGAGGACTCGTCGAGAAGTAGCTCCGCCGCGGTGCGGCCGAGCAGGTGGCGTGGTTGCCGGACAGAAGTCAGCGGTACTGCGGCCGCCGCGGCGAACTCGATGTCGTCGTAGCCGACGATGGCGAGGTCCTCCGGTACCCGCAGGCCGAGGCTCACGCATTGCTGCAGCAATCCCAACGCCAGCAGGTCGTTCGCGCAGAATGCCGCGGTGGGCCGGCGATCCGCCGGTAGCCCGGCAAGTCGTTGCCCAGCGCCCCTTCCTTCGGCGACGGTGAGGGCGCCGGTCAGAACGTCGACCAGGTTTCCGGCGGGCAAGCCGGCTTGCCGCAAGGCAGCGCGGGCGCCTGCGCGCCGATCGGTGACCTGGCCGATCGTGTTCGGTCCGCCCACGAAGGCGATCCGCTCGTGGCCTAGCTCGATCAGGTGGGTCAGCGCGACCTCGCCGCCGAGCACGTCGTCGACCGCGACCGAGCAGTGTTCGCCGTCGTCGATCGCGCGGTCCACCACGACGACCGGCGTACCGCGGTCGGGGAGCTTGCTGAGGCGTGCCGAGTCGGGGTCGATCGGGGTGATCAGGACGCCCTGAACGCGTTGCTGTTCGAGCAGGTCGAGGTAGTTCGCCTCGCGGGCCGCGTCCTCGTTGCTGTTGCAGAGGAAGACCGACAGGCCGGCCTTTTCGGCGGCCTCCTCGACGCCGCGGGCGACGTCGGTGAAGAACGGGTTGCCGGCGTCGAGCATCAGGTAGGCGATGATCCGGCTGGAGCCGGCCCGCAGTTGCCTGGCTGACTCGTTCCGGACGAAGCCGAGGGAGGCCATCGCGGCCTCGACCTTGGCGCGGGTCGTGGGGCTGACCATCTCCGGCCGGTTCAGCACGTTCGAGACGGTGCCGAGCGAGACGCCCGCCGCGGCCGCGACGTCTTTCACGCCGGCCGCCGTCCGGCTCGTCGCGCCTTGTCGCAACCGCCGCGCTTGCCGGCGCACGCTGGGCTTGGGGGTGCGCGCGGGCTCGGCCGAGGGCGTCCGGCCGGAGCGGCCTGGCGTCGGGCTCGGGGTACGGGCCGGGTCCGGCGTACGGCGTGCGCGGTCCGCAGCGCCACTCGGTGTCACGCGGCCTCCCCGTGGTTGAAACGTGATAGCGGAGGAAGCGTACCCCGCTTTCTGGTGGAAAACCTCAGTGTCCCCCTTGTGGTTCTCCACAGACTTCCCAACCAGGTCTTGACGGCCGGACTGGCTCGCGCTTACCTTCGTGCAATCTTCTTGAAACCTTTCACAAACTTACTAATCCGTACCAACCGATCCCGCCGGAGGTGAGCATGCCGACCGAAGCCCCTGTACTCCGGGTGCGCGCGGTGTCCAAGTCGTTCGGCGCCGTCGCCGCCGTCCAGGGCGTCTCCTTCGACCTGTACGGCGGGGAGGCGCACGCGCTGGTCGGTGAGAACGGCGCAGGCAAGTCCACCATCGTGAAAATGCTGGCGGGCGTCCATCGCCCGGACGCCGGCACGCTCGAGCTGGACGGCGTGCCGATCGAGCTGAACACCCCGGCGGACGCCAAGGCGGCCGGCATCGCGGTGATCTACCAGGAGCCGACGCTGTTCCCGGATCTGTCCGTCGCCGAGAACATCGCGATGGGCCGGCAGCCACTGGGTCGTTTCAAAACCATCGACCGGACGGCGATGATCGAGCAGGCCGAGCAGCTCTTCACCAGGCTCGGCGTCTCGATCGAGCCGAGCCGTCCGGCCCGGGGTCTGTCGATCGCCGACCAGCAGTTGGTCGAGATCGCCAAGGCCCTGTCCGCGGATGCCCGCGTGGTGGTGATGGACGAGCCGACCGCCGCGCTCACCGGAGTCGAGGTTGAGCGGCTGTTCGCGGTGGCGAGGTCGCTGCGGGATCACGGCGCCGCACTGGTCTTCATCTCGCACCGGTTCGAGGAGGTCACCGCGCTGTGCGAGCGAGTGACGATCATGCGCGACGGCCGGCACGTCTCCACCGATCTGGTCAGCGAGGTCAGCGTCGACGAGATGGTCCGGCGGATGGTCGGCCGCGAGCTGGGTGCGCTGTTCCCCAAGCAAGAGGTGACGCCGGGCGCCGTGGTGCTGAGCGTGGCCGGGCTGACTCGCGATCCGGTCTTCGTCGACGTCTCCTTCGAGGTCCGGGCCGGTGAGATTGTCGCGTTGGCCGGGCTGGTCGGCTCCGGCCGCTCCGAGGTGGTGCAGTCGATCTTCGGCGTCGATCCGCGCGACGCGGGCACAGTCACCGTCGCCGGCAAGACGTTGAAGCCGGCCTCACCGCGGGCCGCGATGGCCGCCGGGGTCGCGCTGGTCCCGGAGGACCGTCGTCAGCAGGGCCTGGTGATGGAGCTGTCGATCGAGCGCAACGTGACGCTGCCCAGGTCCCGCGCGCTCTCCCAGCTCGGCTTCCTCACCGGCAGCAATGAGCGCCGGTCGGCCAAGGAGTGGACCCAGCGCCTGAAGACGAAGTACGGCCGGCTTCAGGACGAGGTCGGCACCTTGTCCGGTGGCAACCAGCAGAAGGTCGTGCTGGCCAAGTGGCTGGCGACAGCGCCGAAGGTGCTGATCGTGGACGAGCCGACGCGCGGTATCGACGTCGGCACCAAGGCCGAGGTGCACCGGCTGATGTCCAGCCTCGCCGCGGAAGGAGTTGCCGTTCTGATGGTCTCGTCGGAGCTGCCCGAGGTGCTCGGGATGGCCGATCGGGTGCTGGTCATGCGCGAGGGCCGGCTCGTCGCCGAGCTCGACCGTGAGCGGGCCACCGAGGAGTCCGTGATGTTCGCCGCGATGGGACAGGAGGCCACGGTATGACGGCCGCACCCGCCCGCGCCGACTCCGCCGTCGAGCTACCCACGGCGGTGACCCGGCGATCCTCGCTCGACCTCGTACTGCGGGCGCGGGAGCTCGGCATCGTGCTGGCGCTCGCGGCGCTGGTTGCCGTGACCGCGATCTCCAACCCGCGGTTCCTGTCCGGCCAGAGCATCCGCGACATCCTGCTCGGCACCGCGATCCTGGCCGTTCTGGCGGTCGGCCAGGCCGTGGTGGTGATCACCCGCAACATCGATCTCTCGGTGGGATCCGTGCTCGGACTGAGCGCGTTCACCGTGGGCACGCTGCTGCGGGACAACCCCGGGCTGCCGGTGGTGGTCGCCCTGTTGATCGGCGCCGCCGTCGGAGGAGCTTGTGGCGCGGTCAACGGCGTACTCGTCCGCTATGGCAACGTCCCGGCCCTGGTGGTCACCCTCGGCACCCTGTACGTCGTTCGAGGCATCACCTACTTCTGGGCAGGTGGCCAGCAGATCAACGCCGACGAGCTGCCAGCCGGCTTCCTCGACTTCGGCAACGCGACCTTCCTGGGTATTCCGTACCTCGTCCTGATCGCGCTGCTGGTCCTGGTGATCACCGGCGTCGTACTACGGAACTACCGCCTCGGCCGCGAGCTGTACGCGATGGGCTCGAGCCCGCAGGCGGCAAGGCTCGCGGGCATCTCGGTCGGGCGACGCACGATCGGCGCCTTCGGAGTGAGCGGTGCACTGGCCGGTTTGGCCGGAGTCCTGTTCGCGGCCCGCTTCGGCACGATCGACGCGGCAGCGGGCACGGGGTACGAGCTGAACGTCGTCGCCGCTGTCGTCGTGGGTGGCGTAGCGGTCTTCGGTGGGAGCGGTTCGGTCTGGGGCGCGGCGCTCGGTGCGCTGCTGCTGACCACGATCGGCAGCTCGCTCGCGGTGCTGGAGATCAACCAGTTCTGGCAGCAGGCGATCGTCGGCGGGCTGATCCTGCTCGCGATCGGCGCCGACCGGCTCGTCGCCGCCCGAGTCGCGGCATCCCTCAAGAAGCGAGGCTCTCATGTCAGCTGAAACCGCTGTGGCCGAGAGCCGGACCGCGGGACTGACGGCCCGGCTCGCCAACTGGAACGTCGCGATCATCGCTGTCACTGTCGTCGTGCTGATCATCGCGGCGGCGACCGTGGACAACTTCGGGACCTCGCAGAACTTCGGCTTCCTGGTGCTCGACCTGTTGCCGATCGCGCTCGTCGCGTTGCCGATGACGCTGGTGATCGTGACCGGCGAGATCGATCTGTCGGTGGCGAGCACGCTCGGTCTGTCCAGTGCCGTGATGGGTTCGCTGTGGAACTCGAACCAGCCGATCGAGACGATCATCCCGCTCTGCCTGCTGCTCGGCGCAGTGCTGGGTGCGGTCAACGGCTTCTTCGTCACCGTCCTCGGCCTGCCGTCCCTCGCCGTCACCATCGGCACCCTCGCCCTGTACCGCGGGCTGGCGTTCGTCGTCCTGGGTGATGGTGCGGTCGCCGACTTCCCAGCCGTCTACACCGACTGGGTGACCGGCAACATCGCCGGTACGTCGATCCCGAACGTGCTGCTGATCATCGCCATCCTCGCCGTCGTCTTCGGTGTGGTGCTGCATGCGACGCCGGTCGGCCGGGCGGTCTTCGCGGTCGGCGCGAGTGAACAGGCCGCCCGGTTCGCCGGCGTCCGCCCCGGTCGGCTCAAGTTCTGGCTGTACGTCGTCAGCGGGCTGGTGGCCGGTCTGGCCGGAGTGCTCTGGACGCTGCGCTACTCCAGCGCCCGGGCCGACAACGGCGCCGGACTCGAGCTGGCGGTGGTCGCCGCCGTCCTGCTCGGTGGCGTCTCCATCTTCGGCGGCAAGGGCGCACTGCCTGGCGTGATCGCCGGTGTGCTCCTGCTCGCCTCGCTGCAGAACGCCCTGCGGCTGTCCGACGTGTCGAACGAGGCGCTCAACGTCGTCACCGGCGTGCTGCTGATCGTCTCCGTTCTGGCTCCCAATCTTGCCAATGCCGTTCGTGGCTCGGTCCAGCGCCGCCGGCACCGGACCACCAAACCCCTGTAAGGCCACTTGTCCAGAAAGGACAGCTCATGTCTTTCCGCTTCTCACGCCGCCTGGCGGTGCCGCTGTCGACGGTGGCCGTCGTCTCGCTCGCACTCACCGCGTGCGGCGGTGGCACCACCAAGTCGAGTACCGCGGGCGAGGCCACTGACGCCCCGAGCAGCACCGGGTCGGCCAAGGCCGACCCGAACGCTCCGCTCAAGGAAGGCCTGAAGATCGCCTACCTGCCCAAGCAGCTGAACAACCCCTACACCGACGTCGAGGTCGGCGGCGGCAAGGTCGCGGTCGGCGAGCTCAAGGGCGAGTACAAGCTGGTCGGCCCGAACGACGCGAGCGCGTCCTCGCAGGTCAGCTACATCAACACGCTGATCCAGCAGCAGCAGGACGTGATCGTGGTCGCGGCCAACGACCCGAACGCGGTCTGCCCCTCGCTGAACCAGGCCCGCAAGGCCGGCATCAAGGTGGTCGCGTTCGACTCCGACGCCTCGAAGAGCTGCCGCGACGCGTTCATCAACCAGGCCACCACCCAGGGCATCGGCGAGAGCCTGGTGAAGATGGCGAGCGAGCTGGCCGGCGGTTCTGGTGAGATCGCCGTCTTGTCCGCGACGCCGAACGCGACCAACCAGAACTCCTGGATCGCGGTGATGAAGACCGAGCTGGCCAAGCCGGAGAACGCCAAGCTGAAGCTCGTCAAGGTTGCCTACGGCAACGATGACGACCAGAAGTCGTTCACCGAGGCGCAGGGCCTGCTGCAGTCCTACCCGAACCTGAAGGTGATCGTGTCGCCGACGACGGTCGGCATCGCCGCCGCCTCGCGGTACGTGAGCGCCTCGGCCTACAAGGGCAAGGTCGCCATCACTGGGCTGGGACTGCCGAACCAGATGCGCCAGTACGTGAAGGACGGCACGGTGAAGAAGTTCGCCCTCTGGAACCCGGCCGACATCGGCTACCTCGCCGCGTACGCCGGTGCCGCGCTCAAGTCCGGCCAGATCACCGGCGCCGAGGGCGAGAAGTTCAAGGCGGGCAAGCTCGGCGACTACACCGTCGGCGCCGATGGCGAGATCGTGCTCGGCCCGCCGACCGAGTTCACCGCCGCGAACATCGACCAGTTCAACTTCTGATCCACCTTCTTCTGGGGAGACCGTGAATCGCTACTGCTTCTGCCTCCAGGTCAGACCTGACCGCCTGGACGAGTACGTCGAACGGCATCGCGCCGTGTGGCCTGAGATGCAGGCCGCACTGCGCGAGTCGGGCTGGCACAACTACTCGCTCTTCCTCCGCGACGACGGACTGCTGGTCGGGTACGTCGAGTCCGACGACCTGGAGGCGGCGCAGCATGCGATGGCGGCGACCGAAGTGAACACCCGCTGGCAGGCGGAGATGACCGAGTTCTTTACAGGAATCGACGGCCGGCCGCCAGACGAGTCGTTCGTGCTGCTGCCCGAGATCTTCCATCTGACCCCGAGTACCGAGGATTGACATGACCAGCGTGACTGATGCCCTCAGCCGTCAGGAGATCGAGCTGCCCTCATGGGCGTTCGGCAACTCGGGCACCCGGTTCAAGGTGTTCAGCCAGCCCGGCGTCCCGAGGTCGCCCGAGGAGAAGATCGCGGATGCCGCGGTCGTGCACAAGTACACCGGGGTGGCGCCGAGCGTCGCGCTGCACATCCCGTGGGACAAGGTCGACGACTACGGGGCCCTCGCGGCGTACGCCAAGGAGCAGGGCGTCCGGCTCGGGGCGATCAACAGCAACGTCTTCCAGGACGACGACTACAAGCTGGGTAGCGTCACCAACCCGGATCCCCGGATCCGGCGCAAGGCGACCGACCACCTGCTCGAATGCGTCGACATCATGGACGCCACCGGTTCGCGGGACCTGAAGCTGTGGTTCTCCGACGGTACGAACTATCCCGGCCAGGACGACCTGTGGGATCGCCAGGACCGGCTGTCGGCAGCGCTCAAGGAGGTGTACGACCGGCTCGGCGACGACCAGCGGATGCTGCTGGAGTACAAGCTGTTCGAGCCGGCCTTCTACGCGACCGACGTGCCCGACTGGGGCACGTCGTACGCGCACTGTCTGGAGCTGGGGCCGAAGGCGACGGTGTGCATCGACACCGGGCACCACGCGCCGGGGACGAACATCGAGTTCATCGTGGCGTTCCTGCTCCGGGCCAAGAAGCTCGGCGCGTTCGACTTCAACAGCCGGTTCTACGCCGACGACGACCTGATGGTGGGGGCGGCCGACCCGTTCCAGCTGTTCCGGATCATGAACGAGATCGTTCGTGGCGACGCGCTCGACCCGGATCGCGGGATCGCCTTCATGCTCGACCAGTGCCACAACATCGAGGCGAAGATCCCGGCCATCATCCGCTCGGTGATGAACGTCCAGGAGGCCACCGCGAAGGCGCTGCTGGTCGATCGGGACGCGCTCCGCAAGGCCCAGCAGGACGGTGACGTGCTGGCCGCGAACGCCGCGCTGATGGATGCCTTCAACACCGACGTCCGCCCGTTGCTCGCCGACCTGCGCACCGCGCAGGGCCTCGACCCCGACCCGGTCGCCGCCTACCACCGCAGCGGCTACTTCGAACAGATCAGCAAGGACCGCGCCGACGGCCAGCAGGCTGGATGGGGAGCATGACAGTGTTTGAAACCGCAGCCGAGCTAGTTGCCCGCAGCAACAGGCTGGGTGCCGATCCGCGCAACACCAACTACGCGGGCGGCAACACGTCCGCGAAGGGCACGGCCACCGACCCGGTGACCCAGCAGCCCGTTGACCTCGTGTGGGTGAAGGGCTCCGGCGGCGACCTCGGCACGCTCACGGAGAAAGGTCTTGCCGTACTGCGCCAGGACCGGCTGAACGCCCTCGTCGCGGTCTACCCCGGCGTAGACCGCGAGGACGAGATGGTCGCCGCCTTCGACTACTGCCTGCACGGCAAGGGCGGCGCCGCGCCGTCCATCGATACGGCGATGCACGGCCTGGTGGACGCCCCGCACGTCGACCACCTGCACCCTGACTCAGGGATCGCGCTGGCCACCGCGGCCGACGGCGAGAAGCTGACCGCCGAATGCTTTGGCGATCGAGTCGTCTGGGTGCCGTGGCGGCGACCCGGGTTCCAGCTCGGGCTGGACATCGCCCAGGTGAAGAAGGACAACCCGCAGGCGATCGGCGTCATCCTCGGCGGCCACGGCATCACCGCCTGGGGCGACACCTCCGCCGAGTGCGAGGCCAACTCGCTCGACATCATCCGTACGGCGGAACGCTTCCTGGCCGAGCGGGGCAAGCCCGAGCCCTTCGGCGCCGTAGTACCGGGGTATGAGGCGTTGCCCGAGGCGGAGCGGCGGCTGCGGGCGGCTGCGTTGGCACCCGTCATCCGTGGGCTCGCGTCGACGGACAACCCGCAGGTCGGCCACTACAACGACTCTGAGGTCGTGCTGGAGTTCACCGCTCGCGAGCGGCTCGGCGAGCTGGCCGCGCTCGGCACTTCCTGCCCGGACCACTTCCTGCGCACCAAGGTCCGGCCGCTCGTCCTCGACCTGCCCCCGACGACTTCGGTCGAGGAGGCCACCCTCCGGCTCAGAGAGCTGCAGCTGCAGTACCGCGAGGACTACGCGGCGTACTACGAGCGGCACGCGACGCCGGACAGCCCGCCGATGCGCGGCGCCGACCCGGCGATCGTGCTAGTGCCGGGCGTCGGGATGTTCAGCTTCGGCAAGGACAAGCAGACGGCTCGGGTGGCCGGCGAGTTCTACCTGAACGCGATCAACGTGATGCGCGGTGCCGAAGCCGTCTCGACCTACTCGCCGATCGACGAGAGCGAGAAGTTCCGGATCGAGTACTGGGCGCTGGAGGAGGCGAAGCTGCAGCGGATGCCGAAGCCGAAGCCGCTCGCCACCCGAGTCGCCTTCGTGACTGGCGGTGGTTCCGGTATCGGCAAGGCGATCGCTCAGCGCTTGGCCGCCGAGGGCGCCTGCGTCGTCGTCGCGGACCTCGACCTGGCCGCGGCCGAAGCCGTCGCCAAGGAGATCGGTACTGCGGACAAGGCGGTGGCTGTCGGCGCGAACGTGTCGGACGGCGCCGCTGTCGACCAGGCGATGCGGGAAGCAGTGCTCGCCTTCGGCGGCGTGGACCTCGTCGTCAACAACGCTGGTCTGTCGATCTCGAAGCCGCTGCTGGAGACGACCGAGAAGGACTGGGATCTGCAGCACGACGTGATGGCCAAGGGCTCCTTCTTGGTCTCCCGGGCCGCGGCCAAGGTCCTGATCGACCAGGGCATCGGTGGCGACATCGTCTACATCTCCAGCAAGAACGCGGTCTTCGCCGGTCCCAACAACGTCGCGTACGGCGCCGCCAAGGCCGACCAGGCCCACCAGGTCAGGCTGCTCGCGGCCGAGCTGGGCGAGTACGGCATCCGCGTCAACGGCGTGAACCCCGACGGGGTTGTCCGGGGCTCGGGCATCTTCGCCAAGGGCTGGGGTGCCAAGCGCGCCGCGGTGTACGGCGTACCGGAGTCGGAGTTGGGTGCGTTCTACGCGCAGCGCACGCTGCTCAAGCGCGAGGTGCTGCCGGAGCATGTGGCCGCGGCCGTCTTCGCGCTAGCTGCCGGGGATCTGTCCCAGACCACCGGCCTGCACGTACCCGTCGATGCCGGTGTCGCCGCCGCCTTCCTGCGCTGAGGAGATCGCTATGTGGAGCAGTGATCCGAGTCGTTCGGTGGACGGGCATGGCGTGCTGCCGTGGGTCGAACCGCGGAAGGCGCGGATCGGGCTGGTCGCCGGCGGGCTCGGCGCCTACTGGCCGCAGTTCCCGGAGTTGCTGCCCCAGTTGCAGGCGTCGGCCCGGCGCGTGTCGGAGCGGTTCTCGGCGCTCGACTGCGAGGTGATCGACGTCGGCTTCATCTCCGACGCCACCGAGGGCGCGGCCGCGGCGGAGAAGCTCAGGCTCGCGGACTGCGACCTGATCGTCGGCTTCCTGACCACCTATATGACCGCGTCGATGCTCGTCCCGATCGCGCAGCGCAGCGGGGCGCCGGTCCTGCTGCTCAACCTGCAGCCGACGGAGTCGATGGATCACGCCTCCTTCGACACTGGCGCCTGGCTCGCGTACTGCGGCGCCTGCCCGCTGCCGGAAATGGCGAACGCCTTCGAGCGCTGCGGTATCGACTTCCGCTCGGTCTCCGGGTACGTCGAGGACGAGCGCGCGTGGGCCCGGATCGAGCGGTGGCTCAAGGCAGCGGGCATGCGGGCCGCGTTGCGGCACGGGCGGCACGGTCTGCTCGGTCATCTCTACCCCGGCATGATGGACGTGATCACCGACCCGACGCTGGTCTCCGCGCAGCTCGGCGGGCACGTCGAGATCCTGGAGATCGACGATCTGCGGGTCCGGGTGGAGAAGGTCACCGCGGCCGAGACGGACCAGCGGATGAAGGTCGCCCGGGAGATTTTCACCCTGGACGACTCGGTGGTCGAGGACGACTTCCGCTGGGGCGCGACGGTCTCGGTCGCGCTGGACCGGCTGGTCGAGGACTTCCAGCTGGACACGTTGGCCTACTACCACCGTGGGCTCGACGGCGAGACTCACGAGCGGGTCGCCGCCGGGATGATCCTGGGCGCATCGTTGCTCACGGCAAGGGGTGTGCCGGCCGCGGGGGAGTACGAGTTGCGGACGTCGCTGGCGATGCTGGTGATGGACAAGCTGGGTGGCGGTGGTTCGTTCACCGAACTGCAGGCATTGAACTTCCACGACAACGTGGTCGAGATGGGTCACGACGGGCCGGCCCACCTGGCGATCAGCGCGAAGAAGCCGCTGCTCCGGGGGCTCGGGGTGTACCACGGTAAGCGTGGCTGGGGAGTCTCCGTCGAGTTCGACGTGAAGCATGGACCGGTGACCGCGCTGGGGCTCGGGCAGTTGCGCGATGGCTCGTTCCGGTTGATCGCGTCCGAGGGTGAGGTCGTTCCCGGCCCGCTGCTTCAGATCGGCAACACCACCTCCCGCGTCGACTTCGGGTGCGATCCTGGCGAGTGGACTGACGCCTGGTCCGCTTCCGGCGTGGCCCACCACTGGGCGCTGGGCACGGGGCATCGCGTGGCAGAGCTGAAGGCAGTGGCCGATCTGCTCCACCTCGACCTCCGCATCGTGAAGGTCTGAGGGCCATGGGCGTGAACCTCGCAGCGGTGGACCTGGGAGCCTCGAGCGGCCGGGTCATGCTGGGCCGCGTTGAAGCCGGCACCGGCGCCGGGCGTCTGGACCTCACCGAGGTGCACCGCTTCTGGAACGGCCCGGTGCGCCTGGGCGAAACCCTGCACTGGGACATCCTCGCGTTGTACCGCGAGATGTTGGTCGGCCTTGGACGAGCGGGTGCGGTGGATGGGGTCGGGATCGATTCGTGGGCTGTGGATTACGGCTTGCTCGACGCTCACGGGAAGCTGCTCGGGAATCCCGTGCACTACCGCGATGCCCGGACGAACGGGGTGATGGAACGCGTTCTCGAGAACATCTCCGAGGACGAGCTGTACGCCGCGACCGGGTTGCAGCAGTTGCCGTTCAACACGATCTACCAACTGGCCGCCGAGGAAGGGCTCGAGCGGGCCACCACCTTGCTGATGATCCCGGATCTGCTCGGCTACTGGCTGACGGGCCAGCGGGGTGCTGAGGCGACGAACGCCTCGACCACCCAGCTGTACGACGTCCGGGCCCGCGGTTGGAACGAGAGCCTGGCCAGGCGGATCGGCGTACCGGGTGGGTTGTTGCCGGAGATTCGGGAAGCGGGGCAGGTGATCGGGGCGTTGCTGCCGGCGGTTGCCGAGGAGACCGGGCTTGATCCGGCGACGCCGGTGATCGCGGTTGGGTCGCACGACACCGCGTCTTCGGTGGTTGCGGTGCCGGCCGCCGAGGGGGAGCGGTTCGCCTACATCTCGTCGGGGACGTGGTCGCTGGTCGGGCTGGAGCTCGACGAACCCGTGCTCACGGCCGAGGCGCAGCAGGCGAACTTCACCAACGAAGGGGGTGTCGACGGCCGGATCAGGTTCCTGCGGAACGTGATGGGGCTGTGGATTCTGCAGGAATGCCTGCGGGTCTGGGGAGACGACGACTTGCCGGGACTGCTGCGTGAGGCCGCCGCGGCGCCCGCGTTCGCAGTACTGATCGATCCGGACGACCCGAGCTTCCTTGCCCCCGGCAACATGCCGGGCAGGATCGAGGAGTTCTGTGCACGCTCCGGGCAGGAGGCGCCGCGGTCGCGGGCTGCCGTCGCCCGCTGCGTGCTGGAGAGCCTCGCGCTGGCGTACCGCCGGACGTTGCGGCTGGCGCAGACCGTTGCCGGCCGGGAGATCGACGTCGTTCACGTGATCGGCGGCGGTTCGCAGAACGAGCTGCTCTGCCAGTTGACCGCGGATGCCTGCGGGCTGCCCGTCCTGGCCGGGCCGGTCGAGGCCTCCGCGCTGGGCAATGTGCTGGTCCAGGCGCGAGCGCTCGGCGAACCGTTGCCCGACCTGACCGCGATGCGCGCACTGGTCCGCGCGACCCACGAGCTGCGGCGCTACCAGCCGCAGGGCAAACCGGCCGACTGGGACGCCGCCGAGTCCCGGGTGTTCGGAACAAGGTGAACCCGATGACCATTCTCCAGAACGACCTGCTCGCCCCAGAGAACCACACCCAACCCCATCCGTCCGATCGCTCCGACTTCCCGCACCTGCGCGAGGTCGGCCGCGATCCACAATTGGCTCGGGCCGGCCGGGGAGCTCCCCGCGAGATCAGCCACGACGATCTCCAGTTGTTGCGGCTGCTCGCGACTGGTCTCCCGATGGACTCGGTCGCGCGCCGCCTCGACCTGTCCGAGCGCACCGTACGCCGGCGTACCCGCGCCGCTTGTGACCGTCTCGGCTTCGGAACCGCTGTGGAAGCCATCGTCTGGGCCGCCCGCCGCGGCCTCCTGTAACCGCCAACCTCCTGCAGCCGTCTACCCGCCAACCCGACCCGCAGCCTCGCCTGCACCGAGTGCTTGCTCCCCCAGTAGATCCGTCCATCTCTTGTGAGGAGTCCGTCCCGATGTCTCTCCGCACCCGTTTCGGCTGCCTGCTGGCAGCTGCCCTCCTGCTGACCCCACTCCTGCCTGCGACGGCCGCGCCAGCCAGCGCGGCCCCTGCAGAGGCGACAAGTCTCCGGACCAACAGCCTCACTAACCCCCTAGGCATCGCCGCCGGCGTGCCCCGCCTGAGTTGGCAGCTCGACGGCAGCCGGCGAGGCACGGCCCAAACGCGGTACGAGATCCATGTCGCCTCCACCGCCGCCAAGGTCTCCAAGCCGGATCTCTGGAACAGCGGCGTCGTCAGCTCCGATCGTTCAGTCGACGTCCCGTACGGCGGCCCAGCCCTCACGCCCTACACGCAGTACTTCTGGACCGTCCGAGTTTGGGACGACACCGGTACTGCGTCGGACTGGTCGCCCGTCGCCACCTTCGAAACGGCAGCCCTCCAACCGCAGGAGTGGCGAGGCGACTGGATCGGCGCCGACAGCCAGCCGGGCGCGGAGTGGACCGACTACACGATCGATTCCGACCTAACTCTCACCAAGGACGCGTTGGGGATCTTCTTCCGCGGTCGCGCCGGCAACGGCTACATGTGGCAGCTCAACCAGGTGGACGACGCCCGTCCACTCCTGCGCCCCCACGTCAAACTGGCCACTGGGTACTCCGTACTCGGCGAGATCCCGCTGAGCGTCAACCTCAAGCAGCGGCATCACCTGCGGATCACCGTCAGCGGGCACACCATCACGACCTGGATCGACGACGTCCAGGTGGACCGAAGGGACCGCTCCGACCATGACGCACCCGGCCTCGTCGGCTTCCGTACCAACGGCGCGGAAGCAGGCATCGTCCACACCCTGAAGGTCACGAATGCGGCCGGTCAGGCCTTGATCGACACCACCTTCCCAGCAGGCGACCAGACGTTCCCCGACGGCACCGTCCTGCCCGCCGGCGGCCTGCAGGTGAAGGGCAACACCGACCTCTGGCTGCCGGGCAAGGCCATCCCGGTCTTCCGCAAGAGTGTTTCGTTGCCCGGGGCAAAGAAAGTCGCCAGGGCCAGGCTGTACGCCGCCGCCCAGGGCATCTACGAGCTGAGCCTGAACGGCCAGAAGGTCGGCGACCAGGAGCTCGCCCCGGGCTGGACGGACTACGCGCACCGGATCCAGTCGCAGAGCTATGACGTCACGAAGCTGCTCGCCAAGGGCACCAACACGATCGGGGCGGAACTCGCGAGCGGCTGGTTCACGGGCAACCTGGCCATGTTCGGCTCGAACAAGTACGGCAGCGAGACCGCCCTCTCCGCCCAACTCCGGGTCACCTACACCGACGGCAGCACCGACACCTTCGCCACTGACTCAACTTGGGAGACGGCGCCGGGCGCAGTACGGGCTGCTGATCTGCTCAATGGAGAGACCTTCGACGCGCGCCGGACGCCGACCGACTGGTCGCCGGTTCAGGTCAGGCCGAGTGCGACCGCCAAGCTTGCCCAGCAGACAGATCAGCCCGTCCGAGTCACGGAGGAGCTAGCGGCCAAGGCGATCCCGTCGCCCACACCCGGCGTCTACCTGTACGACCTCGGCCAGAACATGGTCGGCGTTGCCCGGCTGCAACTGACCGGCACTCCCGGCCAGACCGTCAAGATCCGGTACGGCGAAGTGCTCAATCCCGACGGCACCCTGTACACCGACAACCTGCGCAGCGCGAAGGCCACCGACCGCTACACGTTCGCCACCAGCGGCCCGGAGACCTACCGACCGCGCTTCACCTTCCACGGCTTCCGGTACGTCGAACTGAGCGGCCTGCCCGCCGCGCCACCGGCCAGTGCCATCACCGGCGTGGTGATGGGCACCGACGGCTCCAAGGTCAGCAGCTTCATCACCAACTCGCCCCTGGTGAACAAGCTGCACAGCAACATCGTCTGGGGTCAGCGCGGCAACTTCCTCTCGATCCCGACCGACACCCCGGCCCGCGACGAGCGGATGGGGTGGACGGGTGACATCAACGTGTTCGCCCGCACCGCCGTCTACAACCTGGATTCGCAGGCGTTCCTCATCAAGTGGCTGCAGGACCTCCGCGACAGCCAGGCGTCGAACGGCGCCTATGCCAGCGTCGCGCCAACGGTGCCCAACTCGTTCGACGGCGGTCTGGGCAACGCCGGCTGGGCCGACGCGGGCGTCAACGTCCCGTGGACGCTCTGGCAGGCGTACGGCGACACGTCGGTGATCAGCCAGCACTACGACTCGATGCGCCGGTACGTCGACTACCTGGTCTCCAGCTCCAATGGACTCATCCGCGGCGGCGGTGACTACGGCGACTGGCTGAGCCTCGACGACCCGACCCCGGGCGACCTGATCGGTACGTCGTTCATCGCCAAGGGCGCTCGGCAGTTGAGTCAGATGGCGGCCGCGATCGGCAACACCGCCGATGCCGCGAAGTACCAGAAGCTCTATCAGGACACGCGATCCGCCTTCGCGGCTCACTTCGTCGGGACCGACGGCAGGGTGGGCACGGACAGCCAGACGGGGTACATCCTCGCCTTCACCAGCGACCTGATCCCGGCGGCCAAGCTCGGTGCCGCTGGTCAGCACTTCGCCAACGCGATCCTGCGACGCGACACTCACCTGTCGACCGGCTTCCTCGGCGTCGACGGACTGCTGCCGGTGCTCACCAAGATCGGCCGCTCCGACCTGGCGTACCGGCTGCTGCAGAACACGTCGTACCCGTCCTGGGGTTACGAGATCGGCAAGGGCGCTACGACGATCTGGGAGCGCTGGAACTCGATCAACCCGGACGGCACCTTCAACGACGTCGGGATGAACTCCTTCAACCACTATGCGTACGGCGCCGTCGGCGAGTGGATGTATCGCACGCTCGCGGGCGTCTCCGCGGCCGAGCCGGGGTACCGCAAGGCGCTGATCGCGCCGACTCCTGGCAAGGGGATCGACTCGTCCGACTTCCGCTACCAGACGCCGTACGGTGAGATCGCGAGTCGGTGGAAGGGGTCAGCCGAGTACGGGCTGACGCTGGACGTGACCGTGCCAGCCAACACCACGGCGACCGTGCGGATCCCGGCTCTGAACCCGGCCCAGATCAAGGAGAGTGGCCGGCCACTCGGCGCGGCGGACCAGGTGAAGGACGTCGTCGACGAAGGCTCCACCGTCTCGATGACGGTTGCCTCCGGCACCTATCGGTTCGTGGTCGAGCCGAGGCCGGTTCGCTTCGCAGCATCCATTGCTCCGGCTTCCGGCGAGCCCGGTACGGCGACCAGGGTGGCGGCGGTGGTCCAGAACCGTTCGAGTTCGACAGTGACCGGGCGACTCGACGTGGCCGTGCCCGAGGGGTGGGCCGTCCCTGCGACGGCGCCTGTGACGTTGGCGCCAGGCGCTCAGGCCACGGTTAGCGCGCAGGTCGTAGTACCGGCTGAGGTCGATGCGGGTCTGGTGGGCTTCACGGCGAAGTTCTCGGATCCGCGCGGTGAACTGGCGTCCACGCCGATCGCGTTCAGCGTCACGGAGTCCTTGCAGCCGACGAATGCCATCGACTACGTGGATCTCGGTGAGGCGGCGTCGGAGACGGCGCATTCGCTGACGGCCGCACCGTCGTCGGGGATGACCGTGGAGAGCGGCCGGACGAGACGGTACGCCGGGATGGCGGTGCCTGGCGCGTGGTTCGAGTTCGATCTGGGGATCAAGGCGGGGCAACCGTTCGTGATGCGGCTGGTGGAAACGTACGACAAGGCGCAGGTGAAGGACTACGAGGTGCTGGTGAACGGCACGGTCGTCAAACACCGCGAGATGCGGAAGGCGGGCGGTGGGCTGGAGACGTACCAGTTCGTCGTGGACGATCCTGCGCTGCTGACCGACCCGTCCGTCCGCGTGCGGATCCGGCACAACGCGACCGCCTCGGGTCACGATCCATCTCTTGCCGACGTGTGGGCGCTTCCGATCCCTTAGATCAGATAGCGGAACTCGGCTGAGCCGGGTTTGATGCGTTCGATGTCGAGAGGGGCCGCCTCCATCCGGTCGAGCAGACCGGTGAGGTCAGTGGGGCGGCCGATCTCGATCCCGACCAGGGCGACGCCGGTCTCCCGGTTGTTCCGCTTCACGTACTCGAACAGCGTGATGTCGTCGTCCGGCCCGAGTACGCCGTCGAGGAACTGCCGCAAGGCGCCTGGCTCCTGGGGAAAGGTCACCAGGAAGTAGTGCTTGATCCCTTCGTGGACCAGCGAGCGTTCCAGGATCTCGCCGTACCGGCTGACGTCGTTGTTGCCACCGGACAGCAAGCAGACAACCGTCTCGCCGGGCTTGACCTCGACCGCGGTGCCCAGAGCCGCCGCGGCCAAAGCTCCTGCCGGCTCAGCGATCAGCCCGTCCGTCTGATAGAGCTCCAGCATCTCCGAGCAGACCAGCCCCTCGGGCACCGACGTCATCTCCACCTGAGCAGCCGAAACCAGCGGGAGCGTCACGTCACCGACCCGGCGTACGGCGGCGCCGTCCACGAAGCTGTCCAAGTGTGGCAGGGTGACCGGCTCACCAGCGGCCAACGCAGCAGCCATACTCGCCGCGCCACCAGGCTCCACACCAACCACCCGTACTCCGGGGTGCCGCTGCTTCAGCCACGTCGCCACACCGGCGATCAGTCCACCTCCACCGACTGGCACCACCAGTACGTCGGGTGCCTCGCCGAGTTGCTCCACTAGCTCGATAGCGACTGTGCCCTGCCCTGCAACGGTTCTGGGGTCATCGAAGGCGGGGACGAGGGTCGCGCCAGTGGCAACAGCTTCGGCGAGCGCAGCGGCCGCCGCATCGTCATAGGTATCGCCTGTCACGATGACCTCGATCTGCTGGCCACCAAGGGCCGCGATCCGGTCCCGCTTCTGACGCGGCGTTGTCCGCGGCACATAAACGCGGCCGTGCACGTCGAGCGTGTGGCACGAATACGCCAGGCCCTGTCCGTGGTTTCCAGCGCTCGCACACACTACGCCGGCCTTTTTCGAGACGTCATCTAGCTGCGCGATCAGGTTGTAAGCCCCGCGCAGCTTGTACGAACGGCCGATCTGCAGGTCCTCGCGTTTCAGCCACACCTCCGCGCCGGTGCGTGCGGAGAGTCGCAGGTTGCGCTGCAACGGGGTCCGCGCCGCAACCCCGTGGAGCCGCCGGACCGCGGCCTCGATCTGCTCCGCGTCAACCGTGCTTGAAGCAACTGAATGACTCCCCTGCATGACGTTCCTTCCCGTGCATCTGCACGATCTACAACGATTTGCTCGCTGCACAAGACACGCTACGTCCAGAGTTCGGACCGGACGGACACCGTTCCGCAACAGGTCCTTATTTCATGCGTGAAACACCTCTGGCGTGGGCAGTCTAGTTCTCATACGCTCACTCGGTGTAACGGCCAGGGGTCTGGACGGGATAAGCCGAGTAAACCGGTCAACGGGGACTGGAGGGCAGAGATGGAATCGATTCCGTTCAGTCTGTGGGGCGATGCGTTGTGGTGTGGACAGGAAGTCGTGCGGGAAGCTCCGCACGAGCAGGCGATCCGTCGCCTGTTCCCTGATCCCATCCCGGCGCGCGGCGCAGACCTGGACACCACCGCGGACCTGGTCCCGGAACCGCGGAACCGCTTTGACCCGCGCTCGATCGCTGTTCGGGTGCAGGAAAAGGTGGTCGGCTACCTGCCGAGGGACGATGCACACCGGTACCATCCGGTGCTGTCGGAACTGGTGGCCCAGGGCCTGCAACCGCAGGTGCCTTGCCACTTGTGGGTCAGTGAATGGGAACCCGCCGATTGGGAGGGCAAAGGCGATCAGGGCACCGAGTTCCACGCCAGCGTCGCCGTCGCTCTGGGCCAGCCGCACATGCTGGTCCCGGTGAACCTGCCACCGCCCGGGAGCTACCACCTGCTGCCACCGGGCAGCGGGATCGTAGTACCGGGCAGTGGGGTCCATCCGGACGTTCTCGCGCCGTTCTTCCGGCCGGAAGGCGAGTGCTGGACGTACGGGACGATGCACGCGGTCGAGGAGGAGGACGGGTTCGAGGACCGCCACCAGATGGTGGTGGAGGTCAGACTCGACGACGAACCTGTCGGCCGGCTGAGTCCTCGCCTGAGTGCGGAGTTCCTGCCGGCCATCCACTACCTAGCGGACATGCGTGCTGAGACGGCCGCGCGAGTCGCCGTACGCGGCGACCGGACTGCATCGGAGGTGATCCTTTACGCGGCTCGGAGTCACGACCTGCCGGCTACCTGGCCGGATGGTCTGACCCGGTCTCCAGTGGCTTCTCCGCCATGGCACTACTGGGTCGGTAAAGAAGCGAACTGATCCCAAGGCGGCCGCGCAGTACTCACCTAAAAGGTGGAGGCGGGTACTGCGGGGCTACCGAGGGGATCCGTCAGAGCTTCTGGCTCAGGGACTGGAAGATCTCGTCGTGGGCGCCGGGCAGGTCGTCATGGCCGAAGTCCGGGTAGACGCGGAGTTGCTTGGCGCTGGTCAGCTTGTTGTACGCCGCGTACTGCGTCGACGGCGGGCAGACCTGGTCCTCCAGGCCGATGTAGAGGGTGACCTCGGCCTGGACCCGGGCCGCCAGGTGCTGCACGTCGATGTACCCGAGCGTGGTGAACACCTCCTGCTCGCGCAGGTGCCGGGGGTCGCGCTTCCTGAACCAGATGCGGATCTCGTCGTACGGGTTCGTCTCCAGGTTGAGGTCCCACGCGCGCTGGTAGTCGGTCAGGAACGGGAACACGCTCGCCGTGTACTTGATCTGCGGCGTCAGCGCGGCGCAGACCAGGCTGAGCCCACCACCCTGGCTCCAGCCGGTCGTGCCGATCCTGGTGGCGTCGACCTCGGGCAGGGCGCCGATGATGTCCGCGAGCCGGCGGGTGTCCAGGAAGACGTGCCGGTACAGCAGCGCCTCCGGGCCGCCGTCCAGGCCTTCCACGAGATGGTTGCGCAGCGAGAAGCTGTTGTCCTGCTGGGACTTGGTCCGGAACGCCACCTGCTCGCGCACGTCCAGGGCGGCCACGGTGAACCCGCGAGCGGCGTACGGGATCAGGTCGACCCACTTCGGCTGCTCGCCGCCGTACCCGTGGAAGATCAGTACGGCCGGTCCCTCGGCCTGGTGCGGGCGGATCACCTTCGCGTGCACGCGGTAGCCGCCGGTGCCGGTGAAGTAGAGGTGCTCGGTCTTCGCGAACGGCAGCGGGAAGTCGGTCGCCTCGGCGAACTCGGTCTCCGGCTCGGTCGCGGCCAGCTCGATCAGCGACTTCTCCCAGAACTGGTCGAAATCGGCCGGCCTGGGGTTGGTCCCCTGGTAGGTGAGCAGTTCCTCGGACGACATCTCGAACGACAACACGGTCTCCGGACTCCCTTTGTCAGCTCAAACGGATGACCCTCATTCTGCGGGCTCATCCGGCTCAGCGGCAGTGCCGTCCCAGATGGTGTAACCGTTTGCCGTGTTCAGCCGCTCGCGCAGTTCGGTCTCGAGCTTGTCCAGCCGCCCGGGAGCGAGCCAGTGCAACGGGATCAGGACCGAGTGCTCCTCCTGCTTGGTCCGCAGGACGACAGCCTCACCTTGCGTGGTGCCGGTCCGGCCGACCTCGGTGATGTCCGCCCAGCTGGTCCGCAGTCCCCGGACCTGGACATCGTCAGGACCCAGCTTGAGCAGCACTGGCGGCCGCGCGAGGATCCCCAACCCGGCCAGCACGACGAGCACGCCCAAGACGGCGAAGACCGCCACCACGGCATCGGGCAGCCCGATACCCCAGAGCACTGCCGCCACCCCGAGAAGGATCAATCCAGCAGCCGGAATCCCGAGAAACCGCCCCGGCCGCATCCGGTACGTCGTACGCATCGCCCCAGGATCTCACCGGTACTCCGCCCACCCACCAGCGGGACTGCTCGGTGGGTCAGTTGCCGGTCTGGTTGGGGTTGTAGGCGCAGGCATCGTTCAGGTTCTGCGGCTGGCCGACGGGGGCCTTCGTGGTTGGCGCGGTCGGCTTCTTCGTCGGCTTCTTCGTCGGCGTGGTCGACGGCTTGCTGGACGGGGTCGACGCGACCGGCAGGGTCTTGGGCTGGATCGCCTTCTGGACGAGCTCGCGCATCGCCTCGTACTTCGGGTTCTGGCCGGTCGGGAAGTTCTTGGACTTGTCCAGGTCGACGTTCGTGACGTTGGCGTTCTTCACCTTGAGGCCGAGCTCGACGAAGGCCCCCAGGATTTCCCCCGGGATGTCGGTCCGCAGCAACTGCTTGCCGGCCGCGGCGATCTGCTGGTACTTCGTCACCAGGGTGGCTGGGTTCGCGCTGTTCACCAGCGCGTGGATGGTGCAGCGCTGCCGCTCCTGCCGCGACGGGTCACTCAGGCCGTACCGGCCGCGGGCGAACCACAGGGCGTCGCGACCGCCCAGCTTCTGGTCCGGGCCGGGCTGCAGGTAGCCGGAGGGCTTCTTGTGCCCGTTGGACCCAGGGCCGGCGCCGTAGTCGCCACCGATCGGCACCTTGTAGTTGATGTTGACAGTGATCCCGCCGAGCGCGTCGATGATCTGCTCGAAGCCCTTGAGGTTGACCTGCATGTAGTAGTCGATGTCGAGGCCCATCGCCTCGCCTACCGACACCTTGAGCGCGTCGGCGCCCTCGTTGTCGGACGCGCCGAGAATGCCCGGGTGCTGCTTCGGGATGTTCTCGTACATCGAGTCGAGGTAGTACTCCGCCTGCTCGGCCGGACCGTTCGGGTCGTAGTACCCGTCGGGGTAGACCTTGTGCAGCGGGGAGTTCTCGGGGAACGGCATCCGCATCCAGTTGCGGCTGAGCGAGATCAGCGCGGTGTCGCCGGTCTTGGTGTCGATGCTCGCGACGATCACGGTGTCGGTCCGGGTGCCTTCACGGCCGACGCCGTCGTCAGCGCCGAGCAGCAGCAGGTTCAGCCGGGGGGTCTTCGCCCACGGGTCCTTCTTGTCGACGTTCGGCCGGGTGGCGCTCTTCGAGTCCTTCTCGGACTTGAAGACGCCGCCGACCAGGTCGCGCTGGGCCATCACGGTCTGCGCGGCGAACGTGGTCGGCACGGCGATACCGAAGCAGAGCAGCCCGACGAAGGCCGAACCGGCGAACCGGCCGACCGAGGTCAGGCTGATCGGGCGGAGCAGTTTGTGCGAGGAGACGACGATGCAGATCCACAGCACGCCGACCACCAGGACGCCGCCGGTGGCCAGCAGCAGCTGGCTGGGGTCGACGGCCAGGGCGACGACCGTGTCACGCTGGGTGAGTCCGATGAAGGCGGCGAGCAGCAGCAGACCGGCGTACAGGGTGATCACGAACGCGCCGAGCTTCTTGCGGCCGCCCAGCACGAAGCCGAGGCCGGGGATCAGCGCGCCGAGCAGTGTCAGGCCCATCGCCTTGGAGACGGACCTGGCGCGGTAGGCGCGGTGACGGGATCGGTTGGCGCGAGGCGCGGACCTGTGTCCAGCTGCGCGAGTACTCCGCGTCATGGCTCCGTTCCCTGATCGACGACGTGGCGGCGTGCGGGACCGTCAGAGGATGGTCCCCGGTAGTCAGACGCCGACACGGCCTCCTTGGTTGACGTGACGTTACGACCCCCGTCGATTCGGCCAGGTTACAGGTGAACGAAACCGACCCCCAAGATGGCCGCCCGGGTGTCCCGACCAGCCCGCTTTGCTGCCGGGCCGGTTGTCCGGATAGTCTTGGCCGTCGTCGCATCGCAATGGGATGCAACGGAGGAGGCGTCGCCTAGTCCGGTCGATGGCGCCCGCCTGCTAAGCGGGTTGAGGGTAATCCCCTCTCGAGGGTTCAAATCCCTCCGCCTCCGCACGCAAGAGAGCCACCCCGCGCGCAGCACGGGGTGGCTCTCTTGCGTGCGGAGCCGGAGGGAATTTCGGGAGGCGCAGCCGGTTCCCTCCGCCTCCACACCCAAGGCCCGCTAGCCCGAAATGCGCGCGTTGTAGTGGGCGCTCACCCAAAGGCAAGCCGCCTACCCTCCGCCAGCCGTTCGACCGCGTCGACCGAAGCCCTAGACTCCAGGCCCGCTATCAGGTGGGTCACGCCGAGCGCCTCGTAGTCCTTGAAGGCCCGGGCGAGTTCCTCCGCCGTACCGGCGATGCTGTTGGGCTCTTGCTCCCGGACACCAGGTCAGCCGTCGCGGCCATCTTCGCCGTCAGCCCGGGATCCCGGAACGAGCCGCACAACACCATCGTGCCGAGCTCGACCCGCTCGGTCACCGCGGCGACCGCACTGAGCAGCGTCCACGCCTCGTGCATCCCGTAGACCGTTGAGTCGGGCGCCCGGTAGAAGAAGTGGTCCGCGAACCAGACCGACTCCAGCCCGGACCGATCCGCCACGACTGCCACTTCCCGGATATCGGCCCAGGTGGGGCTGCCTCCATCGGGACCGTCGTTCCCACCGACAGGCAGCATCACTCCGATTTTCATCTCGCCAACCTAGTCGGCGTCAGCGAGAGCTGCCTCCCGATTAGTCACCCGAAGTCGAGCTCGAGGATTCCGCCGGAGTACGCCGGCCGGAGTACAGCCTCGACGCGAACGAACTGGGTAAGCACCGGGACGAAGGAGACCTGGTTGAAGCGATCCCGCTCCACGCCGTACGCCGTTGCGCCGGCGACCGGGCGCCAGGTGGAGCCGTCCAGCCAGAGCACGCGCCAGGCGGCCGGTACGCGGCACTCGCCGAACCCTGTGTCGTCGAACCAGTAGGCAGCCGCTTCCGACACCTGCTGCACCTCGCGGAGGTCGTACTGGATCCACTCGGTCGTCCCGCGCCGGTCCCACCAGGTGAAGCGCGGGACAGAGGTGTCTGCCGACGAGCTCGGGGTACGGCCGTCGTCAGGGGCCTCCAGTGAGTCGCCGTCGTTGACATGCGACGCGGTAACCCTGGTCCGGTATCGCCAGGGCTCACCGTCCTCGGCCACGGATGGGAAGGAGCTGATCCGCAGCCGGGCCGCTCCCATCGGTACCAGCGTCACCGGCTCGACTGGTTGCTCCGACCTAGCCGGGCTGGGCTGCAGTAGGCCGACCACGTCTTCGGTGTCTGCCTGCCATTGCGGAATGCGCTTGGCCTCGGCCTTCAGCAGTAGCGGCGTCCCCTCGTGGGTGAACGGATTGGCGCCGCGCGGGACAGTACGCCGTACTAGGTCGAAGCCGGTGCCGGCGACGAGGCCGTAGTTCCATGCAGACTCCGGGTAGACCGCTAGCTCGGGCCACTCCTCGGTGCCGCCGATCTTCTCGTAGCGCTCGTCGATCGCCAGGGAGTAGGTCAGCGGCCCTCTGCTGACCGACACGGCTTGCTGGTTGTCCTCCCAGACACATGTGCTCGTGCGCATCGGCAGGATGAGCTGCACGCGGTCGCCTGGATGCCAGATGCGTTCCAGCTTGACCCAGCCGCCCTCGGCTGTGGCTGGCGTCTGGTTGGAGTTGACCGTGACAGTGAAGTCCGTAGCCCAGCCAGGAACCCTTAGATAGAAGGGGAAGCGAGTACTGCGAGCTGCCTGCACAGTGAAGGTGATTGTGTCGTCGAACGGATAGTCGGTGTCCTGCATGACGCTGACCGGCGTACCGGCTGTCCCTACCTTGGCGGTGACCTTGCTGGCGGCGTACATGGAGGCGGCGAGGCCGTTGTCGGTAGTGGCCAGCCACAGCTCTTGTGCGTAGTACGGCCAGCCCATGCCGTAGTTGTGGGGACAGCAGCGGTACTGGTGGACGCCGTCCTTGTAAGCCTGCATGGCGAAACCGTTCTGGAACTGCCCGTGCTTCACCCTGTCGTCCAGCTGGATGCTGTTGGCGCAAGTGACGTAGTGCATGACCCGCTGCCGTTCGTCGTACGAGGCAGGCAGCAGGTTGAAGGCGAGTTCCTCGCAGCGGTCGGTCCAGTCGGTGTCGCCGGTGAAGCGGGTGAGCATCTCGAACGTGTGCATCAATTCGACGATCCCGCACGTCTCGAAGCCCTGCCGCGGATCGCCGAAGCCCGGTCGCGAGTTCTCGTCGCCGGCGAACCCACCGTCGGGGAACTGCCCATAGAGCCCCATGATCGTCGCGTAGTTCCGGTACGTCGCTGCGCTGTGGCTGGGGTCGCCACTCAGCAGCCCGTACTGCAGTGGCTCACGGAACCCCTGGGCGAGGTTGACGTTGTGCCAGTTGGGGATGCCGCTGACGTAGTCGGCTGAGCCGGAGTGCATCTTGCCGACCAGGTCGAGCAGCCAGTCGTCGCCGGTGCGGTTGTAGAGCCAGTAGGCGCTGTCGATGTTGTCACCCCAGCGGAAGGCGCCCCACGAGCGGTTGAAGACCTCTGCCGGCTGGGTGTGCTGGAACTGCAGGTAGCGGGTCATGAAGGGGATGACGCGCTCGTCGCCGGAGTACTCGTGCCAGGAGCGGAAGGCGGCGAGCAGCGGCATGCCGGGCCAGAAGTCGGGGCCGTTCTCCAGTGAGGTGCGTAGCCGCTCCGGGCCGAACCAGCCGTCTGGCGCTTGGGTGGCGAGGATGCCGTTGAGCCAGCGCTCTGTCCTAGTGAGTACGCCGGTGTCGCCGGTGACGTAGCCGAGGTCGCCGAAGCCCCGGAGCCAGTAGGGGAGCTCCTCCCAGGCTGACTGCGTCGGGTCGACCCAGCCGTTGCCGTCGTACCGGAGGAAGTCGGACACCTCGTCGTACCGGCCGCAGAGGCCTTTGGCTTGCAGGTCGAGCTGCTGGGCCAGCCAGCCGCGGGGCTCGATCGCGCCCGGTGGGAGCTTCTGGAACGGGACTGGCTGCAGTGGTGCACGGTTGGGGACGTAGTGGCCGCCTCTGGAGGCGGCTCCGGGAACAGGCACGGCGGAGGCCTTTCGGGTGACGGATCGAGGGATTCTGCGGAAAAACGGCACACGTTTTCCGTGATCGATACTAAGCTGCTGCCAGACGGATGTGCAGGTCTTGGGAGGAAAAAGATGAGGCAGCAGTCGCGGATCGTGGACGTGGCCGCGCTGGCCGGGGTGTCCGCCGGTACCGCGTCGAAGGCGCTGAACAACACCGGCCAGCTGAGCGCGGCCACCCGCGAACGCGTCCGTCGGGCGGCCGAGCAACTCGGGTTCACGCCGGACACCCGGGGTCGCGCGCTGTCGTCGGGGCGGACTTACACGGTCGCGTTGCTGACCACCGACAGCTCGGGACGGTTCAGCATCCCGATCACGCGGGGTGTCGAGGATGTGCTCAGCGCGGGCGAGCTGGCGACCATACTGTGTGACACCCGCGACGACCCGCTCCGCGAACAGCACTACTTGCGGTCCCTGGTCGCCCGGCGGGTCGACGGAATCGTGGTGACCGGCCGCCGGACCGAGCCGCGGGCGCCGATCGACGTACCGCTGCCGGTTGTCTATGCGCTGGCCGCGTCGACCGATCCGGGCGACGCGTCGGTGATCGTCGACGACACCGGCGGGGCGGTGTCAGTGGTCACGCATCTGCTCGGGCTCGGCCGTTCGCGGATCGCGCATGTCACCGGTCCGCCCAACCATCGATCTGCGGCTGAGCGGGCGCGGGCGGTTGCGACTACGGCGGGCGGGGCCTTTGTCGGCGAGCCACTCTTCGGTGAGTGGAGTGAACGCTGGGGGCGCCAGGCCGTCGATGTTTTACTGCGCTCGCATCCGGACCTCGATGCCATCACCTGTGGCAGCGACCAACTCGCCCGCGGCGTCTGCGACCGCCTTCGCGAACTAGGCAAGTCCGTCCCCGCCGATATAGCCGTCACGGGCTACGACAACTGGTCCGTGATGGCCCTCGCGAGTCGCCCACCACTTACCTCGGTCGACCTCCAACTAGAGCAACTCGGCCGCCGTACTGCGAACTTGTTGCTGGACGCGATCGCGGGAGACCCGCAGCACGGCGTACTGGAGCTGCCGACTCAGCTGATTCCACGAGAATCCACGTTGGGGATGTCCTGACGGGTTGAGCGACGTCGTGTTGGTACTGTCGAAACATCTGGTTCGTGAGGCACCTCTCACGGAAGGAAGTAGTGGTGATGACGGACTCGGTGGTCCGGCCGCCGGCGTACGAGCTCAAGTCGATCTTGGGGCTCGATCTCCCCGCACACGTGCTTGCCCTGATCGACGACACCTGGCGCCCGGCGTGGCTGATCAGCCGCCTGCATCACGCGGACGGCTGGATGGGCCTGATCCAGTACACCGACGCCGACGGCTGCGAACAAACCTGCCGCGTCCCGACCAGCCGGCTAGGCCCAATGCCAGTCAGTTGAGCGGTTCGGGGAGGTTTCTGACCGAGCTCGGGGTGGATTTTCCCGTCCAGACGGTGCAAAAGTCTCCACAAGCCGCCTGCACGAGCACGCCGACAACCTCCGAGCTGTCATCCACAACCAGCTCCTCGGCCAACCATAGTGCGATCAGGCCCAGGGACCGACGCCTGAGATCTTGTCGACGCGAATGTGCGTGATGTACCCGCCGGGCAGATTGTCGGCGGGCAGGAAGTCGGCGTCCGGCCCTTGATAGGTCTTCGCCAGCTCCCGCAGCAACTCGACCGCGCCGCCCTCGGTGATCCGCGCCGTACCCTTCACCACCAGGTACTCCGTCAGCCCCATCTCGTTCTGCCGACGGGTCTCGATCGAGAGCGTCACCCGGCCGTCGCGCCGGATGTTCTGCACCTTGCGGTTGTGGGGCACATGACCGGCGACGATCTCGTCCCCGTCGACCCCGACCCAGACGACCGAGACCTGCGGACTCCCGTCCGGATTGATCGTCACCAGATGAGCCAGCGCAGCCGACTCCAACAACTCCCGAGCACTGTCCGGAATCTCCATGCTTCAACCTAAGCCAAGCGCCCCGGCTTGAGGCCGGGGCGCTTTGCTTTGCAGTCCGACGGGCTGGCTTCCGGGTCAGCTGTCGGAGTACGGGGGTCAGGTCAGCCGAGGCGGGCCTTCAGGTTGTCGAGCTCGAGCTTGAGGGTCGCCGGGACCTTGTCGCCGAGCTTGGCGAACCACTCCTCGATCAGCGGGAGCTCGGCCTTCCACTCGTCGGCGTCGACGTTCAGCGCGACCTGCAGGGCCTCCGGGCTGAGGTCCAGGCCGGTGACGTCGAGCGCGTCGGGGGCCGGGACGTGACCGATCGGGGTCTCGACCGCGGCGCCGGTGCCTTCGAGGCGCTCGATCACCCACTTGAGCACCCGGCCGTTCTCGCTGAAGCCCGGCCAGACGAACTTGCCGGCCTCGTCCTTGCGGAACCAGTTGACGTAGAAGATCTTCGGCAGCTTGGCCGCGTCGTTGTCCTTGCCGACGGTCAGCCAGTGGTTCAGGTAGTCACCGGCGTTGTAGCCCATGAACGGCAGCATCGCCATCGGGTCGCGGCGTACGACGCCGACCTCGCCGACCGCCGCGGCGGTGGTCTCCGACGACAGCGTCGCGCCCATGAAGACGCCGTGGTCCCAGTCGCGTGCCTCGGTCACCAGCGGCACCGTCGTCGCGCGGCGGCCACCGAACAGGATCGCGGAGATCGGTACGCCGTTGGGGTCCTCGTACTCGTCGGCGATGATCGGGCACTGCTTGATCGGAGTACAGAACCGGCTGTTCGGGTGGCTGGACAGCTCGCCGGACTCCGGCGTCCACTCGCGGCCCTTCCAGTCGGTCAGGTGGTTCGGCGGGGTCTGCGAGTAGCCCTCCCACCAGACGTCACCGTCGTCGGTCAGCGCGACGTTGGTGAACAGCGAGTTGCCCTTCTCGATCGTGCGCATCGCGTTCGGGTTGGTCTTCCAGCCGGTACCGGGCGCGACACCGAACAGGCCGAACTCGGGGTTCACGGCGTACAGGCGGCC
This sequence comes from Kribbella catacumbae DSM 19601, assembly GCF_000372465.1. GTDB lineage: Bacteria > Actinomycetota > Actinomycetes > Propionibacteriales > Kribbellaceae > Kribbella > Kribbella catacumbae. The sequence continues at coordinate 52,522 of NZ_AQUZ01000052.1, forward strand.
GTCCTCGCCGAAGCGCATCCAGGCGATGTCGTCGCCGAGCGTCTCGACCTCCCAGCCTTCCAGCGTCGGGTCGAGCATCGCCAGGTTGGTCTTGCCACACGCGCTCGGGAACGCCGCCGCGATGTAGTGGACCTTCTTCTCCGGCGAGATCAGCTTCAGGATCAGCATGTGCTCGGCCAGCCAGCCCTCGTCGCGGGCCATCGCACTCGCGATCCGGAGTGAATAGCACTTCTTCCCGAGCAAGGAGTTGCCGCCGTAGCCGGAGCCGTACGACCAGATCGTCCGCTCCTCGGGGAACTGGACGATGTACTTCTCGTCGTTGCACGGCCAGGCGACGTCCTTCTGACCCGGCTGCAGGGGAGCGCCGACGGAGTGCAGGCAGGGCACGTACTTCGCGTCGGTACCCATCGTGGCCAGTACTTCGGCGCCGGTGCGGGCCATGATCCGCATCGAGGCGACCACGTAGGCCGAGTCGGTGATCTCGACGCCGAACATCGGCTTCTCGGCGGTCAGCGGGCCCATGCAGAACGGCACGACGTACAGCGTCCGGCCCTTCATCGAGCCGCGGTACAGCTCGGTCATCAGGGCCTTCATCTCGGCCGGCGCCATCCAGTTGTTGGTCGGGCCGGCGTCGGCCTCGTCGACCGAACAGATGAAGGTGCGCTGCTCGACCCGGGCCACGTCGGACGGGTCGGTGCGGGCCCAGAACGAGTTCGGCTTCTTCTCGTCGTTGAGCCGGACCAGCGTGCCACCGGCGATCAGCTCGTCGGTGAGGGTCTTGTACTCCGCGTCGGAACCGTCGACCCAGTGGATCCGGTCCGGCTGGGTGAGTTCGGCGATCTCGGCAACCCAGGCCAGCAAACCTGCGTGCTCAGTCGGGGCGTCGCTCAGGTCGTAGGTCGTCGGGGTAACGGCGGCCTCGGCACTGAGGGCAGTCTCGGTGTGGGCAGGGCTGGAGGTTGTCGTCATCGGCGGCTCATTCCCTCTCGCGATCGTCCGACGGCGGTCCGGTCCCTCGACGCTGAGGGGGTACGACGTCGGCCGCCGGGGTCTCCGGCGGTTCGATTCAGCTGGCTGGCGGTGTGATCTGTCGCATACCAGTAGGTCCAGTGGACGTATACCAGTGTGCAAGTGGTACTAACCGTACGCGACCCGAACGGGTGTTGAGAACCGCAAACACGTGAGGACCGTCACAGAATTTCGCCGACAAGGGCTTTCCCAGCAAAAAGACCGGCCGCGCGGTGGTCGCGCGGCCGGTTTGCGGCGTCAGGTGGTCTGCTGCGGCGGATCTGCTGAGCCGCCGGGCTGTTGGGCCTGGTCAGGCCTGTCGGGTTACTGGGTTTGGCGCCAGATGTCGTTGAGCACTCGCTGGGCGGCCGGCTCCTCGCCGGCTGTGGCGGCTACAGCGACGCCCACCAGCCAGTACCGGCCTTCGCTGGCGAACGCGTGCGTCATGGTCAGCGTGTACGGCTTCTGCTCCCGCACCGTCAGCCACGTGTTTGCGTCCTTGGCCGTGGCCGGGACCGGTGCTCTGAAGGTCTTCGTCCACTCCTGGTCGAAGGCCGCGCGGTCGGTCAGGCACGCCGCGAGAGTCGTACACGGCCGGAGAGCGATCTTCGCCTCCATGCTGATGACTCCGCCTGTGCTCTCGGCCGTCACCCGTCGGTAGATCGTGGTGGCCGATGCACCCAGTTCATCCGTCGACGGCGGCCGCGGCCAGCCGAACACGAAGGGCAGGCCGAGTCCCTGCACCTGCTGTACGTCGGCGCCACGTGTGTAGGTTGCGCCGATCAGGCCGAGTGCCGGCACAGGCGGGAGGTAGGGAGCCGAACTGGGCTTGGGGATCCCCGGGAGGATTGCTGGCGATGGGAGCGGCGCAGGGCTGACTGGTGCCACGGGGGCAGGCCCGGTGGGTCGCTGCTCCTTGGTGGCTGTGCCGATCTTGGTGCCGGCGGAGTACAGGGCACTGAAGGTGATGAGGACGGCCAGAATCACCACCGGGATGGTCCAGCGGCCGAGTGCTGAACGCGCCGTGCTGGACGGTGCTAGGTGCTGTGGTGGGTGGCTGCTCTGCTCATCGCCCTGTTGCCCGTCGCTGGGTTTGACGTGCTGTGCGTTGAAGGCGGCAGGGACGGGTGCGGCGCCGTACTGCGCCAGCTGGCTCCGCACTGCGCCCAGTGACTCCTCGTCATTCCCCAGTAGACCGTCCAGGGGATCCAGGAGCCGCTCGGCGCCGGACTGCCCCGGTACTAGTTGGGTGACCGCGTAGGGCCGAGTGGCGGTGAGGTTGGCGGCCCACAGCGGGGTCTGCTGTTCCTCCGGCCCTAGTGCGGCCGTGCGGCTGGCTCGGACCAACCTCTCTCGGACTGCCTCGTCGGCGGCGCCACTGTCGCTGAGGATGAGCGCGACGACCTCCATGCCCGTGAACGAGCGGCCGCGCCAGATCTCGGCCAGTGGGTGCTCGAGCAGCCGCTGGTCGAGCTTATAGCCCGGGAGCTGCGGAGTGCTGTTCACTTGCTCTCCCAGAGGGCCCGGTCGGCCAGCACCTGCGCGGCCTGCTGCGCCGTGGCCTGCTCGATCGGGTGCGCGGCGTAGTCCACCTGGACGGTCAGGTCGGCCCGATAGACGAGTACGGAGACCCGCGAGCCTTGCCCACCGGTCCCGACCTGCCTCTCGATCTTGGTCGGGTACGGCCGGTCCTTGACGACCAGCCACGGCTTGCGGTCGAACGCCTGCTTGGCCATTTCAGCCGGGGTGAAAGGGGGCTGGCCAGAGCCGGCCCGGCGACCGGCGTACGGGGTGATCCTGATCTTGAGATCGGCGGCCGAGAACGTCGGCTGGCTCCGCTCGCTGACGGCGACCGCGCAGGTCACCTCGGTCCGGCCGGTCTGGGTCAGCTTCTCGTTGGTGGCCTTCGGCAACAACGTGGAGATGTCGCCGAGCCGCGAACACAGATCCCCAGGGAGTGTTCTGGCCGTCGCGACATCATCGGACTGGACGGGTTTGCCGACGGCGATCCCGAGTCCCAGCCCGGCCACCGCGGCTACCCCACACGCGATCGCAGTACCTCGTATCAGTGGACCGGCCATGCCCGCGACCTTAGTCACGCAGAGGTTCTCCCTTACCGCTCAGCAGATTCATTCCACAACGCGACGGCTTAGACGTGCCGGCCACGATCTTGGTTCCTGCCTATGCTGCGGCGATGACTGCCTTCCCGGACATCGTCGTCGGAGCACCCGGCGACAGCGAAGTACTGAACCTGCCGTTCGGCGTTTTCACCGTGCGGATCTCCGGCGAACAGACCGGCGGCGCGCTGTCCGTCGTCGAGTCGGTGCTCGGCGCGGGTGCGCTGGGTGCGGCGCCGCATATCCATCACGGGCATGAGGAGTACTTCCTGGTCACCGCCGGCGAGGTCACCTTCGACACGGAGTACGGCGTGCTGACTGTTGGTGCGGGTGGATCTGTCTCGGTGCCGCGTGGGCAGGCACATGGCTACCGGAACGCGACGGATGAAGCGGCACGGCTGACCACCTTGTTCACTCCGGCGGGGTACGAGAACTATTTCCGCGCGGTGGCCGAGGCGGCTGCAGCGGGTGAGGAGATCACGCCCGAGCTGCTGAACGCGCTGCGCGCCGAGCAGCAGACGACACCGGCGCAGCTGAGCCCAAACCGGTAGGCGGAGGAATAGCATCCGGTCATGGAACTTGGGGATTTGCTGGGTGGCCGTGACCTCGGTGATGTGAAGAAGGCCGTCGGGTTCGTGATGGAGAACTCCGACGACTTCGAGAAGGTACTCAAGCTCGTCCGCGAACTACCGGACGACGCGCTCGGCTTCATCGGCCGGCTGCCCGACCTGATGAAAACGATCGGCACCGGCCTCGCCGAAGCCGGCGAACAAGCCGCGAAGGCAGCCGGCGCCCTGGTCGGCGACGACGGCGAGGGCGGCGCCCGCAAGGCACTGACCGGCAGCGCGACCACCATGAACTCGGCGAAGGACAAACTGAACGACGCAGCCGGCATGCTCTCCGGCCTGGCCGGCGAACTCGACAAGATCCCCGGCATCGGCGACGCCGCCGCCAAGCGCCTCAACGACGGCAGCGGCAGCGTCAGCGGAGTAGCCACCGAGATCGAAAGCCTGGCCGGAAACCTCCAAGACCTGTCCAGCATCCTGGCCAACGTAGGCGAAGCCCTGGCCGGCCTCGGCACCAAACTGACCGAGTCCGGAGGCTCAGTAAAAACCCTCCTCAACTAACCCCCGTACGCCGCACCAGGAGCCGATTGGCACCCACCCCTCTCCCGCGTGTATCGTTACCCATCGTTGTCCGGCGCTCGTAGCTCAACGGATAGAGCATCTGACTACGGATCAGAAGGTTGGGGGTTCGAATCCCTCCGAGCGCGCCAGCACTAGCCCAGGTCAAACAGGTGGATGACCTGGGGTTTTGTCATCCCGGGGACTGTGTTCTACCCCACGCGGCCTCACTCCGTGCGCTCCTCCGTCGCCCACTCCGCAGGCCGCTCCCACCCACCCGTGGGCGCGTGCTGACGCCCGCTTACGACGCGTGCTGCGCCCGCTCTATAACAGCACCCTGGAGCCGTCGCCTCGTGGTTTCGTGAGCAGACCCTTGAACCGGGTCCTGCGCTGATGCGGCACGGCCGCTCCCGATGAGCAGACGCCACGGCCGCCAGATCCGGTCGCGCAACTTCTGGCAACACCGGTGACAGGCAACAATGAGTAACCCCAGACTCGGCAGAGCAAGGTCAGGCAACGATCGAAAGCAGGGGAACTCATGAAGCTGACTCTCATCGCAGGCGACCCGGACTCCCAGCCCACCAACTCGCCCACTCTCTACAAGACCGATCGGGGCAGCTGGATCGTGCAGGGATGGGTGGTCGACGACCCCGACGCGCTGACAACGCTCAACCTCCCGAACGGCGAGACCGCCGTCGAGATCCCGGACCGCATGATCCAGTTCTTCAAGTAGGGCCCATGGAAGAGATCACCGACGACGAGTTCCAAGAGCTGCTGAAGACGTTCAAGCGCAGCTCCATTCATCTGGAGACCCGCGACGCCTACGGCACCGAGGTCGAGCTGCCTCACATGGCGAAATGGGCAGCAGGTGAACCGGACGACCTCGAATGGCTTCAGGACTGGTGCACCACCCTCCGTGGCCACGTGGCAGCGGGCCGGACGGTCAAGCGCGCTCGCATCGTCTCTGAGCCGCTCAGTGACTACCAGCGTTGGACGCTTGCGATCGGTCATCCGATCGTGGAGGCCGGCGAAGAGGTGCGGTTCATTCCCAGGCGCCAGGTCTCGGAGTTCTGCTTCCCTGGCAATGACTACTACTTGTTCGATGACGAGAGAGTGGTGTTCCTGCACTACTCCGGGGCGGGACTCAACAACGCTCTGACCACCACTACCAACCCGGCCACCGTCGAAATGTGCCGTAAGGCATTCGACCAAATTTGGCCTCTGGCGACGCCCTACAGTGAGTACAAGCCCGAATAGCGCAGCGCGGAAGGTCCAGGAGGCCCTTGGGCTTCGCCTCCGCAATCTGCGCAAAGATGCTGGTCTGACCGGTCGCGAGCTAGCTGCCGCGACCGGTTGGCATTTCACCCGCATCAGCAAGTTGGAGCACGGCGTCCAGACGCCGACCGACCGGGATATCAGCGCTTGGTGCGAGGCTTGCGGCGCCGACGATCAAGCAGCGGACCTGATCGCCCAGGCGCGCGCGATCGAATCGATGTACGTCGAGTTCCGCCGGCGCACTCGATCCGGGGTGAAGCATCTGATGCTCGCCTTCCAAGATGTCTACGACCATGCCGAACAGTTCAGGATCTACGAGCACAATGTGATTCCCGGTCTGTTCCAGACCGCGGACTACATCCGGGCCATGCTCACCTTCTGGATGCGGTTTCTCGAAGCAGACAACGACATCGATGCGGCTATCGCGGCCCGGCTGGAACGTCAGGCCATCATCTACGAGAGCAGAAGAAGGTTCACCGTAGTACTGGAAGAGAACGCGCTACGGACCTGGTTCGGCACCGCCGAGACGATGGCCGGCCAACTGGACCGACTGCTGACCGTGATGACGCTCCCGAATGTTGCGCTCGGAATCGTGCCGACGATGATCGAGCGCCAGGCGGTGGGTTCAGCGGGCTTCTGGATGTTCGACGACAAGCTCGTAACACTCGAAACACCCACGGCAAGCATCGAGGTATCCCAACCGCAAGAAATCGCCCTCTATGCCCGCATGTTCGAGCTGTTGCGGCAATCGGCGGTATATGGACGGGATGCCCGCGCAATTCTCATCAACGCGCAAAGTGAAATGACCAGCAGCAACTAACCGCAACTATCTGGCCCCTGTTCTACTCCGGTCCATAGCGTTGAGACATGACTTCAGCAGGAACCACAAACCGAATGGGTGTGGAGTGGGGAGGCCTGCCGGACGAGCACCAGGGCGATGGGCTCGGATGGCCAAAGTTGCGCCCTGCTCGACGTTGCGACGGCGAAAACCCGATGACCGGCCGAGCTTGCATCAACGGCGACCACCAGGGCTATCACCGCGACGCCAGCGGCGCGGAGTGGCTGGATGACTAGCGATGGACCTCCCGCGACCGTCAGTTGCGCCGGTGGTATCACCGCACCACAGCAGTCGATCGCCGGAACGGAGTGGGGCTAGACGGGCACGACCCCCGCCGCGTCAGCCTCGTCCTCCCTTGGTGCGTCGAGGCGTACTTGGCGCGTGGCCCGAGAACGCCGCGATTGTCGACGCGCGCATATCGCCTACTGGAGTGGCGAAGCCTCCACCCGCGACGAACGGCCACCCCCTAATCGGCAGGGCACGTGCTGACCCCTGCATCCGCGCCCGCCCTGCCCACCACCAAGCGGCCCGGCTGACCTCCTCACAGCCGGGTCGCTTCGCGTCAACTCGGCGTCCACTCCATGCAGGCAGCCAGCCAGCCAGGGACCTGATCACCCGACCTGGCCTGCCCGCAGACCTCCGAACGTCGGCGTTCAGTCGGCCGGCGGGGAGGTCAGCTCACCTCGCCGCAACAGGGCTCTACCGGCGGCGAGGTGAGCGTGGATCATTGCCGCGGTCGTAGGAATCGACGAGTCGCCGCGGCGTCTCACGATGCTGATAAACGCGCCTTCCGTCCTACTGTCGATGACGGCGCCGTGGACAAGGAACGGCTTGAGCTCGTCGGGTTGTGGCGGAATGTCGATGAGAACGAGGTCGCCATCGCTGCGGGTGATGGCCTCGATCTGCAGGCCGTCTACAGGCGGGTACAGCCGATGCTCAAGAATCTGCCGATACTTGCGGCCGACCCGCGGGTCGTGCGGCATCGGGGTGATCTTGCGGATCACATCCTGACCAGCAACACCCTTAGTTTCAAGGCCGACGACCACGAGACCTCCCTGTTCGGCGTTCGCAAACCTGGCGACCGCTTGCGCGAGCGAGATCTTCCCTGCGCTACTGCTGAGGTCGTAATGCTGCCGTTTAGCCTCCAGCCACGGCCCTTCGGCTTGGCCAACCAATGCCTCTGCGTGCCCTCCGCGGAGCAAGTCCGCGATCTGGTCGCGACCAAGGTTGCCGTTCTCGACCGCATCGAGGAGGGCGAGCGCGTCGAGGCCAACATCGACTAGGTCGGTCAGACGACGGGCTCGGCTGTGAAATCCGATCTCGACCCATACCGCCCATGGTGCAGTTGCGCGACTCTCGTCCTGCTCGGCGGAGACCAGCCACATCCGATGCCGGTTAAGAAGGGGCGCGAGGATCTGTTCGGTGTGCTGGAACAGTTCGGGGTCGTCATTGATGTAGTCGAACGTGCTGTATGGGAACCTCAACGTGAGGTGACCGTCCGTCAAAGTGAACGACACTGGGCCTACGGGGCCGTCCTCGACATCATCGTCCGGCCCCAAGAGCTCGCTAACCCAGAGTTGCTCCGAAGCGTTGTACTGAGTACTGCTGCGGCGCAATGCGGCTTGAAGGTCTGTGGCGGTGCAACGGTCGAGATCAACCGCGTGTGCGACGGGATCCCCGTCATCGCCCACCGGACGTTGGCGCCCGGCGAACTCCCACGTGTGCCCCTCGTTCATCACGCGGACCGTGCGCCTGAGCGAATCCGACGAGGACAAGCCTTCCTGCCTCTCTTAGAGGTTCTTGATGGGCTGCCACTGTGCCACAACTTGTCTCGCATGCGGGCGGCCTCTGACTGACAGTGAAGGTTCGCTCATATAGCGGGCAACGAAGGAGCAGATACCTGCATCCTCCAAGCGCCCCCGTTCATACCGCGGGCCGCGTGTCGAACCTGCGACCGCGACGGCCGAGCCGGTTGACGTCCTATCTGCCGGATTGACCTCTTAAGAATCAAGGCGCGCCGCAAGCGGCGCGCGGCGGGGCCGGGCTTACGACCTACGGCCGACGCCCTCACCCCGCCGACTGGCCAAGCGGCGTACCGGATTCTCGCGAGGACTTCCGCGACTGCCGGTCGGCTCGGCCCTCTGCGCCTGGTCCAAGGCCGGCGGTCTGGACCCGTCCCCCTGGCCGCTCGATTGTCCGGTCAGACCGCCGCGCATCAAGAGTGCGTCCGGCGTCCCTACAGGATCGGCAAGCCGACTCTTGACCCACGACGCCCTGCCCTGGGTTTGCAGCTATCAGGAGGACGGGGCAGGTGTGGCGTCTGAAGACTGATTGGCGGGGCCATGGCTTAGATTGCGATCTATGGCTACCGGCAAACCGCTCCGCCCACGAGGCCCGAAGAACGACGCGCCGATCTACATCAGCCGCGTGAGGCTGGACATCACGGACCTTCAAGCGATCGAGACTGCGATGAGCGCCATCGGGGCCATCGAGATCACGAGCGACCAGGTTGATGGGGTCGCCGAGACCATGGATGAATTCAAGGTGCTCAGCCTTCCTGCTCTTGACACCATCAAATTCCGAGCGGATCGGACCGACCCGTATGGCTACTTGATCTTGATGATTGACCGAAAGGGCGCATTCCTTAACCAGAGCGGCAGCAACCCTGTGATCGCTGGTGTGCGTGTCAGTCTTGAGCAGCTACTCAGATCCCGCCAGCGTCGGGCTGTCCAGCACCTTGCCAGATGGGGCTGGGCCGCGGTATCTGTGGTTGGCGCGATCGCCTTGTCGGTCGGCGCTGTCTTAACGGCTGGAGAAGGAAAGAACGTCAGGATTGGTATCTCGCTCGCCACCGGTGGAGTTGGCCTCTATCTGCTGTCTCTGCTTCTCTACCTCGGGACCAAGCGCCTGACCGGTGAAATCCTCTTGGAGTCGCGTACGGCGCGGCCAGGCTGGTTTGCCCGAAACCGAGATGGGCTAGCCTCGATATTTCATGGGGTTCTGGCGTGTCTTCGGGTGCCGTGTTTTAGGTGGGTTTGACGGTTGGTGGCGTGGGTTTGGCCCGGCTGTCGCGTCGGGTGTGCGGGGGTCCGATGTCCTTGGGTGGTAGGGATGTGGGCCAGGGTTAGGTGGCTGGCCAGGGTGCGGTGCGGAGTCGGTCGAATGCGGCGGCGAGGTTGGGGGCCCAGGGCCAGTCGGTGTCGAGTCTGAGGTGCCGGCCGCGGGCGGTGCGGACGAGGACTGCGGCGGTGTGGAGGATCTGGTAGCGGAAGGTGGCTGGTTCGGTGCGGGCGAGGGTGTGGGTGAAGCAGACGGCCTGGGACCAGGTGATGAGGTCGGCGGCGGCCAGCGCGAGTTCGAGCCAGCAGGCGTTGGCTGTGTAGGCGTAGAACGGAAGGTTGCGCAGGCCGGTGTCTTTCCCGGTGCGGATCCGGTCCTCGACCCGGGCGTGGGCGCGGTGTTCCATCTCCAGGTCGGGGAGTTGACCACCGGGTGTGTCGGTGAGGAACGCGGTGAACCGGTGGCCGTCGATGTCGGTGAAGGTGAGCTGGGCGCCGGGGTGGGGGCGTTCTTTACGGACGATGACGCGGGACCCGGTTGGCCAGTTGTCGAGGTTGAGCAGGTCGGTGAGTTCGGCGACCCAGGCGCCGCGGCGGGGCTCACCGTCGGCGTTGTAGGCCTGTTGCCAGGCGTGTTTCGGGGTGGCCAGGATCGCTTGCTGCAGGTTCTCGTCGACGGAGAACCCGAGCGAGAACCCGATCCCGTGTTTGCGGAGCGCGGCGGCGAACACGTGGGTCGCACCGGCCGAATCAGCGCTGGCCATCACCTTGGGCGCGTCGACCGCCCCGGGCCGGGGCCGGACGTTCTCGGGCAGCGCGGCGATCGCCAGGTCCAGCACTGTCACGTGGTCGGCGGCGGTATTACTGCCGGCGTTGCCCGGCCGCAGCAGCCCGGCCAGCGCCTCTCCACCCGACATGTCGGGCCGGTCCAGGTAACACAGCAACGGGTGGAAGCCGTATCCCTTCTTCCAGGTGGGTGCGGCGTTCTCCTTGTCCGAGTGCGCGGTCAGCAGGGTCGCGTCGAAGAGCAGCCACAACTGCTCGGACAGGTCCGGGCCGGCACCGGCCGCCCAGGCCCGCTCCCGGGCTGTTGCGCGCGCGGCCCGCAACAGGTCCAGTTTGACCTCATCGACCTTGTCAACCACTCGCCACGCGGTCGGGTCGGATGCGACCGGCCCGAACAGTTTCGGCTGGTCCCGCAGTGTCCGCAGGTGCCGTAGCGCGTCGCCGCCGTCGGCGATCGTCACCGCCAAGTCCACCAGCACCTGGCCCGGTGCATGCAGCGGCGGCAACCGGTAGGTGTCGATCAGCGCTTCGGTCCACCCCTTCACCAGCCCGGTCTCGGCCGCCAACTCCCGCAACAGCGCGGTTCCGGCATGCGACACGATCCCCTTACCATCCGCCGACACCTTGAACCGACGCGCCGCCTTGCTAACCTTCACCTGAGAGTGCCTTCCTGCTCGGGATCCTTGGACCTTCGACAAGCCCAATTTTCCCTTACAGACAAGGCACTCTCGCCTTTTCAGCTCACGTGTCGCACCAATTTCTGTGAAACGCCGAGG
>NZ_AQUZ01000053.1 GCF_000372465.1 Kribbella catacumbae DSM 19601
TCTTCAATGCCCGACCGTAGGCCGACGCAGCCTCCTCGAAGTCACCGCGATACTTGCCGGTGACACCGATGTCGTTCAGCACTGTTACGAGGTTCAGCGGTTCGACGGTCGGGTCCAGCTCTGCGAGGGCAAGCGCACGGTGANACTCGCGNCGAGCNTCGGAGAGCAGGCCCNTCTTCCGCANCTGTGCGCCTCGGAGCTGCGCGGTCGTGGCGGCCGCTGGAAGCTGAGTCTGGTCGGGCATTTCGGCTCATCGGCCTAGAGGAGGACCTGGTTGTGATTGCTGACGATCCGGTCGCCGTCGTCCGACGGATCGGCATGCGCGACGGTGGCGGACCCCGCCAGCGCTCCGGCGAGCAGGGCAACCGCGCCCAGTGTCCCTGCGATCAGCTTCTTCCAACCAACGCGTGACCTTGCACCCATCGTTGTTCTCCTATCCTGTCCAGAGGCGAAGGCTGTCCTTCGCTCCAACTGTTCGAAACTGCAACAGCAGAACCTTCGAGTGCTCTTTGGCTGGGATGAGGTCTCCACCTCCACCCGGCCCACGCCGTCGTCGGTGGTGGGGTCTAGATCTCGACCAGCCGCTGCCCCGGCGTCTCCGCAGAGTCCCATCGGTTTCCCAGCGGACTAGGTGACAGTGACGGCAGCGGTCGCATGCGCCGTACCGCGAGTGACTCGGAGGAGCGACACAGATGACAATCACCGTCTCGCATCGATTCGCCCAGCAGCGCTGCCGCCCGGCGAGGCTCGTCGCGCTGGGGATAGGCGCGATCCTAGCGATCAGTGGCGTCTTGGTTGGGACCGTGCCGACCACTGCCACCGCGCATGTGGCTAGCACGGTGGTATCGGGTCCGCTGATGGCCGCTGGAGGTGACCACTCGCTGGTGATCGACGACGGAGTGGTGTACGGCACCGGTTTCAATGGCCGAGGCCTCATCGGCCGGGGCCGGTTAACCGGTGCTGGCTCCGGACCGCGCAGCACCCTCTTGAGGTTGACCGGACTGCCAGACGATGTGCACGCCACCGCCGTCGCTGGTGGCTCAGCTCATTCGCTCGTGCTGGGCGACGACAACCTTGTGTATGGCACCGGCAGCAACAACCGCGGGCAGCTGACAGCCCCCATCGGCGAAAGCTTCGCCCTTAGAGCGCTCAGCGGTCTGCCGGACGAAGGCGCTCAGCCCATCGCGATCGCTGCTGGGAATACCCATTCGCTAGTCATGGGCAGCAACGGCGTCGTGTACGGCACCGGCGGCAATAGTTTCGGGGAGCTAACCGCGCCACTGGCCGATCGGACCACCCTGACTCGGTTGAGCGGGCTCCCGGAGGGGGTGCAGGCCGTCGCGATGGATGCTGGCGGTGACCACTCGCTGGTCGTTGCCAGCGACGGAAAGGCGTACGGCACCGGGCGCAACTCCTTTGGGCAACTCACCGGCACCGCCACTCGCACCACCCTCGCACCACTCGAGCTACCCGCAGGTGTGAAAGCCACCGCTGTCGCCGCTGGTGCCAACCACTCGCTGGTGGTGGGCAGCAACGGAACCGTTTATGGCACTGGCCTTAACGATTTCGGACAACTCACTGGCACTGACCCCAACGAGCACAGAAATACCCTCACTCCTCTTGCCGGTCTGCCGAACGGTGTACGTGCCGCAGCGGTTGCCGCCGGCGCCAGTCATTCACTTGTGTTGGGTGACAACGGCGTCGTATATGGCACCGGCCGCAACGCCGTCGGGCAGCTCACCGGCACAAACCCCGCCGACCGCCGCATCCTCACCCCTCTGACCGGGCTACCCGCTGGGGTGCGGGCTGCCGCCATTGACGCTGGCCTTGACCATTCACTGGTATTGGGCAGCGATGCCATGGTGTACGGCGCGGGCGACAACAGCGACGGCGAGTTGACCGGCGCCGGTGACCGATTCACCCTCACCCCACTCACCGGAACCCAAGTCGCCGCCGGTAATGCGCACTCGCTGGTCCTTGGCAGGGACGGCATCGTCTATGGCAGCGGCCGCAATACGTTCGGGCAACTCACCGGTGCAAGCTCCGCTGACCGCCGCAGCCTCACCCCACTGATCGGATTACCTCCGGGTGTGCAGGCGACTGCGATCGCAGCCGGGCCAAACCATTCCCTCGTCCTCGACAGCAACGGCGTCGTCTACGGCACCGGTATCAATGGCAGCGGACAGCTCACCGGTAGCGGCGACCGCAGTACGCTCACCCCGCTAGCCGGCCTCCCCAGCACTGTTCATGCTATTGCGATCGCCGCCAGCTCGGAAAATTCATTGGTTGTAGGCAGCGACAAGAAGGTGTATGGCGCTGGCCGCAACCTATCCGGGCAGCTCACGGGCTCCGATACCGGCAACCGCGCCATCCTGACTCCCCTGGCTGGCCAGCAACCCAGCATCAACCCCCCCGGTGATCGCCGCTGGTGACACGCATTCGCTCGTGCTCGACCGCGACCCTGGCCCCATCTTCGGCACCGGCTCCGATGCCGTCGGCCAACTGGCCGGCCACGGGAGCGTCAGTAGTCTCATCCAGTTGGCCAATTCACCCAGCGGCCTAGCCCGACCCAGTCTCGCGGCCGCGGGCAACCATTCTCTGATGCTCGGCCCCGACCGTGTCGTATATGGCACGGGCAACAACCTCAAGGGGCAGCTCACCGGGCCCGGCAACCTGCGCACCGCCTTCACTTCGCTGGCAGGGTTACCCGCAGGCGTATCCGCCACCGCTATCGCCGCGAGCTTCACTACTTCGCTTGTCCTCGGCGCTAACGGCACCGTCTATGGCGCAGGCAGTAACGTCGAGGGGCAGCTCACTGGCGGGAACGGCTCCGACCGTGTCACGCCCTTAGTCCCGCTGACAGGACTGCCCGCCGGTGTCCAGGCCACCGCGATTGCCGCCGGCAGTTCCCATACCCTTATCGCGGGCAGCGACGGCGCCGTCTACGGCACCGGCGCCAGTAGCCAGGGGCAGCTCACTGACACCGCCCCTGTGCTCCGCAGCTTCACCCTTGTACGGCTGAGCGGTCTACCTGCGAGAACGCGAGCCATCGCTGTCGCCGCTGGTGGTGCGCACACTCTGGTCATCGACAGCAAGGGCGCTGTCTACGGCACCGGTCACAACGGCGAGGGCCAACTCACCGGCCTTGGGAGCCGCACAACCCTGACCCCGTTGACTGGGCCGCTCGGACTCGAAGCTGTCGCGATTGCCGCAGGTCCCGCCCATTCCCTCGTTCTCGGCAGCACCGGTGCTGTCTATGGCACCGGTGCCAACAGCGCGGGGCAGCTCACCGGCACTGGAGGGGGCCGTCGCACCACGCTCACACCAATGACCGGCCTGCCCGTCGAGGTTCACGCCACCGCGATCACCACCGGCGCTCTCCACTCGCTGGTCCTCGGCAGCGACGGTGTTGTCTACGGAGCCGGCGACAACAGCTTTGGGCAGCTCACCGGCACTGGGAACCGTGCCACCCTAACTCCACTGATTGGGCTGCCAGATGGAGTCGAGGCCGTCGCGATTGCGGCTCGTGAGTCCCATACGCTCGTCCTGGGTAACAACGGCACCGTATACGGCGCAGGCAGAAACGCCCTTGGGCAGCTCACCGGCGCTGGGAACCGCGCCTTCCTGACCCCACTAACCGGCCTACCCGAGGACGTTCACGCCACCGCGATAGCCGCCGGCGGTTCTCACTCGCTGGTCTCGGCTAGCAATGGCGTCGTCTACGGCACCGGCAACAACACCTCCGGGCAGCTCACCGGTACCGCGAACCGCACCACCTTGACCCCGCTGACTGACACCGGGCCAGTGTCAGAGTGCAATGCGGCCATCGCAATCTCCGCCGGTACTGATTTCTCGCTCATTCTCAAGAGATGCAGCCTCGAACTCGTGGGCGCAGGTGGCAACAACCGAGGGGAGCTCACCGGAGCCGACAACCCCCGCCGCGCACTCGGCCCAGTGTGCTGCCTGGGGAGTGTCGGCGGGGTCGTTGCGATGTCTGCGAGCGGCCACACTGTAGTGATCGGTGCCGACGGCGGCGTTTACGGCACAGGCCGCAACGAGGCGGGGCAGCTCACCGGCACCATCGACAGCGACAATGACGGTGTCGCTCCACTCACCGGACTAACCGCCATCCGCGCCAGCCTCCGTGCCGCCGGACCGCGGTCGCCCAAGGTGCCAGCACTCGCTATCGCCACAGGCTCTAATTCCCACACGCTCGTCCTTGACAACAGCGGCACCGTCTTCGGCACTGGCGACAACCACCACGGGCAACTCACCAGTACCGCCCCCGACAATCGCGCCATACTGGCAAGGCTGACTGGCCTTCCTGGCGATGTGCGGGCCAAGGCGGTAGCCACCGGCGCCTTCCACTCCTTGGTCCTGGGCAGCAATGGCGCCGTCTATGGCACTGGAAGAAACATAGCCGGGGAGCTGACTGGCACAGGGATACGTACAAACCTGACTCAACTGACCGGCCTACCACAAGGCGTGCGGGCCACTGGCCTGGCCGCCGGGAACTCCCACTCGCTGGTTCTGGCTGATGATGGTGCCGTCTATGGCACCGGGAACAACCAGTCCGGTCAGCTGACTGGTACCGGGAACCGCGTCTCGCTGACCGCCCTGGCTGGGCTGCCCAACGGCGTGCGGGCGATCGCCATCGCCGCGGGCCACAGCTTTTCACTGGTCCTGGACAGCGGCGGCAACGTGTGGGGCACCGGTGACAACTCCGACGGGCAGTTGACTGGCGCCGACGGTCATCGCACCCTGCTGAGCCCCTTGTCCGGTCTGCCCGACGGCGTACAGGCTGTCGGGATTGCCGCTGGCTTCCTCCATTCCCTGGTCCTGGGCAGTGACGGCATCGTGTACGGCACCGGAAACAACAGCCACGGACAATTGACTGGCGTCGGAAGCCGAGACACGCTGACACCGCTCGCCGGCTTGCCTGGTGGAATCCAGGCCACTGCGATCGCCGCCGCCCGCAGACATTCGCTGGTCGTCGGCAGCAACGGCACGGCATACGGCACCGGCGACAACGGCAACGGACAGTTGACTGGCACAGGCAACCGCACCACGCTGACACCACTAGACGGCCTACCCGACGGTGTCAGCGCGATCGCCACCGGCTCCGGCGACGCTTTCTCGCTGGTAATCGGCAGCGACGGCGCGGTCTACGGCACCGGCAGAAACGAAGAGGGACAACTCACCGGCGCGGATCCGCGCGACCGCACCATCCTTACCCGACTCACAGGCCTGCCGACTATCTGATCCCAAACAGCCCAGCGCTAGCCGCCCCCGGAACTTGGCTGGCCGGCGCGGGTCGTGGGCGACACCAAATCGGGGCGCGTCAGTCGACTACCTGAGGCCTCTCCGCTCGTTGGAACAGGTTTCTGCCAACGTGTTCACCGGTCACTTGCTAGGGGCAACCGTTCAGTTCCAAACGAGTTGCGGCGGTCCACTGCGCCAGGGCTGACGCTGGAATCCAGCGGCGCGATGCATGCCACGACATGACCCAGCCTTAACGTCACCCACAGGGCACCTAGAGGGTCATCTGGCCCCATAGTGAACCGCCCCGGGTTTGATGCGCACCTCCTTCGTTGGGAAGGTGTCATCTATGCCGAGCAAGTACGACGAGCAGACCAAGGCCAAGGCGGTCCGGTTGGTCACTGAGCATGTTCAGGATTACGAGTCTGAGTGGGCCGCGATTGTGGCGGTGTCTGGCCGGTTGGGGATGACGGCTGAGACGTTGCGTCGTTGGGTCCGCCAGGCCGCGGTGGACGCGGGTGCGGCTGTCGGGGTGTCGTCTGAGTCTGCTCGTGAGATTCGTGAGTTGAAGCGTAAGAACGCTGAGCTGGAACGCACGGTGGAGATTTTGAAGGCAGGAGGCTGTCGCGCGAATGGTTTGGCTGCCTGATCGCGGTCGTGGTTTGGTGCGTGACCGGGCCCGTGCCCGGGGCGGTTAGGCGAGGCGGTAGATCTTCAGCAGGTTGTGGGTAGCGCAGATCAGCTTCCATTCGCTGTCCACGGCGGCTAGGCCACGGCGTGAGAGATCGCGGATCTTGCGGTTGTGCTTGATCTGGGCGAACACCGGCTCGATGGTTGCTGCTCTTTTCTTGTAGGTCTTTCGGCCTCGTGGGGTGTCGAGCTTGGCGATCATGGTGGTGGTCAGCGGGTCAGGGTTCCCGTTCCGCTGTCGGCGCAGTAGCTGGTTCACGCGGGCCCTGGTCACGCCCAGTTGCTCGGCGGCCTCATCGGTGTTGATCTCGCCGTCGGCGACGCGTTGCAGGAGCGCGGTGCGTTGGGTTTCACTGTCCGCGATCCGCTTGAGTTTCCGGGCGCGGCCGGGCGCGATGAAGGACTCGACGCCTTTGAGGTTGACGTTCTCGATGCTCCAGTAGCCCGCGTCCGCGACCACCCTGCGAACCTGCCGGCTTTCGCCCGCAGTGCGGAGGTTCTTCTTGGCTGCCTTGATCATTGGTGCGTAGGCCGGTGCATCGTTGGCCTGGTTGGTGACCTCGGCTGCGATCACGAACTGCTGCTCGGTCGCGACTGCCTGGGCGTTGTAGCCCTGCAGGTAACCATCCTTGGTCTTGAGCATCCTGCTGTCCGGATCGGTCACGTTGGCCTCCCGGCGTGACCGGTGCGTCGCCGCGGTCGGCACCGGCCTACGGCCCCGGATCGGCTTGCCGGTCGCAGCCTCGATCTCCGCACGCTTGGCCATGTGCGCCTCATACGACTTGCCGGCTGCTTCGCTCTCAAGCTCGTCCAGCAGTGCGCGCAGCCGGGCACGACGACCACCACGCTCACGTAACTCGTCGCCCAGCCCTGTCTCATCCTCTGCAGCGACTGTGTCTTCGGCTGCATCCGTGGCGGCCGCCTCGGCGAGGATCTCTTCAGCGATCTGCGCCGCGGTCCGGTTGGCGTCGCGAGAGGCGTTCGCGTTCAACTTGGTGCCATCGATCGCGATCAGCCCTGGGCGCAGCAGGCCGGCACGAGCACACAGCGCCAAGACCTGACCGAATATCCCCGCGATGGCAGTCTGGTGGGTTGCGCGGAACCGGGCGATCGTGGCGTGATCAGGCTGCTGGTTCGCACCAACGACCCGGAACGCCACATCCTCGACCAACCGCTTCTCGATCCTGCGGCTGGACCGATCCCCGACGCAGTACGCATAGATGAGCACGGCGAGCATCATCTCCGGGTCGTAAGCGGCTCCGCCCCGGCCATCAGCGCGATAGCCCATCATGAAACCTGACAGATCGAGCTCGGCCACCACGTCGAGCACGAACCAGGCCAGATGGCCCTCGGGCAACCAATCCGCCACCGACGGCGGCATCAACATCAACTGCTCACGATCCACCCGCGTGAAGTTGTAAGCCACGCAGCGATTCTCCCTGCCACACCCCCGCCAACCGGCTCGCGAAACGCTCGCATCAGGCCCAGATTCGTGCGACAACCTCGCAGCGACGAGTTTCTTCGCGCGGGAGAACGACCCGCGATCTCGGTGATCTGCCGGTTCATCACCGAGCACAAGGCTCGGTTCGGGGTCGCTCCGATCTGCCGTGCGCTGTCCGCGCATGGGTGCAAGATCGCCTCGAGAACCTACTACGCCTGGACCAAGCGGGCGCTGTCGAAACGGGCTCTGTGGGACACCACAGTGACCGAGGTGCTGGCCGGCTGCTACGAGCCCGACCAGCACGGCCGGCGGCCACCGGAGTCGCTGTACGGGGCGGTGAAGATGTGGGCGCACCTCAACCGCGAGGGGATCGAGGTGGCCAGGTGCACCGTGGAGCGGCTGATGCGTGCTCATGGCTGGCGGGGTGCGACACGGGCTAAGAAGGTCCGCACCACGGTCGCGGATCCGGGCGCGACCCGGGCACCGGATCTGGTCAACCGTCAGTTCGCCGTCGAGGCGCCGAACCGGCTGCTGGTGGCTGACTTCACCTACGTGCGCCTGGCCTGCAGCACCTTCGTTTATACCGCGTTCGTGATCGATGCCTTCGCCGGGTTGATCGTCGGCTGGGAGTGCTCGACGTCGAAGCACACAACGTTCGTGGAGCGGGCCATCGCTCAAGCTGCGGCATTTCGTGCCAGACAGGGAAATCCCCTTACAGATAAGGCGATTCACCACTCCGATGCCGGATCGCAGTACACCTCGGTCCACTTCACCGAGACCCTGCAACTCCACGGAATGAACCCGTCGATCGGGACTGTCGGCGACGCCTACGACAACGCTCTGGCCGAGACCACCATCGGCCTGTACAAGACCGAATGCATCCGCGACGACTCACCCTTCCGCCGCGGACCACTGACCGGCCTCAGCACCGTCGAGGCCATCACCGCCGACTGGGTCCACTGGTACAACACCAGCCGACTCATGCACCGCCTCGACCGACGCCCACCCGCCGAAGCCGAAGCCGACTACTATTCACAGACCCGCGACGACCGGCAGGTCGTCCACACATAACCGAGGGTGCATCAAACCCGGGGCGGTTCACTCTCGCTGTGCTGTGACGACGATGTTCGTTGGCATGACTGGCGATCCTGAGCTTCAGAAACTGCAGTGGAGCATTCGGCGGCTGATCGAGTTGGTTGATCAGGGCATCGATTCGGCGGGGGAGCAACTGGTACGGGGTGAGGATCTGCGGGTGTGGCGTACTCCGGTGGAAACGGTGGCTGATGACGATGCCGATTCGGGGCCGGTTCTGGGGATGAGTCCTTGAATCCCGGATCCGGGTTCTGACCTGGGCGTGGGACGGCGATCTTCGAGTGCGACAGCAGTCAGTTGCGCTTCGGAGGTTGTGATGGGTGAGGTCATTGATCCTGGCTTTGTTCCTACAAAGGAAGAACGCCAGCGCATGCATGAGGCGATCGAGGAAGCAGGCAAGTTCTTCCGGCGAGAGTTGCTGCGGGCATCGGTCGGCTGGCCGGTGCAGTTCCTCAAGGAACGGGGGCTGGAGAACACGTTGAGACCCGGGGCGAGCTGGAAGATCGGGTATGCGCCCGACAGTTGGTCTCGTCTGACGGATCACCTGCAGAAGCGCGGCTTCGACTTTGCGACTCTGGTCCGGGCCGGGCTGATGACCTGGACCGACGAGGGTGCGGCGATCGACCGGCATCGTGACCGGATCATGTTCATTTCGCGTAACGAGCGGCTGGCGCCAGCGGGCTTCGTCGGCATCGATCGGGAAGGTCAGGTCCGTTCGCTCACGCCTGAGACTCCAGTACACCACTCGTCCAATGTCCTGGTCGGTCTGCAGGAGCAGATCGATCTGCTCAGCAGCGGCGCCACACCTGTCGTTGTCGATCACCCGATGGATGCCATGGCTCTCGAAGAGCTCAGCCGTTCGACGGCGAAGGAGTACGCCGGGATCCCGCTGTGTGGGTCGCCGGTATCGACGGCGCAGGCGCGGATGCTTGCGCGGTACAGCGAGACCGATCGGGTGATCGTGATGGTGCCTGCGGACCGGGACGGACGTCAGCGTGCCATTGGTGCCTCACTCGACCTCGCCCTCTACTTCGACCGTACCCGGATCATTCCACTGCCTCGCGACAGCGCGATGTCCAGCCTGGTGCATTCTCCGAGCGAGCGGCAGACGCTGCTTACCTATCTCTCGCTGTCGAGGCCCTTAACCGGCCACCGCGACGGTCTCAACGACAACGGCACCCAGCACACCTCCCTCGGAATCGACGACCCGGATCCGGACCTGAGTCCTTGAAATGCCGATCAGGGTTCTGAGGACGGCGCAAGGCCGCGATCTTCGACGCGACAGCTCAAGTAGGCGTGCTTCGGAGGTTGTGATGGATGAGATTGCACCTGGACCCGTTCCATCGCCGGGGGAACAGCGGTGGTTGCATGAGGCAAATGCGGAGGCAGCAATCTTCTTCCGGCAGGAGTTGCTGTGGACAACGGCAGCGTGGCCGGCGGCGCTCCTGAGGGCTTGGGGCGTCGAGGAGGTTCTGGATCCTGGGGCCGGCTGGCAGATCGGATATGCGCCCGACAGTGGAACGCAGCTGCTCGATCACCTGCAGAAGAAGGGGTTCGGGCGCGAACCGCTGATGCGGGCTGGGCTGATGAGTTGGACCGATGACGGTCTGGTGGTTGACCGGTATCGGGATCAGTTGGTCCTGGTTTCACGGGATCAGAGACTGGACCCGGTGGGCTTCGTGGGGATCGATCGCGATGGAAAGGCGCGGATGCTCACGCCGGAGACACCGGTGCATCGTCAGTCGGAAGCGCTCGTCGGAGTGCTGGAGCAGATCGATGTACTCGAGGCAGGTGCGACGGCGGTCATCGTCGATCATCCGCTGGATGCGATCGCGATCGCGATCGACCTGGCCGCCCGGCACTCGAGAGACAAGAGCTATGTCGGTATTCCGCTGCTCGGGTCGGCGGTATCGAACGCTCAAGCCCAGATTCTGCGACAGTACAGTGCTACCAATCGAGTGATCGTGACTGTCCTGGACGATCTCACTGCTGCTGAGCGTGCAGTCGACAATGCTCTCGATCTCACCTTCTTCTTCGACAGGGTCCGGCTGCTTCAACGCCCCCCAGAACCGCTGCTCGCGAACCCGGGGCGGCTGGAGTTGCTCGCCGACCTCCATGTGGCCAAGCCGCCGAACAGTCCTAACAGTGGCAGCCAGCACCACTCACCGGGGATTGAAGACCTGGGCCCGGAGCTGTGATCCGTGGAGGCTCTGTTCCGGGCGCATGAGGTTGCGTCAGCGTTCTACCGCCGACAGTTGCAGGGCAATGGCAGAACCTGGGCTGCTCACCAATTGGTCGGGCGCGGGTTGGGTGCTGTGCTGGCCCTTGATAGCGCGTGGTCGGTTGGTTATGCACCCAGACGGATGGTCCCGCCTGGTCGACCACCTGCGCGCGGCTGGCTTTGACGACGAAACGATGCTCGCGGCCGGCTTGGCCAAGCCCACCCGGTCGGGATACCTGGTGGATCGGTTCCGTGACCGCCTCACCTTTGTTGCGCATGACATCGACTTGAGGCCCGTTGGATTCGTGGCACGGGCCCGTGCAGCGGACCCGAAGTACGTCAACTCACCACGTACCCAGATTTACGCCAAACGGCGATCGCCGGTTGGTCTCGATGCCCAGCAGACGCGACTGACCAGGGGAGCGATCCCGGTGGTGGTCGAAGGGCCAACGGATGCGTTGGCGATCAGTCTGCTCGGCGATGAGTGGGCGGGCGCCTCGCCGTGCGGTACGGCGATCACCCGGGAACAGGCGGCAATCCTCAGACTGCATGCGGTCGGGGACACGGTGATCGTCATGCTGGACGGAGATCCGTCCGGACGTCATGGCGCAGAGCGCGCTCTCGATGCCCTGTCTGCTCAGTTCAGATCGGTGCTAGCTGCGGAACTCCCGAGCGGCGACGATCCAGCGTCCCTATTCAGATCCTCGCCAGGGCTGCTGCGTGCCACCCTCACGAATGCGCGGCCTGGGTTCGAGTTCGCAATAGATCTCGAGTTGGCGCGCTGGAACAAGGTTCTTGATCATCTGAGTGGCCAGGTGGGTGCGTTGCGTTCGGTTGCGCCATTGGTGGTCAAACTCCCGACCGAGCGGATCGCTGGACAGGTTGCGAGGCTCGCCCGGCACCTTGATCTCGAGGAGCGCATCGTGTCGCGAGAGGTCCTCGCCTCTGTCGGGCGACGTCCCAGGAGCGGAGCCTTGCGCGGCGACTTGGAAGCCGACCCGGACCTGGATTCCAGGAGTCCTTGATTTCGTGATCCAGGTTCAGAACCAGATCCGATGCCAGCACATTGTTGCCATGGCTAAGGAGCTGGAGGTACTCATCAACGCCGCGGCTCGGGCGGCGTGGGACAAGGAGCCTTCCCGGCGGTTGGCCGACGCTATCGAGAAGCACATCGTCCTGCCGCTCCCGCTCTGGCTGAAAACAAGTCTGGGACGAGACGAGGCATCCCAGCTCGCTCGGGGTCTACCTGGTTTATGTCGCCACGGGTGGGCATGCGTTCATCGACCGGGCCTTGTATCTGCCGAAGTCGTGGACGGCGGAGCCTGACAGGTGCCGTGCAGCCGGGGTTCCCGACGACATCAAGTTCGCCACCAAGCCGACGCTTGCGCGGGAGATGATCACCCGGGCACTGGACGCGGGTATCCCGGCCTCCTGGGTGGCCGGCGACGAGGTCTACGGCGCAGACTCCAAGCTGCGCGCGAGTCTGCAGGAGCGCCGGATCGGTTATGTGCTGGCGGTGGCCTGCGATCATCAGGTGACCGCGCTCGCCGGCAAACACCTGGCCAGAGCCCTCGCCCGCCGACTGCCGTCACGGGCCTGGAGCCGGCTCAGCGCTGGCGTCGGTGCGAAAGGTCAACGCTGGTACGACTGGGCACTGATCGACATCACCGACACCGAGGCCGGTGGCGGTCACGGGCTGCTGGTCCGCCGATCGATCAGCAGCGGTGAGCTCGCGTTCTACCGCTGCTACACACCCACCCCGGTGCCACTCGCGACCCTGGTGGCCGTGGCGGACAGACGGTGGACGATTGAGGAGTCTTTCCAAGCAGGTAAGGGATTGACCGGCCTGGACGAGCACCAGGTCCGCCGCTGGACGTCGTGGCACCGCTGGACCATCCTCGCGATGTTCGCCCACGCCTTCCTCGCCGTCACCGCCGCCACAGAACGAGCCGAGATCGACCCGACACCAGGGCTCATCCCGTTGACCGCGAACGAGATCCGGCACGGCCGGATCGGCCGCGACGGCTGGGTGGAGGCCCTGTCCGCGTCACTCCTGTCGGTCCCGCCAGGCTTGAGTCTGCCCTCGGGCACGAGGGACTGGGCGAGCCGTCAGTCCGGCCAACGCCATTGTCGTCAGGTACGGCCTCTACGATGCGGTGATGGAAATTACGGCGCTGGCGTTCAGTGGTGCGTTCTTGGTGGCCGCTCGCGATGACGGGCGGGTCGAGGCGTGGCGGATCGGAGAGCCGAGCACGTCTCGGGTGCTACGTACGGCAGGGGACGAGCCGGTGCGCGACCTGGCCACCGACGGGGAGCGGGTCTTCGGCGTGGCCGGGTCCCGGCTGCTGGTGTGGGACGCCGGGCTGGACCTGCAGGCTGACGACGAGTTCAGCTGTTCCGCGCATTTCGTCTCGGTGACGCCGGATGGTATTTGGCTGGCCGGCGACGAGCAGTTGGTGCGGATTGCGCCGGACCTGAGCCAGGGATGGAGCCACTCGCTGCCGCCGGGATCGACGACGGACTTCGACGTGCATCCCTCGGGGACGCATGTGGTGGTGGTGAAGGACGCGCTACACGTGCGCGTCCACGACGGCGAGAACCTCAAACCGCTGCATACGTGGAGCCGTGAATCCGATCGTAACGCGCAGCATGTGTCCGTCCGGTTCACCGAAAGGCCCGACCATCTCTGGATGACCGTGAACCGGAGCTACGAAGTGCACCGCGTTTCGGCGCGGAAGGGACACGCCGTCAGGGAAAAGACCCGGCACTCCCGCAGGCTGGAAAGTGCCTGGGCTGGCCCCGTGGCGTTGTGCGGCGAGCGCCGCCATCTGGCCGTCCTGCAGAACGGTTCGGACGTGCACCTTTGGGATCTGGACCTCGAACGGCCGACGTTCTTCGCCGAGCCGGTAGTAGATACTTCCCCGGAGAAGTTCTGGTCGAAACTCAGCCGGGTACCGAAGCTCGCGGCGGCCGGGCCCGGCGCGATCAAAGTGACGAAGACGAGCCGCCAGCCGGACCGCGACGCGGCGGTGACGGCTCTCGCGGTCGCCCCCAAGGGGACGATGCTGGCGCTCGGCGGCCGAGACGGCACCATCCTGCGGTGCGACACCCGCAGTGGCGGTATCGAGCAACTAGGCGCGCCCGCCTGGCTGGTGCAGCCAAGATGCGCTGCGGTGACGCGGTGGCCGACCGGGGCCTTACACGGCTTGCGTGGCGACGAGCCCTGGATCGTCCGCGACGGCGTGCTCGCCAGGCTCGATCTGGAGCACCCGGACCGGCTGGACGGTGTACCGCTGGAGGACTATCCCCCCACCGAGTACGACCATGCACGCTCGTCCCCTGAACTGTTCTTCCATGACGACCTCGTCTACCGCCTCGCCCACGACCGGATTCTGGCGTGGGACAGCAGCACGGGGCGTCTGGCCTCAATGATTGCGACGCCGGGAGTGCCACACCTGGCGGGCGACTTTGCGTACCTGACGATCGACACGCCGCCTGCCCGGGACAGATTCCCACTCTGGCGATTCGACTTGGGCGTTCGCCGCCTGGAGCGGATCGACGACGTCGTGATCGACACATCGGCTGTGGACGTCCGTGCCGGGGTAGCCAACTGGGCACACCTCTACACGGTCGGAACTCATGTTGGGATCAGGATGTTCTTCGAGCCTGAGGTGGCCTTTCTCATCGACCCCGAGCAGAGCAGCCTGACGACACAGGTACCCACCGACTTCCAAAATCATCCAACCGACGGTAATCGCGTTTTCGCCGCGACCTCAGATGGTTATCGGCGGATCGATCTGGACGACGCCACCACACTGGAACGGAGATTCTCCGCGTCCCTGGGGACCGTTAGGTGGGAGCGGGAACTCAGCGGAGGACGTGCGCTCGGCTTCCAGCGCGACTCGCTGCGCATCGTCATCGCCTCCTGGCAGACCGGCGAACTCCTCCACAGCCTGTGCGGCCACGGCCACCACGTGCACCCCATGTTCATGTCCCCAGACGAGAACTCCCTCCTGTCGGTGGACGCCGCCGGATTCGTACGGCTCTGGCGGCTCTAGCCGGGCGACTCCACCTGCGAGCCGGCGCTCAGTCACACACCACGTTCGCGCAACGGGGCTATCACCCAGGCCGCGGGGTTCCGCGCCAGGCACGGTAGCCCCCTGCAAACCAGGCGATTCACCACTCCGACGCGGGTTCGCCCCCGCCCGCAGAACCTGCCCGACTGGATCACCGACATCCTCACCGCACTCGCCCCCCGGCCCGGAGCACACGCCCTGGTTCCGCGCAACGCCACACCGACGCCTACGCGCTTGCCGCGCTGACCGGCGAGCTCGACAAGCTCCTGGCCGCCACCGAAGGCCGCCGCAACCTCGACCTCAACGCCGCCGCGTTCGCGCCCGGGCAGCTCGTCGGCGCCGACATGCTCGACGAAGCCATCACCCAGACGAACGGCAGCCGGCCGGATCGGATTGCCCAGAAGCGAAGCCGAACGCACCATCACCTCAGGAGCGCGCAGACCACGCGCGAGACGCTGACCCGCCCGGCTAACCACGAAAAGGCCTCAGGAAGCTACGCATGGGCTTCCTGAGGTTCCTGTGGTTCTAAGGCTGACTGCCTGATTGCCGTGCTCGGGTGCGCCGTGTGAAGCGCCGGTACGAGATCGAAGTCAGTGGAAGCGGGCAACTCCGCCGAACTCGATCCACTCGGAGGTTTGTTGCTGAGGACCGTTCTCGTCGTCGGGGCGCCAGGTGGAAACCTCGACGAGCCCTGGTTCGAGGATGTCCATTCCCTCGAACCACTCGGTCACGTCCTTCTTCTGCCGGACGCGGCCCCAGTGGCCGTGGGTGGCCTGGTCCATGAAGTTGGTGACGAAGTCGCGGATCTCGGGGTCCTCGCTGACCAGTTGGCACATCACCAGGTAGCTGCCTGGGACCAGTCGTTCGGTGACTTGGCGGACAACGGCCAGTGGGCCGTCGGTTTCGCTGTCCGGGATGCAGTGGAACACCGAATTGAAGAGCACGGCAACGGGCTGGGAAAAGTCGATCAGGCGCACGGTGTCGGGGTGGGTAAAGATGGTTTCCGTGTCGCGCATGTCGGCCTCGATGACCGTTGTTGTGCGCTCGTCTTCGACCAGCAGTGCCCGGCCGTGCGTGCTCACCAGCGGGTCGATGTCGATGTAGACGACATGTGGGTCCTCGGTGACCTGCTGTGCGACCTGGTGCACGTTGTTTTGGGTGGGCAGGCCGGATCCGTGGTCGAGAAACTGCCTGATCCCATGATCCTCAGCCAGTGCCCGGACCGCCCGCTGCATGAATCGCCGGTTGTTGACGGCTAGAGCACGGGTGCTGGGGACGACCTTGTCCAATTCTTCGACTGCTGCCCGGTCAGCTGCGAAGTTGTCCTTGCCGCCGAGATAGTAGTCGTACATGCGCGCCGCTGTCGGAATGGAGGTGTCGAATTTCGCCGGAGGCTGGTTGTCAGGCTGCATAGTCTTCCCAAGTTCTGAGCCGAGTCGAGCGGACGCCCGACCGAAGACACATTACTGGGGGAAGAGACGATCCGCCGCCCGGCCGTGGCCGCCACGCGGGGAACCTAAGAAGCCATACACGGGTACCTGCGACCCCTTCTACGTCTGCTGCGGGTCTAACCCGCCTACGGGCGTTGGTGAACGGCCGGTGGTAGAGCCTTCAGGTACTTTCCAGCCAGCGCGGCCGTGTCGTCTCGATCGGCTGCGAGGCGCCGAGTGGGGAACGCTCCGGGCGCCAGCCCGAGCTGGCGCGCTCGAACTCACGGTTCGCGAAGACCTCGACCAGCGGGATGCCGAAGCCGAGATCGGATGCCGTCCGGTCGGTGTGCTGTTCGCCCTTGCGCGACAGCCACGGTACCAGCAGCGACGCGGGCCCACGCGGACAACATCATGACCGTGACGTAGTCGAACTGAGTGACGTAGCCGAGCACGAAAACCCCGAACGTCAAGACGACAATCCACGGTCTGACCACGATGCGCAAGATCCGGTGCTTCAGGCCGTTCGTGATCACGTAGCCCATCGTGCGGGCGGGCAGCGACAGGCAGTAGAGGAACAGCGACACCAGCCGGGGCAGCGCCAGGTGGTGCGCCAGTTCGTGTGCCAAGATCGCCTCCAGGCGATGCTGCGGCAGCGTGTAGACGCTCCAGTTCGACACCGCGACCGTGTGCCCGTAGGTGACCGGCGCGGTAGCTTCGGTCCTTCGTGAATCCACACGCCGTACGCATTCGGGTCGACGCTGGCCGCGGTGCACACCGCCCACCAGGCCGGACCCGAAGACGCCCGCGACAGCGACGTCGCCATGACCATGGGCTGCAGCGACGCCTGCCCGATCTTCTCAGCGCCTGCCCGTTCGGCGCGAAGCACTCGCCGTTGTAGCAGCGGCCTCCCGTTTCAGGGGCGACATTCTCAGCCAGAGACTGCTTGAACATCACGACAAGACTGCCGAAGGTTTGCCCTGACTGTCACCGCCTATGGAAGGCTTCAGCTGAGAAGCTTTTCGAGCCTTGGCCGAATGGCGCTCTCATTTCCCTGGATATCGACCAGTTTGTCGCGGCCGGTCGCGCCATGCACCGGTGCTGACTGGTAGCGGGCAAGCGGACACCCTGCTCGGGTTGGGCGGTCAGGACAAGTTGAACGGGATGGCAGGCGACGATCTGGTGGATGGCGGGCTTGACGGTGACACTCTGTCCGGCGGCAGCGGCAGCGGCATCGACACCGTCAACTACGCGGGCTACCGCGAGGCGGTAACGGTCAGGCTCGACGGGGGAGTAAGTCCAGCGGTGCCGCTGGCGAGGGCGACGTCGTGGGCTCCGATGTGGAGAACGTCATTGGGGGAGCCGGTAGCGACCGGCTGTTCGGGGGCGATTTGCTGAACACGATCGACGGCGGTGGGGGCAACGATAAGATCGCCGGGCTGGGTGGGAACGATCTGGTCGTGGCCGGCTCGCAAGGCGATGGCGCGGACGTAGTGTCCGGCGGCGCCGGGGTCGGAACCAGCCGGCGTTGATGTTCGGGGATGCCCTGCGAGCCGGGGATGAACTGGCGGGCGATTGCCTAGTCTTCGGGGTCGCGACCCCGGCAGGGTGCGACCGGGCGGTGGGCGAACGCGGGGGAAGGCAGCCTCGTCGGACCGACAGGTAACTTGGTCTGGAGGAGGAATTTCGGCGAACTGGTGGTGAAGATCCTCGGCTGCGGCGAGGCCCTGGCGGACGTCGGCGAGGGGTGCAACCCGATGCTGGTGTGGTGGTGGTCATGCATGTAGTGCTGGTCAACTCGTCGATGAAGGTCCGGGCGTGCTGCAGCGATCCGAACCGATCGGGGAATTGGCTTCTCATCATCCATGGATTGAGAGCCTCCATCAGGTCCGGGGCGATTCAACCTGCCCTTTGATGAGGGTGTGGTGTGGCCCGGTTGGGTCCTGGATCTCCAGAACGAGGTTCTCCACTTCGACGGTCGCGGCGATGTTCGTTGCATGACTGGTGAACTCGGTGGTCAGAAGGTGCAGTGGAGCATGCGGCGGCTGGTGGAGTTGCTGGATGAGGCGATCGACTCGGCCGGTGAGCAGCTTGTGCGGGCGGAGAATCGGATGGCCTGGCGCGATCCCGTTGAACGAGCGGGTGACGACGAGCCCGAACCAGCGCCCGGCCTGGAGATGTGAGTCCTTGAATCCCAGATCCGGGTTCTGACCTCAGCGTCGGACGGCGATCTTCGACTGCGACAGCTATCGGTTGCTTTCGGAGGTTGTGATGGGTGAGGTCATCGATCCTGGATTCGTTCCTACGCAGGAGGAATGCCAGCGATTGCATGAGGCCATTGAAGAGGCGGGCAAGTTCTTCCGGCGTGAGTTGCTTAGGGCAACCAGTGGATGGCCGTCGCAGTTCCTCAGCGATCGGGGGTTGGAGAAGGTTCTGACTCCTGGTGCGACTTGGAAGGTTGGCTACGCTCCTGACAGTTGGTCGCGCTTGACGGACCACCTGCAGAAACGTGGATTCGAGTTGGCAACTCTGGTGCGGGCAGGCCTGACGACGTGGTCCGACGAGGGCGCGGCGATCGACCGGCATCGCGATCGAATCGTGTTCATCTCACGCGACGAGCGGATGTCTCCGGTGGGTTTCGTCGGCATCGATCGAGACGGTCAGGCGCGGCCGCTTGCACCGGAAAGTGCGGTGCATCGGCCGTCGAATGCTCTGATCGGCCTACACGAACAGATCGATCTGCTCAGCAAGGGTGCGACCCCCGTCATCGTCGACCATCCGACAGATGCGATGGCGATTGAAGAGCTGAGCCGTTCCACGACCGGGAAGTACGTCGGGATCCCGTTGTGCGAGTCGCCGATTTCATCCGCGCAGGCGCGGATGCTGGCGCGATACAGCGAGACTGATCACGCGATCGTCATGGTGCCGCCCAAGGGAGCGAGCCGCCAGCGGGCAATCGGAACATCACTCGACCTCGCACTCTTCTTCGACCGGATCCGAGCCATTCCGCTGCCGAGCGACGACGCGATCTCCACCTTGGCGCACTCCCCGGACGAGCGTCAGTTCTTGCTGACGTATCTGTCGCTGGCGAGGCCTTTAACCGGCCACCGCAATGGTCTCAACGACAACGGGACCCGGCACCCCTCCCTCGGGATCGACGACCCAGGTCCGGGCCTGAGTCCTTGAAGTGCCGATCCAGGTTCTCAGGAAGTCGCAAACTCGTGATCTTCGACGCGACAGCTTAAATCGGCGTGCTTCGGAGGTTGTGATGGATGAGATTGAGCCTGGACCCGTTCCATCGCTGGGGGAACGGCGGTGGTTGCATGAGGCAAATGCGGAGGCAGCCATCTACTTCCGGCAGGAGTTGCTCGGGACAACCGCAGCGTGGCCAGCGGCGCTCCTCAGGGACTGGGGTGTCGATGAGGTTCTGGACCCTGCGTCTGGACAGCAGATCGGCTATGCGCCCGGCGGCGGAACGCGGGTGGTCGATCACCTGCAGGAGAAGGGGTTCGGGCGCGAAACGCTGATGCGGGCTGGGTTGATGAGTTGGACCGATGACGGCCGGGTGGTTGACCGGTATCGGGATCAGCTGGTCGTGGTTTCACGCGATCAGAGACTGGACCCGGTGGGGTTCATAGGTATCAGTCGCGACGGAAAGGCGCGGCCGATCACGCCGGCGACGCCGGTGCATCGTCCATCGGAAGCGCTCGTCGGAGTGCTGGAGCAGATCGATGCGCTCGAGGCAGGTGCGACGGTGGTTGTCGTCGATCATCCGCTGGATGCGATCGCGATCGAGCTGGCAGCCCGTCACTCGAGAGACAAGCGATACGTCGGAATTCCGCTGGTGGGGTCGGCGGTATCGGACGCGCAGGCACAGATATTGCGGCAGTACAGCGTCACCGACCGAGTGATCGTGACTGTGTTGCCAGATCTCGTAGCTGCTGAACGTGCAGTGCGTAACGCTCTCGATCTGACGTTCGTCTTCGACAACGTTCAGCTGCTTCAACGTCCGCCCGAACCGCTGCTCGCCAACCCTGGCCGACTGGAGGTGCTCGCTGACATCTATGTGGCCGAGCCAGTGAAGGGTCACCAGGCCAGTCCCCATGACAATGGCAACCAGCACTACTCCCTGGGTATCGAAGACCCGGGACTGGACCTGTGAGCCATGGAGGAATTCTTCCGGGCGCATGAGATTGCGTCAGCGTTCTACCGGCGGCAGTTGCGGGAAAGTCGCAAAAGCTGGGCAGCTCACCACCTTGTCGGTCGGCAGTTGGGTGCTGCGCTGGCCTCGGACAGCACGTGGTCTGTCGGCTTCGCACCCGACCGGTGGAGTCGGCTGGTCGAGCATCTTCGAGCGGCCGGCATCGACGACCAGACGATAGTGGAGGCCGGCCTGGCAAAGCCGACCCGTACAGGTTTTCTGGTGGATCGGTTCCGTGACCGCTTGACCTTTGTAGCCCACGACATCGATCTGAGGCCTGTTGGCTTCGTTGCCCGGGCACGCGCGGCGGAGCCGAAGTACCTCAACTCACCGAACACTCAGATCTATACGAAGGGCCGATCACTGGTCGGGCTCGATGCCCAGCAGGCGCGACTGGCTGGCGGCGCCGTCCCCGTGATGGTCGAAGGACCCACTGATGCGCTGGCTGTCAGCCTGCTGGGCAGCGAGTGGGCTGGCGCGTCAGCCTGCGGTACGGCGATCACACACCACCAAGCCGCCATCGTTAGACGGTGGACCACCGGCGACACCGTGATCATGATGCTTGACGCAGACCAGGCAGGGCGGCGGGGTGCTGTGCGTGGGCTTGATGCCCTGTCCAGGCACTTCAGTTCCGTGCTGGTCGCAGAGTTGCCGGACGGCCATGATCCGTCGTCGACGTTCTCCACGTCACCCAGCCTGTTGCGCGCAACTCTCGCGCACGCCAGGCCAGGTGCTGAGTTCGCGATAGACGTCGAGTTGGCCCGCTGGGCCAACGTTCTCGATCACGTAAGTGGTCAAGTGGAGGCGTTGCGATCGGTCGCTCCGTTGGTGGTGAGACTTCCCAACGATCGGATCGCCGGGCAGATCGGGCGACTTGCCCAGCGCCTTCGATTGGAGGAGCGGGTCGTGTCGCGGGAAGTGCTGGCCGCTGTCGGTCGACGTCCCAAGATCGGGGCTTCGCACGATGACCTGGACGCTGGCCCGGATCTGAATTCCAGGAGTCCTTGAATTCGTGATCCAGGTTCAGATCGACGTCCGCTGGCAGCAGATTGATGGCCATGGATGACGAACTGGAGGTACTCATCAGCGCAGCGGCTCAGGCGGCGTGGGACAAGGAACC
Organism: Kribbella catacumbae DSM 19601; assembly: GCF_000372465.1. Lineage (GTDB taxonomy): Bacteria > Actinomycetota > Actinomycetes > Propionibacteriales > Kribbellaceae > Kribbella > Kribbella catacumbae. The sequence goes on from NZ_AQUZ01000053.1 coordinate 21,528, forward strand.
TTCCCGTCGATTGGCGCACGCGATCGAGGAGCACATCGTTGTGCCGTTACCGCTCTGGCTGAAGACGAGCCTGGGACGAGACGAGGCCTCACAGCTTGCTCGGGTGATCGCCTGGGAGAGGTGTCATGAACTCGCGGTCAAGCCACCTCCGGGCGGCATCGTCTGGGGCTATCTGGCCAACCACGTCCGCTGGCGCCTGATCGATGCGGTACGGGCTGAGGTATTGCGTCGTCAGCGCCACCAAGCCATGCACGCTTTGCCGGATGTCGAGACTGAGGAACTGCCGATGCTCGGCGTCCATCTGGACCGAATCGTCGCAGAGTTGGAGCGGTACGGCTTGTCGCCGGTCGTGAGTCGAGAGCTGATGCGTGTAGCGGCAGACGGGCCTCCGTTCTACCGGTCCACCATCATCTCCCGGCTGCGCCTGAGTGGCGTAACGGAGACCCAAGCAGAAGCCCTTGCCTGGCTTCTCCGAGGCAGCCCGTCCAAGCCATCGGCTCTGGCCAGGCTTGCGGCCGGACAGCGCGATACGCAGGTGTTCACCGACCTCACTGTCCGCAACTGGCTGAAGGCGGCTGCCGGCCGTGACCTGCCGTTTTTCGGCCGTTGGATTAGCGAGCACCGCTGGCGCGACCTCGCTAGATCCGCCTGACGAAAAAGTTCCTGACCTCAACCGTTGAGCCCGGCATGACTGAAAAGCGCCCACACAACTGGCTCATCCGCTACTACCGCGCCCAGTTCGGGTTCTACCTGCGCCTGCTTGCTGGCCTGCGCCTTCTGCCGCCGCCTGTCGCGGCGGCCGGCCTGAGGTGGCTGCGGCGTACAGCTGTCCCCAAGAGAGGAATCTGACGTGAACCACCCCATCCGCCCACAGCTCGTGCTGCCCGTTGCCATCGTCCTCACCGTCGTCACGGTCGTTCTCGCGCTCGTCTTTAGCTCACCCGGCTGGGACGAGCCCGAGAAGACCGCGGCGCCGACGATCCTGCCGAGCGAGGGCGAAGAGTCCCCGACACGACTCGCGGCATGGACGCGGCCGGCAACGACCGATCCAGAGGCGATGGCGATCGGGTACGCCCGTGCGATCTGGACCTACGACACGAGCAAGCACAGCTTCGATGATTGGCAGGACGCCGTCAGCGTCTTCGCCGACCCAAGCGGCGAAGGCCCGCGCATCGCCCGTAGCCTGCTGCCGCTCTTCCCGGAGTGGCAGCAGCTCGAGCTGCACAACGCGAGGGCCTCGGCCGATCACATCACCGCGGAAATCACCCCGGAGATGACGAGACTTCAGCAGAGCGCTACGGCGCCCAAGGGCTGGACCGGCTTCGTCGTACATGGAAAGCAGACCGTCGTCCTCGACACCGAGACCGTCGTTGCGGATCGCCAAGCCGCAGTGGGCATCGTCTGTACGCCGATCTGCAAGTTCTGGTCAGCCACGGCACAGATCAACCCGTGATCAGCAAGCTCGCGGTGGCCGGTGCGCTACTGATCAGCGGCATCGGCCTGGTCGCACCGCTCGCGATCGCAGCCGGCGGTTCTGACCTTTGCATCGCCACACCGACGGACGCAGTACCAGAGGACTGCAAGACGCCGGCCGGTGCCGACACAGGGGGCGACACCGGCGGCGATGCAGGGAGCGACAGCGGCGGACTCCCCGGGTCAGCCGACGCCGTGGGCCGTGCGCATCGACTGGTTGGTGGCCACGGCTACTACCAGCTTTGCGCGCGGCTGGCCGCGAACATCTGGGGCCGCCCGCGGTCCGGCTACTACTCCGCCGCCGAGCAGTGGCGCCAGATGGTCGCGACCGGCAAAGCGCATCCGAACGATCGACAGTTCCCCGTCGGCGCGCTCGTCTTCTGGGCAACCGGCGGTCCGTACGGCCACATCGCCGTCTACATCGGCAACGGCCACATCGTCTCGAACGACATCAACGACCGATTCCCCGGCGAAGGCGGCGTCTACGACGTCGAGTTCGGCCTCATCGAGTCCCGTTGGGGTGCGACCTACCTCGGCTGGGCCCCTCCCATCTACTGAAGGACCTCTCGTGTTCATGTTTCCGCTCCAGGACCCTGGCATCAGCCCCAACGGCACCGGCCTGCCCGGGCTACCGGCACTGCGACAGATGGTCGGAGCCCTGCTGACCTTCAGCCTCGTCCTCTGCGTGGCGGCGTTCGTCATCTCGGCCGCTGCCTGGGCATTGGGAAGCTTCAACAGCAACGCCCACTATGCAGGCAAAGGAAAGACCGGCTGTCTAGTGGCGGCCGGCGCCGCGGTTCTGATCGGCTCGGCCAACGCGCTCATCCGCTTTTTCAGCAACGTCAACCTCGGCTGATCCCGATGGCATGGTCGGATTGTCTTCTCAACCCGGTGACCTGCGTCGTTGACCACGGTACCGATGCGGCCACGAACTCAGCCTGGGACTCGTTCCTGCGCTGGACTGCCCGGGGCTTGACCGACATCACCACCTTCGTCTTCAACGCGTTCAGCTCGAGTACTTCGCCCCGCTTCGATCAGCAGTGGTGGAACGACAACCTCGGCCTGATGGTTACCATCTCCCTGCCGCTGCTCGTAGGGCTCTTCGCGCTGCAATGCGTCTCCGCAGCCATACGCCGTGAGCCCGGCCGTCTCGGTCACGCCCTCATAGGCGCATTGATAGGTACCGTCGGCGTGCCCTTCGCAGTCGCGATCGTGGCTGCGAGCGGCAAGGCCGTCGACGAGATCTCTCTGGCAATTCTCGGGAATCAGGCGACCGCGGACGGACTCAAGCGGATGGTCGATCTCGGCAGCCTGCTGTCGGTGGGGACTCTCGGTGGATTCCTGCTGGTGGCTGTGTTCCTTGGCTTGATCGCGATCATCTCCCTGTACGTCGTGATGCTGCTGCGCGAGGTCGCGATCGTTGCCTTCGTCGTGTTCGCGCCTCTCGCGCTGGCCAGTTGGACTTGGTCCGCGAGCAGGCACTGGTTGCGCCGCTGGATCGAGGTCGTCGGCGCATTGGTTTTCTCGAAGGTTGCGATGGCGGTGGTGTTCGCGCTGGGGATCTCAGCTACGGGCAATGCCAGCCCGACTGGAGAGGCAAGCATCGGGACGTTCTTGGCGGGCGTTCTCCTTCTCGCGATGGCTGCCTTGGCTCCGTTCGCGACGTTCACCTTTATCCACTGGGCCGGTGATCACGGCCAAGCGGCTGGCCATGCCATTCAACAGGGATTGGCCGGAGCTTCTGCGGCGAAGGATCAGGTCGACCAAGCTCGGCAGTTTGGTGCTGATCATTTCGGCGGCTCGGGCGAAGGCAGCGCAGGTCCGATTGTCGGAGAGGACGGCGGCCAGGACACTGATGGGCCGAGCGCTACCGGCTGGACCGAAGACTCGACGGGTGCTGAGGCCTCGAACCACTCAGGTGACGAGTCTGGTGTCAGCGGGGGCGATCCACTTCAGCCCGGCGCCGGACCTGACGTTGGGTCGGACGGTGCGTCGACGGGCTCCGGTCCGGGTAGCCCGGCCGTCTCACCTGCGCCACCGGCGGCCGACACCGGCGACGCTCCGACGGCCATCGCTACCTCGACCAGCGAGGTGTCTGTCAACACCTCGGATGGTCCAGGCGTCTCGGCAGATCACGACGCCGATGGGGGAAACCGCTGATGTCCACGCTATCGACCCGGTTTCCACGGCCGGAGCGCAATGCGGTCCTCCTCGGGCTGAGGCCGATCCAGGTCGCCCTCTTAGCGGCCTGTGTAGTCACGACCACGCTCGTAGTCGTCGCTCAGACAACCTTGACGATGAAAGCGATCGGGTTGAGCAGCGCGGGCTTGTTCGTGGCAGCCGCGTTCTCCCGGGCGGAAGGATTGCCAATGCATCGATGGCTGGTACTACGAGCCGCCCACCTCTGGCGACCTCGCTCGTACCGGGCTCAGGTGATGCAACCCCGCCAGCATGAGCAGCTCGATTTGCCTGGCGAGAAGATGCGACTGCTGAGCTGGAATTCGTCGATCGGGATCATCCACGACCAGCGAAGACGCAGGCTCATTGCCGTGGCGCGAATCGAGGGGCCGGCGCATCTCCTGCAGAACTCCGACGAGCAGGAACGGCGCGTAACGGCGTACGGACGGATGATCGCGGGCCTCTGCCAGGGCAATCGGATCGCCCGAGCCCAGATCCTCGAGCGCACGCTCCCGGATCCGGGCGACGAGGTGGGCGCGTGGGCCAAGAAGAGGAACGTCGATCCAACGACACCAGCGGGTGCGATCTACACCGAGTTGCTGAACAGAGCAGCACCTGCCGCCGCGAGGCACGAGACGCTGTTCGCCTTCGCTGTGAATCTCGACGCGGTATCGCGCGAGGTCCGCAAGCACGGCGGCGGGATCACGGGCGCAGTCGCAGTACTGGAGTCTGAGGCAAGGGCGTTCCAGACCTCGCTTTCGTCAGCGGGAGTCATTGGTTCCTGGCTGGCCGCGGACGACTTGGCGATGAGTCTGCGACTCGCGTTCGACCCGGCGATGGTACGGGGTTCGAAGGTGCTCGAGGGTGCCGAGGCCGGGCCGTTGGCCATTGACGCCGACTGGGATCTCCTCCGGACAGACTCGTCGTTCCACCGGGTCTACGTCATCTCGGAGTGGCCGCGGGTGCGGACCACACCGTCCTTTCTCAGTCCGCTGCTGCTGAAGCCGGGTATCCGACGTACGTTCACGCTGGTTTTGCAGCCGATCCCGATGGCAAAGGCCTTGCGCGATGCCCGACGGCATCAGGTCGAGCGGATCACCGACCGGGCCACCCGGAAGAGGATCGGTCAACTGGAGACCGAGGAGGACCGCCAACAAGACGCGGACGTCGCGCAACGCGAACGCGACCTGGCCGCCGGCCACGGCGACGTCCGCTGGCTCGGCCTCGTGGTCGTCTCTGCAGACGACGAGGAGAAGCTCGACGACGCCTGCATGGAGATCGAGATCGCAGCAACCCAGGCGCTGCTGGACCTTCGCCGCCTCGTCGGTCAGCAGGCCGACGGCTTTCTGGCGGGCGCTCTACCGTTCGGGATTGGACTCTGATGGACCTGCTGGTCGATGCTCACCGTGCGACAACCCGGATCGCCCAGGTTGCCTACCCGTTCCTGGCAGAAGGTGGTTTAGGGGCCGACGGCACCTATATCGGCTCCGATGTCTTCAGTGGCGGATCGTTCGTGTATGACCCCTGGGTTCTCTATCAGAGCCGGGTCATCACCAATCCGAACGTCCTGCTGGCCGGTGTCATCGGCAGTGGCAAGTCGTCAACGGCCAAGGCTCTGATCACCAGGTCGATCGCTCTCGGCCACAAGGCCTACATTCCTTGCGATCCGAAGGGGGAGTGGACTTCGGTGACCGAGGCAATGGGCGGTACGGCGATCAAACTGGGCCCCGGCCTGCCGGCTCGACTGAATCCCCTCGACTCTGGCCGACGCCCAGACGCCGTGGCTAGCGACGAATGGGACCGGATCGTCTGGTCTCGGCGCCGCGCGCTACTGGGCACACTGGCAGAGTCCACGCTCGGCCGCCCGCTCGCTGCCATCGAACACACTGCGCTGGACCTCGCCCTGGAGACGGTCTGTGCGCAGGTGCCGACTCCGACGATCCCAGACGTGGTTGTCGCCCTGTTCAAACCGGACGACCGCTGGGCCGAACGAGTCGGCTTGAACGCGAGCAGCCTGACGACCGACGGGCGGGAGGTCGCGCACGCGATCAGACGTCTTGTTCACGGAGATCTGTCCGGGATGTTCGACGGGCCGTCGACGACCGAGTTCGACCCGGCCGCGCCGATGGTCTCCCTGGACTCGTCCTGGATCGGCAGCGGCGGCAACGACCAGGCACTCCGCCTCACCTTGGCCTGCGCGTCATCGTGGCTGGAGGCGGCCGTCGCTGACCCTGCGGGCGGGAACCGCTACATCGTGTACGACGAAGGCTGGCGTGTGATGCGTGATCCCGCCTTGCTCCGCCGGATGCAGGAGCAGTGGAAGCTCTCTCGAGCCTGGGGGATCTCCAACGTCCTCATCGTCCATCGCCTGTCCGACCTGGCAGCTGTCGGGGACCTGGGATCAGAAGCGAGAGCTCTGGCAGAAGGCCTGCTCGCAGACTGCTCGACGCGGATCATGCTCCGTCAAGAGTCGGACCAACTCGCCCGAACGGCGAACCTCCTCGGCCTCACCGACGTAGAGATCGCGACGATTGCCAAGCTCCCCAAGGGCCGGGCCCTCTGGCGCCTGCCGAACCGATCATTCGTCGTCCAACTGGTACGCCATGTCCGTGAGGTCGAACTCTTCGACACCGATGGGCGGATGTAGGCATGCGACGACCACGAAACAGCCCGCCGATCGACACATCCGACATGGTGATCGCAGTTGCAGCGGTCGTAGTGGCTTGTACAGGGATGTTGCATCTAGCTGGCGGCTTGGGCTGCCTGCTGACGACCGGCCGATGGGTCGAAACGGCGTGGACTGACGCGTTCGGCGTTCTGCTTCACCCTGGCAACCCGGCAGTCGCCTTTGGGCTGAAGCGAGATGAGCTGCAACCTACGACGTACTGGGCCGTTCTGGGTGTGCTGATCGGTGGGCCATCAGCTTGTGGCGCGCTGGTCGGTCAACTGATCCTGCGGCGCAGAGCAGGTGCAGCTAGCCGAGGACGTGCGCTTGCGACTCGTCCCGGGCTAGCGAGCAAGGCCGACATCGAGGCGTCAGTTGGCCGCCGACAGGTGGTACGCCGTGGACGCGCGGCGCGGCCGCTTGCACCAAGCAACTCGCCAGCTGAGGTCGGCACCCAACTCGGACACTCCCGGGGCAGCGAATGCTGGGCGTCGGTCGAGGATTCAGTGATCGTCGTTGGCCCGCCACGTTCGGGCAAAGGCCTGCATCAGATCATCGGCGCCATCATCGATGCACCCGGCGCTGTCGTGACGACGTCCACCCGACCGGACAACCTCGTGGCCACCCTCGGGTTGCGCCACAAGATCGGACCAGTCGCGGTCTTCGACCCCCAAGGCCTATCCAACGCAGAGGGAATCCGCTGGTCACCGGTCCGCGGCTGCGAGAACCCCACTACGGCGATGGTGCGGGCCACCGGGCTCGCCGCCGGCGCCGGCTTCGCCAAAGGCGGCGTCTCGGACGGCGCCTTCTGGCACGGACAGACCGAGATGGCCCTCCGCGGACTCCTCCATGCTGCCGCGATCGATGACGCCGGCATTGGCCAGCTCTACCGCTGGGGCCTCGAGCCGGCCTCAGCCATCGAAGCTGTCAGCATCCTGAACCAGTCATCGTTGGCAGCCGAGGGCTGGGGCGACACTCTGGACGGCATCGTCCGGATGGAGAGCAGGACTCGCGACGCGATCTGGGCTGGCGTCCGTTCCGCTCTCTCCGCGCTAGCTGACCCTGCCGTCCGTAAGGCGTTCGACCCGCCACCGGGGGAGGGCCTCGATCCGGCCACCTTCATCCAGGAGAAGGGCACCATCTACCTTCTCGGTACGGGTGCCGGTGCCAGCGCAACGTCGTCCTTTATCGCAGCGCTGCTTGAAGACATCACCGAATCAGCCCGTCAGTTGGCTGCCAAGAACCCTGGTGGCCGGCTGGAGCCACCTATGTCTCTGGTGCTCGACGAGATCGCCAACCTCTGCGCCGTACCGTCCCTGCCTTCTCTCATGGCAGACGGCGGAGGCTCCGGCATCTCCACGCTGGTCGTCATCCAGTCTCTTGCCCAGGCACGCGACCGTTGGGGTGAACAGGCGGCAGCGGCGATGTGGGACGCCGCCACCCTCCGCCTCATCCTCGGCGGCTCCGCCCAGACGCGCGACCTCCAGGACCTCAGCGCCGTCTGCGGCGAGCGGGACGAAGAGCTACGCAACTGGAGCCGCGGCGCCGACGGAGCCCGCACGATCTCAACCAGCACCCGCCGGATCCCAATTCTCCCGCCTGACGTCATCCGCACCCTGCCCTTCGGCGCCGGCGTACTACTCGCCCGCACAGCCCCACCGATCCTCCTGAAGATGACCCCATGGACGGATCGCGCAGATGCCGAACAGATCCGCGAAAGCATCTTCGAAACCACATGACCGACGACCTGACCCGGGCATTAGGCCTGATCCCACCCAATGATCCGTACGTCGTCTGCTGGCGCGACATGGACGCCGCCGACATGCGCGACGAACTGGACCGCCTGGCCACCTGGGTCGACTGGGCAACTGAGCGCTACCGCCTTGACCACAAGGTCATCCCACCCTGCTGGTCCAACCACGGTGCCCTGGTCGAAGAACTCTCCGCCCTACGCACCTTCTGGGAAGCCTGCTACCTAGAGGATTCGGCCCCGTCGGACCCAATGAGCTTCCACCGCGACCTAACCCTTGCCATCCGCCGCCTCAGAGACTGGAGCTCCATGCTCGGCTGCTCCAGAACCGCTCATCGACCTGAACAGCCTGCTTGAGGGTCCAAGATCACCTGGTGGCGCCGCGAACTCAGGGCTGCACGCGCGGCTCTTGGCCAGAGCTTAGGTCGTGAGACCCATTCTTCTGGCGAGTTGCCGGACCGGTGGTGTCGAACGCTTGCCTCTGTGGAGGAGGTCCAGGACGAGTTGTCGGGCCATTGGCCGGTTGTGCACGTGGGCCGGCGCGAGCCGTTCGGCAGTGAGGAGAGCATCGAGGGCTGCGTCGTCTCGGTGGGCCATGGCGAGGCTTCGGGCGCGGCAGGTCCAGTAGTGGGTTCGGCGTTCGGTGGAGCCGATGGCGTCGATGGGGACCTGGTCGGAGAGGCCGAGTGCATCGGTCGGTCGGCCGAGCTCGACGGCGGTCTCGAGGGCGTGGAGAGCGACGTTGGGTGCGTTGAATTGGGTTTGCCAGGTGTTGCCGGAGGCAGGAGCCACACGCGCGGCCTCGGCGAGGTGGACCTGTACGTCGGCTTCGGCCCAGAGGCGGGAGCTCGTCACGGCGGCGCGTAGATGCATTGCGCCCCAGAGTGCAGTCAGCTCGGCGTCTTTTCCGACGTGTTCTTCGAGTCGGTCGATGCCCTCGATTGCTGCTGAGCGGGCCGAGCGGAGGGCTTCGCCGCCGGAATGCAGCCAGACTCCGCACAGGTCCCAGGTGGCTGCCGCCAGGGGAGCGGGGTTGCCGAGGGCTTCGGCGGTGCGGACCTCGAGCTCTACCGCGGTCCAGGCGAGGTCGTGGTGGCCGGTCAGGTCAGAGGTGACGCGGGTGATGTGGCAGACCCTGACGAATAGGGCAGCGAGCTCGTCATGTGCGGGACCATCGCTGGCGCGCAGTGCAGCTGACACGTCGTCGACCAAGGCAGGCATGATGCCGCCGAGAGCGGCGAAGTTGGCGGCCTGGCGTAGGTCTTCGGCTGCGATCACCTCGGTCCGAAGCTCGGCGAGCGAGCGTGGAGCGCGTGCGGAGTCGCGGTAGCTGGGCATGAGGGCACGTTGGAGTGCAAGCCTGAGCGCGGGGATGCCGTTGTGGCCGGAGTCGAGGTCGGGGGTGCCGTGCCGGTAGGGCTGGCCGGTGAGTTCGGGCATTTCGACGCCGAGTACGTCGGCGACGCGGTCAAGGACGCTGAAGCGATCGAGCGGGATTGCGCCTCGCTCAGCCTGGCTCACCCAGCTGACGGAGTATCCCAGCGCGTCGGCCAGTTGGCGCTGTGTCCAGCCTTTGCGCTTGCGTGCGCGGGCTACCCGTTGCCCGGCGGTCGTGCTCGTCATCGTGTCTGCCTCTCCAGCTTCCGGCTAGCGCATCACAGTGGAAAGTCTCTCACCGACTGTCCCCGGCCGCGGCAAAGTCGCAAAAACTCTGCGAGTGCGAGGGCTGTCAAGAGGGCCAAAATTGTTACACAGAGCAATCCACGTCGCGGGGCTACAGCGGGAGCAAGGAGCTGATCATGGTGCGGGTGGTTTCACCGGTTGAGGGTGGCAGCGGCTGATGCCCGCGGTAGGGCCTCGCCATCCATTAGCCGCGCTACGCGCGCGGGCGGGGCTGTCTGCGCTGGCGTACCTCGGACGTGTCGACGAGGAGCACCGCGACCTTGGCTACGGGCCGATGGCGCTCCGGCGCGAGAAGGTGACTCGTTGGGAGTCGGGCAGTGTGGTCCCGGACGCGGCGGCTCAGCACGCGATGAGTCAACTGCACGGCGTACCGCACAGCGTGGTGAAGCAGTTGGGCTGGCCTGGATGGTTGCTGCAGGCCTTCCCGGACGACCACGCCGTCCTCCACAGTCCGTGGACCCCGGCGGGTACGGTGGTTTCAACCGCCGCTTCCGCGCAGGGAGGATCGATGGACCGTCGTGGATTCCTGATCGCAGCCGGTGCGACGCTTTCGTCGCTGGGTGCTGAGTGGGCCGGTGCGCTTGCGGACCCGCTGTCGGCTGGGGCCACCTCGGGCAGGCGTCAGGTGACAACGGCGATGATCACGCGGCTCGAAATGCGGCTCGACGATCTCCGGCATTTGGACGATGTGCTTGGCGGAGGCGAGGTGCGGCCGCTAGCGGTTGCGGAGTTCAACCTCCTCAGCCAACTGGCCGGCGACACGGTCTACGACGCGGCGACGGGGCGTCGACTGTTCGCGACTCTGGCCGAGGCGGCCCGGATCTGCGGATGGCTTCACTTCGATGCCGGCCGCCATGCGGCTGCGCAGTCGTACTACATCTCCGCGTTGCGTGCATCAGCGACTGCGGGGGATCGTGCCAGTGGAGCGAACGTGCTCGCGTTCATGGCGATCCAGACGTATTCGGTGGGCAATCCGCAAGACGCGGTCAACCTGGTCCGCACCGCTCAGGAGCAGGCACGCTCGGCGACGCCCCTCGTTCGGTCGATGCTGCACATGCGTGCTGGGCGAGCACTGTCGAAGATCGGCGATCGAATAGGCTCCGCCAGGGAACTTGAGGCGGCTCGCCAAACGTATGCCGCGGGCTCCCACGACGATGACCCACAGTGGGCGTACTGGATGTCGGCAGCAGAGATCGAGATGATCGCCGCGTCGTCCGCGCTCGAGCTGGACGATCCGCGGCAGGCGCTGATTAGTTTCGCCACAGCGCGCGATAGTTCGTACGCCGCTGATGGCTATGCGCGAGACAATGCGCTGTACCTCGTCAGAGCCGCCGACGCCCACCTGCGACTCGGCGACGTCGACGCTGCTTGTTCGGCGGCCACCCATGCAGTTGACCAGAGCGACGGTGTCGACTCTGCTCGTCCGTCGGGTGCGTTGAGCGACTTTCGGCTGAGTCTCGCGCCCTACCGCGCGTCTCGGTCCGCGCAGGAGTTCCTCGCTCGCACCGGATAGGCGTCCCCACACCTTACGTATGAGCCGCGCATGCCACCCTGGATGCGTGGCCTCCTTGCGTCGCGCCTCCTTTTCCTTGCCTGCAGCAAGCAACTTTCCAAGCTTCAGAGTGCCTTATGTGCAACAAATCCAGGGAGAGGCAACATCGACGCAACGTCGATCGTAGGACGCAACAGCGAGGCAACGTCTGATCCCTGGCCGATAGGGTTCCTGGTCCGCTTTGGTAGTTGAGCATCACCACGGAGGCGGGTTGCCAACCTCATCCTTCCCGCCTCCGTGGATCCACCCGACCGACCATGGGGAGAAGCTCGTGACCGGCTATTGGCTTGTGGCCTCAGCCCACACCGCCGTCCAGTACGGCCTGATCGTCCTCGCAGCGTTCATGTACGGCGGAATCGTGCGCGACATCAATCAGGAGCTGCGGGACCTGTGATGTCGACCTTCGCGTCACATGAGTCGCGGGACCACGTGCAGGTTTGGTTCGGCGATTTCCCGATCGCCAGCTACAGCGCCGAGCCGGCGCTCGCCGCACGGCACGCCGGGGCTATGAGGCGCCGCTTTCCTACCCTGCGGGTCACCCACGAGCAGATCACAGCCCACCAGGATCCCTCCACGACCGTGGAAAGGCCCACCTGAACCAGCGGGACCGGGCCCTTCAGCCGGGCAGGTGCAACCTCCAATCCCACCTGCCCAGCCCCGGTCCCGCTGCCTGAGTCCTCGTCCGTGAGACCGCGTCATTTCCTCTGTGGGTTTCACGGACGAGGACTCTCCTCAAACCGGTGGGCGGGCGGGCCAGAAGTGGTGGCGCGCTCGCCCACCGTTCCAGCCGCAAACTTCGCGGGCCTCAACACTGGGGCCGCGCAATCGAAAGGATCAGTACGTGCCGGATTCGGACGCAGGCCTCGTGGACGTCGTCCCCGAGATCCACGACCACTACACCGACCGCCACATCGAAGCTGACCGGCTGGTGATGACCCTCAAGGGTCGCTTGGAACTCCAGCGGCTCCAGGACCTGCTTACCGAGCACCTGCCTACCGCGCCGGCGCAGATCGCCGACATCGGCGGTGGTCCGGGAACCCATGCCGCTTGGCTCACCAAGCTCGGTCACGACGTCGTGCTCCTCGACCCGGTAGAGCGACACATCGACCAGGCCAAGGCCGCCGGGATCAACGCAGTCATCGGAGATGCACGGCAGTTGCCATGGAACAACGAAAGCAAGGACGTTGTCTTGATGGCCGGCCCGATGTATCACCTCACCGAGCCTTCGGAACGACGTGTCGCAGTCAGGGAGGCGGCCCGGGTCCTGCGGCCTGGCGGCGTTCTCGCGGTCGTCGCGATCAACCGGAACGCCAACCTCATCGGCTCGACTCTGGCCAACACGCTGCAGAAGCGGCGTGAGGTCGTCGAGGACATCCTGAACGATGGCTTCAGTGTCGAGAACGAGCGGATGGCCCAGACGACGTACCACACGGTCGCGCAACTGCGGAGTGAGCTGGCCCCGTTCGTCGACCGAGTCAGGATCTCCGGGCTGACCGGCCCAGGCGGCTGGTTGACCGTTGTTATCGACGCGCATTTCAAGGATTTGCCGCTGCCGGAAACGATCGGAGATCCGGATCCGCTGCAGACCGCATTGGCCTGCTCGCGACTGGCTGACAAGCAGCCCCATCTTGTGCACGCGAGCTCTTTGCTCCTCGCAATCGGCAAGCGTGCCTGACTTCCGGGCTCGATCAGAGAGGCATCGCAGAGCCCGACTGCGGCGCCTGACTAGCTCCTTCCAGGCCCGGCGCGCGACTTCATCAGGGCGCGCCGGTCCTGCACCGTAGCCACCGGAAGATCTGCCAGACTCATGACGATTGGCTCTTCACGGGTTGGAGGCGCGGATGTTGCAGGCCCCGGTCGTTGTCGAGCAGTTTCCACTGGGCCGATCAGCCCAGGGGTGGCCAGGACCGTGCGATGCGGGAGATCTTTCTCAGCGATGCCGGCCACAGTCTGGCTCGTTACTGGCAGGAGTCCACGTTTGGCTTCCTCGACCTGCAGACTGGCGGCGTGGTCACGCCGATCCAGTCCATCGGGCTGCCACACGACACGTACTACGACGCGAACGGTGACCTGCAAAGTCATCGGACGAGGGACGAAACGATCGCGCGGGCCATCGTCACGCTGCCCGGCTATCTGCCGAATCCCGGGCCGAAGATCGTCTTCATGTTCGACAACCCGTCGCCGGCCGGTGCGGGCGGGTCGACGTTGGGTCGTAGGCCATCCTGGACTTTGCGGCAGCCACTCCTACATGGCTCACGAGCTCGGTCACACGCTCGGTTTCGAGCATTCGTACGGGTTCGGCGTCGTGTACGGCGACCCATATATTGCGTGACGAGCGCAATGACGTTCGGTGGATCCGATCCGGCCCACCCGCGGACCCGGCCCGTGGACTCAGCGGTTCCGCTGACCGTGTTTCCGTCCGACATGAGGTTCTGGGACCGGTTCGGGCCGATGCCCTCGGCGGCGTGCCTGTACCGCACGCTGCCGGAGTTCGCGGCGTCTTCGTACGTCCGGAAGGTCAACTTCGACGAGACCGTGACCGTCCGCGCGCTGAGCGATGCCGGGCCGGGCGACGTCGTCCTGCTGGTGCTCGAGCTGAACGGCCGCCACTGGATGGCGGAGCTCCGGGTCCCCACGAACTGGGACGCCGGACTCGGCGGAACGGACGGGCCGGGCGCGGCACTCGTGCTGCACGGGCTACTTCCGGTTGGCGGTGACGCTGCGCAGATTCGGGTCGACTACCAGGGACGGATCGCGGTCGGCTCGGTTCCGATCACCTCGCCCATCGACGTCATACCGGCGTACCGGCTTCCGAACGGGGCCCAACCGGATGTGCGGCTGGTGCTGGAGAGTTTCGACCCAACTCGAACACGGCCCGGGTGAAGTTCACCCACCGCGCCCGGCCGGTGATCCGTGCGGCCGAGCGGCTGAGACCGGCCAGCGTGATCCAGGCCGGCTTGGGTGCCGGCCTGCACAAGAACTTCGAGGCCTGCATCCTCGACGGCGACGAGCTGTGGCACTGGTGGCAGGACAACTCGGTTCCCTGGCGGCCGTGGAACCGCGGCCAGCAGATCGCCAACGGCGCCGCGTATCCGGGCACGATCATCCAGTCGGACTTCGGGTCAGGTGACTACGGGAACTTCGAGGTCGTCGTCCCGATCCGGACGGACAGCGGGCGCATCCGCCTGCGGCACTACGCACACGACAACAGCATCGCCGAGAGCCCTTGGCTGGCAGGTGCCTGGATCACCGGCCCCGAGGACGACGTCGCCGGCTCGGCTGCGCTGATCCAGGCCGACCACGGTGATCCTGACGAGCACGGGAACTTCGAGGTGGTCGTCGCGCTGCGCCAACCGGGCGGCCTGTCGCGGCTGCGTCACTACTGGCGCGACCACAACACCGACGGCTTCCCGTGGCGGCAGGCCAACTGGGTAACGCCCGCAGACCAGGTGATCGTCGGCAGCCCGGCACTCATCCAGTCCGACTTCCAAACGGGCGGGCACGGCCATTTCGAGGTTGTTGTGCCGATCATGACGCCGATCGACCGGGTAGGACTGCGCCACTTCTGGGGCGATCTCAGCCAGGGCACGCTGAGCTGCTTCCCGCAGCAGGCCGCCGCCGAGGATCTACTCCGTGGGTTCGGGGACGTCGTCGGTAGCCCCTCGCTGATCCAGCCCGACTTCGGCTCGACCGGGCACGGGAACCTCGAACTGGTCGTGCCGGTCCGGCTCCCAACGGCGCAACCCAACTCCGGCACGTCTGGATCGACAAGGCCGGTCCGAATCCGCACGTGTGGAACTTCGGAGGGTACGTCACCGAGTCGTGCCGCGGAACCGCGACGCTGTTCCGCAGTACCTACGGGACCCACGATCACCGGAACTTCGAGGTCGTCGTGCAGGAGGACCGCGGCGCCCTCGCCCACTACCAGCATCCGAACGACAACGTGAACTATCCGTGGGTGCGGGCAGCCACCTTCGACGCCCTCGACGACGTCCCGCGCATCGAGCCGCCGGCCGAGCGGATCGCCCAGCTGACGGGCGAGCACGACCGCGCTGGCTGGGACGGCACCCCACCGGCGCCGTTCGCGCTCAACCGAACGGAACACCACGCCGGAATCGTCGGCACTGACCTCGGCGTCTCGTTCGAGCACGGTGGTCGAACATATGTACCCTTAAGTTCAGTCGGTACTTGTCGGCTCTGAGCAGGGTGTCTGCGTTGTGGACGGTGTAGTCGACGCAGGGAGCCGCGTCTCCGATGCGGTGGAACGGAGTGGAACGTAATGTTTCGTAGGGAGTTCGGCGAGTGCGAGCGGGGTGGGAGCTGATGGTGTCAGGTTCGGAATCGGTGGGTGAGTTCGTTGACGAGAATCGGCGGCGGCTTAGTCGGGAGGAGACCGTTGAGCTGCTCTCGCGCCCGCTGGTGGGCGTCTTCTCGTCGCTGAGTGAGGCCGGCTGGATTCATTCGGTTCCGGTGCATTTCCTCCATGTTGAGGACGAGATCCGAGTTCTCGTTGGCGCGGACGCGGTGAAGACTGTCGGCGGCGCTCGAAAACTGAACACTTTCGGCGGTGAAAAGTGAGCACTCGACGATGGGAGAGTGATCACTTTGGAGGACTGGGCGCTGATCAGGAGGTTGGCTGCTGAGGGGGTGCCGAAGGCACAGATCGCGCAGCGGCTGGGGATCTCGCGGACGACGGTGATCAAGGCGGTGAACTCGGATGCGCCGCCGAGGTATGAGCGCAGGCCGGCACCGACGTCGTTCACGGTGTTCGAGCCGCGGGTGCGGGAGTTGCTGGAGCAGACGCCTGACATGCCGGCGACGGTGCTGGCCGAGCGGGTCGGGTGGACCGGGTCGATCCGGTGGTTCCGTGAGAACGTGGCGCGGTTGCGGCCGACGCATCGCCCGATCGATCCGGCCGACCGGATCGTGTGGGCGGCTGGTGATGCGGCGCAGTGTGATTTGTGGTTTCCGCCGCGGAAGATCCCGTTGGAAGACGGCAGCGCGAAGTTGCTGCCGGTGTTGGTGATCACGGCCGCGTATTCGAGGTTCGTGACGGCGCGGATGATCCCGACCCGCAAGACCGAGGACCTGCTGCTGGGGACATGGGAGCTGATCCGGCAACTGGGGCGGGTCCCGCGCCGGCTGATCTGGGACAACGAACCCGGCATCGGCCGCGGCCAACGCCGCGCGGAGGGCGTGGGATCGTTCATGGGCACGCTGGCCACCAAACTGGTGCTGCTGCCACCCCGAGACCCCGAATCCAAGGGCATCGTGGAGCGCCGCAACGGCTGGTTCGAGACCTCGTTCATGCCCGGCCGGACGTTCGCCTCACCGGCAGACTTCAACACCCAGTTCACCGACTGGCTCACACGGGCCAACGCACGAGTGGTCCGCACGATCAAGGCCGCACCGATGGACCTGGTCGACACGGATCGGGCCGCGATGCTGGCGTTGCCGCCGATCCCATTGCATCTGGGCTGGCGCAACAAGATCCGGCTGGGCCGCGACTACTACGTCCGCCTCGACACCAACGACTACTCCGTCGACCCCACTGTGATCGGCCGGATGGTCGACGTCGCCGCAGACCTGGAACGAGTGCGGGTCCGCGCAGACGGCCGCATCGTGGCCGAGCACTGCCGGGTCTGGGCCAGAGGAACCACCATCACCGACCCCGCCCACGTCCAGACAGCCGCCTGGCTACGCAAACAGTTCCAGCAACCCCGCGCCGTCGTCGCCGGTGATGATCTGGCCCGGGATCTCAGCGACTACGACCGCGCATTCGGGCTCACCGCCGAGGAAGGAATCAGCTGATGGCCACCACCAAAACCACGAAGCCCACCGCGACCACGGAGGCGGTCAAGCAGATCACCTATCTGGCCGCCGCGCTGAAAGCACCCCGGATCACCGAGGCCGCAACCCGGCTGGCCGACCAAGCCCGAGATGCCGGCTGGACCCACGAGGACTACCTTGCCGCAGTCCTCGAGCGCGAAGTCAGTGCCCGCAACTCATCCGGCGCCCGACTCAGGATCCGTGCCGCCGGGTTCGGTGCCGTCAAAACCCTCGAGGACTTCGACTTCGATGCCCAACCAGCAGCACGCCAACAGATCGCCGCACTCGCATCCGGCGGGTTCCTCACCGAGGCCCGCAACGTCGTACTCCTCGGACCACCCGGCACCGGCAAAACCCACCTGGCCACCGCCCTGGGAGTCGTCTCCGCCCGACACGGACACCGAGTCCTGTTCGCGACCGCGACCGACTGGGTCACCCGCCTCACCGACGCCCACCGCGCCGGCAAGCTCCCCAACGAGCTCGCCAGGCTGCGCCGCTACGGGCTGATCATCGTCGACGAGGTCGGCTACCTCCCGTTCGAGCAAGACGCCGCGAACCTGTTCTTCCAGCTCGTGTCATCCCGCTACGAACACGCCTCCCTGATCCTCACCAGCAACCTGCCGTTCTCCGGCTGGGGCGGTGTCTTCGGAGACCAAGCCGTCGCCGCCGCCATGATCGACCGCATCGTCCACCACGCCGACGTCCTCACCCTCAAAGGCGCCAGCTACCGACTCCGCGGACGCGGCATCGACAGCCTCCCCAGCATCCGCACCACCACCGACCAAACACAGTCCTAGACTGCCAACAACCGCACACTTTTCAACCGCCGAAACCGACCAACTTTCAAGCGCCGTCGACAAAGACCCGCAACGTCGCACGGACCGGGCAGGCGACATTGTGCGTCGAGGTCACGGAAGGTTCTGTCCGTAGTTTCGTCAGCGTGTCGGGATCGGTCACAGTGCGCCAACCTCCGCTGATGGAAGACCTGGTCGCATTGGACCAGCGCTATTCGCGTACCGATTTCGCGTCGGGATGGGACGAAGCCGCCTTTGCTACCGCGGCGATGTTGTCGCTGCAAGCTCAACGATGGATCGCCTGGGCCGATTGGGGCTGATTCCCGGGGTTCAGCACATGCGCCTATCATCAAGGCGAGAACCGCTTGGCTGCCGCGACATCGCGGTCGCAGGTTTCGTCAGTAGACCGCGCCCGCGATCCGGTCCAGCAGGTTGGAAGGCGGTTCTAGCCGGACCCTAGATGCCAACCCAACCAAACTCCACAAAGCGGTACTAAAACTGGTGATCGCAACGAGGATCAGAGGATCGTTGACGACCTCCTCGGCTAAACCACGTCGACCGTCCGGATGCCGCTGAGGAGCTCAATCCGCTCCAGCTCTGCCCGACCGACTAGCCTCAGGACATCCTCGGCTGTCGGCAGAGGCGTGCGCGGGAAGCCCGATGCCTGCAGCCAGCGAGTACGCGTAGACAACCCCAATAGTCCGCTTTTGGTCGGGAGCCGACGCGACGGTGGCGCCAGCACCGGTACACCCGGCTCCAGATGAACCACACCGGTCGGCAACTCGATGTCTCCAGCCGGTGGCAAAGTCGCCACCAGCCATTCCCCACTGGGCAGCTTCAGATGCGCTGGCCATGGACCGGGGCGCAGCTGTTCGAACAGCCTCAATCCTTCGGCGCCGCTGACACGCGGCACTCGCCAGAACGATACTCGTTCCCCGGACGTGATCAGCAGGTTCGGAGGGGTCTCCGGCCAGGTCGCGGCGACCTGGTGGAGGTCTGTCGTCCAACCAGATTCGGCGGCGAGGTGCTCACCTGGGGCGTCGCAGAGCAAATCACCGCATGAGCAGATCCAGCGGCCGAAGGCGTCATGCCTGGCCGGTGCGCGCACGAGCGTGTACGCCGGTCTGACAGCGATACCGGCTGTGGCATACGCCAGCGCGGCCTCGAGCAACGTGTTGCGCGGTCGAAACATCGAGTGACACCTCCTGGAGCCTCCATCATGGCCTACCCGTGCCCCGCGGAGACTAATGCCTCGCTTGGCCAGGCCGTCGCTGCGTGGGGGTACGGCAATCGTGGGTGCCGCGCTCCCGACTTCGATAGAGAAGGGGGCTTGGAAAGACGACTACCAGAGATCGTTGACTGCAACTCCAGTTCGTCCTCTGAGACTCATCAGGCGCCGCTGCATGCCTACCGCTCACCGGGGGATCTGATCTCGGACAGTTGAGGGTCCATCTCCGGCTCGGCGGAAGTGCGGCTGGAGCCAGCGACCTCGCTGGTCATCGTGCTGAGGCGCTGGTAGTGGGTGGATTGGGCGAAGGCGGTTGCTGGCGGTTTGTCGCCCAGGAAGGCTCGGCTCGTGACGCCGTAGCGCTCTCGATAGGCGGCGACTTCGACAAGTTGTTCTCGTGAGATCGGTCGGTGCCATGCCGGCTTCTCCGCCGCGGCCTTGTCCGCCAGCCAGGCGGCGCGTTGGGCGATTTGGGCCTCGAGTTCGCGGAGTGGGGCGATGAGGGTTGGGTCGGAGACGTGTTCGGCCGGCGTGATGAGGCCGGCGATGAGGGGCGGGCAGTGGCCGGTACGGCGTGCTGCTCTGGAGGTCAGCCGTTCGACCCGGGCATGTAGTACAGCGGCGATGTCGGTGGCGTTGTTCAGGGATGACTGTTGGACGGCTCGGTGGAGTACCTGGGTGACGTCAAGGCAGGCGGTCTCGGCGCGGCGGAGGGCACTGATCAGAGGGCCGTATACCGACGAGGCTATGAGCCCGGTCAAGTCGGCACTGTCTAGGCCGCTGGTGGAGATGGCCGGGGCGAAGCGGTTACGGGCGTCCAGTTGGCAGAGGTGTTCGTGGATCGGAACCAGGCGATCGAGGCGAGTGGCGTTGTCCAGTTCCTGGCGCATGACCTCGTGGGCGGAGAGCTCGACTCCTGGGTTTTCGAGGATGGCCTCGAGGATGTCTTGCATGGTCTGTTCGGGATGTGGTTCGTGGAGTTCGATGGTCGATCGATGGGTCGCTACGTAGGCGCGATTGCTGTCGCGACCGCGGGTCATGCCGACGTACAGGAGGGCGCGGGTGAGCTGATCGGTGACGAGGAGATGGGCGGTGTCGACGGTTGCCCCTTGGGCTCGGTGGGCGGTTGTGGCGTACGCGAGCTCGACGGATTCCTGGACGTAGGCCGCTGGGAGGGTTACCTGATTCTGGTTCGCGTTCTCGACCGTGAGTGAGCCGTCTTTCCAGCGATGAACGACCGTCCACTCGTCGCCGTTCTGGACGAACCCGTCTGGTCCATAGCGCAGCCGGCGGTTGTTGAGGCGGGTGACGATGCGGTCGCCGATGCCGACATGGTTGGTGTTATGCAGGACGATTCCGTCCGGTTCGACCTCGCCGGCGATGATCCGATCGAGCCGGGCCCGGGCATTGAGCCGGGCGACAGCGGAGTTGTCGGCGGCGATGAGGAGGCTGGACTTGCCTGCTGCGATGTCGGCCTTCCAGGCGCGGTACGCCGCGCTTTCCATGTCATCCGTCGAGCCCGCATCGAGTCGGTTCTGTTCGTCGTAAAGATCGATGACGTCAGGCGAACCTGCTCGCAGTGCCAGACTCGCCTCTCGTTCCCAGGCGTTGCTGAATCGCCAGACGTCACTGAGTTCGGCGGCCTCGGTGTCGCGTGCGATCAGGCGGAACGCCCCGCCGGTGTCGGCCGCACTCAGTTGGGCATCATCGCCGACAAGCAGGATTTTCGCTCCGGCAGAGTTCGCGTCTCGCGCTAGAGTCGCGAGTTCCATGGTGCCGGCCATCGAGGCCTCGTCGACGATGACCAGTTGGCCAGAACGGAACTTCCAGCGATCCTGCTCGGCGCGCAGCGCGGCGAGGAGTTCTGATAGCCGGTGCTCTCGCCGTCGACGGCCTGCTTGACGAGCTTCCTGTACTGCGAACGCGGTCTGCTGGATGCGATCACGACGTTCCTCGGCGCCCAGTCCCGCCGACTCGTAGATCCATTTGGCGATGTTCTCGGCCGGTGAACCGATCGCGTCGGACAGCACCGCTGACGCGGCCGAGGAAGGTGCGAGAGCGATGACCGACCCTTCGCCATGTGCAGCTTCCCAGCTGGTCGTCATTGCCGACAACAGGCTGGTCTTTCCCGTACCGGCAGGACCGATCAGCGCTTCGACCTTCTGACCGCTGGTAGCGATCCGAAGAAGCGCCGCCGCCTTGTCCGAGCTCAACCCCCGAGCCGCCGGTGCAGGGATCGTCGGGCCGGAGGCATCGCAGGCAAGGTCCAGTAGGAGAGACTCTGCTCCGAGGATCACCGGTGAGGTGAAGATCTGGCCGTTGTGAATCGTGAACACGCTCGCGCCGTCGGCCCTGGTCACAGGCACCGTGACGACCTCTGGCGCCGTCAAACTGATCGACTGCTTCTCGGCACCTTCGACAATCGACTCCAGTACTGCGAAGCGCTCGGTCGACGACACCAGCCGAATCAGGCGCGTCTGCCGTGCGGCTTCTGCCAGCAGATTCCAGCGGGTCCAGGTGGCCCGCTTGGTCTGCAACGTGATGACGGTCGCGGCGGCGTACGCCTCGATCGTCTGCGGGCTGAGATCAGCTGCCGACATCGGTCGATCGCCGGCTTGGTCGAGCGACTGTTGAATCGACTCGAGCGCCTCTCGGCCGACCATCATGTCTGCCCTTCGCCGCCAGTCCCGCATGAGCGATTCGAGGGGTCGCGCCAGATGCTTTGGTGGACGATTCATGAGGGTCGCGCGTTGTCGCAGTACGTACATTTCGTTCCGACCAGGTGGCAGCAGACCGTCACTGCGCTTGGCCAGGAGCGCAGCGAGATTCGATTCGATCTGCTTGGTTCTGGCCGAGAACTCCTCGATCAACTTGTCGGGAACGATGCTCATCTCGAAGGCCGGATTGCGGCGTTTCCCGCGTGGTCGTAGCTCCCAATCGACGCCCAAGCGCCGACTCAGGTTGTCGGCCAGGAAAACATTGTGGATCTCCGACATGGCAACCACCGAGCGGAGCAGCACTCGCCCGTCGATGGCCCGCCATAGACCGTCAGTCCCCTGGACTCGGTTGGCGACGACGACATGGGTGTGCAGCTGTGGATCACCCGAACGCGTGTCCCAGTGATCGAATGCGGCGCCAATGAGCCCGCGGGTCTCGATCTGCGCCATGCCCTGATCTGCGGTGCGGGTCAGGATCGCGTGCTGCTCGAGCAGGCCGAGTACGTCGGCGACTGCCTCGTGATGGGCGAGGGTGATCTGTTCCTGGATGCCGACATCAGCTGTTGCCCAGAGCGCCGAAACTGACTTGACCGGAGAGAACGTCAGATCAAAACCGGCCACTGCCTGCTTGCTCTTCTGACGCATGACTGAGGCCCTGATCCGGTCGATTGCTGCGCGTCTCTCGATGTCATCCAGGCCCGAATCCAGTGCATCGATCTGAGCCTGGATCCGCACCGAAGGACTCTCGAAAACCCGGTGGGGACGACCGAGCGTCTGCCCCGTGACCGGGTCCTCAGCCCGACCGAACAATGCGGCCATCTGACTCTCGGTCACCCGCGAGCCGGAGGCTAGCCCGCCATTCCCCAGACCGGCCAGGCCCGTGCCAGTCCAACGGCCAGGTGGGTAACCCGAAGCGTTGTAGTACGCCGTTAGGGGCGTGGTCAGGTGCCGATCGACGTCGCCGGAGGCGACGTGCCGGAGAAGGTACTTGTATCCGTCCCCGGCAGTCAGGCGGTGGATGGTCAGCATGATTCGGTCCGCCCGATGGCTCGCCGAAGAGAGTCGTTGGTTCGCTCGAGTTCTGCCACTTGGTGCCTGAGTTGCTCGATCTCGGCGAGCAGTACCGCAGTACGGCCGGGCGGTTTCCGGCGGCTGCGCCAGTTGCGTAGGCGGCACGAATCCGAGCAGAACCGCTGGTCAGATCGGCGTAAGACGAAGACTTCCGCGCAGTACTCACAGGTGCGATCACGTAGCTCGTGGTTGTCGTCGGATTGGCTGCTGGGGTTCTCCATAACTGAGTCAACGGCGAGCCGAGGACGAGCACGTTGAGGCCGTTTCAGCGGCTGAAACGCCTTGATTGCAAGAAGTGTGACGGTGGCTGTCCCTTCCGTTGGCCCAAACCTTCGGGCTCACGTCCGTTGAGTGGCCGTGGGCAACCGAAGGGATGTGCAATGAACAACCTCAATGACGGTGGGGATGTCCGCCGACGGGTGACCGAACTAGCCACGCGGGCGGAGGCGATTGTCGAGGCAGCGGAGGTGACCGCGGTCGACGGCAGATGGGCGATGACGGCGTTTAGCCGGTACCGGGTGTGCGAGCTCCTCGGGATCGTCCCGTATCTCAGGTACGCCGGCGATCTGACTGGTGATCCGGCAGCCCTGTACGACGAGGCGGCCGGGGTGTTGAACGACCTGGACGTACCTATCGAGGACGTCAGTTGGCGACTGGCGCTCGCCGACGCACTCAAGTCAGCCGCAGCGGACGTCCGGAGAGTTCAGGATGCGCGCGACGTATGAGGACCTGTTGCGTGCTGCACGGCGGGCCGCGGTGGAGGTGCATCAGGCCCAGCACCACGACCTGGTTGGTCTTCTCGATGGTTGGCAGTCGGTCTTGGTCGCCACGAGGGCACACCTACGTTGGTTGCGCGACGACCTGGAGCTAACCAAGGTGCTCCATGTACCAGCCGGGAACGGGGATGGCGATCTTGTCCGACTCGCTCGGCTGATCGGGACAGGGGCTGACCTGCTGGCGGCTCAGGATGCCCACAACGCCACAGCCCTAGACAACTCAGCGAGCCTTATCGCGGCGCGGGCCGAGGTGGCGGCGATTGCGGAAATCGCAGGCCGGGCCGTCCTGCGCGACTCGGGGCTTCCGAGGTACAGACCGATGGGGCTCCGAGTCCACCGGATGATGCTCCGGCTACACCGCATCAGCCGACACGGAGGCCCTAGCGACGGACTGGGACCGCTCCGGAACTTGACGACATCTCGTCCGCAGTTCGGCACCGACGCTCTTTCGTCGCTTGCATGGTCGGCCGCGCGGTGGGAACACGCCCATCAGGAAGTCGAGCCACGCACCTTATTGACCCGCGACTTGCGGTCGGGTACATCCCAACTTCGTACTGCCTGCGGATACGCATGGCACCTTGCAGACTGCGTTTCGTCTGTGGCCGGAGAACTCGGTTTGGATGCGCAGGTGCTGGTCGACGTAGGGCGGCTGCGAGAAGCCTTAGGTGCATTCGATACAGGGGCCGCACGGGCCGCACGCTCATGGCAGCGACGGCTGTCGGACGTCGGTGGTCAGAGCGCCACGCCAGGCGAAGTCGCCTTCCTCGATCTGAAGTCGACCTTCGATGCCCTTGTTCGCTCAGAGGATCGTCTGCTGTCTCCAAAGGAGCTGATACCGCATCGCAGGCAGGCGCTTGCTGCACTGGATGCGCTCGACGAGTTGGTCGATGCAGCAGCCCGAGTCGCGCGATACCAACAGGCTGCCTTGGATGACCTGATCCGAACCGGCTCCTTGTTCATCCCACTCCGAGACTTGGCCTCCACGTCCTTACCCTTCTCCAGCCGCCGCGTCCTGCATCTCGGGTCAAGCTCGCGTTGGACACGTACCAGCATCGCTATGTATTTCAGCGAGCTGACCGACACTCTCGCCAAGAGCGCCGCGCATCTATCGATCGCTGCGGACGTGGCGCGCGGCCTGTCTGGAACTACTCACCATCGCCGCCCGATCGGTGACAAATACGCGCGCATGATGCCGCCGCCGCTGGCGACGCGGAGGCTCTTCGTTGCTGAGAGCACCGGATTTCCAGATCAAGGACCAGAACCCATCTCGCCAGGCCGTTGAGCAAGCAAGGCACCAAGGAGCAGGAGGTTTCTCATGAGCAGAATGAATGTGAGCGCCGAGGTCTTGCACGCTGTGCTCACGCAGGAGATTCGCAAGCTGAACTCAGGAGCCGGGTGGGCACGATGGCTGGACGCGGCGGCGCTCTTCCCGACATACGGCTTCGGGAATGCTGTTCTCATCAACCTTCAGATGCCTCAAGCAAACTTCATCGCCGCGGCGTCGGCATGGCAGAGGTTGGGACGTCAGGTCGTGAAGAGTGGCGCGATCAAGATCCTTGCACCGGTTCGGTCCCAGGTTCTGTTTGAGGATGAGAGCGGTGAGCCGACGATGGACCCGCAAGGCTCGATCCGGCAGGGGATCATCGGTTTCCAGGTGGCCAACGTGTGGGATTTCGCGCACACTGTTGGCCCTCGGATCTCGCTGCCGCCAGCGGTCTCGCCGGGGAGTACCAGCAAGCTTTGGGAGGCATTGCAACAAGACTCGCGCACTAACGGTTTCACCGTCGACGTTCGATGGACGACGCCCGAACAGGTCAGCTACACAGATCACAAAGCACGGCGAATCGTGGTCTCGAATCAGCTCGACTCAGTCGCCGCGGTCGGCCGCTTAGCGCACGAAGTCGGCCACCTACGCATGCACTCGGCTCCGCGGAGAAATACCGAAGCTTGTTACGGCATTGCGGAAATCGAGGCCGACTCGTTCGCGCACATCGCACTGGCACGCTACGGTCTGCCCGTAGAGACCTCGTCCTTCGACAGAGTCTTGATCCGTGCTGCGGGGGTCGAGCCGCGCTCGCCCGAGTCGGTAGTCAAGGCGATCGGTACGCGCGCAGTGGTCGCTGCAAAACGGTTCCTCGAGGCGACTGGTCACCAGATATCCCCTGTACCGCGGACGGTCGGCAAAGCCTTCGCGCAGGATGTCGACTGGCACGCTCAACGTACCGGTCCCGAGCTGTGAGTCGGCGATGGGAGCCAGCGAAAGAGTCGCCGCGCTTCGGCGGGCACGTCAGCGTCAGGGCAGGATAGAGGTCGCCACCACTCGCGCGATCAAAGCGCAGAGCTCCTTGGCCCGAGCAATCCAGGCCAAGGAGGCGGCCATCCGGCGATGCGACGAACGTGTCGCCACCGCAGAGGCTCGCTCAGAATCGGAGACAGCCGAACTGGCCCATGTCTGCGGCTCGGCGGACGCGGCAGCTGAGATCCTCGGCCGCAGCACCCGCGAGATCCGCCGAAACCTGAAAGCCGATCGCGCCCGGCGAGCCGGCACTGGAGGCTCTGATGGCATCGCTGGTTGAGCCAGACCCGGTCTGGACCGCCGATCAGGTAGCGGCGTACCTGAAGGTGCCGAAGGCAACCTTGTATCGCTGGCGTTGCGATGGGACAGGTCCGCCCGCACGACGGGTCGGCCGGCATCTCCGCTACAAGTCCAACGAGGTCGTCGAGTGGTTCGACAACCTCGAATGCTAGCTCCTCGACGATGATCCGTCGTGACTCGACTATGGCCAGACCTTGTCTGCGATGGGAAGGATCGAAGCCATGACGCCGGTGATCACCGTGGGCCTGCCCCGTTTTGACGGACATCCGAGATCAGGAGCGGTTGCTCCGGAAGGATGTTCATCATGGAGTCCATGGGCAAGAAGAAGCCACGGCCTCGTCGTTCGTTCACGCCTGAGTTCAAGGCCGAGATCGTCGAGCTGTGTCAGCGCGGCGACCGGACGGTGGGTCAGGTCGCGAAGGATTTCGATCTGACTCAGACCGCGGTGCGTGAGTGGTTGAAGCAGGCCGAACGCGACGCTGGTACCGGCGACGGCGGGTTGACCACCAGTGAGAAAGACGAGCTGGCGGCGTTGCGGCGGGAGAACCGCCGGCTGCGTGAAGACGTCGATATCTTGAAGCGTGCCACGGCTTTCTTCGCGAAGGAGACCCGGTGAACTGCTACCCGTTCATCGAGGCGGAAAAGGCTGGCAACCACAACGTCGCCAGGGCTTGTGAGCTGCTGTTGGTCTCCCGTTCCGCCTTCTACGCAGACCGGGCCGGCACCGGCTCGCGCCATGCCCGGCGTGATGCCGAGCTGACCGCGAAGATCGTCGAGATCCACGACGAGTCCAAACAGACCTATGGCTCCCCGCGAGTCCACCACGAACTGCGAGACCAGGGGCAACGGTGTTCCCGCAAGAGGGTCGCGCGCCTGATGCGCCAGATCGACCGCTATGGCCGCACCCCGCGGCGGTGGAAGAAGACCACTATCGCCGACCCGGCCGCCGCCCACCGCCCGGACCTGATCGGCCGTGTCTTCGCCATCGACCCCGACCAGCCAGCGGCCCTGGACACCCGCTGGTGCGGCGACATCACCTACATCCACACCTGGCAAGGCTGGCTCTACCTGGCCACCGTGATCGATCTGGCCTCGCGCCGTGTCGTCGGCTGGGCAGTCGCTGACCATCTCCGCACCGACCTGGTCGCCGAGGCCCTCACCGATGCGGTGAACCGGCGCCGTCCAGCACCCGGGGTGGTGTTCCACTCCGACCGCGGCTGCCAATACACATCAACCCAATACGCCAACCTGGCAAAGGATCTGGGCGTCGTCTTGTCAGTCGGACGACGAGGCCAGTGCTGGGACAACGCCGTCGCCGAATCATTCTTCTCCACCCTGAAAACCGAACTGATCCACCGCCGCACCTGGCCAACCCACAAGGCCGCAACCAGCGCGATCTTCGACTACATCGAAGGCTGGTACAACACCCGCCGCCGACACTCCACCCTCGGCTACCTCAGCCCCGCCACATTCGAATCAACCATCACCACCGCCACCGAACAGGTAGCGTGAACCAACCCCACACCAACCCTGTCCGTCAAAACGGGTCAACCCCACCGTGATCACGCCTGCGATCCGTCTCAGTGACCACTGATTCCATGCTCGGTGATCGCTGGGGTCGGCAGACATGACCGCCTCGGGGCCCAGAACCTCGATGTCGCCGAGCGCGACGAGCCTCACCACTCTGACTATCACCGGGCTTCGCTTCACGTCGCCCTCGGCTCTGGATAATGCAATCAACTCCTCGAAGAGTGGCTTCGTCTCCTTCATGAAGTGGGTGCCGTCGATGCCGCTGAGGTATCTGGACCTGCGCCGGAGCAGACGTCGCAGAGGTTGCCTGATGGAGTTGAGAATCGGCTGCTGGGCAGCGACATGACTCATCCAGATCTCCTTCTCGGTCATGTAGGCGGAATTCCATCGGCTGAGAACTGGTTGTCGGTAGGCGCCAGGCTGAGTAGCGGGGTCGCAGAGGTATCCGAGTGCTGCGAGAACTCCGACGGATTCGCGGAGCCGTCCCAGCAGGATCACTCCGCCGACGAAGATCGCGCTGGTGGCGAAGAATGCCAGGAGAGCTGCCGGATAAACCGCAGCATCGAGGCGATGAGCGGCGGCCGAGATCATGGCCAGGATGGGCAATGCCAGCACGACGAAGAAAGATCCGGTTGCTAGCTCGGCCACCACTTTCATTCGGGTCAGATCACGGATCACCGGATCGGGGATGCCGTAGTCACTGAGCCAGGCGAAGCGCTTGGCAACGACCCGAGTCGTTCCCCGGCGAACATAGATTGACGCACAGGTCGCGAAGACCAGGACGATGGCCGTGGCTGCCTCGGCCAGCCATGGTGCGGCCAGCGCGAGCAAGCCGAGGAATGGAATCATCGCCAGAGTGGTCAGTATCGAGGCGATGACGATTGTTGATGCGGATGTGCGCGGCGTACCGCCGAATCGTTGAGCAACCAGTGGCCAGTAGAAGCCGACGCTGACCAGCAGGAGCAGGAGGACTAGGACCACGTTGCAAAGGATTAGGAAGAAGTAGCCACTGAAGGAAGTCACCCGGCTAGTCTCCAGGCGAGCGGGTGCCTCAGCCGCCCGGGTAAGGCCAGTCTCCCTCGTCTCTTCACTTCCAGTTCAGGTGGTGGGATAGGCCCCTGCCCGAGCCCGCAAGAGATACAGGGGTCGGGGCGCTCGGGCAGGGGCGTTCTTGGATGACGGAGCCGGCGGGTGGTGCGGCGATCACATCGCACGGAGGGGCTGAGGACTCCCCGCCGGCTCCGTCAGATCTTGAGGGAGTCGAGCAACAGGACTCGTGCGCCGGTGGCACGCTCGAACGTGCCCTTGATGTCGTGGGTTGCCCCGAGTACTGCGAAGTGCAGGAGGCTTGGGAGGACCACCGCCGTAACCTCGTGGCGCCTAACTGCCCCAGTCAGGGACTCGAAGACTGGCGGCCAGATGCCGGGCTTGTCGATGAAGATGAAGCCAATCGAGAAGCGTTGGGTATCAGCGAAGAGCGACATTCGACGTTCGACCTCCTGGACTTGGGCGTCGGTGGCTATCAACTCGCGCCTGATATAGCCAACCAGCAGCGGCCTATCGAGGTCATCGTCGAACTGGCCGGGCTCCTCCAAGAGGCTCACGCCTCGTCCCGCCAGCGGCGAAACGCATCGATCAGGCGCTTCCAAAGTCCCGCGCACCGCGAGCGCCAATGAGAGCCGTTCACGACAGTTGGGCATCTAGCGCCCCCACCGGCTCGTTCGTGATCCGCCGGCGCGAGATGCGGCGGGGTACTGCGATGACGTTCATCGGCTGCTGATCCTTCGCTTCTCGGGGGGTTCGGCGACTGTCGCCGAGAGTGCTCCAAGCCTGCTCTTGAAGGGCGGACAGCGGCACCTCATTCACGGACATTTAGGGACATTTCGTGCTACCGTCCGACTAGACATTTACAGACATCTACTCGTTGGTAAGGATGCGACGGTAGTGAACAAAGTCTTGCGGAGCGCGATGCGTGACGCTCAATTCACCGAGGCGGATCTGTCTGCGAGGCTGGCTGTCGATCCGAAGACGGTTCGGAACTGGTTGCGCGGTCAAATGCCCCACCCGCACAGTCGAAGCGCGCTGGCACGGCTCCTACAGGTCGAGGAGGCAGTGCTCTGGCCGACACTGGGCCCCGTAGAAGAGCATCCCGCCGAACTCGTAGCGGTGTACCCGCGCAGGATGGCGATCACCCAGACGGTCTGGCAGGCGCTCTTCGCCTCGGCGACGTCTGAGATCGGAGTACTTGCCTACAGCGCCCTGTTCCTGGCCGAGGATGCAAGGCTCGTTCAACTCCTCAGTGAGAAGGCCGCGCAGGGCGTACGAGTGCGGATCGCCCTCGGTGACCCCGATGGGCGCAACGTCGATCGTCGGGGTGTCGAGGAGGAGATCGGCGAGGCGATGAGCATCAAGATCCGCAATGCGATCGCTCTACTGAACCCACTCCTTCAGCGCGACGATGTCGAGTTCAGGTTGCACGACACCGTCCTCTACAACTCGATGTATCGATCGGACGGCCAACTGCTGGTCAACCAGCATGCCCTTGGTATTCCTGCAGCCCAGTCGCCCGTCTATCACTTCCGTGGTGGTGACGAGAGCGAGATGTTCCAGTCCTACCTGACCAGCTTTGAACGAATCTGGTCACTTGGCCGACCCGCTGCGGCGAGGGCCAGCCGCATGTAGTGTCGGCAAGATGATCAGCGCGACAGACGCGGAGGCGTTGGCTCGCGATCTGCTTGCACAGGAGCTGCCCAGGCGATGGGCACACACCCAGTGTGTCGCGGGTCGTGCGCGTGAACTAGCTGAGGTGCTGGGCCCTGAGGCCGAGCTCGTGGAAGTCGCTGGTTGGTTGCATGACATTGGATATGCGTCGACCATCACGGCCACGGGCTTTCATCCGCTGGACGGCGCACGCCACCTCCGCGATGTACTGGGAGCCGATGAGCTCCTCTGTCGCCTGGTAGCTCACCACAGCTGCGCCGTCATCGAGGCGGCTGAGCGTGGGATCGTCGCCCTGGCAGATGAGTTCGCGGCGCCCAGTCAGGACTTGCTCGATGCTTTGACCTACTGCGACCTGACAGCGGGTGCGGATGGTCGGCCGGTGGACGTCGACGAGCGGCTGAGTGAGATCTTGACGCGTTACCCAGCTGATCACGTTGTCTATCGGTCAGTCACTCGCGCCAAGCCGGTTCTCTTGGAGTCTGCGCGGAATGTACGCCGCCGACTGGCTGACGGCTAGGACGTTTTCTGAGCGTTGAGACATCTCGAAATGTCCCATCATGCCGTGACCTTGTCCGCTGGGGACGCTGCAGTCTTGTGGCATGAGTGGTCGCGACCGACAACCGAACGAGGCCTTGCGAAAAGCTCGAGGAGCGTTGTCGCAGGCGAGCTTGGCTGATCAGGCCAATGCTGCGATCTACCGGGCTACTGGGCGAGAAGTAGTGATCACCGCGAAGTCGATCTCAGACTGGGAGCGCGGGTGGTACTCGTGGCCATCCGCTGACGCTCGCGCCGCGCTCTGCGAGGTTCTCCGGGCGCCAGATCCCTTGGATCTCGGCTTCGTCAACCGGCGCAGGCAGCGCAGCACATCCGAGTCGTCGCCGGCTGTTCTGCCCGACTTGATCGAGGGGCGCGCGCTTCTTCCGGTTGGGATGAGCAGCATTGTCGAGCTGCCAGCCGGGAAGTCATTCGCGGGAGCCGAGCTATTGGTGCACCATTGCCCTGCCGACGAGGCCGGGTTCGACTGGCTGATGATCGAACCGTCTGAACAGCTGACCGCGTCTCTTCGCCGTACCGATCGATGGAGTGCGGTCGTCACATCCGATGCCGATGGCAAGTACTACGTATCCGACGCCCGCAGGTTTGTGCGACGAGCCGGTCGCCAGACCAATCGTCAGCCGGTGGCGTCTGCCAACGTGATCGACGACTTCACCACTGGCATCATCTGGGCGGTCGTTAACACCGACAGTGCACTGCTGGCCGACGATGCCCAGTTGGCGGCGAGTCAGGCGAGGCTGGCTCATTATGTAGAGCAGTCGGCCTCTGAGGCTGCGATGAGCGAGGTCCCGGACCTCAACGCGATCACCAGCCAATGGCTGGGCTCAACATTCTGCTCGCGGCACATCAGCCGGCACCTGGGCCGGCTCTCCGAGACACCGTTCTTCTGGACCAGGGAACAGCGTGGCGAGGAAGCCTCGTCCTGGCTGCTGTGGACGCACAAGCTCGAGTACCTCAGGTACACGTCAAGGCGCTTCGTCGGGATGCGCCGAGCATTCTGCGTTCCCGAGTCCGAGGTCGACGCCTCGCCGCGCTATGAGCGGGTACTTCTCTTGCTTGCGATGGCTCTGATGGAGGCATTCGGGATCACGGTTGAGCTCACAGGTGATCCCACGATGGGTGAGGTCGGGGGTTTTGTTCTCGCCGATGAGGCGATTGAGGCCAACTGGCTGGGCGGTGAGGGGATCTGGCAGGTTGATGCTCGGCCACGGCGCAATTCGGCGTACTGGGAGATGGACAGGCGGCTTGCCGCTGAGTCGGTGATCGCCTGCGAATGCTCGGCGGGGCGGTTGGAGGCGATGGCTGACTACCTCGGCGTGTCCTGGCGATGGTTTCGGCGCAGGTGTGAAGAGTTGGCTATTGCGGGCATCGACGGGATCGCTCAGCCGCGGAGTCGTCACTTGTCCACTCGAGGTCTTGATACCGCGATTCGCTACGTTGCGCATATCGACGCAATCGAAGGGACCTATCTTGCATGCAGCTGAGCTCGCCATGGGCCGGACCTTTGCCGTCCACTTCGACCATGGGGACGACTTCTACACAGCGCTCGCCGAGTTCTGCACCGAACATGACGTGCGGCAGGGTTTCATCCCGATGTTTATCGCCGGCCTGCGAGAGGTCCAGCTCGTCGGTACCTGCGAGAAGCTGGACAACCCGGATGCACCGGTCTGGAGTTCTGTTCATCTCGAGAACGTCGAGGCCTTCGGCGGTGGCACTCTGGCGTACGACAAAGCCACAGGGACCGTGCGCCCTCACATCCATGTGTCAGTTGGCTTGAAGGCGCAGTCCGCCACCGCGCACACCAGCCATCTCCTCGGTGCAAAGGTTCAGTTTCTGACCGAGATGTATGTCGTCGAGGTGAAGTCGCCGGGATTCACCCGGATCCCGCGCCCTGACCTGTACGACGTACCGCTGCTGACCTTTGGTGATTGACAGGTCAGTCGATGTACGGCGTGGCCGGATTCTCAAGGTAGTACTCGATGCGGCGTCGCATAGACCGGTCCATCTGAAGCTCCGCGAGGTCGGAACGAGCAATCCAGCGGACTTCGGTGGACTCAGAACTTGTCGTGAGTTCCCCGCCGGTGGCACGGGCCTGCACGACGATCGAGAACTCTTGGCGTGCTTCGCCGTTGCTGGTGTAGAGGATGATGTGCTTGGGGTCGGTGTAGATGCCGACCACATCGATCACCTCGCAGTCGATGCCCGACTCTTCCTTCGTCTCGCGCACCGCGGCCTGAGCGAGTGACTCGCCGAGATCTATCGCGCCTCCGGGAACAGCCCAGTTGCCGTTGTCGGAGCGGCGGATCATCAGAAGCTCGCCGGCATCGTTCTCGATGATGACGTTGGTCGAGGGAACCATGCTGTTCGCAGCCGGCGCTTCGGGGTCGTCGTAGTAGTCGATTCTCTTGGACATCAGTCCTCCTCGGGCAGTGGGAGGGCGAGATTCCAGACGTGCTCGAAGCTCTCCCGATAGAGCTGCGCGAGTTCGCCGCCTGGCACCTTCCTGAGATGCCAGATCGGGGCCCGTGCGGCAGGCAGTCCGTAGATATGCGTATTCACCAGCAGTTGGTCGTCGATGACATAGATCGAGTTGTAGAGGACCGTGTGATGCAGCCGGAACTCGATACCGTCGGTCGCTCGAAGCCGGCGAAAGAGGAGTAGCGCGTTGCGGATCTTGTAGGAGACACCGTCGCCGATTCCCTCCTCTTCGCCGCGCTCGGCGATGCGCGCGTCGTCCGGGTCGCCGAGGGTCATCCGGATCCGGACTCCCGCCTTCGCCTTCTTCAGAAGGATCCGCTCGAGACCCGTGTCCTCAGCGAAGAAGAGCCCGGCATACACCAAGACTCCGATCTCGCTGGTGGCCGACTCGAACACCCGCAGCCAGTCGTCGCGCGGCATGTCGGAGCGGTGCGGATAGACCCGAATGATCTCGCTCTCCGACACGACGGCGACCCGATCCCGCGGCAGCGCGTCCGGCCAGAGATAGGACTCGTCACGACCCAGCCTGGTGGCCAACTGGTGCCGGTTCCGGGGGAATGGAACGATCTCGCCCACGACCCAGCGCTCGACCGTCTTCACGTTCACATCGAGCTCTTCGGCGAGCGCGAGATGAGTGAGCCCCTGCTCCACCATCGCCGCCCGCAGCCGTTCGTTCGCCACAGACCCTAACCTAAGACATTTCGGGACATTTTGAGGCGAACTAAGACACCGTCGGAGTCTCTGATCCCCTCTTCTTCGCCAACACGCTACTCATTCGACTGCCGGTGAGGCAGAACGATGGCTCCGTGCCTGTGGATGACCATCACCGCTTGGCTAGTGCAAGGGGCAGTCCCAATGTGAAGAAGACAGCTTTTCGCCAAGTTCACCCAGGCCTCAGTCATCAGTCGGCAACCAAGGTTTCGTCGGCGTGGATCGTCCGGACGCCGGCTGGGCCTGGGTGCTGGATCGTCGACACCGTCGGGTTGTTGTAGTCGAACTTGATCTCGCGAGCGGCTCGGCGATCGTCCTTGGGCAGTTCGTTATCGGCGACGATCAACTGCAGGCGCCCCGGGAGGCTCTGCGCCAGATTCACCATGCGTCGGTAGAGCGCCACGGCTAGAGCCTCGGCCGTGTTGAGTGCCAAGCGTGGGCTGTCGATCAGCAGGAAAGCCGGATAGTAGGTGTCGCCCCTGCGGATAGCGACTGTGATCAGCGCGATCCAATAGGCGACCTGAGTGGCGGTGATGATGCCACCGCCGGCGCTCACCTCACGGAAGCTCTCGCCGTTCAGCATCGGCAGGTAGGTTCGGGGGTGGATCGTCGCGGTTCTGATGCTGGGGATGCCCAATTCGTGGACGGTCGCGAGGAACTCGGCATCGAGGTCCGCGAGAACTTCTCCGTGCCGGCGGTTCAGGCTTTCCACGGACTCTTTCAAGTCCGTGCGGAGATGGTCGCGTTCGGTGCGAAGCCGGTCGACGATAGACCCCAGATCGTCCGCGCGGTCCCATTGCCGCAGGACGATCTCGAGCTGCTCCTGTCTGGCCCGGGCGGTCGCGAGCTTGTTGGCGGCGTCGTCGAACGCCTGCAGGCGCGGCGTGATCCGGGCCGCAGTACGGGTCTCCAATAGCTCCGACAAACTCGCGACCAATGTCTGGCGATCCGCTACCGATGCGGCCAGTGCCTCCTCGTGACGCGTCAGCGCGGCGAGTTGGCCATCAATCTCGTCGACCTGGTCCCTAAGTTGCCGAGTCTCGTACTGATCGGTCTGCGATCCGGGCAGTACCGGGTCCACCTGTAGGCACACGCGGCAGGAGCCATCCGGCACGCTACGTCCGGTCAGGGACTGCATGCAGCGGGGGCACACCACGAACTCGATACGGGCCAGGCGGGCACCCGCATCACGCATGCGTTCGAGGCGTGCGATGTCGCCTCTGACGCGTTCCCGTTCGGTCGTGAGTTCGACTCGTTGGCGTCTCGACGCCAGTTCTGCCGAACGAGCAACTGCCGAGCCGCGTTCGGCCGCCTCCAGCAGATCGCGCAGGGTTTGCGTCTCGCGGTCACTGACTGGTTCGATGGTCGAGCGCAGTTCGGCCTGACGCATCTCGGCCGCCAGTTGGCTACTGACCGCCTCCTCCAACTGGAGTTCGGCTCCGAACCGGGCGGTCGTGTTGCTGTCCTCGAGGAATTTCAGCACATATCGATGCTCGACCTCCGCTTCGGAGATCTGACCGTTGAGCTCGTTCACCTGCGAGCGCATCCTCAGAATCTCGGTATTAGTCAGGGCGAAGAAGAGCTCGAAGACGGCCTTGCGCTTCGGGTCGAGGTAGCTGTCCTCACTGCCGGCGATGTCCCGGTTGATCTCGGACTGCGCGACGTAGAGATACGAGTAGATGTCAGAGAAGGTGATCCGCGGTCCGGGGCGGGTGCTGTTGCCGGTCCTTGCCGCGGCCCGCAGATTGTCAGACAAACCCAGTGAGGTCATCAGCAAGCTGTTGAGACTCGGCTGGCCATCGAGGTCGACGTAGTGATCCGGCATCCGCGTCTGGTTGACCAGGTCCGTCACCCGGACAACCTTGCGCTTCTCGCTGTCAAGGCTTCGACTGAGTTGGTACTGCGCGGCTCCGATGCTGACATCGATCGCGATCGCCTCGACAGACTCCCGAACCACAGGGGCCAACCTGCCCCGGGCTCCGAAGCCGAACTTGACCAATTCGAGCAAGGTCGTCTTCCCGACGCCGGTCGGTCCGGCCAGAATCGTGATGTCGGACGGGAAGGCGTATTCGAGCGGCCCTTCGACCGTCTGGAGCTGGATCGCGTTGATCCGGAAGTGAACCGTCACCGGATCACCTCTCGCTGGGGCCGATCCATCAAGGCGGGGAGCCGCTCGTAGATCAAATCCTTCAGTGAACTGCCGCTGAGTCCGGCTGAACCTTCCGCGACCGCCAGCCCACGGTCGCGGATCTCCTGCCATTCGGGACTGTCTCCCATAGCCGCAGCCAGCCGCTTGCCGGTCGCGGTGGGCATTAGGGCGACGCTGCCACGCCGACCGGTCGCGTAACGCACCAGGCCGCGGGCGACCAAGGCGCCGATCACTGGGTAGTACCGGTCGTCCCATGGCCCGTACTTGTAGCGCACCATCGGAGCTTCCACATCTGTCGGATCGATCGAGTCGCGGGGCGTCAGATGCAGCCGCTCATCGGCAGCGGGGAGGTGATCCAGAACCGCAGGTGCGAGGCCCGGATAGCGCACCAGGAAGTCGAGCTTGGCGAGTTTCGTCAGGCCGTCCAGCTTCCCCTGATGGCCGTCAGTCGCCGCGACGGCGGTGATCAGGATCAGGATTCGTGCTTGGTGGTAGGCAAGATCCTCGCGTAGCCACAGCAACTCGTCGGCCTCGAAAAGCTGATTCATGGTCAACTCGCCTGCACGCTCTTCAAGCGAACCTGTTCGGCCACGACGTCGAACCGAGCGCTGAACCAGATCTTGCAATCTCCGACCAGAAAGCAGATCCCACCCAGCAGCAGTTCGCGGTCGAGCTCTGGGAAGTCGGGCGCCGCCTCCAGCCTGGCCTGTACCTCGGACCATAGCTGGCGGCCCCACGGATCGAGGTCGTTCGCGACAGCCGAGGTCGCTTCGTCGGCTATCCGAAGCAGCCAGCGGCGGAGTCGCTCCCGTTCAACGCCGGCAGTCGGGTCACCGCTGAGCCGATCTCGCCAATACCTCTGGAAGGCGAGCCGCAGTTCCTCGGCTCTTTCGATGGAGTTGTCGAAGCACTTGCCCGCGTCCATCTTGACTGCGACCTTCGTGGTCCGCACGGCACGAGGCAGGGGAAGATACCCACCAGGCGTCCGCACGGCGCTCCGGATCGCAAGATCGATATCGCCCACGCTCACTATGCGAGCCCTGAAAGGCGGTTCCATGGAGAGGCTGTCAATTTGAGGCAGCACGGTCGGCAATCCATGGCTTCTGGTGGGTCCTGCTGCACGCATCCTCAACCTGAATATGCCGACGACGGCCTCCCAGACAGCTTCTGGCGGCGTGGCGATCCCGAGACGCTCGGTGACAGCCTTTGCATACATTGCCGGAGCCGCGTAAGGCAGATGCGTCCGCTGTGGATGTCCATGGCTGATCGTGAGCATCGACAAGAACTGGTAGACGTCCGCCAAGACGTCGCCTTGGTCAGCTTTCTCGGCTGCCTTGCCGGTGTTCTTGCTCGCTGCCGACTTGATGGCTGCTGACAGTGCCTCCGCAAGCTTCGCAACAGCAGGCTCATCAGGCCCGCCCGTCAGAGGCTGCCCAGCAGTCCGGCGCTCTTTCAGCCAGGCGATCGCCTTCTCGATGCTTTGTGTGTCGGTCGAGCCGAGGCCCGAGGTCGTCACCAATCGGCAGGTGGCGTTTCTCCCCAGAGCCTTCCAACGGTCGAAGAGATGGGCGAGGCCGCCATCCTTCA
This sequence comes from Kribbella catacumbae DSM 19601, assembly GCF_000372465.1. Taxonomy (GTDB): domain Bacteria; phylum Actinomycetota; class Actinomycetes; order Propionibacteriales; family Kribbellaceae; genus Kribbella; species Kribbella catacumbae. Next base: position 59,571 of record NZ_AQUZ01000053.1, read on the forward strand.
GAAGCATCACCATCGTCGTGTAGGCCCCGTACGCCGGATCCCGGTGTTTGGCCGACACGAGTTCAGCATCAGAGTCGATCATGACGACCCAGTCCTCATGCACCTCGCAGAGAATCCTGGCCTGCTCCGCTGCGTCGGCGTCTCCGCCTACGTCGATCCATCGGAGATACAAGGCTAGTCCGTCGGCGGCGGCCATCGCGGCTTGCCACTCGTAGCGGTCAGCGGTGCTCGCGCCAGAATCGTCCGGCTGGGGCACGGCGATTACCAGCTCCGCTGCCGTCGTCGCCTGACTGGATGACACTCCGTAACAATAGAAGGCGGATCTGCCCAACGCCTCTCCGTCCGGCATGTCGGAAGGAGAGGCGTTGGGCTGACTGGCGGTCTGAGAGCAGGGTCAGCGGTTGTAAGTTGCGCTGTAGGGCTTGGCGTCGTCGTCGAAAGGGTTGCCCATAGCTCCGTGTGCTGGTCATCTCCATCGCTGGTGACGCCGCTCAGGTAGGTGGCTGCCGGACCCAACGGTGGACCGAGCACCCAATTCGGCCGTTAGTTGCCAGATGTCCCTCCTTCCTGGCGATGCGCCGCGCCACCGGTTACTCCCGCACCGCGCTGTCCGAGGCCGCCGGCGGCGGCCTCTTCCTGTCCTGGGTCACCGTCGAAGTTTTCGTGACCGTCTGCGGTCGCGTTCGCTGGTGGCTGGACCACTGGCGTGACATACCTGACCAGGTCCGGAGGGGCGCAGTCCCGCCGCGGTCGGCGCCCGCGACCGCCGAGCCAGAACCGGCCACACTGGTCGCCGTACGGCGACCAGTGCCGGTGCCGTGTCTTTGTGGTCGTCGTCGTTGCACTCTGTGGGATCGCGGCGAGGGCCAGACCGCGCTGACACGCCAGCGGCGCACCGATCCCGGCTGCCCGGCCGGGACTTGTGTCTACCTCGCCAAGGACGATGGCCAGACGAGCGGCCATTGCAGCTGTCCTCGGGATCACCAAGAGCATGGCTACCGCGACGGGCGGAGCAGTGATGGGAGCGCTGATCTGGTGGCTCAGCCATCGGTGATGGTGATGGGTCTTCGTCTCTCTGCTTCGTGGGACGTCGACAGTTGATGGCTAGCCCGGGGCTTTCACGGCTGTTGAGGCGGAGGCTGTGTCCTTGAACTGAAAGGTGCTCCTGACCAGCGACGATGTGGTTTGTCTAGGACCATGTCGTGCGAAGTCGAGGAGCACCTTCGAGGTGAAGACTACTGGGTTGTATCCGTATGTCCGCGTTGATGCGGCCGGATCGGGTGTGGTGTCGCAGGCCGGTGGCTTGTTGCTGACCGAGGCGGTCCGGGCCAGTGGCCTGGTCACGGAGCTGTCGGGGGCGTTGGTGCCGTGGCGTAAGCCGTTGGCCAGGCATGATCCGGCCAAGGTCATCGCCGATCTCGCGATCATGCTCGGGTTGGGTGGGGATTGTCTGGCCGATATCGCGGTGCTGCGTGGTGAACCGGGCCTGTTCGGTCCGGTCGCCTCGGACCCGACGGTGTCGCGGACGGTCGATGCGCTGGCCGGCGACGTCGAGGCGGTGCTGAAGGCGATCAACGCTGCGCGGGCTGCTGCCCGGGCGCGGGTGTGGGCGCTGGCCGGTGAGCACGCACCGGACACCGGACGCGATGGCGAGGATCCGTTGATCGTGGACCTCGACGCGACGCTGGTGGGTGCGCATTCGGATAAGCAAGGCGCGGCGCCAACCTTCAAGCGGGGTTACGGATTCCATCCGTTGTGCGCGTTCGTCGACCACGGATCTGACGGGTCTGGTGAACCGCTGGCGATCAGGTTGCGGCCCGGGAACGCCGGCTCGAACACGGCCGCTGACCATATCGCCGTGGTCCGTGACGCTCTCAAACAACTCCCCGGACACCGGTCGGGGACGCGGCCGGGGCGCCGGGTGCTGATCCGTACCGACTCGGCCGGCTGCACCCACGAGTTCCTCGACTGGATCGTGGCGCAGCGGCTGTCGTACTCGGTCGGGTTCACCCTGCCCGATGACTTCGCCCAAGCCCTGCCGCGGATCCCGAAGCAGGCGTGGACACCGGCGATCGACAGCGATGGCCGGGTCCGTGACGGCGCCTGGGTCGCCGACGTCACCGCCTTGGTCAACTTGTCGAAGTGGCCGGCCGGGATGCGGGTGATCGTCCGCAAAGAACGCCCCCACCCCGGCGCCCAGTTGCGCCTCACCGACATCGACGGACACCGCATCACCGCGTTCGCGACCAACACGGCCCGCGGACAACTCGCCGACCTCGAACTACGCCACCGCCGCCGGGCACGCGCCGAAGACCGCATCCGCTGCGCCAAGGACACCGGACTCAGAAACCTCCCGTTGCACGACTTCGACCAGAATCAGATCTGGTGCGCGATCGTCGCTCTGGCCTGCGAACTCACCACCTGGATGCAGCTACTCGCGTTCACCGACGCCGACGGCACCACCCACGAGGCTCGCCGCTGGGAGCCCAAACGCCTACGCCTGCGACTGTTCTCGACCGCCGCCAGGCTCGCCCGGACCGGCCGCCGCACCATCGTGCACCTCGCCTGCAACGGCGCCTGGACCACGGTGTTGCACACCGGCCTCACCAGGCTCCACACCCTCACCGCGCCCAGCTAAAACAACACCCCACCCATCACAGCAACCGAAACAGACCCGGCCCCTGGAACCGGCGCCCACCCGAGACGACACTCGGGCCACTGTCCTACCCACCTGCAAGAATCAACCCCGAAACCGGCCACCAAGCCGCGAGCCGCCGCCCGCGACAGAGTCACGAAAGATCCGGGCTAGC
>NZ_AQUZ01000054.1 GCF_000372465.1 Kribbella catacumbae DSM 19601
GCTGGTCCGACCTGCTATCGGAACTGTCGTAGCCACCACCTTCGTCATGCTCCCCAGTCAACCTGCTGGGCCGGTAACGCGGATGCGTAGTACTACGGAATTACGCTACTAAGCGGCAACGGTCCGGGACGGCTGGTCCACTAGCCGGTTGCTTGACCGATAGCGCCCTACAGGGCCTGTTGCGAATTGGCTCGGCAGCGGCCGATTGTGTACCGACCGACAGGAAGTAGTCGACCGTTCGGCCGCGCGCCACGCTCACGCAGGCCGCGGCCGGCCGCAGAACAGGCACTACTGCCTGTCGGTCGGAACACAACGCAAACCCCAGACCCACTTCCCAACAGGCTCTACAACCGGCCAGCCGTCCAACGACCGGCTAGCCGACCCGGCAATGCCGCCAGAGATGCCGACCGGGGAGGAAAATACGCCCGTCCGGCTTGCACCACCAGCCGGCGCAGGCAACACCGCGAGTGACCTACGGATCAGTCAGGAGAGCGCAGAAGCCCCCGGTCGCGTCACGGTGACGCAACCGGGGGCTGAGAGTTGGAGGGATCAGCTCACACTGAGCAGGTCGACCACGAAGATCAGCGTCTCACCGGGCTTGATCGCGCTGCCCGCGCCGCGGTCGCCGTAGCCCAGGTGCGGCGGGATGACGAGCTTGCGCCGGCCGCCCACCTTCATGCCCTGGACGCCGGTGTCCCAGCCCTGGATGACCTGGCCGACGCCGAGCTGGAAGGCCAGCGGCGTACCGCGGTTGTAGGAGGCGTCGAACTCCTCGCCGGTGGAGTGGGCGACGCCCACGTAGTGGACGTTCACCCGCGAGCCGGCCTTGGCCTCGGCGCCGTCGCCCGTGGTGATGTCGGTGATCTCCAGATCCGCCGGCGGCGGGCCATCCGGAAAGTCGATCTCAGGCTTGTCAGTCATGTCTCCAGCTAAGCAGATGGGTCGCCGGGGATGGGTCAGCGGGCCAGTACGTCGCGAAGTTTCGCGCCGAACTCGGCCGGCTTGCCGGGCATCCCGTACTCGTCGCCCAGGAACCCGCCGTGGTTGCTCGGGAACACCACCGGGGTCAGCCCGAGCCGCTCGGCCACCGCGTGCCCGCCGCGCCCGGCGAGCTGGTTCGTGGACTCCTCGCCGACCCCGACGATGATCCGGTCGCTCACCTTGGCGAGCGCGTCGAAGTCGGGCCGGTACGACGTACAGCCGCGGATGTTCTGTCCGAGCAGTGCATCGTCACGCGAGCCGTCGTCCTCGGCCGGCAGCCCGAACATCGCCGGGTCCGGCGCCGGCTGGTCGGTGTAGTCGGCCGGGATCTCGCCCTCGAAGCTGACGATGGCGATGAACTTCGCCATCCCCGCGCCCATCCCGTCGCGCTGGTAGGTCTGGTAGATGTCCTCGCAGGCCTTGAGTGCCGCCTCGCTGTCGGGGACCAGCCCGGCCAGCGGTGGCTCGTGTGCGATCAGCGTCTTGACCAGGTCCGGCCTTTGAGCCATCAACGCCAACGCGTTCACCGCACCGCCGCTGCTGGCGAACAGGTCGACCGGTCCGGCGCCGAGCGCCTCGATCAGGGCCGCCAGGTCACCGGCGTGGTCGTCCGGCGAGAGCTCACCCGTGCCATCGGTCCGCGTACTGCGCTCGACGCCGCGCGGGTCGTACGTCACGACCGTCCGGTCCTCGAAGTGCGAGGCCAGCGTCGGGAACCCGCTCGCGCCCATCGGCGAACCGATCATCAGCAGCACCGGCTGATCGGCGAGCTCACCGCGGACGTCGTAGGTCAGGACGGCACCAGGGACGTCCAGCGTGCGGCTGACAGGCTCAGGCATTTTGCGCTCCTCGGATCCAGGCTTTTCTGGACCTTAGACCGGCCCGGGTGCATCTGGACAGCACTACTCTCGGTGTTCATGCGGAAGAAAATCGCAGTACTGCTCGCCGCCGTCCTGCTCACCGCCGGTACTCCGGCCGCGGCGGCGCCGACCGAGAACTACGGCCAGTACTCCCTGATGTTCGAGCGCTCAGCCGGCCAGTACTGGGCGGGTGGCGCTGCAGCCGGTCAGTGGACGTGGTCACCGCTGAGCGCGACCGAGTCGGACATCTCCTGGGGCGACCCTCAGTCATGGCCGCCGAAGTCCGCGGAGCGCTTCATCCGCAACGGCGACTGGATCCTCCTGGACGGCTACAACGACGGCGCCGGCCGCCCGCTCACCCAGATCCAGCGAGTCACCTCGGAACAGATCGGGTCCGCCACCTGCACCGGCATGCAACCGATCCCGTCAGCCGGCGGCAAACAGCACTACGTGAAATGGAACATCCCGTCGACCGGCTACTGCCTTGACGCCACCGGCACGATCAAACCCCCCAACGGCTCCACCACCGTCAACTTCCGCCATGTCCAACGCTGGAGCCCGCCGCACCCCTGCTCCAACCCGTACTTCACCAACCAGACCTGCATCACCCAGCACGAACAATGGTGGGACGACAACAACCACGCCTACTCCCTCCAACTGGACCGCACCCTCGAACTGGCCCGCGGCCTCGGCCCCGCTTTCACAAACCACACAACGGTTCCCGTCCCATGGAACGCCAACGCCCGCTACTACTGGCACTACTAAGGCATACCGCAGCAGGCGTAGCGGGAAGGCCCTCCAGCGGGTGACGACTGGGCGCGACGCGCACCGATAGCTTGCCGGCAAGCCGCTGCTCAACAACCTCGCTGACGACCAAGGCGAGCGGCGCAACCTCGCAGTACGGCATCCGAAGCTGGTTCATCGGCTCACGCGGCTCGCCCGCCGTTTCGACACCCAGATTCAGGCACAGAAGGCCGAGCCCTGCAACGCGCCAGAGGCGAGTGATCAGTACCAGCAGAACGTCCAAGGAGCGCCAACTATCGCAAGCTGGGCGGTCGGAGCGGTCTCTAAGTACTACAGCCGGAGTTCGTGATGTTCAGCGTGCGGTCGTCGCGTTGGGCCGGACCGCCGCCACTCACAAACCTCAACTGATCACACCCGGCCAGGCGTGCACAGGCGTGCTCCCGGGCGGAAACTGGAGGTTTGTGAGTGGCGGAGGTCCGGGTCTGCCGCCCAACATCACGAACGCCGGCTGTCGTACTAGCTGACGACGGGTTCGGGGAGGGTATGCGAGGGGGACTCGTGTTGATCTCGATCGTGGTGCCGATTGGGAGGATTAGGGTTTCGACCTGGTGGCCGATCTCGCCGATCTGGATGACCGGGAATGTGTAGTCCGCCGTGTCTCCAGCACGATGTCGGCGATGTCTCGGTCATTGCCAGTTCCGGGTGCGTCGCTGCCCAGGCAGTAGCCGACTATCAAGCTGCGGATCGACTCGAAGACGCCTCTGAGTTTGAGGGTCGCGAGAAGCGCCTGAATGTGCCCCTTCTGGAGTCGGTAGGCCTCGAGGAAGAGGATCGGCCCACGACTGTCACTGCACCGTTGCGCCTCACTCTGAGTATCGCGAGAAGGGTCCAGTGGCTCGTCGGGCGCAGGCCTGCCTCGCGCGCTCATGCGGAGCTGGTCATCGCAGCTCGCGACTGGGCCGCCGCACGGTTCCCTGGACGCTCGGCCTGCCTGGAAGCCTCCCTCGCAGCGTTCCTGCTCACCGCGCTCACCGGCCGCGCCGTCGACTGGTGCATCGGATGTCGGTTCTCCCCGGCAGAATCCCACGCCTGGATCGAGACTGGGCAGCGACCGGTCGGCGAGCCAGACACCCCTGACCGTCCGTTCCACGTCACCATCCGAATCTGACCATGAACGCCGAGAGGAAATTCGTGTCCGACCTCATTGCTGCCGCCGTCAACGTCGTACCCCGCGACTACTACACCGACCACCCTGAGCTTGGCTCCGCTTGGAAGCGGACCGCGCAACCGGCGATCGAGCGGGACCTCGCGCGAGCCGGGGTGGAGCGGGGGATGCGGGTGATGGAGATCGGCACCGGCACCGGCTACACCGGCGCTCTGCTGGCCGAGATGGTCGGAGCTGAAGGCCACGTGGTCTCGATCGACATCGACCCCGAGCTGTCTGAGCGGGCAGCCGAGCTGCATGCCGAACGAGGCGTCACCAACCTGACGCTGATCACCCGTGACGGTCACGAAGGCGCAGCCGAGCACGGTCCTAATGACGTGATCGTCGCCTGGGCGACACCGACGCTTGTCCCGGCAAGTTGGGTTGCGCAGGCCCGCGTTGGTGGCCGAATTTCAACGCCGATCTACCTCGCGCCCGTCTCCCGGAACGTCGGACACGTTGTGGCCGTCGTCAACGATCAGGGCGAACCCTCGCGCCCGATCCTTGGCCCGGCGGTCTACATCGACATGGGGCCGGAAGTGAACATGACCAAGGGCATGCCGCTGTTCTATGTCGATGCCAGCACCGACGACGGACACTGGATCTCCGTTGGATGGCGGAACATGACGCCTGACCCGACCCGCACGAGACGCTGGACCTGCTGTGCAGCCCGAACTTTGCCCAGACTGTGATGTTCTCCGACGACGAACGAGAGCAAGCTGTCCACTGGCGCGACTTCCGCGCCTACTGCGTGGGCCGCGACAACGGCGAACGCTCCAATGTCACGGCCTACGGCACCGGCGAACCCGACTGGATCACCTCGATCGGATTCAGCAGCGGACACAACGCCGCCGTCCTCACGGCGGACGGTCAGCTGATCGCCAACGCTGAGGACTCACCGGCCCTCGCCAAACTGCGCGAGTTCATCCAGGACTGGTACGACGCCGGCAAGCCCGGACTTGAGTCACTCCACGGGGTCCTCAACCAGCGTCCCGACGGCTGGACAGTAACCGCGGTCCTGCGCGCCCAGCAGTGATCGCCCGGCCATTGCGCTGCTGAGAAGGCTTCAAGGAAACCTGCACACGTAGGAAGTTCGCCGGCACGGTCGAGGGGACGACCGGGGTCTGGTACGCGGCCGGGCAGCCAGCTCAGCACGACGAGGTCTTCTACGAGTACGTCGGCCATCCAGAAGACCTTCCTGTCGACTCCGAGCTCACTCTCGACCACGTCCGAGCGGCGATCAAGGAATTCCTTCGCGGCGGCGGCGGCAAGCGTCCAGCCTCGATCGAATGGCAGACCTGGCCAGAGGGCATCGCCTGAAGAGGTCCGGCGACCTGCGGCAAGACCAGCAACCACATCACCGTGTCATTTGGCGTCCGCCCAGCATGTTGAGATCGACCTGCCTGACGGTCAATTGGCTGACTTGGTAGCGACTCGGCTCCGCCGAATAGGGCAGCCAGAAAGTGCGCACCCGGCTGCTACCTTCGACGGCACTTGCCCGCTGCTGGAAATGAAGGACTCTCGCTATGCATGATGCTCGCGCTCTCCTTGAGATGGGATCCGAGGCGGTTCGCCGGTTGGCCCGTCGTGGATACACCCTCGATCTGTCCGCGTTGGAGGATCTGCAGTCGCGGCGGAACCGGAGTATCCACTCGATCGATGAACTCAGAGCAGAGTCCAAGCGGGTTGCCAATGAGGTTCAGCAGACGGTTCGTCAGGGCGGTGACATTGCCGCGCTGAAGGAGACCGCGCGCAAACTCAAGGAACAGATCCGCGAGATCGAAGTTGACCAAGACGTTGTCAAGAGGGAACTAACGGACCTCCTGCTCAGCATTCCGAACCTCCCGGACGACCGCACGCCTGAGGGTGACTCGGACGAGTTCGCGACTGAGATCCGGCGAGTAGGAGCTCAGCCTGCGTTCTCTTTCACTCCCAAGGACCATGTGGATCTTGGAGAGGCCACAGGAATCCTGGACCTCACCCGCGCAACGAAGCTGTCCGGCCCGCGTTTCGCGGTCACACGTGGCACTGGTGCAGCTCTCGAGCGTGCGCTGGGGACGCTCTTCCTGGACCTTCACACCCGTCGTCATGGTTACCTTGAGCACTCGGTCCCATACCTGGTCAATCGAAGGACAATGACAGGCACAGGACAGCTGCCCAAGTTTGAAGCAGACCTCTTCAAGACTGGCGTGGCTGACCGCGATCTGTTCCTGATCCCGACGGCCGAGGTTCCGCTGACGAACCTCTACGCCGACGAAATCCTCCAGGCGTCCGACCTGCCCGTTGCCATGACTGCGCAGACCCCTTGCTTCCGTTCGGAGGCCGGTTCGTACGGCAAGGACACTCGCGGTCTGATTCGTCAGCATCAGTTCATGAAGGTCGAGATCGTCCGGATCGTCGATCCTGAGCGGGCAGACGACGAACTGGAGAAGATGCTCGGTCACGCCGAGGCCTGCCTGAAGGAACTTGGTCTCGCGTACCGCGTGGTCATGCTGCCTGCCGGCGACACGGGCTTCTCGGCGCAGCTCACCTATGACATCGAAGTCTGGTTCCCGAGCCAGAACAACTATCGGGAGATCTCCTCGGTCTCCAACTTCGGCACCTTCCAGGCCCGCCGCGCGAACATTCGGACCCGTGGTGCCGACGGCAAGCCGAAGCTGGTGGCAACCCTCAACGGGTCAGGTCTGCCCATCGGCCGGACCCTGGCCGCGTTGATCGAGCAGTGCCAGCAAGAAGACGGCTCGATCCTGCTTCCTGAATGTCTTGTCCCCTATCTCGGCTTCCGCCGCATAGCGGCGAACGGATCACCGGACGAATAGTGCGTATCGGCGTCTGGGACTTCCCGAGCGACTGCCCGTTTCAGCCTGCCACCTACGGTGGCATCGCGTTGGATCTGGGCAGTTGCAGTCGGTGCTCGAGCCGCAGCCGCCGAGGTACATCTCCTGGGGCCGGCCTGGATTCCCGAAGACGAGTGGATCCGGAAGCCGGTTCGCCTGGAGGACGTCGTAGCCGGGTCCTTGGCTGAGCGCGAGCTACGCGATACGGCGTACGACCTTCTCGTTGTTGGGAACGAGGCTTCAATGCTCATGACGGAGGTGGCCGACTGACGTTCTGGTGCCATGACTCGCGCTATGCGTCGCGTGGGGATTTCTGGGTGCACTAGGCTCAATGCTCGTGAAGGTTTTAGTTGTTGGCACTGGCGGTCGTGAGCATGCACTCGTCTGGGCGTTGAGCCGGGACTCTGAGGTCGAGCAGGTTGTCGCGGCCCCGGGGAACCCTGGGATTAGTGCGTTGCAGCCGGCGTACGACGGGCAAACGATCGTTTGCCGGGCGGTGGATGTCTCGGACCACGACGCGGTTGTCGCGCTCGCGACCGAGTTGGGTTCTGACCTGGTTGTCGTCGGACCCGAGGCGCCGCTTGTCGCTGGGCTGGCCGATCCGCTCCGGGCGGCCGGCATCGCCGTCTTCGGCCCGTCGAAGGACGCGGCCGAGCTCGAGGGCTCGAAGGCTTTCGCCAAGGACGTGATGGCCACGGCGAGCGTGCCGACCGGACGGGCCTACGTCTGTACGACGCCGGAGCAGGCCGCCGAGGCGATCGATGCCTTCGGCCCCCCTTATGTGGTCAAGGACGACGGCCTTGCCGCCGGCAAGGGTGTGGTCGTCACCGCGGACCGCGCGGAGGCGCTCGAGCACGCCGCCGGCTGCGACCAGGTGCTGATCGAGGAGTTCCTGGACGGCCCCGAGGTGTCGCTGTTCGCGATCACCGACGGCGTCACCGTGCTGCCGATGCAGCCCGCGCAGGACTTCAAGCGCCTTGCGGACAACGACGAAGGCCCGAACACCGGCGGCATGGGCGCCTACACTCCGTTGCCCTGGGCACCGGAAAAGCTGGTCGAGGAGATCACCGAAAAGGTGCTCCAGCCAACAGTCGACGAAATGCGCCGCCGTGGTACGCCGTTCAGCGGCCTGCTGTACGCCGGACTGGCGCTGACGTCGCGTGGGGTCCGGGTGATCGAGTTCAACTGCCGCTTCGGCGACCCGGAGACCCAGGCCCTGCTGCCGTTGCTGAAGACGCCGCTCGGCGGACTCCTGTACGCCGCCGCGACGGGCAAGCTCGCCAATGTCCAACCGCTGAGCTGGAAGTCCGGCGCCTCGGTGGCCGTGGTCGTCGCAGCCAAGAAGTACCCGGCCAAGCCGCGCAGCGGTGACGTGATCACCGGGATCGACCAGGCCGAGGCCGGCGGCGTCCGCGTCTTCCACGCCGGTACCACGATCGAAGACGGTGAGGTCGTCACCGCAGGCGGCCGCGTCCTCGCTGTCAGCGCCACCGGCAAGGACCTCGACGAGGCTCGCCAGCGCGCCTATGCCGGGGTCGGCCAGATCCGCATCAAGGGTTCCCAGCATCGCACCGACATCGCCCTCAAGGCCGCCCGCGGCGAGATCGAGCTGCAGCCGGTCAGCTGACGGGCAGTGATCTCGCCAGGCCGTCGAGGATGAGGTCGAGGCCGAAGTCGAACTCGTCGCCGAAGGAGTAACCGGGCTGGAGGACGTGATCGGTCACCAGCTCGGTCAGGTGCGGGTACTGACCTGAGCTGAACTGGTCCATCATCGTCACGGCCACCTCGGCGGCGCCGTCGGTGCCTTCGAACGGCAGGGCCGCTTCCTGGAGCGCGAAACCGTAGATATAGGCGTCGAGCAAGGCGTAGGCATGCGCCGTCATCGGCACCGAGAAGCCGGCTCCGCGCAGGGTGCCGAGGTTCGCGTCGTGGTGCCGCAAGGTCGCCGGGCCGGAGCTGGTCCGCGAGTCCATCAAGGCGATCGCCCACGGGTGCTGCCGCAGTACTGCGCGGGCCGAGTGGGCGCGCTTCGTGATCTCCGCCCGCCAGTCGCCGTCCGGTGACGGCAGGTCGATCTCGGCGAAGACCAGGTCGACGATGCCGTCGAGGATCTCGTTCTTGTTCGCGACGTAGTGGTAGACCGACATCGGCTTGACGTCCAGCTGGATCGCCAGCGACCGGATCGTCAGCCCGGCCAGGCCGCCGCCGTCGGCGACCGCGATGGCGGCCCGGAGGACGCGTTCGCGGCTGAGCGGGGGGCGGTCCGGAGAACCCTCTGATCGTGGCATCGGTCGGACCATAGCAGTTTCGTACTAAGTACGATACCGTCCCGTACTAAGTACGGCGGACCCTGGTTCCGCCGGCCCGAGGGGGAGTGGATGAGGGTGGACGGCAAGATGCAGGCGGTCGTGCGCGACAGCTACGGTTCGGCCGACGGAGTGCGGGTGGCCGAGATCGCGCGGCCGGCGCCGGGTGCCGGCGAAGTACTGGTGCAGGTGGAGGCGGCAGGGCTCGATCGGGGCGTCTGGCACCTGATGACCGGGAAGCCGTACCTGCTGCGGCTGGTGTTCGGACTGCGGCGACCGAAGAATCCGGTGCTCGGGGCTGACCTCGCCGGCCGAGTGGTCGAGGTCGGCGCCGGGGTGACAGCGTTCTCCGAGGGCGACGAGGTGTTCGGTATCGGTACGGGGAGCTTCGCGGAGTACGCCGTCGCGCGGGCGGACAAGCTGGCCCTGAAGCCGCTCGACCTCAGCTTTCCGCAGGCGGCGGTGGTCGGCATCTCCGGCCTGACGGCTCTGCAAGCCCTCGACCTCGGCCGGGTCGAGGCGGGACAGCAGGTGCTGATCACGGGTGCATCTGGCGGCGTCGGCAGCTTCGCAGTACAGCTGGCCAAAGCCCTTGGAGCTGAAGTCACCGGCACAGCCAGTACTGCGAAACTCGCGCTGGTCCAGTCGCTCGGCGCCGACCACGTCGTCGACTACACCCAGGAAGACTTCGCGGACGGCGTCCATCGCTATGACCTGATCATCGACCTCGCGGGCAACCCGACCCTGTCACGCCTGCGTCGGGCGCTCACCAAGACCGGTACCGCGGTCATCGCGGGCGGCGAGGGTGGCGGTGCCGTGGCCGGCGGGATCGATCGGCAGCTCCGGGCGCGACTGCTGTCGCCGTTCGTCGGGCAGCGGCTGACCAGCCTGCTTTCCCAGGAGAAGGCCGCCGATCTCGAGCGGCTGAAGGAGTTCATCGAGGCCGGCCGGCTGACGTCGAGTATCGACAGCGTCGTGAAGCTGGCCGAGGTCCCGCAGGCCGTCCGCGACCTGGAAGCGGGCCTGATCAGCGGCAAGCTCGCGGTCACCACGTCCTGACGGTTACCTTAGCTCTTCGCGCCGGAAGTTCTTTTCGGTGGCAGGCAACGTTTCGGGGGGTCCACGGCGTGTACCTAGGTATGCCGACGCCCTGGGTCATCGAGGAAGTAGCCCTGGACGACTCGCCCACGGCCGACCCGCCACCGTCTGCCGCCGACGAGCCGTCCGACCAGCATGTTCGGTGGCTTTGGCGGTGAGGGAACCGTCGGCCCGGCCCGGGGGTGTAGAGGGGTATGAGGCTGACGGAAGCGGACGAGGCGGCGCTGCGCGAGTTCTACTCGGCACAGCAACCGCGGCTCGTCGGCGTGGTTTCGCTGCTGACCGGGTCCCGCGCCGAGGCTGAGGACATCGTTCAGGAGGCGTTCGTCCGGCTGGTACCGCGGTGGGCGAAGGTCTCCCGGTACGAGTCGCCCGAGGGCTGGTTGCGGCTGGTCGCGATGCGGCTGGCCGCCAACCGGCATCGCAACGCGACCCGATTCGCCTCACTCCTGCGCAGGGTGCCGACGTCCGACGTACCGGATCCGGCCGACGGGCAGGGGCTAGATCTCGAACGGGCACTCACGCAACTGCCGATGCCGGCCCGCCAGGCCGCCGTCCTGTACTACGTCTGCGACCTGCCCGTGCCCGAGATCGCGACCACGCTCGGAGTCGCCGAGGGGACCGTCAAGTCGCGGTTGTCCCGGGCCCGGGCGGCTCTTTCCCAGTCGCCGACTCTCAGAGGTGCCGACCATGAATGACCTGAAACACGATCTGCAGACCATCGCCGACCGGCACGCGCAACAGTCCGGCGGCGACTTCGAAACCATCCTCCGTACTGCGACCAGCCGGCGCCGGCGTCGTTTCGCGGGTGTGTCCGCCGCTGCGTGCGCAGTACTGGCTGTCGGTGGGATCGCCACTCTCGCGCCCTGGCAGAACGACGGGTCTCCCGCACCGGTCGCTTCGGGGCCGACGCTGGACCCGAGGTACCAGGGCACGATGACGATCACGCCGGCCACAGCGGCGCCGGGGGCGGAGATCGCTCTCACGTACCCAGCCGGGTACGGACGCGGTATCGGCTTCGTGCTCGTCCAGCCGGCCGACGGCAAGCAGCTCTACACTCTGATCGCAGGTCGCGGGAAGACGAAGCCGTCCTGGTACAGCGCGAAGGACGCCGAAGGGCGCGTCATCCAGAGCATCGGCATCAACGGCCCTGGACCGGACCAGCTTGTCGTACCGGACACGGCCGCGGACGGCACCTACCTGCTCTGTACTGCGAACGCCGCCACCAAGGCTTGTGCCCTGCTGACCGTGGCTCGCTGAGTCTGGGAGACAATGGGGTACGTGCCGACTCCCAGCAAGCCCCGGATCCCGAACGTTCTCGCCGCGCGCTACGCCAGCCTGTCGATGGCGCAGCTGTGGTCGCCGGAGTACAAGATCGTGCTCGAGCGGCAGCTGTGGCTCGCCGTCCTCGGGGCGCAGCGGGACTTCGGGGTTGATGTCCCGGACGGGGTGATCGAGGACTACCGCAGGGTGATCGACCAGGTCGACCTGGAGTCGATCGCGGCGCGTGAGCGGGTCACCCGGCACGACGTGAAGGCGCGGATCGAGGAGTTCAACGCGCTCGCCGGGCACGAGCACGTGCACAAGGGCATGACGAGCCGGGACCTCACCGAGAACGTCGAGCAGCTCCAGATCCGGGCCGGTCTGGAGCTGGTCCGCGACCGCGCCGTGGCGACCGCCGTCCAGCTCGGGCAGAAGGCTGCCGACCACGCGGCGCTGGTGATGACCGGCCGCTCGCACAACGTCGCGGCACAGGCGACCACGCTCGGCAAGCGGTTCGCCTCGGCGGCCGACGAGCTGCTGGCCGCTATCGCCCGGCTGGAAGACCTGATCGAGCGCTACCCGCTGCGCGGCATCAAGGGCCCGGTCGGTACTTCGCAGGACATGCTCGACCTGTTCGGCGGTCAGGAGAGGCTGCTCGCCGGGCTGGAGTCGGAGGTCGCGCAGCACCTGGGCTTCCGTCGCGTGCTGACCAGCGTCGGGCAGGTCTACCCGCGCTCGCTCGACTACGACGTCGTCTCGGCGCTCGTCCAGCTCGCCGCCGGGCCGTCCAGCCTGGCGACGACGATCCGGCTGATGGCCGGGCACGAGCTGGTCACCGAGGGTTTCAAGGACGGCCAGGTCGGTTCGTCCGCGATGCCGCACAAGATGAACACCCGGTCCTGTGAGCGGGTCAACGGGCTGGCCGTCATCCTGCGCGGCTACGCGTCGATGACCGGCGAGCTGGCCGGCAATCAATGGAACGAGGGCGACGTCTTCTGTTCCGTCGTACGCCGGGTCGCGCTGCCGGACGCCTTCTTCGCGCTGGACGGGTTGTTCGAGACGTTCCTGACGGTGCTGGACGAGTTCGGTGTGTATCCGGCCGTGGTGGAGCGGGAGCTGGAGCGGTACCTGCCGTTCCTGACCACCACGAAGGTGCTGATGGCCGCGGTCAAGAACGGCGTCGGCCGGGAGACCGCGCACGAGGTGATCAAGGAGCACGCCGTCGCGATGGCGCTCGACCTGCGCAAGGGCAGCTCGGACAACGACCTGTTCCGCCGGCTCGGTGAGGACGGCCGGCTGGGGCTGACCGAGGAGCAGATCGTCGGCATCGTCGGCGAACCGCTGTCGTTCACCGGAGCGGCCGTCGGGCAGGTCAACGCGGTCGTCACCAGGATCGACGAACTGGCCAAGCGCTACCCCGCAGCCGCGTCCTACACGCCGGGTGACATCCTCTAGTTCGTGTTCGAACCGCTCACCTGGGCCCTGGTGGCCCTGTCCCTGGCCGCGACGGTCTTCGCGCTGGTGCTGGCCGGGCTGGACCGCCGGATCAACTGGTGGCTGCTCGGGCTGCTCGGCGTGGTCGAGGTCGCCCTGCTGGCCCAGTTGGTGGTCGGGATCGTCCAGCTGGTTGGCACGGATCGCGATGTCTCCGGACCGTCCTTCATCGGCTACCTGATCGGCTCGTTGCTCATCCTGCCGATCGGGGCGCTGTGGGCGCTGGCCGAGAGCAGCCGCTGGGGTGCGGGGGCGCTGGCGATCGCGTGCATCGTGATCCCGGTGATCGAGCTGCGGCTGCACACCATCTGGGTCGCCTGAGATGACCGACGCCTCGGCGACCAGGCACGGGCCGGGCAGGATCCTGATCGCCGTCTATGGCGTCTTCGCGCTCTCGGCGACGGCGCGGGCCGCAGTACAGCTCGCGACGCAGTTCTCGGATGCGCCGATCGCGTACCTGCTGTCGGCCGTTGCCGCGATCATCTACTGCGCCGCCACCTTCGCGTTGGCCAAGGCAACGATCTTCTCCCGCCGGGTCGCGACGGCGGCGATCATCGTGGAACTCGTCGGAGTCGTCGCCATCGGCGCCTTCAGCTACGCCGTCCCCGACGACTTCCCCGACGCCACAGTCTGGTCCCACTTCGGCCAGGGCTACGGCTACGTCCCCCTCGTCCTACCAATCCTCGGCCTGCTCTGGCTTCGACGTACCCGTTAGGTGTGGGACTCCCAGGGAACTGCCAGGTGGGTACAGGGAGTGGCTAAGGTTCGCCGGACAGCATCGGTGACATGCAGATTTCAGGTCATCCTCGGGTCGAGATCGTCGTACCCGTTCGCAATGAGGAGTACGACCTCGGTCCCAATATCCGGCGGTTGCGCGCGTTTCTGGACACCGCGTTCCCGTTCACGGCCGAGGTCTGCATCGCCGACAACGGCAGTACCGACGCCACCTTGGAGATCGGCTCGCTGCTCGCGGCCGAGCTGCCCGGGGTCCGGATCGTCCGGATCGAGCAGCCGGGCCGCGGTCGCGCGCTGAAGCAGGTCTGGTCGGCCGGTCAGGCCGAGGTGCTGGCCTACATGGACGTCGATCTGTCGACAAATCTGAACGCCCTGCTGCCGTTGGTCGCGCCGCTGCTGGCCGGTCACAGCGACGTGGCGATCGGGTCCCGGCTGGCGCGCGGTTCGCGGGTGGTCCGGCGGCCGAAGCGGGAGGCGATCTCGCGCGGCTACAACTTGTTGCTACGGGCAACCTTGGGGACACGCTTCTCGGACGCGCAGTGCGGATTCAAGGCCATCCGGCGCGATGTGGCGGCCGAGTTGCTGCCGCTGGTCGAGGACACCAGCTGGTTCTTCGACACCGAGCTGCTGGTGCTGGCCGAGCGAGCCGGGCTGCGAATCCACGAAGTACCGGTCGACTGGGTCGACGACCTGGACTCGCGGGTCGCGATCGCCAAGACCGTGGTCGAGGATCTGCGCGGGATCGCCAGGCTGAGCAAGGATCTCGGCCGTGGACGGATCCCGCTGGAGCCGATCCGGGTGGCGTTCGGCCGGCCCGCCATCGCCGATCCACGCACCGCGCTGGCAGCTCGCGTACTGCGCTTCGCCGGGGTCGGCGTGGTCAGCACGCTCGCCTACATCTTGCTGTACCTCGCCCTGCGACATGCGATGCCAGCCCAATTCGCCAACGTGCTCGCGCTCCTGATCACCGCGATCGGCAACACCGCACTCAACCGACGCGTCACGTTCGGCGTACGGGGTGTGGAGAACCGTGGCCGGCATCAGTTGCGCGGGCTCGTCACCTTCGGCATCGGCTGGAGTCTCACCGCATCGTCGCTGTGGTTGCTGCACGCGGCCGTCGCAGTACCGGCGCACGGTCTGGAGATCGCCGTCCTGACGGTCGCCAACCTGGCCGCGACGGTGGTCCGGTTCAGCCTCTTCCAGAGCTGGGTCTTCGACGACGAGGCGCCCACCCTTCCCACCTTCGAACCCCCGGCGGTTCTCGACAGCACCCGGAGCAACTGATGAGCACTCTCACCGAACCGACCACCGCCCCGGCGCCACCGCGCGCCGAACGCACCAGACCGCGAACCCGCGTTACGGCGTACTCGATCAGCCGGGACAAGGCCCTGTACGCCGGCCTGCTGGTGCTGACCGCGATCGCCTATGTGTGGGGGCTGTCGAAGAACGGCTACGCCAACGAGTACTACGCCGCGGCGGTGCAGGCGGGGTCGACGAGCTGGAAGGCCTGGTTCTTCGGGGCTTTCGACTCGTCGAGCTTCATCACCGTGGACAAGACGCCGGCCTCGTTGTGGGTGATGGGACTGTCCGGGCGGATCTTCGGGTTCGGCGTGTGGAGCATGCTGATCCCGCAGGCGTTGATGGGAGTCGCGACCGTCGGCTTCCTCTATGTGTCCGTCCGTCGATGGTTCTCGGCCAACGCGGCGCTGCTCGCGGGGGCGGTGCTGGCACTCACACCGGTCGCCGTACTGATGTTCCGGTTCAACAACCCGGATGCGCTGCTGATCCTGCTGCTGGTTGCCGGTGCGTGGGCGGTCACCCGGGCGATCGACTCGGAGAAGTACGCCTGGCGGTGGATGGCGCTGGCCGGCGCGCTGGTCGGGTTCGGATTCCTCACGAAGATGATGCAGGCGTTCCTGGTACTGCCGGCCTTCGGTCTGGCCTACCTGATCGCGGGCAAGCCGGCGTTGGGCAAGCGGCTGCTGCACAGCCTGGTCGCGCTGGGTGCTCTGATCGTCAGCGCGGGCTGGTGGATCGCGATCGTGGAACTGGTGCCGGCGTCGGCCCGGCCGTACATCGGTGGGTCGTCGACGAACAGCATCATCGAACTGACCCTTGGCTACAACGGGCTTGGCCGGCTGAACGGCAACGAGACCGGCTCTGTCGGCGGTGGGACCGGAAACCCCGGCTGGGGTGGCGCGACTGGACTGCAGCGGTTGTTCGGCGGCGAGTTCGCGAGTCAGATCGCGTGGCTTCTGCCGGCCGCGCTGCTGGCGACTGCCGTACTGGTAGTTGCTGCAGGCAAAGCTGGGCGGACCGACAAGACGCGCGCCTTCGCTGTCCTGTGGGGCGGCTGGCTAGTGGTGACCGGGCTGGTCTTCAGCTTCATGCAGGGGATCATCCACAGCTACTACATGATCGCGTTGGCGCCGGCGGTTGGCGCGTTGGTCGGTGCCGCGGCGATGGTCCTGTGGCGGCGGCGCAACGAGTGGTTGCCTCGGGCGACACTTGCCGGAGGCACCTTGCTGACCGCTGGCTGGAGCTTCTCGTTGCTGAATGCAACGCCGACCTGGGTGCCATGGCTGCGCTGGTCGGTGCTGATCGCCGGCGTACTGGGGGCTGGGCTGGTGCTGATGCTCCCGGAGTTGAAGCTGCACCGGACCGCAGTACGGCGTACTGGGTTGTTCGGGGCGACGCTCCTCGCGTTGACGGCACTCGCTGGGCCGGCGGCGTACTCGGTGCAGACGATCAGCACGGCACACGCCGGCGCGATCCCGACGGCTGGACCGGCTAGCGCCGGCGGACGGATGGGCGGCGGTCCTGGCGGTGGCGGGCGGATGGGAACGCCTCCTGGGCAGACCGCCAACGGAACGCCTGGCACTACTACCGCGCCAGGCACCAACACGCAGGGCGCTCCGACCGGACGCACTGGCGGTGGAACGGGTGGATTCCTTGGTGGCGGTGGGATCAGCAGCGTGTCCAGCGATCTGGTCACGCTGCTCCAGCAGGGCGCGAAGGGATACACCTGGGCGGCCGCGGCGGTCACCGCGAATGGGGCGGCGCCGCTGCAGATCGCGGCCGAGGTCCCGGTGATGGCGATCGGCGGCTTCAACGGCACCGACACGGCACCGACACTCGCCGAGTTCCAGCAGATGGTTGCCCAGGGCAAGATCCACTACTTCGTCGGGAGCAGTGGCGGCGGCTTCGGTGGCGGGCGCGGCGGAGCCTCCAGCGAGATCAGCACCTGGGTCGCCGAGAACTTCCAGGCGACCACCGTCGGTAGCGCCACCGTCTACGACCTCGCCAGCAACTGACCTTTCGATACGGGAGCAAGAAGATGACCGAGACAACCAACCCGACCACAGCCCCGGACACTGCGGCGAAGGAGGGTGCCGGCCGGCCGAGTGGACTGGTGCTTGCCGGTGCCGGGTCGTTGCTGGCGGTGTTCGCCTTCCTCGGCGGGACAGCCGTCGGGCACGCCTGGGGCGGATCCGACGGCACCGGACAGACGCAGTTCAACGGCCCTGGAGGTGGACTCCGCCAATTCCCGGGCCAAGGGCAACAAGGAACGGTGCCCGGGCAAGGAACAACACCCGGGCAGGGAACCGTGCCAGGGCAGGGACAGCAGGGGACGGTACCCGGGCAAGGCCAGCAGGGGCAAGGGGTCACGCCACCCGGATCTGACACACAGAACTCGAGCGCGGTCCCTGGCCAGGCCAGAACCACTTGATCTGATGGTCTTCTGAGCGTGTCGTCCGGGTCCCAGCACACGGACGACACGCTCATGCGTTCGTTTCAGGTAGTTGTGGGGTAAGGATCGGGTCGTGGAATGGTCGAACATCACCTGGTTCCTGACCGCGCTCGGAGCGGTCGTCGTGCTGCTGACGCGTGTCCGGCTGGGCGGTGACAAAGGCGACGACACGGCCAGACCCAGCGGGGTGGCGAGTTTCTCGTCCGCCCTGGTGCGGATTCACACCACCGTCGGCGTCCTCACCCTGATCGTCTGGGTGGTTGCCCTCGTCATCGGCCGCCGCGAGATCGCGTTCGGTGCGCTGGCCGGCTGGTGGGCGCTGTCGGTCGTCGGGTTGTTGCTGCTGGCCCGCTGGTTGCCGAGCGCGAGCAAGCACGCCAAGGACAAGGCCACCGACGCCTGGGGCTCCGGCGCGGGCCTCTCCCTCCTCGGCCACGTCGGCATGGTTGTCGGCGTCACCTACTTCAGCTTCGTCACCTTCACCGACCGCCTCTAGCCAATCCGGCCAGCAATGCCGACAGGGCTTCCCGTACTGCGCTCTCCCACGCCTCGGCCGACAACGCCGTACCGGCTCCTGCGACGCGGTCGTAGAGCAGTCCGTCCATCATCGCCGCGACGGGCCAGGCGATCGTGTCGGCCTCCGGAATCCCCGAGCCGGCCAGCAGCTCCGCGAGACCTTCGCGGAGGCGGCGGCCGCCCTGGACGATCGCATCCCGCAGTTCGGGTTGGCGGCTGGCCTCCAGGGACAGTTCGTAGCGGGCGATCAGGTCGTCCGGACGGTCGCGGACCAGGTGGAGGACCATCCCGGCCAGGAGTTCTTCCAGCTCCAGGTCAGCGGGTGGTTCGGCGGATCCCCGGGCTAGGTCCTGCTCGAGCATGCGGTTGACGCAGGCGGTGAGCAGAGCGCCTCGGGTGCGCAGGTAGTACGACGTGGAGCCCGGTGGCAGGCCGGCTTCCTCGTCGACCGCGCGATGGGTAAGGCCACGCAGACCGCGGGTGGCTACGAGATGGATGGCGGCATCGGCGATGGCGGCCCGGCGGTCCTCGCCGAGCGGCACCTTTTTCGTCACAGGCTCCACTCTACTGAACTCGACTCTACAGATGTAGAGTCGAGGGCATGAAGACAGCGATCGTGGTGGGAGCGGGGATCGGTGGGGTGACGGCGGCCGTCGCGCTGGAGCAGTGCGGCTGGCAGGTCACAGTGCTGGAGCGAGCGCCGGAGCTCGGCGAGGTCGGCGCGGGCATCTCGGTCTGGCCGGGTGCCGTCGCCGTCCTGGAGAGCCTCGGCGTGGAGGGAGTCGCGCAGGCCGCACGAGTGGGCGAAGCCGCCGGGATGCGCCGAGCGGACGGTCGCTGGATCGTCGAGGCGGCCGAGCTCAACATCGAGCTGCCGGTGATGATCCATCGCGCGCAACTGCATGAGCTGATCACCAATCGCTTCGGCCTGGCCGTCAGCGTCCACACCGGCACCACTGTCACCGGCCTCACGCAGGACGCGACCGGCGTCACCGTGACAGCGGGCGAGCAGGAGTACCGCGCGGAGCTGGTGGTCGCCGCCGATGGGATTCGCAGTGTCGTCCGCGGACTGCTCTATCCCGAGTACCAGGGGCCGCGGTACTCCGGCTACACGGCGTACCGGGGGATCGCCGAGGTGGAGGTCGCCGACGGCGGTGGCGAGACTTGGGGCCGAGGGCAACGATTCGGGTTCGCGAAGCTGATCGACGGCCGGATCTACTGGTACGCAACGGCAAATCGTGAGGCCGGTGGCGCGGGCAATGACGTGGGGGAACGGTTCGCCGACTGGCACGAACCGATTCCGGCGTTGCTCGCGGCGACGCCCGCAGTACTGCGGAACGACATCTACGACCTGCCGACGCCGCTGGTCCCGTTCGTGCAAGGACGCGTGATCCTGCTCGGCGACGCGGCCCACGCGATGACGCCGAACATGGGTCGCGGCGGGTGCTCGGCGATCGAGGATGCCGGCGCCCTAGGCCGGGTGCTGCGGGATTCGCAGGCCCTGGCGGCCTACGACGCCGAGCGGCGGCCCGCGACGACCAAGCTGGTCAAGCGGTCCAGGTCGATCGGGGTGATGGGCCAGCTGGACAACCCGATCCTCTGCACGGTGCGTGACGGCCTGCTCGGTCTCGGTGGCAAAGCGGCCGGGTTGCTGGCCAAACGGCGGAAGGTGGAACAATCGCCGGTGTGATCACACCTCCGCAGGCTGTCGAGATCCCTGGCGCGAAGCATCTGCACTCCGGCAAGGTCCGCGACCTGTACGAGCTGGAGTCGGGTGACCTGCTGATGGTCGCCAGCGACCGGATGAGCGCGTTCGACTGGATCCTGGACCGGCCGATCCCGGACAAGGGCAAGGTGCTGACCGCGATGAGCCTGTGGTGGTTCGAGCAGTTCGGCGTCCCGAACCACCTCATCTCGACCGACGTACCGGCCGAGGTCGCCGGGCGTGCGGTGATCTGCGAGCGGCTGGACATGCTGCCGGTCGAGTGCGTCGCGCGCGGCTACCTGAGCGGCTCCGGCCTGCTGGACTACAACGCCACCGGCGAGGTCTGTGGCATCCCGCTGCGCGCCGGCCTGGTCGAGGGCTCACGGCTGGACGAGCCGATCTTCACCCCGGCGAGCAAGGCCGACCTCGGCGAACACGACGAGAACGTCTCGTACGACGCGGTGGTGGCGACCGTCGGCGCCCAGACGGCCGAAGCGTTGCGGAAGCTCACGCTGGACATCTACTCGCAGGCACACGTGATCGCCGAGCGCCGCGGGATCATCCTGGCCGACACCAAGTTCGAGTTCGGTACCCGCGCGGACGGCACGATCGTGCTCGCCGACGAGGTGCTGACGCCGGACTCGAGCCGGTACTGGCCGGCCTCCGAATGGGAGCCGGGCAAGCAGCAACCGTCGTACGACAAGCAGATCGTGCGTGACTGGCTGCAGTTCGAGTCCGGCTGGGACCGGCACTCCGGCGAAGCCCCGCCGCCGATGTCGGACGAGGTAGTCGAGCGGACCCGCGCGGCGTACGTCGACGCCTACGAGCGACTGACCGGCCAGACCTTCAGCTGAGCTCACCGCGGCTCAGAACAGGCTGACGCCCAGGGCGAGGGTGATGAAGCGGGCCAGGCGGCCGGCTAGGACTGAGAGGGTGAAGGTGGTTACGCCCATTCGGCTGGCGCCGGCGATCAGGGCCACGCCGTACAGGGGTGGGATGCCGACCGAGGAGCTCAGGAGGGTGACTGGGATGCCCCAGCGGCGGTCGCTGAGGGCGTCGAGCAGGCGTTTGCTGACGTCGCGGTTCCACTGGATGAAGCGGCCGCGGCGGGTGTCGAGGTTGGCCGGCTTGAGCGCCTTGGTCTTCCGTGCCGCGTAGCCGGGCCGGTATCGGACCGCCAGGAACATCGCCAGCTTGCCGATGGTCTGGCCGACCGAGACGCCGATCGCAGCGGCCACCGGGTCGAGCGCCCCAGAGGCGCCGGCGCCGACGACATAGACCTCGGCGTTCAGCACAGGGATGACGGCGGACCCGATCCCGAAGCCCACCGCCAGCACCAACTGCCACGCCCACATGTCCTAGAGGCTATGCGGCGATACCTGCCGAATCAGGGAGGCCAGCACCACTTCCGGGGGAACCCAGCACTACCCCTAGGTGGACCGCAGGTTCTCCGCGGCCACCGCTTCGTGCACCTGCCCACGCAGCAGGTACGCCGCCGCGTTCGCGGCCAGCCAGGTGAGCAGTGCGCCTCCGGCGATCGCAGCGGCCACCATCAGCGCCGCGCTGGACTTGTCGCCCCCGTAGAACAGCTGCACTGACGCGAGGTCGTAGTTGAGGACCACGCCGATGGCGAGTCCTGCAGTAACGGCCGGTGTGATGCAGGACGTCAACTGGTAGCGGACCGAGGTGCGTAGCTCGGCCTCTCCGACACCGAGGACGTTCAGCGCGGTCAACTGGCGCCGCTGGTCCAGCAGGTCGTCGGCAGTACCGGCCAGCAGTCCTACGCCCGCGATCAGCGCGATGAACATGGCGGCACCCGCTGCGAAGGCGAACCCGGCCAACTGGAAGCCGGTCGTGTGCCTGCTGTAGTCCTCCCGTGAGAGTTGCTCGGCCAGCGTGCCGGCCATGTAGCCGAGGGTCAGGCCGCAGAACGCCAGCAGTCCGAGCATCCGGCCGAGCGGGCGGATCGTCCGGAGCAGCCGTCCGCCGGCCAGCACCTTCAGCGGGTTCCCGGACCGGGTCAGCCGCCGGCCCTGCCAAGCCAGTACCGCGGTGGGCAGAGCTAGACAAATCACGATCGCGCTGAGAGCCGGTAGTGCGGAGACGGTGAAGAAGGAGACGCCCTGACGGTCGACGAGGCGACACAGCAACCAGACTCCCAGCGCGCCCACGACGACCAACGTCGCCCGGGTCGGCTTCTGCGCCTTCACCGGCTTGTCCCGGGGATCCGAGACGACACCGCGCCCGAACAACCCGCCGACCGCAGCTGCGGCCGCCGCCAGCACGAAAGCCACGATCGGCCAGGTCGCCAGATCCACTGCATTGCCTGGCGGCAGCATGCGCGCGGTCCTCGGCAGCAGCTGGATCGCCAGCACCAGCACGAGGTACAGCGGTCCCGCGAGGAGGCCACCGATGAGACCGCCCACCCCAGCCTCGACTGCGCCGAGCCCGCGCACCTGACGCGGAGCAGCTCCAGGGCGAGGTCGGTCATCGACGGGTCTCCTTCAGGTCGTTGATCCGGTCGAGCGCGCTGTCGAGCCAGCGCAGGTCGGCGTCCAGGTGGATGGCGACGAAGTCCCGGGCCAGCCGGGCCGGGGTGTCGTCCTCTTCGCCGGTGGAGGCGCTGCGGAGTTCGCGGATCCGGCGCAGGTGGCTGGACCGCTGCCGGGCCAGGAACGCGGTCGCGTCCTCGCCGGTGTGGATGGTCGCGATCACCTTGCGGACCATCTCGTCCACCGCCCCCAGCGCGGGCTGAATCGGCTCTGCCAGCCAGGCGGCAAGGTGCTCGCGGCCCTGCTGGGTGAGCCCGTAGACGGTCCGCTCGGGCCCTCCCTCCGAGCCGCGGTCCACCACCTCGACGAGTTGGTCGCGCTCCAGTCGGGACAGCGTCGTGTAGACCTGCCCGAACGCCAGCGGACGGCTGTCGGGGAACCACGCGTCGTGTCCGCGCTTCACGTCGTACCCGTGCGCGGGGCCGCCGTGCAGCAGGCCCAGAACGAGCTCAGCAGTTGCCATGCCGATGACTATACACACGATGTATGTACTGAGTGAATAGTCGTGCGATGCGGGTGAACTCCGGTTCGGTCGGTAGGATTCACCGCGTCAGCCGGATCGAAACCAGGAGTTATCAGTGGCTCGCGTTGTCGTCGACGTCATGCTCAAGCCCGAGATCCTCGACCCGCAGGGCAAGGCGGTGCACGGCGCGTTCGGCCGGCTCGGCTTCTCTCGTGTGGCCGACGTCCGCCAGGGCAAGCGCTTCGAGATCACCCTGGACGGTGAGGCGACCGAGGAACAGGTCGCCGAGATCCGCAAGGCCGCGGACACCCTGCTGGCCAACCCGGTGATCGAGGACTACACCCTGCACGTCGAGAGCGACGAACAGTGAAGATCGGGGTCGTCACCTTCCCGGGCTCGCTGGACGACGTCGACGCCCGCCGGGCCGCCGCGGTCGCGGGCGCCGAGGCGGTCGCGCTCTGGCACGGTGACGCCGACCTGCACGGCGTCGACGCGGTCGTCCTGCCGGGCGGCTTCTCGTACGGCGACTACCTGCGCGCCGGAGCGATCTCCCGGTTCGCGCCGGTGATGGACACGATCATCAAGAAGGCCGGCGGAGGCCTGCCGGTGCTCGGCATCTGCAACGGCTTCCAGGTGCTGTGCGAGTCGCACCTGCTGCCGGGCGCGCTGATCAAGAACCACCACCGCAAGTTCATCTGCAAGGACCAGGCGCTGCGGATCGAGAACAACCGCACCGCGTGGACCAGCGACTACGACGCGAACCACGAGATCACCATCGTGCTGAAGAATCAGGACGGGTCGTACGTCGCGGACGAGGCCACCCTGGACCGGCTCGAGGGCGAGGGCCTGGTGGTCGCCCGCTACCTGGACGAGAACCCGAACGGTTCGTACCGTGACATCGCCGGGATCAGCAACGAGCGCGGCAACGTGGTCGGCCTGATGCCGCACCCGGAGCACTGCGTCGAGACCCTGACCGGCCCGAGCACTGACGGCCTGGGCTTCTTCACCTCGGTCCTGAAGGCCGTCGTCGCCTCCTAATGACGTCACGGAGGGTGCGGCGCTTCCTGGCCCGCGCCCTGTTCCTAGCCGCCGCGGTTGCGACCTCAGCCGGTGCTGTCTCCGCCGGTACTGCGTCGGCCGTTCGGCCGCAGGACCCGCAAGCCCTGCTGGCGAAGGTTGTTGTGATCGGTGTTCCGGGGCTGAGCTGGTACGACGTGCAGGCTTCGCCTGAGCTGACGGCGCTGGTCGACCAGTCGCATGTCGGCTCGATCACCGTGAAGACCGCCGGACCGCACACCTGTCCGGTCGACGGCTGGCTGACGATCAGTGCCGGTACTCGTGCCTGGGGCAGCGTCCCTGACCAGCAGTGCGGTGACCTGCCGAGTGTGGTCGACGGCAAGGTGCAGAACTGGCAGACGTACGTCGACCGCCAGGCCGAGCACCACACCGGCGCGCCCATCGGCCGCCTTGCGGAGAGCCGAAGCCGAAACAACATCTGCGGCTTCGGCCCGGGTGCTGCTGTCGCCCTCGCCCGTACCGACGGCACGGTCGAGAACTGGCAGCCCCAGCTCGACCAGGCGAAGCTGGCGAGTCCTGCCTGCGGCTACGCGATCATCGACGCCGGTGCCCTGCCGCTGCGTGAAGGCCGGGAGGAAGCCCGCAAGAAGGTCGCCGACCTGGTTGCCCAAGCCCGTGCTGCCGATGGTTGGGTCCTGCTCGTCGGCATCAGCCAGTCGGCTGCCAATGCCCACCAAGAGCCCCTGGTCGCGATGCAGCTCCCGCCGGACGACGGCCCGCGCTGGCTGACCAGCGACTCCACTCGCCGGCCAGGCCTGATCCAGCTCACCGACCTCACCGCGACCGTACTGCGCGGCGCAGCGAAGCCCGTCGACCCAGCCGGCGCCGAAGAATCCGGCCCGCTCGACGGCAACGAGATCCACTTCACCGGCGACCGGCACACGGATGCAGCCGCCGTGATCGAGGACCGCCTCGACACGAACGAGCGCTTCGAGCACCCTCGCCCGATGCTGGTCGCCGTCGCGATGACCTTGCTGGTGGCGCAGCTGGCCGCCCTCGGCTGGTTCCTCAAGACCCGCAGCCGACGGGCCCGGAGCACGAGTGAATTCACCATGCTGGCCCAGGGCGGGTTCTTCATCGCCGTCTTCCTCTCCACGGCGACCGTCTGGTGGCGCTGGCCGGATCCAGGCCTCTCCCTGTACTTCGTGGTGCTTGCGATCAGCGCGGCCTTTGCCGGAGTGGCCCGGGCGGTGCTGAAGCAATGGGCCGGCCTGGGCATCCTGCTGGCGGCCTACCTGATCCTGTTGGCCGACGGGATGCTGGGGACGCCGCTGCAGTTCGGCAGCATGTTCACTGACGGCCCGGTCATCGGTGGGCGGTTCTACGGCTTCGGGAACTCCACCTTCGCCACCCTGGCGGTCGCTGCGCTCGTCACGGCCGGCTGGGTCGCCCAGCGGCTGCTGGACCAGAGCCGGGTCAAGGCGGCGCTCGCGGTACTGGCTATCGGCGGCCTCGCGATCATCGTGGACGGCAAGCCGGGCTGGGGGACCGACTTCGGCGGCATCATCGCGCTGACGCCCGCAGTACTGCTGATGGCGTGGCTGACCTGGCGAGGCGGCATCACGCTGAAGGCAGTGGTCGGCATCGGCCTTGCGGGAGTGCTTGCTGTCTCCGCTGTCGCCTTCCTGGACTACCTGCGGCCGGCGGACCAGCGCAGCCACTTTGGCACCTTCGTGGAGCGGCTGCTCGACGGTGACGTGGGCGATGTGCTGATCCGGAAGCTGCAGATGTCGCTGGGGTTCTTCCAGTCGCCGGCCGGCTGGTTCATGCTCGCCGGCGTCGTACTGGCGATGATCGCGACCGTGTGGCCGGACAAGGTCCCCTTCGAGAGCTACCGCCGTTTCTACGCCAGCCGGCCTATGGTTCGGCCGACGCTGCTCGCACTGTCGACCTGCGGTCTGGTCGGCATGCTGCTGAACGACGCCGGGGTCGCCCTGCCCGCGATCATGACCGGCTTCACCCTGCCCTTGTTAGTGGCCCACCTGCTGGCCGCTACCGTTTCACCCGAGTCCCACCTAGTTCAGGAGTCATCAAGTGTCGACCGACACCGTCAGTAACGCGACCAGTACGCCGGACGTGGAGCAGCCGTGGGCGGAGCTCGGGCTGAAGCCGGACGAGTACCAGCGGATCCGCGACATCCTGGACCGGCGGCCGACCAGCTGCGAGCTGGCGATGTACTCGGTGATGTGGAGCGAGCACTGCTCGTACAAGTCCTCCAAGGTGCACCTGAAGAAGTTCGGTGACATCCCGCAGGAGACCCCGGCCGGCAAGATGCTCGCCGGGATCGGCGAGAACGCCGGCGTGATCGACATCGGCGAGGGCTACGCCGTCACCTTCAAGGTCGAGTCGCACAACCACCCGTCGTACGTCGAGCCCTACCAGGGTGCGGCGACCGGCGTCGGCGGCATCGTCCGCGACATCCTGGCGATGGGCGCGCGCCCGGTCGCGGTGATGGACCCGCTGCGGTTCGGCCCGCTGGACGCCCCTGACACCAAGCGCGTACTGCCCGGCATCGTGTCCGGCGTCGGCGGCTACGGCAACAGCCTGGGCCTGCCCAACATCGGCGGCGAGGTCGTCTTCGACTCGACGTACCTGGGCAACCCGCTGGTCAACGCGCTCTGCGTCGGCGTGATGCGGCACGAGGACCTGCATCTGGCGAACGCGACCGGCATCGGCAACCAGATCATCCTGTACGGCGCCAAGACGGGTGGCGACGGCATCGGCGGCGTCTCCGTGCTCGCCAGCGAGACGTTTGCCGACGGCGGCCCGACCAAGCGCCCCGCAGTACAGGTCGGTGATCCGTTCATGGAGAAGCTGCTGATCGAGTGCACGCTCGAACTGTTCGCGGCGCGGATCGTCGAGGGTATCCAGGACCTCGGTGGCGCCGGGCTTTCGTGTGCGACCTCCGAGCTGGCCAGCGCGGGCGACGGTGGCATGCACGTGTCGCTCGACAAGGTGCCGCTACGCGACGCTTCCCTTGCTCCGGAAGAGATTCTGATGAGCGAGTCGCAGGAGCGGATGATGGCGGTCGTCACTCCGGCAGGAGTCGAGGAATTCCTGAAGATCTGCGCGAAATGGGATGTGCAGGCCGACGTGATCGGTGAGGTCACCGACACCGGGCTGCTGCAGATCGACTGGCACGGCGAGCGTGTGGTCGACGTACCGCCGCGGACCGTCGCGCACGACGGACCGGTCTACGAGCGCCCGATCGCGCGGCCGGCCTGGCAGGACGAGCTGCAGGCCGACGGTGCCGAGAAGTTGCCGCGGGCAACCACTGGCGAAGAGCTGCGGGACACGCTGCTCAAGCTGATCGCTTCGCCGAACCTGTGCGACAAGTCGTGGGTGACGGACCAGTACGACCGGTACGTGCTCGGCAACTCGGTGCTCGCACAGCCCGAGGACAGCGGGATGATCCGCGTCGACGAGACCAGCGGCCTCGGTGTCGCGGTCTCCACCGACTGCAACGGCCGTTTCGCGAAGCTCGACCCGTACACCGGCGCCAAGCTCGCGCTGGCCGAGTCGTACCGCAACGTCGCCACCACGGGCGCGCGGCCGGCCGCCGTCACGGACTGCCTCAACTTCGGTTCGCCGGAGGACGCGGGCGTGATGTGGCAGTTCAGCGAGGCCATCCGCGGCCTGGTCGACGGCTGCATCGAGCTGGGTATCCCGGTCACCGGCGGCAACGTGTCGTTCTACAACCAGACTGGCGAGACGCCGATCCTGCCGACGCCGGTGGTCGGCGTCCTCGGGGTCATCGACGACGTCACCCGGCGGACCCCGATCGGTTTCACCGCCGAGATGGAGGGCCACCAGCTCTACCTGCTCGGCGAGACCGAGGAGGAGCTGTCCGGTTCGGAGTGGGCGCACGTGATCCACGGTCACCTGGGTGGTCGCCCGCCGGCCGTCGACCTGGCGGTTGAGGCGCAGCTCGCGGACATCCTGATCAACGCGTCCCGCGACGGCCTGATCGACGCCGCCCACGACGTCAGCGACGGCGGTGTCGCTCAGGTCCTGGTCGAATCCACCCTCCGCGGCGGCACCGGCGCCCGCGTCTGGGCCCCGGACGGCCTCGACCCGTTCCTGTTCCTCTTCGCCGAATCAGCCGGCCGCGCCGTCGTCGCCGTACCGCGAACCGAAGAGGTCCGCTTCACCGACATGTGCACCGCCCGCCGCTTCCCCCACACCAAGATCGGCGTAGTAACCGGCGAATCCCTCGACGTCCAGGACCAGTTCGAGGTCTCGCTCACCGACCTCCGCGAAACCTGGACAGCCACCCTTCCGGCGGCGCTGGGCTGACGTGAGCCGCTCGCCGATGCCGGGGTCAGCACCGTCATCGACCTGCGGAACGACTACGAGCGGCTCGAAGTACGGGTGCTCGATGTCGTGCATCACCATCCCGTCGAGGATCAGCAGGACGCCGACTTCATGGCGGTGTGGGGTGAGCGGCTCGACACCCCGGCGTACTACGGCGAGGCGCTGCGCCGTTGGCCCGGGCTGATCACCTCGGTGTTCGCGCGGATCGCGGATGCGCCGCCGGGCGGCGTGCTCGTGCACTGCAAGGCCGGCCAGGACCGCACCGGGATGATCGTCGCGATGCTGCTTGCGCTCGTTGGTACGCCGGTTGCGGAGATTCTGGATGACTATGAGCTTGCCGTGCGGACTATGAACGCGTACTACGAAGAGCACCCCGGCGCCGGGGAAGAGGCGATGGGGGCGGAGGTGCTTGAGGCGCATTGTGCGGATGCGTGTCTGGCGATGGTCGCCTTCCTCGGGTCGACCGATGTGGCCGGTTATCTCACCAACAGTGGGCTCACCTTCGAGCAACTCGACCAGCTTCGGGAGCGGTTGCTGGTGGCTTGATCGGTTGGGTGTCGCCCTCCTGCCTGGCACACTCGGGTAGAGGGAGTGGGGTGTGAGGATGACCGATCGGTACAAGCCTCGGCCGAGAGCTGATCTGGCGAACCTGGCCGGGATGGCCGCAGCCGCGGGCCAGGAGGCTCGGGCGGTTGCCGCGCGCCGACGGCTGCAGCCGGTTCGGTTGACCGACGAGGAACGCCGGGTGAGCATCGACGAGCTCTCCGAGCAGTTCGCGATCGGGCGCCTCGACGAGGTCGAGCTGCACCGCCGCGTCGACATCGTCAACGAAGCCGTCACCCACGCCGATCTTCAGCCGGCCTTCAACGGTCTTCCGCAACCCGCGCTCTACGCGCCGAAACCACGCCAGCCAGGGCGCTGGCGCTGGGCCGCGTTCGTGGGTGCCGTCTGGATGGCACTGCCGTTCTTCCTGACCGGCTTGGTGTTCCTCGTCTTCGGCCGCGAGATCGCCGCCGCCATCTTCGGCCTGCCGGCGCTGGCCTGGGTCGCCGTGACGTGGCGCTGGGCCAAGGCCCCCACGCGCCGATCCCGCCGGACCTGAGGCCCGGCGGGAGTTCGGCGGCTACTTTGCGGGTTCG
This sequence comes from Kribbella catacumbae DSM 19601, assembly GCF_000372465.1. Classification (GTDB taxonomy): domain Bacteria; phylum Actinomycetota; class Actinomycetes; order Propionibacteriales; family Kribbellaceae; genus Kribbella; species Kribbella catacumbae. The sequence goes on from NZ_AQUZ01000054.1 coordinate 29,040, forward strand.
GAGCCGATCCAGAGCTGGACGACTCCCGGAGACTGCGGCCGAGCCTCGTGGACGTACCAGTCACCCGGTGCCGGGTCGACTTCCTTGGCGGTGGTGACGCCGTCGACCAGCTCCGTCTTCGAGTTGAGGTAGCTCCCGACGGTGACGCCGCGCGCCGCGATGAGCTTCTGTACCTCGGCCACCCGCTTGTTCTTGTACGCCATGCCCGCCAGCTCCTCGCCAGGAGCGTTGGATTCGCTCGGCATGTACTGGTACAGCTCACCAGGCTTGGCGGCCCGGCCGAACATGATCTCGGCCTTGCCCTTGAACTTCTTGCCCACCTCGACGCCGTACTGGCAACCGGGGTCGCTCGCGTTCAGCGTGCTCGGACAGTTCTCGCCCGGCTTGAGCAGCCCGAGTTTCGTCCCGTCGCTGCCGTCGTAGTACAGGAAGGTCGCGTACTTGCCGACCGCTGTCGGCGCGACGGGCACCATCCGCACCTTGATGTCCAGCCCGAGCTTCTTGAACTGCTGGTTGTAGGCCTCGGGGTCGGCGTACTGATCGACCACCCGGACGGTCAGCCACTCGCCCTGATCCGTCACGGACAGCGCCTGCGGAAGGTCCTGCCCCGGACGGTCCACCACGGCCGCGGCGACCACTCCGCCGATGAGCAGCGTGCAGGCGGCCACCAGCGCCAGCCGCGGACGGGCCGGCGTACGGCGTGGGGCCAGCTTGGTGACCCGGGTGGTGTCCTCGACGGTGGCGGTGATGCCGTCGGACAGTTCCGCCCAGGCGCTCTCACTGACCGAGGTGCCGGGGGAGGGGTTGAGCCCGCGGGTCACCGCGTCGATGTCATGCGTCTTCATGGGAGACCCCTCTCTCAGGGTGAACAGTTTTCAGTGAGACCAGGGATCGGTTGGCCAGTGGGGCGGTCAGCAACTTGGCGAACCGCTTCCTGGCCCGGTGCAACCTGATCCGTACTGCGTTGCGCGTGATGCCGAGCGTGATCGCGATCTGGGCGGTGTCGAGCTCTTCCCAAGCCACCAGGGACAGCAGCTCCCGGTCCTGCTCGGGCAAGCACCGGAAGGCGATGGCGGCGGGGGAGTCGTCGGGAAGCGTGCGGGCCGGTTCGTCCGGCTCGGCCAGTTCGCTGCGGAGCCGGTCGGCCAAGGCGTGGCGACGGCCTTCGCCGCGCAGATGGTTGGCGAGCACCCGCCTCGCCACGCCGTACAGCCAAGGTCTGGTCTGGTCGCCGGGCGGGACGTCGTCGAGCCGGCGCCAGGCGACCAGGAAAGTGTCGGCGAGCAGGTCGGCGGCGTCGTGCCGGTTCCCGGTCCGGCGGAGCAGGTAGCCGAGCACTGCCTCGCGATTGGCCGCGAAGAACTGCTCGAACCTCTCCCGCCGGCGGTCCCGCGGTCCGTCGCCCACGCCCGCCTCCCTGACCGGCCCCGGTCGGGCCCTTGTCGGTGTCTGCGTCATACCCCACACATGTCCGGCACCCGCACGGTCCATTTCACCCCGCCCACATTGCAGCAACCTGCAGGTTTGTCCTCGACTCGATGACCGTCCGGCGTGGACCTGGTCGTGGATGCATCCGGTAGCTGAAATAGCCTGGCGGCGTGGAGCCACAGCAGCGGTTGGCCGGGCCGGCTGTACAAGGCATTCGGCTTCACCGAGGTCGAGCCCGCCGAGCTGACGATGCCAGACGGCGTCGTCCTGCCCGCAGTAGCGATGGAACGCGCAGTTGATCAGAACGGAGACGCACGATGACCGCAGGCACCACCGTCCAGGCCCCCGACGGCACCGAGGTCGTGCTGGGAGAGATCGGCACCCGGGTGCTCCTGGAGAACTCCCGCGTCCGCGTCTGGGAGGTCTCTCTCGCGCCCGGCGAGGCACAGGGCTGGCACCTCCACCACAACCCGTACGTCGTCCTGTGCCTGGCGACGTCGCCGTGCCACATGGACTGGCTCGACGGCAGCCCGGCCCGCCAGCTCAGCGAGACCATCGGCGGCTCGGTATACCGTCCGGTTTCCCCGGTTCACATGCTCACGAACGACGGCGATTCGCCGTACCTGAACCGCCTGATCGAGCTGCTGGACCTGGGCGAGGAGGCGTCGGGCGAGCCGTACGCCAGCTCCGCCATGGGCGAGGGGAGCTTCGCCTCCATCGGCGAGGTCCCGGCCAAGGTGATCATCGACGACCCGGACGTTCAGGTCCTGCACGTAACCCCCGACGCGGGCGAGACCTACACCTGGATCGCGGGTGTGCACCCCACACTGGTGGTAGACCTCGATCTGGACAGCCCGGACGTCACCTACCTCCAGCCCGGCGAGTCCTACGACCTACCGGCCAAGGCGACCAGCACCAACGGCTACAACCTGGTCGAACTCCGCTACTACAGCTGATCTCGACGCCGCCGCGGACCGCCAGCACTACGTAACCCGTGCTGGCGCTGCGACACGCCGTGGGAAAGCGTTCGCTGGGGAGGTTCGGTAGTGGTGGCGGTCCGGCCCTTTATCCAGTCAGGGCGCGAACGGCCGCTGCGCTGTCGAGCTGGAGCGCCTTGGCGGCGAGTTTGGTGGCGTTCGCCAGGTTGGTTTTGCGGAGGCGGGCCTTGATGGTGGGGACCTGTGGGCCAACAGCGCTCAGCTCGTGGACGCCTAGTCCGGCTAGCAGGACGGCCGCGTCGGGGTCGCTTGCCAGGTCTCCGCAGACGGCGACCTCGACGCCCGCGGGGACTCCGCGGACCACTCGATCGATGAGCTGGAGGACTGCCGGATCCAGCCCATCGGCGAGCCCGGCGACCGCGCTGTTCCCGCGGTCAGAGGCCGTCGTGTACTGCGTGAGGTCGTTGGTCCCGATGCTGACGAAGTCGAGCCCGTCAGCCAGCGTGGCAATTCTCAACGCGGCGGCCGGCACCTCGACCATGATCCCGACCTTGAGCCCTTCCGGCGCACCGATCGCGGCGAGCTCCTCACGGGCCCAAGCGACCTCCTCGGCCGTCGTGACCATCGGGAACATCACCTGGACCGGCGTCTCGGCCGCCACCTGGCAGATCGCCCGCAGCTGATCCCGCAGCAGCTCCGGCTGCCGTCGAAACACCCTGATCCCACGCTCACCCAGGAACGGATTCGCCTCGCGCCCCTGAGGCAGGAACGCGAGCGGCTTGTCCCCACCGACATCCCAGGTGCGGATCGTGATCGGCTTCCCATCGAGGGCAGCCGCGATCGCCCGGAACGCCTCGACCTGTTCGTCCACGGTCGGCGCCACCCGCCGGTCGCCGAACAGCACCTCCGTCCGCACCAGCCCGGATCCGTCGGCGCCACGCGCATCCAGCGCGTCCTGCACCGACCCAACGTTTGCGAGTACTGCGATCGTCTGGCCGTCCACGGTCACTGCCGGCTGCTCGGCCTCCGCCAGAGCCACTTCCCGTTCGACGGCGCGCTCGCGTAGCGCAGTACGGAATCTCTTGCCGCCGTCTGCGGGGTCGACGACGAACTCGTGAGCGCGTGCGTCGAAGGCGACGAGTGCACCGCTCGGGACCGCCACGTCGCCGATCCCAGTGAAGACAGGGATTCCGCGGGACCGAGCGACGATCACCCCGTGCCCGGTAGTCCCGGCCGCCCGCACGGCAACCCCGACGATCCGCTCGGCGTCGACACTGGCCGCGGTGGCCGCATCCAGCTCCCGTACTACGAGCAGACCGCCATCGGCCGGGCTCGCTTCAACCGCGCCCACCAGAGCTCGCAGTACCCGGTCGCGGACGCTCCGGACGTCCTGAGCCCGCTCGCGTTGGTACGGATCGTCAAGCCCTTCGAAGGTCGAGGCGAGTTCATCCATCGCCGACTTCCAGGCGTCCGGCGCGCTTTTGTCGGCGTGCAACACGGCGTCGAGCAACACCGCGTCGTCCAGCAACGCCAACTGGGCATCGAAGATCGCGGCTTCCGCGGTGCCGACCGTCGCGGCTGTCTGGTCCCGCAGCGCGATCAACTGCACCTCAGCGGTCCGTCGCGCATCCTTCGAGCGTTGCCGCTCGACGTCGGCATCATCTGCTTGGTATCCGCTCAGGTCGATCTCTTGGTCAGCAACGATCGCCGGCCCGATCGCCACATCCAGCCCGGATCCACTCTTGCCAACTGCGGCCGGGGTCGTGGCTACCGGTACGTCGTCGAAGCCGCGATCAGCGAGCGCACCAAGCGCCGCCAAAGCTTCGTGCGCGTCCGGCCCGCTCGCGCCGACCCTCAGTCGATGGCCCTGCTGGACGTTGAGCGTCGCCACCATGCTCAGACTGCCCGCGTCGACCGGGCCCTTGCCGGTGGTCAGATTCGTCAGTGTCACCCGGGCTTCGAACTTCTGCGCCAACCCGACCACCTTCGCCGCGGGCCGGGCGTGCAGTCCATGCTCGTTGCTAACAGCAACTTCAATGACGTGGTCCGAGGCATCGTCGGTCGGTGAGGTTTCCGAGACGGCATCACCGAGGTGATCCTGCTTGCCCGCCAACCCGCGCGAAGCCTCGGCCAGTACTGCGTCCAGGGTCGCGCCGGTCGATGCCGTCACCACCGCCGCCACAAGCCCTTCAACCAAAGGCGCGCTGGACAGCTTCACCCGCTCGGCGACCTCGGGATCCACGAACTCCAAGGCCATCTCGGCGCTCAACACCGCACTGCCCAGATCGAGCAACACCAGCACGCCATCCGGGCTGTCGGCCACCGCGATCGCCTCGGCCACCGCCGCGGCATCCGTCCCGAACGTCGTCTCGTCCAGCCCGGCCGCCACCGCGATCACCGGCCGGTCGCCCTCGGCAACCATCTCGGATGCCAGCCCAACAACCGCCTCAGCCAGCGCCCGACTGTGCGATACGACCACGATCCCAATCATGCGACCACCGCATCGCGTCCAGCGTCAGGCGGTCCTGCGTTCGACGTCATGCCAGTGTGCGGGCAGCGGATTCCAGCAGGAGGGTTGTGCTGGTGGCTCCGGGGTCTTGGTGACCCGCGCTGCGTTCGCCGAGGTAGCTCGCTCGTCCCTTGCGTGCCACTAGCGGCGTGGTCGCATCCCGCCCCTTCGCAGCCGCCTCGGCCGCCGCCGCGAGCGCCCCACCGAGATCGGCCCCGCCCGCGACAGCATCGTCGTACGCGTCGAGCGCGGGTGCCCAGGCGTCGTACATGGTCTTGTCGCCAAGCTCCGCCTTGCCGCGCGCGAGGATGCCGCCGACGCCCGCCTTCAGCGCCTCGCCGACCGTCGCGGGCGTGATCTCCGCGCCCGCCAGTGCCGTCCCGAAGCGCAGGAAGAACGTCCCGTACAACGGTCCGCTCGCTCCGCCGACCTTGCTGACCAGCGTCATCCCGGCCTTCTTCATCAGTTCATCGACCGACTCGAAGGACACTTCGTCCAGCACCGCGACCACCGCCGCGAACCCGCGATCCATGTTGCTGCCGTGGTCGGCATCGCCGATCGCCGAGTCCAGCTCGGTCAGGTACGCCGCGTTCTCGTGCAGCGTGCTCGCGGCGTCGCGCAGCCAGTTCGTGAAGTTCTCGACTCCCATGCTCACGCGTTCCAGCGTAGGCCGGGGGTGTTCACTGGCGCGTCCCAGAGGCGTACCAGTTCGTCGTCCACCTTCAGCAGGGTGACCGAGCAACCGGCCATCTCCAGTGAGGTGATGTAGTTGCCGACCAGCGACCGGGCCACTGTGATGCCCGCGCGGTCCAGCAGTTGCTGCACCTCGTTGTACATCAAGTAGAGCTCGAGCAGCGGTGTCCCGCCCATCCCGTTGACGAAGGCAATCACCGAATCGCCTTGCTGGTAAGGCAGATCGCCGAGGACCGGATCGACCAGCATCGCGGCGATCTCCTTGGCCGGTGCCAGCGGCAACCGTTGCCGGCCGGGCTCGCCGTGGATGCCGATGCCGAGTTCCATCTCGTTCTCGGCCAGCTCGAAGGTCGGCTTGCCCGCGGCCGGCACGGTGCACGACGTCAGCGCCATCCCCATGCTGCGGCCGTTGTCGTTCACCCGCTTGGCCAGGTCGGCGACCTCCTGCAGGGGCCGGCCTTCCTCCGCCGCGGCACCGACGATCTTCTCCAGCAGCACGGTCACGCCAACGCCACGGCGTCCAGCGGTGTAGAGGCTGTCCTGTACTGCGACGTCGTCATCGGTGACGACGGACAGTACTTCGGTACCGGCGTCGGCGGCGGCCAGTTCGGCGGCCATCTCGAAGTTCATCACGTCGCCGGTGTAGTTCTTCACGATGTGCAGCACCCCGGCACCCGTGTCGACGGCCTTGGTCGCGGCCATCATCTGATCCGGCACCGGCGAGGTGAACACCTCACCCGCACACGCGGCGTCGAGCATCCCCAGCCCGACGAACCCGCCGTGCATCGGCTCATGCCCGGACCCACCACCCGAGATCAGCCCGACCTTCCCAGCCCTGGGCGCGTCCTTGCGATAGACGATCCGATTCTCCAGATCAACCTTCAATCGATCCGGATGCGCCGCCCCCATCCCACGCAACGCTTCACTCACAACATCGGCAGGTTCGTTGATGAGCTTCTTCATGCCCCCCATCTGAGCACACCGAACCCGCCAGCGGCAGCCCCTCGCGAGGATCGCTGACGGGCCGCTGCCATCAGTCCTTCGGGCGGAGGAGGGGGCGGACTACCTCGCGGGCGTCGTGGATGCGGGACTTGATGGTGCCGAGGGGGGCTCCGACCTCGGCGGCGATCTCTTCGTAGGAGAGGCCGTAGACGTCTCGGAGGACCAGCGGGGTCACCATCTGCGGGCGGTCGCGCTCCAGGGTCTCCAGGGCTTCCAGGAGGTCCAGGCGGGTGCCGGCGATCACGCTGGTGGTCCTCGGGTCCGGGCGGTCCATCTGCTCGGGGTTGTGGGCCGCCTGCGCGGTGCGCTTCAGCTTGCGGTACGTCGAGCGGGCCGAGTTGGCCGCGACCGAGTGCACCCAGGTCGAGAAGCTGCTCCGGCCGGAGTAGGTGTGGATCTTGGTGGCGATGTTGAGCAGCGCCTCCTGGGCCGCGTCCTCGGCGTCGGCGGAGTACGGCAGCACACTGCGGCAGATCCGCAGGACGCGCGGGTGGACCAGTCGGAGCAGGTCGTCCATCGCGTTCTTGTCACCACCGGCGGCACGCTCGGCCAGGACGGCCAGGTCGTCGGTCGGACTGCTGCTTTCGCTCATCTGCGCCTTCGTTGTCACGGTCCCCAGGGCGTGGGACTCCCAGTACTCCATAATGCCTTGTATGGGGGTCCCATCCAGACTAGGCCGGTACGTCGTGCGCCGCCGCCTGGGCTCAGGCGGTTTCGCAACGGTATGGCTCGCTCACGACGAGCAACTCGACGCCGAGGTGGCGGTCAAGGTGCTGGCCGACAACTGGGCTCACGACGACTCGGTCCGGCGCCGCTTCCTCGAGGAGGGACGATTCCTGCGCCGGGTCGAGTCCGAGCATGTCGTCCAGGTCCACGACGTGGGGGAACTGGAGGACGGCAGGCCGTTCCTGGTGCTCACGTACGCCGACCGCGGTACGCTCGCTGACCGGCTGAAGAAGGAGCCGCTGCAGCTGGATGCCGCCGTCGGGGTGATCGTCCAGGTCGGGCGCGGCCTGCAGGCGTTGCACCGGCGTGGGCTGCTGCACCGCGATGTGAAGCCGGCCAACGTGCTCTTCCGCAGTACCGACGACGACGGCGAGCGGGCCGTGCTGTCCGACCTGGGCCTGGGCAAGTCCCTCGACGAGGTGTCGAGGATCACTATGCCCGGCGGGACTCCGTCGTACGTCGCACCTGAGCAGGCGATGGGCGAGCGGCTCGACCAGCGCGCCGACCAGTACTCGCTGGGCGCGGTCGCCTATGCCGCGCTGACCGGGCGCTCGCCGCACCAGGTGGACGGCCTGGGCGCTGCCGGGCGGGTCAAGGCCGCGCCGCCGCCGAGTTCGCTGGGCTTCGACATCCCGGACAAGGTCGATGCGGCGATCGTCCGTGCGCTCGACCCCGACCGCGAGAAGCGCTGGCCGGACATCGCCTCCTTCACCCGCGAGCTGGTCGGCGCACTCAACGAGACCACCCACAGCTTCGCGCCGGGCGCCGCACCAGCCGGTACTGCGCTCCCGGGCGCCGCGCGCCCGACTACGGCGACGGACGAGACCGAGGTGGGCGAGAAGACCGCCCTGAGCGACTCCAACGCACCGACAGTCATCAAGTCCGGCGGCGCCACGACCGTCGCGGCTGACGCAGCGGGCAACCCCGCCGCCGAGGGCGATGAAGCCACCACAGCCGAAGCCGGAAGCCAGGCAGCTACCGGAAGCGCGACTGCAGCCGGAGCCGCGACTACAGCCGGAGCCGCGACTACAGCCGGAACAGAGGCAGCTGCCGGAGCCGCGACTACAGCCGGAAGTGAGGCAGCGGCCGACGCCCCGAAGCAGGCTGAAGCTGCGCCGGCCAAGCCCAAGCGCCGCCGGGGCCGCTGGGTGGTGGCCGCGCTGGTCGCGTTGATCGTCGGAGCCAGCGCCGGGTTCGGCGTTCAGCGGTATGTCGAGTCGGAGCAGTTCGCCAAGGTGAGCAAGGACAACTTCACGGTTGAGCTGCCACGAGAGTGGGCCACCGTGATCGCCACGTCGACCTGGCGTCCGCCGGGCGCCCAGGCGGACCAGCCGGCCCTGCGGGTCAGCCAGGACGATGGGTGGACCCGCTCCGGCAGTGACACTCCGGGCGTGTTCGTCGGGCTGATGAACCACAGCGCCGAACCGGCGAAGCTGCTCCCCGATCCGGGGAGCTACGGCTGCAAGAACGTCGGCCAGGCCGCGCCGACGTCCGAGGGCGGCGACGTAACCGTCCTGGACCAGATTTCGGAGAACTGCCTGCACGGTACTACGCTGTTGCAGCGAGTAGTCACCACGGGGGTTGGCCGCTCGATGCTCATCCAGGTGCACGTGCCTGGAGCCGAGAGGGATACGGCCATCAAGGTGGCTGACTCGGTCACCTTTTCGAGCTGAAGGATCCCCGTGAGAGTTGTTGTCGCCGACCGGCTCCGGCCGTCCCCTGCGTTGGTCCAGTCGAGCCGCCGCCGCTTCTACCGCTTGCGCTCAGCCATCTTCCGCACCATCTGGCCCCGCTGACCCGAGCTAGTTGAGTGGCGAGTCGGAGCGGGTGGCTGATTCGGCGGCGCGGTCGAGGATCTCTTCCAGCGCGGCCTTGTCCTGCGGCAGTCCGCTGACACCGATCTCGAAAGCGCATAAGCCGTCCTTGTTGGCGACCCAGCGGGTGATCACATGGCGGAGCGACAACTTCTCCGCGTAGGTGTAGACCAACGTCGCGTGCTGCGTGACCGGATCGACCGTGCGGGATTTGATCGTGACCATCTGGTCCGCTGAGAGTGCCTTCAGGACGCCGATCCGGATGTCCATCGACTCCTCGGGCGGGCGTTCGATGGTGAAGCCGGCCTGAATCCGGACCAAGCGCTTCCGGGCCGGCTCGTTGAACCGCATCTCCTTCGGCGGATCCTGCAGAGCCGGGTCCCAATTACCGGGCACCCGCACCTTGACCCGCGACTCGAGCCTGTAGATCACGGTGAACTCGCGGGTCTTGTAGCGGATGTCCTCCGCCTGGAGCGGCTCGCTGTCGTCCGGGATGAGCTTCTTGGGCGGCGGCGTGGTCGTCTTGGCCGAAGCGGCCGGCGCAAGTGGCGCGGCGGCGACACCCGCCGATGCCCGCTGGTCAGTCGTCAGCAGCCCCAGCCCGTAGCCCCCTGCTCCCCCCAGCAGAGTGACTACGAGCAGGCCAGAACCGAGCAGCGCGCGTCCGAACCCCCTGCCGGTCACGACCACCCCTCCTCACGGTCCGCCCCCGATATGTCCTTGGACACCGTAAACCGGGAAAAGGTTCGGCCTCGACCACAGATCGCTCGATCGGGCCGTACCGCCCGGGTCAGTCGCGGAACTTCACCGACCGGGTGGCCTGGTCGAGGACCTCGTTCAGCGCCTTCACGTCCTGCGGCAGCCCGGCGATGCTCATCTCCACGGTCGCCTTGTCGTCGTCCCCGGTCGCCACCCAGCGGACGATCACGTAGCGGACGACGTCGATCGGGATGTAGGTGTAGACCAGCGTCGACACCATCCGCATCCGGCCGTCGTCGCCCTCGACCTGGCTCTCACCCTGGAACTTGATCTGTACGTCGTTCTGGTACGGCTGGCTCTCCAGCAGTCCCTTGACGATCTCGAGCCGCGACTGCAGCACGGACTTGTCGGGCGGGAACCCGGACTGCACGCGAACCGCGCGTTCCTTCAGCGGGTCGAGGTACTTCACCTCGTCCGGGGTCTTCGGCGAGGACGTCAGTTGCCAGTTCGACGGCGTCTTGATCGACAGCCGGACCTGCTCCGCGGTCGTCCCCTCGACGGAGAAGTTGCGCGTCTTGAACCGCAGGTCGTCGGCCAGCAACGGCGAGATGGTGCTCGGCTTCGGCGTCTTTCGCGACAACGGGATGGACGGCGAGGCCGACGGCGTCTTGGTGGGCTCCTGCCCCGTCGCCAGTGGCCCGGCAGCGACGCCGATCGGGGTTGGACCGGGCTCAGTCAGCAGACCGCCGTAGTACCCCGCGCCTGCGCCGGCGATTCCGAGCAGCACGATGCCGACGACCAGGACCGGGGTCTTCACGCCGACACCAGATCCCAGAAGGCGATCTCGAAGCGGAGTACCCGGTCGAAGGCCAGGGTCATCGCCGGCGTCAGCGTCTCGCGATCGACGAGGCCGGCCAGTTGATCGACGTACGCCGCGAACTCCGGCGACGACCAGTTCGCGATGAAACCCGCGTACTGCGTATCGGCTCCGGTCGTGTCGCGCACGGAGGCCCAGGCGTCGTAGTACGCCTTCTCGACGGCGTAGAGCACGGTGATGCCGACAGGCCAACCTTCCTCGACAGAGGTGAACAGGTATGACGAGTAGCCCAGGTTGAGCAGCGAGGGCTCAGCGGTGAGGTCGACACCTCGCTCGGCGGCCGCCCGCTCGAACAGCGCGAGCTCTGGCGCCAGCGCAGCCAGCCCGCCGGCGAGGACCTTTCTGGCCTCGTCGTCAGGGGCCACCGCGGAGAGCGTTTCGAGGTACCGCTGGAAGGACCGGACGAAAAAACAGTCCTCGGCGATCCAGCGGTCGAAGGTGGCCTTGGGCAACGAGCCGGCGGAGGTCCGGGAGACGAACGGGTGGTCCAGGATCCGCTGCCAGGCGGCGGCCTGCGCGGTCAGCAGGGCACGAGTGGTCTCAGGCACCCCGCCATCTTCTCAGGCAACTACCAGCGCGGCCCTACTGAATCCTTTCAAGCGGTGACCCGCGAACCCTTGACAGGCCGTCTCGGCTCTTCGTAGCTTACGCCGAGTGGGGAATATAACACTTCTTCACGTTCTGTTCACATCCAGCGGTGATATTTCCCGCGGGGCCTCAGCGCCCCGGGCTCAGGAGGAACCGTGGCATCCGAGATCATCCGTACGCCGTTCAGCCGGCGGCGACTCCTGCAGTTGATGGGTGGCGCCGCGGCGGCCGGCGCCCTCGCGAGTTGCGGTGGTGGCAACTCGAGCGGCGGCAGCAGCGGCCCCTTGAAGGTCATCGGCGCGGGCAGTCAGGAGGCCGGCCTGCGCAAGGCGCTCGACGAGTACAAGAAGCAGAACGGCTCGTTCGAGTTCAACCTGTCCTTCTCGCCGGCCGACCAGCTGCAGACCGCTCTCCGCGCCCAGCTCGCGGCGGGCAACGCGCCGGACCTGCATGCCGTCTACCCCGGCAACGGCAGCGCGATGTCGATGGTCCAGCTCAGCAAGGCCAACCTGCTCGCGGACCTCAGCGAGCAGGCCTGGACCCAGAAGATCCCGGCTGGTTTCAAGGGCGCCTACCAGCAGGATGGCAAGACGCACATCTTCTCGCCGGGGACGAGCGTGCTCGGCGCGATCTACAACAAGAAGGCGTTCGCCAAGGCCGGGGTGGAGATCCCTACCACCTGGAGCGAGTTGCTCACGGTCTGCGAGACCCTGAAGAAGAAGGGCATCATCCCGCTCGCCCTCGGCGCCCAGACGCCCTGGGTGACTCAGCTGATCAACTACGCGCTCGTACCGGGCACCGTCTACGCCAAGCAGCCCGACTTCGACGACAAGATGGCGGCCGGGTCCGAGACCTTCGCCGGTTCCGGCTGGGCCGACGCGATGAACAAGTACCTCGAACTGCAGAAGCGCGGCTTCTTCAACGACAACCCGAACGGTACGACGTACGAGCAGGCCACCTCGATGGTCGGCACCGGCAAGGCCGCGATGGCCGTCCAGGTCTCCGCCGTCCTGCAGGCCTACCGCGCGGCCGCGCCGTCACCCGACGACCTCGGCATGTTCCCGCTCCCGGCGACCGACGTCGCCGCCGACAACTGGATCCCCGGCGGCATCGTGGTCGGCCTGGGCGTCAGCGCGAAGAGCAAGAAGGCCGACGAGGCGCGCAAGTTCCTCGAGTTCTGCGGGCAGCCCGAACAGATCAACGCCTGGGCCGAGGCAGTCGCCTGCGTTCCCCTGTACTCCGAAGGCGAGGCGAAGGTCGACCCGGTGCTCAAGCCCTTCCTGCCCTACCTGGCCGATGACAAGGCCGTCCCGTTCATGGACCAGCGCTGGCCCAACGCCGAGGTCCAGCCGACGCACTTCGCCGTAGTACAAGAGCTGCTGGGTGGGAAGACCACTGTCGAAGGCGCTCTGAAGAAAATGGACGACGCCTACAAGAAGACGGCATGACGGCAGTCATCACGCCGCCAGCTGCCAAGCCCCAGACGCCGGCGAAACGAGCGGGTCGCCGGAGTGGCATCGCGCCGCCGTGGTTGTTCGCGGCGCCGGCGTTGGTCGTCTACGCGCTGGTGATGCTCTATCCGAGCATCGTCGGCGCGGGGTCGGCCTTCACCGACTGGTCGGGTGTGGGGGAGCAGCGGTCCTTCGTCGGGCTCGCCAACTTCCAGCAGCTGATCCACGACGACCAGGCGCTCGGCGCGATCCGCAACACCCTGTTGCTGACCGCGGCGATCGTGGTGGTGCAGACGGGTCTCGGTCTGCTGCTCGCGCTAGGCGTGCACACCACGATCAAGAGCCGGATGATCCTGCGGGTGATCTTCTTCGCCCCGATGGTGGTTAGCCCGGTGATGGTGGCCTTCCTCTGGAAGTACGTCTACAACCCGGCGCCGGACGCGGGCCTGAACGCGGCCCTGAACGCGGTCGGGCTCGGCGCACTCCGGCAGGACTGGCTGGGCAATCCGTCGATCGCGATCTGGTCGGTCGCGTTCACGGTGATCTGGCAGTGCGCGGGCTACTCGATGGTGATCTTCCTGGCCGGCCTCGAAGGCGTCCCGCAAGAGCTACACGAGTCGGCGATGGTCGACGGTGCCGGCACCGCCGCCCGGTTCCGGCACATCACCTGGCCGTTGCTGGCTCCGGCGCTGACGATCAACGTCATGCTGTCGACCGTCGGCGGTCTGACCTTGTTCACCCAGATCATCGCGATGACGAACGGCGGTCCAGGCTACGCGACCGACACGTTGTCGACCGTGCTCTACAAGCAGGCGTTCGTGTTCGGGAAGTTCGGCTACAGCACCGCGGTCGCGCTGGTGCTGGCGCTCTTCGTCGCCGCCGTCTCGTTCATCCAGCTCGCCTATCTGCGTTCCCGGGAGACGGCAGCATGAGGACCAGGTACCGCCCGCGCACGTTCGTGCTGGAGATCGTGATGGTGGCGCTCGCCGTCGCCTTCCTGTTCCCCGTCTACGCGCTCGTGACGCTGGCCTTCAAAGACCCGGAGCAGATCGCGAACAAGCCGTTGTCGCTGCCGGATCCGCCCTCGGTGGGCAGCTTCGGTACCGCCTGGGAGTCGGCGTCGCTCAGCTCCGCTCTGCTCAACAGCACCTTGATCACGGTCGCCAGCGTGCTGGCGCTGATCGTGCTCGGCTCGCTCGCGGCGTACTTCCTGGCCAGGAAGGCCGGGAGGCTGAGCTACAGCCTCTACATCCTCTTCCTGGTCGGCATCATCCTGCCGTTCCAGCTGGGCATGATCCCGCTCTACCAGCTCGTCAACGATCTCGGCCTGCTCGGCACCTACCAGGGCATGATCCTTTTCTACACAGGGATCCAGCTGCCGTTCACCGTGTTCCTCTACACCGGCTTCATCCGCTCGCTGCCCGCCGACTACACCAATGCGGCGCTGATCGACGGCGCCTCCCACCTGCAGGCCTTCGTGCATGTGATCTTCCCGCTGCTCCGGCCGATCACGGGCACCGTGCTGATCCTCAACGCGGTGCACATCTGGAACGACTTCTTCACCCCGCTGCTCTACCTGGGCGGCTCCGGCCGCGAGACGGTACCGGTCCGGGTCTTCGCCTTCGTCAACGAGTACACCTCCGACTACGGCCTGGTCGCCGCCGGCCTCGTACTGGCCGCTTTGCCCATCCTGCTCGTCTTCCTGGTCCTCCAGCGCTACGTCATCCGCGGATTCTCCAGCGGACTGAAGGGTTGATCACGTGACCGAGAATCTCCGACCCGCGGTGAGGCTGGCCCGGCGTCGCTTCCTCACCCTCACCGGCGCCGCCACCGCGGTGGCGTTCGGTACCAACCTGCCAGGCACAGCGATCGGCAGTGGCGGGTCCGGTGGCCTCACCGGCAACCCGTTCACCCTCGGCGTGGCCTCCGGCGACCCACTGCCGGATGCAGTCGTCATCTGGACCCGCCTGGCGCCCAAGCCTTACGAGCCGCTCGGCGGAGCGCCGTACAAGGAGGTGGGAGTCGAGTGGCAAGTCGCCACCGACGAGCACTTCCGGCGTGTGGTGCGCGCCGGTCGTGCCACTGCCCGACCAGAGTTCGCCCATAGCGTGCACGTCGACGTACGAGGGCTAGAGGCCGGCCGCCACTACTGGTACCGCTTCCGAGTCGACGGCTACCTCAGCCCGACAGGCAGAACCCGTACTGCGCCCGCGCCCGGCCAGCAAGGCGGACAGCTCACGTTGGGTGTGAGCTCTTGCCAGGCTTGGACCGACGGCTACTACACGGCACAGCGGCACCTGGCGAACGAGGACGTCGACGCGGTGGTGTTCCTGGGCGACTACATCTACGAGTTCGGCATCTCCGCCGCCGGCGGCCTCCGCAACGTGACCACACCGGTGCCCAGCCAGTTCCGCACCGAGGCGGACACACTGGACCGCTACCGGCTCCAGTACGCGCTCTACAAGTCCGACCCCGACCTACAGGCCGCCCACCAGAACGCGGCCTGGATCACGACCTGGGACGACCACGAAGTACAGGACAACTATGCCGCGGCGGTGTCCAAGTCCAACGCTCCAGTAGAAGACTTCCTCGTACGCCGGGCCAACGCGTACCGCGCGTACTGGGAACACCTGCCGCTGCGTGGCCCAGCACCACAAGGTCCGAACTACCAGCTCTACAGGCGTTTCACCTTCGGGCGGCTGGCGGAGCTAAGTGTGCTGGACACACGCCAGTACAGGTCGGACCAGGCATCCGGTGATGGCTGGAAGGTCGACTCCGCTGCTCGCCGGGACCCGGCGCGTGTACTGGCCGGCCAGCAGCAGACGCAGTGGTACCTGCAAGGCCTCAACCGTTCCCGCACCACCTGGAACGTGCTGGCCAACCAGGTGATCATGAGCCGGATGGACCTGGACCCCACGCCGGCGGATCTCTACAACATGGACGCCTGGGACGGCTACGGCGCCGAGCAGAAGGTGATGCTCGACGGGCTCGCCGCCAACCGGCACCGCAATCCCGTCGTGCTGACCGGCGATGTGCACGCGGGGTACGCGCTGGAGATGAAGCGCGACTTCGCCGATCCCGACTCGCAGACCTATGGCGTGGAGATCGTGCCGACCTCGTTCAGCAGCGGCGGCAACGGCGTACCGGTGTCGGCCAACGGGCAGAAGTTCCTCGACGGCAACCCGCACCTCAAGTTCGTCGACGAACGCCGCGGCTATTCCGTCCTCCGCTTCGACGACTCGCAGCTCCAGGTCGACTGCCGGATGGTGCCCTACGTCGACAAACCAGGAGCGCCGATCTCGACGGTCCGCTCGTTCGTGGTGGAAGCCGGCAATCCTGGTCTGGAGGAGCGATGAGAAGCCGCACGCTTGCCCTGATAGTCGCCGTGGTCGCCGGGATCGCTACCACCGGCCCGGCCGTCGCAGACCGTTCTGTCCAACGAGGTCTGACCCTGTCCGCCGACGTCGCCCAAGTCGCCGTCACTCCGGTGCCATGCGCCAAGCAGGGCTTCGAGCTCCGCTTCGGCAACACCGGAAAAACCGCCGTGTACGCCGATGCGTTCCTCGAGGCGGCGACCCCGCTGACACTGTCGCGCAGCCTGGTGTCGAGCTACCTGCCACCCGGCTACACGCTCAAGGTCCGGATCGACGTCAACGCTCCTCGCGGGACTGCGCCGGGCAAGTACGCGATTTCCATCAAGGCAGGGGACCAGAAACTCACTCTGCCCGTCGAGGTCGGCGAGGCGCCGGTCGACACCACCGGCAACCTCGCCCGCTTCGTCCCCGTGACCGCATCCACTGAGCACCTGCCCAACTACCCGGCCTGCGGCGCGGTCGACGGCGACCGCGACTCAGAGCACTGGGGCAAGACCACCGGCTGGAACGACTCCACCCGAGGCAACTTCCCGGACTGGCTACAAGTCACCTTCGACCAGCCCCAGACCGTCGGCCGCGTAGACCTCTACACCCTCAACTCCAAGCAGTACCCGGCAGCGAAGTACGGCCTGAAGGACTGGGATGTCGTCGCCCAGGTCAATGGCAGCTGGCAGGCAGTCGCCCAGGTCCGCGGCAACATGTCCGGCCTGACCAGTTCGACGTTCACTCCGGTCACGGCCACCGCGGTCCGGATCCTCACCCTGGCCAGCAACGAAGGCCTGACGTATTCCCGTGTTGTAGAGCTGGAGGTCTACGGTTAGTGCCGGACCGCCCCCACTCACAAAGATCTGTTCTAGGGTCGTCGGCACGCTCAACGGAGTCGTCAGGCGGCCACCTGGAGCGGCTTTGTGAGTGGGGGAAGTCCGGTCGCCCCGCCAACCACCCCGGCCACCCAGTCCTTGTCGTACATGACGTCCTCCCAACTGAACCGAAGCAGAGTCCAGCCGCGGATGCTGAGGTTCACGTGCCGGCGGCAGTCCTTGACGAGCGCCTGCCGGGTGCCGTGAAACTCGAACCCCTCGGCCTCGAGAGCGAGCCTTAGCCTCGGATGACCGAGGTCGAGGCGCGCTGAGAAGTCACCGTCACGGACGGCGTACTGAGGTTCGAATCCTTCGATGCCGGCCTCGATCAGAATCGCTCGCAGGGCTGACTCCAGCACCGACTCGGCCCGCCGGTCGGCCAGCGCCACCACTTCCCGGATCCGCCGCCGATGCGCCCCGCGCAATGCTGCCGCGGCGGCGAACAAGTCGTCGGCGTCGACGATGTCCTGGCGCAGGGCGGAATCGGCGACCGCGAGAGCCTCTGCCAGGGGCAGGCTCCTGATGCAGTCGAGAACGGTGTGGGTGGGAGTGGTGACGTCGTCAATGGACGGCGCGGCCGACCAATGCAGCAAACACTTCTGCCCGGTCGCCAACCGGACCTGCCCGCGCGGCACCGTGACATGAGGCAGCGTTGGTGGAGTGATCATCTGCATCCCCCAGTGCTGTGCGGCGCTGAGGTGAGAAACGACCCCGCGCTGGCTCCGAGCCGCGGTCAACGCAGCCGGAGCCTCCGGGACCGCATAGACCCCCTTCGCCACCCGACGGATCTGGCCGGCCTGCAGCGCGTTCCGGATACTGCGCGCGGACACGGCAGCTCGCAGGTCCGCAAAGGCCCGCACTCCCGCCTCGCTGCGACAGCACCTCCACAACATCAGCCATCACACCAGGGTGCAGGAAACCGGCGCTGCGCGTCGGTGGTTGTCCACAGCCCCGGACCGCCCACACTCACAAAGCTCCGCGAAGGGCCACCTTCGCGGTCGTCCTGAGCGGCGGCGTCCTCCAGCGAACGACCTTTGTGAGTGTTGGCGGTCCGGGCTCTTCAGTACACCTCGATCCTGTCCAGGCTGATGACTGTGTTGGAGGATGACGGGTTCTTATCGCCTGTGACGCGTACCTTGAGGGTGTGGGGGCCGGCGGGCAGGGTCGGGCTGACGTAGACGAGCTGCTCGCCGACGCGGATTGAGCTGTAGTAGTCGATGCGTTGCTCGGCGCCGCCGTCGATGGAGATGCCGGCGATGCCGTTGCCTACGTCCACCACGCTGAGCAGCGCGACCTTGGTGCCGGTGAACCGGATCGTCGCCGAGGCGTTGACCTCGTTGCTCCAGTGGTCGTTGCTCCAGAAACACTGGTTCCCGCAACCGGAGCCGGACGACCAGTTGCCGGCGTACTGGATCTGGCTCTGGCCGGTGCCGACGTCGGTGTCGTTGATGACCGAGGTGGTGGCGCCGGGATCGCCCGAGGGCAGCGTCTGGGTGGCTCCAGCTGCGAGTGGGCTGCCGAGGTTCGGGGTGCCGTCGGCGTTCCAGCTGATCTTCTGGACCCGCGAGGTGCGGAAGCCGTAGGTGTAGGTGCTGGTGTTCTTGCCGTGGTACGCGATCCAGTCCTGGGTGCCGTCGGGGGACTGGAAGAACGAGTGATGCCCTGGTCCCCAGACCCCGGCCGCGTTGTTGCGGGAGAAGATCGGGCCCGCGTGCTGGACCCAGTTCGACGCGACCATCGGGTCAGCGCCGTTCGCGATGCTCTTCATCCACAGCTGGTAGTCCGGCTTCCCGGTGTCGCAGGTGGAGTAGGTGAGGAACGTCCGCCCGTTGCGATACAACGGCGTCGGACCCTCCCGTACTTCGGTGCAACCCCCGCTGGCGGGGATCGCGACCCGGGAGCCGGTCGCCGTCCACGGATTGCTCATCCGCACGATGTAGAGCTGCGCCGGTCCACCCTGACCACGACCGGGACCGGTCCAGACGAAGTACTGCTGACCGTTGTGCGTGATCGGTTCGCCGTCGATGGCGTACTGGCCGAAGTCCGCGATCTTCGCCTTGAAGCTGTACGGCCCGGTCGGGTCGTCGCCGGCTGACTCCAGGACGTACATCCGGTGGTTCGCGTCCACTCCGTCGGAAGCGGTGTAGTAGATGTACCAGCGGTTGCCGACGTGCCGGAACGCCGGCGCCCACATCTGGGTGTTCCGGCTCGGGTCGGAGTCCCGCCAGACCACCTTCTCCGGAGCGACCAGTAGCGTCGCCAAGCTCGGTGACGACCAGATGCCGATGTGGTCGCCGGTCGTGGTCGCCACGTGGTACCGGCCGCCGTAGTAGAACAGCGACGGATCGGCACCCGGGTTGACCGGGTTGCGGAAGGTCTGAGCGAGCACCGCGTTCTCCACGGGTTTCTCCATCGCCGGCGCGGGGGCGGCCGGCAGTCCAGTCATCAGCACGGCGGCGGCCAGGGCGGCCAGCGTGAGCACAGCGGGGCGGGTGAACTTCATGTGCCGTTTTACAACGATAGAACACCCGCCGTAAACAGTTCACACCATGATCAAATGGTTCGCCAGGTTCCGGCCGGCAGGGAACCATGGTGGATATGGGGGACGTCCTAGACCGCATGAAGCTCAAGGTTCGCGTGGTGCACTACTACTGCCGCGGCGGCATGGACTGCTGGTACGCCGACATCGACGATGCCGACGACCGCCAGCCCGACGACCCGTTCTGGTACGTCGACGGCTGCCGCACGCAGACCGAGGCACTGTCCGCCGCCTGCACCCAGCTGGCCGCCCTCGACCAGGCGATCGCGGCCGGCGTCTACCCGACCCGCTTGAGCGAAAGCGGTTTGGCCGCCTGAGCGTTGCCCGCCGAGATGTTGCTCAGCCGGAATTTGTTGCTCAAGGCAAGCAATGTCTCGGTCAGCAGCCCGGCGCGAGGCGCGACCAGGTCGTGCTCGAGCAGCTGGGTGTCGCCGGTCAGCTCGTACTCGCGGGCGCTGTCGGCG
This sequence comes from Kribbella catacumbae DSM 19601, assembly GCF_000372465.1. GTDB lineage: Bacteria > Actinomycetota > Actinomycetes > Propionibacteriales > Kribbellaceae > Kribbella > Kribbella catacumbae. The sequence goes on from NZ_AQUZ01000054.1 coordinate 49,002, forward strand.
ACCAGGTTCAGCAGTTCGGTATTGCTCCGCAGCGTCAGCCGTTGCAAGGCGATCCGGTACGCCGCGACGCCGTCCTGCCGCCGCTTCAGCCGTTCGCCCAGGACGAGCTCCGACCATGCCTCCGCGAGTTGGACGGACAGCCCGGTCAGCCACGGCTGGACCGCGACGCCGACGCGTTCCCGGTAGTCGTCGACCCAGGGTGAGCTGCCCCCGGATCCTGGGCTGACGGTGAAGGTGGCCGGCGTCGTGCCGTCCGCGACGATCGCGCGCACCAGCGCCACGTTGTCCCGGACGGTGGCGAACCTCGGCGATCCGCCGAACAGGTCGATCTCGTACTCGACCAGGATCCCGATCCGTCGCAGGGTCTGGACCGCGACCAGCAGTTCGTGCAGTTTGGCCGGATCGCCGGCGATGCCGGTCAGGTCCAGCCGGACGCGATAAAGCCCGCGCGCGCTCAATCCCTGGAAGTCCCCCGTCGCGATCTCCCGCGGCGTACAGGACGTGCTCCACAGATCAGAATCCATGGTCCCCCCACGATGCCGATCGATTGAGTTCACCGTCTGCCCGTGAGCCGCAGATGTCAAGGGTCACAGCCGTAGCCAGAGTAGCGCTCGAGCCAATAATCTTTACCAAGATTTAGGCGTGACGTTCGATCCAGCCGGTCGTTGACCTGTCAGACAACTGCTGATCATCATCGGATCTCCTGGGGATGTCACCGAATCTCTGGGGAAAGGCCACCCGTGCATCGATTCAACTCACCGCCCAGCTGGCCCGAGCCGCCGACCGCCGCCTGGCGGCCGCCGCTCGGCTGGGAGCCCGACCCCGAGTGGCCGGATGCTCCCGCGGGCTGGGGATTCTGGCTCAACCGGCACGGCCGCAAGGCCAGTGGCCCGATCGGCGCGTACGGCGCCGTCGACGCCGGCCGGCTCGAACTCGCGACCGCGGATCGGTCGCTCCTGCTGATGCACGGCTGAGCTGCTCTTATCGCGAACTGATGTTATGTTACCAACGTAACTAACATCAGCTTTGTCGCGGAGGGGAGTGCGGTCTGTGCGTCCTCCTGCGTGGATTGGTGTGGACCTTGGGACGCAGAGCGTTCGGTCCGTTCTGGTCGATGCCAGCGGTACCGTCCTCGCCCGCGCCTCCCGCCCGCTGACCAGCCGCCGCGACGGCGCCCGCCACGAGCAGAACCCGCGCGACTGGCTCGCCGCGGTCGACGCCACTCTCGCCGAGGTCGCGACGCCCGCAGTACAGGGTGTCGCCATCTGCTCCACCTCCGGAACGGTCCTGCTCACCGATGACTCGGGTGCGCCGACCACTCCGGCACTCATGTACGACGATGCGCGGGCCGCCTCGTATCTCGATCGCATCGTGAAGGCCGACCCCGATCGCTGGTCCACCGCGATGCAGCCGACCTGGGCGCTGCCCAAGATCCTCTGGCTTCTCGAGCAGCACGCCGGCCGCATCGCCCACAGCGCGGATGTCGTCGCGGCCCACCTGATCGGCGGGCCGGTCGCCACGGACACGAGTCACGCGCTCAAAACCGGCTACGACCTGATCGCCGACAGTTGGCCGGTGGACGCCTTCGACAGCCTCGGTATCCCGGCCGAGATCCTGCCCGAGGTCGTCCGCCCGGGAGCCGAGCTCGGCCGCGTCTACACGGCAAAAGCGCAGGTCACGGGGGTCCCCGCCGGTACGCCGGTCTACGCCGGCATGACCGACGGATGCGCCGCCCAGATCGCCGCGGGCGCGCTCGCTCCGGGCGCCTGGAACTCGGTCCTCGGCACCACTCTCGTCCTCAAAGGTGTCAGCAAGGACCTGCTGACCGACCCGACCGGAGCCGTCTACAGTCATCGCCATCCCGACGGCGGCTGGCTCCCCGGCGGCGCCTCCAACACCGGCGCCGGAGCGCTCACCGCGATGCTGCCCGGCGCTGACCTCGACGCTCTCGACCAGGCTGCTCGTGAGCTGGGTGCGATCGATGCGGTCATCTACCCGATCACCGGCCGAGGCGAGCGCTTCCCCTTCGTCGCGCCGACAGCCGAGCGGTTCGAGCTGGGCGACCTCCCTGACGACCTGCACCGGTACTGCGCGGTCCTGCAGGGCGTCGCCTTCATCGAGAAGCTCGCGTTCGAGCACCTGGAACACCTCGGTGCCGATCCGGTCCGATCCGTCTCGCTCACCGGGGGAGCGGTCCGGAGTGGCTACTGGAACCAGTTGCGCGCCGATTTCCTCGGCGTACCGGTCGAGCTCCCGGCCGCCGCGGACCCGGCGTACGGGATGGCTGTGCTCGCGGCCTCCGCCGGTGGGTCTGTGACCGAGACGGCCGCGCGGATGGTCCGCGTCGACCGCGTCCTCGAACCGCGACCGCAGGAACGACTGACCACCCTGTACGGCGAATTCGTGGCGGAGCTGGATCGGCGGGGGTATCGCGGATGAAGACGATCGTCGTACTCGCTCGGCACGGGCGGACCGAATGGCACCATGGCAACCGGTACACGGGGTCGACGGATCTGCCGATCGACGGGGTCGGCACGGTCCAGGCGCAGTACCTGAAGGAGTGGGCCGAGGACTTCGCTCCCGACGCGCTCTGGTCGTCGCCGATGCTGCGGGCGCGGCAGACCATCACGCCGACGGCTCAGGCGCTCGCCCTCACTCCGGTGCTGGACGACCGGCTGCGCGAGGTCGACTTCGGGTCGGCCGAAGGGCTCAGCCTCAGCGAGCTGCCGCCGGACGTCGCCAAGGCGTTCGAGCTCGATCCGGTCGGCCGGCACTTCCCGGGCGGCGAGGATCCGGCTGCCGCGGCGGATCGCGTCGAGGAGGCGTTCCACCAGATCGGTCGCGAGCACCAAGGCCGGAAGGTACTGGTGGTCGCGCACAACACGCTGATCCGGCTGCTCGTCTGCCGGGTGCTCGGGCTGGAGCTGAAGGAGTACCGCAGACTTCTTCCGGCCCTCGGTCCCGCGGCGCTGGTGCGGTTGCGCTGGCAGGACGGCACAGTGGGCCTCGAGGCGTTCAACACCCCAGCTGTGCGAATGGAGATCCCGCGATGAGTTCTGACACGGTCGACACCTCTGAGCTGAGCCGGCCCGCCCGGCGCCAGGCCGAGATCGCCGCGTACGTCGTCGAGCACGGCTCGGTCTCGGCGAACGACCTGGTCGAGGCGTTCGGGGTCAGCGTGATGACGGTGCACCGCGACCTCGACGAGCTGGAGCGCCAGGGCGTCGTCCGCAAGTACCGCGGCGGCGTGACGGCCCAGCCGACGAGCGTGTTCGAGAGCAACGTCGCGTACCGGCTGAACACCGCGCAGGCGGAGAAGGCCGCGCTGGCCCGGCATGCCCGCGCGATGATCGAGCCCGGGATGTCGGTGATGCTCGACGACTCGACCAGCGCACTCGCCCTGGTCGAGCTGTTCGAGGACATCACTCCATTGACTGTGGCAACGAATTTCCTGCCGGCCATCACCCGGCTGACCGAACTGCGCGACGTCACCCTGCTGGCGCTGGGCGGCATCTACTCGCCGACGCACGACTCGTTCGGCGGCATGCCGTGCGCGCAGGCGGTTGAGGCGCTGCACACCGACCTGCTGTTCTGCAGCGTGTCCGCGGTCTCGGCGACGCATGCCTTCCATCAGGAAGAGGAGATCGTGCTGGTCAAGCAGGCCATGCTGCGCTCGGCGCGCACGAAGGTGCTGCTCGTCGACCACGGCAAGCTGCAGCGGACCGCGCTGCACCGGTTGGCGCCACTGGCCGACTTCGACGTCGTCGTGGTGGACGAGAAGACGCCCGCCGACCTGATCAAGGCACTTCGCGACCACGGCACCACGGTGGAGGTCGCGCCGCTGTAGTTCTGCCGGCCTGGCTTCAGTGAGGGGAGTCTCGGATGGATGTGGGAGTTGATGTCGGTACGACGGTCACCAAGGCGGTGGCCTTCGACGAGTCGGGCCGCCAGGTGGCGGAGACCTCCAGGCCGACCCGCCTGAACCGTCCCGGTCCGGGCCGCTTCGAACACGACACCGACGAGATCGTTGCCTCGGTCAACGAGGTGGTCGCCGAGCTGATGGGTTCGGTGACTGCTGATCCTGAGCTGCTGGCGATCACCGCACAAGGCGACGGGTTGTGGCTCGTCGACTCCGACGGCAGACCCGTACGGCCGGCGATCTCGTGGCTGGACGCGCGCAGTAGCGCGATCCTCGAGCGCTGGACGTCCGATGGGGTTGCCGAGCAGGTCTTCCGGCGATCTGGCAATCGGATGTTTCCTGGCGCTTCCGGGCCGCTGCTGGCCGCAGTACTGGCTGAAGAGCCTGACGTACTGCGTCGCGCGGCGACCGCGGCCTACTGCAAGGACGTCGTGATGCAACGGCTCACCGGCGTACGGGCCACGGACGTCTCGGACGGGTCAGCGCCCTTCCTCGACCCACGCATCAACGTCTATGACGCCGATGCCCTGAGCGCCTGCGGTCTTACCGACTGGCAACACCTTCTCGCCCCCGTCGCTCCGGACGGCCCGGTCGGCGAACTCCGCGACCCATCACTCGGCCTCCCTTTGAACACTCGCGTGTCATCCGGCCCTTACGACCTTCCAGCCGCCGCACTAGGGGCCGGCGTGAGTGAAGTCGGCGATGCGCTCCTCACAGTCGGTACGACGCTCGCTTGCCAGGTGATCACCCGTGAGCTGCCGGTGGACGGTGAGCCTGCTGGTCTGTTCCTTGGTACTTGGACCCCTGGCGTGTGGTTGCGCGCGATGCCGGCGATGGTCGGTACGGCCGCTCTCGATCGGGTGCTCGCCCTGGTCGGCGTAGGCGTCGCGCAGTTGCCCGCCTTGCTCGCCGAGAGCCCAGCGGGAGCCAACGGCGTGACTGTGTTGCCCTATCTCTCCGAGGCAGGGGAGAGAGCACCCTTCGTGGACACCGGCGCCCGCGGAACCATCGACGGGATCTCCCTCTCCACCACGCAGGCTGACGTGGTCCGCGCGACCTGCGAAGGCATCGCGTACGCCGCTCGGCACTGCCTCGAAGCGGCAGGCTGGACGGGCAAGGTGACCGTCTGCGGCGGAGGTGCGAACAGTCGCGAGTGGACGCAGATCCTCGCCGACGTGTTGAACAGTCCGCTGCACACGACCGAGGCATCGCAGGTCGCCGCCCGCGGAGCCGTGATCGGCGCGCGGCTCGCCGCCAAGGTCACGACCGGCCCCGAATGGATCGCCGAGACCAGGCAGATCGACCCTGATCCTTCGCGTGCCGCCTTCTACGACGAGGGCTTCGCCCACTACCTGCGCCGCAGCGATGCGGCCCGTCCTCGCTGGGCCGACCCGGCCCCCACTGCCCGATCTTCTGGAGCTTGATGAGAACAATCAGCACCCTGCTCGCCGGCGACCACTTCGTCGGCAACGACCTTCTTGAAGCGGCGTTGACATCGGCCTTGCCAGACGTCGCCTTCGACTTCCGCCGGGTCACTCTGCCGTGGCCGCTCACGCCGTTCGGGCGGGTGGCCGAGGTGGACGAGGCGAGCGATGCCGAAGACCAGCTGATCGCCGCATTGCCCGGTGCCGAGCTGGCGATCACGCAGATGGGGCCCTTCACCGAAAGGGTGCTGGAATCCGCGCCGGACCTGCGGTTCCTGGTCTGCTGTCGCGGCGGCCCGGTCAACGTGAACGTGCCTGCGGCAACTAAACGCGGCGTGATCGTGTCGTCGACGCCCGGCAGGAACGCGGGCGCGGCCGCCGAGCATGCCGTCACGCTGATGTTGGGTGCCCTGCGCAACCTTCCCCGCTTGCAGAAGACGCTGGAGCAAGGGGAGTGGCGCAGCGATCTCTATGCGTACGACGATTGCGGGTCAGAGCTGGATGGCGCGACCGTCGGGCTGGTCGGGTACGGCGCGATCGGCCGCCGCGTCGCTCGCGTGATGATCGCTTTCGGGGCGCGGGTGCTCGTGGCGGATCCCTTTGTCGATCCCAACTCACCCGGCATGGAGGTGGTCTCGCTCGACGAGTTGCTCAGGCAATCGGATGTGGTCAGCCTGCATGCCCGGCTGACTGACCAGACGCGAGGGATGATCGGGGTTGCGGAGCTCGCGACGATGCGGCGGGGCGCAGTACTGGTGAACACGGCTCGTGGTGGCTTGCTCGACTACGACGCCACCGTGGATGCGCTGGAGTCCGGCCAGTTGGGCGCAGCGGCCTTCGACGTCTTCCCGGTCGAGCCGTTGCCGGCCGGCTCACGGTTGCTGACGGCACCCAATGTGGTGATGACCCCGCACTTGGCCGGTGCCACCAAGCAGACCGCTCACCGGGCCGGCTCCATCGCCGCCGAGGCGGTGGCCGCCTATCTGGAGGGTCGCGATCCTGTGGGTTTGGTCAGAAAATCACACTGATTATCTATACGTCACCATAAAACGATGGTAATTTCGCCGCGTGCTTACCAAACCGGCCGATGGCGCGCTCACCCGGCGGCGCCGTGAGTACGGGCTGTTCGCGCTGCTGGTGGCACCCAATCTGCTGGTCATCGCGGTGTTCGCCTACTGGCCGATCCTCTACAACGCGTTCCTCAGCCTGACCGACTGGAACATGATCGCGGCCCGGCCGACCTTCGTTGGACTGAGCAACTATCGCCGGACGCTGACCGATCCCGCCTTCCACCAGACGCTCTGGATCACGATTGTCTTCACCGGGCTGATCGTGGCCGGAAGTCTGCTGATCGGGCTGGCGCTGGCGCTGCTGTTCAACCTGCCGCTGAAGGGCCGCGGGGTGGTCCGGACGATCTCGTTCGCGCCGCACATCCTGTCCGGTGCGGCCGTCGCGACGATCTGGCTGTTCATCTTCGACCCGGGCTACGGCCTGGTGCGCGCGCTGATCGAACCGTTCGGCAGCGAGCCGCCGGACTGGATGAACAACTCCGACTGGGCACTGCCCGGCCTCGTCATCGTCTACCTGTGGAAGAACGCCGGATTCACCGCGCTGATCTACCTGGCCGGGCTGCAAGGCCTGCCGAAGGAACTCGACGAGGCCGCCGCGATCGACGGCGCCGGCACGTGGACCAGGTTCCGCGCGATCAAGCTTCCATTGCTCGCGCCGATCACGTTCTTCCTGCTGATCACCACGGTGATCGGGACGTTCCAGGCCTTCGACGTGATCGCGGTGATGACCGGTGGCGGCCCGGGCGACGCCACCACGACACTGAGCTGGTCGATCTACAAGGAAGGCTTCCAGGCGTTCAACGCCGGCCGGGCGGCGACGCTGTCGATCGTCATGTTCGTCATCCTGCTGATCGTCACCACCGTCCAGGCTCGCGTGCTGGAGAGGCGGGTGCACTACCGATGAAGACCAGACCACTCCAGTACGTCGCTCTGCTGGGCGTCGCCGCCATCTTCCTCGGACCGCTGTACTGGTTGCTCAGTACCGCGTTCAAGCAGCCGGCCGAGATCTACCAATGGCCGCCCGTGTGGTGGCCGGACCAGCTGACCTGGGAGAACTTCTCGCTGGCCTGGAAGGCGGCGCCATTCGACCGGTTCTTCCTCAACTCGGCCATCATCACCGTCGCCGGAACGGTGCTCAAGGTGGCGAACGCAGTACTGACTGCTTATGCCTTCGCGTACTTGCGGTTCCCGTTCAAGAAGGTGCTGTTCCTGCTGATCCTGGGCGCGATGATGGTGCCGGGACACGTGACGCTGCTGCCGAACTACCTCACGGTGGCGTCGCTGGGATGGATCAATACCTATGCGGGGTTGATCATTCCGGGCATCGGGTCGGCGTTCGCGACCTTCCTGATGCGCCAGCAGTTCCTCACCCTGCCGTCGGAGGTGACGGACGCCGCCGCGGTGGACGGCGCCGGGCATCTGCGCACGCTGTGGCGAGTGGTGCTGCCGATGTCGCGGCCGATGCTGATCACCGTCGTGGTGATCACCGCGGTCGAGGAGTGGAACAACTTCGTCTGGCCGCTGATCGTCACCAACACCGCCGAGATGCGGACGCTGCCGGTCGGGCTGCTGATCCTCAAGGACGAGGAGGGTCTGGCCAACTGGGGAACGATCATGGCCGGCACGCTGCTCGTACTCGCGCCGATGCTGTTGATCTTCCTGGTCGCGCAGCGCTACATCGTGGGCGGGATTACCCAAGGAGCGTTGAAAGGATGAGGCGCCGCGGCTTCCTCGGACTCGCCGCCGCGTCGGCATTGACCGGTTGCGGCTATCGGTCGATCGACGCGATCTACTCACAGCCGGCCGGCAGCGTGCCGAAGCAGTACGCGAACCGGGTCCGGGTCGTCTTCTGGTCGCCGTACGGCGGGGTGAACGGCAAGGCGGTCGACAGCCTCGTTGCCAAGTTCAACGATTCGCAGCAGGACGTCTACGTCGAGGTGCAGTTCCAGGGCAGCTACGACGACGTCGCGCAGAAGATCGCGGCCGCCCTGGTCGCCAAGCAGGCGCCGGATCTGGCCGTCCTGTCCGACGTGACCTGGGAACGGTTCTTCCTGAACGACGCGCTCGAACCGCTGAACGGCTACTTCACCGACGGCTTCGGCCCAGCCGTCTTCCAGCCGAAGCTGTTCGGCGAGTACGTCGTCAAGGACCAGAGCTGGGCGGTGCCGTTCGCCCGGAGTACGCCGATCATGTACTACAACCGGGACGCGTTCGCGAAGGCCGGACTGCCGGACCGCGCGCCGCGGACCTGGAGTGAGCTGCGGTCATGGGGGCCGGAGCTCGCCAAGGTGCAGTCGGGTGGACGGTCGCTGCGGACGATCGCGTTCGCGAAGATCGACGGCGACTGGCAGTTCCAGGGCAACGTGTGGCAGTTCGGCGGTGCGTACTCCGACGGGCTCGACGTGAAGATCGACCAGGACGGCGCGGTCGCTGCCGGCGAGTGGCAACGGCAGATGGTGCACGAGCTGGGGCTTGCCTACATGGCCAGCAGCGCGAGCACGGACTTCGCCAACGGGCTGGTCGGCGTCATCCAGGAGTCGACCGGTGGCATGAAGACCATCACGAGCAAGGCGAAGTTCGAGGTCGGCGCCGGCTTCATCCCGTCGGAAGTCTCGGCCGGGATCGCGACCGGCGGTGGCGGGATCGGGATGCTGCGGAACATCTCCGCCGAGCGCAAGCAGGCCGCCGCTGCCTTCTTGGCCTTCCTCGCCCGGCCGGAGAACTCGGCTTGGTGGACGACGCAGACGGGTTACCTGCCGGTGGTGAACGCGGCCCGCGAAGACCCCGAGCTGAAGAAGCTGATCGCCGAGCAGCCGAACTATGGGGTCGCGATCGCGCAGCTCGCGAATGCCCGGCAGCAGGACGCGATCAGGCTCTACGGGCGGAACTCCAACGTCGCGATCTACACCGGCCTGCAGCAGATCTACGCCGACAACGCGGCGCCGCGCGAGGTCTTCCGTTCGGTGGCTCGCCGGCTTGACGCGATCGGGGACGAAGTACGCCGCCAGTACGAGGAGAAGGTGCTGTGATCATCACCGGCCATCGCGGGGCGCTCGGCTCCGAACCGGAGAACACCCTGCGCTCCTTCCGCCGAGCCGTCGCGGACGGGTGCGACGAGATCGAGCTGGATCTGCGCGTCACCGCCGACGGCGAACTCGTCGTTCTGCACGACGCCACCGTCGATCGCACGACGAACGGCACCGGCGCGGTCGCCGAACTGCCATTCGCCGTACTCCGGTCGCTGGACGCGGGCCTCGGCGAAGTCGTCCCGACCTGGTCGGAGACGGTCGAGGCGATCCCTGTTCGCTTCCAGGCCGAGGTGAAGGCCGTGGAAGCCGTTCCCCTGCTGGCCGCGTCCCTGAAGGACAGCGCGTTGGCGGATCGCACTCTGGTGACTTCTTCATCGCCCGACATCCTGCTGGCCATCCGCAGCCTGCTCCCATCGGTCGAGACCGGCCTGATCATCGCCCGCACCCCTCCGGTGGACGAGATCATCACCCGCACCAAGACCGCCGCCGCCACCTGGGCCCTCTGCGGCATCACCGACCTGACCCCGGATGTGGTAGCCACCCTCCACACCCACAACCTCCGGGTCACCGCCTGGCCAGTCCCCGACGCAGCGACGTACGCCGAGGCTGTAGCCCTAGCCGTAGACGGCATAACCACGGACCACCCCAACCGCCTACCCATCAACCGCCCGCGCTAGCGGCCAACCGCCGCCGGCGCCTGCTTTGCGCACCCCGCCGCGCCTGCTCCAACCACCTCGTCAGCGCTTCGACACCCCCTGCCGCCACACACCAGCCGAGCGGCCGCCCTGACCCTCCTTCGCCTTAAACCCCAGCCACCAGCAATCTCACATCTCAGTGTTCAAAATTGTTCTTACGTGCTCAGAGAATGTGTGATTGCCTTGGTTCATGAGCATCAGCATCGGTATGGTCGGAGCCGGCCAGTTCGCCCCCTCGTTCCTGCGTCTGTGGACCGCGCATCCCGACGTCACCGACGTCCGGCTGACCGACGTCCTGCCCGACCGGCTGGCTGAGCTGGCCGAGAAGCAGGGCATCTCGATCACCTACCAGTCGTTCGAGGAGATGCTCGCCTCCGACGTCGACGCGGTGGCGATCTTCACCCAGCGCTGGCTGCACGGCGAGATGGCGATCCAGGCCCTGGAGGCCGGCAAGCACGTCTACTCGACGGTGCCGATGGCGATCGAGGCCAACCAGATCGCGCGCATCATCGAGCTGGTCAAGGAGACCGGCCTGACCTACATGATGGGCGAGACGAGCTTCTACTACCCGTCCTCGGTGTACTGCCGCCAGCGCCTCGCCGCCGGTGACTTCGGCCGCGTCTTCTACACCGAAGGCGACTACGTCCACGACATGGATCTGGGGTTCTACGCGGCGTACCAGTACAGCGGCGGCGACGACTGGAAGAAGACCGCCTCCTTCCCGCCCATGCTCTACCCGACACATGCCGTCGGCAACGTCCTGTCGGTGACCGGTCAGCACGCCACCCACGTGTCCTGCGTCGGTGTCCAGGACGACCGCGGCGACGGCGTCTTCGACAAGGAGATCAGCCAGTTCGACAACGACTTCAGCAACGCGACCGCGCTGTTCAAGCTCGCCGACGGCGGCGTGATGCGGACCAACGAGATGCGTCGCGTCGGCTACCCGTCGCACCTGCGCGAGTCGCGGCTGCGGGTGTTCGGCACCGAGGGCAGCTTCGAGCAGCTGGCCACGACCACGCTCTGGCAGACCAAGGATGGCGTGGAGGACGTCAGCCACCTGATGGAGACCAAGCCGAGCAGTTCACTGGACGACGACGACCTGGCGAACGTCGACCCGGCGCTGCGAGACGCCTTCAGGTCCGGCCTGTCGCCGGTCCACGACCGCACCCGGCTGCCGGCCGAGTTCGCCGGGCTGCACAACGGCCACGAGGGGTCACACCACTTCCTCGCCGACGACTTCGTCCGCGCGGTCGCCGACAAGACCCTCCCGCCGATCAACGCCTGGGTCTCCGCCCGCTACACCCTCCCCGGCATCTACGCCCACCAGTCCGCCCTGCAGGGCGGTGTCCAGTTGGAGATCCCCGACCACGGCGACGCACCCGCGTAGTACCCGACAACCCCGACCCCCAACCGGCGACCCTCGGACATCTAGTAGCGACCTAGAGCACCAACTGGTCACCTCGGAGAGCCATTGCCCTGTCCGAGGTGGCCAGTTCCTGTCCGAACCCGCCAGATCTGGTCCCCCGGATCGGCCTCCGGTACCGCGGCCACCGCCTTCTCCGGCGTCAGCAAGAGGCTGCCTCGGGCCGGCCGAATCTCGAACTGCAGTTCCACGTCACCAGGTTCGGGGCCGCCCTGCCGAAATCCGCGACACTCGTTCGCTCCGGCCCGCCATCAACCTCGACACCGACGGTCCCACCACGGTGCTTGCCAACAGCAACGTTCTTGGCGCACTAATGATTCCCCATGATGTTGCTTGCGGAGCGTAGCCGAAGTGCATCTTACATCTTCTCTCATCTGTTCATGAAATCTTTGGATCGTCTTACCAATAAGACAATATGGGCCGAACCACGATTTGCAGTATCCGCCTACTCAGCGTAGTATCGAACACATGTTCGACAAGGAGATCGCTGACATGGACGCGACCGAGACACTCACCTCGGTCGCATCCATGCACGACCTGCGCACCCGTGCCGACCTCGAAATCCTCCGCCTCGGCCAGCACTTCGCCGACCTGTTCCCCGACCCCGCCACCCTCCCCGG
>NZ_AQUZ01000055.1 GCF_000372465.1 Kribbella catacumbae DSM 19601
GCGTCCAGGGCGTCGGCGATCTGGTTGATGGTTGCGTCGAACCGGATCACGTCCCCGGTACGGCCCTTCACGTAAACGGCACTGGTGCCGTGGTCGTCGGAGCGGCCGACCCATACTCCGTGTTCGCGGGCCTTCTGTTCGGCTGCGGCCTGGGCGGCTTCGGGGTCGGCGTCCCAGAGGGCGGCCTTGACGATGTTGCGCAACTGGACGGGGCCGACGGTGTCAACGATGGCTACGACTCGGGCGTCGACGAGGGCGGCTGCTTCCATCGAGAGTTCGACGCAGGCGGTGGCGATCTGGCGGGCCTTCCAGGCAGTCACTTCCCTGGCCTTGATGCGTTGCCAGATCAGTGGCAGGCGGTGGCACAGTGCGAGGGCCTGGCCGATGTACTTGGCCGCCGATTCGGTGGATACGCCGTGCACGACGCCGTATTCTGCGACGGCGAACTCGGCGACTCCTGGGCAGCCTGGTCCGCCGTAGCGGATGCCACGCTCCCCGCCAGGAGACCTCTGATCGCCGGGGATCATCGCCGGGCTGGGATGCAGGTCGGCAAAATGCACAGCCAGCAGCAGCCGCTGGATGCCTGCCTCATTTTCCTGGGCCTGCTCCCGCGCCGACGCGGCGAGGGTCTTCGCCGCGTCTAGATCTGCTAGCTCATATTCGAACATAAGATCGATACTACTCTCGGTGAGCGGTCATCGCAAATCGCTTCGGCGCCGGATCTCCTTATCCACAAGGGAAAACTTCGCCGCCGGCGAGCGAAGGCAGAACGAGTAGACTGAGGTATGAATGGTGAAGGCCGGAGCTTGCCGGCGCCTTGTGTGGTGGTGTTGGTAGGGCCGGGAGCAGCGGGGAAGTCGACGTGGGCCGCGGAGACGTTCGCGGGTGACTTGATCGTGTCGAGTGATCGGCTGCGGGCTCTGGTCGGTGCTGGTGAGGACGATCTGGCGGCCAGTGCGGATGCCTTCAAGTTGCTGGAGGAGATCGTTCGGCAGCGGATCGACCGGCGGTTGACCACGGTGATCGACACTTTGGGACTGGATCGGGAGAGGAGACGAAACTGGCTGGCATTGGCAAGAGAACAAGGCGTTCCGTGTGTGGCGGTCGCCTTCGATACCCCGGCGGCAGAGTGCCGGCGGCGCAATCGGGAGCGGGCCAAGCGAATCCCCGCCGATGTGCTGACCGGTCAGCTCAAGGCCTGGGCGGCGGTCAAGAGGGAGCTGCCGGACGAGGGGTACGACGACATCCTGACGCCCGGTGCGATCCGCGTCGTACCGCAGGCGTTTGTCGAGGCTGGGCAGGCGGCGCGGCGGCAGGAGAAAGACCCTACGAGGTTGACGTTCGGCCTGCAGTTGAGCAGCTATACCCACAAGGCCGGTCGCACGACTACCGGCGAATGGGTCAGGGAGGTCGCGAGGAGGGCCGAGGCGGCTGGGTTCGACAGCATCTACGTGATGGATCACTTCCGGCAGATTCCACAGGTCGGCCGGGCTTGGGAGGACTTTCTGGAGAGTTGGACGACGCTGGCCTATCTCGCGGCCTGCACCGAGCGGCTGAGGCTCGGCACGCTGGTCACCGGCATCACCTATCGCAACGTCGCTCACCTCGGCAAGATCGCCGCGACGCTCGATGTACTGAGTGGTGGACGCGCGATCTGCGGGGTGGGGCTCGCCTGGTTCGAGCAGGAGCACAAGGCGTATGGCTGGGACTTTCCCTCAGTCAGCGATCGATACGCCCTGCTCGAGGACGCGTTGCAGCTGCTGCCGGTGTTATGGGGACCAGGCAACAAACCCTGGCGCGGCAAGGTCCTCGACATACCGGAGACAGCCTGCTACCCGCGACCACTGCAGGATTCCCTACCGATCCTGCTGGGCGGCAGCGGCAAACGCACGCTCCGCCTGGCCGCCCGGTACGCCGACGCCGCGAACGTCTTCGGTGATGCCACCAAGGTCCGCCAGTACGCCGACTACCTGGCGGCGCACACCAAGCCCGACCGGGAGCCCCCGCGACTGACGCACCTGTCGACCACGCTCATCGGCAAGGACCACCACCACGTCACCGCACTCGTAGACCAACTCCGCCCGCGCAACCAAGACCCCGCCAAGTACGCCGCCGCAGTCAACGCCGGCAGCATCCCCGACCAGATCGGCCGCTTCCGCGAACTAGCCGAAGCCGGCGCCACAGAGGGGATCTTCAGCCTGCCGAACCTCGACGACGACCTCACCCCACTCGAGACCGCCGGCGAGGTCATCGCCGCCTTTCGCTAGTCCAGCTTGAGCTTCAGCAGTGCGTTCTCGATCAGCTCGGGCATCGCGGGGTGGATCCAGTACTGGCCGCGGGCCATCGTGTGGGCGTCCAGGCCGAAGCTCATCGCCTGGATGACGGGCTGGATCACGGTCGCCGCCTGCGGGCCGATCACGTGGCAGCCGAGGATCTGGCCGGTGCCGGGATCCGCGAGGATCTTGGCGAAGCCGGTGGTGTCCTCCATCGCCCAGCCGTATGCGATATCGGCGTACGCCTGGCGGCCCACGACGTACCGGACGCCCTGCTCGATCGCATCTTCCTCGGTCAGCCCGATCGACGCGACCTGCGGCGAGCCGAAGACGGCATGCGGCACGTAGCGATGGTCGGACTCGATCCGGTCCTCCGGGTGCAGCAGGTTGTGCTGCACCACCCTCGCCTCGTGGTTGGCGACGTGCTTGAGCTGGTACGGCGAACAGAGGTCGCCGAGCGCGTAGATCCCCTCGACCGCCGTCTCCTGGAACTCGTCGACCACGACGCGACCGTCCGGCTCCAGCTCGATCCCGGTGGCGCCGACGTTCAGGACATCCGAGTTCGGCGTACGCCCGACGGCGACGAGCAGCTCGTCGACCACCAACTCCTCGGCGCCGGACGGGCTCAGCGTCTTCACCACGATCCCGTCGTCGCGCCGCTGCACCCCGATCACCTCGTGCCTGAACTTGACGGCATACCGCTCCCGGGCGATCTCGGTGTAGCGCTCCGCGATCTCGCGATCCTCGTGCCGCAGCAGCAGGTCGGAACGCACGATCATCGTCACGTTGACGCCGAGCGACGAGAACACATGCGCCAGCTCGGCCGCGACGAAGCCACCGCCGATGATGCCCAGGCGCCCCGGCAGCCGATCCATCCGCATGATCGTCTCGGAGGTCTGATAGTCGATCTCGTCGAGGCCAGGGATGGACGGCACGATCGGCCGGCTCCCGGCGGCGAGCACGAACCGGTCAGCGGTCAGCACCTCGACCTGCCCGCCCTCGATCGCCGTCACGGTCAGCTCGTTCTCGGCGGTGAACCGCCCGGTGCCGTGGTACAGCGTCACGTTGGCGTTGTTCGCGTGGTGCAGCCGGTACTCCGACCCGCTGATCGAGATCGGGTCGATCCGGCCGAAGATCCGGTCCCGGATGTCCGGCCAGCGCACCCCGGTGAGCTGCTCGTCCACGCCCAGCCGGGAACTGTGCGAGGGGACGGCGGCCAGGTCCGCGGTGTGCACGAACATCTTGGTCGGGATGCAGCCCACGTTCAGGCAGGTGCCGCCGAACGTTCCGCGCTCGACGATCGCCACCTTCCAGTCCGCGAACTGCCTGGTCACGATCGTGTTGCCGGAGCCGCTGCCGACGACCACCAAGTCGTAATGAGCCACACCCCATTGTGCGTGTGGCAGCAAGTGGCCCGTTTAGGCGACGACTCGGGGCTTGGTTGTGAGGGTGGACTTCTCGCCCAGGAGGTCGGTGGTCGGGGTCAGAATCTCGAGGCGGGGGCGCGGCAGCAGGTGGGGGCGGATCGCGAGGCCGCGGCGGCGGGAGAAGTACAGGACCGAGGCGGTGGTGCCGAGCAGGGTGAGGCTGCCGCCGACGATCAGTGACCAGCGGGCGCCGAACTCCTGGCCGACCCAGCCGATGAACGGCGAGCCGAGCGGCGTACCGCCCATCAGGACCGTCATGTAGAGCGCCATCACCCGGCCGCGCATGGTCGGCTCGATGCCCAACTGCATGGTCGCGTTCGCCGCGGTGAGCATCGTCAGCGCGGCGAAGCCGACCAGCGGAAGGACCAGCGCGAAGGACAGGTACGTCGGCATCAGCCCGCTGACGATGACCATCACCCCGAAGGCCAGCGCGGCGCCGATCACCAGTCGGCCCCGGGTCCGGACCCGGCGGGCCGCGAGCAGCGCGCCGGCCAGTGAGCCGATCGCCAGGATCGAGCCGAGGATGCCGTACTCCCCCGCGCCCATGTGGAACGCGCTCGTCGCCATCAACGCGGACGTCATCTGGAAGTTCAGCCCGAAGGTGCCGGCGAAGAACACCGCGACCAGCACCATCATCAGGTCAGGACGGCGCCACAGGTACCGCATGCCGTCGCGGATCATGCCCTTCTCCCGGGCCGCGACCTTGGGCGTGTGCAACTCGCTGGAGCGCATCAGGTGCAGGGACAGGATCACCGCGGCGTAGCTCAAGCCGTTGATGATGATCACCGGCCCGGTCCCGATCCAGTGGATCAGCAGGCCGGCCAGCCCCGGGCCGATCAGCCGGGCGGCGTTGAAGGACGCGGAGTTCAGGCCGACGGCGTTGGACAGCTCGTCCTTGCCGACCATCTCGACCACGAACGCCTGCCGGGTCGGCGCGTCGAACGCGGTCCCGATCCCGAACAGGAAGGCCAGCGCGTACACGTGCCAGGCCTCGACCACGCCGGTGACGGTCATCGTGCCCAGGACGAGAGCGACGGCGCCCATCGCGATCTGGGTGATGGTCAGCACCCGGCGCTTGGGGAACCGGTCCGCGATCAGGCCGGCATACGGCGAGACCAGCAGGGCGGGGAGGAACTGGAGGCCGGTGACGATGCCGAGGGCGGTGCCGGAGTGGGTCAGCTCCAGGACCAGCCAGTCCTGGGCGACCCGCTGCATCCAGGTGCCGACGTTGGAGATGATCGCGCCGGTGGCGTAGAGCCGGAAATTGCGGACCTTGAACGCGCGGAAGGTCGGACTCATGTAGCCGCCAGGCGTTCGAGAACAGGGGCTGCCTTGCGCAGGATGTCGCGCTCCTCAGGGGTCAGTTTCTTCAGTTTCGTCTGCAGCCACTCGTCGCGGCGCCGGCGGTTGGCATGCAGCAGGTCGTGCGCGGCCTGGGTCAGCTCGACCACGATCTGGCGCTTGTCGGTCTCGTGCGGGCGGCGAGCCACCAGGCCCGCCTCCTCCATGTTGGACACGATCCGCGTCATCGACGGCGGCTTGACCTGCTCGTGCGCGGCCAGCTCGCCGATCGTCATCGCGTCGTGTTTGCCGAGCGCACCGAGCACGCCGAGCTGGTTGGCGGTCAGGTCGTGGCCCTCGACGCGCTGCCGGCGGATCTGCCGGGACAACCGCAACGTGGACGACCTCAGGGCGCTGGCCAGCCCGACGTCACTCTTCACCTGCTGGGCTACGACTTCGGGCATATCGTTAGCTTAACTCATTACCTTTGCTAAACAAAATGATCTTGCTAGGGTTCGCGCATGGCGACATCAGCGGAGCTGGCCCGGTACGAGCAGCGGTTCCGGCGGGCCGGGCTGCCGCTGTTCATCGAGGACTTCTCGCCGACCCACGACATCTTCAGCCGGGCGACGCCGGTGCTGGCCCTGGTGTTCATCGCGGAGATGCTCGGTGCCACCTCGCTCAGCTGGCACTGGTGGCAGAACCTGCTCGCCGCCGTCGGCGGGCTGGCCGCCCTGATCGCGGGCTTCGGCCTGCTGAACGGTCTGCGCGGCCGCCGGTTCTGGTCCTTCCCGACCCGCTTCGGTACGCCGGAACTGGCCGTCTTCGTGCTGCTGCCCGCGCTGCTGCCGCTGGCCACCGAGGTCCAGCTGCGCCAGTTCTTCGGTGTTGCCATCGGCAACCTGCTGCTCGTCGGCGCGGTCTACCTGGTGGTCGGCTACGGCCTGATCGGTACGACGGTCTGGGGTGTCCGCCGGCTCGCGACCGAGCTGGCGAACTCGCTCGCCAGCCTGGTCCGCGCGCTTCCGTTGCTGCTGGTGTTCTCGCTGGTGCTGTTCGTGAACACCGAGATGTGGCAGGTGTTCGCCGGCATGCCGGTCACCTTCATCGTCATCCTGGTGGTCGCCTTCGCCCTGCTCAGCGACCTGTTCCTCATCCTGCGGCTACCCAAGGAACTGGACGCGATCGAGCGCGACGCCGGCTCCGGCCCGCCGTTGCGCCGGGTCCAGCGGCTGAACCTCAGCGTCAGCCTGGTGATCCGCCAGTGGATGCAGGGCCTCGTGGTCAGCACCGGCGTCGGCCTGTTCTTCGTCGGCTTCGGCCTGCTCGCGATCAGCCGGCACATCTACGAAGGGTGGGGAATCAACCCCGGCTCCTGGTCCCACGAGTTCACGCTGCTCGACCACAAGTTGCTGATCAGCGCCGCGCTGGTAAAGGTCGCCATCGGCATCGCGACCTTCACCGGCCTGTACTACTCGATCTCGCTGATGACGGACGCGACGTACCGCGAGGAGTGGCTCGACAACGTCACCGACGAACTCCGCGAGCTCTTCACCGCTCGCGCCGAGTATCTAGAGCTTCGCGCAAGAAGTTGAGCTGGTGCCGCATCAGTCTCCACCCGCCGCGGGTGCCCCGCGGCAGTTTACCATCAGGTGAGCCAGTCTCCGAGCGGGCCGATCGCGAAGTAGACGACGAACAGGGCCGACACGATCCACATCAGCGGGTGGATCTGACGGGCCTTGCCGCGGACCACCTTGAGCAGCACGTAAGACACGAATCCGGCGCCGATACCGGCCGAGATCGAGTACGTGAACGGCATCAAGATGATGGTCAGGAAGGCCGGGATGGCCACCTCGAGATCGTCGAAGTCGATCCCCTTCACCTGCGCCATCATCAGGAAGCCGACCAGCACCAGGGCCGGGGTGGCCGCCTCGTACGGCACCAGCGTGACCAGCGGCGCGACCACCATCGAGATCAGGAAGCAGACACCGGTCACCACACTCGCCAGCCCGGTCCGTGCCCCCTCACCGACACCCGACGCCGATTCGATGTACGACGTGTTGCTGGACACCGAGGCGGCACCACCGGCGGCGGCCGCGACGCTGTCGACGATCAGGATGCGCTGCGTGTTCGGCGGGTTGCCGTCCTTGTCGAGCAGCCCGGCCTCGGCTCCGATCGCGGTCATCGTGCCCATCGTGTCGAAGAAGTCGGCCAGCATCAGCGTGAAGATCAGCAACAGCGCGGTCACCACGCCGACCTTCTCGAACGAGCCGAACAGGTTGAACTCGCCGATCGTGTCCAGGTTCGGCGTGGTGATCCAGTCTTTCGGCAGCTTCGGCACGGTCAGGCCCCAGCCACCCGGGTTCTCGGCGGTCCGGGCGCCGATGTCGACAATCGACTCGACCACGATCGCGAGCACCGTCGCGGCCAGGATGCCGATCAGGATCGCACCCTTCACCTTGCGCGCGTACAGCGTGATGATCAGCACCAGGCCGACCACGAAGATGAGCACCGGCCAGCCGCGAAGGTTGCCGCCGACACCGAGTTCGACCGGCGGTCCGGCCGGCGACGACGGACGGCGTACGAAGCCCGCGTCGACCACGCCGATGAAGGCGATGAACAGGCCGATGCCTACGCTGATCGCGATCTTGAGCTGCCGTGGCACCGCCTCGAAGACCGCTTTACGGAACCCGGTCAGGACCAGGAGCAAGATGATGATGCCCTCGATCACCACCAGGCCCATCGCGTCCGCCCAGGTCATCTTGCTCGCCACGCTGAACGCCAGGAACGCGTTCAGGCCGAGCCCAGTGGCCAGCGCCAGCGGGAAGTTCGCGACCAGCCCCATCAAGATGGTGACCACCCCCGCGACCAGCGCGGTCGCGACGGCGATCTTGGCGATCGCGACCGCCGCGTCGGTGCCGCCACCGACGAACTGGCCGCTGCCGTCCTTGACGGTGCCGATGATGAGCGGGTTCAGCACGACGATGTAGGCCATCGTGAAGAAGGTGACGAGACCGCCACGGACCTCACGGCCCAGCGTCGATCCCCGTGCGCTGATCTTGAAGAAGTTGTCGAGAAACGCGGGACCGGAGCGGGCCGTGGGCGCCTGTGTCGAACTCATGACGGCATGGTGCCAGGTGGCGTTCGCCATGGCGAGCGATTCGGGCCAGCTAAGCTGGGAGCGTGTCAGATCCTCAAGAGCCGCCCGCCTCGAAGAAGCGGAACGACCCGACCAGTCAGCTGGCCCGCGGCGAGCTCGTGCACGCCGAGGTCAAGCCGCTGGATCTGTCCGGCATCCCGAGCGTGATCGTCGGCATCGTCGCCTGGGCGCTCGCGTTCGTCGTCGTCCTGATCTTCCGCGAGGACCTGAAGAAGAGCGGCGACGAGTGGTGGCTGTGGGTCACCGTCGCGGGCTTCGGCCTCGGCTGGATCGGCCTGCTGTACTGCCGGCACCGCTGGGCCGCCATCCAGGCCGGCCACCGGTCCGAGATCGAGGACTAGTAGTTCTCGGTCGCTTCCGCGTCGATTTCCGCTGCGGTCACTAGGATCTCTTCGTCCGACGGCGGCTCGTCGTCGACAGGGTTCAACGCCCGGACTGTCTCCATCGCCAGTTCGTCGTACCCGGTCGTGTCGAAGGCGTGCTCGGTCGACGGCTGGTCGGGGGACTCGATCACGGCGTCCGAGTGGGCACCGCAACCATAGTCGTAGGCGACGATGCGGCCGTCGCCCGGCGCCATCTCGTTGGTGCACGCGCCGAACGCCTGACCGAGACTGTCGTTCAGCCGGATCCAGTAGCCGCAGGCGAAGCACTTGTACGGAACTGCTTGCGCGATCGCCGACGCCGGGCCGAAGTCACCGGCGTACCAGCGCTCGGCGGCCTCCTCGCGACCGATCGGCGACAGCACCCGCTCGCGACCGAGGCCGAGCTCGTCGACGACGGCCAGTACTTCGTCAGGCTCGCCGGTGTCGGTGTAGCCGGGCTCGAGCCGCAGGTCCTCCGCCAGCGTCGGGAACAGGTCGCCCGGGCGCAGATCGCCGGGCTGGACGCGCTCCGACCACGGCACCCACTCGGGCGCGACGATCGCCTCGCCACCCGGCAGCATCACGACCTCGTTGATCGTGACCGTCTTGGCGCGCGAGGCGCGGGTCAGCGTGACCGCCCAGCGCCAGCCGCGGTAGCCGGCGTGGGTGGAGGCGAAATAGTGCGTGACCAGTCGCTCACCGTCGACCTGATGACCGAGGTGGTCACCGACCTGGGCGGCGCCGGCCTCGGCGATCGCCGCCTCGCGGGCAGGTTCGACCGCCGCGACGCAGACGGCGTCGGGCTTGCCTCGGACCGGTTCCGGAGTCTTGACGGGAGTCACAATCGGTCATTCTCGCACGCCCGCCGCCACGATTCGAACCGCGTGGAGACTCCGGTCTGTCCCCCTCACAAGGCAGGATGGTGGCATGGACCATCCCGACCCCGCAGACCGCCCGCGCCCACGCGCCGACGGGCCCGCTGCGAACGGCCGGAAGGAGAAGCTGGAGACCGCCGGCAAGAAGCTCGGAACCGCTGGGAAGAGGGTCGGGCAGGTCTCCAAGGTGGGGGCTGCTGCCACCGGCCGAGTGGGGAAAGCGACCGGGCGGCGAATCCGCGGGCTGACCGGCGCTCAGGGGGCCAGGGAGTCTGGACTCTCGCGGTTGATCGAGCTGGGCTTCGTCAACGCGGCCGGCGACACGGCCTTCGCGGTCTCGCTCGCGGGGACGGTGTTCTTCGCAGTACCGAGCTCGCAGGCCCGGGACCGGGTCGCGTTGTTCCTGCTGCTGACGATGGCGCCGTTCGCGCTGATGGCGCCGCTGATCGGCCCGGTGCTGGACCGGTTCCGGCACGGTCGGCGGTGGGCGATCGGCGCCACGCTCGGGTTGCGCGGATTCCTCGTCTGGAGTCTGGCCGCCTCGATTCACGACAGCTCGACGTGGCTGTATCCGGCCGCGCTCGGCTGTCTGGTCGCATCTAAGGCCTATGGCGTGACGCGCGCGTCCGCAGTACCGCGGCTGTTGCCGAAGGATGTCTCGCTCGTCACGGCCAACTCGCGGATCTCGCTCGCCGGTGTGGCCGGCGCGACCGTCGGCGCGGGTATCGCGGGCGCCTTCGCCGTAATCGGCCCGGAGTGGTCGCTGCGCTGGGCGGCCCTCGTCTACACGGTCGGCCTGGTCCTCGCGATCCGGCTGCCGAGCCGCGTCGACTCCCCGGCCGGCGAAGAGATGACCGGTACTGAGGGACGCGCTGCCCGGCGCCGGGCGGTCACTGCCGCGGTGGCACGCGGCATCCGGTGCAACCTCGGACTGCGGTTCGTGTCGGGCTTCCTGACCATGTACCTGGCGTTCCTGCTGCGCGACAAACCGATCGCCGGGATCGATGGAGTGGTCGCCGCCGGGGCGGTGATCGCTGCCGCGGGGATCGGGAACAGCCTCGGCACGCTGACGGGATCGTTGCTCAAGGCCCGTAAACCCGAGGCGGTGGTGCTCGTCGTGCTGCTCGCGGACACGGTGGTGGCGGTCGCTGTCGCGGTGTTCTACGGGTTCCCGTTGCTGATCGTGCTCGGTCTGGTCGCCGGGTTGTGCAGTTCGCTCGGCAAGCTGTCGCTGGACGCGATGATCCAGCGCGACGTACCGGAGACCGTGCGGACGTCGGTGTTCGCCCGCTCGGAGACGGTGCTGCAACTGTCCTGGGTGATCGGTGGCGCCTGCGGAATCGTGCTCCCGCTGATCCCCCGCCTCGGCTTCGGCTTCCTTGCCGGAGTACTGGTCGTCGCCGTCATCTTGGTCATCCGCCAGAAGCCGGCCCCACAACCCCCGTCGCGCCCGCGCTCGCGCTCGCGCGAGCCCGGCACCACCCGCACGATCATGACCACCGAGCCCGAACCCGAATCCATAGCCGAACGCCGAGCCGCCGGCCGCCGCACCACCCCCACCACCCGGCTAGAAGAACCAACCATCGAACTCCGCTTCGACCCCGGCTCCCCCGACCACCCGCCGCGCCCTACCCCACCAACCACTCAGCCGACGGTCGGCCGCTGGTGGAGCGGCCAGCCCGACGAAGACGACGACGAAACAGCCGTCGACGAGGCTCCGTGGGCCTCCGAACGCACCATCGAAACCAAACCCCCACGCCCTCCCCGCGAAGACCAGCACCCCACCCCAGAACCACCCCGCCGAAAAAGCCCCTTCCGCCGCCGCCCCCACTGACCACCAGCCAGCGGGTTCGAAGTGGCGGCCAGCAGAGTGCGGGGTCAGGGAGAATTTTCGGGTTCTCCCACGGACCAGTCAGGAGGGCCGATTTTCGCCGGGCTCGGGGTGACGGGATCGACCTTGGGCACGGGCCGGGCGTCGTTCGGCGGGTTGGGCGCCTGACCGGCGCCCAAGGTGAGTTGGGCGGGTGAAAAGGGGGCGAATGATCAGGTGTTGTCGGCTGACGGGGACCGGGATGGCGGGCACGTGAACTCGGGTGATCAGCTGACTGTGGTCAGCTCGGGTTTGTTGCCTTTGGCAACTTCGGCGGCGTGCGGTGCCGGGTGGGTGCCGCGGAGTACCAAGGTGACAGCTGCTGCGGTGGTTAGCAGGAGGATGGTGCCTACCAGGGCTGCGACGTTCGTGCTGTGGCTGAAGGAGTGGCGGGCTGCTGAGATGAGGGCTTCGCCGAGTTGCACCGGGAGTTGCGCGGCGACGGCGGTTGCTCCGGCGAGGCCTTCGTGGGCGATGGAGGCGGCATCGGTGGGGACGGTTGGTGGGAGGGTCAGGTCGCTGAGGTAGGCCGCGGTGCCGATGCTTCCAAGTACTGCGATGCCTAGCGCGCCGCCGAACTCGCTGCATGTTTCCATCAGGGCGGAGGCCGAGCCGGCCCGCTCAGGTGCGACCGCGCCGACGATCGTCTCGGTGATGAGTGACATCGCCATCACCAGGCCGGCCAGGCTGCTCTCGACGTGCATCTTGGTCAGTACGCCGAATCCGCTCGCCGCGATCACGAAGCCGAGACCCAGCACGTACGCCCGGTCGAACTTCTGCGCCAGCGCAGCACCCAGCGGCGCAGCGCCTGCGACAACCACCGACGGCACCAGCGACCACAGCGCCGCCTTGAGTGGGCCCATGCCGAGCACCAGCTGCAGGTACTGCGTCATGAACACCGCGTTGCCCACCAACGCCAGCGCCGGCAGTACCGCGGCCAGCGACAGCACCGAGCTGAGCAGGTCGAACCGGCCCTTCACAGCAGTCTTGAACTCGGGCAGCAGCAGCGGCGCGAGAACCAGCAGCAGAAGCATCGCCGGCGTGTTGATCAGGAACACCGAACCCCACCAGAAGTGCTCGAGCAGCACGCCGCTGAGCACCGGGTCGTGGAACAGGTTCCGGATCAGCGCCAGCGTCGACGGCATCAGCGTCGCGCCGCCGATGCCGAGCACCGCGCGGGCGGCGATCAACTGCTCCAGCGGCGGCCGATCCGGTCGCCGAGCGAGCCCATCGTGATCAGCAGGCCGGCCAGCACGAAGGCGTAGATGTCGAAGATCCAGAGCTGCTCGGTGGCCGTGACGCCGAGATCGGCGCTGAGGTACGGCACCGCGAAGTACAGGACCCCGAAGCGGGCTGGCGGGCCCGGATCACCGCCTGGGCGGTCGCCTTCCGGGACGCGACCCGACGATCGCCGGGAACCTGCGGTCGAGGCCCGCGGAGGACTTCGATGTCGACTACGACGCCGACGAGTTCTTCTTCGGCCTCGACACCGTGCTCGACGGCATCGAGGCGCTGATCACCCGCCGCGCGTCTTAGACGTCGAGCTTGTCGGCGACGCCGCGCAGTACCGTGGCGGCGCCGCGGGCGGCCTTGGCGTCGGGGTGGCGGCCGCGGCGGTAGCCCTCGCCGATGTTGTCGAGGAGCTTGATCAGGTCCTCGATCACCAGCGCCATCTCCTCCGGCTTCGGCCGCATCGCCTTGGCCACCGACGGCGGCGGGTCGATCAGCCGGACCTGGAGCGCCTGCTCACCCTTGCGACCCTCGACGACCCCGAACTCGACCTTCTGGCCCGGCTTGAGGTTGGTCACTCCGGCTGGCAGCGCCTCCGCGCGCACGTAGACGTCCCCGCCCTCCTCTTTGCTGAGGAAGCCGAACCCCTTCTCGGAGTCATACCACTTGACCTTGCCTACAGGCACGGGAACCTCTTCAGTGTCAATCGTCGGAACAGGACGGAGTTACCCAGCCTACGTGAAGCAGGAGGCCTGCGCCTCTAGAAAGTTTCTGATGAGGCAACGATTCCGCACCCACCTGGGGTCAGCGGTAGCGGTCGGGGTCAGCCAAGCGCTCGTTCATCGAGCCCGACCGGAATCCCCGGGCGTCCACGGCGGCCGCCGCGAAGCCCTCGGCGCGGACGAGTTCGACCAGCTCGCTGTTGTCGACCGTGCCGAGCAGGGCGGCGTCGATCTCGATGCTCGCCGACTCCCCGAGGTCGCGGACCCGCACGTTCTGGACGCCGTACGGCGTGAGGTGGGCGCGGATCGCCTGCTCGGCGCGGTCGACCCGGGCCAGCAGGTTCGGCGTGATCCGGATGCCGTACGCGATCCGGCTGGACAGGCAGGCCGCGGCCGGCTTGTCGGAGGTCTCGAGTCCCCAGCTGCGGGACGCCTCGCGGATCTGCGCCTTGGTCAGCCGGGCGTCGCGCAGCGGGGTGATCGCGCCACGCTCGAAGGCGGCCTTGATCCCCGGCCGGAAGCCGGCGATCGCGTCGTCGGCGTTCGTCCCGGTCGCGATCGCCGCGATGCCGAACTCGTCCGCGATCGGCTGCAGTGTCTCCACCAGCTCGGCCTTGCAGAAGTAACACCGGTCGCCGGCGTTGGCCTGATATCCCTCGCGGTCCATCTCGTGCGTGTGCGGCGTGACATGCCGAACGCCGATGCTGTCGGCGAAGTGCGCGGCCGGCTCCAGCTCGGCGACCGGCAGGCTCGGGCTGACAGCAGTCGCCGCTACTACGTTCGCCGGACCGATTGCACGCGCGGCCGCAGCCAGCAGGAAGGCAGAGTCGGCGCCACCGCTGAAGGCGACCACCAGGCTCTCGTAGCCGGACAGCCGCTTCATCAGGGCCTCTAGCCGCTGCTCAAGCACATACTCGTCCAGCCAGGCCGGGAACTCAGTCAAGTCGTTCAGTACGACGTCCGCTCCGTAAGCGCGCAGCTCATCCGCCGCGAACGGCCCAGTGGCCACGCTAACCGCGACAGCACCGGCAGCACGCGCTCCGTCGATGTCAGCAGTGTGGTCGCCCACGTAGATGGTCGCGTTGTGCTCCAGCAGCGCGATGCCCTTCTCGGCGCCATGCAGATCGCCGACCGGCTCGTCCACGTCCAGCCCGAGGTGCTCCAGATGCAGCCTGACACTCGGCTCGTACTTCGCCGACACCACAACCGTCCGTCCGCGCAGCGCCCGGATCGCGGTCAGCGACTCGGCCACCCCGGGCAACGGCAGGCTGCCGGTGATCGCGTGCGCCGGGTAGTGCTCGCGGTACCGCGCGACCATCTCGTCGACGCGCTCGGCCGGGAACCAGTTGGCCATCTCCCAGGTCAGCGGCGGCCCGAGCCGGCTGACCACCAGCTCCGTGTCGATCGGCACACCGGTCTCGGCGGCGAGCAGATCCCAGACGGCCTTGATGCCCGGCCGGGAGTCGATCAGCGTCATGTCCAGGTCGAACCCGACGACGAGCTCGGGCACATCACTGGTCAGAGGACTGGACTGAATCTCGGCGGTTGACACGTCCCCAACCTTACGTGCCCCGCTCCGGCCGCCGGTCTCGCATCCCGAAACGGCTCCTATGTCTAAATCGGATCACGCTCGCCGGCGATATCCCGGTCGGCATCGACGGCGTTCGCAGTACGCCGAGGACGGGGGACGCCACGCACTTCTCCGCTTGACGTTTGCTGGTCATGCGTCCGAGCTCTTGACATTTTGCGCTCGGATGTAAAGCCTGAGGCGTATGGACTCCTTCGCCGAGCGGACCAAGCGGCGGTTGCGTGACGAGTTGCTCGACGCTGCGTACGACGCGATCGTGGCCGGCGGGTACGACGGGTTGCGGATGGCCGACGTCGGGCGTCGTACCGGGGTGTCCCGGCAGACCGTCTACAACGAGTTCGGCGACAAGTGGAGAGTTCTGCAGGCCGTCGCGGCGCGGGAGACCGAGCGATTCCTGGTCGATGTCAACGACGCCCTGGCCGCACATGCCGACCCGATCGACGGGCTCCGTGCCGCAGTCGAGCGCGCCCTGAATCTCGCGGCGGACAACCCGCTGATCAAGGCCGCGCTCGGCCAGCCGGGGTCCGACCAGGCGAGTCAACTGCTGACCACCCGCGGGCAGCAGGTGCTGGAACTCAGCCATCAGCGGCTGGACGCGCACGTGCGTGAGCACTGGCCGGAGGTGCCGGCCGAAGACGCGACTATCTGCATGGACGTCGCGCTGCGCGTCGTACTGAGTCACATCGTGAACCCCGGTGCGGCTCCGGCCGTGGTCGCCGATCAGGTCGCCCGGGTGCTCGGTCCGTTTCTGAGCTCCAGGAGGTAGTTATGACGGCGAATCCCCTTCACCGGCAGGGTTTCAGCTCGCTGCGGGAGGGCGGTCTCAACTGGGACGCGCTGCCGCTGCGGCTGTTCGACAAGGGCAATCGCAAGTTCTGGAATCCGCGCGACATCGACTTCAGGCAGGACGCGAAGGACTGGGAGAGCTTCACCGATAACGAGCGCGAGGCGGCGCTGATGCTGTGCGCGCAGTTCATCGCGGGCGAGGAGGCTGTCACCGAAGACATCCAGCCGTTCCTGGCCGCGATGGCCGCGGAGGGCCGGCTGGGCGACGAGATGTATCTGACCCAGTTCTGCTTCGAAGAGGCCAAGCACACAGCGGTCTTCCGGATGTGGCTGGACGCGATCGGGATTACCGACGACCTGCACAGGTACATCGAGAACAACCCCGGCTACCGGGCGATCTTCTACGAAGCGTTGCCGGTCGCACTGAAGTCCCTGGCCGACGACCCCTCGCCCGCCAACCAGGTGCGGGCCTCGGTCACCTACAACCACGTAGTGGAAGGCACGCTGGCCTTGACCGGCTATCACGCGTGGAACCTGCTCTGCACCAGCCGCGGCGTACTCCCGGGCATGCAGGAACTCGTCCGCCGCATCGGCGACGACGAACGCCGCCACATGGCCTGGGGCACCTTCACCTGCCGCCGCCACATCGCCGCCGACGAATCCAACTGGCAGGTCGTCACCGACACGATGGAAGACCTGCTCCCACACGCCCTGACGCAGATCCAGTGGGCCCTGGACAACATGCCGGAGATCCCACCGGAGATCGACCCAACCGCCCTGATGACCTACGCCGGCGACCGCGCAACCCGCCGACTCAACGCGATCGAATCAGCCATCGGAGCCGACGTGACCGGCATCGACCTCGACTACTCCCCCGAAACCCTCGAAGACACCTTCGGCCAGGAAGACACCGCCGCCCTCGCCGCCGTCCGCTGAAAACCAGGGGACCGAACAAGGTCACAAATGTAGCCTGACGACGTCCTTGCCCGGGTCGCCCATGTGGGGCAAGAGGTCGCACAGCTCGAAGTCGAGCTCGCTCAACGGCTCGCCGAGGCCGGCTGCCCGGTGGGCGCCTTGGAGCCTCGGGTGGACCCGCTTGTGTACAAGCGCGATGGCTTCGCAGTGACGCTGTGGATCTACTACGAGCCCGTGACACCTCACGTCTCGCCAGTCGACTACGCCAAGGCGCTGGAGCGGCTGCACGCTGGCATGCGCATGGTTGAGATGGCGACCCCACGGTTCACGGCTCGAATCGCGGAGGCGGAAGAAATCGTTGCCGACCCGGATCTCTCGCCGGAGCTCGCCGGCGCAGACCGCGTGTTCCTCAGCAGCAGACTAGGAAGCCTGCGACGGGCGATCGACGACCGCGGCGCATCCTGACAACGTGCTCAGCACGAAGAACGGCCCGTTGCTGATCGACTTCGAGACGTGCTGCCGCGGACCCGTCGAGTTCGATCTCGCCCATGTTCCCGAGGCGGTCTGCGAGCACTACCCGGGTGTCGACCGAGGACTGCTGGACGAGTGCCGGCAGCTCGTTCTCGCGATGGTCGCAGCGTGGCGTTGGGACGCTGGCGACCAGTTTCCGAACGGGAGGCGATTCGGAGAGGAACTGCTGCGCTCGCTGCGCGAGGGTCCTCCTTGGCCGACACTCGACACGGTGGTCAGACGACTGGATGTCAGCTGAGTTTGTGAACCTCGGTGTCGGCTGGGGTTAGTCGGCGGCCGTCGGCGGCGTGGATCTCCAAGGGCTTGAGCGGCTTGCCGTTGCGGCGGTCGAGAAGTTTTGAGTGGGGTTCGCCGGGGGCGAAGGAGAAGGCTTCGCCCCATTGGCGGAGGGCGACGATGACTGGGAAGAGCGCCTCGCCCTTCGCGGTCAGGACGTATTCGTTGTGGGCGCCGGCCGGGGCCAGCTCGAGGATGCCGTTGTCGGTGAGCGCTTTGAGCCTTGCGCTGAGGATGTTCTTGGCGACGCCGAGGCTGCGCTGAAACTCGCCGAAGCGCCTACTGCCGTCGAACGCGTCCCGCACGATCAGCAGCGACCACCAGTCGCCGACCGCGTCGACAGACCGCGCGACCGGGCAGTCCGCCATTCCAAAACTCGTTCGCTTCACCATGGTTGCAACATGCTACCACCTGAGCCTACGGTAGCAAGATGCAACCACAGAGGATCCTCCTGGCAGTGGCCGCCGGCGTCGCGGTGGCGAACGTGTACTTCGCGCAGCCGCTGCTGGTCACGATGGGCGCCGACCTCGGGATCTCGCCGGGGACCGTCGGCGCCTTCGTCACCGTCACCCAGATCGGCTACGGGCTCGGCCTGTTCTTCCTCGTCCCGCTCGGTGACCTGATCGATCGACGCCGGCTGATCCGCCTGCAGTTCCTGCTGCTGGCCGCGGCTTTGCTCCTGGTCGGGATCGCGAGCCACGCCGCGATGCTGCTGATCGGACTGGCCGCAGTGGGACTGCTCGCCGTCGTCACCCAGTCGCTGGTCGCCTTTGCCGCCTCGCTCAGCGCACCCGCCGAGCGAGGACGCGCGGTCGGCACGGTCACCAGCGGCATCGTGATCGGCATCCTGCTGGCCCGCACCACCTCAGGTCTGCTCACGGACCTGGCGGGCTGGCGCTCGGTCTACCTGATCTCCTGCGGACTGAGCCTGCTGATCGCCTTGACGCTGTTCCGGACCGCCCCGCAACCACGAGCAAACCTCTCGTACTCCGCGCTGCTGCGCTCGACGCTGGCGCTCTGGCGAGAAGAGCCCGTGTTCCGCGCACGCGCAGTACTGGCGTTCTTCACCTTCGCCGCGTTCAGCACCTTGTGGAGTTCGGTGGTCCTGCCGCTCACCGAGAAGTCGTTGTCCCACACGGAGATCGGCGCGTTCGGCCTGATCGCCGCCGTCGGCGCACTCGCCGCCGGACCGGCCGGGCGGCTCAACGATCGGGGCCATGGGCAACTGGTGACGGTCGGTGCATCGGCGCTCCTGGCAACGAGTTGGTTGCTGATCGTCTGGACGCCACAATCCCTTTGGGCGTTGGCGATCGGTGCGATCGTACTGGACCTCGCCGTACAGGCTGTGCATGTCAGCAACCAGAGCCGCATCTACGAGTTGCGGCCCGAGGCGGGCAGCCGGCTGATTGGTGGCTACATGGTGTTCTACTCCGTCGGCAGCGGACTGGGCGCGATTCTGTCGACAGCGCTCTACTCCCGCTCCGGCTGGGTCGCCGTCTGCTTGCTAGGGGCAACCTTCAGCCTCGGCGCGCTGGCGACCGCAGGGCGACTCCAAGAGCAGCGAGAGCAAGCAGCCCCGCCAGCCAGGTGACAGTCGTGGTACCGAGGCCGTCCACCACTCGACCGCCGGCGAGCTCCCCGACGTACGCACCGGCCGGAACCCCGAGCACTGAGGCCACCGCGATACCACTGAAGATCAACGACGTCGCCGGTCCGACAGACCGGGCCGCCACCAGTACTGCGAACGTCGGCGCCCAGGCTGCCAGCAAGCTCGCCACCGCCAGCAGCACCATCAACCCGACTAGCACCGCCCGCCGGTCGACCGTGCCCAGTACGCGTGGCAACAGCGGCGCGGACAACGCCGCCACCAGTCCGGTCACCGTCAGCGTCAACCCAGCGGTCCCCTCACCGACCGCGAGTTCTCCGCCGGTCGGCGTCAGTAGTCCCACCGGCAGCATCTCCGCCGTCACCACGCTGAAGACGGTCACCGCCATCGCCGCCGCCGCGGCCCAACCCTTCGCGGCTGTTGCCTCGGGCCTCTGAAGTACCTGTGTCATGCCAGCTGCTCCGGTCGCTCGAGCACCGGATCGGCGGGCAGCTCGTGGAACGGACCAGCCGGCGGGTCCGGCTGACTCCGCTCGGCCGGGAGTTCGTGGCGTCGCTGCGTCTGGCGTACGCCGCTCTGGAGCGCGTGGTCGAGTCCACCCGGCAGACCGCGCGTGGAGTCGAAGGGCGACTGCGGATCGGGTTCCAGGGGACGGCGAACGACGACATCCTCTAGGCCGTCGCCGCGTTCCAGCAGCAGTACCCGGGCTGCACGATCGACGTCACCGAACTGCCGTTGAACGATCCGTTCAGCGCTTTGCGCAGACCCTCACGGTCTCCACCCGGCAGCTGATCCCGCCAGGCCCGGAAGTCCGTACGCTGCAGGAAGGCCTGTCGATGATCGCCTCGAACCGCGGCGGCATGCTGCTGTGCCATGCAGTTCTCGGAGCCGATATCCGCGGCGTTCCCCGGCCTTCACGGTCGAGTGCTCAGCGTGCTGGCCAGGACCGAGCAGGCACTGACCGGGCGCGCCGTGGCAGGGCTGCTGATCCCGCCCGCAAGTGTGAGTGGAGTACAGAAGGTGCTCGACGATCTGGTGCGCAACGGGCTGGTCATCGCCCGGCCTGCCGGCCGCGCGAAGCTCTACACGCTGAACCGGGAGCACGTCGCCGCGGCCGCGATCGGAGAACTGGCCAACCTTCGCGACCGATTCCTCAGCCGGCTCCAGTCCGAGGCCGCGACTTGGAAGGTGCCCGCCGCGGCTGTCTGGCTGTTCGGCTCCACCTCGCGCGGACAGGGCGGACCGGACAGCGATATCGACGTCCTGGTAGTGCGTCCGGACAAGATCTCCGACTCGGATCCACGCTGGCTGGAGCAGCTCGAAACCCTCGCCGACCACGCCACCCGCTGGTCCGGCAACCCCTGCGAGATCGTCGAGTACAGCAGCAGTGAACTGAAGCAACTCATCCGGCGCCGCGAACGCCTGATCACCGAACTCCGCCGGGACGCCATCCCCGTCGCCGGCACCTCACCCCACCAAACCCTGAAGTGAGTTAGGACGTGCAACCCATCTCAGGGCGGATTTCTGTCCCGACCGACAGGACATAGTGCTCGCATTGGGGCTGGCTGCCGCTTCCGTGAGCGTGGCGCCCGGCCGAACAACCGACTATGTCCTGTCGGTCGGGACGGCAGAACAGGCGAACGGGTGTTCGGCTAGTTCATCGATGGCACCGGTCTGCATAGTCGCGCGGGCCGGCTAGTGGAAGAGCTGGAGGGTTCTGTGCCAGGGGTTGGAGCGGAGGTGGGGGTTGAGGAGGGCGGCTGCGACGCAGTACTTGCTGACTTGGATCGGGCGTACTCGTAGGTCGCGCAGTACCTCGTCGGCGGCTCCTGCGCGGCCGGCTGTTTTGCTTTCGACCAGGACGGCGTGAGGTGTGACGTCCACCGTCTGGTGGCGGCTGCTGAAGCGTAGGTCGATGTCGCAAGTGAGTCGAGCATGCCCATCGGGGTCCACCAGCGTGCTTCGTCGGTACGTCGTACTCAGCACCGGTCCGAGCCCAGTTTCAGCCTGTACGCCGTACTGCGTGCGCAACTGCTCAGCCAGGAAGTCCTGCGCCGCGGGCGTCAGCCGGGCGCGATCCTCCAGCGCATAAGGCATCCGCGACTTGACCGTCTCCGAGCGGTTGCCTTTCAGCTTGACCTCGAGGCTGCACTCATCGCTATCCAGGTAAGCGCGAGTCCTGAGCTTGTACCGGCGCCTCCGCCGCTGCACATGGTCCAGGTAGAGCTGGTGATCGGGAGTATCGAAGTACACCGACTCGTACCCGAAGGTGCGCTTCCCGTCGATCTGCAGAGCTGCGAACCGATCCCGCAGTCGCACTGTCAGCTCGATGAAGGTCTCAAGAGGCACCAGGTACTTGCGATCGATCCGCACCTGCAGGGCCGCCTCGGCGAGTACGTCGGCCAGCGTGATCGGCTGGAAGGGCTCGAGCGCGCCGGTCATCGCCGCCACCGTTCGACGCGCCGTCATGACGCGTACTGGTGGACGGGGACGGCGTTGACCGCCCTCGGCGCCGGCGGGCGGATCCGGTAGCGGACATCCACCACCGTGGTGTCGGTGACCAGATCCAGATCGAGGACGACGAAGTGCTTGATGTCCGCGCGCAGCAATGTTTCCAGGACCGGCCCGACCTCCCGGACGTCCGGGTAGGCACGATCGAGGATGACCTTCTGCCGCCGTGACCGGCTGGTCAGTCGCGGGTGGTCGACGACGTACATGACCGCCACGAGCAGAAAGCTCAGCGTCGGCGCGAGCCAGAACGGGCCGGGATGCAGGCCGTTCACCAGCCCCATCGCGAGCGCGATGAAGTAGTACGCCACTTCCTCCTGGGTGATCGAGTCCGAGCGCAGCCGGATGATCGAGAGGATGCCGAACAGGCCGAGGCCGAGCCCCATCCCGGCGCCGCTGCCGGCCAGCATCGCGGTGACGGCGAGCACGCCGATGTTCAACGCGACATAGGCCAGCAGCAGGTCACGCCGGTGATAGCGGCGGAAGTAGGTGCCATAGGCAAGTAGTGCGATCGCCAGCAGGTCGGCCGGTACGGTGAATCCCAGACCCGTCATCATGCTTTCCTCTCAAGGGGTGGTGAGATCTCCACCCTCACGGCCGGCCGTGAGAGCTGGCTGAGGCCGTGATGAGAGAGTTCTAAGGTCGCAGCCGGTAGCCCATTCCGCGCACGGTCTGGATCCGGTCCTGGCCGAGCTTGCGGCGCAGGTACCGGATGTAGACGTCGACGACGTTGGAGCCCGGGTCGAAGTCGAAACCCCAGACCTGGGAGAGCAGTTGTTCGCGCGACAGCACCTGATCCGGATGCCGGCAGAACACCTCGGCCAGCAGGAACTCCCGCGCCGTGAGCTCGACTGTCCGGCCGTCGACCAGCGCTCGCCGGGTGCGCAGGTCGAGGCCCAGATCGCCTACCTGCAAGACGTTCGCGTCCGCAGTACCGGAACTGTCGCTGCGCAGCCGTAGCCTGACTCGCGCCAGCAGTTCCTCGAAAGCGAACGGTTTGGCGAGGTAGTCGTCCGCGCCGCTCTCCAGGCCGGCCACCGTGTCGCGCACACTGTCCCGAGCGGTCAGGATCACGACCGGCATCGTGACTCTTGCCTCGCGCAACCGTCGCAGGACCGTGAAGCCGTCCACCCGGGGCAGCCCGATGTCGAGCACCAGCAGGTCGTAGCTCCCGCTCACGGCTTCGGAGTACGCCGTCTCGCCGTCGCCGACCACCGTCGTCACGAACCCGTTGCCCCGTAGGCCCCGTTCGACGAAGGACGCGATCCGCTCCTCGTCCTCGGCGATCAAGATCCGGTTCATCCACGCACCTCCGGAAGAGTCAGTTCGAAACGCGCACCTGGTCCATCGTGGGCAACGACCCGTACGTCGCCGCCGTGCGCCCGGGCGATCGAGCGGACGATCGACAACCCCAGTCCGGCCCCCTCGGTGCGGACCTGCTCGTCGCCGCGGACGAATCTCTCGAAGATCCGCTCGGCGTCCGCGGCCGCGATCCCGCTCCCCGAATCGGCAACCCACAACACCACCTGATCCGTCTCCACCCGCGATCCGACCGCGATCCGGTCGCCGGTCTTCGTGTGCCGCACCGCGTTCGACACCAGCTGCATCAGCGCCTGGGTCAGCCGCTGCCCGTCGGCGACGATCACCGCGTCGGCGGTCTCGTCCACCCGCCAGGTCCGGTCGGCCAGCGGCCGCGCCTTCGCGACCACCTCCACCACCAGCTCGGTCAGGTTGACCTCGGCCGGTGCGAGGAAGTCGGGCCGGTCGCTCTTGGCCAGCACCAGCAGATCGTCGACCATCCGGTTCATCCGGACCAGCTCGTCCAGCACCAGCGCCTTGGTCTCGGCGCGGTCGGCCGGATCGTCACTCATCAGCTCCAGGTGGCCGCGGATCACCGTGATCGGCGTCCGCAGTTCGTGCCCGGCGTTGTCGGCGAACTCCCGTTGCGCCACGAACGCGACCTCCAGCCGGTCCAGCATCGTGTTGAAGGTCCGGGCCAGTTGCGCCACATCATCGTTGCCGACGACATCGATCCGGCGGCGGAGATCCGATTCGCCGATCTGCTCCGCGGTGGTACGAAGCTGCCGGATGGGGGCCAGCACGCGTCCGGTGACCAGCCAGCAGGCCCCGGCGGCCATCGCAAGGGTGAGCGCACCGATGATGGCGAGCGCCCGCGCCGCATCCTCCGACGGCTGCGCGATCATGTCGCGGAACTCGAGCACCACCAACTGGGCCCGCACGGGTTGCGTGCCGATCCGCATCGGCAGTACGCCGTACCGGACCTTGCCGGCGCTGCTCTGGACCCACCCGTACTCCGGTTCGGTGGCTCCTGCGATCCGCTGGACGAAGGCGGCGTCGGCGTCGAGCCGGGCCTGCGGCGAGCCCTGGCCGCGACGGTACGGGCGGCCGTCGACGATGCTGAAGAATGTCTCGGAGTCATCGGGCAGATTGAGCTGCAGCCAGCGTTCGAGCAGCTCCTCCGGCGTACGGAACGCACCGGCCGACGGCGAGGCGACATAGCTGCGGAACTTGTTGGCCTCGTGGCTCAGCTCGTCGTCGGCGGCCGAGTCGGCGCGAGCGGCGAGGACTTGCCAGGTCAGGAAGACGACGGCGCCCAGGGCCAGGGCCAGTACACCGAGCATCCAGGAGATGATCCGCAGCCGGGCGCTGATGACCGGCCGGCTCAACCGGACCACCGGTCAGTCATCGTCGTCCAGGTCATCCGCATCGTCGTCGGGGTCGTCCTGGCCGGCCGTCCGGGGCGAGGCCGGCGGAACCAGGCCCGCGCCGGGCTCCGGCGGTGAAGTCGGTGTCGTCGTCGGCGTGCCCGGTGCACCAGCAGGTATGACCACGGTCTCGCCGAGCTCAGGCGCGGACCGATCCAGGTATCGCGGCAGCACGAACCCGGCCACCGCCAGGACGACGGCGACTACCCCGTAGACCACTCGTGGAGATCGCATACTCAAACTCTGCGATCCCTCCCGAAGAACCGCATGAGCCGAACATTACAGATCTCTCATCTAGCCGCTGATGGGCGACTCGAAAACCAGCAGCTCGGTGCCGGCGGTCTCTTCGCCGTCGTCGGGGGCGGTGAAGAGGCGCAGTTTGCTGCCGTCCACCTCCAGCGCCACCGGGTTGCGGGTCACCGAGTGGCCGGCGGCGGAGTACGACGGGAAGGGGATCTCGTGCAGGATCCGGTTGTCGTCCTTCAGGTCGAGCAGGGCGAGGCCGCCGAGCTCGAAGTTGCCACCTGTCGGCGTCTTGAGCCCGGTGACTCCGCCGCACAGCTGCTTGCTGCGGCTGACGTAGTCACAGTCCTGGTAGTCGAGCAGGTGGCTCTGGTTCGCCTTTGCCGCCAACTGCTTGCCGGAGGCTGTCCACTGATAGAGCGTCCGCGATCCCCAGCTGACGCCGTGCACCAGCCCGGTACGCCGATCCCGCACCACCCCGCCGACGTGATCGCGGACCCGGAACTCCTCGGTCACGCGGTAGTTCTTCGGGTTGATCTTGTAGACGATCGCCCGCGAGTTCGGCCGGTACTCCGCGCTCGGCACCCACACGTTCTCGCCATCGAAGTCGATCCCGCCCGGGTGGTACGCCGTACCCTCGCCGACCCGGATGTCCTTCTTGAGATTGCCCTGGCGATCCAGCACGAAGACGTGCCCGATCCCCTTACCCGGGCTCCGGTCATAGCCATCCACCGGCACCGGGTAGCGCACCGGCGCCTCGAGTACCTCGACGCTGGACAGGAAGATCAGATCCCCCACCAGCGCAAACCCCTGCGGGTGGTACGTCGGAAACCGCAACGGAATCCGCGCAACCTGCGCCCACGCAGTACTACGCGTTGTCCCCTCGAACGCCCGCGCAACCTGGTCATCCCGCCCGGCGGCATCGGCCCCCACCACACTCAACCCCGCCACCAGCACCCCGGCCAACACGCTCGCCAGCACTGTCTTCCTACGCATCACGACTCTCCTGTCAGACTGACCTGTATGGACTCTGGGATCACTGTCACTGGGACCGGGCAAGCTACTGCGCCGGCTGACCTGCTGCGTCTGACTTTGAGTGTCGGGCATGATGCGGCCGACGTTGCGGCTGCCGTCGCACAAGTTGCCTTACGGACCGATGCTGTTCACGCGGCGTTGAGCGCGCAAGGGGTCGCGGCCGAGGAAATCGAGACCAGCTCGGTCAATGTCTATCCGCAGTACGCCGACTCGATGGCCGTGGCGGGGTACCGTGCCTCTCACTCGCTGACCGTGAAGACCAGGGACCTGACCGGCTTCGGCCGGCTGCTGAACGCGGCGGTAGATGCCGCAGGCAACAATCTCGGACTGGACCATCTGCAGTTCGACGTCGCGGACAAGCTGCCGCTGATGGAACGGGCGCGCGAGCTCGCCTTCGCCCAGGCGCGGACGAAAGCCGCCCAGCTGGCCGCGCTGGCGGATCAGTCACTGGGCTCCATCGCCGCCGTCGCCGAGAGTTACAGTCACGCGCCGTTCGCCATGCTGGGCTCCGCCGGCAAGGCCTCCGACGCCTACCGCTCCGAACTCGCGGTCACTCCTGGTGAGCAGACGATAGAGGTGTCCCTCGAAGTCCGCTGGTCCTGGGCGCGGTAGGGTGCGCCATGGCGACCAAGCGTTCCCTCGTTTCTCTGACGATCGCCGTCGGGCTGGTGCTCGCGGCTGCATCCTGCGGTGACTCCGGCAACGCCGGTACTGCGCCCAGCGCGTCGACTCCCCCGCCGAGCAGCAGTACTCCGACGCCGTCCGCGACGCCGACGCCGCCCCCCACCCTGACTCCTCCGCCCCCGCCGGCCGCCAAACCGCGGACCGTGCCGGAGCTGACGAAGGCGCTGTTCGCGTTGCCCGATCTCCCGGCCGGTTTCTCGATCGACACCGAGGCCGAGGAGGACGACTCCAAGCTGTCGTCGAAGGAGGCCCGCTGCAAGGATCTCGTCCTGCTCTTCAACGCGAAGGCCTCGCCGGGCGCGAAGGCCAGCGTGAACCGCTCGTTCACCGGCGGCCAGCAGGGCCCGTACTTCGACCAGCAGCTGGACGCGATGGGCTCCCCGGCCGCGGTCACCGCGCTGCTCACCCGGGTCCGGACCGCGATCAAGTCCTGCAAGCAGGCCAAGCTCACCATCCCGGGCGTTGGCAGCTCGACGATGATGATCAGCGAGATCTCCGTACCGCAGGCCGGGACCAACCCGGTCGGAGCGCGGTTCGCCGCGTCCGGCGGCGCACTGGACGGTCTCGAGGCGGTGTTCGCCTTCACCGGGATCGGTGACGTCGCGCTCGCGATGAGCTTCGACAGCGGCGACATCGAGGGCCCGTTCGGCGACGCGGCCGCCAAGGCGATCAAGACGCTCGGTACGGCCAAGAGCGGCACCTGACAGGTGGCCGGGACCTACGCGGTCAGCGACGTCCACGGTCACCCGGAGAAGCTGACCGCGGCGCTCCACGAGGCCGGTCTGATCGACGCCGGGGGCAACTGGTCGGACCAGGATGTCCGGCTGTGGTTCCTGGGCGACTTCTTCGACCGCGGCCCGGACGGCGTCGGCGTACTGGCGCTGGTCCGGCGCCTGGTGGCGCAGGCCGAGGCTGGTCGGGGTGAGGTCAAGGTGCTGCTCGGCAACCACGAGATCCTGGCCTTGGGGATGCGTAAGTTCGGCGACACCTTCGTTCCGCACGAGGGCATCACCTCGCGCAGTTTCGAGCGCAGCTGGGCGCTGAACGGCGGCCAGGACCGCGACCAGGAACTGCTCACCGACGACGACGTCGCCTGGCTGCTGGACCAGCCGATGCTCGGGCTGGACGCCGATCACCTGCTGATGCACTCCGACACCGAGGAGTACCTCGCGTGGGGTGACACGATCGACGAGATCAACGCGACCGTGCACGCCGAGCTGCACACCGACGACATCGTCGTCTGGTGGGAGATCTGGCGCCGGATGACGTCGCGGTACGCCTTCCGCGGCGAGGTCGGGCCGGTGATCGCCGCCGAACTGCTCGAACGGCTCGGCGGCCGCCGGATCGTGCACGGCCACAGCATCGTGGCCGACCAGCTCGGCATCGACCCGGCGTACCTGACCGGCCCACTCCTGTACGCCGACGGCCTGGCCCTCGGCATCGACGGCGGCACCTTCGACGGCGGGCCGTGCCTGGTCGTCAAACTCCTGCCGATCTGACGGAATGCCGCACGCCCCGGGCTGGTTGTCGGTTGAGGTAGATGCCGTACGCCCTTTGGAGCTGAGACATGTCTGACAAGCCGGTCAAGATTCCTGGTCCCGACCACCCGATCACGGTGGAGAAGAACCCGGACCGGGTGGTCGTCAAGGTCGCCGGCCAGGTGATCGCGGACAGTCGTGACGCGCTGTCACTGCAGGAGGCCAGCTACCCGGCCGTGCAGTACATCCCGCGCAAGGACGTCGACCTGACCCAACTGCAGCGCACCGAGAACCAGACCTACTGCCCCTACAAGGGCGAAGCCAACTACTTCAGCATCCCGGCCGGCGGCGAGCAGACCGTGAATGCCGTCTGGACCTACGAGAACCCGTACGAGGCGGTAGCCGACATCCGCGACCACCTCGCTTTCTACCCCGACCGCGTCGACCTCGAGATCCTGGCCGACTGACCGAATACTGACAAGAGTTGGGGCGCGGGTCGTTCGGGCTGGGTTGTTGCCCGTACCGTTGGAGGGATGAGCAATACCGAGCGGACCCGCCCACGCACCCTCGCCGAGGCACTGCGCGGCTGGGACGACCTTGCCCTCGGCCAGTTGCTCCGGCACCGGCCAGACCTGGCGACACCGATCCCTGCCGACACAGGCCAGCTTGCGGCCCGTGCAACCACCAACGCTTCCGCAGCACGCGCGATCAACCGGCTCGACGAGTTCAGTGTCGACCTGCTGGAAGCCCTGTCCGCTCTGACTGAGCCTGTCGACGTCGAGGCCCTGGCGAAAGGTGTCGACCAGTCCGTCGAGATCGTGCAGCCGCGGGTGACCGAGCTGCTCGCTCTCGCGCTCGTCTGGGGCACTGAGGACGACCTCCGCCCGATCAGGGCCGTGCACGAGCTCCTGGGGCCGACACCGGCCGGGCTCGGACCGCTCACCACCCGGCACTTCGGCGATCTGGACCAGCTGATCGAGGATGCCGGTCCGGAAGCCCGTGAGGTGCTCGAGAAACTCACATGGGGGCCGCCCACCGGCACAGTCGAGAAGGCTGAGCGCCCGGTGACGATCGCCTCCGCCCGTTCCCCGATCGAGCAGCTACTGGCGCGCGGCCTCGTAGTACCGAAGGACGCCACCACTGTCGTGTTGCCTCGGCAGATCGGCCTGCACCTGCGTGGTGGGCGTGTGCTGGCTTCGACAAGGCCAACACCGCCTCCGCTCGACGGCAAGCCGATCTCGAGGTCGATAGCTGACCGTGCCGCTGCTGGCGCTGCGCTAGACCTAGTACGTCTGGTCGATCGCGCCCTTGAGCAGCTAGGCACAGATCCCCCACCGGTACTGCGTACTGGCGGCGTCGGCGTGCGGGAACTCCGCGGCCTCGCCACCAAGATCGGCGCTGACGAGCAGACCGCCGGAGCCGTCCTAGAGATCGCGTACTCCGCTGGGCTGGTTGCCGGCGTTGAGGTCGGCACCACTGAGCTGTGGTTGCCCACTGGGGCGTATGACGACTGGCTGGAGCTCGACACCGCTCACCGGTGGGCTGTGCTGGTCAACGCCTGGTTCACCGGGCTGCGGGCGATAGGGCTGATCGGTCGGCGTGACAGTGGCGGTGCGACCGCAGCTGCGCGCGACCGGCTGGTGAACGCGCTAGCGCCCGACCAGGAGCGACTGCTGGCTCCTGAGATCAGGCTGCTCACCTTGCAGGCGCTGTCGGAGGCTGCTGACGGCACTGCGCCAGCGATCGAGTCCGTAGTCACATGGGTTGCGTGGCACCGGCCACGGCGGGGTGGGCAGTTCCGGGACGACCTGGTCGAGTGGACTATCACCGAGGCCGCTCTGCTGGGGTTGACCGGGCTGGGCGCGCTTGCCGCCCATGCGGCCGTGCTGCTGAGGGATGAGCCGACTACTGACGACCTGGCCGCTGCCATCCAGCCACTGGTGCCGGAGCCGGTCTCGGAGGTGCTGCTGCAGGCCGATCTGACTGCGGTCGCGCCTGGGCCGCTCGTGCGCGTAGTACAGGATGAGCTGGCTGCTATGGCTGACATGGAGTCCCACGGAGGCGGCGGGGTCTACCGCTTCAGTGAGAGCTCTGTCCGGCGGGCCTTCGACCTCGGGCGGACCAGTGAGCAGCTGCATGTGTGGCTGGCGGACCACTCCCGGACGCCGGTCCCGCAGCCGCTCACGTACTTGATCGACGACGTCGCCCGGCGGCACGGCGTACTGCGAATCGGCGCCGCGTCGACGTACCTGCGGTGTGACGACGAGAACGTGCTCAACGGACTCCTGAGCGCCAACCTGCCCGGTATCCGGTTCCGCCGCCTCGCACCGACCGTGGTGGTCTCCCCCTCGCCCCCCGACCTCGTCCTGAGCCGGCTGCGCGACGCGGGGCTCGCGCCCCTCGGCGAGACCTTCGACGGCGTCGTCCACGTCACCACCACCGGCAACCGGCGCGGCGAGCCACCGCGCCGCCGTACCAGCCGCGACTTCGCCGACAACGCGCTCGACCTCACCGAAGACCAGGTCAAGGCCGTCATCGAGAAAGTTCGCTCCGGGGACCGGGTCGCCGCCGAACGGCCGGCCGAACACACCTCGGGCGACACCATCGCTCCCGCCGAGACGATCAGCGTGCTCAGCGAGGCGGCCGAGGCCCACACCCGCACGTGGATCTCGTACGTCGACCACAACGGCACCCCGGCCGAACGCATCGTCGAGCCGGTCCGGGTCGCCGACGGCTGGCTCACGGCGTACGACGAAGACGCGGACCAGCCACGCACGTACGCCCTGCACCGGATCGCGACAGCGCGCCCAGTAGAGAAGTAGTCAGCCGCGGGAGCGGAGCATGCGGGTGACGAGGTCCGCCCGCTCCAGCAGGCTCGACCGGACGACCGGGATG
Organism: Kribbella catacumbae DSM 19601; assembly: GCF_000372465.1. Taxonomy (GTDB): domain Bacteria; phylum Actinomycetota; class Actinomycetes; order Propionibacteriales; family Kribbellaceae; genus Kribbella; species Kribbella catacumbae. Next base: position 30,472 of record NZ_AQUZ01000055.1, read on the forward strand.
GCGTCCGCGACCAGGGACTGCGCTGTATCCACGTAGCTCGCTGAGATCCCGAACAGAGGGAACAGCAGCTTCGTGTACGTCATCGCCGGCATCATCCCGCCGTCGTGGATCTCGGGGAGCAGTTCGAGATAGGCCGCGGTGAACGGCTTCAGGAGCTCGTCCGTCCGGATCCCTGGCGAGCAAGGCCTCCGCCTCGGCAGTGGTGTCGCCGCCGAGCTGAGCCTTGCGCACCAGTGCTCGCCACTGCAGATCGACGTCGTCGCCGGCCTCGGCCTGAAGCCAGGCAACCGCTTCTAGATCACCGGCAGTCTTGGCGAAGCCGCGCAGTGCCACTTGGCCGGCAAGGCTTCGGCACGTGGCGGCGACCTCGGCCATCAGCGCGTCCCGCCCTGACTCCGAGCTCCACAACACCGCGACATCGGCCGCCCGGTTGAGATGCGGCTCGATCAGCGACTCGGAAGTCTCGACCGCCAGTACTCCGGTCAGGCACCGAACCACCTCGCCGGCAGTCGCTTCACCGGTGATCAGCAGGTACCGCGCGAAGAGATCCCACTCCGCCCTGGTCGGCGTACTCCGGCGCAGGAACCAGTCGGACCAGGTGACGCAGCCGGAGTTCTCCATCGCGCCGGGGAACTCCGGAGTGAAGACCTGGTCGTATTTGCGTTGCGGGAAACGCATCCCGAACACCTTGGTGAAGAACTCGAAACCCTGGGCGGTGAGAGTGAAGAGCTCGTCGGCGTCGCGATCCAGGATCGACGCGAGCGACTGGCGGGCGAAGAGACCCAGGTCGTGGCCGGCTCCTTCGCGACGCAGTTCGTAGTACGGGCCGGCGTTGATCACCAGGTTGTACGTCGACAGCGGCGGGGTCGGTGGGAAGGTCCAGCGCCGGGTCGCACCGAGGGACTCGATCTGCGGGTCGCCGCTGTTGGTCAGGACCATCCACTCGGCTGGAGCGGTCACCGTGGCCACGATGAGGAGGTTGTCGGCGGCCAGCGCGGACAGTGTGATCCGCCCGTCGACAGCCTGCGGCAACGCGCTGCCGTTGAGCGTGGCGCTCTCGATCTCAGCGACACAGTCGACGAAGGTCTCGGCACCCGGATCGCTACAGGTGAACGCGATTGTCGACGTACAGACGACTCGCGAGCCGGCGGGCAGGTCGGTCAGGTCGACGGCGACGTCGTACCGATGGACCGAGAGCAGCCTGGAACGTTCCTGTGCCTCACCTTGCGTAAGGCTCATGACTCCTCCAAATCTGACCCGGTCGCAGGGGTCGCCTGAGGTGAGCGTACCTTCGGGAAACGGGTGTGTGAGGCACCTAAACACACAAGCTACTTCCGCCCGAATACGGAGTTCTCACGTGTCAATGCCTGTATCTCGTCGTGCCGTTTTGTTCGGAGTCCCCGCGACGGCCGCTGGGGTAGCAGCACCCGGCCTGCTGTCGAGCGCCTCGGCGCAGACGCCGCATCAGAGCCCGATCGACATCCACACCTTCCATGCGGTGAACAGCCCGGCGCTGCCCGCGTTGCACGTTCACTACCCGTCCGCGCTCGATCTGTCGGTCCGCTACGAGAGCAAGGACGGCGGCCAGACCGGCGGTTGCGAGACGCGGACCGCCGAGGAGACCGTGCTGTCCGAGATCCCGGCCGGCGCGGCGTGGGTGACGGTCGGCGGGGTCCGGTACGACCTGGCCAACTTCCACTTCCACACCCGCTCCGAGCACCGGCTGAACGGCCGGCAGTTCCCCTTGGAGCAGCACTTCGTGCACCTTGGGCCCAACGGCGAGAAGCTCGTCGTCGCGCTGTTCATCACCACCGGCGGTGCCGGTGGGACCTTGCAGGACAAGGTGCTGGCCACGGTGCCGGAGGAGTGCGACGAGGACGTGCACATCCCGCACGCCAACCTGGCGAGCGCGCTGCCGCGGGATCTGTCCACCTACCGCTACGAAGGTTCGCTCACCACCGCGCCGTACAGCGAGCCGGTCTCCTGGCTGGTCCTCAACCACCACCGGCAGATCCTCCCGGCCTCGCTGAGCCACTTCCAGACCCGCTTCCCCGATGGCGACAGCCGCGCGGTCCAGCCCCTGAACGGCCGCACGGTCAAGTACCGCCCGCAGCACAACTGAGAAGGCCGTTTGGCGGGACGAGGCACAATGGAGGGTCGGGCGGGGTGTTCTGCCCGTAGCTGGTGACGGGAGAAGCTGTAGTGACCGACGGGCCGTTGATTGTTCAGTCCGACAAGACCTTGTTGCTGGAGACCGCTCATCCGGAGGCGACGGACTGCCGGAAGGCGATCGCGCCGTTCGCTGAGCTGGAGCGGGCGCCCGAGCACGTGCACACCTACCGGCTGACGCCGCTGGGCCTGTGGAACGCTCGGGCGGCCGGCCACGACGCCGAGCAAGTGATCGACGTACTGCTGCGCTACAGCCGGTACCCCGTGCCTCACTCGCTGCTGGTCGACATCGCCGAGACCCTGGACCGCTACGGGCGGCTCAGGCTGGAGAAGCACCCGCAGCACGGGCTGGTCCTCGTCACGACCGACCGGCCGGTCCTGGAGGAGGTACTGCGCTCCGCCAAGATCAAGCCGATGATCGGCGCCCGGATCGACGACGACACCGTGATGGTGCACCCGTCCGAGCGCGGCCACCTGAAGCAGACCCTGCTGAAGATCGGCTGGCCGGCCGAGGACCTCGCCGGGTACGTCGACGGCGAGGCGCACAAGATCGACCTGGTCCGGGACGGCTGGGACCTCCGGCCGTACCAGCAGCAGGCGACCGACGCGTTCTGGCACGGCGGCTCGGGAGTCGTGGTGCTGCCGTGTGGAGCGGGCAAGACGATCGTCGGCGCGGCCGCGATGGCGCAGGCGTCGGCGACCACCCTGATCCTGGTGACGAACACCGTGTCCGCGCGGCAGTGGAAGGACGAGCTGCTCAAGCGGACCACGCTGACCGAGGAAGAGATCGGCGAGTACTCCGGTGCGCGCAAGGAGGTCCGGCCGGTCACCATCGCGACGTACCAGGTGATGACGACCCGGCGGAAGGGCGTCTACACGCACCTGGAGCTGCTCGACGCGCGCGACTGGGGCCTGATCGTGTACGACGAGGTGCACCTGCTGCCGGCCCCGATCTTCCGGATGACGGCGGATCTGCAGACCCGGCGGCGGATCGGGCTGACCGCGACGCTGGTCCGCGAGGACGGACGCGAGGGCGACGTGTTCTCGCTGATCGGGCCGAAGCGGTACGACGCGCCGTGGAAGGACATCGAGGCGCAAGGCTGGATCGCGCCGGCGGACTGCGTCGAAGTACGGGTCGATCTGGAGCAGACCGAGCGGTTCGTCTATGCGACCGCCGAGCCGGAGGACCGGTACCGGCTGGCCGCGTCGACACCGGCCAAGTCCCGGCTGGTCCAGCGGATCGCCGAGCACCACAAGGGTGAGCCGATGCTGGTGATCGGCCAGTACATCGATCAGCTCGACGAGCTCGGTGAGCGGCTGGAATGCCCGGTGATCAAGGGCGAGACGACGGTGAAGGAACGGCAGCGGCTATTCCAGGCGTTCCGGACCGGCGAGATCGACCGGCTGGTGGTCAGCAAGGTCGCCAACTTCTCCATCGACCTGCCCGAGGCGTCGGTCGCCATCCAGGTCTCCGGCACCTTCGGCTCCCGCCAGGAAGAAGCCCAGCGCCTGGGCCGCGTACTACGCCCGAAGGGTGACGGCCGGACCGCCCGCTTCTACTCCATCGTCGCCCGCGACACCGTAGACGCCGAATTCGCCGCCCACCGCCAACGCTTCCTAGCTGAACAGGGCTACGCGTACACCATCGTCGACGCGGAAAACCTCTTCGCCTGAGCTCAGGCGAGGCGGGTGTGGATGCCGACGAAGTGGGCCTTCATTGAGTGGGCGAAGGCTTCGGGGTGGCCGGTCTTCAGGGTGTTGAGGAGGTCTCGGTGCCAGCCGGCGGCGTCGGTGGGGGTGTAGCGGGCGCCGGGGAGGCGGGCGTCCACGTCGGCGAAGGTTCGCCAGAAGACGCTGAGGAGGTCGATGATCAAGGCGTTGCCAAGGGGTTCGTACAGAGCTTCGTGGAAGGCCCAGTCCTCGGTGGGGAAGTATTCGCCTGCTGAAGCCTTCGACTCCATCCGGGCGACGATCTCGTCCAGCTGGTCGAAGCCGGCACCGCTGAAGTGGGCGACCACCTCCTCGGCCAGGCCGACCTCGAGCGCCTGCCGGACCTCGAGGACATTCCGTACGTCGCGCAGGTCGCCCGCCATCGACTGCGACATCCGGAACGCCAGCCCGTCCTCCAGCGACTGCAGCGTCACCTGACCGACGTACGTGCCGTGGCCGTGCCGGATCTCGATGATGCCGACCGCCTGCAACGCCTTCATCGCCTCGCGCAGTGGATGCCGCCCGACGCCGAGCTGGATCATCAGCTCCTGCTCGTTGGGCAGCGGGTCGCCGGCTTTGAGGCCGCGTTCGAGGATGAACGACTTCATCTGGTCGCGGATGAAGGACTGGTTCACGGACTTACCGTAACCCGGCCCGCTCCAGCAGACCGCCGATCCGGGAGATCTCGGCGTCGTCCAGGGGAATCGACGGGTACGCCGTCAGCGGGCACGCGATCACCCCGAGCAGGAACAGCGCGACCTTGAACGCCCCGAGCGCTGCCGAGCTCGCTCCCATCCGGCTCCGATCCGCGACCTCGACGATCTCGAACAACCGGAACAGCCGGTCCTGTTCGCGCCGCGCGAGCTCGCGATCCCCGGCGGCGACGGCATCGAAGATCCGTACGTACCCGGCGGGATCGACGTTGCCCAGCCCGGGCACCACACCGTCCACGCCGAAGTCCAACGCGCAGTCGACCGTCAGCTCCGAGCCGGTCATGATCGCGAACCCGTCGAGCCCGGCGTCAGTGCGATCGAGCACCAGCTTGCGCAGGCTCGTGTCCTGGCCGCTGGAGTCCTTGACTCCGGCAAGGATCCCCTGACGACCCAGCTCGATCATCACCGCGGAGGGCAGCTTCGTTCCACCGATCCGCGACGGGATGTCGTAGGCGTAGATCGGCGTATCCTCTGCCACCGAAGCCAACCGGGTGAAGTGCCGCTCGATCTCGGCCGGATGCGTCGCCGCATAAAAGGGTGCCGTGGCAACAATCGCGTCGACGCCGGCCTTCAGCGCGGCGGAGATGTGCGCGCCGGCCCGGGCGGTGGACGTGTCGATCGCCCCGGCCAGCACCGGCACCTGACCGGCCACCTCGGAGACGACGGTCTCCAGTACGGTCTGCCGTTGCTCGTCGGTCAGGAAGGTCCCCTCACCCGACGTACCGAGCACGAAGACGCCGCGGACGCCGCCAGTCAACTGGTGCTCGACCAGCCGCGCCAGCGAGGCGGTGTCGACGTCGTACTCGGGTGTCAGCGGTGTGACGAACGGCGGCACGACACCGCTGAGCTTCTGGGCGGAAGTAGGCACAAAGATCTCCCCTGGTTCAAACGGTCAAAGCGTGGACGGATCGAAGGTGGCAAAGCGCAAAGTGGCGAAGGACGACGTCTCCCCCGCCTCGTAGAACACCCCGACCCGGCCGCCGGGCAGCGCCACCAGATCGGAGTACCCGGACATGCCCGGATGGACGACTACTCCCGGCCGCCAGCTCAGACCTGAGTCGTCGCTGACAAACACGGTCAACTCCCGCCGAACCGACGGATCCACCGGCGTGCTCAGCAGCAACCGGTCGCCGACCCGGAGCACGCTGCCCTGGATCCCGGGTGCGGTGATCTCCTTGATTCCCTCGTACTGCGAATCGAGGGTGACGCCGCCATCCGAGGAGTACGCGTGCACCCGGGCCGGGCCGGTCCCGAGGTGGTTGCGCGCGTTGAAGTAGAGCCGGCCGTCGGCGAGCTCGACCACGGTCGTCTCGTTCGCGTTGATCTCGTCGCCGTCGTTGCGATCGACGAAACCGCGCGACCAGGTCAGCCCGCCGTCGTCGCTGAAGATGCAATGCCCGCCGTTGACCCCGGTCGGCACGACCGAGTGGTTGGCCGGCACGACCAACCGGCCTTGAGCGAGCGTGATGCCATGGCATGGTCCAGTGGCGTACCAGCCCCAATCGGCCGGCTTCACCTGCGCCGTGATCTCCACCGGCTCGCTCCAGGAAGCCCCGAGGTCGGTACTGCGCTGCACGTACACCCGCCGGCCGTTCTCGGGATCGGTGCCCCGGGCAACGGAAGTCTCGATCGCGTCGGCGCCGTTCTGGCAGCTGACCAGCACGAGGTCGCCGCTGGCCGGGTCGACCATCGGCACCGGGTTGCCACACGTCTTGCCCGGAGCCGCCGAGACCACCTGGGCCGGAAGCCAGCTTAAGCCGCCATCTAGCGAGCGACGTAGGACGACCTCGATCTCACCGGCGTCAGCTGCCGAGTGCAGGCGCCCCTCACAGAACGCCAGCACCGCCTTGCCCACAGCGATTACGGCGGGAATCCGAAACGTGTGATAGCGGCTGCCGACCGGGTCGAAGACGATTTCTGGATCGCCGACTCTTGAAGACATAGGACGTACTATGTCACTGTGAGGCCGCAGCCACAATCGCTCCCCCTGAAGTGAGGCCTCATGCAGCTCAGCAGACGAACGTTCCTCGGTGGCGGCCTGGCCGCGGCGGCGGTCGCGGTCACCGGTACGCCCTTGATCAGCGGCTGCGCGGCCGGCAAGAAGAATCAGGCGGCCGCCAACCTCGCGGTGAAACTGCCGACGTACACGCGCTTCACCGGCGTGAAACCCGACCTGCCGGGCACGGACCTGGTGCTGGACGGGTTCCTCAAGTACCCGGCGAACCCGCTGAAGGCGATCACCGACAAACCCGGTGACGGCCAGCCGATCACCTTCATGACCAACATCCCCGGCGCGATCCCACCGGCGGCGGACAAGAACCAGTTCTGGCAGGCGCTGAACGAGCGGCTCGGCTCCGAGCTGCAGATCAGCATGGCGTCGAACGACGAGTACAAGGACAAGTTCGCCACTCGCGTCGCAGGCGGAGACTTGCCCGACGTCATCAACATCCCGGTCGACACCGTGCAGATTCCCGGCCTGGTGAAGGCCAAGTGCATGGATCTCACCGAGCAACTGTCCGGTGACGCCGTGAAGAAGTACCCCTTCCTGGCGAACATCCCCACGCAGTACTGGAAGGGCTGTGTCTTCAACGGCGCCATCTACGGCGTACCGGTGCCGCGGGGGATGTCGCGGACGTCACTGCCGCTGTATCGAGCAGACCTGCTTGCAGCCAAGGGCATCAAGGACCCGGCACCGAAGAACTTCCAGGAGTTCTTCGACTTGGCCAAGGAGATGACCGCGCCCAAGCAGAACAAGTGGGCCTGGACCCGGGTGCCGTTGTCGACCATCCGGCAGATGCTCGAGGTGCCCAACGTCTGGAAGGAGGACGGCGGCAAGTTCAGCTCGACGTACGAGCACGAGGCGCAGCTCGAGGCGCTCGAAGCGGCCCGCAAGATGGTCGCCGCCGGCGTGATCAACCCGGACGCGTTCAACGACAAGGCGACCGCACGCAAGCAGTGGTTCAACGGCGGGATCGCCGCCTTCGACTACGACAGCTTCGTCGCCTGGAACCAGTACTACGCCGACAACACGACCGACGAGGCGTTCTCGGTGAACACGCTCGACGTCCCCGGCTTCGCCGGCGGCCAGGGCGCGCCCTGGATGGGTTCGGCGCTGAACAACGTCACCGCGTTCAGCAAGGACAGCAAGCACTCGGTCGAGACGTTGCTCAAGATCGCCAACTGGATGGCCGCGCCGTTCGGCACCGAGGAGTACCTGTTCCGCAAGTACGGCGTCGAGGGCCGCCACTACTCGCTCGTCGGCACCGACCCGGTACCGACCAAGACCGGCGTGGTGGAGACCGGGATCGGCCTGCAGTACGTCAGCGACTCCGCGTTGGCCCTGTACTGGTCAGGCAAGCCGGACGTGCCGCGCAAGCAGCACGCGATCCAGGAGAAGGTCGCACCACGACTCACCTTCGACGCGTCGTACGGGCTGTACTCCGACACGCAGTCGAAGAAGCAGACCCAGCTCACGAAGACGATGACCGACCTGGAGAACCAGATCGTGCAGGGCAAGAAGCCGGTCGCGGACTGGACCGCGGCGGTCAAGACCTGGAAGTCCTCGGGCGGCGACGCGATGCGGACCGAGCTGGAGAAGGCCTTCACCGACGCGGCAGGAAAATAAATGCTGCAAGGCACCAAGGCGAAGCCGCAGCAGCAGCTGTCACTCGGTCAGCGACTGTTCCGTGATCGAGTGCTGCTGCTGTTCGCGCTGCCCGGTACTGCGCTGATCGTTGCCTTCCACTACGTTCCACTGCTCGGCAACGTGATCGCGTTCAAGGACTACCAGCCGTTCCTGGGCATCAATGGCAGCGACTGGGCCGGCTGGGCGAACTTCTCAGTGATCTTCACCGGCGACCCGGCCTTCCTGCAGGCGTTGAAGAACACGCTGATCCTGACCACCCTGCAGTCGGTGTTCGTGTTCCCGGCGCCGATCCTGCTCGCACTGCTGCTGAACTCGTTGTTCTCCGAGCGGATCAAGCGGATCGCGCAGAGCATCCTTTACCTGCCGCACTTCATGTCCTGGGTGATCGTGGTCGCACTGTTCCAGCAGATGCTCGGCGGCAGCGGGCTGCTGAACAACTACCTCAGATCGCACGACCTGGCCACGCTCGACATCATCGGGAACTCCGAGCTGTTCCACGTCCTGCTGACGTCGCAGATCATCTGGAAGGACACCGGCTGGGCGACGATCCTGTTCCTGGCGGCGCTTTCCCAGATCGACTCGCAGCTCTACGAGGCGGCGAGCGTGGACGGCGCGAGCCGGATGCGGCAGCTGTGGCACGTCACCATGCCCGGGCTGCGCGGAATCATCATCCTGCTCTTCATCCTGCGGCTGGGCGACTCACTGACCGTCGGCTTCGAGCAGATCATCCTGCAGCAAGCAGCAGTAGGACGCGACGTCAGCGAAGTACTGGACACCTACGTCTACAACAACGGCGTGATCGGCGGGGCCTGGGGCGTGGCCGCGGCGGTCGGTCTGGTGAAGGGCATCGTCGGCGTCGTGCTGGTCCTGGCGGCCAACAAGGTCGCGCACATCTTCGGAGAGCAAGGGGTGTACAGCCGATGACCCGCCGAATCGTCAATGGCGTGCAGATGCCTTCGTGGCCGATGCGAGGGTTCAAAGGCCTTGTGTTGCTGGTGTTCTGTGCTGCTGTCATCATCCCGTTCGTCGCGGTGATCTCGACCAGCATCGCGCCGAACAAGCAGGTCACCGACTCCGGCGGCCTGGTGTTGCTGCCGCGATCGGTCGACCTCGGCGCCTACCAGTCCCTGTTCGCGGGTGGTGTGGTCACGCAGGCGTTGTTCGTGAGCATCTTCGTCACCGTGATCGGCACACTGCTCAGCCTCACGGCGTCCTGTCTGCTGGCTTACTCGCTGGCGCGGCCGGGCTTCACCGCCGGACGGCCGATCCTGCTGGTAGTGCTGTTCAGCATGTTGTTCTCGCCCGGCATCATCCCGACGTACCTGGTGGTGAAGGGCGCCGGCCTGCTGGACAGCATCTGGGCGCTGATCGTGCCGACGATGGTGAGCGCGTTCAACGTGATCGTGCTGCGCGCGTTCTTCGCCAACCTGCCGGGTGAGATCACCGAGAGCGCCCGGATCGACGGCGCCGGCGAGCTGAAGACCTTCGCCTACATCGTGCTGCCGCTGTCCAAGGCGGTGCTGTCGGTGATCGGGCTGTTCTACGCGGTGGGCTACTGGAACGCGTTCTTCTCCGCCCTGCTCTACCTCAACGACAGCAAGCTCTGGCCGTTGCAACTGGTACTGCGAACGTACGTCATCAACGACACCCAACTCGGCAGCGCCGAACTCGGCACCGAGCAGCTGCCACCCCAGTCCTCGATCCAGATGGCCATCCTGGTCGTCTCGATCGTGCCGATCCTGCTCGTCTACCCGTTCCTCCAGCGGCATTTCGCCAAGGGCGTGCTGACCGGCGCGGTCAAGGGCTGAGGTAGGGGATTGCCCAGGGCAACATCAGGGTTCGGCCTGGGCCCTTCCCGACGCTTCGGCCAGTACCGTCGAGGGGTATGGGGACACAAGCATTGGAGCGGGTGGAACTGGTCGGTGAACGGGGGAGGTCCCCATCGGGACCTGCACCAGTTTTGTGGAGGGTGGTGCGAGAAGCAGTCCTGCTGGCGACCATGTTCCTGATCTACAGCGCCGGCCGTCAGTTCGCTGCCAAGCACACCGGCTCCGCCTTCGACCATGCCCGCGAGGTGCTCTCCTGGCAGAACTGGCTGCACCTGCCCAACGAGTCAGCGATCCAGCAGGCAGCGCTCCAGACCCCTCATCTGGTCGAGTCAGCGAACCTGTACTACGCCTCCGTGCACGCACCGCTGACCGGCGCGGTGCTGATCTGGCTGAGCATCTGGCGCCCGAAGGCCTATCCGCAGGTGCGCTGGACGGTCGTGGCGCTGACCGGCCTGGCCACGATCGGGCACATCCTGTTTCCGCTCGCGCCGCCCCGGATGATGCCTGGCTTCGTCGACACCGGGCTGCGGTTCGGCCAGTCGGTCTACGGTCCGGACAGCTCCAGCGGGGTGGCGAACCAGTTCGCCGCGATGCCCAGCCTGCACGTCGGCTGGGCCGCGCTGATCGCGCTGTCGATGATCCTGATCACCCGGACCAAGTGGCGCTGGCTGTGGCTGCTGCACCCGATCATCACGATCGGCGTGGTGGTGGTGACGGCGAACCACTACTGGCTGGACGGCATCGTCGCCCTGATCCTGCTGGCCGTCTGCCTGCCACTGCTGCTCCGGCCCGGACTGCGCAGCGACAGGCCCGAGCTGGATAAATCAGTCGCCCGGGAGTTGGTGCTCAAGTAACGTGGCGGGGCTTCCCTGACCCACGACCGCTTTGCGGAGGTCCTGTCATGCCCCCTGACGACCCGATCCTCCACGCCGAGAAGACCTACCTCAGTACTTCGCGCGCAGCGCTGGCCCGGATGCGGGAGAAGACCGGCTCGCTGGAGATCGCCAGCGCCGACCGGGTCAACACCGAGTTCCTCAAGGCCGCGATCTGGCGGCGGATGAAGGAACTCGAGGACGACCCCGACGTGCCGCTGTTCTTCGGCCGGCTGGACTACCTGCAGCCGGCTCGGGAGACCTTCCACATCGGCCGCCGGCACGTGAACGACGACGCCGGCGAACCGCTCGTGGTGGACTGGCGGGCCGAGATCTCGGTGCCGTTCTACCGGGCCAGCAAGACCGAGCCGATGGGCGTCGGAACCCGCCGCCGGTTCGGTTTCACGCACGGCGAGATGACCGCGTTCGAGGATGAAGACCTGACCTCCGCCGCTCCCGAGCAGCACAGCAACATTCTGGACGCTGAGATTGAGCGCCCCAGGTCAGGCCCGATGCGCGACATCGTCGCCACCATCCAGCCCGAGCAGGACGTGATCGTCCGCGCCGGGGTCGAGGACACCATCTGCGTCCAGGGCGCACCGGGAACCGGGAAGACCGCGGTCGGGCTGCACCGGGCGGCGTACCTGCTCTACGCGTACCGCGACCAGCTCAGCCGGGCCGGCGTCCTGGTAGTCGGCCCGAACGCGAGCTTCCTGCGCTACATCGGCGACGTGCTCCCCGCGCTCGGCGAGATCGAGGCGAAGCAGACCACGGTCGAGGAGCTGGTCGCCCGGGTGAAGATCGCCGGGCCCGGTCCAGCCGCCCTGGACGTGCTCAAGGGCGACGCGCGGATGGCCGAAGTACTGCATCGCGCGGTCTGGTCCCAGGTCCAGTTCCCTAAGGAAGCTTTGGTGGTTCCTAGGGGATCTCACCGATGGCGCGTAGCGGCATACCAGGCTGAGGAGTTGGTCAACGAGCTGCGGACCCGGGGCGTCCGCTACGGCGCCGGGCGGTCGATGCTGCCGCAGCGGCTCGCACATGCAGTCCTGCTGCGGATGGAAGCCGCCGGGGACTCCCCCGACGACCGCGTGCAGGACTCGGTGGCCCGGAGCCGTCCGGTCAAGCAGTACGCCGAGGCGCTGTGGCCGCTGGTCGACCCGGCCAAGCTGCTGTTCCAGCTGTTCACCGGCGCCGACCTGCTCGCTGAGCACGCCTCAGGGATCCTGACTCCTCACGAGCAGACCATGCTGCTGTGGGAGAAGGCGCCCAGATCGGCCGGAGCCGCGAAGTGGTCTGTCGCCGATGCCACCCTCATCGACGAGATCGCCGACCTGGTCGACCGGACGCCCAGCCTGGGACATGTCGTACTCGACGAGGCGCAGGACCTGTCGGCGATGCAGCTCCGGGCGGTCGGGCGCAGGTGCTCGACCGGCTCGATGACTGTGCTCGGCGACATCGCGCAGGGCACGACACCGTGGGCGACACCCTCTTGGGACGAGGCACTCGGGCACCTGGGCAAGAGCGGCGCCCACACCGAGGAACTGACTGCCGGCTTCCGCGTACCGGGTCAGGTGATCGAGTACGCCGCCCGCCTCCTGCCGCAGATCGCTCCCCACCTGACCCCGCCGACGGCGGTACGGCGGGCACGCGGTGAGCTGACCATCACGCGAGTGCCCGAGAGCCTGGCTGCCGCGGTGGACACGGTCGGCCAGGTGTTGGACCGGCCGGGGTCGATCGGGCTGATCGTGCCCGACGCGCTCGTCCCGGCGGCCCGGAAAGCCTTGCAAGACAAGGGTTTGAGCTTCGCGGTACTGGGCGACGAGGATGACGTCGACGCCCACGTGGACGTAGTACCGGCCGGGCTGGCGAAGGGTCTGGAGTTCGACCATGTGGTCCTGGTCGAGCCGGCTGGGATCGTCGCGGGCGAGGCCGACGAGCGGACCGGCCTGCGCCGCCTGTACGTCTGCCTGACCCGTGCTGTCACCTCGCTGGCCGTCTTGCACAGCGAGGACCTTCCTAGGGTCTTGATCGGCTGACCGATCCCCAACCGCAAGGCAGAGGTGTGCCGATCGAGCGGTCACCGTTGTGGTGGGACTGGCAGACTGTGGCGGTGGTGGTCCTGCGGATGAGATGGAGCGAGCTGCTTCCCAGCTCCGCTCCGCTGGCGGACGACCTCGTCGCCAGGTACGTCGAGCGGACCCGTCGCGCGTACCGCGACCAGTACCTCGAAGCGGTCCTCAGCACGCTCGATTCGCTCATCCAGCTCAGCACCGATCCGACCTCGGTCCGGCTCGCGGCCTGGTTTCACCGCGCCGTCCACCAGCCGGGCGGAGGGCCGGCCGAGGACGCGGAGTCGTCGGCCCGGCTGGCCGAGCGCCTGCTGCCGGAGTACGGGGTGGATCCGATCCGTGTCGCCGAGGTCGCTCGGCTGGTCCGGCTGACCGGCGAACTGGTCACACCACCCACCGACTCCTATGCGCCACCCCGGCGAGACGCGAACGGCGACGTACTGCTTGACGCAGTCAACGGCATCCTGGCGACGGCTCCCTCCCGGTATGCCGCCCATGCCTCCGACGTACGCCGGGACGCGGGTGACCGCGCTACCGCCATCGGACGCCGGTACGACGAAGTACGGCAACTGCTCGACGGGCACCTGTACCGGACGCAGCTGGCTCGGCAGCGGATGGGTGCGATGGCTCGCGCCAACCTAGAGGCCGAGCTTGCCGGGCTCGACAGTGAGCTGCCTGCACCGTGGCGGGGGTGGCAGCAGGCGGCACTAGCGGCCACTGCGACCTTCTCGGCTGTGGCGGCTGCAGTCGCCTCTATTGCCGCCGCGGGGGCTCCCTGGCAGGTCCCGGTGGTAGAGCCGGAGGCTGGATGGCCGCCCGTTGCTCTGGCCGTCTTCTCGCTCTTCAGCGCTCCGGTGCTCTTCCGCTCGGCCCGCAGTGCCAGCCAGCGCTCCAGGCTGATCGCGGGCGCAGTGGTCGCCGTCGCGGTCACAGGGCTGCTGGTTGCCTGGGCCAAAGTCCCAGTGACCAACCCTGCGGTCGGTATCGGCCTCCGGGTGCCACTGGTCATCTCAGCACTCCTACTACTCCTAGCAGCCGGTACTGCGGCCCTGGTCGCGTCCCTACTGCGCACTAAGGCCGCACGCTTCCTGCCTTCCCGGAATCTCGGGCAGCAGCTGGCGTGGCTCGCAGTACCGGGCGTGATCGCTCTGCTTCTCCTACTGGTCGTGCAGCCGCTGGCCCGGGGCTATGTGCTGGGCTCCAACGAGCGATCGGAAAGCTCACGGCGGCCGGCTGAAGCCAGGCCGGAGTCGGTGATCGACGGCAACGTCGCGTGGGTCAGCCGCGCGTTGACCAGTGCGGGTGCCGAGGAGGCAGTCGGGACGAAGTACGGGATCGCTGTTCCGCGGCAGAGCGGGGTCGTGGAGATGCTCGACGCAGCCACTGGGGAGCTGCGGTGGCGCTACAGCAGGTCCGACTCGGATGAGAAGCCGGACATCGTCGCAACCGGCAACGGCGAGTACGTGCTGGCTGAGTTCGCCGACATCGGCTACCTGCTGCTGGACGCGGACACCGGCAAGCGGAAGGCCGCCTGGCCCGGGGGCACCCGGGACCAGAACATCCAGCAGGCCGATCCGCTACTGATGGGCCAGCGGGTCTCCGGTGGCTCCGACAAGTTGTCCGGGTTCGATCCGGACGGCGGCAACCGGTGGACCTTCGAGCCGGGCCGCTGCACCGACATCGGAGCAGTGGCGACTTCGGACACGGTGGTCACCTTCCTGGGGCACAGCTGCGGGTCCGAGCCGGACGAGGTCGTAGGGCTGGATCTGGAGAGCGGGAAGAAGCTTTGGAGCAAGGCGCCGGACACCATGTACCGCCGGCCGGTCGTCGTCGGCGGGCTGGTCGTCGTGGCCGAGCCGGGCGGCGATTCCGACGTACCGGCGGCGCTGGTGGGTATCGAGCCGCGGACCGGCGAGACGAAGTGGCGGTGGCCGGTGCCGCCGACCTGGTCGTGCCGGACGCTGCTGAAGGCGGCCGGGCGACTCCTGCTCGTCGTAGACTGTCCGGGACCAGACGCTCGGCAGAACACCAAGACAGTGGTCACGGCGATCGACGCGGTGACCGGTCAGACCGCGTGGCAGACGGTGGCACCCGTGAGCCCTCGGACCAGAGTCACCGTGACCGCCGATGCCCGGGTCGTCTCCCTGACCGGCCCCTCCAGCGACTGCTGGGCGAACGTCATCGACCGAACCGGCTATCGCAAGGTCCGCCTGCCCGCCGGCATCTCCTGCACGCGGGACCCGGTCGCCATCGGCAACCTGATCCTCACCTCAGGGCCGGCGGGCGTCATCGCCCTTCGCTGAGCTGTTCCTCCGCCAAGGCCAGCAGCTCCACTACTCGGGTGCCGAAGATGATGTCGACCGGGTGGGAGTCGCCGGACTCGGCGGCGGCTACAAGCTCGGTTGCGGCCAGTGCGAAGGAGTCGACGGCTGGGGTGTCACTGGGCGGCAGGATCGCAGTACCGGTCTCTCCCCAGATGCCGGTCTCGAAGTTGCTGCCTTCGGGCGGTGCTGACAGCGACAGGCTCGCCGTACTCGTCGCTCCGGACTCGTGGGTGAGGACCAGGTGGACGAGGTCGCCTTCGCCGCCGACTGCGCGGAGGTCGGCGATCGGGCCGAGCAGGCCGCTCAGGTTGGACAGTGCGTGCGGGCCGACGTCCCAGAGGGCGCCGCGCTGCTCACGCCGCCAGGGTGACTCGCTGAACGGGTTGCCGGGCGCGTCGAGCGACGCGAGCATCCGGGACCAGCCGCCCTTCCAGCCGCCGGTCGCCTGGACCTGGTCGAAGAAGGCACGGGTCGCCGGCTCGAAGCGGCCGGTGAAGAAGACGACCGAGGCGATTCCCTCGTTGGTGACCTCCTCGGCGAGCGCGCGGGCGTCGTCGAGCGAGTCGGCGACCGGCTTGTCGAGCAGCAGGTGCTTGCCGATGGCAGCGGCTTCGAGCGCCATCGACGCCTGCACCTTCGGCGGCACCGCGAAAGCGACCGCATCCACGTCTTCGAGTAACTCTGCGTAGTCACTGTACGAAGTTGTCTGGAGGTCTGTAGCCAAAGCGCTTGTTTTCCTTGGGTCCCGGCCCCAGACACCCACCAATTCGACGTCTTCGGCGGCCTTCAGACCGGGGCCATGGGTGAGTTGGGCCCACGGGCCGGTTCCGACCAAACCAAAGCGCATGGTGTCCTCCTTGTGACGAGCCGATATCGCTTTGGCCACGACCCTAACCGGGAACCCCAGATCGGTCGGTGAGGGCCGTCAGCGGGTGCGAGACTCACCGCCATGGACCTGCGCGACCAGTGGAATCGCCTGCTGCCGCACGCGCAGCCGTTGGGCGATGATCTGCTGGCTCGTTACGCAGAGCAACATCGCGACTATCACGACCAGCGGCACCTGACCGAGATGCTCGAGACCATCGACGAACTCGCCCGGTACGCCGACGACGCCGACGCGGTCCGGCTCGCCGCCTGGTTCCACGACGCGATCTACGACCCGCAGGCCGAACCCGGTGAAAACGAGGAGGTCTCGGCCCAGCTCGCCGAGCTCGAACTGTCGGCGTACGGCGTCGAAGCGCCCAGAGTGGCCGAGATCGGCCGGCTGATCCGGCTGACCGCCAAACACGACTGCGAGCCGGGCGACGCGAACGGCGCGGTCCTGTGCGACGCCGACCTGCGCGTGCTGAGTCTGTCCGCGACCCGGTACGACGAGTACGCCGTCGGCATCCGCGCGGAGTACCAGCACATCGAGGACCGCGACTTCGCCCGCGGACGGATGACGTTCCTGCAGGGTCTCGCCGAGACATCCCTCTACGCGACCAGCCACGGTCGCGAGCACTGGGAGCAGACGGCCCGGGAGAACGTCCGTCGCGAGCTGAAGCTGTGGGGCCCTAAGGCGGCCCGTCCGATCGCCGGGCTGATCCCGATGATCTACCTGGGCGCCGCACTCGGTGTCGTGGTCGCAGCCTCCGTACTACTCGGCCGCGGCCTCGGCGCAGCTCCACGCTGGCCTGCCGCGCCGGACGAGATCAACGGCTTCCCCGTCTGGGCACCGATAGCCGGTACTGCGGTTGCTGCCGGACTGACGTGTGCTTGGTTCCGGAGGGCTCAACCGCGGCTGGTGACGATTCCGGCGATGGTGTTCGCTGCCGTCGGTGTGATCGCCATCGGGATCTGCTGGTGGCGCTGGCCAGCGGCTCAACCCGGCTCTGCCATGAGTGAGCGCTGGCCGTATCTCATGCTCGCCTCTATCGCTCTACTGCTCGCCGGGGCGCTCCTCGGGTTGGCACGGCGGCT
The DNA here is from genome assembly GCF_000372465.1 of Kribbella catacumbae DSM 19601. Classification (GTDB taxonomy): domain Bacteria; phylum Actinomycetota; class Actinomycetes; order Propionibacteriales; family Kribbellaceae; genus Kribbella; species Kribbella catacumbae. Next base: position 47,763 of record NZ_AQUZ01000055.1, read on the forward strand.
GCGGATGGCTCCGCCGTACGCGCTGTCTCCACCGCGAGCGCTGAGCCTTGGCGTGACCGTGGTGTGCGCCTCGCTGCTCGCTTGGATCGTGGTGTCGGCTGGTGAGCCGTTCGTGCAGGCGCGCCTGGAGACTGCGAACACCGTGAGCACCGAGGCCACCATGCCGCCCGGCGTACGGCCGGTGCAGCTCGACGGCAGCGTCGCCTGGAGCCGCGAGGTGCCCGCGACGGGTGCTATCGCCGGGACCGTGGGTGGCGTGGCCGAACTGCGGTCGGACGGAGTAGTGATGTCCGACGCGACCACTGGGCAGATCCGGTGGCGCTACACCCGGGCAGACGTCGACGACGCCGCGTCTAGTGGCTCCGAAGGGCTGCTGGTCTCCAGTGACGGCCGGACCCTCGCCGCGCACTTGCCCTACGACGGTGCTCACGCTCCTAGCGGGATCGACTTGCCGACGTACGCAGTACTGGATGCAGAGTCCGGCAAGGTGCTCACCGAGGTCCACACGGACGGCACGGCCCTGGCTGTCGACGCGAACCGGCTGCTGGTGGCAGAGGGCCGGGACGTCGTCGCGCATGGGGTGAGCAGCCCGACCCATTGGCGGGCGCGGCTGAAGTGCACAGTGACGCAGGGCGTCCTGCTGAATGACCAGGCGGTCGTCGTGGACGCGTGCGGCGGCAACGGCGCCGTACTGCGTGGGCTGGACCTTGTGGACGGCGACCAGCGCTGGGAGGTCAACCTCGGCGTCCGGTTCGACCTGAGCGCCGAGCTGGACCCGAGCACGTGGATCGGGGAGCTTGTCGCCGTACCGGATACCCGCGAGGTCTCCGGGCTCATCTGGACCGGTGCGGCCGGCGGGACACTGCATCAGTGGTCAGTAGACGTCAACGAAGGCCGCATCCTTTGGACCAGCCCAGTGCCCGGTACGCCGAGGCCGCGGCTTGGGCGTTCGTCCTGTGACGCGCAGCTGGCCGCAACACACGCCTCCATCGTGCTGGTGACTTGCCGGACGAGCACCGAGGTCGGTGAGGACCAGACGTACGACGTGTCCGCGCTTAGCCCGGCGGACGGCACACCGCAGTGGCACCACCTGCTGCCCGTGCCGCCGAAGCTCCAGAAGCCCGAGTTCCCGCGTGACGGCTTCGGGCTGCTGCCCGATGGCCGGGTGGTCACACTGATGCCCCAGCCCGACGGCAGCTGTGCTCCGGTGATGGTCGGCACTACCGGCGTACAGGCTCGGCCTCTTGTGCCAGGCGCGACAGCAGCTTCGGTGGCCGATACCAAGAAGGTCACCTGCAACAAGCCAGCCGTCACGGTGGCCAGCGGCCGCCCCGTCTTCAGCGACGGCACCCGCCTCTTCGCCCTGAACTGAGCGGGGCATTAGCTAGGGTCGAGGGCATGCGACGAGCCCTCCTTGCCGCCCTGACCGCGCTACTGCTGACCAGCTCTGCCTGCTCCTCAGACCCCGACCCTGTGGCAGCCCCGGCGCCCACCTCCACCACCCCCAGCACCACACCCACTCCAACGCCTGCGCCGGCGCCGGCGTTCGCAGTACTGGAGAAGCAGTACTCCGCGAGGCTCGGGGTGTTTGCGCTGGACACCGGCACCAACCGCACGATCACCTATCGCGCCGACGAGCGCTTCGCCTTCGCCTCCACCTTCAAGGCGCACGCGTGCGGCGTACTGCTGGCTCAGGACAAGGACCTCGACAAGCTGATCCGGTACTCCGCATCCGACCTGGTCGCCAACTCCCCGATCACCGAGAAGCACGTCCGTACCGGCATGACGCTCCGGCAACTGTGCGACGCCACGATCCGCTACAGCGACAACGCGGCGGCCAACCTGATCCTGACCGAGCTTGGCGGGCCGAGCGGCTTCCAGGCGGGGCTCCGGAAGCTGGGCGACACGGTGACGCGGTCGGACCGCGACGAGCCAGAGTTGAGCGAAGGCAAGCCCGGCGATCTCCGCGACACCACCACCCCACGCGCCCTCTCCACCACCCTGCAGAAGCTGACCCTGGGAGAAGCGCTCCCGCCGGCCAAGCGCGCGCTGCTGATCGGCTGGCTGCAGACCAACACCACCGGCGACAAGCTGATCCGCGCCGGCGCTCCCAAGACCTGGAAGATCGGCGACAAGACCGGCAGCGCGGGCTATGGCGGCCGCAACGACGTAGCCATCCTGTGGCCCCCGAACCACGCACCGATCATGCTGGCCGTCATGTCCACCAAAGGCGTGAAGGACGCAAAGCGGGAAGACGCGCTCATCGCCGCCGCCGCGAAGGCCACCCTCACGGCACTCGGCTGGCCTTAGTCTTTGGAGATGGAGTTGACGGCGGCCGCAATGATGGCGGCTCTGCGGGAGCAGGCTAAGCCGGGCGAGGTGGTGCACAAGCATTACCACGGCTCGGGCGAAGTGCTGGGTGTGCCGATGCGGGCCACCTTCGACACTACGAAGACGTTCACCACCATGGAGTTCGCGGAAATCGAGCGGCTGCTGGACGAGTCGTCGTACGAGGGGCGGCTGGCCGGCTTCTGCGTGCTCGACTTCAAGGCGCGGGCCAAGAAGACGGCGGATGACGAGCGGCAAGCGGCGTACGAGCTGTATCTGCGCCGCCACGAGGCCATCGACACCTGGGACATGGTCGATCGCGCGGCACCGCACGTAGTCGGGCGCTACCTCCTGACCCGCAAACGGGACCCACTCTTCAAGCTCGCCCGAACCACCGACCCACTGCGCCGACGTACGGCGATCACCGCACCCCTGTACTTCGCCCGCTTCGGCACCTCCGCGGACCTGGCCGACCTCTTCGCGATCGCCGAACTCCTCCTCGATGACACGGATCCAGTGGTGTCGAAGCCAGTCGGTATTGCCCTCAAATACGCCGGCGTGCTGGACGAACCGGCGCTCAGAAGCTTCCTCGACCAGCATGCGAGCGCCATGCAACGACCCACCTTGCGGTACGCCACGGAGAAGCTGAAGTAGCCGGGAATTCCGTTGCCCCTGGCAGCGTTCATCTCTACCGTGATGCTCATGTTCCGCGTGGATTCAGCTGCGTACCTGTCAGGCACTTGCCTGTCAGGCGCTGCCGCGTGGACGTCAGAGGATTCAGCTCTGCACACCGGCGCGCGAAGCCGACCCTCCTCCTGCTGAAGCAGGACCCGCGGAGGAGGGTGGCACGCAACCGGCCCCCTCCGACCGCTGAGCACCAGCTGGTACGGACGGCGGGCCCTGGGGTCCTGGCTCTTCGAATCTTCTGACCAGCAAGGGATAAATCATGGCCAAGAGCCAGTTCGTGCGGACCAAGCCGCACCTCAACATCGGCACCATGGGGCACGTCGACCATGGCAAGACCACGCTGACCGCCGCGATCACCAAGGTGCTCGCCGAGCGCTACCCGGACCTCAACTCGTTCGTCGCGTTCGACGGGATCGACCGGGCGCCCGAGGAGGTCCAGCGCGGGATCACGATCAACATCTCGCATGTCGAGTACGAGACCGCCAACCGGCACTACGCGCACGTCGACATGCCCGGGCACGCCGACTACGTCAAGAACATGATCACCGGCGCCGCCCAGGTGGACGCCGCGATCCTGGTCGTGTCGGCCCAGGACGGTGCCATGCCGCAGACACGGGAGCACGTGCTGCTCGCGCAACGCGTCGGGGTGCCGTACCTGGTGGTCGCGCTGAACAAGGCGGACGCCGTCGACGACCCAGAACTGCTCGACCTGGTCGAGCTCGAGGTCCGCGAACTCCTGTCGGAGTACGGCTTCCCGGGCGACGAGGTACCGGTCGTGCGTGTCTCTGGTCTGCGTGCGCTCGAGGGCGACCCCGAGTGGATGAAGGCCGTCGGCGACCTGCTCGACGCCGTCGACGACTACGTGCCGGTCCCGGACCGTGAGCTGGGCGAGCCGTTCCTGATGCCGATCGAGAACGTGCTCACCATCAGCGGCCGTGGCACCGTCGTCACCGGCGCGGTCGAGCAGGGCTCGCTGCGGCTCGGCGACGCCGTGGAGGTGGTGGGTCTCGGCCCGACCGTCACCAGTACGGCGATCGGGCTGGAGACGTTCGGCAAGTCGCTGGAGTCCGCCGAGGCGGGTGACAACGCGGCCGTCCTGCTGCGTGGCATCAAGCGCGACGAGGTCCGTCGTGGCCAGGTGGTGGCGCTGCCGGGCAGCGTGAAGCCGCACCGGCAGTTCCGGGCGCAGCTGCATGCGCTGTCGACCGCCGAGGGTGGCCGGCACACGCCGTTCGCCGCGGACTACCGGCCGCAGTTCTATTTCCGTACGACGGACGTGTCCGGCGGGATCGACCTGGGTGAGATCGCCCTGGTGATGCCGGGTGACACGATCGAACTCGGTGTGGAGCTGGAGAAGCCGGTCGCGATGACGGTCGGCCTCGGCTTCGCGGTCCGCGAGGGCGGTCACACCGTTGCCGCGGGAACGGTCACCGAGCTACTCGATTGAAGTGAAGGTGCCCCAGGCTAGTTGCCTTGGGCACCTTTCACTGTGCGGCGAAAGCGTCGATCAGCTCAGCCATCGGTACGCCGGTGAGCGGGCGCTGCAGCTCATCCAGGTACTGCGAGATGGCTGGCAGTGCGTCGGTGTCGTTGACGAGCATGACGGCGGCCCACTCATCGGCCGGTGACAACAACATCGCCGCGCGGTAGTCCGTGAGGCGACCGTTCATGTACATCATTCCTGCCGGACCCAACGCCCATCCGAGGCCGTAGCTCAGCGGCGTCGACACTCGCGGCGTGGAGACCTCAGCCAGCAACGCCTTGTCCCGCAGGAGAAACTCACAGAAGGACAGCAGATCGGGCACAGTCGACCACAGCCCACCACTAGGCCGACGAGCGCGCGGATAGTCGCCGGACGTGAAGGCGGTCGCCTTCAGACCCGCTGCCGAGATCAGCGCCTGGAGACCATCCTCGAAAGTGCCTCCGGTCAACCTTGCAAGCAGCGCGCCGGCGAGGAAATAGTTCCCGTTGTAGTAAGCCCACCGCTCCCCCGGCGGATATTCCTGCCCGCCCTGCACGACCAGCTTCGCCGCGGCCAGGAACACGTCATCGGTCTCACCCAACGCCGCGGCATCAGCGGCATTCACCGTCTGCTTGAGTCCCGAAGACTGCGACAGCACCTGCTCCACGGTCAGCAGCGTGTCAAGCTCAGGCAGGAGCTCAGCCACCGGCATATCCAGCGCAAACCCCTTGTCCTGCAAGGCTTTGACGGTCGCCGCCGCCGTCAACGTCTTGGTCAGCGACGCGATCCGGTACTGCGTACCGACAGTAACCCCGGTCACCGCCGTCTCACGCTGGCCGCGATGCGACACCCCGACCACCGCGCCCAGACCGGCGAAGCCCGTCAGCTCCATCTCAGCTGCCCTTGCGATGCCGCAGCCCGGACGCGATCAGCCGCTCCACGATCACCCGGCTGGACACCGGGACGGCACCCGCCGCCACCAGATCGTCGTACAGGTCGGACGGTACGTCGTAGTGATCGCGGTCGAAACCTCGGGCGGGGATGCCGGCCTTGCGTGCGAACTCGTGCAGTTCGTCGTACGACTCGTCGCTGACCAGGTGGGACCACAGGCGATTGTGAGCCGACCAGGCCGGTGGGTCGATATAGATCATGCCTTCTCGTCCTGCGCGTCCAGCAGGTTGCGCCAGGCGCGGACGAAGCGTGCGTTCACATACGCCTTCGTCCACGAGCCGTCCTGCCGCACCGACGACCCAACATGGAACCGCCGGACGCCGGCGCCGTACAGCCATGGCACGTGTTCCGGGCGGAGCGAGCCGCCGGCCATCATCACCTTCGCGATCTGCGGGTCCTCCTTGGCGAGCTCGAGCAGGTCGTCCAGCCCGTGCTCGACGCCGAGCGACGAGCCCGCGGTCAGTACGCAGTCGAGGCCGGGCAGACTCCGCAGCGCGCGCCAGGCCTTCCGCTGCTCCAGCACGTGGTCGACCGCCCGGTGGAACGTCCACGGGGTGTCGGCGAACGTGCTCGCGAGCGCGGCGATCGAGTCTGCGTCGACCTCGTTGTCCGGCGTCAGGAACCCGAACACGAAACCGTCGGCCCCGGCCGAGAGATAGGACTGCGCCATCGCCGTCAGCCGGTTCAGCTCGGCGCCGTTGGTGCCGAACGAGTCCGACAACCGCAACATCACCCGCAACGGCAGATCGGTGACCCGGCGGATGGCGCTGACGGTCGACACCGACGGGCACAGGCCGTCGGCCTCCATCGAGGCGCACAGCTCCAGCCGGTCCGCGCCGCCCTCCTGAGCCGCTTCGGCATCCGCCGGATGCAAAGCGATGACCTCCAGCAACGAACCCATGCCGCCATCATCCTGCATCGGCCCACACCGCCGCCGGAAATTATCGGTTGCACTCTCCGGCCGCCTTCTGTATCGTTTTTCTAGAACGATTTAGAAGAACGATACAGAAGACTGCTCAGAGAGAGGTTCGGACGATGTCGCCGAGGGTCACCATCAAAACCGTCGCGCAGGCCGCCGGGGTGTCGCCGTCGACCGTCTCGAACGCCTACAACAAGCCCGACCAGCTGTCCGCCGCGGTCCGCGAGCGGATCCTGGCCAAGGCCCAGGAGCTCGGGTACGCCGGGCCTGACGCTTCCGCCCGCGCCCTGCGCAGCGGCAAGGCCGGTGCGGTCGGCGTGCTGTTCACCGACAAGCTCGCCTACGCCTTCTCCGATCCGTACGCGGTCGGCTTCCTGGCCGGCCTGGCCGAGGTCGCCGAGGAGTTCACCACCAGCCTGCTGCTGATGCCGCTCAGCTCGACCGACATCCAGGGCGGGACCAACGCGGTCCAGCAGGCCGCGATCGACGCGGCCGCGATCTTCTGCGTCGCCGGTGGTCACCCGGCCCTGGAGACCCTGAAGAACCGTGGCATCCCGATGGTCTCGACCGACCGCGGCGACCACCCCGACCTGTCCTGGGTGGCGATCGACGAAACCGAGGCGGCGGCCAAACTGGGCAAGCACCTGGCCAGACTCGGCCATCGCGAACTTGTCGTCCTCGTCGACAACGCCGAGGCGGCCGGCAGCCGGCCGGTCGAGCTCTCCCTGGACGAGGTCGGCTACACCGACTGCGAGCTGCGGATCCGTGGCCTGCAAAAGGAGATGCCGGATGCCCGGATCAGGCTCGTCTCGGGCGGGCACAACGCGTTCAGCTCGGGGCTGATCGCGGCCGAGTGGGTGCTCGACTCCCAGGACCGGCCGACCGCGATCGTCGGGCTGAGCGACGTCCTGGCGCTGGGCGCGATGGAGGCGATGAAGACCCGCGGACTGGTCCCCGGCCGGGATCTGAGCGTGGCCGGCTTCGACGACATCCCCGCGGCCGGGACAGCCGGGCTGACCACGGTCAGCCAGCCGATCAAGGACAAGGGCCGCGCCGTCGGCCGGGTACTGCTCGACCCGGCCACCACCGAGCGACAAGTCATGATGCCGACCGAGCTGGTCGTCCGCGCCAGCACTGGTCCGGCACCCCGCAACTGAATCCGTAACAACCCTGTACTGCCGACGGCCGTTCCGGCCGTGGGTTCTGATCACCACGCCCTCCGGAAGGGAGCACGACCATGACCTATTTCATCGCCGGCAACACCGCAGTGGAGAACGCGAGGTCCCTCGCCCAATCCGCTCTGCCGAACGCTCCCCAGGAGGAGTACTTCGAGCCGGCTCCGCGTCGCGGATTCGCCGTCCGCGCCCGGCTGTCCGCAGTACTGCGGAGCACTGCCGAGCGTGAGCTCAAGCTCGCCGACAAGCTCGACCCGGTCCGCCGGTGCGAGCCGCTGGCCGGCTGATCCACACACGCCTGGGGTTTTGTCGGTTCTGTCTGGCACTCTGAAGGGCGATGAACGAACCAGGCGTGTTGCTGACGGCCCGTGCGCAGGTGCTCCACGACCTGACCGCACGGGGATTCGACGACGCCGTCATGGTGTCCCTACTGGAGGACGCCGTCGCCGGACGGCAGTGGTGGCTGGACCAGTGGCCCGACGGCGCGGAGCACATCGCCGGCCTGGTCGCTCAGGATGTGCAGGACCGGCTGTCCGACTCCGGCGTCCGCTGGCCGCGCTGCACCGCCTGCGACGACCTCCACGACCACGAGCTCCGGATCGAGCCCGAGCTCGGCCCCGACCCGCACTGGGTCTGCGAACGAGCCGGTATCTCGGTCTCCGCTCTCGGCCACCTGACCTGACCCTGAGGTTTTCCCCAGGGCGATAACCTATCGCGCTACATGTAGACAAGCTACTAATGTGACCGCCATGAAGTCCCTGGTGGTCCTTAGGGTGGTCGCGGCGGTGCATGCCGTCACCGTCTGCCTGCAACCCGTCCTCGCGGGCGCCTATCTGAACGGGTCGAGTGCCGCGATGCGGATGCACGAGCCGCTCGGCCTCGGCACCGCCTTCGTCTCGCTCGGCCAGATGCTAGTGGCCACGATCTACTGGCGCTCCGGCGGCCGCGGCTCTGCTGCCCTGGTGACACTGCTGCTGCTCGCCGCGGAGAGTTTCCAGATCGGGATGGGCTACAGCCGTCAGCTCGCCCTGCATATCCCGGTCGGCATAGCGATCGTCGCTATCGCCTGTGCCTTGGCCGTCTGGACCTTCCGCCCGGCGGCAGCGGTTCGGCGTACGACACCGATCGAGGTGCCGGCATGACCGTGGCGCCGCCAGCTGCGGCCAAGCAGTTCACCTACCGCCGACCGAGGGTGACCTTGGCCTTGTTGCGGATCCCCCTGATCATCCATGCCGGGCTGGTCGTGGCGCAGCCGATTCTGGCCGGGTACTTCCTGTCCGGCGAGGCCGACGCGATGGCTGCCCACGGGCCGATCGGATCGTCGCTGTTCCTGATCGCGATGATCCAGCTCTTCGCCGCGATCCTGTACTTCTGGCCGGGCGGCGGCCGGGCGTGGCCCGCGCTGATCACAGTCGGGCTGATCGTTGCCGAGCTCACCCAGGTGGTCTTCGGCTACCAGCAGAACTTCGCCGTCCACGTGCCGCTCGGCACCGCGATCGTGATCACCGCCGTCTGGCTGACGGTCTGGTCCTTCCGCCCCGGCGCCCGCCGGGGCCGCCGCCAGGAGGTCAAGAAATGAAGATGTCCCGCCGTGGATTCCTCGGGGCGGCCGGAGGCACCGGCCTGGCACTGACCCTCGCCAACTGCGGTCTCGACGCCTCCCCCGGCCAGACCGCCGAACTCCTGACCAGCCAGGCGCCAATCCCCGAAGCCTTCAAAGTCCCTCTGCCGATTCCACCGGTGAAGAAGCCGCTCCGCACCCAAGCAGGGATCGACTACTACCGAGTCGTGCAGCAGAAGGCCTCGCTGGAGATCTTGCCGGGGCTGAAGACAGAGGTGCTCGGGTACGACGGCCTGCTGCCCGGCCCGACGTTCGACGTACGGAGTGGCCGGACGACTGTGATCGAGCAGGTCAACCAGCTCGACGTACCGACCGTTGTGCACCTCCATGGCGGCCACACGCCAGCAGCAAGCGACGGTTGGCCGCTGGACTTGCTGATGCCCAAGGGCGGGCACCATGAGCACGCCGGGCACAGCGGCATGACCGGTGGCGACGTGAAGACGGGCAGCAGGACCTACACATATCCGAATGCCCAGCGGGCCGCCACACTCTGGTACCACGACCACCGCTCCACAGGTCTACCGCGGACTCTTCGGACTCCATGTGATCCGTGACGCCGAGGAGGACGCGCTTCCGTTGCCAGGAGGCGATCGCGAGATCCCGCTGCTGCTTGCGGATCGAGCCTTCGCGGCCGACGGCTCCTTCCTCTACCCGGCTGCGAAGGACGGGCCCGGCGTCGAAGAGAAGTACATGGAAGGCGTGATCGGCGACGTCATCCTGGTGAACGGGGCTCCCTGGCCGGTGCTCGAGGTGGACGCGGCGCGCTACCGGTTCCGCATCCTGAACGCGGCGAACGCCCGGCGCTTCGAGCTCGCCCTGGATCCGGGTCCGGCGAAGTTCATCCAGATCGGCAGCGACGGCGGGCTGCTCGGCGCGCCTGTCGAGCACGAGACGCTCGTCGTCGCCCCGGCCGAGCGATTCGATGTAGTTGTGGACTTCTCGCAGTACCAGCCCGGTACTGAGGTCACACTGCTAAACAAGCTCGACACCGGGCGCACTGGACAGGTGATGCGTTTCAAGGTCGCCCGCAAGGCCACGGATGACAGCAATGTGCCTGCCAAGCTTTCGGCGTACGCCGCTGTCCCTGAACCGTCAGGTCTGGTCCACCGGCAGTGGCGATTCCGCAGAGGCGATGCCGGTCACCACAAGGGCTGGACGATCAACGGCAAGGCCTTCGACCCCAAGAACATGCAGGCCTCGGTCAAGCTCGACCAGTACGAGGTCTGGTCCTTCGTGACCGACGTGCACCACCCGGTGCACGTCCACCTCGCCCCCTTCCAGGTACTGCGAAGAGGCGGCACCAAGCCCGGCCCGTACGACGCCGGCTGGAAGGACACGGTCGACATCCGGCCGGCCGAGGTGGTCGAAGTACTGGTGAAGTTCACCGCCCACAAGGGCAAGTACCTCATCCACTGCCACAACCTGGAACACGAGGACATGGCCATGATGGCCGCCTTCGAAACCAGCTGACGCTTCCAGGCCTTGACCACGGCTCAGCCGTCTGCTTATAGTCAACGCATCAGTTGATCAACGGAATGGTTGATAAAGATGTCGGTTGACGAGGAAGCCTTGGATCGGGCATTCACCGCCCTAGGCGACCCGGTACGCCGGGCGCTGATCGCGCGGCTGTCCCGGGGTGAGGCGACGGTGAACGAGCTGGCCGAGCCGTTCGAGATCACCAAGCAGGCGATCTCGCGGCACCTCCAGGTGCTCGAGGCCGCCGGCCTGATCACCCGCAGCCGCGACGGCCAGCGCCGGCCCTGCCATCTCAACCCGTCCGCCCTGGAAGACCTGACCAGCTGGATCGACGAGTACCGGCTGGCCTCCGAGCGCCGGTTCCGCCGGATCGACGCCGTTCTCGAAACCGTGAAGGAGTAAGACCGATGAGCACCAACCCGACCATCATCACCGCCCCCGCCGGTACGCCGTTCGTCTCGGTGACGCGCGACTTCGACGCCACCCCGGCCCAGCTGTTCCGGGTCCAGACCGACCCCGAACTCGTCGCCCAGTGGCTCGGCCCGCGCGACATGGAGATCACGATCGACGAGTACGACGTACGCCCCGGCGGCCGGTACCGCTACATCCACAAGGGCGAGGACGGTACGGAGTACGCGTTCCGTGGCGTCTTCCACACCGTCGAGCCGGACACGCTGGTGATCCAGACCTTCGAGTGGGAAGGGGCGCCCGGCCAGGTCTGCCTGGAGAACGCCACCTACGAGAAGACCGAGGCCGGAGTCCGCCTGCACCAGCACTCCGTGTTCCCGTCGGTGGAGGCCCGCGACGCCATGGTCGAGAGCGGCATGGAGTACGGCATCAACGACGCGATGGACCGCCTCGCCGAACTACTCGCGGCGGACAACTCATGAGCACCGTGGTGGTGGACATCTCGATGTCGCTGGACGGCTACGTCACCGGCCCCGACGTGGACCTGGAGCATGGTCTCGGCCGCGGCGGCGAAGTACTGCACACGTGGGCGATCGAAGGCGACGCGGCCGATCGCGCGATCCTGGACGCGAGCTACTCCGCGACCGGCGCGGTGATCCAGGGCCGCACCCTGTTCGACTTCATCGACGGCCCTACGGGCTGGGACGACTCGATGGGGTACGGCGCGAAGGCCGAGGGTGACGAGCGCCCGCCGATCTTCGTGGTCACTCACGAGCCGCCCGCCAAGACCCGGCTCGGGGACCGCTTCCGCTTTGTCACCGACGGGCTGGAGAGCGCCGTACGGCAGGCGCAGGAGGTTGCCAATGGCAAGGAAATCGTGGTGATGGGCGGTGGCGAGACCTGCTACGGCTTCCTGGCCGCAGGCCTGGCCGACATCGTCCGCCTGCACGTGGCACCCGTCGTGCTGGGTGCCGGCACCCGGCTGTTCCCAGCGAATGCCTCGGCCCGCGTCGACCTCGAACTCGTCGACACCATCTCAACACCGGCAGCCCAGCACCTCACCTACAAGGTCGTGAAGTGAGCCGGGTCATCGCTTCCGCAGCCGTCTCCCTGGACGGATACATCGCGGACACCGCCGATGCCGTCGGGGCGATCGAGTCACCCACTTGCACTACCGAATCCAGTAGAGGCCGCCGACGCGCGCACGGCGAGGCGCCGATTTGGCACGGAGAGTAATCGAACATATGCCCTATGTCGCTTAGGGTGGATATGGTGAGCGGAGGCTGGGTGCGCCTTTGGGGTCGGTGTGCTGGCGCTGCTGGGGGGCGTGGCCGTGGTGTCGGGTGAGGTGTTCGCGGATCAGTTCGGCCCAGCGGGTCTGGTTGGTCCAGCCGTTGCGGCGGGCGGCGATGAGCTTCAGCAGGGCGTCGGTGCGGACCTTGTTGGTGAGCTTGGCGGCGCGGTCGCCGATGGTCTCGTCGAGCTGGTGGAAGAACTCCTCCAGTGCCCCG
>NZ_AQUZ01000056.1 GCF_000372465.1 Kribbella catacumbae DSM 19601
GGACAGATCGTGCAATGTCTGCAACACCAGCACCGACGCCGCGACCTCACCCGGCAGACTCGGCCGCCCGGTCGAGCTCGGGAACAGATCCTCGAACAACCCGGCCGGGAACACCTCACCACGATGCTCAGCCAAGAACCCGAACACGCTCCCGGCCGGCACCAGATGCCCGACCAACGCCCGAGCGTCCATCAACTCCTGATCAACCCCAGCTGAACCCTGCACCCCACAATCGTCCCAGCACGGTCACCACACGACCGGGCCAACACGCAGGTTATTCAGCAGGCTCCTAGTGCGCCGTGTCGGCGCACTAGCTTCTGACCCAGGGTGTCGACGATTGCCTTGCGTAGCTGGACGGGGCTCGGCACACCCTCGATGCGGGTGTCGCCGACCAGGATGGTCGGCACGGACTGAACCTGGTGGGCCTGTGCCTCTCGAAGAGCGTCCTGGTGCTTCGCACGGTAGGCGCGGTCGTCCAGGGCGGCGCGGAAGGCGGCGCCGTCCAGGCCGATCTCCTCGGCTAGGGCCTGCAGGATGTCGGGCTGTCCGAGGTCCTGGTTCTCCTGGAAGAAGGCGCGGAACATGCAGTGCGTGTACTCGGTGCCCAGGCCGCGCTCGGCGGCGAACTGGTAACCCTCGAAAGCGAGCTGCGTGTACGGCTGCGGGGAGACGGTCGGCAAGGTGATGTCGACCCCCAGGCGGCGGGCCATCGGGTAGACGGCCCGGGCCCAGATGGCGGGCAGGTACTCGTCCTCGGGGCGCAGTGTCGGGGCGGGAAAGGCCCGCAGCTCGAACGGCTTCCACTCGATCTCGACGTCCAGGTCCTTCGTCGCCTCCTCGATCGGGCCTTCGGCGAGCATGCAGAAGGGGCAGACGTAGTCCGTGAAGATCGTGATCTTCACCCTGCCGGTCATCGCTTTCCGCCTCTGAGGCCGGTCTTGAACTCCTCGAACGGCACTTCGTGTCCCTCGATCGGGGCGTGCGTCACCTTGATCGGCCAGGTGGTGGGATCGCTGGCGAAGATGGAGTACGAGCTGCTGTAGTCGAAGCCGTAGACGCCGGCGGTGGTGCGGTCGGCGGCGTACACGATGTGCTCGATGCTGAAGTAGAGCGCGGCCATGTAACACAGGGCGCAGGGCTCGCCGGAGGCGATCAGAGTCGCACCCGCGACGCTGAGCCGGCCGTACTTCTTCGCGGCGGCGCGCAGAGCGACGATTTCGGCGTGCGCTGTGGAGTCGTCGTCCTCGAGGACCCGGTTGAAACCTGTGCCCAGAACTTGGCCGTCGCGGACAACGAGCCCGGAGAAGGGGATACCGCCGTCGGCGACGTGGCTGCGGCTGATCCGGACGGCCTCCTCGAGATGAGGAGCCAGATGGTCGAGGAGGTCAGTTGGCATGAGTCCGTCCTTGAGGAGAGGGGAAGTTCTGCTGCGAAGCACACCCGGAGCGGCCCGCTTTGGAGTGGAGCGGAGCTGCCCCGGGTGCGGCACAAGGTCTTCAGACGCCGGCGCTCTCGGCTTCCTGCGGCTGCTCGACGGGTGTCTTGGGGCTGTCCAGCCGGTCGGCGAGCTTGAGCCAGATGACGCCGGCGATGATGAGGCAGAGCCACAAGGACTGGACGAGGGTGAGGCGCTCGTCGAAGAAGACGGGGCCGAGGACCGCAGCTCCGGCCGCCCCGATTCCTGCCCAGACCGCATAGCCGATGCTGACCTCGATGGTGCGCAGTGCGGCGCTCAGCGCCCACAGGGTCAGCAGGAAGAACACGACGGCGACCAGCGACCAGGTCAGGCGGGTGAAGCCATGGCTTCCGCCGACCGAGAGCGCGTAGCCGATTTCGAACCCGCCGGCCAGCAGGAGCATGAGCCAGGAGCGGGCCGCGGAGGGACTAATCGAGGACATCTGGGGATTCCTTTCGAGATGAACGGGGCGGTGGCGAGCGGGTTCTACGCAGCGCCGCTGAGCTGGAGGCCGACGACCCCGGCGATGATCGCCGCGATGCCGAGCCCCTTGCGCCAGCTGAGGCGCTGGCCGAACAGCCACGCGCCGAGCAGCGTGATGCCGACGCCGGAGACCGAGGTCCAGACGGCGTATCCGACGCCGACGTCGAAGGTCAGCAGAGCCCTGCTGAGGAAGTAGGTGCCGAAGGCGCCGCTGACCAGCGTCACGATCGTCCACTTGCGGTTGGTGAAGCCTTCGGCCTTGCCGGCTGCGATCGCGACGACGATCTCGAAGACGACGGCGACGCCGAGGTAGAGCCAGTGCATGCGGGTGTCCTTTCGTTGGGTGGCCGAGAAACCGCCGGAAGATTGCTTGTACATGCAAGCATTGCGGTTCACTGTACGTCAATGATGTGATCGAGGGGAACACCAGGACGTTGCATGAGCATGTAGTCTGATCAAGTATCAACCGAGGGAGGCCGACCCATGACAACTTCGCACCTTGCGCCCCCGCGCACCTCCGACCGCAGCGCGTGGGATCGCGTCCTGATGCTGCACGCGCGGGTGGAACGCGAGCTGTCCCTGGCCCTGCACGGCCGGCACGGCATCGGCCTGTCGGAGTACCGGTCGCTGGAGCATCTGGTCCATTCCGAGACCAGTGAGCTGCGGATGCAGGAGCTCGCCGACAAGGTGGGCCTGGGCCAATCGTCGATCACCCGGCTGGTGGCGCGGTTGGAGAAGGCCGGTTTCGCCTACAAGGACCTGTGCCCGTCGGACAAGCGCGGCGTCTATGCGGTGATCACGGACAAGGGGCGGGAGCGCTACCAGCTGGCCCGCGCGACCTATGCGGAAGTCCTCTCGTCCGCCCTGAACGTCTTCGCCGCCGACCCGGAACTGGGTCTCACGGTCCAGGCTCTGCGGACCCCTCAGAGCTGACTTCCGGCCGGCCTCGCCGGCCGCTCCGCACCCCCGCTGCGCCGATGGCGCTCGGGGGTCTTTTTTGTTTGCACGCTCAAATACCATGATCCTGCTCACAGCTACTTCGCCAAGTAGATGCTTGACCAAGCATGTACCTCGCGGGATACCTTCGGGACCGTCGCCACGGGATTCGAACAGTCGAACGAGTGGTGTGCGCGTCCAGAAACCGTCCCTACCGTGAGGAATCCGCCGTGCCATCGCCCCGCCTGGCCGAAGCCGTCGCCGTTCACGGCCACCTACGACCTCACGATCCCGCCCTGGTCTTCAACGACCGCACCATCACGTACGGCGAACTGAGCGACCTCACGCAGGCCTTTCGTCACAGCTTGCTCGAGTTGCGCCTGCCGCCCGGAAGCACGGTCTGCGTCCCGGCGTACAAGACGCCGGAGACGATCGCGCTGCTCCTCGCCGTGTTCCACGAGGGCCTCGTCGCACTGGCTCCCGCACCCGACCTGGGCGCAGCCGCATTGGCACGCCTGTCGCAGCAAGCGCGCGCCACTCATGTCCTCACCGGGTCTGCGATCGATGCCCTGACGGCGGACCCGGTACACACCGACGAGAAGGAGGCAGCGGGATTCGCGTCAGCGGATGCGGGAGGTTCGTGCCTTCTGCTCACCACCTCCGGCTCCACCGGCACCCCGAAGATCGTGCCCAGTGCGGCTGCCGGTTTCGAGGCTTTCGCTGCCTGGGCGACGCACGAGTTTGCCCTCACCTCCAGTGATGTCGCGCTCTCCTACGCCCCTCTCAACTTCGACCTCGCGCTCCTGGACATCTGGTCCTTCCTGCAGGTGGGGGCGCAGGTCGTCCTGGTGGATCAGGGCAGGGCCACGGACGGACCGTACGTCCAGGCGCTGGTCGCGAAGCACGACGTCACCTTCATCCAGGGCGTGCCGATGCTGTACCGCCTGCTGGTTGAAGACGGCTCACCCAACCCCGCTGTGCGTCAGGTGATCTTCACCGGGGACAGCGTGCCGGACTCGCTGCTGGCACCGGTGAGTGCGGCCTTCCCGCGGGCCCGGTTCCACAACGTGTTCGGCTGCACGGAGACCAACGACTCGTTCATCCACGAGGTCGACCCCGCTACACCGACTCCGAGGATGCCGATCGGCCGGCCGATCGCCGGCACCGACGCACTCATCCGCGACCCGGACGGCGCGATCGTGCGGTCCGCCGGGGCCGGAGAGCTCCTGGTGGCCACCCCGTTCCAGACCGATGGCTATCTCAACACCGCACTGAACGCCGAGACGTTCACGGTGATCGACGGCCGCACCTTCTACCGCACCGGCGACCTCGTCACCCGCGACGAGTCCGGCTTGTACAGCCTGCAGGGCCGCGCGGACTGGCAGGTGAAGGTCCGGGGCGTGCGCACCAATCTGCAGGAAGTGGAGCGGGTGATCGCCGCGCATCCGGACGTGGTCGAGGCGGTCGTCGTCCCGCTGCCCGACGAACAGGCCGGGGTCCGGTTGCACGCTCACGTCAGCCGGCGTCCCAGCAGCGCCTTGACCGGTCTGCGGCTGCGGACGCACGCCGGCAAGAACCTGCCGCGGCATGCCATTCCCACCTCCGTACACGTCACGGACACCCCGCTGCCCCGTACCTCCACGGGCAAGCCCGACCGAAACCTGATCAAGAGCAACCGCCTGAAGGAGATCCATCCGTGAACAGCAAAGACGTCGCCGGCGAGATCCGTGCCTATGTCGTGGCGCAGTTCCTGGCCGGCGAGGACAGCTCCGACCTGACCGGTGACTACAGCCTGATCGAGTCGGGCGTGATCGACAGCCTCGGGCTGATCCGGCTCATCTCGCACCTCACCGAGACCTACGAAGTCTCCTTCGACGACCTCGAGCTCGGCCCGGACAACTTCCGCAGCCTCGACGCGATCGTCGACCTGGTCACCACCCACTCCACCGCCAGCGCGGCCTGAGCACCTCCCAACCAGTAGCAAGGAGCAGGAAGACATGATCGTGCGCAGCATCGAGACCCTCGCCCCCGTCGAGTGGGGTAACGGCCTCAGCTACCGCGTTCTCACCCAGGCCGACGGCATGGGCTTTGCCGTCTGCGACACCCTCGTCCGGCGCGGCACGACGAGCGCCCTCCAGTACCGCGAACACCTCGAGGCCTGCTACTGCGTGGGCGGCTCGGGTGAGGTGGTGGAGAAGGACGGCACCCGCCACAAGATCGTGGAGGGCACCATCTACGCGCTCAACGAGCACGACCCGCACTACCTGGTCGCGTCCGATGACGAGGACCTGCACCTGATCTCCGTGTTCAACCCGCCGATCAACGGCGACGAGAAGCACACGCTGTCGGCGGACGGCTTCTCCCAGTACTGACGCAGTACTGATGCGGCACGGTGGGGCCGCCGCCCGCGGCTCCACCGGGTCCCAGCCCTCTGACACCCGACCCGACTGAGGACGCCTCTTGAACGACGACCTTTTCCACCTCGCCACCCCGTGGGCAGATCAGCTCAACGCAGACCTACAGGAGTCGGATGCGGCAGGTGCCTTCCCGCAGGACAAGTGGAAGGCCATTCAGGACTCCGGGATCCTGCGGACACCCTTCCACTCCGACCTCGGCGGCAGCGGCCGCAGCCTGACCGAGACCATGCGGGCGCTGGAAGGACTCGGGTACACGTCCCGTGACGCGGGCCTGTCCTTCTCCACGTCCACCCAGATCGTGTCCGTCGGCATCCCGCTGCAGCGGTTCGCGTCGCCGGAACTCAAGAACCGGCACCTGCCCGGCATCATGGCCGGCGACCTGATCACCGCGCACGCGATCACCGAGGAGTCCGGCGGGTCCGATGCGACGAACGTGTCCACCGTCGCCCGCCGCGACGGGGACCACTATGTTGTCAACGGCAACAAAATGTTCATCACCAACGCCCCGATCGCCGATCTGTTCCTGCTGTACGTCCGCACCGGCAAGCCGGGCCCGTTCGGCCTGACCACGTTGCTGGTCGAGGCCGGCACACCTGGCCTGGCTGTCGGGCCGACCATGGACAAGCTAGGGCTGCGCACCAGCCCGATCGGCACGCTCTCCTTCGAGGAGTTGCGGATTCCCGTCGCCAACCGCATCGGTGCCGAGGGAGCGGGGTTCCTCGTCCTGGACTACGTGATGAAGCGTGAGGTCCTGTTCGGCTTCTCCCTCACGCTCGGCGAGATGACCCGCCGGCTGGAGGAGACGGTCCAGTTCGCCAAGTCCCGCACGCAGTTCGGGCAGCCGATCGGCAAGTACCAGGCCGTCTCCCACAAGCTCGCCGACATGGCGATGCGGGTGGAGACCGCCCGCAAATGGCTGACCGACACGGGAGCCAAGGTCGAGGCCGGGCAGGACGCCGCCTTCGATCTCGCCGCCACCAAGACGATCGTCTCCGAGGCCAACGTGCAGACCGCGCTGGACGCCGTACAGATCCATGGTGGTCGCGGGGTGCTCACCGAGTTCGGGATGGAGCGCGAGCTGCGCAACTCCATCGCCGGGACGATCTACTCCGGCAGCTCAGAGATCCAGCGCAACCGCATCGCCACTCTCGTCGGCCTCTGATCAGGACAGGACTGCTATGACTGTTGACCTGAACGACCTGACCCGCCCCACCGAGTTCCTCGACTACGAGACCGACGAAGTCCAAGCCTTCATCGACCACGCCGTCAAGGATCGCTCGGCGGATCGGGCCACCACCGCGATCGAGCTGTACTACGCCGTCCGCGACGGCATCTTCTACGAGGTGTACGGCGCGGACCTGTCCGCCGACGGACTGAAGGCCTCGAGCACCGCGCGGGCCAAGTCCGGGTTCTGTCTGCACAAGTCCGCTCTCTATGCAGCGGTTGTCCGTGCTGTCGGCATCCCTTCCCGCCTGGTGTATGGCGATGTGCGCAACCACCTCGCTTCGCCGCGGCTCATCGAGCACATCGGCGGCGATGTGTTCTTCCACGGCCTCACCCAGGTGTATCTGAACGGTCAGTGGGTCAAGGCCACTCCGGTGTTCAACAAGATGCTCTGCAAGCTGTACGGCCTGCAGGCCCTCGAGTTCGACGGCACCGCCGACAGCCTCTACCACCCGCACAACGGCGGCGGATCGATGGAGTTCCTCGTCGACCATGGAGCCTTCGACGACGTCCCGTACGACTACGTCATCGCCACCATGCGGGCCAAGCACCCCAAGTTCCTCGACAACTCCGGCTCGGGGACCGTCGGCGGCGGCACCCTCGCGGGCGAATCCACCCTTGCCAAAGAGGAGGTATCTCGATGACCAGCACCCCCACTGACGGCTGGGACGCCGGCACCCGCCTCGGCGTCGTCGTACCGCATGCCGATGTCGGTCCGGAGGCCGAACTGCAAGCGATGGCCCCGGCGTCGGTGTCCATTCACGGCTCGCGGATCCACTTCGCCGCCATGCGTGCCGGCGGCGAAATGGACGAGAAGATCCCGCACGACCCGGTCAAGGCGTTCGTCGAGCCACCGTTCCTGGACCAGGCCGTGGAACTGGTGGCCGCGAGCCCGCTGCACGCTCTCGCCCTCGGCTTCACCTCTTCCAGTTATGTACTGAAGGCCAAGGGCGAAGCGGAGCTCTACGAACGACTGGCCCCCGTCACCCGCGGTCTGCCGATCACGGGAACGACCAAGGCGGCTCGCGCCGCATTCCACGCGCTGGGCGCCCACAAGATCGCCATCGTGAACCCGCCGTGGTTCGACGACCTCCTCTCGGGTCAGGGCGCGGACTACTTCGGCGAGTTCGGGTTCGACGTCGTCCACCACGGACCGTGCGGCCTGCCGTCGAACCAGAAGGCGATCACTCCCGGCAACCTGTCCGCCTGGATCCGCAGTACGGTCGCCGCCTACCAGCCCGACGCCGTCCTGGTGGCCGGCAACGGCATTCGTGCGGTGGGGACCATCAAGCCCCTCGAGGAGGAGCTGGGCTTCAACGTGGTCACCGCGAACCAAGTGATTCTGTGGCACGCCCTGCACCTCGGCGATGCCGCTCACGTTGCTGCCGGCATCACCGACTACGGGCAGCTTTTCGCTACCACTCCCAAGGACTGAAAGCAGCAGTCAGGCGGCGCGACGGTCCGGTTCCTGCAGTCGGTGCGTTGCCACCTGCTGATAGGCATAGGCCGCGGAGGTCAGCGTCATGTGGTGGTGCCAGCCCGGGTACGAGCGGCCCTCGAAGTCCCGCAGGCCGAACTCTCGTTCCATCCGTCCGATGGTGGCAGCCGTCGTCGCCATCCCGTCGACCAGTGCGAGGAGTTCGCCGAACGGCCGGTTCGTCATGTTCGTGAGCCACAGACCACCGGGCCGGCCCCGGCCGTCTTCGCGCCGGTCGAACAGACGGTAGGTGCGCTGGAGACCGGGCCTGGTCCGGGTGCGGGGCAGATAGGCGAGCCCGGTCGGGTGCGTGGTGTGGCCGGTGCGTTCGTCGATGAACTCTGCGGCCCGCACCGGAGCGCGTTCGGCACACTGCCGAGCCGCCAGATGGCTCCCGGGCTGTAGCAGCAGGTTGTCCGGTACGGCGATGACGAAGTCATGGCCCCGCTCGACGAGTCCGTGAATCAGCGCGCAGGTGTCCAGGTAGCCGACCAGGTCGGCCACCACCGGCATCGACACCGCTTCTGTGTTGAGCAGATCCAGTACACCCTCGGCCGGGGACGCTGCCGCCGCGGGGCCCGGAATGCGGGCGCGCCGGCGCCGCGCGGCATCGGACCATTCCTCGGGCAGCAGCATGGTCCAGGCCACCGGCAGAGCTCCGGTGTCCGATGACAGGAAGGCCCCGATCCCGATCTGGCAGTTGACGGTCCGTCCGGTCTGCCGAATGAAACGGCGGTGCACTCCACAGGACTGCCCGCCGCGCTTGGGGAGTACGACGGGGGCGATGGCCCAGGACCGGGGCCGGGTCTGTCGCTCGACCCAGCGCATGAGCTCGGTCTGGATGGGTTCCCATTTCCAGGGACTGGCATTGATGAACTGATGCAGGGCCTGGGCGGCGGTGCTGGAATCGGTAACCGCGGCGGCCATCCGCCGGACCGTCTTCTTGCCCGGGGTCGTGAGGAGTCCTTGCAGATAGACCTCGGCCCACCGTCGCTGATCGGCCCTGGGCAAGCGGCTGAACAACTCGCCGGTGAACCGGCTGAAGGATGTCGCAGTCATAGCTGGGTTCCCCTCCCCTGAGATCCACCGTCACTGGGTAGACCATCAGAGAATAAAGAACGATTGCCATGTATTTAACTGCTTTGGGTAAATGGGTAGTTACTTTCTGGATAATCAGGCAAACGTTTGCTGGAATACTGAACCAGAATTAAAGAGATTGCTTTAGCGTCCGAGGAACAGGCCGGCCGTCAGGCCGGCCGCGTAGACCAGCTCGGTGAGGCCGGTGCCCTTGAGGACAGGAATCAGTGCTGGGCCGACGGCGTCGCTGACGACCACCTTGACGGATTTGGCGGCCAGCGGCAGGGCGAGCAGCGCGAGGAGTGTCCAGGGGGTCGCCAGGGCTGACACGGCCGCCAGTATGAAGGCCAGCGCGACCAGCCCGGCGTACAGGCGGCGGGAGCGGGCAGCGCCCAGTACTACGGCCAGCGTGCGCTTGCCGGTCACCGAGTCGGTGGGGATGTCGCGGAGGTTGTTGGCGACCAGGAGCGCGCAGGCGATGCTGCCGATGGCGACAGCGCCGGCTACGGCTGTCCAGTGGAGCTTTTCGGCCTGGACGTACGTAGTACCGAGTACTGCGACCAAGCCGAAGAACAGGAAGACGCTGACTTCACCGAGTGCCCGGTAGCCGTAGGGCTTCTTGCCGCCCGTGTAGAACCACGCGCCGAGCAGCGAGGCGGCTCCTACGAGCAGTAGCCACCAGGAGGTGGTTGCACAAAGCACGATGCCCAGTACTGCGCCCACGCCGAAGCAGCTGAACGCCGCACCCTTCACCTGCAGCGGGCTGGCCACCTTGGAGCCCACCAAGCGCAGCGGGCCGACCCGGTTCTCGTCTGTACCGCGGATGCCGTCGCTGTAGTCATTGGCGTAGTTGACGCCGATCTGCAGCGCCAAGCCGACGCCCAGCGCGAGCAGCGCCTTCCACCAGACGAAGTGGTCGAGGTAGGCGGCGGCGCCGGTACCGACGAGCACAGGAGCGATCGCGGCGGGCAACGTCCGGGGGCGAGCGCCTTCGATCCACTGGGCAGGGGTGGCCATGGCAACCGATTCTGTCAGCCGACCGGCAAGGGCTTGCAGGCGGCACAGGCTGAAGACTCCGCACGCGCGCGCCGTACGCTCGGAGGGACATGTCTACCTTGCGCCTGGTCCCAGCGACCCCGGATGCCGTGCTGTCGGCATTGACCAGCTTGCTGGACGGCACCGGTACTGCGTTCGCTCCGGTGCCGGATGATCCCGCTGCGGCGGAGCGGGTGCGGCAGGCGGTCGTTCCGGGCGAGCCGCTCGAGTCGGACGACTGTGGGGTCGTGCTGGCCACCTCCGGCTCCTCTGGCGAGCCCAAGGGCGTCATGCTCTCCACGAATGCTCTGGTCGCCTCGGCTACAGCCACGCATGAGCGGTTGGGCGGGCCGGGCCAGTGGTTGCTGCCGATGCAGCCGTACTTCGTGGGTGGGCTGCAGGTGCTGACCCGCTCGGTTGTGGCCGGCTATGCGCCGGTGGTCGCCAGTGAGCACCCGAGCTTCTCGGTGGGGGCCAAGGCGATGACTGGGCCGCGGCGGTACACGGCGATGGTCCCGACGCAGTTGGCGCGCTACCTGGAGACGGAGCCGGACGCGTTGCGGAGTTTCGACGCGATTGTGCTCGGCGGGGCGGCGATGTCGGCCGAGTTGAAGGCGAAGGCGGCCGCGGCGGGGGTGACGGCGATTCCGTCGTATGGGATGACCGAGACCGGCAGTGGGTGTGTGTATGCGGGTGTGCCGTTGACGGGTACCTCGCTGCGGTTGGAGGACAACAGGATTTTGATCAAGGGACCCACATTGTTCTCCGGGTACCGGCTGCAGCCGGAGTTGACGGCAGAGGTGCTGCGGGACGGCTGGTTCCGGACGCAGGATCGTGGTCGGCTCGTGGACGGCCGGCTGCAGGTGGTCGGGCGGCTGGACGACGTGGTGATCTCCGGCGGCGTCAACGTCACCCTGACGGCGGTGCAGGCGCGGTTGCTCGAGCATCCCGCCGTGGCGGAGGCGGTGGTGCTGGGCGTGCCCGATGCGGAGTGGGGCGCGCGAGTGGTCGCCTTCATCGTCGGCGGCGCCGAGTCGCCCCGCGACGCCGGTGGGCCTGCGCTCGACGAGTTGCGCGACTTCGTCGGCGAAGTGTTGCCGCGGGCGTGGGCGCCGCGCGAGGTGGTACGGCTGGAGCGTTTGCCGATGCTTGCCTCTGGCAAGGTTGATCGGCAGCTGTTGCTGGATGGCGTGCGGTGATCACCTTTGCGATCGGCCTGAAGAACAGGTTCCGGGGGATCACGGTGCGCGAGGGGATGCTCTTCGAGGGCCCGGCGGGTTGGGCCGAGTGGAGCCCGTTCCTCGACTACGACGATGCCGCCAGCGTGTCTTGGCTTCGGGCGGCTCGTGAGGCTGCCTTCGACGGCTGGCCGGCGCCGGTGCGTTCCGTAGTACCGGTGAATTGCACTGTGCCGGCCATAGGCCCCGAGAAGGCGGCTGCGATCGTGCGGGCGTCCGGCTGCAGCACTGCGAAGGTGAAGGTGGCCGAGCCCGGGCAGACGCTCAAGGATGACTTGGAGCGACTAGAGGCCGTCCGGGACGCGATCGGCTCAGGGCAGGTGCGTATCGATGCCAACGGCGCCTGGTCGGTCGACGAAGCCCTGCAGGCGTTGAAGGAACTCGCACGCTTCGATCTGGAGTACGTCGAGCAGCCGTGTGCCTCAGTAGAGGACCTGGCCGCCGTACGGCGACGTACAGACGTGCTGGTCGCGGCAGACGAGTCCATCCGCCGGGCCGAGGATCCCTTGCTGGTAAAGAAGCTCGAGGCCGCCGACATCGCAGTACTGAAGGTGCAGCCGATCGGAGGCGTCCGGGCCTGCCTCGACATCGCCGAGCAGATCGGTCTGCCAGTGGTCGTCTCGTCAGCCCTGGAGACCTCCGTCGGCATCGCTGCTGGCGTTGCTCTGGCCGCAGCCCTGCCAGAGCTTCCCTACGCGTGCGGCCTGGCTACGGTCTCCATGTTCACCTCAGAGGTGGTCGCGGAGCCGCTGCTGCCCATAGACGGCTTCCTGCCCGTGAATCGCCTTGAACCAGATCCAGTCTTGCTAGCTGCAGCCACTGCCGACCAAGCGACCACAGCCAAGTGGGCCGCGCGGTTGGCCAGGGTCGAAGCATTGAAGGGGAGTACGGGATGAACCCGTCCACGGCATTCGCGACAGTGGTGGTCGACGAGCTGATCCGGTCCGGTGTCCGCGAGGCCGTACTGGCTCCCGGCTCGCGCAGCACCCCACTGGCGCTCGCCTTGGCTGCCGCAGACCGAGACGGCCGCCTGCGCCTTCACGTGCGGATCGACGAACGTACTGCGGGCTTCCTAGCTCTCGGTCTCATCCGCGGTACCGGCCTGCCAGTACCGGTGGTGACGACCTCCGGTACTGCGGTCGCCAACCTCTACCCGGCAGTCCTCGAGGCCTCGCACAGCGGCCTGCCGCTGATCGTGCTGAGTGCAGACCGCCCGCCGGAGCTCCGCGGCACCGGCGCCAACCAGACCACTGACCAGCTGAAGGTCTTCGGCGACGCCGTCCGCCTCTTCCACGAGCTCGGTACGCCGAGCAAGCAGGTGGGCCAGGTCGCCTACTGGCGTTCGCAAATCGCGCGTGCGGTGTCGACAGCCGTAGGAGCCCGCACGGCCGACCCGGGGCCAGTGCAGCTCAACTGCCCGCTGGTAGAGCCGCTGGTGCCGACTGAGGACGACGACTGGCCGGAGCCGCTCGACGGGCGCAGTACCGGGCCGTGGACGAGTGTGCACGCCACTGCGGCTCAACCCTCTGCCGTTGCAGCCGGACCGAAGACCGTGGTCGTTGCAGGTGACGGCGCATCGCAGGCCGCGCGGCTTGCTGCGGAGGCGGGCGGCTGGCCGTTGTTCGCCGAGCCGTCCAGCCGGGCGAGGACCGGGCCGGCGGTCATCTCGGCGTACAGGTTGTTGCTGGCAGCAACGACGATGGGTGACGAGATCGAGCGGGTGCTGGTGTTCGGGCACCCCACCTTGTCGCGGCCGATCTCCAAGCTGCTCGCACGCGAGGACGTCGAGGTGATCGTTGTCGCACCGACCGGTCTCTGGCCGGACTCGGGGCGCCGCGCCAGGTCGGTCGTCACAGGGCTCGAGGTGATCGGCACGGACAGCACGGACTGGCTGACCCGCTGGCAGGAGGCCGACCAGCTGGCTCGCCCGGCGATCGACAAGGTGCTCGCCGATGGGCTGTCCGGGCCTGCAGTGGCCGCAGTACTGGGTGAAGTCGTCGGTGCTGACGGCATGCTCGTCGTCGCCTCCTCCAACCCGGTGCGCGATCTCGACCTGGCTCCCGTCGTGCCGATTCGCACAGTGGCCAACCGTGGCCTGGCAGGGATCGACGGCACGCTCTCGACGGCAGTAGGCGCCGCCCTGGCCAACGCGGGTGCTACGTACGCGCTGGTGGGTGATCTGGCCTTCCTGCATGATGCCAACGGTCTGGTGATCGGCCCTGCCGAGCCGCGCCCGGACCTGCGCATCGTGGTGCTCAACGACAACGGCGGTGGCATCTTCGCCACCCTTGAACAGGGCAGCACCGACCACGCCGACTACTTCGAGCGCGTCTTCGGTACCCCGCACAACGTCGACCTCGCCGCACTCTGCGCAGCCACCGGTACGCCGTACCGGCTGGTCGACACGGCGGTTGAGCTGAGAGATGCGCTGGTCCGCACGGTGGAGGGCATTGACGTCGTGGAGGTCAGGGTCGACCGCTCGACCCACCGCGACCTGCAGGCCGAGCTACACACGGCAGTCAGCCAGTTGTAGCTGTTGTAGCCACAACAGCCGGCTGCAGAGTGCGGAGCCGCCCGAGCAGGCAGCCGGCCACCACGAGCACTAGTGAAGTGGTGACGAGGATGGGGATGACTGCGCCGCGCAGCGACGAGTTGAGCGGCGCGGCGATGGTCAGGATGATGCTGACGCCGATCAGGGCAGTGGTGAGCTTGCGACCCGGACGGGCGACGGCCAGGAACGGCAAGCACCAGACGAAGTACCAGTCATGAGCAGTGGGTCCTAGTAGAACCACTGCCAGCAAAGCGATCCCCACTGCCCGGGCTGCGTTGTGGATGGACGACCGCAGGCCCAGTACTGCGATCAA
Source organism: Kribbella catacumbae DSM 19601 (assembly GCF_000372465.1). Classification (GTDB taxonomy): domain Bacteria; phylum Actinomycetota; class Actinomycetes; order Propionibacteriales; family Kribbellaceae; genus Kribbella; species Kribbella catacumbae. The sequence continues at coordinate 14,208 of NZ_AQUZ01000056.1, forward strand.
CCCGACAGCACTGAGGATCCCCACCAGCCGCACGAGCTGCAGAGCCTGCTTGGCCGCACCGTCCTCACCCAGCCAAGCCAGTACGCCGGAAGCGCCCAGCCCGATGAGGTTGGCGATCGACAGTGGCGACCGCACGAGCCCTGGTACGTCGAGGGCACCCAGCCAGCCCGACCCCACCCCAGTCAGCTCGCCGATCGTCACCAGCGTCAGCACTGAGATAGCACCGGCGATCGCCAGACTCGCCAGCCGCAGACGCGCCCGCCCGGCCAGGGGACTCATCACTGCAGCAATGGCGACGACTACGAGTCCACCGGGCAACTTCACGGCTGCTGCAGTGCCGGCCAGCACAGCAGCCGTACCCCACTGACCGGTCAGAGCCAGAGCAAACGCAGAACAAGCGAGTCCCAGCATCAGTACGTCGTTGTGCGCCGCCCCGAGGCCGTGCGTGATCAGCACAGGGTTGGCGACGACCAGCCAGGTCGCGACCGTCGGGTCTACCCGGCAGGCGGTGGCGAGTCGCGGTATGGCCCAGGCGATCAAGACGAAGCCCAGTACTGCCAGCAGGCGATGCGCCAGCATGAGCACGTACGGGTCGAGGGTCAGCCGCGCTGCGAGGCCGCCGTACGCGAGTGGCAGTGGCCCGTACGGCGCTGGGGTCGACATCCACATCGGATCGACTGCCTCGATCACCTGGCCCGACAGGACGCCGGGGCCGACGCTGTAGGGGTCGTAGCCCTTGGCGACGAGTGCTCCCTGTGCGGCGTAGCTCCAGGCATCGCGGCTGAACAGTGGTGGGATCAGCAGCAGCGGTGCTGACCAGCACGCGACCAGTGGCGTCAACCGGTAGCGCACTCCGGCGAGGACTTGGCGACCGATCGAGAGCCAGGCCCACACCATTAGCCCGAGCCCGCCGACCATGAACGTCAACCCGGTCATCCGCCCCGGCAGCGTCGCCCGCAGGTCGCTGGCGATCGGCAGCGACGCCACCCAGGAGGACTCCGGCACTACCGACGTCACCAAAGACGCGGCGGCCACCACGCACGACCCCACCACCCCACGCACCAACGCTGACGGCACACGCATGCAATCGACGCTAAACAAGCTCGGCGACCGCCCGATGAACAACTGCTTGCGACTAGCGCGCTGTGCGGAGACGTGTTGCCAGGATGGCCAGGCCGAGGATTGCGGGGACCGCCACGGCGACCGGTAGCGCGCCGCCGGTGTCCAGAGTCTGCCTCGCGGTCACTGTCAGGAGGACGGGTGGGCTGACCACCAGCGAGCCGGTCTTGGGAACCAGTACGACGTACAGGGCGAAGTGGCCGCTGTTGACCGCCTGGACCTCCCAGCTGAGCTGGGAGTCGGTATCCGGGCCTACCGGCTGCGTGACGTCCATCGTCCAGTCCTCCAGGTCGACGTACACGCCGTCGAGACTGGTGACGTTGAGGTGCGCGACCCCGGACTGCACACCGTCGGGCCGCGTCAGCACCGACTCCAGCGAGAGAGTCTGGCCGGTTACAGCAGTCAGCTGGTCCGACGTCAGCGTGATGGCCGGCTCTGGGCTCGCAGCGGGCATTACGGCGACTACCGCCGCCGCCAGCAGGTTCAAGAGACTCATTCGGAACTCACTCCCGCGGTCAGCTTGACGATTCTCGGACTTGTCGCGATCAGGACGCCGCAGACGACAACGGCCAGCAGTGCCGGCGACAGCAGGTAGCTGAGGTCGTAGGTCCAGCTGCGCCGGTTGACCAGCACCTGTGAGACGTAGTGCAGCGACGAGCCGATCGGATTGACTCGGACGAGTGCTTCGCCGATACCGGTCTTCGGCAGTGCCGGTAGCTGAGTCGGTGCGAACAGGACGAGCAACAACAGCAGGCTGGACGCCAGGCTGGTCTTGTTGGAGCTGGTCAAGGCGCTGATCAGCAGACCGAGACCGCCGAGCCCCACTGCGACCAACGTGCCCACGATGAGGGTCAGGAGGGCTGCCTGGCCGGCTACGGCGACGCCCCGGCCGAGGACCCAGAGGTAGGGGACGGTGACGACCAGGCACGCGAGCCACAAAGTCAGCGCCGCGACCAGCTTCCCGCCGACGATGCCTCGCCGGGACACCGGCGTGAGCAGTAGTGCCTCCAGCGTGCCGCGTTCTCTCTCGCCGCTGATGGCGTCGGCGCTGACGAGCAAGGTCAGCAGTACGCCGACCGTCAACGACACCTGGACGGTCAGGTTGACCGCTTCGCGTTGCTCGAGGAAGTTCATCGCGCGGTTGGTCGCGGCCAGGTAGGTCATTGCGCTCAGCAGCACACTGAACGCGAACACCAGCAGTGGACCACGCCCGCCGACCCACAGATCCCTGCTCTCCTGCTCGGCGACGACGACCGCGCTCATGGTCGCTCCTCGTTGGTGAGGCTGAGGAAGGCATCGCTCAGCCTGGTGGAACCAATACGCCGGCCGGCGGTCGCGATGACGTCCTCGACCGTCCCGGCCGCGCGAACTCGTCCGTGGTGGAGGATCAGCAGGCTGTTGCAGAGCTGCTCGACCTCGGTCAGCGTGTGGGTGGACAGCACGACGGTCGCGCCGCGGTGCAAGGCGATCTGCCGGATGGTGGTGAGGACCTCGAGCTGGCCGGCCGGATCGAGACCCAGCGTCGGCTCGTCCAGGAAGACCACCGCCGGGTCGTTGACCAGCGCCCGGGCGATCCCGAGCCGTTGCCGCATGCCCCGGCTGTACGTCGAGATCCGCGAGCCGGCCCGGTCGCTCAAGCCGACGTCCGCGAGCAGGCGATCGGCGATCTGCGCCGCGCCCGCGCGATCGCGGCCGAACAACCTGGCTGAGTACCGCAGGTACTCAGCGCCGGTCTGCCGGTTCGGATAGCCGGAGCTCTCCGGCAGTACGCCGATCCGCCGCCGGATCCCGGCCGGGTCATCCCCATCCATCCCGGCGACTCTGAACGAGCCGCTGGTCGGCCGAAGGATCGTGGTCAGCAACCGGATCGTCGTCGTCTTGCCTGCGCCGTTGGGACCGAGCAGACCGAGGATGTCGCCCTGCTCGGCGACGAAGCTCAGGTCGTCGACGGCCACCCGGTCGCCGTACCGCTTGCTCAACCGCACTGCTTCGAGACTCGCCATGTCTCTGACGCTAGGACCGCATCGCTGAACGCTCGCTGAACGCCGGATTCAGCCGTTGTTCAGCCACAATGAGTCAGGATCGCCATGAAGGAGGTGCAGATGCGTGCGCTCGTGGTCGAAGACGAGCTACGGCTCGCCACCGGCCTGCGGAACGGACTGGAGGCCGAGGGCTTCGCCGTCGACGTCGCGCTGACGGGGACCGACGGGCTCTGGCTGGCGCGCGAGCACCCGTACGACGTCCTGGTCCTGGACTTGATGCTGCCCGGGGTCGACGGGTTCGAAATCTGCGCCACCCTGCGGACCGAGGGGGTCTGGACGCCGATCCTGATGCTGACCGCGCGGGACGCCGACAGCGACCAGGTCCGCGCGCTCGACACCGGCGCCGACGACTACCTGACCAAACCGTTCTCGTACGCCGTACTGGTCGCCCGCCTGCGCGCGTTGGTCCGGCGCGGAGCGGCCAAGCGGCCGGTCGTGGTGGCGGCCGGCGATCTCCGGCTCGATCCGGCCGCGCGGCAGGCCTGGCGTGGCGACGTGGAGCTCGAGCTGACGGCCCGGGAGCTTTCGTTGCTGGAGTTCCTGCTGCGCAGGCAGGGGACCGTGGTGTCGAAGCAGACCATCCTCGACCACGTCTGGGACTACGACTTCGAGGGTGATCCGAACATCGTCGAGGTCTATGTCCGGCGGCTGCGGAACAAGCTGGACCGGCCGTACGGGCGGTCGTCGATCGCGACCTTGCGCGGTTCGGGCTATCGGCTGGCGGCCGACGGTGGATAGCCGGCCGCTGCGATGACAGTGCGCGTGCGGGTGACGCTGGCCGCAGTACTGGTGGTCGGGCTGGCTCTGGTCGCCGGGGCTTTCGTGCTGGTGGCATTGCTCAGCTCGGCGCTGACCGACCAGGTCTGCGCCGATGCCCGGGAGCGAGCCGGGCAGCTGGCTTCGACTGTTGCTGGTTCGGATGCTCGCGTCTCGACGCCAGGTGAGCTGATCCAGTTCGTCGACTCAGCGGGCAAGGTGGTGGGCTCGGGGGAGGGACGGTTCGCCGATCCGGGAGCGCAGTGTGTGAAGGCCGAGCCGGCGGGATATCACGAGGACTTCGTCTTTGCCGCGGCTGCCGTCGAGCGGCCTTCCAGCGGTTGGCCGGTCCAGGTGATCGTCGGCCGGCCGTTGGTCGATGTACTGGACTCGACTCGCTTCGTCACCCGGGTACTGGTCGTCGGGCTGCCGTTGATGCTGCTGGTCGTCGGTGGCGTGGCCTGGGTGGTGACCGGCCGGACCCTCGCGCCGGTGACGGCGATCCGGCGGGAGGTCGACGAGATCTCCGCGGCCGAGCTGCACCGGCGAGTGCCGACCGTGCACCACCGCGACGAGATCGGCCGGCTGGCGGCGACGATGAACCGGATGCTCGACCGGCTCGAGCTGGCCCAAGACAGCCAGCGGCGCTTCGTCTCCGACGCCTCGCACGAGCTGCGCTCGCCGATCGCGTCGATCCGCCAGCACGTCGAAGTCGCCCTGGCGCATCCGGACCGGTCATCGCTGGAGGAACTGGCCGGCACCGTGCAGGCGGAGAACCTGCGGATCCAGCGCCTGGTCGACGACTTGCTGCTGCTCGCCCGCGCCGACGAACGCGACCTTCGGTTACCGAGGGTGCCGATAGACCTGGACGACCTCGTCTTCGCGGAGGCGAAACGATTGCGCATGGCAACAGAGTTCGAGATCGACACCGCGGCAGTGTCGGCCGGCCGAGTGCTCGGCGACGAGACGTCCCTGCAGCGGATGCTCCACAACCTGACCGAGAACGCCGCCCGCTACGCCTCCCGGCGGATCAGCCTGACGTTGCACGAGGTGAACGGCGAGGTGGTGCTGACCGTCTCCGACGACGGTCCGGGGATCCCCGTCGCCGACCGTGAGCGAGTCTTCGAACGCTTCGTCCGCCTTGCCACCGCCCGCGGTCGAGCGGACGGTGGCAGCGGCCTCGGGCTGGCGATCGTGGCCGAGATCGTCCAGGCCCACAACGGCCGGGTCGCAGTACTCGAAGGCAACGGCACGACCTTCGAAGTACGTCTGCCCGGCGACTAGGCCAGGGAGGCTAGGCCGACTCCTTCCGGAAGGTGCGGGCGCCTACGGCTAGACCTACCGCAGTGAGCAAGATGACCCAGAAGAGGCCCCACAGCGACGAACTGCTGGTGATGTCGCCGCGGAAGAGGGCACGGACGCCCGTCACCACGTGCTTCAGCGGGCTGATGTCGGACAGCCGCTGTAGCCAGGTCGGCCCGATCTGCATCGGGAGCAGGATTCCGGACAGCAGCAGGAGCGGCATCGCGATGCCGTTCAGCAGCGGTGCCAGAGCGTCCTCGCTCTTGGTGATGAGCGCGACGGAGTACGAGAGTGAGGCGAAGGTCGCGCCGAGCAGAGCGACGATCACCAGCGACAGCAGTACGCCGCCCCAGGGTGCGCGCAGGCCCAGCGGCAGAGCGGCGAGCAGCAACAGCACCGTCTGCGCGACGAGCACCACGACGTCCCGCAGTACGCGGCCGGCCATCAGCGCGATCCGCGAGGCGGGGGTGACCCGGTCGGCCTCGATCACGCCGGCCCGGTACTCCGCGATCAGGCCGAAGCCGACGAACATCGCACCGAACATGCCGAGCTGGACGATCAGGCCGGGGATGAACACCTGGTAGGCGTTCGTGGTCGCACCCTGGCTGATCTGGGCGGTGATCGGCTTCAGCAGCGGGCCGAACAGGAACAGGTACATCAGCGGCTGGCTGAGCATCAGGATGGACCACATCGGGTTGCGCAGCGACAGCCGCATCGAGCGGTTGAAGACGATCCAGGTCTCTTTGAACACCTTCATGCCACGGCCTCCTTCTCGTCCGTCGCGGGGACGTCCTCGTCGCGCAGCGAGCGCCCGGTCATGGTCAGGAAGACGTCGTCCAGCGTCGGTCGGTGCACCTCGACGCCGTTCAGCTCGATGCCCTGGGCATCGATCGAGCGGAGTAGCGACGGCAGCACCGAGCCGCCCTTGGGGATCCGGAAGGCGACCACGTCACCGTCGGTCTCGACGGCCACCGCGCCCGGCAGTTCCTGCACGATCTTGGTTACCGAAGGAGCCTGCGTCTCGTCGGCCAGGCTCAGCCGGACCGCGTCACCGGAGACCTGCTGCTTGAGCTCGTCCGGCTTGCCCGCGCCGACGATCTTGCCGTGGTCGATGACCAGGATCCGGTCGCAGAGCGCGTCCGCCTCGTCCAGGTAGTGGGTGGTGAGGAAGATCGTCGCGCCGCGCTCGCGCAGGCCGCGGATGTGCTCCCACAGGTTCGCCCGGGCCTGCGGGTCGAGGCCGGTGGTCGGCTCGTCCAGGAAGATCAGCTTGGGGTCGTGGATCAGCCCCATCACGATGTCGAGCCGGCGCCGCTGGCCGCCCGACAGAGTCTTGCACTGGCGCCGCCACAGGCCGGGCAGGTCCAGTTCCTCGAACAGCGCCTGGCCGTCCGCGATCGCCTTCTTCTTGTCCACGCCGTACAGCCGGGCGTGGTCGACGACCTCGTCGCCGGCGATCGCCTCGGGCAGCGTGGAACCGCTCTGCGGCACGTAGCCGATCCGCCGGCGGACGCCGACGGGGTCCTTCGCCAGGTCGCAGCCGGCGACGGTCGCGGTGCCGCTGGTCGGCTTGATCAGGGTTGCCAGCATCCGCATGGTGGTGGTCTTGCCGGCCCCGTTCGGGCCGAGGAAGCCGACGATCTCCCCGTCGGCGACATTCAGGTCTACCCCCTGCACGGCCTGTACCGGCCCGCGCTTGGTCTTGAAGGTGCGGACGAGTCCGCGAGCTTCGATCATCATGCCGACCAGTCTCGATCAATCAACCTTGAATAGTCAATGTTGACTAAATCCGGGAAATCCGGTCAGGGCCTCGGCGGCTCCGGGATGACGCCCCAGTGCGTCGCCGTCCCCGGTGGCGGCTGAAAGGTCGACGGCTCGCCCGCGAACGAGTAGTCCCCGTCGGCCACCCGCTGCCGGAACGCCTTGGTCCACTCCAGCTCGCCCCGGTCGCGCGCGCTGGAGATCCGGAGCATTTCCACCACGTGGTCCGGCGTCGCGGGGTCCTCCTGGATCTGACGTTCCTTGAACGGCTCGACCTTGGCGAACTGCTCCAGCTGGACGATCCGGGACTCCAGCGCGGCCAGTACTTCGTCGCGGCGCAGGGACCACATGAAGCTGAGCGCGGCCTGCATCAGCCCCGGCTGGAAGCCTTCGACACTCCACAGCGCGGACCGCAGCAGCGAGAAGTACTCCGCCTCGCCGTCGGCCGTCAGCTTGTACGACGTCCGGCCGGGCTTGTTGCCGGCGCCTTCCTCCAGCTCCATCAGGTAGCCGTGCTTGGCCAGTGTGCGCAGGCCCGTGTAGATCGAGCCGGGGTTGATGTTCGCCCACTCCTCCACCTTCCAGGTCATCAGCTCGCGCCGCAGCTGGTAGCCGTAGGCGGGCTGGAAGATCCGGACGACCCCGAGCAGGAGCAATCGCGTGGTGGACATGCCCGCAGTGTAAATTCACCGGCGTCGATCGGCGTGCTGCCCGTAGGCTGACTGGCCATGAACGTGCGGCTGACCAGTGATCCGGCGGAGTTCCAGGCGACCACCTTCCCGTTCCTGGAGGCGGACCCGGTCCTGCACACGCTGATCATGACCAATGTGGCCGACCGGGTCGCCGGTCGCTACCCGGCCGAGGCCGGGCCGGCGTACTTCGTCTCCGTGCACGACGACGCCGGTGAGGTGGTCGGCGCCGCGATGCGGACTCCGGGCCGGCCCGTCTATGTCGGTGCGCTCCGCGCGGACCTGGCGGCCGAGGTCGCCGAGGCGTACGCCGAAGTGCTGCCAGAGCTGAGCGGGGTCGCCGGTGACCGTGCCGCGGTCCGCGCGTTCGGGCAGCGCTGGACGGAGCTGCGCGGCCTTGCGGGGGCGGGTTCGACGGGGAGGGTGGCTGGGACGGAGTCCAGGGGGACCCGCCTGCACAGGCTGGACACGCTCACTCCACTCGTGGCAGCCGGCAACTGCCGGCCGATGCGGGCGGGCGACGTGCAGCTGGCCGCCGAGTGGATGTCCGACGGCTTCCCGGCGGAGGCCGCCTTCCTGGACGCGACCTGGGCAGAGCGTCAGCTGGCGCAGGGCACGATGTGGTTCTGGGAGGTCACCGGGGAACCGGTGAGCATGGCGTCCTTCCGGCTACCGCTCTTCGGGGTGAGCCGGGTCGGCCCGGTCTACACCCCGCCCGAACGCCGCCGGAACGGCTACGCAGGTGCGCTCACCGGAGAGATCTCCGCAAAGGTGCTTGCCCAGGGCAATCAGGCTTGCCTCTACACCGACCTGGCCAACCCGACCTCGAACAAGATCTACGCCCAGCTCGGCTACGTCCCGGTCGCCGACTTCATCGACCTGACCTTCACCGCATGAGAATCCACGCGACCAGCCCCCGGGCTTGCCATGGCCGTGCGGTGCGGAATTAGTTGCTGATGGCAACGATCGGATCTCCACGCATACCGAACTTAGGTAGGCAAGCGGTTACCTCGGCGTGTCGCGGTACTCCGCGGGGGTTCTGCGTGCGTGGCGGTCCGGGGCGCAGCTGTCACCAGTAATGGTGACAAATGTCAGTTGACCTCGACGGAGTCGCCGGGGGTGACGAGCACGAACGGCCGGTCGCCCTGGCCGTCGAGGAAGCGCTTCATCTGGCCCTGGCCGACCGCGCTCAGCGGCGCCTCGTGGATGCCGATGGTCTGCTCTGCTTGTACTGCGCGCGCGTACTCGACCGCCGGAGGCAAGGAGAACCACGGCCCGCCGATCGGCACCAGGTTGGTGTGCACCTTGCGGTCCGGCTGGGTGAACGAGTCACCCGGGTGGTAGACGGCGTCCTCGATCAGGTAGCCGACGTTCACGCACGGAACGCCCAGCTCCGGCAGGATGATCGCGTGATCCTTGCCATAGGCACGGACCGCGAAACCGGCCGCCTCGAAAGTGTCGCCCTCGGCCACCACGCTGACCCTCTCGCCCAGCTCGCCGAGCTGCGCGGCGGCACCGGCGTTCGTCCAGATCGGGGCGTCCAGGCGCTTGATCCGATCGACGTCGAGGTGGTCCGGGTGCTCGTGGGTGACCAGGATCGCGTCCACCCCGGCGAAGGCCTCGTCCTCGGCGAAGTTGCCCGGATCGACGAGCAGCACCTTGCCGTCCTTCTCCAGCCGGACACAGGCATGCGTGTACTTCGTGAGCTTCACGGTCAGTCTCCCAGTGCGTCGCGCATCGGAACCAGCTTGGCGTTCGTCTCGGCCAGTTCGGCCTCCGGGTCGGACCCGGCGACGATGCCGGCGCCGGCGAACAGGCGCATCCTGGTCGGGTCGTCGGGGTCGGCCTGGCCGCAGCGCAGTGCGATGCACCACTCGCCGTCGCCGGCCGCGTCCATCCAGCCGACGGGCCCGCTGAAGCGTCCGCGGGACATGCCCTCGATGTCGCCGATCACGTCCCGCGCGGTGTCGGTCGGCGTACCGCAGACTGCGGCGGACGGGTGCAGTGCGGCGGCGAGGCCGAGTGCGGAGGCGCCGTTGGCCGCGACACCGGCGACGTCGGAGGCGAGGTGCATCACGTTCGGCAGGTGCAGCACGAACGGGGTCTCGGGCACGTTCATCGACTTGCAGTGCGGCTTCAGGGCGTCGGCCACCGAGCGGACGGCGAACTCGTGTTCCTCGAGGTCCTTGCTCGATCGCGCCAGCGAGGCGGCCAGCGCCAGATCATGCGCGTCGTCGCCGGTACGCCGGATGGTGCCCGCCAGCACCCGCGAGGTGATCAGGCCCTTCTCGCGCCGGACCAGCAGCTCCGGGGTGGCGCCGATCAGGCCGTCGACCGAGAACGTCCAGCAGTTCGGGTACGCCTGCGCCAGCCGGCGCAGCGGCCAGCGCAAGTCGATCGGGTTGGGGGAGATCGCGACCAGGTCGCGCGCGAGCACCACCTTGTCCAGCTCGCCGCTGGTGATCCGCTTGACCGCGTCGGCGACGATGCCGGACCACTCGGTACCGGACCTGGCACCGTCGGCGAAGGCGACCGCACCGACCGGCTCCGGCTCGTACGTCGTCAGCTCCGGGGGAGCAGCCAGTGAGCTGGCGCCCGAGATCGTGGTCACCCACGTGATGCCGCCGCGACGCCCGACGATCACCTCGGGCACCACCAGCTCACTCGGGTCGGAGTCGGTGAAACCGAACGACCCGAAGCAGACCAGTCCCGATCCTGGTACGCCGACCTCGTCGCGCACGACGGCGCCGGCCGTGAGCTCTCTCCACCAGTTCTGGGCCTCGGCGAACCGGTTGCTACCGGCAACATCCAGCCGGGCGGCGACGCCCCAGCCGACGTGCCCGTCACCCCGGCGTACCCAGGCCAGTCCGCCGGTTTCCGGCAGGTGGTCCATCAGAGCGGCGGCGACGCCCTCGACCCGCTGGCTGCGAACCACCAGCTGCGGCGCCGGCAGTTGGCCGGGTCGGACCGGGTCAGACAAGCTCACGGCAACACTCCTCGCTCGCTTCCCGGCCCCGGGTCTCGATGGCCGGCCGGCTCATTGGAGATTCGCTCACGAGATGCAAGCGTAGGCCGCCCCGATGTCCAGCGAATTTCGGCGCCTGTCGCAGCCGTGATCAACTAGACAAGTGACCAGGGCCGATCTCACCAAACAGCCGGAAGCAGTCGCCGCCATGTTCGACAACGTGGCTGAGGGCTACGACCGGACCAACGCGGTCGCCACGATGGGGCTGGAGAAGGCCTACTGGCGGCCGCAGACGCTGGTGGAGATCGCGCCGCGGAAGGGGATGAAAATCCTCGATCTGGCGGCCGGGACCGGTGCGTCCAGCGTGAAGTTGCGCGAGGCCGGGGCCGAGGTGGTGTCCTGCGACTTCTCGGTCGGCATGCTCCGGGTCGGCAAGCGCCGGTACCCCGAGCTGGACCTGATCGCCGGTGACGCGCTGCGGCTGCCGTTCGCGGACGAGACCTTCGACGTGGTCACCATCTCGTGGGCGCTGCGGAACGTGAACGACGTCACGGTCGCGCTCGCCGAGATGCTCCGGGTGACGAAGCCGGGCGGCCGGCTGGTGGTGCTGGAGAACTCGCACCCGACCTGGAAGCCGTTCCGGGTCGCCTACCTGGAGTACATGATGCGCGCCGTCCCGGTAGTCGCGAAGGCCGTCTCGACCAACCCCGACGCCTACGTCTACCTGGCCGAATCGGTCCGGGCCTGGCCCGGCCAGGCCCCCCTCGCGGACACTATCGAGGCCTCCGGCTGGACCCGCGTCCAATGGCGCAACCTGACCGGCGGCCTGGTCGCGATCCACCGCGCCGTCAAGCCAACCACCTGAACCACCTGAACATTCGCCCCCTTTTCACCCTCCGTGCGGCATCTCGGGTCAGTGGGGGCCGGCGGAGAGGGTGAAAAGGGGGCGAATGATCAGGTGTGGGGTGGGGGTTGTATTTACGCAACGCGGGGTGTGCATAAATCGGTTGCGGGCAAGGGGTTCCGGGCCGGTTTCGTGTCCAAGTCAGGCAGTCCTAGACTGTCGGATGACCAGGCCTCGTGAATCCCTTCACGAGTGACGCAGCCAACTTCCAGGCCGGGATGAGATGAGCCAGAGCGAGCCGTTCAGGCAGCAGGCCGAGACCGCTGATGTGATCGTTGTCGGTGCCGGACCCGCAGGCTCGGCCGCGGCGTACCATCTGGCCAACGCCGGTCTCGACGTCCTGCTGCTGGAGAAGACCGCGTTCCCGCGCGAGAAGGTGTGTGGCGACGGCCTCACCCCGCGCGGTACCAAGCAGCTGATCAACATGGGCATCGACATCTCGCCCGAGGCCGGCTGGATCAAGAACTACGGCCTGCGGATCCAGGGCGCCGGGCACCAGTTGCAGCTCGACTGGCCGGACCTGGCCAGCCACCCGAACTACGGGCTGACCCGCAACCGGATGGACTTCGACGACATGCTGGCCCGCCAGGCCGTCAAGGCCGGCGCCCAGCTGCGCGAGCGGACCAACGTGACCGCGCCGATCCTGGACGACAAGGGCTTCATCGTCGGCGTCACCGCCAAGCCGGTCGACGACAACGGCCGGCGGTCCGGTGACGACCTCGAGTTCCGCGCGCCGCTGGTGATGGCCGCCGACGGCAACTCGTCGCGGCTGAGCGTCTCGATGGGCCTGCACAAGCGCGACGACCGCCCGATGGGCGTTGCCGTCCGCACCTACTTCACCAGCCCGCGCCACGACGACGACTACCTCGAGTCGTGGCTGGAGCTGTGGGCCGACGACCCGCAGACCCCGGGTCAGCGCAACCTGCTGCCGGGGTACGGCTGGATCTTCGGGATGGGCGACGGCACGGTCAACGTCGGCCTCGGCATCCTGAACACCTCCGACGCCTTCGGCAAGGTCGACTACGCCGACCTGCTCAAGCAGTGGCTGAAGCACACGCCGGAGGAGTGGCAGTTCCGCGACGAGTTCCAGACCATCCCGATCCGCGGCGCGGCGCTGCCGATGGGCTTCAACCGGCAGCCGCACTACACCCGCGGGCTGATGCTGCTGGGCGACGCGGGCGGGATGGTGAACCCGTTCAACGGCGAGGGCATCCCGTACGCGATGGAGTCCGGCGCGTTCGCCGCCGAGGTCGCCTCGCAGGCTCTGCGCCGGCAGCCGAACCAGCGCGAGCGGGCGCTGTCGGCGTACCCGAAGGCGCTGAAGCAGGAGTACGGCGGCTACTACACGCTCGGCCGGGTGTTCGTGAAGCTGATCGGAAACCCGGAGGTGATGCGGCTGTGCACGAAGTACGGTCTGCCGCGCACCACCTTGATGAAGTTCACCCTGAAACTGCTGGCCAACCTCACCGACCCGCGCGACGGCGACGTGATGGACAAGATCATCAACGGTCTCACCAAGGTCGCCCCGGCCGCCTGATCGGCGGGGGCGCGTGAGGTGAGACACAGCGGTACTGGTAACACAGTGCTGCACCGTAAGGCAGTACGAACACGACCGACCACCACGCAGTACGGACGCAAGTAAGGAGGGAGCAGCGCCAAGATGCACCCCTACGTACCGATCCTCATCCTCGGTGTGCTCGCGACGATCTTCGTGGCGGGCACCTTGGTGACCAGCGCAGTCGTCGGCCCCCGGCGCTACAACCGGGCCAAGCTCGACTCGTACGAGTGCGGCATCGAGCCGACGCCGCAGCCGGTCGGCGGCGGGCGTTTCCCGGTGAAGTACTACATCACCGCGATGCTCTTCATCGTGTTCGACATCGAGATCATCTTCCTCTACCCCTGGGCCGTCGCCTTCGACCAGATGGCGTTGTTCGGGCTGATCGAGATGGTCATCTTCATCGTTACCGTCTTCGTCGCGTACGCCTACGTGTGGCGCCGCGGCGGACTGGAATGGGACTGACCTATGGGTGTTGAGGAACAGCTGCCGGCCGGCGTCTTGCTGACGACCATCGAGGGCCTGTCCGGCTACATGCGCAAGGCCTCGTTGTGGCCGGCAACCTTCGGGCTGGCCTGCTGCGCGATCGAGATGATGACCACCGGCGCGCCGCGGTACGACGCGGCGCGGTTCGGCATGGAGGTCTTCCGGGCCTCGCCGCGACAGGCCGACCTGATGATCGTGGCCGGCCGGGTGAGCCAGAAGATGGCCCCGGTACTGCGCCAGATCTACGACCAGATGCCGAACCCGAAGTGGGTGCTGGCGATGGGTGTCTGCGCGTCGTCCGGCGGCATGTTCAACAACTACGCCATCGTGCAGGGCGTGGACCACGTCGTACCGGTCGACATGTACCTGCCCGGCTGCCCGCCGCGGCCGGAGATGCTGCTGGACGCGTTCCTGAAGCTGCACGAGGACATCCAGAGCGGCAAGCTCGGCGCGAACAAGAAGGCGTTGCAGGCCGAACAGGAAGCCGCCGCCCTGACCGCGTCCCCCACCCTTGAGCTGAAGGGCCTGCTTCGGTGAGTGACCACCAACCCGAAAATCTTCCGGCGACCACGCCCGGTGGTGACGCCCGGACGCCGGCCGCGGAGGTCGTCGACCAGCGCGAGGGCATGTTCGGCGTCCGCGGTACTGGTGACACCTCGGGCTTCGGCGGTCTGCGCCGCCAGGTCGCGCTGCCGGGCGGATCGGCCAAGCCGTACGGCGGCTGGTTCGACGGCGCCACCGAGAAGCTGGACAGCCTGGTCGGCGACGGCGCGATCGAGAAGGTCGTGGTCGCGCACGGCGAGCTGACCCTGCACGTCGCGCGCGAGCGGCTGGTCGAGGTCGCCCAGCACATCCGCGACGACGCGGACCTGCGGTTCGAGTTCTGCTCCGGGGTCTCGGGCGTGCACTACCCGAACGAGACCGGCCGCGAACTGCACGCCGTCTACCACCTGCTCTCGATCACCCACAACCGGCGGATCCGGCTGGAGGTGTCCTGCCCGGACACCGACCCGCACATCCCGTCGATCGTGTCGGTGTACCCGGCCAACGACTGGCACGAGCGCGAGACCTGGGACTTCTTCGGCATCGTCTTCGACGGTCACCCGGCGCTGACCCGGATCCAGATGCCCGACGACTGGCCGGGCCACCCGCAACGCAAGGACTACCCGCTCGGCGGCATCGACGTCGAGTACAAGGGCGCCGTCATCCCGCCGCCCGACACGCGGAGGTCTTACAACTGATGACTGAGACACAGGATCCGTACGCTGCGTTTGCTGATGCTCGCGACACCACCGAGGGCAAGGTCTTCACCGTCACCGGTCAGGACTGGGACTCGGTCGTGTCCGGCCTGGGTGACGAGCCCGAAGAGCGCATCGTCGTCAACATGGGCCCGCAGCACCCGTCTACCCACGGCGTGCTCCGGCTCATCCTCGAGATCGAGGGCGAGAACGTGACCGAGGCCCGCTGCGGCATCGGCTACCTGCACACCGGCATCGAGAAGAACATGGAGTTCCGCAACTGGACGCAGGGCGTCACGTTCTGCACCCGGATGGACTACCTGGCGCCGTTCTACAACGAGACGGCGTACTGCCTCGCGATCGAGCGGCTGCTCGGCATCGAGGACCAGATCCCGGAGAAGGCGAACGTGATGCGGGTGCTCCTGATGGAGCTGAACCGGATCAGCAGCCACCTGGTCTGCATCGCCACCGGCGGGATGGAGATCGGCGCGCTGACCGTGATGACGATCGGCTTCCGTGAGCGGGAGATGACGCTCGACCTGTTCGAGCTGATCACCGGCCTGCGGATGAACCACGCGTTCATCCGGCCGGGCGGCGTCGCCCAGGACCTGCCGGCCGGTGCGCTGGACAAGATCCGGGAGTACATCACCTGGATGAACAAGCACCTGCCCGAGTACGCCGAACTGTGCAACGCGAACCCGATCTTCAAGGCCCGGCTGCAGGACGTCGGCTACCTGGACCTGACCGGGTGCATGGCGCTGGGCATCTCCGGCCCGCCGCTGCGTGCGGCCGGCTACGGCCTGGACCTGCGCAAGAGCCAGCCGTACTGCGGTTACGAGACCTACGACTTCGACGTACCGACCTGGGACACCGCCGACTCGTACGGCCGGTTCCGGGTGCGGCTGCAGGAGATGTGGGAATCGCTGAAGATCGTCGAGCAGTGCGCCGACCGCCTGGCCAAGATGGAGGGCGAGCCGGTGATGGTGGCCGACAAGAAGATCGGCTGGCCGAGCCAGCTGGCCGTCGGCAACGACGGGATGGGCAACTCCCTCGACCACATCAAGCACATCATGGGCGAGTCGATGGAAGCACTGATCCATCACTTCAAGCTGGTTACCGAGGGCTTCCGGGTACCGGCCGGCCAGGCGTACGTGGCGATCGAGTCGCCGCGCGGCGAGCTGGGCGTCCACCTGGTCTCCGACGGCGGCACCAAGCCGTACCGGGCGCATTTCCGCGACCCGTCGTTCGCAAATCTGCAGGCGATGCCGATCCTGTGCGAGGGCTCACAGGTCGCCGACGTGATCGTCGCCGTCGCCAGCCTTGACCCGGTGATGGGTGGAGTGGACCGATAGATGGCTGACACAACCGTTCCCTACAGCACAGGCGACTCGAAGATCGGTGAGACGACGATCGGCGAGATGCGCGAGCTGGCTGCCCGGTATCCGGAAGGCCGGTCGGCCCTGCTGCCGATGCTGCACCTGGTGCAGTCGGTGGAGGGCCGGATCACTCCGGAGGGCATCGAGGCCTGCGCCGCGGTGCTCGGCCTGACCGGCGCCGAGGTGTCGGCGGTGGCGACCTTCTACACGATGTACAAGCGCCGCCCGGTCGGCGACTACCACGTCGGGGTCTGCACCAACACGCTCTGCGCGATCATGGGCGGTGACCTGATCTTCGAGCGGCTCAAGGAGCACCTCGACGTCGGCAACGACGAGACCACCGAGGACGGCAAGATCACCCTCGAGCACCTCGAGTGCAACGCCGCCTGCGACTACGCGCCGGTGATGATGGTGAACTGGGAGTTCTTCGACGACATGACGCCGGAGTCCGCGACCCAGCTCGTCGACGATCTCCAGGCGGGCAACGAGGTCAAGTCCCCGCGCGGCGCCACGATCTGCACCTGGAAAGAAGCCGAGCGCGTGCTGGCCGGCTTCCCCGACGGCCGTGCCGACGAGGGCCCGACCGGTGGCAAGGCGACGCTGGCCGGCCTGCGCCTGGCCCGCGAACGCAACTGGACCGCCCCGGCTGGCGCGCAGGCCCGGACCACCGACGACAGCCGTAAGGAGGACTGACCATGCTGACTCCGGTGCTGTCCGACAACTGGGACCAGATCCGCTCCTGGCAGCTGGCCTCGTACCAGCGCTCCGGCGGGTACGACGCGCTGCGTACCGCGCTGCGGATGCTGCCGGCCGACGTGGTGACCGCGGTCAAGGACTCCGGTCTGCGCGGCCGTGGTGGCGCGGGCTTCCCGACTGGCATGAAGTGGTCCTTCATCCCGCAGGACAACCCGAAGCCGAAGTACCTGGTGGTGAACGCCGACGAGTCCGAGCCGGGGACCTGCAAGGACATCCCGCTGATGCTCGCCTCGCCGCACACGCTGGTCGAGGGCGTCATCATCTCGGCGTACGCGATCCGTGCGAACACCGCGTTCATCTACGTCCGCGGTGAGGTTCTGCACGTCATCCGCCGGTTGCAGCAGGCGGTTGTCGAGGCCCGGGAGGCCGGCTTCCTCGGCACCAACATCCTCGGCACCGGCTACGACCTGGACGTGATCGTGCACGCCGGCGCCGGCGCCTACATCTGTGGCGAGGAGACGGCGCTGCTCGACTCGCTGGAAGGTCGTCGTGGTCAACCCCGGCTGCGTCCTCCGTTCCCCGCGGTGGCCGGCCTGTACGGCTGCCCCACTGTCATCAACAACGTCGAGTCGATCGCATCCGTTCCCTCGATCATCAACAACGGCGCCGACTGGTTCGGCTCGATGGGCACCGAGAAGTCCAAGGGCCCGACGCTGTACTCGCTGTCCGGCCACGTCACCCGGCCCGGTCAGTACGAGGCGCCGATGGGGATCACGCTGCGGCAGCTGCTCGAGCTGGCCGGCGGGATCCGCGACGGTCACGAGCTGAAGTTCTGGACCCCGGGCGGGTCCTCGACGCCGCTGCTGACCGCCGAGCACCTCGACGTACCGCTGGACTACGAGGGTGTCGCCGGAGCCGGCTCGCTGCTCGGGACCAAGGCGCTGCAGATCTTCGACGAGACCACCTGCCCGGTCCGCGCGACGCTGCGCTGGACCGAGTTCTACAAGCACGAGTCCTGCGGCAAGTGCACCCCGTGCCGTGAGGGCACCTGGTGGCTGGTGCAGATCCTGGAGCGGCTGGAGGCCGGTCAGGGCGACGAGTCCGACCTCGAGAAGCTGCTGGACCTGAGCGACAACATCACCGGCCGGTCGTTCTGCGCGCTGGCCGACGGCGCCACCGCGCCGATCACCAGCTCGATCCAGCACTTCAAGGACGACTACCTCGCGCACTTCACGAACGGCGGCTGCCCGTTCGACCCGATGTTGTCCACCGTCTTCGCGACCGCTGGAGCAACCGCATGACGATCCAAGCGAATCCCCCTGCAGGTTCCGAGGTGGAGCGCACCGACCTGGTGACGGTCACCATCGACGACGTCGAGGTGAAGGTCCCGAAGAACACCCTGGCGATCCGGGCCGCCGAGCAGATCGGCGTCCAGATCCCGCGGTTCTGCGACCACCCGCTGCTCGACCCGGTCGCGGCCTGCCGGCAGTGCCTGGTCGAGGTCGTCGACGCCGGCAACGGCCGCGGGATGCCGAAGCCGCAGACCTCCTGTTCGCTGACCGTCGCCGACGGCATGGTGATCCGGACCCAGATCTCCTCACCGGTGGCCGACAAGGCCCAGCAGGGGCAGATGGAGTTCCTGCTGATCAACCACCCGCTGGACTGCCCGGTCTGCGACAAGGGTGGCGAGTGCCCGCTGCAGAACCAGGCGATGACGAACGGCCGGGGCGAGAGCCGCTTCGAGGGTGTGAAGCGGACCTACCCCAAGCCGATCAACATCTCCGCCCAGGTGCTGCTGGACCGCGAGCGCTGTGTGCTCTGTGCCCGCTGCACCCGGTTCTCCCAGCAGATCGCCGGTGACCCGTTCATCGAGCTGCTCGAACGCGGCGCGCTGCAGCAGGTCGGCATCTACGAGAAGGAGCCGTACGAGAGCTACTTCTCCGGCAACGCGATCCAGATCTGCCCGGTCGGCGCGCTGACCAGCGCGGCGTACCGGTTCCGGTCCCGGCCGTTCGACCTCGTCTCGGTGCCGTCGGTGGCCGAGCACGACGCGTCCGGTTCGGCGATCCGGGTCGACTACCGGCGCGGCAAGGTGATGCGCCGGCTGGCCGGCGACGACGCGGAGGTGAACGAGGAGTGGATCTCCGACCGGGACCGGTTCGCGTTCAACTACGCGAACACCGGTGACCGGCTGACCCACCCGCTGATCCGCGAGGACGGCGAGCTGCGGGCGGCTTCGTGGCCGGAGGCACTGACCTTCGCGGCCCAGAAGCTCACCGCTGCCAAGGGCAACGCCGCGGTACTGACCGGTGGCCGGCTGACCCTCGAGGACGCCTACGCGTACTCGAAGTTCGCCCGGGTCGCGCTCGGTACCAACGACATCGACTTCCGGGCCCGGCCGCACTCGCCGGAGGAGGCCGACTTCCTGGCCGCCGCGGTGGCCGGTACCGGACTCGGTACGACGTTCGCCGACCTGGAGAAGGCCGGCTCGGTCCTGCTGGTGGGCTTCGAGCCCGAGGAGGAGTCGCCGGCGGTCTTCCTGCGGCTGCGCAAGGGCGTCCGCAAGATCGGCACCAAGGTGTTCACCGTCGCGCCGTACGCGTCGCGTGGGGTGGAGAAGCTGTCGGGTGTCGTCGTCCAGTGCAGCCCGGGCACCGAGGCCGCAGTACTGGGTGATCTGCGCACTACGGGTGAGGGCGGGGCAGCGGCGCAGGCCGCGCTCGGCTCCGACTCGATCATCATCGTCGGCGAGCGGCTTGCCACCGTGCAGGGCGGGTACTCCGCCGCGTTGCGGCTCGCGCTCGACACGGGCGCCCAGCTGGTCTGGATCCCGCGCCGTGCGGGTGACCGGGGTGCGCTCGAGGCCGGCTGCCTACCGGGTCTGCTGCCGGGCGGACGCCTGGTCACGGACGCGGCGGCACGAGTCGACCTGCAGGCCGCGTGGGGCGTCGAGCACCTGCCCGGCACGATCGGCAAGGACACCGACGAGATCATCGCCGCGGCCGGATCGCTGCAGGCACTGGTCGTCGCGGGCGTCGAGATCGACGACCTGCCGAACCCAGCGGCGGCCCTGGCCGCGCTGGCGGCCGCGCCGTTCGTGGTCAGCTTCGAGGTCCGCAACTCGCAGGTGACCGAGCACGCCGACGTCATCTTCCCGGTGGTTCCGCCGGCCGAGAAGGACGGCACCTTCGTGAACTGGGAGGGTCGCGAGCGGCCGTTCCCTGTTGTCCTCAAGATGCCGGCCGCGATGCCGGATGTCCGCGCGCTCGCCGCGCTGGCCCAGGAGATGGATTCCTCGCTCGGCTTCAGCACCCCGGCCGGAGCGAAGAAGGAGTTCGACGAGCTCGGCCGCTGGGACGGCGACCGGGCCGGCGAACCGACGTACCAGGCCGGTCCGGCCCTCGGCGCGTTCGACTCGACCCGGCTGGCGACCTGGCGGATGCTGATCGACGACAGCCGCGGCAACGACGGCGAGCCGCACCTGGTCGCGACCGCCCGCCGCCCGGTGGCGCGGATCTCGCAGACCACGGCGCACCGGGTCGGCGTACACGACGGTGACGAGCTGGTGGTCAGCACCGACGCCGGCTCGATCCGGTTGCCGGTGGCAATCACCGTGATGACCGACAACGTCGTCTGGCTGCCGGCCAACTCGGCCGACTCGCATGTCAGACGCTCACTGCACGCAGATCACGGTTCGATCGTGACGATCGCCGGAGGGAACTCATGAACGAGCGGAGCGAGTTCATCATCAGGCACAGCAGCTCCTGCTCATGCGCGCCCGGAGCGAAGCGAGGACGCGCATGAGCACCATCTCGCTTGCCTTGCCGATGGCCTTTCCGATGGCACCGCCGCCGGACGCCGGCGTCGGTAACGACCCCTGGTGGGTGATCGGCCTCAAGGTGCTGCTGGTCTTCGTCTTCCTGATCGTGCTGACGCTGTTCAACATCTGGCTGGAACGCCGCGTGGTGGCCCGGATGCAGCACCGGATCGGCCCGAACGTGCACGGCCCGTTCGGTCTGCTCCAGTCGCTGGCCGACGGCATGAAGCTGATGTTCAAGGAAGACCTGATGCCGAAGGGCGTGGACAAGCTCGTCTACGTCGCGGCCCCGGTGATCGTCTCGATCCCGGCCTTCCTGACCTTCGCGGTGATCCCGTTCGGGCCGACGGTGAAGATTCCCTTCACCGACACCTACACCCGGCTGCAGATCACCGACCTGCCGGTCTCGGTGCTGTACGTGATGGCGGTCGCCTCGATCGGCATCTACGGCATCGTGCTCGGGGGCTGGTCCTCCAACTCGACGTACTCGCTGCTCGGTGGTCTGCGCTCGAGCGCCCAGATGATCTCGTACGAGGTCGCGATGGGCCTGGCGCTGGTCACGGTCTTCCTGTTCGCCGGCTCGATGTCCACCTCGGAGATCGTCGCGGCGCAGGGTTCGCACCAGACGCTGAGTCTGTTCGGTGCCGACATCCCGATCCCCGGCTGGTACGCCGTCCTGTTGTTCCCGTCGTTCGTGATCTACGTGATCTCGATGATCGGCGAGACGAACCGGGCGCCGTTCGACCTGCCGGAGGCCGAGGGCGAACTGGTGGCCGGCTTCCTGACCGAGTACTCGTCGATGAAGTACGCGATGTTCTTCCTGGCCGAGTACATCAACATGGCGACCGTGTCCGCGCTGGCCACCACGTTGTTCCTGGGCGGCTGGCGGGCGCCCTGGCCGATCTCGATCTGGGACGGCGCGAACTCCGGCTTCTGGCCGGTGCTGTGGTTCGTCGGCAAGATGATGCTGTTCATCTTCTTCTACATCTGGCTGCGCGGAACGCTGCCGCGACTGCGCTACGACCAGTTCATGAAGCTGGGCTGGAAGATCCTGATCCCGGTCTCGCTGGGCTGGATCCTGCTGGTTGCCACGGTCCGCGCGATCGGCCGCGAGGTCGACGTACAGCGCAACTACCTGCTGATCGCGGCCGGCGTCGTCGCGCTGATCGCGGTGCTGTCGATGTTCATGCCGCAGAAGAAGACCGACTCCGACGAGCCGGTGGCCGAAGAGGACTTCGACGCCTTCGCCGGGGGCTTCCCGGTGCCACCACCACTCGTCGATTCCACCACCACGAGCCCAAGCGAGACTGTTCGCAGCAAGGAAGGAAGCCGTGGCTAGCGTCAAAGAGTCCCTCTGGGATCCGGTCGCCGGGTTCGGGGTCACCTTCCGGACGATGTTCCGCAAGGTGTTCACCGAGCAGTACCCGTTCGACAAGAAGCCGACCGCACCGCGGTTCCACGGCAGGCACCAGCTGAACCGCTGGCCCGACGGCCTGGAGAAGTGCATCGGCTGCGAGCTGTGCGCCTGGGCCTGCCCGGCGGACGCGATCTACGTCGAGGGCGCTGACAACGCCGAGGGCGGGCGGATGTCGCCCGGCGAGCGGTACGGCCGCGTCTACCAGATCAACTACCTGCGCTGCATCCTGTGCGGACTCTGCATCGAGGCGTGCCCGACCCGGGCACTGACGATGACGAACGAGTACGAACTGGCCGACCGCACCCGCGAGTCCCTCATCTACGAGAAGAAGGACCTGCTGGCGCCGCTGCTGCCGGGGATGGAGGAGCCGCCGCACGACATGCAACTCGGCTCCACCGACAGGGACTACTACCGCGGCCTGATCGGTGCCGCGACACCAGCCGAGGGTGGTGGCGACAAGTGATCGGTCTCGTCACCGGCACCCAGGTCGCGTTCTGGATGCTGGCGCCGATCATGGTGCTGGCCGCGATCGCGATGATCCTGGTCCGCAAGGCCGTGCACTCGGCCCTGCTGCTCGCCACCGTGATGATCTGCCTCGCGGTGCAGTACGCCGCGCAGGACGCTCCGTTCCTGTTCGCAGTACAGATCATCGTCTACACCGGCGCCATCTTGATGCTGTTCCTGTTCGTGCTGATGCTGGTCGGCGTCGACGCTTCCGACTCGCTGGTCGAGACGATCCGTGGTCAGCGGCTGCTGGCCGGCGTCGCCTTCCTCGGCATCGGCATCCTGCTCGTCTTCGCCGTCGGCAACGCCGTGTACGGCGACCCGGTGGGCCTCGGCCAGGCGCAGCCGGACGGAAACGTGAAGGGGCTCGCGCAACTGCTGTTCGGCAAGTACGTGTTCGCCTTCGAGGTCACCTCGGCGCTGCTGATCACCGCGGCGATGGGCGCGATGATGCTGGCGCACCGCGAGCGGCTGACCAAGAAGCGCACTCAGCGCGACCACGCCGAGGAGCGGATCCGCAAGTACGCCGAGTCCGGCGTCCACCCCGGCCCGCTGCCGACGCCCGGTGTGCTGGCCCGGCACAACGCCGTCGACACGCCGGCGCTGCTGCCGGACGGGTCGACCGCACCGACCTCGGTTTCGCGCGTGCTGCAGGCACGTGGCACGGTGTTCCCCGAGACCGAGGAGCGCGACGAGATCGAGACGGTCCGCAAGATCGCCGACGGTGACGCCGGCGACGAGGTCCCGCCGGAGCCCACCGGCACGGACCTGACCGGATTCGGTGAAGGAGAGAAGGCGTGAACGAGCGAAGCGAGCGAACCATTCAGCACAGCACGCTTTCGTCATGCGCGCCCGGAGCGAAGCGAGGACGTGCATGACGACCGAGCCTTACATCGTCCTTTCGGCGATGTTGTTCAGCATCGGTGCGCTCGGCGTACTGGTCCGGCGCAACGCGATCGTCGTCTTCATGTGTGTGGAGCTGATGCTGAACGCGACCAACCTCGCGTTCGTCAGCTTCGCCCGTCAGCACGGCAACCTCGACGGCCAGATCGCCGCCTTCTTCGTGATGGTGGTGGCCGCGGCCGAGGTCGTGATCGGCCTGGCGATCATCATGGCCATCTTCCGCACCCGTCGCTCGGCCTCGGTCGACGACGCCAACCTGCTCAAGTACTGAGGTCATAACCGATGAGTCATGAGCTGATGTGGCTGCTGGTCGCGATCCCGGCGGTGTCCGCGGCGATCCTGCTGCTTGGTGGCAAGGCCACCAACGGCTGGGGTCACCTGCTCGGTACCGCCGCGCCGCTGGCCTCGTTCGTCTGCGGGGTCCTGCTCTTCTTCCAGATGCAGGGTCTCGACGGTGAAGAGCGGTCCGAGACGATCAAGCTGTTCGAGTGGTTCTCGGTCGGCAGCATCCAGGTGGATGTGACCCTGCTGATCGACCAGCTGTCCATCCTGTTCGTGCTGCTGATCACCGGTGTGGGTTCGCTGATCCACATCTACTCGATCGGCTACATGGCGCACGACGCGCGCCGGCGCCGCTTCTTCGGGTACCTGAACCTGTTCATCGCCTCGATGCTGCTGCTGGTGCTCGCCGCCGACTATCTGGTGGTCTTCGTCGGCTGGGAAGGCGTCGGTCTGGCGTCGTACCTGCTGATCGGGTTCTGGCAGCACAAGCACTCGGCCGCGACCGCCGCGAAGAAGGCGTTCGTGGTGAACCGGGTCGGTGACATCGGCCTGTCGCTCGCGGTGATGAGCATGTGGGCGTTGTTCGGCTCGTCCGCCTTCACCACGGTGAACGCCGGCGTCGAGGGCGTCTCCAGCACCTGGGGCACGCTGCTCGGCCTGATGCTGCTGCTGGCCGCCTGTGGAAAGTCCGCGCAGGTGCCGCTGCAGTCCTGGCTGCTGGACGCGATGGAAGGCCCGACCCCGGTGTCGGCGCTGATCCACGCGGCGACGATGGTCACCGCGGGCGTCTACCTGGTGGTTCGCTCGCACGCGATCTACGAGGTCACCGACGCCGCCTCGACCGCGGTGGTGATCGTCGGCACGGTGACCGCGCTGGTCGGTGCGATCATCGGTTGCGCCAAGGACGACATCAAGAAGGCACTGGCCGGTTCGACGATGAGCCAGATCGGCTACATGATGCTCGCCGCCGGCCTCGGCCCGGCGGGCTATGTGTTCGCGATCTTCCACCTGCTCACCCACGGCTTCTTCAAGGCCAACATGTTCCTCGGGGCCGGCTCGGTGATGCACGGCATGAACGACGACGTGAACATGCGGCACTACGGCGGCCTGGCGAAGTACATGAAGGTCACCTTCGCGACCTTCGCCTTCGGCTACCTGGCGATCCTCGGCATCCCGCCGTTCGCCGGCTTCTTCAGCAAGGACAAGATCATCGAGGCCGCGTTCGCGGACAACCTGGTGATCGGTCTGTGTGCCCTGCTCGGCGCCGGCATCACCGCGTTCTACATGACCCGGCTGATGCTGATGACGTTCTTCGGCGAGAAGCGCTGGGAGAAGGACGTGCACCCGCACGAGTCGCCCGCGGTGATGACCGGTCCGCTGGTCGTCCTGGCGGCGCTCTCGCTCGGCGGCGGCGCGCTCTACTTCGCCGGTCACTGGATCGTCGAGTGGCTGGAGCCGGTGGTCGGGCACGAGGAGCACCACCCGCCGGTCAGCGCGCTGGTGATGACGCTGATCACCCTCGCGGTGGTTGCCGTCGGCATCGTCATCGCGGTGGTCCTGTACCGCCGCGACATCCCGCGCGAGGCGCCGGTCCAGGTCTCGCCGGTCACCACCTTCGCCCGCCGTGACGTCTACGGCGACGCGCTGAACGAGGCGGTCCTGATGCGCCCGGGTCAGTACCTCACCCGGACGCTGGTCTGGCTCGACAACCGCGGAGTGGACGGTCTGGTCAACGGCCTGGCCGCGCTCTTCGGTGGGTTGTCCGGCCGGCTGCGCCGGTTCCAGACGGGCTTCGTCCGTTCCTACGCACTCAGCATGGTCTTCGGCGCCGCATTCGTGGTCGTCGCCCTCCTCGCGGTGAGGTTGTCGTGAAAATCGGTTGGTTGACCCTGACACTGCTCCTGCCGCTGGTAGGTGCCCTGGTGACGATGGCGGTGCCGAAAGCCAAGGCGCTGCTGTCGAAGCAGGTCGCGCTGGGCTTCTCCCTGCTCACGCTGGCACTGACCGCGGTGATCGCCGTCGGCTACCACCAGAACGGTGCGGCCGACTATGAGGAGAACCACACCTGGATCGAGGCCTTCGGCGCGCACTACGCGCTCGGCCTGGACGGCGTCGGGATCGTTTTGGTGGTGCTCACCGCGCTGCTCACGCCGATCGTGCTGCTCGCCTCCTGGAACGACGCCAAGTCCGGTCGCTGGAGCGAGAAGTCGTTCTTCGCCTGGATCCTGGCCCTGGAAGCCCTGTCGATCGGCGTCTTCGCCGCCACCGACGTCTTCCTGTTCTACGTGCTGTTCGAGGCCACGCTGATCCCGATGTATTTCCTGATCGGCGGCTTCGGTGGCGCGCAGCGTTCGTACGCCGCGGTGAAGTTCCTGCTCTACTCGCTGCTCGGCGGACTGCTGATGCTGGCCTCCGTGGTCGGCCTGTACGTCATCTCGGCCAAGAACGGCGACCCGTCGTACCTGCTGGCGGACCTGGTCAAGCTCGACCTGAGCCAGAACACCGAGCGCTGGCTGTTCCTCGGCTTCTTCTTCGCCTTCGCGGTGAAGGCGCCGATGGTGCCGTTCCACACCTGGCTGCCGGACGCCGCCGCCGAGGCGACCCCCGGTACGTCGGTCCTGCTGGTCGGCATCCTGGACAAGATCGGCACCTTCGGGATGATCCGGTTCTGCCTGGGCCTGTTCCCGAACGCGTCCGAGTGGGCCACCCCGGTGGTCCTGGTGCTGGCGCTGATCAGCGTCCTGTACGGCGCGCTGCTGGCGATCGGCCAGACCGACATCAAGCGGCTGATCGCGTACACCTCGATCTCGCACTTCGGCTTCATCGTGATGGGCATCTTCGCGCTCACCTCGCAGGGCCTGACCGGGTCGACGCTGTACATGTTCAACCACGGGCTCTCCACCGCAGCGCTGTTCCTGGTGGCCGGCTATCTGATCTCGCGGCGCGGTTCGGCCCGGATCGCCGACTACGGCGGGGTCGAGAAGGTGGCACCGGTGCTGGCCGGCACCTTCTTGTTCGCCGGCCTGTCCAGCCTGTCGCTGCCCGGGTTGTCGCCGTTCATCTCCGAGTTCATGGTGCTCGCCGGAACGTTCAGCAGGCACAAGGTGATCGCGGTGATCGCCGTCGTCGGTATCGTGCTGGCCGCGCTCTACATCCTGATCATGTACCAACGCCTGATGACCGGACCGGTACGGGACGGGATCGAGAAGCTGAAGGACCTGAACTTCCGCGAGGTGTTCGCGATCGCACCGCTGCTCGTGCTGATCGTCGGCCTCGGGGTCTACCCGAAGCCGGTGGTCGACATCATCAAGCCGGCCGTTGAGTCGACGATGCAGCGCGTGGGCGTCACCGACCCGGCCCCGCAGGTTCCCGTGACGGAGGGACACAAGTGAGTGCAGTGCTGATGACGCAGGTGCTGCCACTGGCAGACTTCGTCGCCCCGAAGATCGAGTACAACGAGCTCGCACCGCTGCTCGTTGTCTTCGGCGCGGCCTGTGTCGGCGTCCTCGCCGAGGCCTTCCTGCCGCGGCAGCTGCGGCACGTGGCCCAGGTGGCGCTCGCGCTGGTCGGCCTGGTGGTCGCCGCCGTGCTGACCGTCCTGCTGATGGTGGACGACAAGAAGCTGATCGCGGCGCAGGGTGCCATCTCGGTGGACGGCCCGGCGCTGTTCACCTGGATCACGCTGCTCACGCTGACCGTGATCAGCGTGCTGCTGTTCGCCGAGCGCTCGGTCGACGGTGGCCTGTCCGCCTTCGCGGGCCAGGCGGCCGCAGTACCGGGTAGTGAGGCTGAGCGGGAGGGCACGGCTGCCAAGGTCGAGCACACCGAGGTCTTTCCGCTGACGCTGTTCGCGGTCGGCGGCATGATGCTGTTCGCCTCGGCCAACGACCTGCTGATCATGTTCGTCGCACTCGAGGTCTTCTCGCTGCCGCTGTACCTGCTCTGCGGGCTGGCTCGCCGCCGCCGGCTGATCTCGCAGGAAGCCGCGATGAAGTACTTCCTGCTCGGCGCCTTCGCCTCGGCCTTCCTGCTCTACGGCATCGCCCTGCTCTACGGGTACGCCGGGACGATGTCGCTCGGCGGCATCTCCGACGCGCTGGCCACCAAGACCAGTGGCGACGCGATGCTGCTGGCCGGTACCGGCCTGATCGCGGTCGGCCTGCTGTTCAAGGTCGGTGCGGTTCCGTTCCACTCGTGGACGCCGGACGTGTACCAGGGTGCGCCGACGCCGGTCACCGGGTTCATGGCCGCCTGTACGAAGATCGCCGCGTTCATCGGCCTGATGCGGGTGTTCTACGTCGCGCTGGGCGGCAGCCGCTGGGACTGGGCGCCGATGATGTGGATCGTCGCCATCCTCACCATGGTGGTCGGCTCGATCGTGGCGCTGACCCAGACCGACGTGAAGCGGATGCTCGCCTACTCGTCGATCGCGCACGCAGGGTTCCTGCTGACCGCGTTCGTCGGGCTCTCGCAGGCCGGCAGCGGAGTCACCAACGGCATCACCTCGACGCAGGCCGTGCTGTTCTATCTGGTCTGCTACGCGTTCCCCACCATCGGCGCCTTCGCTCTGGTGACGCTGGTCCGCGACGCGGGCGGCGAGGCGACGCACTTGTCGCGCTGGGCCGGACTGGGCAAGAAGTCGCCGCTGCTGGCGGGCATCTTCGCCTTCTTCCTGCTCGGCTTCGCGGGTATCCCGCTGACTGCTGGGTTCACCGGCAAGTGGGCCGTGTTCACGGCGGCCTGGACCGGTGGCGCGTGGCCGCTGGTAGTGGTCGCGGTGCTGTGCAGCCTGGTCGCCGCGTTCTTCTACGTCCGCGTGATCGTGCTGATGTTCTTCTCCGACCTGCCGGCTGACGCGCCGGACGTGGCGCTGCCCGGGTGGCAGACCACGACCGCCGTCGCCCTGGGTCTGGCCGCCACGGTGGTACTCGGTGTGGTTCCCGGGCCGGTGCTGGCGCTGGCTTCCAGGGCGGGTGAGTTCATCCGGTGAGTCCGTCCCCGCTGCCGGCCGAGAGCCTGGGATTCGCGTTCGCCGACGAGGCGCTCGAGTCCCGGGTTCGTGCTGGGCTGGAAAGGGTCGAGCAGGTGCTTCGCGACTCCGCGCAGTCCGAGGCCCCGTTCGTCACCGAAGCCGCCCAGCACGTGATGGTTGCCGGCGGCAAGCGGTTCCGGCCGTTGCTGGTCCTGCTCGCCGCCGAGCTCGGCCCGAACGCGGGGGCGCCCGAGGTGGTCGACGCGGCCGTGGTGGTCGAGCTGACCCACCTGGCCACGCTGTACCACGACGACGTGATGGACGAGGCCGCGCTGCGTCGCGGCGCCGACAGCGCGAACGCGCGCTGGGACAACTCGGTCGCCATCCTGACCGGCGACTGGCTGTTCGCCCGCGCCTCCGACCTGGTCGCCTCGCTCGGCCCGGAGGCGGTCCGGATCCAGGCTCGCACCTTCGGCCGGCTGGTCGAGGGGCAGATCCGCGAGACGCTGGGTGTCTCCGCTGGCCAGGACCCGCTCGCGCACTACCTGTCGGTGGTCGCGGACAAGACCGGCTCGCTGATCGCCACCTCGGCGCTGTTCGGTGCGCGGTTCGCGGGCGCGTCAGCCGAAGTACAGGAGACTGTTCGTGCCTTCGGTGAGGAGATCGGCCAGGCGTTCCAGCTGGCCGACGACATCCTCGACGTGATGTCCGAGGAGTCCGGCAAGACTCCTGGTACTGATCTGCGCGAAGGTGTGCCGACGCTTCCGGTGCTGATCTTCCGTGCCCAGGCCGACCCGACGCGGGAGGCCGACGCGCGTTTGCTCGAGCTGCTCGACTCCGACCTGAGCGACGACGCCCGCCTGGCCGAGACGCTCGGACTGCTCCGCGCGCACCCGTCGCTTCAGCAAGCCGAGGACGACGTACGCCGGCGCGCGGACGACGCCCGCAAGCTGCTCGAAGACCTCCCCGAAGGCTCAGGGCGCTCGGCTCTCGAGTCCCTTTGCGATCTGGTCGTCACTCGCTCCGTTTAGTTCTTCTCGGGCTGAAGGTGATCCTGGTCAGCTGATTCGCTTCGTGGCGGGTCAGGATCACTGCCGAGACAGCGCCGGGGACGACGCGACCGGGGTTGGTGGTCGCCAGGTCTCGCAGTACTGGCCATCGGCGGCTGTGGGTTTCCATGCTTCCTGGGCGCACGACCCGGGCGCGCGCCCGCTGGCCAAGACGAGCCACGTCGGCCGGTACGTCGAGCATGATCAAGTGGATCGGCCGGCCCGCGGCCTTTGCTGCCCGCCCGATCAGTTGCCTGGCCAACGGTTTGGTCGCACAGTCGTGGATCACCAACGGACCGGCGGTGCGGATCGCACGCAGTACGAGTGCGTAGTAGGCCAGGTGCAGCGCTGGGCGCCAGACGGCGTACGGGATGGGACGCAGTACTGGCTTCCAGCGATTCCTCAGACGTTCGGAGTCGAGCACCTGTACGGCGCCGGGCTCGGAGAACAGCCGCCGGAGCAGGGTGCTCTTGCCGGCGCCGGGCATCCCGGCTAGTACGACGATCGAGTCGGCCGGGTAGTGCAGTTTGGTGGTGCCCAGGCCATCGCGGACACTCGGTGAGATCAGCAACGCGGTCACAGGGAGCCTCCTTCGGCGTTCCCTCGATCATCCCCGGCGCCACTGAGAGACCCTTGAGAATCCGCTGAAGATGGCCAGTGCCCTAGCGACCGGTCCAGGTCGGGCTGTTGACGTAGTGGTTGTCGTAAAGATCACTCGTGGTGGCGAGCACGGACGGGTCGGTGTCGCCGCGGTAGACGCCTTCCAGCAGGCGGTAGTAGTCGAACCGCGGCTTGGCGTGGGTGAGGACGAAGAGCACCTCGGCGTCCGTAGTACCGGCTGCTTCGAAGGCGTGTGCGGTGTTCGGCGGTACGACGAGGAAGTCGCCCTGGTCGAGGGTGATCAGGTCGTCGCCGGTGAGGACGCGGAGGCTGCCGTTGAGGACGAAGAACAGTTCGGAGGCCTCGCGGTGCAGGTGCGGGGGAGCGCCTTCCTTGCCTGGCTTGAAGATCGAGCGGTGGCTGGTGAGGTGGCCGTCGGTCGCCGGGGTGTCGGCGAGCAGGGTGACGCCACTGGCCGCGAGAACTTCGGCGTCGGTCGAGCGAACGAGGATGGTCATGATGGTGGTCTCCTTTGGTTGTGGATAGCAAATATCCAGAATTAGGCTCTGGGTTTGCTCTTGTTTTGCTGGGATTTCAGGACTTGAGGTTGGCGAACCAGCGCCGGGTGTTGCCGGCGGTGTCGGGGTAGGTCTGCTCGACCTGGGCGACGATGTCCGCGATCGTCTGACCCGACAGCTCGCGCCGGTAGGTGAGCTCGGCCTTGTGCATGGCCTGCGAGACCAGGCAGATCTTCCGGTAATCGGCCTTCGAGTCGGCGCCCGGGCCTGCCTTCAGGATCTCCGTACACCTGAAGGCGTCGTCGGCCCCGTCGATCGCGACCACCACATCGAGCAAGCTGATCTTCTCCGGCCGACGGGCAAGCTGAAACCCACCCTTCGGCCCCGAGGTCGACGAGAGAATCCCGGCGCGCGTGAGTGCCTGGAGTTGCTTGTTCAGATACGCAGTAGGCAACTCGTAGAAGGCCGCAAGGCGCTTGGCGGTCACTGCCTCACCCGGGATGAAGCACAGATTCACGCAACTGTGCAGCGCCCACTCCACCCCCTCGTTCATCTTCATAACCTAGATACTAAATATCCAGAATCCCCTTGTCAACCGGTCCTGGCTGCTGTGGGAGTCAGTGGTCACCTCAGACGGTGGGTGTCTGGCGGTGGCACGGGGGCAAGTCTGGCGGTGTATCCGGAAGCGGTCCGTCCGGGATGGGGCCTAGCCTTTGGGGATGGAGCAGGAGTTCAGCGGGGAGGTCATCGAGTGGCGCGGGCCGGCGCCGTACTTCTTCGTCGCCGTACCGGAGCAGGAAAGTGACGCACTGCGGGCAGCTGCGGCGGTCACCAGCTACGGCTGGGGCATGTTGCCAATCACCGCTCGGATCGGCAACACCGAGTGGAAGACGTCGCTGTGGCCGAAGGATGGCGGCTACCTGCTCCCGCTGAAGGACGCCGTCCGCAAGCCCGAAGGCCTGGACGTCGGCGACGTCGTGGACATCCTGCTCATGTCAGACGCGCGGCCCAGCCCGCAGAAGCCGCCGCCGCCCGACAGCCGCGCGCAATCAGCCCCTCGTCCGGCCAAGCAGGTGCCCCGTCCGAAGGGCCCGCGGGCCCCGGTCACCGACGAGCAACTCAAAATCGTCCCGGCGAACCAGGCAACCTGGGAGGACCTGCGAGCGGTCTTCGGCACGACCGGCGACACCGCGCGGTGCTCGTGCCAGCGGTTCCGGATGCTGCCCAAGGAGTCCTGGGCGTCCGAAGGCCCCGAAGAACTCGCCGCCCGGCTTCGTGAGCAGACCGCCTGCGGAAACAAGCAGGCACAGACGACGAGCGGCCTGCTCGCATACCTCGACGGCGAACCCGTCGGCTGGTGCGCCGTCGCGCCGCGAGCGGATCACCCGAGGCTGCTACGCGACTACCGCGTCCCTTGGCTGGGCCGCAATGAAGACAAGGCTAACGCCACCGTCTGGGCCGTGACCTGCTTCGTCACCCGCGCCGGCTACCGGCGCCGAGGAGTCAGCCGCGCACTCGCCAGCGCCGCCGTCACCTTCGCCCGCGAGCGTGGGGCGTCCGCTGTGGAGGGCTACCCAGATTTCGTCGACGGCGGTTCTGTCGGCACTCTCGCCACCTTCGCCGATGCCGGCTTCGCCGAGGTGAGCCACCCAGGCAAACGCCGCGCCGTCATGCGTATCGACTTTTAATTCCCCTGACCGGCGCACGCGTGGTGCGCTATTGTCCGCAACCATGTTCGGTGTGCGAGGCAGGACGGCCCAGCTGGCGTGGTACCGGACCGATGAGGCGGCGGCCGAGGTCGCCTTCCTGCACGGCTTCTCCGACTCTGCGCAGTGCTGGGAGCCGCTGATCGGCGCGATGCCCGGGATTCGGGCGCTCGCGATCGATGCGCGCGGGCACGGCGAGTCCGGGCTTCCGGAGGAACCAATCGGCTATGCATCACAATGCGACGATGCCGCTCTCGTGCTGTCGAGCCAGCCCGGTGACGGCGGGGTGGTCGTCGTCGGCCACTCGATGGGCGCGATGTCGGCCGCCTACCTGGCCGCGTCGAGACCGGACCTGGTCCGTGCGGTTGTGCTGGAGGACCCGCCGACTGGAGAGCCGTCTGCCGCCCCACAGGACGAATCGGAGCCCGTACCCGTACCGACTTGGCTCTCGGACCTCCGAGCACTAGATCTGCCGGCCCGGATCGAGCGGGGCCGATCCGACGAGTCTGACTGGCCCGATGACGAGTTCGAGCCCTGGGCCGTGTCGAAGGCGCAACTCAACCCGCATCTGTTCGAGCTGCCGTATCAGGAGCCGGCCCCGCTGACCGACCTCCTGGCCGCGATCACGTGCCCGGTACTGCTGATCCACGGGGACACCGATCGCGGCTCCCTGATCTCCACCGAGTACGCGAAGCGTTGCGCCGAAGCGGCAGCCGGCGAGTTCCAGGCGATACACATCGCCGGCGCCGGCCACTCGGTCCGCCGCGACAACCGCCCGCAGTACCTCGCGGAACTCACCACTTTCCTCAACCGACACCGCTGAGCACCGGCGCACCGGGCATGGCGCTGCATCTGCTACGACCTACTACTGCTACGCCAGTTCCGCCACATCCGCCCACCCGAGGAACAACTACCAGCCGCGGCGTGACGGCTCGGCCGCGCACCGACGTACCGGCTCCCGTCGGCATCGATAGCCGGTTGTATTACCGATAGCGCCTTGCAGAGCCTGTTGGGAAACGGGTCTGGGGTTCGCGTTGTGTCCCGACCGACAGGAAGTAGTGCCGGTTCTGCGGCCGGCCGCGGCCTCGGTGAGCGTGGCGCGCGGCCGAACGGTCGACTACTTCCTGTCGGTCGGAACACAATTGGCCGCTGCCGAGCCAATTCGCAACAGGCTTTACAGCAGGCCATCGGCCCGATAAGCCGCTAACGGCACACCGGCCACAGGCCTCGCGAACTACGCCTGGCCGAACGCCGGGCTGGGTTGCCGGCTAGCCACCCGACTGGGCTTGCTCGGGCGCCTGCATGCGGCCCCGCCAGTCGGATGGCGTCACGTGTGCGTCACCTCGCCTTTTGTGGCATCGGACGAGCGACGCAGGAGCGAGGTAGCTAGGGGTGGGGAGCGGCGACGTAGGAGCCGCGTGGAGCGTTCGCCGTACCAGCCTCCTGGCGACTCACCGACGGAGAGTGTGCATCGCCCCTCCTCTGGTGGTTCGCCCCTTGGTCTAACGATGGGCGAACCCCTCGTCGAGGGGTTGTCCGGTCAGATTGTGGGTTGTCACCCTGGATTCCGGGGTGACAACCCACAAGTTGGGGGGACCGCCCAGATGCACAAGCACCGGCCGGCTACTCGGCTGAGGGTGCACCGGCCGGCCACTCAACTGGGCTCGCCTGTGCTTCGGCTCATTCCATCAAATGGCAGCGGGACGAGCGACGCAGGAGCGAGGTAGCGGGGGTGGGGAGCGGCGACGTAGGAGCCGCGTGGGCGTACGGCGTACGAGAGCAACTCCCCACCCAATCAGAGTCAGCTGCCGACGCGGCCGCCGTCCTTGCGCCAGACGCAGGAGATCGCCGGGCGGGGGAACGCGTGGGTGTGCGGCCAGGTGGAGGCCGGCTTCTCGAAGGTGGCCGTGTCGGTCTCACCGGGGTGCTGGACGGCGACGAAGACAGTGCTGTCGTCGTCGGAGACCAGCGGCCCGCAGGCTTCGGCGGCGAACGGGACGGAGAGGAACTGCTTGACCTGACCGCGGTTCGGGCCCGCCACCGGGACGGTGAAGATGCCGTCGTTGGAGCCGAGCACGTTGCCGTCGGTGGAGATCCACAGGTTGCCGGAGCCGTCGAAGGCGACGTTGTCCGGGCAGGAGATCGGGCTGACTTTGGTCTTGTCGTACCCGCCGAAGTAGGTCTCCTGCGAGGTCGGGTCGCCGCAGACCAGGAACAGGGTCCAGAAGAAGCCGGTCTTGGCCGCGTCGTCGCCCTCTTCGGTGAGCTCGAGGATGTAGCCGTTGCGGTTGCCGGACTTCTCGACCAGCGGGCCGTTCAGGGTGTCGCGGACGAACGACTTGGCCAGCGGGTTCGCCTCGTCGACGGCGAACTTGCCGCCGCGGTCGGAGTTGTTCGTCAGCGCGGCGTAGATCCGGCCGTTCACCGGGTTGCGCTCGATGTCCTCCGGCCGGTCCATCCGGGTCGCGGCCACCTTGTCGGCGGCGGACCGGACGTTGATCAGCACCTCGGCGACGCTCATCCCGTCGATGAACGACTTCTTGTCCGTGGTCAGCGGGATCCACTGGCCGGTGCCGTCGAACAGGCCGTCCGCCGTCCCGTCGCCGGTGAACTTGGCGACGTACAGCGTGCCCTCGTCCAGCAGGCCGAAGTTGTTCTTCCGGTTGCCGGAGTCGTATTTGCCTGCCGACACGAACTTGTAGATGTACTCGCCGCGCTCGTCGTCGCCCAGGTACGCCGCGATCCGGCCGTCGGCGGTGATCGTGATGGTCGCGCCCTCGTGTTTCATCCGGCCGAGCATCGTGCGCTTCTTCGGCGTCGCCTTCGGGTCGTACGGGTCGACCTCGACGATCCAGCCGGCCCGGAACACCTCGGTCGGCGTCTTGCTCAGGTCCCAGCGCGGGTCGACAGTGCTCCACTGCCGGGCCGACTTGGTCACCGTCGTCGGTACGCCGTACCGCTTGTAGCTGTCGACGTACTCCGCCGGAACGGTGCCGGTGACGTCGAAGTACCCGTTGAAGTTCTCCTCGCCGGACAGGATCGTGCCCCACGGCGTGACGCCGCCGGCGCAGTTCCCGAAGGTGCCGTAGGCAACCTTTCCGACGCGGGGGTCTCCGGCGGCCGGGCCGGTCACCTCGAACTTGGTGGTGGCCGTGATGCGGCGGTTGTAGCGGCTGCCCTCGCGGTCGCGGCGCCACTTGCCGACGTGCCCGTCGCGCTTGATCTGGACCACCGACATGCCGTGCGCGGCCAGCCCGATGTTGGCCTGCGTCTTGGCGTCGTACTTGCCGGTCGGGAACATCAGGTACTCGTCGGTGTACTCGTGGTTGCAGACCAGCAGCGCCGTCCGGTCGTCCTTCAACGGCACGACCATCATGTAGTCGTTGTTGTAGCCGAACTGCTTGGCCTGTGCCGCCGCGGTCTGCTTCTGAGCGTCGAACTTCGGCGCGCCGGCCTCGACCGGGTCACCCCAGGCGATGATGACGGCCTGGTCGTAGCCCTTCGGGATGACGATGTCGTCCTGCCGGTTCGGCGGTACGACGCTGTGCGTCAGCGCGCGGCCGTGGCCACCGAAGCCGGGGAAGGAGCCGTTGCCCTCGGCACCATTTCCGGTCACGAGGTCGGCGGCGGCCGGGACGCTCGAGGCGAGTACGCCGACACCGGCGGCCGCGACACCCGCGGCGCCGACCTTCAGGACCCGGCGGCGCGTGAACGCCGACTGCAGGACGGTCTGGATGTGCTCGTTGCCGGACGTGTTCGGCTCGGCGTGGTCGCACTGGTTGGCGCACTTCAGCTCGCAGGTGCGAAAGGTGCGGGATCCGTGACGGGTGCCGATCTGGCTGATCAGCGGCAGAAACTTGGGGCTCACTCGCAGTACTCCGGCTTCTTGCGTGAGACTCGGACGCCGTGAGGCTAAGGAGCCGAAACGGGGTCCGGGTGAAGGTCAGATGAACGCCGGACGGCTTAGGTTGCCCTCAGTAACCAAAAGCACCTGAACGATCACACGCCGGCGGCGACCGGTTCCAGCCGCAGGGCCCGCCGGCGCTTGGCCATGCTGTCCCAGGTGAAGATCGTCAGCGCGAGCCAGACCAGCCCGAAACCCACCCAGCGCATCGTCGTCATCTGCTCGTGGAAGACCAGGACGCCCAGGATGAACTGCATGATCGGCGTGATGTAGTTCAGCAGGCCGAGGGTCGTCAGCGAGATCCGCGTCGCGGCCGCGCCGAAGAGCAGCAGCGGTACTGCGGTCAACGGCCCGGTCAGCAGCACCAGGATCAGGTACCCCGGCCCCTCGTGCGTCACGGTCGAGTTGCCCTGGAAGCCGAGCATCAGGATCGCGACGAGCGCGAGCGGGGCAATGGTCGCCGACTCGATCGCCATCCCCTCGATCGCGCCCGCGCCGGCCTTCTTCTTGACGAACCCGTAGAAGCCGAACGAGAAGGTCAGGAGGATCGCCACCCACGGCGGCCGGCCGTTCTCGATGGTCAGCCCGGCGACGGCCAGGAAGGCGATCGCGACCGCGATCCACTGGACGACCCGGAGCCGCTCCTTGAGGATGACCACGCCGAGCAGCACGGTGAACAGCGGCGTGATGAAGTAGCCGAGCGAGGTCTCGACGATGCGGTCGTGGTTGACACCCCAGATGTAGACACCCCAGTTGACCGAGATCAGGACTGAGGCGGCGACCAGCGGCCACCTTCGCCGGGGGTCGGCCAGCAGCGCGCGGACCTGGCCGGCGCGGCGTCGTACCAGGACCAGCGCCACGATCGTGAGGAGCGACCAGACGATCCGGTGGGCGAGCAGTTCGACCGCGCCGGAGGAGTCGAGCAGCTTCCAGTAGAGCGGAAAGATCCCCCAGATCAGGTATGCGGTCAGGCCGAAGCCGAACCCTCGCCGCTGCTCTGACATGCCTGCGAGTCTAGAGGCTCGGTCACTTGTGTCCACGCGGTTTGCTCATGACGTGAGACGGGCTTTGCGGATGAGGTTGGATAGAGGCAGACAGAGGAGGTACGGCGTGGGCGTGAGGACCGGTCTGGTCTCGGTGACGTTTCGGCAATTGGCCGTCGAAGAGGTCGTCGAGGTGGCCCAACAGGCGGGGCTGGCAGCGATCGAGTGGGGTGGCGACATCCACGTTCCGCTCGGCGATCTGCCGGCCGCGCGCAAGGCCCGCGAGCTGTGCGAGGCCAACGGGCTGGCCGTCGCGGCGTACGGGTCCTACTTGCGTGCCGGCAGCGTCGACCGCGAGGAAATCCGTACTGCGGTGAACACCGCGGCCGAACTGGGCGCACCCCGGATCCGGGTGTGGGCCGGAACAGTCGGTACTGCGGAAGCCGGCGTGGGCGACCGGATGGCGGTCACGCGCGGACTGGCCGAGCTGGCCGACGTGGCGTCCGGGGCGGGCATCGAGATCGCGATGGAGTTCCACCGCGGCACCCTCACCGACGAGGTCGACTCGACGATCACCCTGCTGCTGGACGTCGGCGCACCCAACCTCACGACGTACTGGCAACCACCGGTCGACCTGAACGACGCCGAATGCCTGGAGCAACTCGAGTCCCTGATGCCGTGGCTGAGCACCGTCCACGTCTTCTCCTGGTGGCCCTCGAACAACCGCCTCCCCCTGGCCGGCCGCGAGTCTCTCTGGCGCCCAGTACTTGACCGCCTCGCCGCAGAACCCCGAGAAATCAACGCCCTCCTGGAGTTCGTCGCCGACGACTCACTGGCTCAGTTCACCACCGACGCCGCGAAGCTCCACAGCTGGGTCTAACTCACTCCCGCACGTAGAGGGCGAGATCGCCTCGACAAGATGCGTCCTGCCGCGAGAGTGCGGAGATTTACTGTCACGGGAGTGACTGAACTGAACGCCGGGCGGGTCGGTTCCAAGGTCGTCCGATCGGCAATCCCATCGTGGCTTGATGGTCTGAGCAGCAAGTCACGACCGCCAGCGCAGATACGGCGCCGGACGGTCGTGATCTAGTGCGTCACCTGCCTCGGCTTTTGAACCGGGGCAGCTGAGAAGAGGGGATGCTGTTCTCGTAGAAGGTCGCCATCGCCTCCTTGGTGTTGTAGTTCCACGTGCGGATGCCCCACGGCATAGCCAGTGCCCAGTCAGGTTGCGCGGCGAACTCCGGCTGCGACGGGAAGACGAAGGTCTCACCAATGATCATCGGTTTCCCGTCCCGGTCGGCGATCCGCTTGGCTTGGTCGTAGTGCCGCTGCACGTAACCCTCAGGGTCGTAGAAGTCGACTGAGAGTACGTCGTAGTAGCCCTTGCCGGGGTTGAAGCTGTCCCACGTGTCGGCGTCGTACTCCGACAGACCGCCGGCCACCCCCTCGTACCGGTCGAATTTCGGGTCGCCGGCAGTCCACCCGTAATCGACCGGGAGATCCTGGACGTTCCACACCCAGACGATGTTGGACAGGCCTTTCTCCTTTTCCAGGTAGTCGTGGAACATCCGGTAGAGACCCGCGCTGCCTTTCAGTCCCGGGCGGCCACCCCACCAGAACACATGCTGGTTCATTTCATGGAACGGACGGAGCATGACAGTGACACCGGCGTCCTCGAGCTGTTGAAGGTAGCGCGCGTACTCGTCCATCCGCGACTTCCAGTTGAGGTTGAGCGGTGTGCCGTCGGTCATGAGCTGCTTCCACTGATCCTCGTAGAGGAAGGAGTAGATGCGGTTCGGCCCAGTCATGGTCTCGCCCGCCGAGTCACCACCCCAGTCACCCTCGATCTCCTCGGCCACGGAGTACTGAGGCGGTGAGACATGGAACATGATCTGCACCAGGTTGCCGTTCGCCCACTGCCGATTCACCTCGTTGATCATGTTCTGCCGGAAGGGCACCGTACGTTGGCCGGTGAGGAAGTCCGCCCCGTAGAAAGCAGGATAGACACCGAACTCGTTCGCCACTCGCTGGTGGAGCACGTCGGCCATGGCCGGGTTCGAGTAGGACTGGTCGTGGTGCATGGCCGAAAGGGTGCCCTTGCCAGAGATGCTGTTGAGGTAGTCCACCACGTCGACTGCCCTCGGCAGGTGCTGGACATTTACGCGGAGCCTGGTATCGGTGGGCACGGTGTAGCTACGCCCGTCCTGGAATATCTTCAGGCCACTAAGACGGACCTCGGTGGAGCCGTTCTTGCGGAAGTCGCCTTTGGGAGAGAGCCGGCTTGCGTCCGCGAGGACATCGTCTTTCGATGAGGTCCAGGCCGCCTGCACGATGCGCCCCCGGGGCAGTTCGACCGCCGAGTTCAACAGGGTGATCAGATTGCTCGCGCCGTCGGCGTGCAGCTTCTTGCGGGGAAAACTCACGCTCGGGACATACGGCTTGTCGGCCAGCACCAATTCGAGCTCATCGAGCACGATTGTCCCTCCGCTGCCTCGGTCCACCTGATTGACGTAGAGAGCTACAGAGGTGGTGCCCGCCGGGTCGAGCGTCCCTGTCCCGGTGCCTGTCTTGCGTTTGAACTCTGCAACCGGGATGGTAATGTGCTGCGGCGCCGTCGAGGTTTCGTCGAAGCCGGCGACTTCGTTCAAATGGGCTTCATGCGACGCGCCGTCATTCAACTGCAGCAGGACGTCTTGGCCGGGCGTCCCATTCTGTATCCAGAGGTTGATCGCCTGCAAGCCGGGCCAGTACCCCTCGACGACCCGAGAGCGGCCCGAGTACCCGTTGGCGAACGAGTAGCTGACTGACATCGCCTTGCCGAGATCGTCGCCGAAGGGAGAGTCGACGAGGCTGGCCGTATTGGGGCCCCCGTTGGGGTTGGGTGCGTAGGTGCTTGCGAGCGTGACGTCGTCGGCGTAGCCGGAGAAGTCGTCGAGGGTCATTCGGTAGGGCTGGTCCTTTGCCTGAGCAGGTATGCCGAGGCCAGTGGACAGCAGCATCGTCGCGATAAGAGCCGTCGCGATACCGGCTAGTCTTCCATGCAATCTAGATACCTCCGTTGAGAGACAGAGCATCCCCGTCGAGCATGTCCCGAGTTGTGTGGAACTTGGGTGACGATCCACGGTGAACTCTAGGCGACGGCACCGACAGTTTCTGTGTGGTCGGTGGTGTCGGGGTGGGTGTGTCGGTGGAGGGCGGCGACGAGCTGTGGCATGTGTTTGTAGCCCTTGATGCGGCGGAAGGATCGTTCGGCGTTGAGCATGCCGGCCGCGGTCCAGCGCAGCACCATGTGCCCGTCGCGCCAGCGGGACACGTTGCGGTTGGTGGTTCGGGCG
>NZ_AQUZ01000057.1 GCF_000372465.1 Kribbella catacumbae DSM 19601
GGCGCCTCGTTCCGGCGGGCGGTGGCTCGGGCGTCACCTTGAGCACCGGGTGGGCATGCGGCGGCGGGAAGCGTGACTGGCCCGTGCCCAAAGTGGCGCCTCGTTCCGGCGGGCGGTGGCTCGGGCGTCACCTTGAGCACCGGGTGGGCATGCGGCGGCGGGAAGCGTGGCTAGGCCGTGCCCAAAGTGGCGCCTCCGCCAGCACCGGTCGGAGGCGAGGCGCGGCTGGGCACCCACCGCGGCGGAGGAGCGAGCGGCGGTGGGTGCGTGGAGATCTATTCCTCCAAGCACTTCACCAAGGTGTCGTGGTGCGTGGTGAACCAGTGGTTGGTGCGGTCGGTTAGGGCGGATTCGCCGGTCGTCCAGCGTTGGTGGAACCACGGGTGGCCGGATTCGGCGCCGCGGCGGACGTAGTCCATGCACCAGATGTGGTTGGCGGCGGCTGCG
The DNA here is from genome assembly GCF_000372465.1 of Kribbella catacumbae DSM 19601. Lineage (GTDB taxonomy): Bacteria > Actinomycetota > Actinomycetes > Propionibacteriales > Kribbellaceae > Kribbella > Kribbella catacumbae. Next base: position 448 of record NZ_AQUZ01000057.1, read on the forward strand.
GTGATCAGGCGGGTGCGGTCCGCGCCGGTCAGGCCGTAGGCGTCGGCGAAACGGCGGAGACGGGTCAACGAATGGCCTTGGCGGGGGTCGTGGATGTCTCCGTCGGGGCGGAGCGGTGCCCAAAGGCGGACCGCGGCCGCGACATCCCAGAGCGCCGAGCCGGGGCCGGCCAGGTCGAAGTCGATCAGGGCGACTGCCACGCCGTCGCGGAAGACGATGTTGTCGAGGTTCGGGTCGTTGTGGCCGATCAGACCTTCGTCGTACTCCGCGGGCACTGGCTCGGCCCAGGCATGCCCGGACGGATCGAAGCCGGCCACCGCCTCGTGGTACCGGCGAAGCAAATGAGCGACGCTCTCCAAAGCCGCATCGGTCATCGACCAGGCCGGGTACGGCGCCGTGACGGTCTCGCCCGGCACGTACGTGAGCACCTCGCGCTTCTGCGCATCAACCCCGAGAAAGGCCGGTACGGCGTCGAAGCCGACCCCTTCGAGATAGTCCAGCAGGGCATGGACGGCAGGACTGCTCGGCCGCAGCGGGCGGCGTACGGTGTCGCCGACCCGCACCACCAGCCCGCGGTTGGCAGTGCCGCCGAGTAGGCGGGTCTCGACGTCAGGCATCACGGCTCAGTCTGGCGGCTCCACCGCGCCAAGGCCAGAGCGCTCAGATGAGCAGCAGAATGCCCAAGTGTGAAGCGAGCTCTTGACACCCCGCGACGCCGTCAGGTTCACTCAACGATGAGCAGCATGCTGCTCATATGAGCGAAGACCGCCGATCGCGAAGGAGCAGCCCGTGCTGGAACAGCGAAAGCGCATCGGAGGTGTGGCCGTCGCACTCCTCCTGGTGAGTGGAGTGACCAGCTGCGCCGGCTGGGGCGGCGGTGCGGGAGGTGGTGGCGCCGACAGCATCAACGTGCTGATGGTGAACAACCCGCAGATGGTCGACCTGCAGAAGCTGACCGCGGACAACTTCACCCAGCAGACCGGGATCAAGGTCAACTACACCGTGCTGCCCGAGAACGACGTCCGGGACAAGATCAGCCAGGAGTTCTCCAGCCAGGCCGGCCAGTACGACGTCGCCTCGCTGAGCAACTTCGAGATCCCGATCTACGCCAAGAGCAAGTGGATCGCCCCGCTTTCGGACTACATCGCGAAGGACGCGGCCTTCGACCAGGACGACATCCTGAAGTCGATGACCGAGTCGCTGTCCGGCGAGGACGGCAAGGTGTACGGCGAACCGTTCTACGGCGAGTCGTCGTTCCTGATGTACCGCAAGGACGTGCTGGCCTCGAAGGGTATCGAGATGCCCGCCAAGCCGACCTGGCAGCAGGTCGCCGACATCGCCGCGAAGGTCGACAACGCCCAGCCCGGGATGCGCGGCATCTGCCTGCGCGGCCAGCCCGGTTGGGGCCAGCTGTTCGCTCCGCTGACGACTGTGGTGAACACCTTCGGCGGCACCTGGTTCACCGAGGACTGGCAGGCGAAGGTCAACTCACCCGAGTTCACCGAGGCGACCAAGTTCTACGTCGACCTGGTCCGCAACCATGGCGAGCTCGGCGCACCGCAGGCCGGCTTCACCGAGTGCCTGAACAACCTCGTCCAGGGCAACGTGGCGATGTGGTACGACGCCACCTCCGCCGCCGGTTCGCTCGAGGCACCGAACTCACCGGTCAAGGGCAAGATGGGCTACGCCCCCGCACCGGTCGTGAAGACCGACAGCTCGGGCTGGCTCTACGCCTGGTCGTGGAGCATCCAGGAAGCCAGCAAGAAGAAGGACAACGCCTGGAAGTTCATCTCCTGGGCCTCCAGCAAGCAGTACGAGGAACTGGTCGGCAAGGAACTCGGCTGGTCCCGCGTCCCGGCCGGCAAGCGCTCCTCGACGTACGAGAACCCGGACTACCGCAAGGAAGCGGCGGCCTTCGCGGACCCGACCAAGCAGGCGATCGAGAACGCCGACCCGCGCAACCCCGGCGTCCAGCCGCGGCCCGCGATCGGCATCCAGTTCGTCGACATCCCCGAGTTCCCCGATCTCGGGACTCAGGTCAGCCAGGACGTCAGCTCGGCGATCGCCGGCCGGATGAGCGTCGACGAAGCGCTGAAACGCGGGCAGGAACTCGCCGACGACGTGGCCGAGCGCTATCGCGCCAGAGAAACGAAGTGAGGGCTGACATGTCTGTCGACACCGAGGTACGTCCGGGCCGGCACGCGGCCACGCCGCCCAACAAGCCCGGCACCCTGCTGCGCAGTACCGGCGACTGGGCCCGGCGCGCGCCGCTGCTGCCCGCGCTGGTCTTCATGATCATCGTCACCCAGTTGCCGTTCGTGGTCACGATCATCACGTCCTTCATGGACTGGAACGCCTACTACCCCGACGAGCGCGGGTTCGCCGGGGTCGACAACTTCCGCCGGGTGCTGACGGATGCGAACACCCGGCAGGCGATCTTGGTGACCATCCTGCTGACCGCGGCAGTGGTGCTGATCAGCCTGCTGCTCGGGCTGTGCATCGCGCTGCTGCTCGACCGCAGGTTCCGTGGTCGCGGCGTGGTCCGGACGATGATGATCACACCGTTCCTGGTGGTCCCGGTCGCGGCCGCGCTGTTGTGGAAGCACGCGCTCTACAACCCGGAGTACGGGCTCTTCAACGGCGTACTGACCTGGATCTTCGGGGACAACGCGCCACAACCCGACTGGATCAGCAATCAGCCACTATGGTCGGTGATCTTCGCGCTGGTCTGGCAGTGGACGCCGTTCATGATGCTGATCCTGCTGGCCGGCCTGCAGAGCCGCCCGCTCGACGTGATCGAGGCGGCCGGTATCGACGGCGCCAGCCAGTGGGACATCTTCCGCTACATGACGCTGCCGCACCTGCGCCAGTACCTCGAACTGAGCGCGCTGCTCGGCTCGATCTACGTGGTGCAGAACTTCGACGCCGTCTTCACCATCACCTCCGGCGGCCTCGGGACGGCGAACCTGCCGTACACGATCTACCAGACCTTCTACACCGCCCATGACTACGGCCGGGCCTCGGCCGCCGGCGTCATCGTCGTGATCGGCACCATCCTGATCGCGACCTTCGCGCTGCGTTCGGTGTCCACCCTGTTCAAGGAGGAGGGGCGATGAGTGCACAAGGCCAAGTGACGATCGTGACCGGTAAGAAGCGGAACCGCAGTGGTGGGATGGCGCTGAGCGCGCTGGCCTGGGTCGTCGGCGTGCTCTTCGTCCTGCCGGTGTTGTGGATGGCGCTGACCTCCTTCCACGCCGAGCCCGACGCGGCGAAGAACCCACCGGACATCGCGGCACCGCTGACCCTCGACGGCTACCGCTCGTTCTTCGACACCGGACCCTGGCCGTCGATCGCCAACTCGCTCACCGCGAGCATCCTGTCCACGGTCCTGGTGATCCTGCTGGCCTTCCCGGCGGCGTACGCGCTGTCGATCAAGCCGGTGAAGAAGTGGACCGACGTGCTGTTCTTCTTCCTGTCCACGAAGATGCTGCCGGTGGTCGCGGGGCTGCTGCCGATCTATCTCTTCGCCCAGTTCACCGGGCTGCTGGACAACATCTGGCTGCTGATCGTGCTCTACACCTCGATGAACCTGCCGATCGCGGTCTGGATGCTGCGCAGCTTCCTGGCCGAAGTACCGGTCGAGATCCTCGAGGCGGCCTCGGTCGACGGGGCCGGTCTGGTGCGCACGCTGCGCTCGGTGGTGGCGCCTGTCGTCACGCCGGGGATCGCGTCGGCGGCGCTGATCTGCTTCATCTTCAGCTGGAACGAACTGCTCTTCGCGCGAGTGCTCACGGGTACCGTGGCTCAGACCGCGCCGGTGTTCCTGACCGGCTTCGTCACCAGCCAGGGCCTGTTCCTCGCGAAGGTCTGCGCCGCGTCCCTGGTGGTGTCGCTGCCCGTGCTGATCGCCGGATTCGCGGCGCAGGACAAGCTCGTCCAGGGCCTGTCGCTCGGGGCGGTCAAGTGACGACAGCGTCTTCTGGAGGAGGCATCTTGCACAAACTCAGCTCGGCCAGCGTGGGTTCCCTCGGCGAGCAGGTCGGCGTACCGGCCTATGACCGTACTGCGGTCCGCCCTGGCATCGTGCACTTCGGGGTGGGCGGGTTCCACCGCGCCCACCAGGCGATGTACCTCGACAAGCTGATGAACGACGGCAAGGCGCTCGACTGGGGCATCTGCGGGATCGGCGTCCTGCCGCAGGACCGGCGGATGGCCGACGTGATGGCGGCCCAGGACTGTCTCTACACGCTGGTGGTCAAGTACCCCGACGGGACGCTGGAGCCGCGGGTGATCGGCTCGATCGTCGACTACCTGTTCGCGCCGGACGACCCGGAGGCGGTGCTGGCGCGGATGGCCGACCCCGCCACCCGGATCGTCTCGCTGACCATCACCGAGGGCGGGTACCACGTGCACCAGGTGACCGGGGAGCTGGACACCTCGGACGAGGCGCTGGCCGCCGATCTCCAGCCCGGGGCGACGCCGGTCAGCGTTTTCGGTTTCGTGGTCGAGGCCTTAGCCCGGCGCCGGGCAGCCGGGATCGCGCCGTTCACGGTGATGTCCTGCGACAACATCCCGGGCAATGGGCATGTCGCGCGCAAGATGCTGATTTCCTTTGCACAGCTGAAGGACGCGGCCTTGGCCGATTGGATCGAGCGCGAGGTGCCCTTCCCGAACTGCATGGTCGACCGGATCACGCCGGTCACCACCGACGGCGACAAGGAGGCACTGGCGTCGCGGTTCGGTGTGGAGGACGGGTGGCCGGTGGTCTGCGAGCCGTTCACCCAGTGGGTGCTCGAGGATGACTTCGGTGCCGGCAGGCCGCAGTACGAGGATGTCGGGGTGCAGTTGGTCGAGGACGTCGAGCCGTACGAGCTGATGAAGCTGCGGCTGCTCAACGCGAGCCACCAGGCGCTCTGCTATCTGGGCTACCTGGCCGGCTATCGCTATGCGCACGAGGTCTGCCAGGACAAGCTGTTCGTCGACTTCCTGCTCGGCTACATGGACGAGGAGGGTACGCCGACGCTGCCGCCGGTACCGGGCGTCGATCTCGACCGCTACAAGCACCAGCTGATCGAGCGATTCGCCAACCCGGAGGTGCGCGACACGCTGGCCCGGCTCTGCGCGGAGAGCTCGGACCGGATCCCGAAATGGCTGCTGCCTGTTGTCCGCGAGCAACTCGCCGCCGGCCGCGGGATCGAGCGCGCTGCCCTGGTCGTCGCCTCCTGGGCCCGGTACGCCGAGGGCGTGGACGAGCAGGGCGAACCGATCGAGGTGGTGGACCGGTTGCGGGACAAACTGGTCGAGCGGGCGCAGCACAACCGCGACGCGCCGCTGCTCTTCGTGTCCGACCGGGACCTGTTCGGTGACCTCGTCGAGGACGAGCGATTCGTGCAGGCCTACACCTCGGCGCTGGCGTCTCTGCACGAGCTTGGCGCCCGGGCGACGCTGGAGGCGCGGGCCGGCTGACCAGCGGCTGGGAGCCACTCGCGGCAAGGAGCCCGGAACGGTTACGGTGCCGGGAATCACGGGAGAAGGATTGGTGGCGGGGCGACGGTGAACAGCCGGGGACAGCTGCTCGGAGAGGGCGAAGACGACGACGAGCTACTGGCCGAGGTCGCCCGTCGCTATTACCTGGACAACACCTCCAAGGTCGACATCGCCAAGCAGCTCGACCTGAGCCGGTTCAAGGTCGCCCGGATGCTCGAGGACGCGCGCGGCCGAGGCATCGTCCAGATCCAGATCAAGAGCCCCAGCCCGATCGATCGCGGACTGTCCGAGCAACTCGCGGACGCCCTCGGGCTGCCGCGGTGCGTCGTCACCCACACCTCCGGGTCGCCTGAGCAGGTCCGCGACCAGGTGGCCGAGGCTGCCGCCCGGACGGTCGCGCCGCTGGTCCGCGACGGCGACCTGCTCGGCCTGACCTGGAGCCGGGCCGTGGACGCGATGGTCGACCACCTCGACGTACTGCCCGCCTGCACAGTGGTCCAAATGGCCGGCTCGCTGCATTCACCCGCTGGCGGCGGCAGCACGATGGACCTCGCTCGCCGAGCCGCGGCACTAGCTGGCGGTACTGCGCACGCCGTGCACGCGCCGCTCGTGGTGGACGACATCGCGGCCGTCACCGCGCTGCGCAGGCAGCCCGGCATCGCCGACACGCTGGCACTGGCCGACGGCCTGGACATCTCGGTGGTCGCGATCGGCGCCTGGCGCGCGGGCTGCTCGACGGTCTGGGACGCGGTCTCGGAGGAGATCCGCGCGGACGGGCTGGCCGGCGGCGCAATCGCCGAGGTCAGCGGGCATCTTCTGGATCTGGACGGCAGACTGGTCGAGTCACCGCTGGAACAGATGATCATCGCGGTCTCGGTCGACCAGCTCCGCCGCCCGGAGGAGCGCGTCGCCCTGGCCGCGGGGGCCCATCGCGCCCCGGCGGTCATCGCCGCGGTGCGGGCCGGCCTGGTCAGCACCCTGGTGACGACGACCGATCTCGCCCGCGAAATACTGCGGCAGCTCGCCGCCCCGTGATTCGGAGAGACTTCTATGACTGATCCCAGGCTGGTCGCCGGTGTGGACTGCTCCACTCAGGCGACCAAGGTCGTGGTGTGCGACGCGAGCACCGGGGAGGTACTGCGGGAAGGTCGCGCGCCGCACCCCGACGCCACCCAGGTCGACCCGGCCGAGTGGTGGAAGGCCTGGCAGATCGCCTCGGACGGCCTGCTCGACGGGGTCTCGGCGCTGTCTGTGGCTGGTCAGCAGCACGGCATGGTCTTGCTGGATGGCGCTGGTGAGGTCGTCCACCCGGCGGTGCTGTGGAACGACACGAGCTCTGCCGACGCGACGGCCGAACTGGTCTCTGAGCTGGGTGGCCCGGAGACTTGGGCCGCCGCGACCGGGTCTGTGCCGGTGCCGAGCTTCACCGTCACCAAGCTGCGCTGGGTTCGCGGCGCTGCTCCCGACGCGGCTGCTCGGGCTGAGGCTGTTGCGTTGCCCCACGATTGGCTGACCCATCAGTTCGCTGCGGATCGTTCGGGTATTGCCGACCTGACGACCGATCGCGGAGATGCTTCGGGCACCGGTTGGTGGTCGCCGACCACCAACGACTACCGGCCCGATTTGGTCGAGCTTGCGTTCGGCCGATCGCTGCAGTTGCCGCGGGTGGCCGGGCCGTCCGAGGTCGTTGGCCAGACCGCGTCCGGCATCGCGCTCGCTGCGGGCACGGGCGACAACATGGCTGCCGCGCTCGGTCTTGACCTGCAGCCCGGCGACGTCGCTGTCTCGTTGGGGACCAGCGGTACTGCGTTCGCCACATCCGCTGCTCCGACGACCGACCCGAGCGGCTTCGTCGCCGGCTTCGCGGATGCGACGGGCGGCTACCTCCCACTGGTCTGCACGCTGAACGCGGCTCGGGTGCTGTCGGCAACGGCCCAGTTGCTCGGCATGGATCTCGCCGAGCTGGACCAAGCCGCACTGACCTCCACCGGCAGCGCAGGGCTCGTCATGCTGCCCTACCTGGACGGCGAGCGGACCCCGGACCTTCCGCACTCGACTGGCCTGGTCTATGGGCTGACCCGCGCGACCGCACAGCCCGCGACGATGGCCCGCGCTGCAGTAGAAGGCATGCTGTGCGGCCTGGCCGACGCGGTGGACGCCCTACGAGCACAGGGCCTCCCGGTCCACCGGGTCCTGCTCCTCGGCGGCGCGGCCCGCTCCCGCGCAGTACAGGCTCTTGCGCCTGCTCTGCTGGGTGCGCCGGTGGTCCTACCCGAGCCAGCTGAATACGTCGCCCTTGGCGCCGCCCGCCAAGCCGCCTGGGCCGTGTCGGACGCAGTACCGACTTGGGAGGTTGCCATGAGCAAGCCTGAGTCGCCGGTGCTGACCGACGAGCACGCCGCCCAGGTGCGCGCCCGCTACGCCGCGGTCCTCAACGGCACACGCCCCCTCCTCAGCACCCCGCGCTAAGCCCATCCCGCGCAGTGCACCCCCGCGAACCCGCGACTTTGGGCACCGGCTAGCCACCTACTCGCCGGTACGACGACTGGCGGGTGCTCAAAGACGCCAGTGGCGGAGCGCTCAGGCCGAGCCCCGGAGGGGAGGGCGGACCTCCGCCACTCATAAACCTCACCTGGTTAGTCCAGGCCAGGCGTGGGTGGGGATGTCTTGGGCTGCGGAGGGCAGGTTTGTGAGTGGCGGCGGTCCGGGCTTACGAGCGTGGACCTAGTGGATCCTCGGTCGGCGGGGTGGGGGAGCGGCGGGTGGTGTTGGTGAGGGAGCGTTCGGGGAGCCAGAGGATGAAGGTCGAGCCGACGCCGACCTCGGAATGCAGCGCGACCGTGCCGCCGTGGGATTCCGCGATCTGGCGGACGATTGCCAGACCCAGGCCCGCGCGGCGCTGACTCGTCGACGGACCGGTGGACGGGTCGGTCAGCGGGACGGTTGTGGGTGGCTGCCGTTGGCCTGAGCGGAAGAAGCGGTCGAAGACGCGATCAGCGTCCTCTTCGGCGATCCCCGGGCCCTCGTCCCGGACGGCGATCCAGGCCCAGCCGTTGCGGCTCCCGACGGCCAGGACCAACTCGCTGCCACCCCGGGCCAGCCGGACCGCGTTGGACAGCAGGTTGTCGACCGCCCGGCGAAGCGCCTGGGCATCCCCGGCGGCGGTCGGCCCGGGCGCGAGACGGCGTACCAGGCGGAGTTCTCGGTCGGCGGCGAGTAGCGCGTACTCCTCGGCGGCCTCGCCCGCGATGGCGGCGAGGTCCACGTCGGCGTCCACGAAGGCCGGCGATGACCGGCGGGCCGACGCGAGCAAGTCCTCGACCAGCCGGGTCATCCGCTGGATCGCGCGCGACACGATCGCCGTCGCCTGGGCCCGATCCTCCGACGGAGTGTCGTCATGAGCCAGTACTGCGTCCACATTGGCCTGGATCACCGCCAACGGATTGCGCAGCTCGTGGGACGCGTCGTCGACCAACTGCCGTTGCGCGACGAAAGCGGACTCCAGCCGTTCGAGCATGTCGTCGACGGTGTCCGCGAGGTTGCGCAGTTCGTCACGCGGGCCGTCCAGCGCGATCCGGCGGGACAGGTCCGTCGCGGAGATGTCCTGCGCCGTCGCGGTGATCCGGCGTACCGGCCTCAGCGCGCGACCGGACAGCCACCAGCCGGTACCGAGGCTGAGGATCAGCAGTCCGCCCATGCCTGCTGCCGAATAGGTCTTGAGCGTCTCCAGGGTCTTGTAGTTGACCGCGGATTGGATGCTGTCCAGATCGGCGGCCTGGAACGTCTGACCCGGCTTGGGCTTGTAGTTACCGTGTTCGTCGGTATAGACCTTCTTGACCGTGATCGGGTCGAGCGGCTGCGGGTCGAGGTACGCCGACAGCGCGAAGTACAGGCTGCCGAGGACCAGCGCCGACAAGCCGATCAGTACTGCGGAATAGGCCAGCGTCAGGCGGAACCGGATCGTCTGGGCCCAGACCGGGATCTTCGGCCTCTTCATGCATCACCTCTGAGCCGGTAGCCGCGCCCGATCACCGTTTCCAGCAAGGGATCCTCGCCTTCCAGGGTGAGCTTGCGCCGCAGCGTTCCGACCGTCACGCGGACGCTCTGGGTGAACGGATCCGCGTTCTCGTCCCAGACGTGCTCGAGCAGTTCTTCGGCCGAGACGACGTGCCCCGGCCGCGACATGAGATAGCGCAGTACGCCGAACTCCTTCAGCGTCAGTGGAAGCTCGCGCCCGGCCCTCGTCGCGAGATGGCGGGCGCTGTCCAGGACGAGTTCGCCGACGTGCAACTGGGTCGACCCGTTCGTCACGTCGCGACGCAGCAGGGCGCGGATCCTGGCCAGCAGCTCGACCAGCGCGAACGGCTTGGTCAGGTAGTCGTCCGCGCCCTCGTCGAGCCCGCGGACCCGGTCGGCGAGCGAGGCGCGCGCGGTCAGCATCAGCACCCGCAACTCGCGTCCGGACGCCACCTCGATCTCGCCGCGACGGACCGCTCGGCACAGGTCGAGGCCGCTCGTGTCCGGCAACGTGATGTCGAGAATCGCCAGGTCGTACGGCGTGGTGGCGAGCTTCTCGACCGCCTCGGCACCGGTCAGCGCAGCGTCCACGGCATAGCCGGCCCGGCCGAGTCCCGAGCGCAGAGCGCTGACCAGGCCTTCCTCGTCTTCCACCACCAGTAGTCGCACGAGTCAAAGGTAGCGGTGTCCCGTGCTGGGACCGGTGTGAGCTTTCGGCGGGCTTTCGCTCTGCTTTCCGGTCGTTTTCGGGGCGTCCTGATGATCTGGACCCATCATCCGATCTCGAAGGAGTCAGCATGAATCTCCCCGGCAAGCGCCTCCTGCTCGGTACTGCGGTCGCGGCCGCCGCGTTGGGCGTGGGCGGTTTCGCGTACGCCGCCGGCAACGACCCGGCCCCTGATCAGGGCTACGTGACTGTGGAGGACAGCCCCGCGCCGAGCACCGATCCCAGTACCGGCCCTTCGCAGGGTTCCCAGGGCACAGCGCAGCGCGACGGGCGGGATTGCCCGGAGAAGAACGGCTCGGGCCAGGCCCAGCCGGAGCAGACGCAACCCGAGCAGACCCAGCCTGAGCAGCAGGCCGACCCGCAGAGCAACGCATGACGGCAGTACTCGAGCGAGCCCTCTTCGAGGTGAAGCGGGTCGTCGTCGGACAGGACCAGCTGGTGGAGCGGATGCTGGTGGGCCTGCTGGCCCGCGGGCACTGCCTGCTGGAAGGGGTTCCCGGCGTCGCCAAGACGCTGGCCGTCCGGACCCTCGCGGAGGTGATCGGCGGCCGGTTCGCCCGGCTGCAGTTCACCCCCGACCTGGTCCCGGGCGACATCGTCGGGACCCGGATCTGGCGGCCATCCGCCGAAGGGTTCGACACCGAACTCGGCCCGATCTTCGCCAACCTCGTGCTCGCCGACGAGATCAACCGCGCACCTGCCAAGGTGCAGTCGGCGTTGCTGGAGGCAATGGCCGAGAGTCAGGTCAGCATCGGCGGCGTCAGCTACCCGTTGCCCGAGCCGTTCCTCGTCCTGGCCACCCAGAACCCGATCGAGTCCGAGGGCGTTTACGCGTTGCCCGAGGCGCAGCGGGACCGGTTCCTGCTGAAGATCACCGTCGACTACCCGACACCGTTGGAGGAACTCACGATCCTGCAGCGGATGAGCTCGCACCGGCCGCATGCGAACGCAGTACTGACGCCGGCCATGGTGAATGAGTTGCAGGAGGCAACGGAAGACGTCTTCGTGCACAACGCCGTGGCGGAGTACGTCGTCAGGCTGGTGCATGCGACGCGGGCGCCGCAGCAGTACGGGATCGACGATCTCGGCGGCGTACTGGAGTTTGGAGCTAGTCCGCGGGCCACGCTGGGGTTGGTGGCGGCCGGTCGTGCGCTGGCTTTGTTGCGCGGTCGCGACTACGTCCTGCCTGCCGACGTGTACGACGTGGCGCATGACGTGATGGCGCATCGGCTGGTGCTGACCTTCGACGCGCTGGCGGATGGGGTCGACCCGCGGTCTGTGGTGTCGCGGGTGTTGCACGCAGTCGAGCAGCCGCACGTCGTACCGGCTGATCAGGCGCAGGGGTCCGCGGCATGACAGGTCCTGACCTGCTGGCCGGGCGGGAGCGGGCGCTCCGCTCGCTGGAGCTCTCGGTGAAACGGAAGCTGGAAGGCTTCCTGCACGGCGAGATCACCGGCTTGCGGAGCGGCCCGGGCAGCGAACCGAACGAGGCGCGGCCGTATCAGGCGGGTCAGGATGATGTCCGCCGGATGGACTGGAATGTCACTGCTCGCTCGCTTGAACCGCACGTCCGGGCGCCGCTGGCCGAGCGCGAACTGGAGACCTGGGCGCTGGTGGATGCGTCCGCGAGCATGGACTTCGGTACTGCGCTGTCGGAGAAGCGCGATCTCGCTGTCGCCATCGTTGGTGCGGTGGGTCTGCTGGCCGATCGTCCTGGGAATCGTCTCGGTGTGCGGGTTGCCCTAGGCAACGAGGTTCGCCGGATCCCCGACGTCGGCGGTGTGGCGGCCATGCGGCGTACTCTTCGCACGCTGCTGTCGTTGCCTAGAGCAACTCCCGGCGAACACCCGCAGACCGATCTGGCCCACGCGATCACGCGGCTCAACCGCGAACATCCAAGGCCAGGCCTCAGAGTAGTTGTCTCTGACTTTCATACCGAAGGGTGGGAGATTCCACTCCGACGATTGACCGCGCGGCACGAAGTTATCGCTGTCGAGGTGCTCGATCCGCGTGAGCTTGAGTTGCCTGAGGTTGGGTTGCTCACTCTGGTGGATCCGGAGACGGGGCGGCGGCGCGAAGTACAGACGAGTAAGAAGCGGTTGCGGGAGCGGTACGCCGCCGCGATGGCTGCCCACCGCGAGCAAACCACCCAAGCGATCCGCGCCGCCGGCGCCGCCCACCTGGTCCTGCGCACCGACACCGACTGGGTCCGCGACGTCGCCGCCTTCGCCACCGCCCGCCGCCGCGCCAACACCCGCCGAACCCCTCGAGGGAGGACCGGTGTCCGATGAATTTTGAGCAACCGCTGTGGCTCTGGCTGCTGCTGATCGTCCCGGCTCTGGTCGTGGCGTATCTGATCGCGCAACGCCGCCGCAGCAAGTACGCCGTCCGGTTCGCGACCCTTCCGATGCTGGAGAAGGTCGCCCCGACGCGGCCCGGGTGGCGCCGGCATGCGCCCGCGTTCGCCTTCCTCGCGGCGCTGACCGTGCTGACGATCGCGATCGCCCGGCCCGTCGCCGACGTCCGGGTGCCGCGCGAACGCGCCACCGTCGTGGTCGCGATGGACATCTCGAACTCGATGGCCGCGACCGACGTCGAGCCGAACCGGTTCGAGGTGGCCAAGAGCGCCGCGACCGAGTTCGTCAACAGCCTGCCCGAGCAGTTCAACGTCGGACTCGTCTCCTTCGCCCGGACGGCGAACGTCGTCGCGCCGCCGAGCACGGACCACCAGGCCACCATCGACGCGATCAACCGGCTGACGCTGACCGACAGCACCGCGATCGGTGAGGCCGTCCTGACCAGCCTGCAGGCGGTGAAATCGCTGGACGCCGACGCGGCCACCGATCCGCCGCCGAGCCGGATCGTGCTGCTGTCCGACGGCGGCAACACGTCGGGCCGCCCGATCGACGAAGCCGCCCAGGCCGCGTCGCAGGCCGGCGTACCGGTCTCGACGATCGCCTACGGAACGCCAGAGGGCACGGTCAACCTCGAAGGCCGTAACATCCCGGTCCCCGCCGACGCCGAGTCCCTGCGCGGACTGGCCGACGCGACCTCAGGTTCCTTCTACTCCGCGGAGAGCGACGAGGAACTGCGCTCCGTCTACTCCGATCTCCAGTCGTCGATCGGCTGGACCACCGAGGAACGCGAGATCACCAACCTGGTGGCGGGAGTCGCCCTGGCCGTCGCACTGCTGGCCGGCCTGGCCTCGCTGCTCTGGTTCTCGCGGCTTCCTTAAGGCACTAGGAGCCTCTTGTGAGCCCTCATCTCGGTCATCCCTTCCGTGGGCCGCACTACCAGCCCGGCCCACCGCCCGCCGCGCCGCCCGACGTACCGGCGCCCGGGCCCGGCATCCCCTTCTCCGTCACCCCGGCCTCTGCTCCGCCGGCACCCCCCTCTCCGGCCGCAGCACCTCAGGCCGGGGTGACGGCCCCACCCCCAGTACGCCGTACCGGCCGCGTACTCGCCACGGGGATCGCACTGTCCGTCCTGGCCGGTGGTCTCGCTGGCGCGGTGACCGGTGGCTGGGTCGACTCGCCTTCGGTGAGCGCCCCGGTCGAGTTGCCACAAGCGGCCGCCCCCTCAGGCGGAGCCGAGCAAGGGACTATCGCGGCGGCCGCGGCGAGCGTGTTGCCAGGGGTCGTGTCCGTCCGGGCCGGCCGGGCGACCGGCTCGGGGTTCGCGATCGACCAGCAGGGACACGTGGTCACGAACGCGCACGTGGTGGAAGGAGCGACCGATGTGTCACTGGTCCTGTCCAACGGGCGATCCGTGGACGCGCGCATCATCGGGGTCGACGCGGACAACGACCTGGCGGTTCTCCAGGTCAGCGGCAACGTCGAGGGACTGCGGGCGCTCACGCTCGGCCGGTCGTCGCAACTCAAGGTCGGTGACCCGGTGCTGGCCGTCGGCTCACCGCTCGGCCTGGAAGGAACGGTGACGGCCGGCATCGTCAGCGCCGTCAACCGGCAGGCGCGCTTCGGCGACAACGGCAACCGGCAGACGGCGATCCAGACCGACGCGGCCATCAACCCCGGCAACTCCGGCGGCCCGCTGGTCAACGCGGCCGGTCAGGTGGTCGGCGTCAATACCGCCATCGCCACCCTCAGCTCGAGCTCACGCTCCGGCAGCATCGGCATCGGCTTCGCCATCCCGGTCGACCGGATGACAACAATCGTCAAGGGACTGATCAACTGACCTACCTACCCGCCACCTGGTGTTCATTCGCCCCCTTTTCACCCTCGCCACCGGACCGCCAGCGCCCAGCCACTGAGCTGGAGGGTGAAAGAAGGCGAATGAAGGCTCTGCTGACTGACCCGTGGGTCAGTCGCGGCGTTGCCGAGGCCCGCTGGCAGGCTATTGGACAGCTTCGCGCTGACAGAGCCTGTTGGGAAATTGGTCTGGGGTTGGCGTTGTGTCCCGACCGACAGGAAGTAGTGCCGGTTCTGCGGCCGGCCGCGGCCTGCGTGAGCGTGGCGCGCGGCCGAACGGTCGACTACTTCCTGTCGGTCGGGACACAATCGGCCGCTGCCGAGCCAGTTCGCAACAGGCTCTGTAGGGCGCTATCGGTCAAATAACCCGCTAGTGGCCAGCGATCCTCGGCCGGTCCCGCTTCGGTGGAAGCAGTTGTCGGTGCTCGGCGACTTGCCGGGGGGCTTCGGGCTGGTAGTTGGGTCTGGGGAGGGTTTTCGCCAGGCCATGGGCGGGCGTATTTTCCTCCCGGGTCGGCGTCTCTCGCGGTGGGGTCGTTCAGGGATTTGGTTGCTGTTGGCTACAACTGGCTGGAGATCGGCGTGGGGCCTGGGTCCTCGCCGTCCTGGTGCCGGATCACCCAGCTGTCGAGATCCGCCGCGGCCTCTTCCGGTGCCGTGGGCAACAACCAGGCTCTGGGCTGCCCGGTCGCCTGCTCGGAGGTGAAGGCGTGGACGGTGGCGGCATAGCGCTCGGCTGCTTCCAGTACTTCGTGCGCTCGGGCGAGCAGGTCTTCGGGGTCGCCGTCGATGGTGACGGCGGTACGGGCCGATTCGGCCAGCTGGCAGGCTTCCCAGGCGATCGCCAGCCGGGCGAGGGATTCGTCGGTGATCACGAGAGCGCCACGAAGTACGCCGCCGTCATCGTGGCCGCCGACCCGACCACGATCGCCCGCTGGACCGGCGCTGACAGGCTGCGGGCGATCATCGCCCCGCCGAAGCCGCCCAGCAACGCGCCGCCGAGCATCAGGCCGACCTTGAGCGACTCGCCGATGACGTCCGAGGCGACCAGGAAGATGATCGCCGCGGTCAGATAGATGGCCGCCATCTGGATCACCCGCAACGGATTGGCCCGGCCCGGGTCGATGCCGGCGGCAACACTCCAGAAGGCGACCATGAGCAGCCCGGACGCGCCGCCGAAGTACCCGCCGTAGATGGAGAGCAGTAGCTGTCCGGCGATGATCGTCGGGCGGCCGGCGATCGTCGTTCCCAGCGACTTGGCGATCCGGCGGCCGAAGGCGAGCACGAAGGTGGCGAAGGCGAGCAGCCACGGGACGACCGCGTCGAAGGATTCCGAGGGCAAGGCGAGGAGCAGTACCGCGCCCAGTACGCCGCCGATGATGCTCGACACGGTCAGCACGCGGGTCGAAGTACTGGGGAGTGGTTGGAGCTCGCGGCGGTAGACCCAGACGCTGGCCAGACCTCCTGGCAGCAAGGCGACCGTCGTGGCGGCGTTCGCGGTGACTGCGGTGACGCCGACCGCGACCAGAGCGGGGAACGCGACGAAGCTGCCACCACCGCCGACAGCGTTCAGCGCGCCGGCTGCGATCCCGGCGAGCAGGACGACCAGCAGTGCGCTCACCGTTCCAGCATCAGGGTCGTCCGGTAAGGACCACAATGCGTTTTTGCCTCAGTCAGCCTCTGGCTGAGGCATAGGCTGTTCGCCATGCGCTACGACCTCGATGACCTGCGGCTCTTCGTATTCGTTGTTGACCAAGGCTCGATCACGGCAGGCTCCGCCCAGATGCACCTGAGTCTGCCTTCAGCGAGTGCACGGGTCAGAGCGCTGGAGGCCCAGGCCGGAGTGCCGCTGCTGATCCGGGAACGCCGCGGCGTGCGACCAACCCCGGCCGGTACGACGCTGGCTCGCCACGCGCGCGAAGTACTGGCTCAGACTGCACGCCTCGACAGTGCTGTCGCGAGCTACACCGCCGCGCGCTCCCGGCCACTCGTCCTCGTCTCCGGCGGCTCCGCCATGCACCGCGTCGTACCGGCCGCGCTGGCGTCGTTCCTGCGCGAGTACCCAGAACACGACGTCACCGTCTCCGAGCAGCGCACCCCACGCTCACTCCAACTGCTTGCCGAAGGCAAAGCCGACCTCGGCATCGTGCTGGACGACGAAGAGACCATGGCCAGCGCCCTACGCACCGAGCCACTAGCCGACGACTCCCTGGTGGTGATCGGCCAGTCCGGCGGCGTCCTCAGTGGCCGCCAAACAATGTCGTACGCCGAAGTCGCCGAACACCCCATGATCGGCCTGGACCTGGGATCCACCCTCCGCACCTGGATGGACCGTCGCCTTGGCCCACACGCGCCCGCACCGCGCTACCGCACCCTGGTCCCCACCGTGCACACCCTCATAACCCTCGCCGAGGCCGGCGTAGGCCTGGCCATCGCCCCACTCCGCTCAGTAGACCGAGCCCCCACCCTGGACATCTGCCGCCTAACCGACCCGTGGTCCACCCGCTCCCACCTAATCTGCTACGCCCCCTCCGGCCCCACCCCCGCCATCACAGCCCTCGCCCACCACATCCATCAAGCCGCCACCACCTGAGCGCTCGGGGGTGGTTGTTGTCCCGTCCGACAGGACATACCCCGGATTTTGCGCCAGGCAAACGATTGCGCAGGCCGATTCGGCGACTATGTCCTGTCGGTCGGGACACAACCGCCGCGTAGTCCGCCAAACCGCCTGTACTGGCTCGACCACAGGTCTGGCGACGGCTGAACCGGAAATTGCAGGTTGTTGCAATTTCCGTAACGGGGTAACGCCGGTGCCGATGTAGCGAGCGCTGGCCCGAACGGCGATTGTCCCGTCGCCGTTCCGCCTGGTCGGCGTGAGTTCTGGGAGTGCCCCTTGTTTGTCCTGGATCGATCTCAGCGCGCCCGCGTGCAGAAGTTTCCACGGTTCGTCGCCGCGGTGGTCTCGCTGGCCTTGCTGGCCGCTGCACTGGAGACGCGGCAGCCGGCCGAGGCTGTCAGCACCGAGGACCCGAAACCGGCGGCACAGAAGGTCGCGTCCAGACCGGATGTGATCTCCGCCTCGGTCACCGCGCGAGCCCAGGGCTCCCGGGTCGAGGTCGAATCGATGCGCACCGAGACGTCGACGACGTGGTCGAACCCTGACGGGACCATGACGACCGACGCCCACGCCGCCCCGATCCGCTTCAAGACGGCCAAGGGCCGCTGGCAGTCGATCGACCTGACCTTGCAGAGGGCCGCCGACGGCACGGTCGCTCCCCGCGGTCATCAGCACGGTCTGCGCTTGGGCAAGCGCAGCAGCACGACCGGACAGGTCTTCGCCTCGGCGTCCTCCGGCACAGGCCGCCAGGTTGAATGGATCTCACCCTGGAAGCTTCCCGAGCCGACCCTCAACGGCACCAAGGCGACGTACGCCGACGTACAGCCGGGCGTCGATCTCGTCCTGGACGCCCGCCGTACCGGCTTCGAGCACGACTTCATCGTCAAGCAGCGTCCGACGGCCGCGCCGGTCTGGCGGATCCCGCTGCGTACCAAGGGCCTCACACCCCGGGCATTGGCTGATGGCTCGATCGAGTTCGTGGACGCGAAGAACGTGGTCCAGTCGACCATCCCGGTCGGCTACATGTGGGACTCGGTCACAGCGGCCGGCGGCGAACCCGCGAACAAGGCGATCGTGAAGGTGACTGTCGAGCAGGTGTCGCGCGGTAAGGCGACGCTGGTGATCGCGCCCGATGCGAAGTGGATGCTCGACCCCGCCCGGTCCTACCCGGTGACCGTCGACCCGACGTACGTGACCGGTACGACGAAGTCGAACTTCGACACCTGGGTGCAGAGCGGCGTCACCACCGACCAGTCCGCCTCGCAGGAGCTGCGGATCGGCAACAACGGCTCGGCAACGGCTCGTTCCTTCCTCAACTTCGCCACCTCAGCCTTTGCCGGTCGCGACATCCTGTCGGCCTCGTTGTCGCTGTGGCAGTTCAACTCCTTGTCCTGTACTCCGAGCGCTGTGGTCGTCCGTTCGGCGACTCCCGCGACGACTGCGACGCGCTGGACCGCGCAACCCACGATCGGCAGCGTCTACGGTTCGGTCTCGTCTGCCAAGGGTTTCTCGAGTGCTTGCCCGGGTGGGCGCATCTCGATCCCGATGACCGGCCTGGCCCAGGCGTGGTCGACCGCGTCGTACCCGACCGGCGGTATGGCCCTGATGGCCGGCAACGAGGCCGACACGAACTCGTGGAAGAAGGTCTACTCCACCGTCGCGATCGCCGACCCTTACATCACGATGACGTGGAACCGTCCGCCGGCGAAGCCCGCAGTACCGACCTACGTCTCCGCCGTCGGCTACGCCCCACCTGCCGGTACCAGCGCCCTCTACTCGCCATACCTGCAGCCGTGGGTGACGACGAAGGCCAGTGACGCGGACGGCAACACGGTCAAGTACATCTTCGAGTTCCACACCTCACCCGAAGGCCCGGGCAGCCTCAAAGCGACCTGCACCTCGGCGACGTACGCGTCGGGTTCGGTCGGCGGCTGTAAGCCGAGCGTCAACCTCCCGGAGAACACGGCCATCTACGTCAAGTCCAAGTCGAACGATGGCCGCAAGGACTCTGCCTGGTCCGGCTGGAGCGTGGTCCGCGTGGGCACACTGCAGCCGGCCGCTCCGACGATCTCCTGCCCGGCGCCGTACGCGATCAACTCCTGGCAGGACACCGCTCCGGCCAATGACATCGTCTGCACGATCACGGCGACCGGCACCGGGTTCTCCGCACCCGGCTACGTCCGGGCGACCGTCGACGGCAAGCCGTACGTGTCCAACTTCTCCGGTGGCGCGGCCGGTCAGATCAAGATCAACCCGTCGAGCGACCCAGCGGTCGCCAAGACGACAGTGACGATCAAGAAGGACACGCCCGGCCTGCACCGCATCTCGGTCCAGGCAGAGTCTCCGGCCGGCCGGCTGTCGGCCAGTACGTCGTACAGCTTCGGCTGGGGCGGTTCGTCGCTGGCCACGCCGACCGCCAGTCCGCGCATCACCACCACGAGCACGGTCAAGATCGACGCCTCCGGTCCGCCCCGCGGGCAAGCTGCCGTGCCCACCGCCAAGGTCCGCTGGCGCCTGTCCGGCTACGGCCGCGACGGCCAGCACGACACCGTCGGCTGGAACGTCGACGAGAACCCGCTGACCGTCACCGACAACGGTACCGGCGGTATCCACGTCACCGGCCTGTGGGACTCCACCAACGCCAAGATCGACGCGAACGTCGACTCCGATCCCAACACCGCCGGAATCCAGCCGACCACCCTGAACGACCGCGTCCCGGTCCTCCTCGACGTCCAGGTCTGCCTCACCTACGCATCCTCGAGCCAGTGCACCTGGTCCGAGACGCCGAACACCACGATCCAGCGTGTACCGCATGCCTTCGGCAACGGTTTCCCGACCGCCGACGCCGGGCCGGGCCAGGTCGCCTTGTGGACCGGTGAGTTCAACGCCGACGCGTCCGACATCTCGGTGCCCGGCTACACCGGCGACCTGTCGATCTCGCGCTCGCACTCCACCTACGCGGGCGCTCCCACCACCGTCAACGGCGTCTTCGGCCCCGGCTGGATCGGTCAGTTCGACGGCGCCGACGCGGGCGCGGCCGGGATGGAGGTCGTCGACTCGACCCGCATCGACGGCACCATCGCGCTGCTCGACGGCGACGGTACTGGGCTGATCTTCGAGGCTCCGGACGGCCAGCGGCGTACGTCGGCCGCGTTCGCCACCGGTACCTGGGTTCCCGGCGACGAGGACACCGAGCTCGACGGTTCGAAGCTGACCGTTACCGGCACTGGCATCTCGACGGTCATCGCCTACACCGAGGATGACGGGACCGTCACCACCTGGACGCCGGCGGCTGCTCCCAGCGCTTCGTCCGCTACGTCGTTCCGTCCGGCGGGCATCGCCGAGCCGGGGATCGCGTCGAAGACCACCTACTCGTACGACGCCGAGGGGCACATCACGCGCATCCTGGCGCCTGCCCCACCCGGCGTCACCTGCCCGGCCACCGGAACACTCAATCCCGGTTGCCGCGCGCTGCGCTTCGTCTATACCACCATCAACGGCAGCGCTCGCCTGTCCGTCGCTTGGCTCGACATCTTCAACCCCGACAAGGCCGGCGGCCCTGCCATGGACTCCACCCGGGTCGCTAATTACAGCTACGACGCCAACGGCCGTCTCACCGCGGTCACCGATCCGCGGTCCAACCTGAGCACGGAGTACGGCTACAACGCCGCGAACCACCTGACCTCGGTGAAGCCCGCCGGTCAGGTCCCGATCCAGCTCAGCTACGTCACCGTGGACCAGCGCGAGAAGCTCGACACCGTCAAGCGCGACCGTCCGGCCGGCGACCCGACCGGCGGGACCGCGACGCTGGCGAAGTTCGTGTACGACATACCACTGTCCGGTGCGGGTCTGCCCGATCTGTCGGCCACCTCGGTGGCGCGATGGAACCAGAAGGCCGCGCCCACCAACGGTTTCGCGGTCTTCGGTCCTGACCGCGCCGTCTCCGGAGCGCCGACCGCCGACGACTGGCAGTACGCCGATCTGCAATACACCGACGCTTCGGGGTACACCGTCAACTCGGCGAAGTACGGCGCGGGCGACTGGCAGTACACGTCTACCGACTACAACGAGCAGGGCAACACCGTCCGCGAGCTCGACGAACGCGCTCTGCGCGCGGTCATCGACGGCTCGGTGCCCTCGGGTGCCTCCGTCGACCAGTTGGCCAACGTCACGGTCTACAACGCCGACATCAAGAACGCTGCCGGCGACACCGTCCTGACGCCGGCCGGCACGCTGGTCACGGACACCTACAGCCCGTCGCGCTTCGCCGCATTGAAGAACGGCACGGTCCAATGGATCCGCGCCCACAACCACACCACCTTCGACCAAGGCGCACCGAACGCGGGCGTCAACCCGGACACGACCATGCCGTACCGCCTGCCGACCACGGCATCGTCGTACGTGCATGACCCGGGCACCGGGACCGACCTCGAACTGGTGTCGCAGTCGCTCACCGACTACGGACCGCCGGTCCCGGGCGACGCCGACGGCTGGAAGCTCGGCCAGGCGGGCAAGGCGATCACCGACGTCGATCTGGACGGCACGAACAGCGCCGGTGACATCGTGAAGCTCACCCGGTACGACGCCGAAGGCCGCGCGGTCGAGAACCTGCAGCCGGCGTCGAACGGCTCGGACGCCGGTACGACCAAGACGGTCTACTACACGACGGCGGCCAACGCCTCCTTCGCTGAGTGCGGTGGGAAGCCGCAGTGGGCAGGGCTGGTCTGCAAGACCTACCCGGCTATTGCGCCGTCCTCGGGTCCGACGCTGCCGTCAACCACGACGGGCGACTTCACCTGGTTGCTGGCTCCGAAGACGGTGACCGAAACGTCGGGTTCGGTGACGCGTACGACGACCACGAGCTACCTGCTCGACGGCCGCACGGCTTCGAGCTCGACCGTGGTCGCCGGGCTGACCGGATCGACTCCGAACACCAAGAAAACAACGACCTACGACCCGGCCACGGGTCAGGCTACGGTGGTTACCGCGACTGCCGCTGACAACAGCACCACCAACGTCACCACCGGGTACGACAGCTGGGGTCGCCAGACGACGTACCAGCCGTCGGGCGAGCAGGCCACCACGACCGTCTACGACGCGGCGGGTTCTGTTGCCACTGTCACTGACGCGAACGGCTCCACGCGATACACGTACGACGGCACTGACGCGGCGGGCAAAACCGAGCGCCGTGGTGTCGCCACCAAGGTCGAGGTCACCACTGCCGGCTCCACCTGGTCGTCCACTGGCGCCTATGACGCCGACGGATCCATGACCGTCCAGAAGTTGCCTGGTGGCGTCACGCAGTACAACGACCTCGACAGCGTCGGCGAACCGATCGGTCTGCGCTACACCGGTCAGGTCACCAACGTAAACGAAGACGGCTCGACCACCGTCGACCCGGACGGCCCGTGGCTCTCCTGGTCCTTGGAGAACGACGTCAACGGCCGGATCGTCCATGAGTGGACCCCGGACGGTTCCGCCTTCACCGGCGACGCGGGTGACGCTCCGGGTGACGCGATCGGCTACGACCGCGCCTACTCCTACGATAACGCCGGCCGCCTCGCCAAGGTCCAGGACCGCACCGCCGCAACCACCGGCGTCGACGTCACTGACCCCACCGAAGCCCCGGGCTGCACCACCCGCACCTACACCTTCGACCGCAACGACAACCGCCTAACCAAGTCAACCGCGGCTCCGGCTGCCGACGGCTCTTGCACCGCAACCGGCGCCACCGCGGTGACCCGAGCCTTCGACACCGCCGACCGCCCGATCACAGGCGCCAACGGCGCCGGCACCTACACCTACGACGCCTTGGGCCGCACCACGACTCTCCCCGCCTCAGACGCGCCCCGCCCCGCCGCCGGCGACATCTCCCTCGCGTACTACGACAACGACCTGGCCAAGTCAATCGCCCAGGGCGGCACCACGACGGCGTACACCTTGGACGCCCTCGACCGCCGCTCCACCGAGGCCGTCACGGATGCAAGCGGAATGAAGCAAACAGTCCGCCATTACGCCGATACCTCCGACAACCCCACCTGGGTAACAACCACCGGCGGCGGCATCCAGCGCTACGCCGAACTGATCGGCGGCGACCTAAGCCTCACCGTCGACCAGGCGGGGTCCGCCGACCTCACCTTGGCCAACCCCCACGGCGACGTAGTCACCACCGTGGACCTACCGACCACCGCCACCCCAGCCACCAGCATCGGAGGCTGGACCTCCTACGACGAATACGGCAACACCGCAGCAACCAACACCACCCAAACCGGCCCAGTCGACTACGGCTGGCTAGGCACCAAACAACGCGCAACCTCCGGCGCCGGCCTAATCCTGATGGGCGTCCGCCTCTACAACGCCGCGACCGGCCTGTTCGCTAGCGTCGATCCCGTGCGAGGCGGCGGTGCGACGGCGTACGGCTATCCGACCGACCCAATCAACCAGTTCGATCTCGACGGCCGCCGGTGGCGTTGGCGCAGTGCGCTGAAGTGGGCAGCCCGTGCCACAGCCGTAGTCGCATTCGGTGCGTGCGTTATTGCGACAGCCGGCATCTGTGGTGCAGCTGGACTGGTTGCCTTTGCCGCCAGTTCGGCATTCAACATCTATCGCTGGCGCAAGAAGGAAATCAGCGGGCGCAAGGCTGCCTGGAACATCGGCGTCGACTTCGCTCTGAGCAAGGTGAAGCCGATCAGGGCGGGGCGCGTCCGGTACCGGCAGCGGTGGACGCCACGAGGAAAGATGGGCAGCCGGTGGGTATGGCAACGACCGGGAGGCGGAATAGGGTTCGCCAGGTACGGCATGACGAGCCACCGTCGCGCCTTCCGCCGTCACCGCATGCGATACCTTGGTCGCTGGGGAGCCAACTCCTACAGCACTCATGGTCAGTTTGGAAGCGACTAGGCATGTGGAGATCAGCGTGCGGCTGCTGTGTCGCCGGGCTTTCATCGAGGCTCCGCGTTGGACGTACCGGCTAGCGGGCTCAGCCGGCGGAAGTCTCCCAACACGTGCTGTCCTTCTGGAGGCCGTCGTCGCTGCGGTGACGGGTTCGATCTGGACCTTGGCTGCCTGGATCACAGGTGGCCAAGGACCGGCCGATGCTTTCTGGAACGGCGTCGTGATCGGACTCATCCTGTGCACGGTCTGGCTCATCTACTCGACAATCGTCGTACTGGCCGGTCGAGCCCGCGACCGTCGCCGGCGCGACGGCGACAACCAGCCACGCCGGTAGGGGCGCCGGAAACGAGCGGGCGCCGTGGTGGCCACAACCGGAGCGCTTCGCGCGACGGAGGAGCGGAGGACTGGGTGGGTGGGAGCTAGCGCCGTGTGAGCGACGAAGGAGCGAACGTGGCGCAGGCGTGGGGCTCTACTGTTGGTGGATGGTGTTCTTTGGTGGGCTGCTGGGGTTGATCGGGGTGGCGACCCTGGTGTTTCGGGATGCTGATGTGGTGGGGATTCCGGCCGCCGGGATTGGGGTCGGGTTCCTCTTGTTGGGGGCCGGGGTGGTGGGGATCGGGCTGGTGCGGCGGGCTCGGTGGAAGCGGAAGGTGGCTCGGGGGGAGCCTGTGCCGGTGGGGGATGTGTTTGAGCGGGCGAGGGCGTTGCCGCGGTTGTTGCGGGCGGCGAAGGCTGAGGGGTATGCGGGGTTGCCGGGGAGCCGGAAAGCCTTGTGGGCCTTGGCGTTGGTCTACCTGATCTCGCCTATCGACATCGTGCCGGAGTTGTTGCCGATCATCGGGGTGGCGGACGACGCTGGGGTTGCTGTTTGGCTGATGACCAGTGTGTCGACTGCGACCGGGCTGTATCTGCGGCACGAGCGGGAGCGGCGCGGGCTGCCGCCGGGTTAGGTAGCGTCGGGGGCATGCCTGCTCTCACTGTGGAAGAAGCCCGTACCAGGGCCGCAGCTCTCGATGTCCGCTCCTACGAGATCGCCTTCGATCTGACGTTGGGGGAGAAGGTCTTCGGGGCAGTGAGCAGGATCGCGTTCGCGGCGTCGGCGGAGCGGACGTTTGTGGACGTCAAGCCCGACGAGCTCACAGCGGTATCCCTCAACGGCCGCAGCGTCGACGTCGCGGGGCTGGATGACGGGCGGCTCTGGCTGGACGGGCTGCAAGCGGAGAACGAGCTGGTCGTCGAGGCACGGATGAAGTACTCGGCCGACGGTGAAGGCCTGCAACGGACGGTCGATGCCGGCGACGGACGGGTCTACCTCTACGGGATGTCCTCGCTGGAGTCGGCACCCCGGTACTTCGCCTGTTTCGACCAGCCCGACCTCAAAGCGCCGTACACGATGACGGTGAAATGCTCCGACGAGTGGATCGTGCTGGGCAACGGCGCCGCGACCAAGACAGCTCCAGGTGAGTGGGAGCTCAAAGAGACCAAACCGCTGTCCACGTACTTCGTGACGCTGGTGGCCGGACCCTATCACCTGATCCGTTCGGAGCACGACGGCATCCCGCTCGGACTCGCTTGCCGGCAGAGCCTGAAGGAGCACCTGGACAAGGATGCCGAGGATCTGTTCAAGGTCACCGCGCAGGCCTTCGACGAGTACCACCGGCTGTTCGGCTACCGCTATCCCTTCGGTGAGTACCACCAGGTCTTCGTGCCGGACTTCAACCTCGGCGCGATGGAGAACCCGGGCTGCGTCACGTTCGCGGACAACTTCATCTTCCGGTCGGCGGTCACCGACGCCGAGCGCAGTACCAGGGCCCGGGTGGTCGTGCACGAGATGGCGCACATGTGGTTCGGCGACACCGTCACGATGAAGTGGTGGAACGACCTGTGGCTGAACGAGTCCTTCGCGGAGTACATGGCGCATCGCGTCTCGCATGACGCGACCGAGCATCTCGGGCACTGGACCGACTTCGCGTTCGTGCGCAAGTGGTGGGGGATGCAGGCCGACCAGCGCGGGACGACGCACCCGGTCGCGGCCGACGCGATCCACGACGCCCGGGCGTCGCTCGACGACTTCGACGGAATCTCTTATGCCAAAGGCGCCGCGGTGCTCAAGCAGCTCGCGGCGTACCTCGGGGACGAGGTGTTCCTCAAGGGTGTCGACGCGCACATCGACGCGCACGAGTTCGGCAACGCGGATCTGCACGAGTTCATCGGCAAGCTCACCGAGGCCGGCGCCGAGGCGCTGCCGAACTGGTCCGAGCAGTGGTTGCGGACGGCGGGCCTGGACACGATCAGCGCCGAGCGCACCGAGACCGGGATCAGGCTGCACCGCAAGACGCCGCAGGACCACCCGGCTGACCGGCCGCACCAACTGACAGTCGCCGGGTACGACGAGAACGCCCGCGCCACCTCCGTCCAGGTGCTGCTGGATCGAGATTTCGTCGAGGTGGACCTCGACCCGCAAGCCGCCGTGATCGTGCCGGACGCGGCCGACGACACCTGGGCCAAGATCCGCCTGGACGCGACCAGTCTGGCCAACCTCCCCGCAGTACTGCCGAGGCTCGCTGACAGCACTACGCGCGCGGTGATCTGGAACAGCATCCGGGACGCTGTCGCCGACGCCGAGCTCGACCCGCGGCAGGCGCTGGAGATCCTGCTCGAAGCTATCCAGCACGAGGACAGCGACATCGCAGTCGGCTCCCTGCTGCGCTGGCTGGAGGAGCGCCTGCTCGGTGCCTACCTGCCGGACGAGCCGTACCGCTCCCAGGCAGCCGCAGCGCTCACCACTCGGCTTGCGGAGACTCCGCCCGGCAGCAGCCTCCAGTTGGCGATCACCCGAGGCGTCATCGCCACTACCGACGACGCCAAGCTGCTGCAGAGCTGGCTGGACGGCAGCGACGTACCCGACGGGCTGCAGGTGGACACCGACCTCCGGTGGTCTCTCGTACTGCGCCTGGTGCGGCTGGGCGCCTACGGCAAGCCGGAGGTGGACGCCGAGCTCGCCAAGGACCAGTCGACGGAAGGCATCACGCACGCGGCACGGTGCTTGGCTGCCACGGCGGACGGCAAGGAGGCGGCCTGGGAGCGGATCATGACGGATGCCACGGTCGGCGTGACCGAGTTGTTCGCGACTTGCGAGGGGTTCTGGGATCCGGCTCGGCCCGAGCTGACCGCGCAGTACGTCGAGCGCTTCTTCGCCGATATTCCGCGGACCGGTGAGATCCGGTCGGGGATGGCACTCGCGATGACGGTGCTCCGGATCTTCCCGAAGTACGCCGTGGACCCGGCGGCGGTCGAGCGTGCGGAGGCGCTGATCGCGGACGAGAGCGTGGCTCCGAGCATCCGCCGGAGCAGCGCCGACCTGACCGACGATCTACGCCGGGCACTCGCCGTACGCCGTACTTTCGGCTAGCGGCCGAGCGGGCTGGGACCGCTGGGATCAGCGGCGGAAGAAGCGGGCGAACAGGCCCGGGGTCTGCTCCTTCGGGTGACCGGCGCACCACTCCTGCGCCGGCACGCCCTGCTTGACCTGCGCGACATGCTGCCCACAGCCGGCCCAAGTGGTCTTCCCACACGTACGGCACTTCACCGCTCTGCACATGCATCGCACGCTACCTGTCAAGGGGTCGCGAATGTCGGTGGGGCCGCATACCCTCATCGGGAATGACGCCCCCATCGTCAGGAGTCCGCCCGATGCGCAGTTTCAGACGCCCTCAAGTTGCACTGTCCGTTGTTGCTCTGGCCGTGGCTTTGGTCGCCGGTACTGCGCTCACCACGGCGGCGGCAGCGCCCGCAGTACAGGCCGCTGATCCGGTGGCTGAGGTCACCGCCAAGCTGCAAACGATCCCAGGTTTGCGGATCGAGAGCAGCAGCACGGTCCAGGGCAAGCCGTTCTTCGTCCTGCGCTACACCCAGCCGGCTGATCACAAGGCGCCGCTCGGGGAGAAGCTCGAGCAGCGGGTCACGCTGTGGCACCGCGGCTTCGACCGCCCGACCGTGCTGCACACGACCGGGTACGGCGGTGTCGGCGGCGCGTTCACCTCGGAGCCGACGCGACTCGTCGACGGCAACCAGCTGAACGTCGAGCAGCGCTTCTTCAACACCTCCACGCCGGCCAGCAAGGACTGGTCCAAGCTCAACATCTGGCAGGCGGCGAGCGACCACCACCGGATCGTCCAGGCCTTCAAGAAGGCCTTGTACTCCGGCAAGTGGGTGTCGACCGGAGCCAGCAAGGGCGGTATGACCTCGGTCTACCACCGCAGGTTCTACCCGAACGACGTGGACGCCACGGTCGCCTACGTGGCACCGCAGGATGTCGTCAACCGGCAGGACGTGTACGTCAAGTTCGTCCAGGAGGCAGGCACCGACGAGGCTTGCAACCTCGCCTTGCGCAACATGCAGCGGAACACGTTGCTGCGCAGGCCCGCGATGCTGGCGAAGCTGAAGGAGTACGCGGCGCAGAACGGGCTGACCTACGAGAGCACCTTCGGCTCGGCCGACCGGGCGCTCGAGGCGGCCGTACTGGACACGCCGTTCGCCTACTGGCAGTACAGCACGCAGGCGAGCTGCCCGCTGGTGCCGGGGACCGCGACGGCGACGGATCAGCAGTTGTTCGACTTCATCGACCAGATCTCGGGCTGGGCGTTCTACTCCGATGAAGGCACCGCGCCGTACCTGCCGTACTACTTCCAGGCGACCCAGCAGCTGAACTGGCCGGATGTGGCGAGCAAGACGAGCTGGCTCAAGGGGTTGCTGCGCTATCGCGAGGCGGGCGACGCGCCGGCCGCGGTACCGGACTCGATCGAGCCCAAGCATGAGCCGTTCGCCATGGCGGACGTTGATCTTTGGCTGAAGAAGTCCGGCCAGCGGATGCTGTTCGTGTACGGCGAGAACGATCCGTGGAGTGCGGAGAAGTTCGAGCCCGGAGCGGGGACGCGGGACTCGCACTGGTACACGGTGCCGAACGGCAACCACGGCTCCAGCATCGGCGCACTGCCGCTGGCGTTGCGGACCGAGGCGACCCAGATCCTGCAGAAGTGGATGGGCGTCGCCGCCAACCCGGCCGCCGCACAGACCAAAACCATCGACCCAGGAGCCCAGCGCCACGGCCGCCTCCGCTAGCTCAGAGGCCACCCCGGGCGAACGCCGTCCGGGGTGGCTCAGCGGACCGTGAGGCGCTCGGCTACTTCCTTGCGGGCCTGGTGGATGCGGGCCTTCACGGTGCCGAGCGGCACGCGCAACTCGTCGGCGATCTCGGCGTAGGTCATCGCGCCCAGATCCCGCAGTACAAGCGGTTGAACCAGCTGCGGATGGTTCGCCTCGAGGGATTCGAGCGCCTCCAGGAGATCGAGACGCGACCCGGCGATCACCGACGTGGTCCGCGGGTCGATCGACTCGGGCAGTACTTCGGCCGACTGCTCGACGGACCGGCGCTTGAGCGAGCGATACGTCTGCCGTGCGCAGTTCGTCGCGACCACGGTCAGCCAGCCGGCGAAGCTGCCGGTGCCCTTGAAGGTGTGGATCTTGGTCGCGACCGTCATCAGCGTGTCCTGCGCGGCCTCTTCGGCATCCTCGCGGAACGGCAGGAACTTCGACACCCGGCGCAGCACCTGCGGGCGGATCGCCTGCAGCAACTCGGGAATGACGCCCTCGTCACCGGCGGCCGCGCGTGCCGCGAGCTCTTCCAGTTCCTCGTTCATGGTCCCCCAGCTCGCCACGACGGCACTCGCCACGGCGTCGGTGTTCGCCTTGATCCCTGCAGTGCTCGACAATAGCCGGGATGGATGTCATCGGGAGGTACCGGCTGCAGTCGAAGATCGGCGCAGGCGCTTTCGCGACGGTCTGGCGAGGGTACGACGACGACCTCGACGTGGATGTCGCCGTGAAGGTGCTCGCCGACAACTGGGCGTCCCGTGCCGACGTTCGCGAGCGCTTCCTGTCCGAGGCCCGGCTGATGCGCCGGATCGCCAGCGACCGGGTGGTGCGGGTGTTCGACCTTGGCCAACTGCCCGACGGACGCCCGTACTTCGTGATGGACTTCGTGCCCGGCGGCTCGCTGGCCGAAGTGATGTCGCAAGGGCCGCTCGAGCCCACCGACGCGCTCTGGTGGGGTGCGGACCTGGCCCGGGCCGTCGCGGCACTCCACGAAGAGGGCGTCGTGCACCGGGACATCACCCCCGCGAACCTGCTGCTCCGCCCCTCGCAGGGGTTGGAGTCAGGCGGTGGCACGCATCGGATCGTGCTGGCCGACCTCGGTCTGGCGAAGCGGGCTGCTGAGGCGTCAGGGCTGACGCAGGCGGTGGGTACCCCGTCGTACATGGCTCCCGAGCAAGGGCGGGGCGATGGTGGCTTCGACGAGCGGGCTGACGTGTATGCGGTCGGTGCGGTGACGTATGCCCTGATGACCGGGCGGCCGCCGTTCGTGGCGTCGTCCATCACCGACGTACTCGCGCGTGACCCCGACAGTGACCCGCCGAGCCTGCAGCCGCTGCTGCATAACTCGGTCGGCGAGATCGACGAGATCCTGGCCCGGACGCTCGCCTACCGCGTCGGCGACCGCTGGAACCGCGCCGACACCCTGGCCGAGAGGCTGGAAGCAGAGGCGTACCGCCTGGAGCAGGAGGCGCCGGTGCTCGCCGGCCAGCGCACGACACTCAGCGATATCGACCAGGTCCGTACGACGGTCGCACAGGTGGCGCGGACCCGCCGGAGCCGCCGGGCGTGGTTGCTCGGCTCGCTCCCCGTGCTCTTCGTGCTCGCGGGCGCCGGAGGCTGGTACCTGTTCGGCCGCTGATCAGCAGGCGAGACGAGGGCAGTCAAAAGAGCGTTTGACTCCGTACGGTAGCCACATGACTACTCACTGCATCAAGATGTGGTTGCGCAAGTCATCAATCCTCGGCGTCGCCCTCACCCTCGCGGTACCAGCAACCGCAGCCGGTACTACGGTCGCGGCGCCCGGCGCGCGTGAAGCCGCTGCCGCGCCGACCGCCAGCTATGCGTGCCTGGCTGACACGAAGTTCGGCCGGCACACCTTCTCGCTGCGGCAGGGGGTGGACGCGAAGGCTCCCGCGACGGTGCGGTCCGGGGCGCGGTTCACGGTCGCCGTCGATCTCAAGCCGGGCTCCCTGCCGGGCGAGGTGAAGGGGTTCAAGCTCAAGGAGGTCCGCGAACTGTCGCTGCGGATCCCGGTCCCGGCCAACACGTCCTTCGTCAGCGCCCGCCTCACTGGCGGCTCAGGCCTCGGCTCCACGCCAACCCTCGAACGCTCAGGCGGCGTCCTGACCATCCGCGTCGGCGGCCCGATTCCCGGCGGATCGGCATACCAGTTGCCGTCCTTGTCGGTGCGGTTGAAGGCCGGCGCCCGAGGTCGCGTGGTGGAGACGAAACTCCTGGGCACCAGCTTCGACAACCCCGGCCTGAACCTCCGGGCCACGATCAAATGGAAGTTTGTGACCATCAAGTCCCCGGTTGCCTGCTACCCGAGCCCCAACCCGGCGCTCACCAAAACCCAGATCCGTTAGCCACAGCTCAGCCCGCCCATAGCTCGCGTGCCCCAACTCGCGTGCTTCCCACCCGCGTGCCCCCCGTTCGCGTCCCCCCCGCCCAAGAGCCACCACTTTGGGCACCGACCAGCGACCTCTTCGACTCAGGGGCGCCCGGCGGGTGCTCAAAGTCGAGCCAGGCCACAACCTTGGGCACCGGCCAGTCACCTCTTCGCCTAGCGGGCGCCTGACGGGTGCTCAAAGACGGCGGGAGCGGCGTACTGCGGGGCGGGGGTTGGGGCGCGGGGCAGGTCGGGTCAGTAGATGACCGAGATGCTGTGCGTCGCGGGGGTGATGGTCGCGATGCCTCCGTACGGGAGGATCAACTGGGGATCCGTGTGCCCGAGGTCGAGGCCGGTGACCAGAACAGCCGTCGGGTTGTACTCCGCCAGCGCGCGGCGGGCGGCGGCGTACTGCGCCTCGACGTAGGCGGCTGATTCCTCGGGAGACGAGTGGTGGTCGAGGGACCAGGACTTCGGCCGACCCCAGAGGACGGCGTCGAAACGGGCTAGGAGTCCGCGTTCGCCGAAGTTGCGGAGCATTCGGTAGACCTGGTCGGCGGGCGGGAGCTCCTCGGAGGTCTCGAGGAACAGCACGCCGGAGTACTGGTCGTTGGGCAGCATCCAGCGGTTGGCGGCGAGCTGCCAGTCGAGGATCTCCAGACAGCCACCCCAAAGGCGGCCGCTGACCGGCGTCTGCGGGCCGTGCCAGGTCCACTCGGTGGCTGGGAAGAGTGCTGGCTCGGACGCGAGGGACGCCGGGTCGGCCCAGTCGCGGTCTTGGTCGGTCCAGCCGGATGCAGCGGTCAGTTCGAAGTCGCCCGAGGTGAACAGGGCAGCGCGCAGGGACCGTTCGGTGTCGGGGTGCATCGCGCCACCGCGGCCGAACTGAACCATCACGCTGCCGCCGTGGAAGGCCGGAAGTCCCAGCGAATAAAGGAAGTTGAGCAGGTTGGTGTTGTCGCTGTAGCCGAAGAACGGCTTCGGGTCCGCACGGAAGACCGCCGGGTCGAGGTGCTTCAGCACGGTGAGCTGATCGTCCCCGCCGATCGTGGCGATGACGGCGCGGATGGTTGGATCGGACCAGGCGGCATGCAGGTCGGCCGCACGCTCCTCCGGGGTGGAGTGGAGCTTGCGAGTCGCCGGATACTCAACCGGCTCCAGCCCGAACTCGCGAATCCGCTCCAGCCCAAGCTCGTACGGCCCCGGAAACACCTCCGGCAACCCACCCGACGGCGAAACCACGGCAACCCGATCGCCGAGAATCGGCTTAGCAGCAAACAACATGAGCACAACCTAAACCACCACCCCCACCCAGCCGAACGAGATTTCCACCAGCAGCCCGTCCCCGCATCTTTGTGCTCGACGTGAGCGTTCCGCTGCGGACAAGTTCGCTCACGTCGGGCAGAAAGTGGGGTGAGGGTTCACAGCGGCGGCCGGGGTTCCTGGTAACGCGGGGTGGGGTGCTGGACGGGGGCCCTGAGCGGCGGGTTGAGGTGTGCCGGGTTGGTCGATGGCCGGTTGTGGAGGCGATGGCCTGCTGTAGGTGGCTAGTCGCACAGCAGTCGGCTAGCCGACTCCGGTAGTACAGGGAGCGAAGGGGGTAGAGGAGGTTTTTGTCCCTGTCCGGGTGGAAAATCCACCTCAGGTTCGGCAAGAAACCTCCCCAACCCGAGCTACGGCCTGCCCACCCGCCCAGCGTCTGCTTCATCCGCGAACGCGTCGGCGACGAGCCACTTCGCGACGTACGAGAGCGCGGCCGCAGGTGGGCCGCGGGCGCGGGAGGTCGGGGCAGAGCGCGTCGGGGGCGGATGGGGGTTACGTCAGGGGCCAGGAGTAGGTGGTCGGCAAGCCCGCTCAGCACGCGTGTGCCGCAACAGGCCTGCGCGGGCTGTTGCGGCGTTCTGCTGGCGCGCGTGCTGTTACGGCTACGTGCTGATGCTGGTGGCGCGTGCTGCTACGGCCCCCGTGCTGTTGCCGGTGGCGGGTGTTGTTGCCGCTCGGGTGGGTTGTTACAGGCCGATCGGGTGCCAGACGGTTTTCAGTTCGAGGTACTGCGTGAGGCGGGAGAGGCCGGGGTGTTCGGTCCAGTCTTCCTGGGCAGGGCGGCGGACCCGCTTGAGGTTGTCGGCGGAAGCCACTTCCAGGGCGGTCGCTTCCTCGGGGTCGAGGATGCCGGCCAGATCGATGGCGTTGACGTCCAGGTGGGAGGCCAGCCAGGGGCCGATCTCCGACGCCGAGCCGGTGAGGATGTTGACCACTCCACCCGGTACGTCGGACGTCGCCATCACCTCGCCCAGGGTGACCGCGGGCAACGGGCGCTCGAACGACGTGACCGCGACGACCGTGTTGCCCGAGACGATGGCCGGGGCGATCACGCTGGTCAGGCCGAGCAGGCTGGAGTCCTGCGGCGCCAGGACCGCGACCACACCAGTTGCCTCAGGCAAGGAGAAGTCGAAGTACGGGCCGGCCACCGGGTTGCTCGAGCCGACCACCTGGGCCAGCTTGTCGGCCCAGCCGGCGTACCAGACCCAGCGGTCGATCGAGGCGTCGACAACCGCACGTGCCTTGCTGATCGACAGGCCCTCGGACGCGGCGACCTCGGAGCTGAACTGCTCGTGCCGCCCCTCCATCACCTCGGCGATCCGGTACAGCACCTGGCCACGGTTGTACGCCGTCCGCCCGGACCAGCCGCCGAAAGCCTTGCGCGCGGCGACAACGGCGTCGCGGGCGTCTTTGCGCGATGCCTGCGAGGCGTTCGCCAGGAACTTGCCCTTGGCATTGGACACCACGTACGACCGGCCGGACTCGCTGCGAGGAAAGGCGCCGCCGATGTACAGCTTGTAGGTCTTGCGCACGTCGAGGCGAGTGCTGTCAGTGGGCAAGGTAGGCCTCCAGACCATGGCGGCCGCCCTCGCGACCGTAACCCGACTCCTTGTAGCCGCCGAACGGCGAGGTCGGGTCGAAGCGGTTGAACGTGTTGGCCCAGACGACGCCGGCGCGGAGCTGGCTGGCCATCCAGAGGATGCGCGAACCCTTCTCGGTCCACACGCCGGCGGACAGCCCGAACGGCGTGTTGTTCGCCTTCTCGACCGCCTCGGCCGGGGTCCGGAAGGTGAGCACGGACAGCACCGGCCCGAAGATCTCCTCGCGGGCGATCCGGTGCGCCTGGGAGACGCCGGTGAAGACGGTCGGCGGGAACCAGTAGCCCTGGGTCGGCAGCTCGCACTCGGGCGACCAGCGCTCGGAGCCTTCGTCCTCGCCGACCTGGGACAGCTCGCGAATCCGCGCCAGCTGCTCGGCCGAGTTGATCGCGCCGATGTCGGTGTTCTTGTCCAGCGGGTCGCCCACACGCAGGCTGCCCATCCGGCGCTTCAGCCGTGCCAGCACCTCGTCGTACACGCTCTCCTGGACCAGCAGCCGCGAACCGGCGCAGCAGACGTGGCCCTGGTTGAAGAAGATGCCATTGACGATGCCTTCGATGGTCTGGTCGATCGGCGCGTCCTCGAAGACGATGTTGGCCGCCTTGCCGCCGAGCTCGAGCGTCACCTTCTTGTCGGTCCCGGCGATCGACTTGGCGATCGCACGCCCGACCGCGGTGGAGCCGGTGAACGCGACCTTGTCGACGCCTTCGTGCTCGACCAGCGCCTGTCCGGTCCGCCCCGCGCCGGTGATGATGTTGACCACGCCCGGCGGCAGATCGGCCTGCTGGCAGATCTCCGCGAAAGCCAACGCGGTCAACGGCGTCGTCTCAGCCGGCTTCAGCACGACGGTGTTGCCCGCCGCGAGCGCCGGCGCGATCTTCCACGCGAGCATCATCAGCGGGAAGTTCCACGGGATCACCTGCGCCGCGACACCCAACGGCTTCGGGTCGACGCCGGCACCGGCGTACTCGAGCTTGTCCGCCCAGCCCGCGTAGTAGAAGAAGTGCGCGGCGACCAGCGGCAGGTCGACGTCACGCGACTCGCGGATCGGCTTGCCGTTGTCCAGCGACTCCAGCACGGCCAGCTCGCGCGACCGCTCCTGGATCAGCCTGGCGATCCGGTACAGGTACTTCGCCCTGTCCCGGCCGGCCATCGGCCCCCAGACCTTCTCGTAAGCCTTGCGAGCAGCCTTGACGGCGCGATCCACGTCGGCCGGACCCGCCTCGCTGACCTCGGCCAGCACCTCCTCGGACGCCGGACTCACGGTCTTGAACGGCTTGCCGTCCGTCGCCTCGGTGAAGGCGCCGTTGATGAACAACCCGTACGACGACTTGATATCGACGATCGCGCGCGACTCCGGCGCGGGTGCGTACTCGAATCTGCCCATTTGTCTCTACAGCCCTCAGTCCAGCGTGAAGTAGTCGGGGCCGGGGTAGTGCCCGGTGGCCAGCTTGGTGCGTTGCATCAGCAGGTCGTTCAGCAGACTGGACGCCCCGAAGCGGAACAGCTCAGGGTCCAGCCAGTCCGGTCCAGCCGTCTCGTTGACGGTGACCAGGTACTTGATCGCGTCCTTCGCGGTCCGGATCCCACCGGCCGGCTTGACGCCGATGTGCAGCCCGGTGGCCTCGTGGTAGTCGCGGACCGCCTCCAGCATCACCAGCGTGACCGGCAGCGTCGCCGCGGGCGACACCTTGCCGGTTGAAGTCTTGATGAAGTCCGCGCCGGCCAGCATCGCCAGCCAGGACGCGCGCCGGACGTTGTCGTAGGTGACCAGCTCGCCGGTCTCCAGGATGACCTTCAGGTGCGTGTCACCGGCGGCCTCGCGGATCGCCGCGATCTCGTCGAAGACCAGACCGTACCGACCGGAGAGGAACGCGCCCCGGTCGATCACCATGTCGACCTCGTCGGCCCCGGCCGCGACGGCGTCCCGGGTGTCTTGCTGCTTGATCGCGAGGCTGGAACGTCCACTGGGGAAGGCGGTCGCGACGCTGGCCACGTTGATCCCGGTGCCCCGCAGCTCGAACTTCGCCGTGGCCACCAGGTCGGGATACACACAGACCGCCGCTACCTGGGGAGCGGTCGGATCGGCCGGATCCGGGCGCTTGGCCTTCGCGCACAGAGCGCGCACCTTGCCCGGGGTGTCCGAGCCCTCCAGCGTCGTCAGGTCGATCATCTGGATGGCCAGATCGAGCGCGTACGCCTTGGCCGTGGTCTTGATCGACCGGGTGCTCAGGGCGGCGGCCCGGGCTTCGGCGCCGACCTGGTCGACGCCGGGCAGGCCCAGCAGGAACCGGCGCAGCCGATCCTCGGACGAGGTCACGTCGGCGAGACTGTCGACGCCAGTGTCGGTAGTGGTCACCCGGCCCAGTCTAATCGGGTTTCGGGCCGCCTGTTTCCGGTTGTACACAGGTACCAGGTAGGCAACAGGTCCGGTCGATCCAATAGGCAAATCTAGGGATCGCAGCGTCCTGCGGCTACCTTGTCCGGGTGAATGCGAAGCCCAGCGAGAACGAGCAGTACCTGTCCGCGCCGAACCGGATCACCGCCGTGGTGGTGATGGTGATCGGCGCGCTCGGCCTGATCGACATCGTGGTGGAGTGGCGCACGATGGGGGGTCTCCTGGCCGCCTGCCTGATCGGCCTGCTGATGCTCGGCACGTACGTCGGCCTGTTCCGCCCGTCGGTGACGCTCCGCCCGCAGAGCCTGCTGATCCGTAACCACATCCGTGACCACGTCGTCCCGTGGAACCTGATCACCGACGTGGACATGACCGACATCCTCCGCATCCACACCGAGGACCGGCGGCTGCGCTGCCCCGGGGTCCAGCTGGTGATGCGGGACATGCGCAAGCAGCGGGTCGGCGGCCGCAAGCTCAAGGCCGAGAGCTCGGTCTCCCGGGCCGATTTCGTCGTCGATCGGATCGACCACCACCTCAACCTGTACGGCGGATCGGACTCGGCCGACGCCCAGATCGTCACCACCTGGGCCCGCCCCGAACTGGCCATCGCGGCAGTGCTCGCCGTCGTCGCCCTGGTGGCTCAGCTTCTGCGCTGATGCACCCCTGACGCGACCATGATGCAGTCATGACGCGTCTCCTGTCCCGCCGTGCCTTCCTGCTCACGGGAGCCGCCGCCGGCTTAGCGGGAGCGGGTGTTGGGCTGGTGGAGACACGCGTAGTACCGGGCCGCACACGCCTGCACGACGTACTGGGTCTGACGGGTGAAGACGGTGTCGCGCCTGACGTCGAGCCTGGTCCAGTGGAGTCCGGCAGCTTCGAGTCAGCAGCACGGCGGACCAAGGTCGGGTGGACTGTGATCTACCCGCACGGCCAGCGGCCCGACGCGCCACTGCCGGTCGTACTGATGCTGCACGGGCGTGGTGGCGACCACACATCGGCTATCGGCGACCTGGGCGCCGACCGCTACCTGACAGCCGCAGTACAAGCCGGTACTCCTCCCTTCGCGCTCGCTGCCGTCGACGGGGGAACCGACAACTACTGGCACCGGCGTGCGTCCGGTGACGACCCTCAGCGGATGCTGACGGCGGAATTCCTTCCACTGCTGAAGAAACGCGGCCTGCGCACCGAGCGGTTCGGCGTACTGGGCTGGTCGATGGGCGGCTACGGAGCTCTCCTGCTGGCTGCCGACCTGGGTGCGACCCGGGTCGCGGCGGCCGGGGCGATGAGTCCTGCGCTGTGGCGCAAGGCGTCGCAAGCGGCGGCCGGTGCCTACGACGGGCCCGACGACTTTCAGCGGCATCGGGTATTCGGTCGCGCCGGTGACTTCAAAGATGTTGCCTTGCGCATCGATTGTGGCCGGGACGATCCGTTCGCGGGAGCGGTCCGGGAGCTGCGTGACGAGCTGACCGCGGACGGCGGGCTTCAAGCCGGAGCGCACACGGGTGGTTACTGGCGGCGCATGCTCGGCGACCAATTCGCCTTCCTCGGGGCGAAAATCGCCGACTGAGGGGAACTTCACTGTCCTCGGCCGCGTCCGAATCCCGTGTTCACCCCTGGATGAACCTCTTGGTCACCCAGGATGAGCACCGCAAGGTCCCCGAATCACCGAGAGTGGAGCAAATGGTCAACCTCTCCAGTAAGAAGCTGCGTACTCTGGCCGGCCTCGCGGCCGTCGCCGGCCTGTCTCTGGCACTGCATGCCCAGGCCGCCCAGGCCTCCGGTGGCGTGCCGCCGCAGCCTGCCGCCGAGCTGGGCAAGACTGCCCAGCCCAAGGCAACGATCCAGGGCGAGCAGGCCACCACCCTGGCGAGCAACACCAACATCGTCCGGTACAACAGGTTGTACAAGACCGGTGCGATCCCCGCGTCGAAGTGCAAGGAGGTCAACGTCTCCCTGCGCACCGCCGCTGGAGTCAAGGCCTACGACCAGCAGTTGCTGAACTGCATGTGGGCGGCCTGGGCGCCGATCCTGAAGGCGTCCGGTGCCAACTACCGGGTCAAGCCGACCATGGTCCTGTACGGCAGCAAGGCCAACACGGTCTGCGGCGTCATCAGCTCCCCGACGTCGTACTACTGCGGTCACGGCACCAAGGCCGAGATCTACATCCCGTGGGGCTACATCGCCAACATGTGGAAGAACAGCCCCACCTACGCCCGGGCGTACGCGACCAACACGATGGCGCACGAGTACGGCCACCACGTGCAGTACATGACCGGCATCCTGTCCGCGTCCTGGTCCCGCCAGTACGCGTTCACCACCAGCGCCGCGAAGCTGGAGGAGAGCCGTCGCCGTGAGCTGCAGGCGTCCTGCCTCGGCTCTGCCTACATCGGCGCGAACAAGCGCTACTACCCGATGTCCGCCGGTCTCTACAGCCAGTGGAAGTACCTGGTCGAGCACTCCGGTGACATCAAGGGCTACCCGCGTGATCACGGCTCGTTCGCGAACCACGGCTGGTGGTCCCACGCCGGCTTCTACGCGGCCAGCTCGTCGACCTACGCAGGTCGCTGCAACACCTTCAACTCGGCCTCGAGCCGGGTCTCCTGACCTGACTTGAGACAATCTCCGGGTGATCCGGAGTAACCAAGCCGCCTGGAACGCGTTCTCGTTCCAGGCGGCTTTTGGTTGATCCGGTCGAATGTTGCAATTTGGCCGACACGTTCACGATCTGCGATCGTGTGGTTACCGTGTTCGGGTCCGCACGCCTTACAGTCTTGGTCGACCCACGAACGGCAGGAGTCAAGGATCGTGAACTACGACGAGTTCAACACCGAGTACACCAAGGTGCTGGACAAGATCAAGAGCGGCAAGTGCAGCTGGTCGGAGCTGTCCGGACACGTCACCCGGCTGCGGCAGGGGACGGCCGGCATCACCACGCCGGTGGAGCGCGCGCAGATCGACAGCGACCTGGCCGCGCTCGGCCAGATGGTCGACCTGTCACGGCGGACCAACGACAAGGAAGACGTCTGGACCGTCACCTCCGATGCGGTCCGCCGGGCCAGCAGCCTCGAGGGCACCGTCGCCGACCGGATCGCCCGGATCGAGGCGAGCATCCACGAGATCACCACGCTCGCCAACCGCAACCCGGACGAGCGCGAGGCGCTGATGCAGTCCACCAGCACCCTGAAGATCCTGCACTCCTCCCTGCAAAGCTCCCTGCGAGCCGAACAGGCCGAAGCACTCACCTGATCATTCGCCCCCTTTTCACCCTCCACGTCAGCAGGTCGGTGACCGTTGATGGGAATCGAGGGTGAAAAGGGGGCGAATGATCATGGGGCTCAGCTGACCCGCCATCAGCTGACAAACCTGTACTCCAACGACTGAGGGCCCCTTCGCTGGGGCCCTCAGTCGTTGCTGGCTAGATGCCTACCGCGGTGGACAGGTCTTGTTTTATTGCGGTTAGTTCTGTGGATGCTTGGGTGCGGGCTACTGCTACGTCTTCGCCTTCGACCGGGATGACGACCTCGAGGTAGCACTTCAGTTTGGGCTCGGTGCCGGAGGGGCGGACTACCACCCGGGCGCCTTCGGAGAGGGTGTAGCGGAGGCCGTCGGTGGGTGGCAGGGTGGCCGAGCCTTCGCTCAGGTCTTCCACGCGCTCGACAGCATGCCCGCCGAGCGACGTCGGCGGCGTCGCCCGCAGCCGGTCCATCGCCGCCGCGATCAGGCTCAGGTCGTCGACCCGCACAGCCAGCTGATCGGTAGCGTGCAGCCCGTACTTCTTCGCCAGATCGTCCAGCAGATCCAGCAACGTCCGCCCCTCGGCCTTCGCCTGCGCCGCGAGCTGCAGCACCCGTACCAGCGTCGAGATCCCGTCCTTGTCCTTCACCGCCTCCGGATCCACGCAGTACCCGAGCGCCTCCTCGTACCCGAAGACCAGCCCCGGCACCCGCCCGATCCACTTGAACCCGGTGAGCGTGTCGACGTACTCGACCCCGTACGCCGTCGCGATCTTCCCCAGCAACGACGACGACACGATCGAGCAAGCCGCCACTCCCGCCGGCCGCGACAGCAGGAACTCGCCGAGCAGCGCCCCCAACTCGTCCCCACGCAACATCCGCCAGCCACCATCAGCAGCGGCATCCGGTACTGCGACCGCACACCGATCAGCATCCGGGTCGTTGGCGACGGCGATGTCCGCCCCCTCGGCCCGAGCCAGCTCCAGCGCCGCGTCGATCGCCCCCGGCTCCTCCGGATTCGGGAACGACACCGTCGGGAAGTCCGGATCCGGATCCGCCTGCGACGCAACCACAGCCGGTACTGCGAACCCAGCCCGCTCAACGGCCGCCTCGACCAAGAGCCGCCCAACACCGTGCAGAGGCGTGTACGCAACCTTGAGCTCCCGCGGAGCATCCGCCGGGACCAGCGTGGCGATCCGGTCGAGATAAGCGTCCAGGAGGTCATCCCCAGCCGTCTGCCAGTCGTCCCCGCGCGGCACGGAGTCGAGCGACCCGACGGCATCGATGGCCGTCGCGATCTCGCTGTCCGCCGGCGGCACGATCTGCGAGCCGTCCCCGAGATAGACCTTGTACCCGTTGTCCTGCGGCGGATTGTGCGAGGCCGTCACGACAATCCCGGCGACCGCCTTCAAATGCCGGATCCCGAACGCCACCACCGGCGTCGGCGTCGGCCGATCCAGCAGTACCGCGTCCAGCCCGGCGCCCCGGATCACCGCGGCGGTGTCCTCCGCGAACACGTCCGACTTGTGCCGGGCGTCGTACCCGATCAGCACCGGGCCGTCGGTGAGCCCGTTGGCCTTCAGGTACGCCGCCAACCCGGCGGCGGCTCGGATCACGACGACCCGGTTCATCCGGTTCGACCCGGCACCGACGGCGCCGCGCAGGCCCGCAGTACCGAATTCGAGGGTGCCGGCGAAGCGGTCGGCCAGTTCGGCCGCGTCGCCCGCGTCCAGCAATTGCCGGAGCTCGGCACGCGTGTCGGGGTCGGGGTCCTCGCTCAGCCAGGCTTCGGCGGCGGCACGAACAGCATCATCGACGGTCACCACCGCACGATACCGCCCAGTACGAGACCGCCCGGTACTGCGAGGACCTGGCGTCAGTGACCCGAGCTCTGGCAGGGACGGGCGCGGAGATCCGCTACGTAGTCGTCCGGCGCGCCTGCCGCCTCGGCCGCCTCGGCGAGGATGCCCAGGTAGCGCGCGGAGGGCAGGCCGCCCTCGTAGGCGTTCAGCACGTACATCCAGGCCAGCTGCTCGCCGTCCAGGGTCTGCACCCGGACCTGGATCTTGCGGTAGACGCCCTGGTCGATCCACTCCCACTCGTCCAGGCGCTCGACGTCCTTCGGGCTGACGTCGTACAGGGCGACGAAAACCTGGTTCGTCGGGTCGCTGGGGTCCTCGACGACGGTCGCCATCGAGCCCTCCCAGCCGAGTTCCTCGCCCCCGAAGGTGAGGCGCCAGCCGACGATCCACCCGGTCCCGCGCAGGGGGGAGTACGGGCACCGCTCGGCCATCAAGTTCGGGTCCAGATTCGACGCAAACGCGGCGTACAGGGTCACGAGATCACAGGATACGGAACAATGGCCTCTCGTGGCGCGAGTTGTGATCATCGGTGGCGGTCCAGGCGGGTACGAAGCGGCGAGTGCGGCCGCCCAACTAGGGGCGGAGGTGACAGTCGTCGACTCCGACGGGATCGGCGGTTCGTGCGTGCTCACGGACTGCGTCCCGAGTAAGACGCTGATCGCCACGGCGGAGGTGATGACCGAGGTCGAAGAGGCCGGTCAGCTCGGCGTCCGGGTGGAGGACGGCGACGACGATCCGGCGAACTCCGTGCGTGTCGATCTCTCCGTCATCAACAAACGCGTCAAGGCGCTGGCGGCGGCCCAGTCGGAGGGGATCAGCCGGCGGCTGGCCGCCGACAAGATCCGGGTGATCGACGGGCGCGGCCGGATGGACGGTCCCGAGACCGTGGTTGTCGGCGACGAGCGGCTGGACGCCGAGGTGGTGCTGATCGCCACTGGAGCAAGGCCGCGCATCCTCAAGGGCTCCGAGCCCGACGGTGAGCGGAT
This sequence comes from Kribbella catacumbae DSM 19601, assembly GCF_000372465.1. Taxonomy (GTDB): domain Bacteria; phylum Actinomycetota; class Actinomycetes; order Propionibacteriales; family Kribbellaceae; genus Kribbella; species Kribbella catacumbae. The sequence continues at coordinate 43,341 of NZ_AQUZ01000057.1, forward strand.
CCTGACCTGGGAGCAGGTCTATGAGCTCGACGAACTGCCCGAGCGGCTGATCGTCGTCGGGTCCGGTGTCACCGGCGCGGAGTTCGCGAGCGCGTACGACGCGCTGGGCAGCGACGTGGTGCTGGTCTCCTCGCGGGACCGAGTGCTGCCGGGTGAAGACCAGGACGCGGCCGCAGTACTGGAGGACGTGTTCAAGCGGCGCGGCATGACGGTCCTGAGCAAGTCCCGCGCCGAGTCGGTGAAGCGGCAGGGCGACGGTGTCGTGGTGACGCTGACCGACGGCCGCAAGGTCGAGGGCTCGCACGCGCTGCTGGCGGTCGGATCGCTGCCGAACACCGAAGACATGGGACTCGTCGAGTCGGGCGTGTCGCTGGGCGACGGCGGCTTCGTCACGGTCGACAAGGTGTCGCGGACGACCGCGCGGGGCGTGTACGCCGCGGGTGACTGCACCGGCGTACTGATGCTCGCCTCGGTGGCAGCCATGCAGGGGCGGATCGCTATGTCGCACGCACTCGGCGACGCGGTGGCGCCGCTGAACCAGTCGACCGTGTCGTCGAACGTCTTTACCGCGCCCGAGATCGCCACGGTCGGCCTGACGCAGGCGGCGCTGGATGCCGGCGGCAGTACGGCGATGGTCGTCAAGGTGCCGCTCGCCGACAACGCCCGAGCCAAGATGCAGGGCGTCCGAGACGGCTTCGTAAAACTCTTCTGCCTCCCCAACACCGGCATCATCGTCGGCGGCGTAGTGGTCGCACCCCGGGCCAGCGAGCTGATCCACCCGATCTCCCTAGCCGTAGGCGCCCGCCTGACGGTCGACCAGGTAGCCCAGTCATTCACTGTCTACCCCTCAGTCTCCGGCTCAATAGCCGAAGCAGCCCGCCGCCTCCACACCCGCTCATGAGGTAGAACCGTCCCGACCGACAGGACATAGTCTCCGTATTGCGCCTGGCCGCTGCCCCTCTGAGCGTGGAGAGCGGTCGGCCGGCGGACTATGTCCTGTCGGTAGGGACAGCGAGATCAGCTAGGGGTGTCGGCCGACTCGTCGCCCGGGGTGTTTGCCGAAGCGGTGTCGCCGGGAGTGTTAGCGGAGGCTGCCCCCGCAGGGGTGTTGGCCGACGTGGTGTCGCCGGGTGTGTTGGCTGAGGCCGGTTCGCCTGGGGTGTTGGTGCTGGCTACCTCGCCAGGGGTGTCGGCAGAGGCTGCGACCGGCGCAGCATTCGTCGTACCGGGGGCAGTGGCCGTCGGGTTCGCCGGCTGCGGGTCGTTGAGGTTCGGCGCGGCGTACGCTGCGGTGCCCAGGCCAATCGTGGAGATGGCGGCAACAGATCCGACTACGGCCCACTTACGCGTTGCTGACATGGTGATTCCTTTCATCATGGAGCTCGTGGCTCCGGTTGACCCGGCCTGCGGCTTCGGCCCAGCGTTCGGCCAGGACGAGTCGTGCCCGGGTTGCTTGCTGCCAGCCGGCTTCCTGCACGCGGTGCGGTCCGGTGGCGAGTGAGAGGACGACCGACGCGACCCGCAGCCTCAGCTGGCGTGGGTCGACGTGACGGTCGAAGGTGGACAGACAGTGGGTGGCATAGGCGCCGATAGCGGCGGCATGACGCGGCAGCACCTCCGCAAGCACACTCAGATGCCCAACCAGACAAGCGAGATCATCGACGCGATCACCCGGCCCGGCCGTGTCGATATCCAGCAGCCCGCTCACCGAGCCCTGCGCGTCCACAAAGACCTGCGCCTCATAGGAGTCGCTATGCACCGGTACGACGGCCCCGGCATGGCTTTCGGCGACGATGGTGCCGGCAAGCTCGGTGGCAGCTCCAGCCAACTCCGGTACGACGGCGCCGACCGCACGTGCGTAGTACTCGGTCCGCCCCAGCCAGGACGACCGCCTGGGAGCATCGAGGAGCTCGGCCGGCAAACTGTCGAGAAGCGCGAGCAGCTCCGACGGATCCGGACGTGGCCCGCCTGAGCGCAGTACGGACCTCAGACTCCGACCGGGCAAGCCCTCCAGCACCAGCAGCCCGTCGTCGCTCCAACCCAGACTGCGAGGAGCCGGTACTCCGGCGCGTCTCAGCAGTCGGTGCCGATCGTGCAGCGCCTCGACCTTGGCCGACGGAACTACCTTCAAATAAAGGCGTCCCAGCGCCCCAGTCGCCTCGACGACCGCTCGCCGCAAGGGTCGATAGGACAACAACTCAAGCCTGACCTCCCCACCACCAAGGCCACAACTCTCAAAGAGCGCCGACACGGCCGCGGGATTCATCGCGGTCCGCATCCCCGGAAGCAGCGGGTCGGCAACAGCCGCCCAGACCCCGACCTCCAGCTCATCAGCCCCGATGACGGTGACGCCATCGGGCAGCGCGCCACCAGCAGTCGCGCACAACACCTCAGTCCGAGTAGCAGCCCCCTGCACCAGCTCGACGCGATAAGCAACCGTCGTACCGCCGGCCCGATGATCGACCTGCTCCGGCCGCCAGCTCACCAGCCGTCCGCCCGCACCTTCGACGGCGGTGGCCAGCAACTCGCCGGCCGCAGCCCCAGTGAGGAACCCGCTGTCTTCCGCCATACCCAGAACACTGCCGGGCCACTATGAGGGACCCGTTAGCCCAATCTGAGAGCTCTCTCATCCACCATCGGTCGGCAGTGCCAGATCGGCCCGCATAGCGATCCGGATCGCCCGCAGCGGCCCCCAGGCCTGGGTTGCAGCGCGCGGCCCGGACCGCCACCACTCACTAACCTCGCCCGGCCAGTCCTGGCCAGGCGTGCGTGAGCGTGCCTTGGGGTGCGTAGAGCAGGTTGGTCAGTGGTGGCGGTCCGGGCGCTCTACTCACCGCGGCTGAGCACGACGGCCTGGTGACCTGTCTGCACCAGTTCGGGTGCCAGGTTGCTGCTGGTGGGGAGGGTTCTGGCCGGACCTGGGGCGGATCTTGGCCCCGAACGGGGACATTTGCCTCCCCGACCGCGGTGATAGCGAGCAGGCCAGCGCTACCCATCCCGCCGCCCGACGCCCCTCATCAAGGCTGTCCGAGCGGCTCGTGTTCAAGAGCGTTACAGGTTTTTCGGGAATGTGCAGGTTGTTGCCAATTGGTGGCTGTCGGTAGTGATCGGGTGCTAATTTACGGGCGGCGCTGGTGGGGTCGGGGGACCCCGGGGTCTTTGTCAGGTCATCCACGCCCAGGGGGATCGAGCATGCCCACGTCCAGGCTGTCTTTTCGCGCGCGCCGGAACCGGGTTCGTACTGCGAAACTGGTCGCGATCGGTGTTGCGCTCGCGGTGCCACTAGCTGGTTTCGGGCCAGCGACGCAGGTGGCACCCGCGGCTGCCAGTACTCCGACCTTGCCGCAGGCTGCGATGTCAGGGAAGGGTGAGCCGTCGGCGCCCGTCCAGCGGCTGGGGTCGGGGAAGATCCCGCCCGCGCCTCCGCAGACGAACACCGTGAAACCGCCGTCGTTGCGGTCGATGTTCCCGGTAAACGCCGCGAAGCCAGTAGACGCGGCGCTGGAGCAGCCGGCTCCGAAGGATGTCCCGGCGTTGCCTCCGCAGCAGTCGGCCGTGAAGGGTTTCGACGCGAAGACGAGCCGGGAGATTCTGGGGAAGCGGGATCGCTTCACGCAGACGTTCGTCAACGCGGATACGACTGAAACGACCGTGGTGTCGCCGGCGCCGCTCAACTTCAAGAAGCCGGACGGGTCCTGGGCGGACATCGATCCGAACCTGAGGCTGGCTAATCCGGGCGGTTGGGAGACGATCTCGACCGAGCTCTACTCGTGGATCGCGCCGAAGGCGGACGCGGATCCAGTGGCCAGGATCGAACTGGGCAATGGTCACAACGTCGGCTGGGCGGTGTCAGGGGCGACGGGCGTCGCCGGACAGCTGTCCGGTAACAAGGTCCTGTTCGCGGATTTCATGGCTGAAACCGACCTGGAACTGGAGTCACAGCCGCGGGGGATCAAGGAGACGATTGTTCTCAAGTCCGCGACGGCTGCCCGTGCGCATGTCTTTCCGCTGAGCCTGTCGGAGAATCTGACAGCAGCCCTGGTCGGCCGAGAGATCGTCCTGACCGATGAGCACGGTACCGAGCGCGCGCGAATTCCCGCCGGGACGATGGAGGACTCGAATTCTGTCGACGGCCACGCGACGTCGGAAGCGGTGGCGTACGAACTGGTGACGGTTGACGGCCGCCAGGCGTTGAAGGTCACGGCGGACAGTGCATGGCTGGACGATCCGGCACGGGTGTACCCGGTGCGGATCGACCCGACGGTGTACCCGACCGACCGGCTGACGCCGAACTACGCAGTGAGCGCGGGTCTGAACGGCTCGGTGAGCGGCGCGAGCGACCTGCAGATCGGCTGCCGCCCAGCAGCAGGCAGCACGAGTTGTTCGTCGGGTACGGGCTGGAACGCCTACAGCGCCTTGCTGTACTTCCCGAACCTGGTGGACGCCTTCCGGTACGACAGGATCGACGCGGCGAACCTGGAGGTGATGAACTATCAGGCTGACACCTGCTCGTCGCGGGCAGTGAATGTGTATGGCGCGATGGAGGGCTGGTCGGGAACTCCGCTGTCGCAGTTGAAGTACCCAGGTCCGCAGATGACGCCGTCGGTCATCGCGTCGAAAAGCTTCTCGCGTGGCTATGTGTCGAACAGTACGGGTACGACGGCGTGCGCGCCGATGTACGACTCCCTCCCCTTCAACGACGCCGGTCTCTCGTGGTTGCAGAGCCTGGTGGATGGCAAGCGGTCGAACTTCGGCTTCGCGATGATGGCCAACCAGCGGACCGATCGCTTCTCGTGGAAGAAGTTCGCGGGGATCAATACCGCGAATCCGCCGAGGCTGGCGGTGACACACTCGCCGTACCGCGCCGACTATGCGTTCCGGAGCCAGAGTCCGGCTGACTATGTCGCGCAGGACAAGAACGGCAAGTTCCCGATGACGATCACGAACCTGGGCGGCTTCACGTGGCAGCCGGGTGACGATTACATGAGCTACCGGGTGTTCAAGAACGGTCAACGGGTCAATGTAACGTCGCTGACCACGCCGGTGACAACCTCGGTTCCGCATGGCGGGAAGATCAATCTGGATGTCGCTGTTGGTGCTCTGCCTGGTTCTGCTGACGGTGTCGACTATCAGATCGAGTTCTCGATGGTGCATCGTGATACAACGATCCATCGGTGGTACACCGATTGGGGAGTCGACCCGGCGCCGCGGCTGATCACAGTGCTAAACGTGCCACCAGTGGTGAATCCGGCGAAGGTGTGGCCGCTGAACGGTGCCCAGGCGTACACATTGACTCCGCAGGTGTGGGCGGACGGTATTGACCCGGATGCGCCGGAGAGTACGTTGAAGTACAGCTTCCGGATCTGTGAGGTCGTCGGTTCGAATCACACCGTGGGTTGCTTCTTCAGCGGTGCATACTCGTCCTCGAAAACGTGGATGGTTCCGGCCGGCAAGCTGGGGTGGAACCGCGAGTACGAGTGGCAGATCTATGTCCAGGACAACGACGGCGAGCACACGATCGGGCCGGCGATCACGTTGTTCACCGACGTTCCGCAGCCGACCATCACGTCGCACATTGCGAACAACGACGGCAAATCGCAGGACAAGCCGTACGACCCGGCGATCGGAAACTACACGACGTCGGCGTTGGACATCGTCGTGCCTGTGGCAGGACCGGAGCTGAACGTTGCCCGGACGTATAACAGCCTCGATCCGCGGCGTGACGGCTTGTTCGGCGCAGGTTGGTCGAGTCGCTACGACATGCGGCTGGTGATCGAGAACGACGGCAGTGCGCTGGTCACCTATCCAGATGGCCGCCAGGTGCGCTTCGGGAAGAACGCTGACGGCACCTTTGCCGCGCCGCGCGGCGCGAAGTCGGTGTTGACCGCCAGTACAGCGAACGGGCCGTGGACACTGCAGATCGCGCCAGGGACGAGGTACGAGTTCGCGGCCGGTACAGGGAAGCTGAGCAAGATCCACAGCACGCTGGGCAAGCCGCTGGCGTTGACCTATCGCGCGAACGGGACGTTGGAAGCCGCGGTGAGCCAGGATGGCGCAGGCCGCAAGCTGACCTTCAACTGGACTGCTGACAACAAGCACGTCGCATCGGTGAGCACGCAGCCGGTCAACGGGACCCCTTTGACCTGGACCTATGAGTACTCCGGTGACGCGCTGACGAAGTCGTGCAACTCGGAGCAGAAGTGCACGACATACGGGTCCGCGCAGGGCTCGCACTATCGCAGTGCAGTGCTGGACAGCAGGCCCGACGGCTACTTCCGGCTGTCGGACGATGGTGCCGACAACGACGCCACCAACGAGATCGACATCGCGCTGAACGATGGCTTCGGTACCTACAACGGAGTCCAGTTCGGCCAGGACAGCCCCCTGGCCGGGGTCGGTGATGCAGACAAATCGGTCAGGTTCACCGGCTCTTCTAGCGTGAAGCTGCCGCACGGTCTGGCCACCCGCAGCCGGGATGCGGCGATCGAACTCTGGTTCAAGACCAGCGGCACGGCGGGGCAACCACTGTTCGGGTACGGATGGGCCATCAAGGGTCAGATCAGCCGCGGTATGCCAGCGCTGTACGTCGGCAGTGACGGCAAGCTGCGTGGTCAGTTCTGGCATGGATCTGCCGCACCCATGACATCGGCTCCCGCAGTCAACGACAACCAGTGGCACCATGTCGTGCTGAGCTCCGTGGGCACCCGGCAGTCGCTGTACCTGGATGGCGTCGCGATTGGCACGATCACCCAGAGCGTGGTCGACCACGACTTGTTCACGATGAATCAGGTCGGCTCCGCCACGGTCGCAACGCCGAGTGCCTGGCCGGCCTACGGAAATGAGACGACGAAGTACCTCACCGGTCAGATCGACGAGGTCGCGCTGTACTCGCACCCGCTGACGACGAAGGAAGTTGCTGCCCATTGGCAGCAAGGCCTTACCTCGGCTGACCAGTTGACGTCCATCACGTCCGGGGCTGGCCGAAGCACTGCCGAGATCGAGTACAACCCGGCCAAGGATCGTGTACAACGCTATGTCGACGCGGACGGCGGCGCTTGGACGATCGGCGACCCAAAGGTGACCGGTACGAGCAAGGACCTGCTCCGCACCGTCAATGTCACAGGACCTGGCTCCACCTCATACGTCTACGAATACGACGCACTGGGTGGCTGGTTGCTGCGTACTGGCCGACCGGTGGCTGCCGACACCCACAAGCCCTGGACGGTCGACACGACGCCGCATTGGCCGGAGGACTACTCGGTCCGCAGCTTCACTCATGACAAGACTGGGCAGCTGACCAAGGTCACCGGTGAAACTGGTGGCGAGGTCAGCATGACCTACGACGCCCGTGGCAACGTGCTCTCCACCAAGACCTGCCGCACGGTGCCCGCGGCGGATTGCCGGACCGACTACAACACGTACCACGCGCACGAGGCATGGCCGCCGCTGGATCCGCGATGGGACAAGCTGGCAGCGTTCCGCGATGGCCGGTCGGCGAGCGCGACTGACGACACCTACAAGCGGAGCATGAACCTGACGGTGTCGGGTGATGTCGCGTCGGAGTTCAGCCCCGATGGTGGGTTGAAGACCTACACCTACACCGACGGTGTGCAGACTGGGCCGGATGGGAAGGCGATGCCACCTGGGCTGTTGAAGACCGCGACGGTGAAAATGAGCTCGTCGGTCACCTCCTCGACGCAGTACCTGTACAACGAGCACGGTCAGTTGGTGCAGTTGACCGCACCTTCGGGCCTGGTGACGAAGTACACCTATGACGAGATCGGGCGGAAGAAGACCGAGACCCAGGTTTCGGACACGTACCCGAGCGGTGTGACCACGACCTACGAGTACGACAAGATGTCGCGGGTCATCGCGATCACCGGTCCGGTCACCACCGATGCGGTGACCGGAGACCAGCACCAGCAGAAGGCAGACCTCGAGTACGACGCCGATGGCAACGTCACGAAGACGACCGCGCGGGATCTCAAGACCCCGGACGAGCCGCGGGTGACGACGCTGGAGTACGACGACCGGAACCGGCTGGCTCGCACGATCGATGCCACTGGCAAGGAAGCCCAGCAAGGCTATGACGCGTCAGGCAACAGGACGTGGTCGGAAGACGCGAACGGGAACCGGTTCGAGTACAAGTACAGCGACCTCGACATGCTGACCGAGGTCTGGGACATGAACCTGCCGGCCAACCCGAACAACCCGCCGCCCGATGGGCCGCGGGAGGGCATCGAGTACGCAGTACGGTCCAAGACCCAGTATGACAAGGCCGGCCGTAAATCTGCCGACGTCGACGCGATGGGCAGAGTCGTCACGTACCAGTACAACGCCGACGACACGTTGAAGAGCAGGACACTGGTCGGCTTCCACGACCCCGACGGCACGACGCGCAACGTCATACTCGAGAACAACGTTTACGACGCTGCGGGCAACCGCATCGAGGCAAACACCGACAACAACACATTCACCACCAAGTACACGATCGATGCGGCAGGCCGGGTCCTGACCGAAACGGCTGACCCCAATGGCCTGAAGCGGAAGACGACCTACACCCACGACCTCGCCGGCAATATCACCAAAGAGGAGACGACCGGCGGATGGTCGAATGCCGACATCGCCGGGCCGACCGCAGTCACTGATGTCACGAGCTATGTGTTCGATGCCGCGGGGCGGCGGGTGTCGCAGACGGTAGAGAACACTGGTGGTGTTCAACTCACGACGTCGTGGACCTTTGACCAGCGTGGGTTGTCGACGTCGACAACGGCACCGCGTGGCAATGCAGTCGGCGCAGTCAAGGCCGACTTCACCACGACCTACAATTACGACGAGCTGGGCCGCCAGGTGAAGACGGTGGCACCGAAGGTCAAGGCGGAGCAGGACGGCGGCACTCCGGCTGACGTGCAGCCGACGGCTCTGGTCGGGTACGGCGCGTTCGGTCAGGCGACCTCGTCGAAGGATGCTCTCGGCAACATCGTGAAGTCGGGCTTCGACCAGCTCGGCCGGACGGTCGAGGTGTCGGCGCCGCAGTACACGCCGCCGGGTGGTCAAGCGGTGACGCCGAAGTCGAGGTTCGAGTACGACGCCGTCGGCAATGTGCTCGCGCAGATCGACGAGCGGGGGAACGCCACCCGGTTCACCTACAACTATCTGAACCAGCAGGTCCAGATCGATGCGCCCGGCAAGACGAACGATGATCGGGCTCTCACCAAGATCACCTACACGCCGAACGGTGAGGTCGAGTCGACGACCGATCCGTTGGGTGCGGTGAAGAAGTTCACCTACGACGATCTGGATCGCGTCGTCACCTCGACCGATGTCGAGCGCAAACCGGTTGCGGGCAACTTCGTCACGCGGCTGACGTACGACGATAGGGACAACGTCGTGAAAGCCCAGACACCGTCTGGTGCCTTTGCGACTAGCACCTACGACAGTCTCGGGCAGGTCATCCAGTCCAACGACCCGAACGGCGTGATCTCCAAGTTCGGATACGACTACGTCGGGCGGCAGGTTCGCAGTACGGACGGGATGGGGCGCAGCGGCGTCGCGACGTACGACCGGGTCGGTCAGTTGGTGGCGTCGAAGACCCTGGATGCGGCGAATGCATCGCTGGGGACCACGCAGTTGGCCTACGACGCGGACGGCAACCTGATCTCGTCGACGCCGGCGAGTGGGAAGCGGCCGACGATCTTCACGTACGACGCAGTCGGGCGGCTCACCAAGCAGGTCGATCCGGTGACGGCGACGGACTCGATCACCATCGGGTACGGGTACGACGCCGCCGGGAACCGGACGCGCTACACCGACGGGCGCGGCAACTCGACCATCTACTCGGTGAACTCGCTCGGGTTGCCGGAGAAGGTGATCGAGCCTTCGACCACCACTCACCCGGCGGCGGTTGACCGGACCTGGACGGCGTCGTACGACGTGGCAGGTAATCCGGTGTCGTTGTTGTCGCCGGGCGGGGTGCAGCGGGCGCGGACGTTCGATGCTGCAGGGAGGTTGGCCAAGGAGGAGGGCACGGGTGCGGAGGTCTCCACTGCGACTCGTGACCTCGGCTATGACCTTGCCGGGCGTCTGGCGACCTCGAGTTCGTTGGATGGCGTCAACACCTATACCTACAACGATCGCGGGATGCTGCTGCGCGCGGATGGCCCGTCGGGTACGTCGACGCAGGGCTATGACGCCGACGGTCAGCTGACTCAGCGGATCGACGCTGCGGGTACGGCCGACTTCACCTACACCAACGGTCGGCCGACCACGGTGACGGATCCGGTCACGCGGTCTCTGCAGACTCTCGGTTACAACCTTGCCGGACAGCTTTCCACGATCGACTACGGCTCGGCGCGGGTCCGGACGGTCGGGTACGACGCTTTCGGCCGGATGAACTCCGACACGTTGAAGGCCGGCACCGCCTCGGTGTCGTCGGCGGTGTACGGCTATGACGCTGACAACAACGTGGCTTCGAAGAAGACCACTGGGGTGGCTGGTGCTGGTGACAACACCTACGTCTATGACCAGCTTGGTCGTCTGACGTCGTGGACGGCTGGCGCCAAGACGACGGAGTACGGCTGGGATGCCGCCAGCAACCGGATCAAGAACGGGACCAAGCTGGCGACGTACGACGAGCGGAACCGCCTGATCAACGACGGCACCTCGACCTACACGTACTCCGCGCGGGGAGCGCTGCTCTCCAAGGTCAGCGGGGCGACAACGGAAGCATTCACGTTCGACGCTTTCGACCGGATGATCCGCAGCTCGGATCGCGACTTCGCCTATGACGCACTCGACCGTCCAGTCCAGGCCGGCACGGCCCGAATGCGCTACGACGGCTTCAGCGACGAGCCAGTGTCCGACGGAACCCAGTTCTTCGGCCGAAGCGCCGGCGACGGCCTCTTGTCGGTGGGCTACGACACCACCAAACGCCTCGTCCTGGCCGACCGCCACGGAGACGTCTTCGGCGGCTTCGACCCCACCGACACCACCCTGACCACCGGCCTCCCGGACTCCCGCACCTACGACCCCTTCGGCAACTCAACAGCCGCCAACGGCCTCAAGTACCGAATCGGCTACCAAGGCGACTGGACCGACCCCCGCTCNGGCGACGTCAATCAGGGCGCCCGCTGGTACAACCCAGACTCCGGCACCTTCAACTCCCGCGACACCATGACGTACAACGCGGGCGTCGCCTCCTCCCTCCCCAACCTCTACGCCTACGGCGCCGGCAACCCCGTCACCCTCAACGACCCCACCGGCAACCGCGTCATCGACCCCAATGATGACCCGCGCTGTT
>NZ_AQUZ01000058.1 GCF_000372465.1 Kribbella catacumbae DSM 19601
GCGCCGTACCGGTTCACTCCAGCCTCCCCGAGATCTGATACAAACACCTGATCGTAGGTGACAGCGGGTCCGCAACCAGTCGCGGCAAGTTGCAGGAAGCTGCAACTTGCACTGACCCAAAGTGACCGCTCAGCACGTTACTGTTGCACGGACTGACTGAGTTGGACGTCAGTTTGTTGGCGTACGCCTAGCGGGGGCGGGCGCTGCTCGCCGCCCAGAGGAACCCCGCCAAGCCGTGAGGAGAGCGGGTCAGATGTCCAGCAAAGCCGGCACCGAGTCGGCGGATCGGCAACGTCAGCGCGCCCAACGAGGCGTAGGCGTTCCTGGTCCCGCACCAACGTCCAGTCGGCTTCCGACCACACCTCGCCGACGGCGTCCCGCCATCGCGGCTCTGGCTGCGCTGCTGGTTGTCGGTGGCGCGTTGGTGGCCGGCGTGCTCGCGGTCCGGATGGACGAGCGTCAGTCGTACCTGCAGGTGTCACAGGATGTGGCCGTCGGGCAGAAGATCACCCGCGCCGATCTCACCGAGGCGCAGGTGGCCGGTGACGTTCCCGGCCTGATCTCGACTTCTCTTGCAGGTCAGGTGGTCGGCCGCTACGCGAAGGTGGCGATGGCCAAAGGTCAACTGCTGGACCGCGCGATGCTGACGCTGCAGGGTCCGCTGCAAGCAGGCAAGGCCGCGGTCGGCATCGTCCTGGTCGACGGACGGACTCCCGCCGAAGGGCTGGCTTCCGGCGATCTCGTCGAGTTGGTCAGGATCGGCCAGGGATCCACCCCACCCGCGGTGATCGGTGAGGCCACGGTGCTGACCGTCAGTGCGGACGAGAAGAAGGGATCCGGGCTCGGGGAGAAGTCCTCGACGGCCGTGAAGACGGCGACCGTGCTGGTCGACCGGCAGGACGTCCAGGCGATAACCGATGCCTCCGGCAACAACAAGATCGCGGTCGCGCTGCTGCAACGCGGTGCTTCGTTGGAGGACAAGTAGTGGGTCTGTACGTCGTCGCCGCGGCCAAGGGCTCCCCGGGGGTCACAACTTCGGCGGTGGCCCTGGCCGGCGTTTGGCCAGGCGAGCCGATTCTGGCGGATCTCGATCCCGCCGGCGGCGACATCGCCTTGCGCTACAGGGATCCGTCCGGCCAGCCGCTCGACCCTGACCGAGGGCTGCTTTCACTCGGCGCAGCGGTCCGACGAGGTACCGCGGAAGTTCGGCTGACCGACCACGTGCAGCAACTGTCGGGCGGCCTGGAGGTCCTGGCCGGTGTCAGCTCACCAGGTCAGGTCCAGGGCCTCGGCCCGACCTGGCAACACCTGGCGAAGTCACTGCGCTCGGTGCCTGGCCGGGACGTGATCGCCGACTGCGGCCGGCTGATGCCTGGCTCTGCGACCGTGCCCATCCTGCAGAGTGCGGACGCGGTTCTGATGCTCGCGCGGCCAACGCTGGAAGGGCTGTCGCACCTCCGGGAGCTGATCCGTGGTCTGTCCGACATCCTGCAACTCGGCTCGTACGACGCTGTGCCGGTCGGCGTCGCGTTGGTCACGTCGTACCGGGATGCACGCTCCGCGGGCAACCTTCGGGCGATCTTGACGCAGGCCGGGCTGTCGGCCTCGGTGCTCGGCATCCTGGCCGAGGACGACAAGGCAGCAGCCGCGATCCGGATCGGAGACAGCCGCCGGGCGAGGCAGTCGTTGCTCACGCGGTCGGCAGCCGAGATCGGCGACCGGCTACGAGCGCTCGGGCGCGACCGCGTCGAGGGTGTGCCGCCGGCTCAACCTCTCGGACAAAGCTGGGGACGCGGCTGATGGACCAATCACTCGTACGCAGCCTCCGTGAGGAAGTAGCGGAGATCCTGGCCCGTCAGCGACGCGAGGACACCGCCAACGGTCTCCCGCAGATGACGGCGGAAGACGAGCGCCAGTTCGCCCGAGCGGTCGTCGCGCGCGTCCTGGAAGCGCATGCGCGGGGAGAACTGGCCGCCGGCCGGACCCCGCCCGGTGCGGGCGAGGAGCAGGACCTTGCCGACGGCATCCATGCCGCGCTGTTCGGTGTCGGCCGGCTGCAGCCGTTGCTGGATGACCCCATGGTGGAGAACGTCGACATCAACGGCTGTGACCGCGTCTTCATCGGGTACGCCGATGGCCGCGAGGAACGGGCCGACCCGGTCGCGGAATCCGACGACGAGCTGGTGGAGCTGATCCAGACACTCGCCGCGTACTCCGGACTGGCGAGTCGCCCGTTCGACTCCGCCAACCCACAACTGGACCTACGCCTCCCCGACGGCAGCCGGTTGTCGGCTCTGATGGGGGTGTGCTCACGGCCGTCGCTGTCGATCCGGCGAGCCCGGTTGGCCCGGGTGAGCCTGGAGATGCTGATCGACTACGGCACCATCAGCCCTGACCTGGCATCCTTCCTGTCCGCGGCTGTCCAGGCACGGAAGAACATCATGATCGCCGGTGCCACCAACGCCGGGAAGACGACGCTCCTGCGAGCACTGGCGAACGAGATTCCGGCCGACGAGCGGCTGATCACGGTCGAGCGGGCACTGGAGCTCGGACTCGACGAGTTCGAGGACCTGCACCCGAACGTGCTGGCCCTGGAGGAGCGGCTGTCGAACTCGGAAGGCCAGGGCGCCATCGTGATGGCCGACCTGGTCCGGCGGAGCCTGCGGATGAATCCGAGCCGGGTGATCGTCGGTGAGGTACTCGGCGACGAGATCGTCACCATGCTGAACGCGATGAGCCAGGGCAACGACGGCTCGCTGTCGACCATCCACGCGAACTCCTCGCTGGAGGTCTTCAACCGGATCTGCACCTACGCGATCCAGTCCGCCGAGCGGCTTCCGGCCGATGCCACGATGATGCTGATCGCCGGGGCGATCGACTTCGTGGTCTTCGTCGAGCGGCGCAACGAGTTCGCCAGCGGCGGCAACCTGCGCCGGGTGGTCACCTCGGTGCGCGAGGTCAACGGCGTGGACGGCAGGGTGCTGTCCAGCGAGATCTTCGCCGCCGGCCCGGGTGGGATGGCGGTGCCGGCAGCCCCCATCAGTTGTATGCCGGAGCTCCAGGCCGTCGGCTACCAAGGCGCGGCGCCGGCCGGGTGGGCGTCGTGAACGCCATCTCACCTTCTCTGTTGCTGATCGTCCTGGCCGGCGCGGTCGCTGGTGGAGCCCTCCTGTTGCTGATCATGGCCCTGGTCCCCCGGGAGCAGTCCGCCGAGCTGAAGGCGCCGTCGGCGATCGTCGGAGCGCTGCGGCGAGCCGGTCTCCGGCTGCCCATCGCCGTCGGTGTGGCCCTGCTGGTCTTGCTGCTGACCCGGTGGCCGGTCGCAACGATCGCCAGCGGAGTCCTCGTCTTCGCCTGGCCGATGCTGTTCGGTGGCGCCAACGAGGAACGGGTGGCCATCGCCCGGCTCGACGCAGTAGCTGCCTGGACGGAATCGCTGCGGGACACCGTCGCGGGTGCGGTCGGCTTGGAGCAAGCGATCCCCGCCACCGCCTACGCGGCATCGCCGGCCATCCTGAAAGAGCTGTCAGTCCTTGCGGATCGGCTCAGGGTCCGGGTTCCGTTGCCGCAGGCGTTGCAGAAGTTCGCCGACGAGATGAACGACTCGAGCGTCGATCTCATCGTCGCCACCCTGATTCTGAATGCGCGGCTCCGCGGTCCGGGCCTGCGCGAAGTACTGACCTCACTGGCCGAGTCGGCCAGAGCCGCGCTGGACATGCGCCAACGGGTCAATGCCGGACGGCGGAGTACCAGGCGCAGCGTGCAGATCGTGATCGCGGTCGCGCTGGTGTTCGTCTTCGGGTTGTCGATCTTCAACCGTGACTACGTGGAGCCGTACTCCAGCCCGGTCGGCCAGGGCGTTCTGCTGGTCATCCTCGGGCTGTACACGGTCGGGTTCTTCTGGCTGCGGCGGCTGGCGAGCTTCGAAGTACCGGAGCGCTTTCTGCACGCGCGCGATCGGCTTCCCGACGCCGAGAGCGGGAGCCGGCGATGACCCTGATCATGCTCGGCGGTGCCGTGATGGGACTGGGGCTGCTGCTCGGCATCCGGCTGCTGGACCGATCCGCGCCCGACGGTGCGGTCGGCCTGATGCAGCTCGACGCGGACCGGCGCCGGTTCCGTCAAGAGGTCAGCTTGACTGCCGACCGGCGGCATCAGGCAGAGTCGCTGCGCGCACGCCGCCTGGGTGGGAACCTGCGCCGGCTGCTGGATGCCCGGGGCTTCCAGCTGCCACCGGCGATCCGCGCCGACCTCGGCGTGACCGGCCGATCGCTGGAAGCCCACCTGGCCTCCAGCCTGATGAGCGGAGTGGCCGGATTCTTCGTACCGATCCTGGTACTCGCTCCGGTCGGTGTGGTGACCGGCGGCATCCCCGTCGTGGTTCCGGTCTGGCTGGCACTGGTCGGGGTGGCCATCGGCCTGGTGTTGCCGACCGCGCAACTGCGCACTGTCGCGGCGGACCGCCGTCGCGACTTCCGGCACGTCGTCAGCGCCTTCCTCGACCTGGTGGCGATGAACCTGGCCGGTGGCCGCGGCGTACCCGAGGCGCTGTCGTCGGCGTCCGGGATCAGCGACGGTTGGGCGTTCGTGCGGATCCGGGACACCCTCGAGACCGCGCGGCTGCAGGGAATCACCCCGTGGGCCGCCCTCGGCGAGCTCGGCGAGGAGCTGTCCATCGACGAGCTCCGCGACCTGTCGGCAGCGCTGGCCTTGGTTGCAGAGGACGGCGCAAAGGTTCGGGAGTCGCTCACCGCCCGTGCGGTCTCCATGCGGCGGCGCGAACTGGCCGACACCGAAGGCCGGGCGCAGGCGCGGTCCCAGTCGATGTTGATGGCCCAGATGCTGCTCTGCGTCGGCTTCCTGCTCTTCTTGATCTACCCAGCGGTCGCCCGGGTGATGGGACTGTGACGCACCGAGTGACCGAACAGAAAGGAACGACGATGACAACTTCGACCAATCAGGCGGTCATGCTGCTCCGGGTACTGATCGGAGCCCGGATCGATCGTGCCCGGTCGTCCGAGCAAGGCGCCTCCGCGGTCGAGTGGGTAATCATCTCGGCACTGCTCATCGGCGTCGCTCTGGCCGTCGGCGCGATCATCTTGAGCAAGCTGACCGGCAAGGCCGAGAAGCTGCCGCTGTGACCCATGGCTGACCGGTCGGGGAGGACGAGGCGGCGTCGCCGGCTCCGCTCGGAGCTCGGTGCCAGCACCATCGAGCTGGTGGTCTACGCGCCGATCCTGATGCTGTCGATCTTCCTGACCATCCAGTTCGCCCTGATCTACCTGGGCAACCAGGCCGCGTCGTCCGCCGCTCGCGAGGCCGCGCGGACGGCCCGTACGACGCTCGACAGTGGCGCCGCGCAGACGGCTGGGCAGGCGTACTCGGACAAGGTTGGCAAAGGCATCCTCGAGGACGTGGCCGTGACGGTCGAACCGGTCGGCACCGAGCAGGTCCGGGTGGTGGTGACCGGTCACGCCCTCAAGATCACCCCGTTCATCGACCCACCGACCGTGACCCAGGTCGTCCAAGGCCCTCTGGAGGAGTTCCGTGCGGACCGCTGAACGTCGTCGTGACGATCGCGGTTCGATGGCTATCGAGATCGTTCTGCTCGCTCCGGTGATGATGGCCTTCATCCTGCTCGTGGTCGCCTGCGGCCGGTACGTCGCGCTCCGCGGTGACATCGAGGCCGCCAGCCGGGACGCCGCCCGGGCGGCATCGCTCGAGCGAACCGCGGGCGCGGCCGAGGCCGCGGCCCGCGACGTCGCGGCGGCGTCCTTGCGGAATCCCGAACAGTGCCGGCCGATCGAGCTGACCGGCGATTTCGTTGCTGGCGGCACCATTACCGTGACGGTCAGCTGCGACGTCTCGTACGCCGGCCTGGGGCTGATCGGCCTGCCAGGGTCCAGAGAGTTCAGCGCCAGCAGTTCGGCACCGCTGGACACCTACCGGAGAACAGGATGAGGCGGCGCACGGAGCGGGGATCCGCCACCGTGTTCATGCTCGGATTCGCCACCGTGTTGCTGGCCGGCGCGGGTTTGGTGATCGACGGCGGGCTGGCCCTGAACGGGAGGCAGCGGATCGCCGATGATGCCGAGCAGGCCGCACGCTACGGTGCCGGAGCGATTGACGAAGCGGCGTACCGGAGTCGTGGTGAATTGGTGGTCGACCGCGGAACCGCGATCGACCGGGCGACGGAATTCATGGCCGACCGTGGCTACCGCAACATCTCGGTGTCAGTCGACGGTGGCGAGGTAACCGCCTCGGCTGAGGGGACCGTCGAAACGGTGCTGTTGAACCTGGTCGGCATCGGTTCCTTCACGGTGCAGGGCGAGGCGACCGCCGCAGCGGTGGACGGGCCGTAGGAGGAGAGACGATGACGCAGACACCTAGTCCGCAGCGCTTCCTGGAGCGCCCGGAACCGCGGCGACACCGCTCAGCCGGTCGCGCCTTTGTGGCGGCGATCGCGCTGCTGCTCCTGATAGCTGGAGTCCCTGTTGCGCTCCTGCTTCTGTCAGGACCACCACCGCTTCCTCAGGGCTGGCCGACCAAGGAAAACCTGTCCCAGCCGATCGGGATCGGGGCGCTGCTGACAGTTCTCACCTTCGTGGTCTGGGTGGCGTGGCTGCATTTCGTCGTCTGCGTGATCGCCGAGCTGGCCAATGCCCTCCGAGGTCATGGCGTACCACGGCCCATCCCGCTGGGTGGTGGAAGTCAGCGCATCGCGCGAGTACTCGTCAGTGCGCTGATCGTGACCGGGATCGCGACCGGCCAGGCAGTCGCAGGTGCGGGCGCGACACCCGCTGGACCGTCGGCTTCCGCGACACACACGGTGAGCGCAAGTCAGCAAGAGCCTGCGTCGCAAGTAGCCGTCGTGGCAACTGCTACCGGTACCTCCGCGGGCACCAGCCAGGTCGTAGGCAACAAGGATCCGCTGGCGGGCAAGAAGGTCTACCTGGTCAAGGCGCCGCACGGGCACCACCACGACAACCTGTGGGACATCGCGGAGAAGCATCTCAACGACGGCCGCCGCTATCCCGAGATCTACGAGCTCAACAAGGACCGGATCCAGCCGGACGGCCAGCGGCTGCACCTCGCCCGGCTGATCATGCCGGGCTGGAACCTGATCATGCCCGAGGACGCGGTCGGGGTCTCGCGGCTGCCCACCGAGGTGCCCCTGGACCAGCACCGTACGCAGACTCCGAAGCCGGTCGAGCAGCCGAAGCAGACCGCCGGAGCAGACGATCACGTCGAGCAGCCGAGCGTCACGGACCACGGGCACGCCGGCTCGGACGCAGTGCAGTCCGACTCACGCTGGCGCCTGCCCAGCGACCTCCTCGGCGGCGGGCTGCTGACCGCGGGCCTCCTTGCCCTCCTCCTGGTGGAGCGCCGGCGACGCCGCGGCCGCGATCCGGAGCAGGCGGCGACAGCGGCCGAGGTCGCACTCCGGGTCGGCGGCGATCCTTCGCGATCGATCGCACTCGACTGGGCATTGCGTGCCTTGGGCAATGACTGCGAAGCTGCCGGCGTCCCCTTGCCGCCGGTCTTCGCCGCGCTGATCGATGACGAGTGGATCGAGCTCCTGCTCGCACCTGGCCAGCAACCCGCCCCTACTCCGTGGCAAACCCTCGAACAGGGTCAGCGCTGGCGGCTCGCCCGATCCGAACTGACCACGGACACCGGCGGTGCCGCGCCGTACCCGGCCCTGGTCTGCCTGGGGCGCGACGAGGAGGGCCGCGACGCATTGGTGAACCTCGAAGCGGCCAGTGGCGCGGTGAGCATTCAGGGGGACTCGGTGGTGGCCCGCGAGGTGGCGAACTCCGTGGCCGTGCAGCTCGCGACCAACCCATGGGCGGATCTCCTCGAGGTGACCGCCTGGTCCCTGCCCGACGGACTCGACCAGATCCTGTCCGACCGGCTCCGCGTCGTCCGTGACCTCGACGCTCTGATCCCGGAATTCGAGGCGGGCGGAACGGACTTCGATGTACTGTCCGGCCGGACCGGCCGTGCAGCGGACGAGGTGCCGCGGTATGTCGTCCTGGGTGCGCCGCCGAGCGAGACCTCCGCGACCAGGCTTGCGACGTTGGCAGGACGTGGACAGAGCGGGTTCGGCCTGCTGATCGCCGGCCCTGTCGCCGGCGCACGGTGGCAGCTCCTCGTGGACGAGTCCGGGACCCTCCGAGTTCCGTCGCTCGGCCTGACAGTCCGGGCGAGCCGACTCGCGGAGAGCTCCCTCGACCTGGTCACCGAGTTGCTCGCCTCGGCTCGCTCGACCACCGCCGATCCAGCCGGACAACTCCGGGTGCCGCAGACAGGCAGGTCGGGCGACGACTCGGCCTGGGTCACTGCCAAAGTGCGAGTCGGTGTGCTCGGAAGGCTCGAAGTACGAGCTCAGGGCCAGCTCGAGGCCGCCCGGGAACCGCTCGCGACCGAGCTCGTCACCTTCCTCGCACTTCATCCCGGCGGCGTGCACCCCAGCGTGCTGGCCGCATCGGTCTGGCCCCGAGGAGTCACCGCCGAAGTCCGCGACGCGACCGTGCAACGTGTCCGGCAATGGCTCGGTACCGATTCGCAAGGCGGACACCAGCTCCGTAGCGACAGCACCGGACGGCTCTACCTCGGACCGGAGGTGGCTGTGGACTGGGATTGCTTCTGCGAGTTGTTGCGGCGCAGCAGAACGGCGCAGACCACCCGAGATGAACGAGAACTCCTCCGGCGCGGAATGCACCTGGTCCGAGGTCAGTTCCTCAGCGGTCGTGCGCCAGGCGCCTACTCGTGGATCGCTCGCGTGCACCTGGAACGCGTTGTCCCAGATCTCGTCGCACAGGCGGCGCACCGCCTCGCGGAGTTGTCCATCGGCGACGACGATCCAGCCGGCGCAGCCAACGCAGCAAGGGCGGGACTCCGGCTGACCGTGGGTACGGAGTACCTCTGGCGCGACCTGCTGATCGCCGAGTTCCGCCATGGTGGCCAAGTCGCTGCCGAGCAGGTCGTCCAACTCCTCGGCGAGACCGCCCAGGGGCAGGGACTCCTGCTCAGCGCCGAGACCCACGCCCTGATCGAGGAGCTACTCCCTGGACACAACCCAGCCCAGCGGGTGAGCTGAAAAACGTTAGTCAGCTTCGTGCGGACCCCTGCACCCTGGGGTCTGTCCCTGGGGCTGTCCCCAGGCTTCTAGGATCAGCTGATGCACAAGGTTCTGTTCGTTACCGGTACTGACACCGGGGTGGGGAAGACCGTGGTCACGGCTGCGCTGGCGGCGAGTGCGGTCGGGCGCGTGGCGGTGGTGAAGCCTGCGCAGACGGGGGTTACCGCGGATGAGCCGGGGGATCTGCAGGAGGTTCAGCGGCTGACCGGGCTGGACGATCTGCACGAAGGGGTGCGGCTGCTCGAGCCGCTGGCGCCGACGACGGCTGGGCGGCGGCAAGGTGTTGCGCTGCCGTCCGTCGATGAGCACGCGCAAACCATCGAGAAGCTGGCGGCCGATCGGGACCTGGTGCTGGTCGAAGGCGCGGGCGGGTTGCTGGTCGGACTGGATGACGACGGCAACGATCTGGCCGATCTCGCGGCCGGGCTGGAGATTCCGTTCGCGTTCGTGGTGGTCGCTCGCGCCGGTCTGGGCACGTTGAACCACGCCGGGCTGACGGTCGAGGCGTTGCGGGCGCGGGGGTTGCCGATTGCCGGTCTGGTGATCGGATCCTGGCCGGCTGAGCCGGATCTCGCCGAGCAGTGCAACTTGGACGACTTGCCGACGACGACCGGCGTACCGGTGATCGGGCGGGTTCCGGCGGGCGCCGGGGACCTGGATCGGGAGGCGTTCGTGGCTGCGGCGGCGGGCTGGTTCGGCAAATGACTCGCTGCCCGGCTCGGTACGACGAAGAGCTGGGGATGTGGGTTGTCGACGAGCCGGCTGAGGTTCGTGAGGTGCTGCTCGATCCGGAGACGTTTCGGCCGGACAACGCGGTCGTCGCCCACACCGCGCTGAGCGTGAAAGCACTGCGGGTGCTGCAGGGGGTCGGGTTCGTGTTGCCGCCGACGCTGGCGAACAACGCCGGAGCGTCGCATCGGCCGATTCGGGCGGCGGTGGCGCGGTTCTTCAGCCCGGCTCGGGTTGCCGCGGTCGAACCGCTGACGCGAAGGCTGGTGTCCGATCGGGTGGCGGTCGCGTGGGAGTTGCTCGACGCCGGTACGACGGACCTGGTCGAGGTGATCGCGGCCGAGCCGCCGGCGCTGGTGCTCCTGGACATGCTCGGGTTGCGCGACGTCGACGTACCGGAGTTGAAGGCGTGGAGCCGGGAGTCGCTGGAGTTGTTCTGGGGCTGGCCGGATGACGATCGGCAGTTGGAGCTCGCGCACAGTGCGGCGGAGTTCTACGGATGGTTGCGGAAGCGGGTCCTGGCGGCTCGTCGGTTGCCGGGCGAGGACCTGTTCGGGGTGTTGGTGCGGCTCGGGCTGAGCGATGAAGAGGTATGCGCTGTGGCTTACTTCCTACTGATCGCCGGCCAGGAAACGACGACCCAGCTGATCTCGACCGCCTTCCTCCGGATGCTGGGTCGTGCTGTCGACGACGACGCGGCGGCGGTCGTCGAGGACGTACTGCGCGATTCGTCATCCGTCCCGACCTGGCGCCGGGTCACGACTCGGCCGGTTGCGGTCGGTGACGTGGAGCTGCCCGCCGGTGAGCCAATGCTGCTGGGGCTGACCGGCCATGGCGGGCCCGCCGATCTCGCCTTCGGGCTCGGCGTCCACCGCTGCCTGGGCGCCGGTCTCGCGCGACTGGAGGCCCGGATCGCCTTAGGATGCGCGGCGCCGCTGCTGTCCGCAGTACGGGCTGTCGAGATTGAGCCGCCGATGATCGAGCTGCTCTCCTTTCGCGCGCCCGCGCGGGTGCTGGTGACTCGCGCTTGACGCCGGACCAATCGGATCGTCAGATCACCCGCGCCCTGCAGGTCACCCCGGCACCCGGCCGAGCGACCACACCCGCACCAAGTCGTCGCCGACCTCGTACAGGACCCGGTAGTCGCCCACTTGGAGCCGGTGGAAGGTGCTGCCGCTGAGGCGTGAACTGCCCGGCGGGCCCGGATCGCGGGCGAGCATGTTCACAGCCACCATCACCCGACGGGCAGTCACCTTGGCGGTCGCAACCAATTCTCTGAATGCCGGGAGCCAGGCGGTGTCGTAGATGAGGTTGCGATCGGTCACCGTGCCTGGTCCGCTGCGTCCGCATCGGCCAGCATCTCGTCCATCATCCGCTGCGCCTCTTCGCCGCTGACCCACTGTGGCCCGCGCTTTTTGATCTTCTCGATCACCGCGAGGTCAGCAGCGTCCTCGAGAGCCTGGTAGCGCGCGAGCATCTCCGGGGAGATCAGCACCGCCGCAGGCTTACCATGGTCGGTGATCAGCACGGGCTGATGCCCGTAGCGCGCCTCGTTCACCATCTCGGCGGTCTTCTTGTTCGCCTCGGTCATCGTGTACGTCGACATGCTCCCATCTTACTCGGCCAGTGCCGGAAATTCTGGAAATTCCAGACTGGCCGGGTGGTCTGGACTAGAGGCTGAGCACGGGGAAGCCTTTGCGCGGGCCGGTGTGGGCGGCGGGATCTGGCGCGATTACAGTCCCGCTGACCTGCACCGATACCCTTTGCAGGTGACTGAGCATGAGCTGGTTCTGGTCGTGGACTTCGGGGCGCAGTACGCGCAGCTGATCGCACGCCGGGTGCGCGAGGCGAAGGTGTACTCCGAGATCGTGCCGTCGTCGATGCCGGTCGAGGAGATGCTCGCCCGGAATCCGAAGGCGATCATCCTGTCGGGCGGTCCGCAGTCGGTGTACGCCGAGGGCGCGCCGCGGGTGGACTCCGGGCTGTTCGAGGCCGGGGTGCCCGCGTTCGGGATCTGCTACGGGTTCCAGGCGATGGCGCAGACGCTCGGCGGCGAGGTCCGGCGGACCGGGCTGCGCGAGTTCGGGCGGACGCCGGTCTCCGTGAGCGAGCCTGGGACGTTGCTGGCCGGCGTACCGGAGGATCTCAACGTCTGGATGTCCCACGGCGACGCGGTGTACGCGCCGCCGGCCGGGTTCGCAGTACTGGCTGGGTCTACTGGTGCGCCGGTCGCGGCCTTCGAGGATCTCGACCGTCAGCTCGCCGGTGTGCAGTGGCACCCGGAGGTGCTGCACTCTCAGGCCGGCCAGGCGGTGCTGGAGCACTTCCTCTACGACATCGCGGGCTGCAAGGGCGACTGGACCACGACGAACGTCGTCGACGAGCAGGTCGAGCTGATCCGTCAGCAGGTCGGCGACAAGCAGGTGCTGTGCGCGCTGTCCGGCGGCGTCGACTCCGCGGTCGCGGCCGCCCTGGTGCACAAGGCGATCGGCGACCAGCTCACCTGCGTGTACGTCGATCACGGGCTGCAGCGCGCGGGGGAGTCGGAGCAGGTCGAGAAGGACTACGTCGCCGCGACCGGTATCCGGCTGGAGGTCGTCGACGCGGAGGACCAGTTCCTCAGCGCGCTGGCCGGCGTCACGGATCCCGAGCAGAAGCGCAAGATCATCGGCCGCGAGTTCATCCGTACCTTCGAGGCGACGGCCCGCAAGCTGGACGCCGAGCGGCACATCGAGTTCCTGGTCCAGGGCACCCTCTACCCGGACGTGGTCGAGTCCGGCGGCGGGACCGGGACGGCGAACATCAAGTCCCACCACAACGTCGGCGGACTGCCCGACGACCTGCAGTTCTCGTTGATCGAGCCGCTGCGGACGCTGTTCAAGGACGAGGTCCGTGAGCTCGGGCTGGCCCTCGGGCTGCCCGAGGCGATGGTCTACCGGCACCCGTTCCCCGGCCCGGGGCTGGCGATCCGGATCGTCGGCGCGGTCGACAGGGAGCGGCTGGACATCCTTCGCGCCGCCGACCTGATCGCCCGGACCGAGCTCACCGCGGCCGGCCTGGACCGCGACATCTGGCAGTTCCCGGTGGTGCTGCTGGCCGACGTCCGCTCGGTCGGCGTCCAGGGCGACGGCCGCACCTACGGCCACCCGATCGTGCTCCGCCCGGTCACCAGCGAGGACGCGATGACCGCGGACTGGGCCCGGCTGCCGTACGACGTACTGGAGAAGATCTCGACCCGGATCACCAACGAGGTCGACGAGATCAACCGGGTCACCCTCGACATCACCAGCAAGCCGCCGGGCACCATCGAGTGGGAGTAGTAAGGACCCTTTAGGTGTGAGGATTAGGGCATGGCTGAAAGAGATGTTGAACGTGAGTACTCCGTAGCGGACTTCGCCGCCAAACTGCGCCGGCTGGCGGATGCCCTGGAGTCCGGCAAGCCGTTCCGGATCCAGATCGCCGGCGAGCGGTTCACCGTACCGAAGAACGCGCAGGTGAGTGTCGAGCACGAGCGTGGGGACGACGAGGAGGAGGTCGAGTTCCAGCTGAAGTGGAGCCTGGCCGACACCGACGAGGAGCCCGAGGACGACACCGAGGTCTGACCCTCCCACCCCCCCAGCTCAAGCCGTACAGTGAGGCAAGGGGCTTGAGCCTGGGGAGGGCTGATGACGCTCACGGTGGGGACGTTCAATCTGAACAATCTTTTCGACCGCTGGAATTTCGCGGGGGCGGTCGAGGTGCTGGCGGCGGGGACGAGTTCGGTGCCGGCGACGTACACGTTCGACGACGAGCATCGGCGGCGGCTGCAGCTGGACGGGCGGGGCAAGCTGCTGGTGTCCAAGCCGGCCGCGGAAACCGACCGGGTCGCGGAGCGGTTGCTGGCGGCGGATGTCGACGTCTGGGTGGTGCAGGAGGTCGAGAACATCGATGTCCTGCGGGAGTTCAACCGCGATCACCTCGGCGGCGCCTACCCGCACGTGATGGTGATCGACGGCAACGACGCAGTCAGGTTCATCGACATTGGGATCCTGTCCCGGCGGCCGCTGGGTGGGGTGACGAGTTATCAGCGGATGTTCCACCCCGACGTACCGACCCGGCCGATCTTCTCCCGCGACCTGGTCGAGGCGGAGATCCTGGACGCCAAGGGACGCCGCGTGCTGACCATTTTCGGGACGCATCTGAAGTCGAAGTTCGTCGACTTCACCGTCGCCGACCCGGTCGCGGCCGCCGCCGCGGCGCAACTACTGCGGCAGCGGCAGGCCGAGACGATCACCCGGATCATCGCGGCCCGGACGAGCAGCCGTCAGCGGTACCTGCTCTGCGGCGACATGAACGACACCCCGGACTCGTCGGCGCTGGCCGCCTATCAGCAGGCAGGCCTGGCCAACGCACTCGAGTCGCCGACTGAGATCGGCACGGTCACGACGACGGTGCAACTGCCGACGAACCCGGCGTGGACCTCGACCTTCAAGCCGTCCGGGCAGCCGCGCACGTTCGACCTGATCGACCAGATCTGGCTGTCACCGGCGCTGGTGCCGAGGCTCACCGGTGCCTTCATCGGCCGCCGCCGCAAGCTGGCCCGCGACGGCACCGACCACGATCCCGCCTGGATCACCCTGGATCTCTGAGGGCCTCGATGCCGTCGAGCAGGCGGTCCAGGCCGAAGCGATAGGACTCGTCGGCGGCCTCACGGGTGCCGTCGCCATAGCCCTCGGCGTTCCAGATCGCCGTCATGGTGGGGTGCCGCTCGACGTCGAAGTACGTCTCCCACAGGTCGTACCGCTCGTTCCACCACGCGTCGTGGCTCTGCCCGGTCGACCGTTCCAGTTGCTCGCTCTCGGCCTCCAGACCGGCCGCCGAGTCGATGTACGTCGTGATCGCCAGCGCCGCCGTATTGGTCTGCCGAGCAGACAGACCGAGTACTGCGCACGCCGACAGCAGGTACTCGCGGGCGGCCAGCATGCCCGGGCCGACGGGCGGGCGGATCGTGGAGATGCTGGCCAGCCAGGGGTGCCGGCGGAACATGGCGCGGGTCTGGTCGGAGTACAGGTTGATCTGGTCGCGCCAGGTGGCGGGCCGTGGTTCGCCGGGGCCGGGGAGGGCGCGTTCGGCGAGGACCTGGTCGACCATCAGGTCGAGGAGCTCCTCCTTGGAGGGGACGTAGGTGTAGAGCGTCATGGTGCCGACGCCGAGGGCTTTGGCGACGCCGTTCATCGAGGCGGCTGCGAGGCCTTTCTCGTCGGCGAGGGCGATGCCGGCGTCGACCACCGTGTTCAGGTCGAGGGTCGGACGGCGGCCGAGCGGGGGTTTGGTCGCGGGACCGGGGTGCTGGTTTCGCCAGAGCAAGGCCAGGGTCCGGTCGGCCGGACCGCCGCCGCTGTGCCGCTCTGCCATCTTTCCTCCCCGATTCGGTCGTCGACGAACTTTCTCATAGGCGCTCGAGGTCTATTCTCGTATACCCTACGAGAATGACGATTCTGGTGACGGGTGCGACGGGAAGTGTGGGACGGCTGCTGGTGGACGAACTGGTTGCCGCGGGTGCTCCGGTGCGGGCGCTGACGAACAATCCGGCGAAGGCCGCCTTGCCTGGCGGGGTGGAGATCGCGGAGGGATATCTGGGTCGCCCTTCGACTCTGCCCGCCGCGTTGAAGGGGGTGGACACGGTCTATCTCGCGCCGCTGCCCGCTCTGGTGGATGACTTCGTCGCCCATGCGCTGAAGGCCGGCGTACGGCGAGTGGTCGCGTTGTCGGGTTCGCCGGCGGAGTACGAGGCGCAGGGGGATCCGTCGGGGTGGCACTACTACAGGCTGGAGCGGGCGATCGAGGATGCGGGGTTCGAGTGGACTCATCTGCGGCCGGGGCAGTTCATGAACAACACGCTGGACTGGGCTGAGTCGATCAAGACCGAAGGGGTGGTGCGGGCGCCGTACCCGGAGGCGGCGCAGACGCCGATCGACCTCGCGGATATCGCCGCGGTGGCGCGCGTCGTCCTGCTGGACGAGAGCTATACCGGGCGCAAGTTGATGATGAGTGGGCCTGAGGCGATCACTCAGCCGGAAGAGGTGGAGTTGATCGGTGCCGCGATCGGGCGGCCGCTGCGGTTCGAGGAGTTGTCGCCGGAGGAGGCGATCGCCGCTTGGGCGCCGTTGATGGGCAAGGAGACGGCGGAGTGGCTGGTGGACGGGTTCCGGATGATGGCGGAGTACAAGATGGCGCCCGAGCCGACAGTGCTGGAGGTGACCGGCCGGGAGGCGCTGGCGTACCGGGAGTGGGCCGTGCGGAACGCTGACGCCTTCCGGTGAGTTGAATCGCCAGTGAACATGTGTTCGACTATCATCCATGCGATGGGCTGGACAACGGATCGAAGCAGAGGTGCCCGGGACGTTGCCCGGGCTGGGGTCGATCGCGGGGCTGGTCCGGAGCGTGACGACGCCGGAGTTCCGGGGCGTCACGTTCCACGAGGTGCTGGCCCGCTCGGCGCTGAACAAGGTGCCCGGGGCGGGGTTGCCGTTCAACTGGACGATCAACCCGTACCGCGGCTGCACCCACGCCTGCCGGTACTGCTTCGCCCGGCCGACCCACCGGTACCTCGAACTGGACACCGGGCTGGACTTCGACCAGCAGATCGTGGTGAAGACGAACGTGGCGGACGTCCTGCGCCGGGAGCTGGCGCGGCCGTCGTGGGCTGGTGAACAAGTTGCCCTCGGCACCAATACCGATCCGTACCAGCGGGCGGAGGGGCGCTATCGGTTGATGCCGGACATCATTGAGACGCTGGCGGCCTCGGGGACTCCGCTGTCGATCCTGACGAAGGGCACGTTGCTCCGGCGCGATCTCGGCGTACTGGCTGCGGCGGCCGAGGAGGTGTCGGTCGGGCTGGGGGTGTCGCTGGCGCTCGTGGACGATGACCTGCGTCGCCTGGTCGAGCCGGGAGTGCCGTCGGTGCGCGGCCGGCTGGACCTGATCCGGGCGATCCGCGAGGCGGGGTTGCCGTGTGGCGTGATGGTGGCGCCGGTGCTGCCCTGGCTGACGGACTCGGCCGAGCAGCTCGATCACCTCTTCGGCGAGCTGGCCGAGGCGGGGGCGACCGGCGTCACCCCGCTGGTCCTGCATCTCCGGCCAGGCATGAAGGACTGGTTCATGACGTGGCTGGCTCAGGAACGCCCGGAGCTGGTCAGTCGCTACGACCAGCTCTACTCCCACGGCGCCAATGCCCTACCCAGCTTCCGTAATGCCTTCGGGGAGAAGGTCCGCCCCCTCCTCGACAAGCACGGCTTCGGCCGGGTTCCCCAATTTTCAACCCGCCGTCCGCCGACGCCGGTGATCACCCCGCCCCCGGATCAGCAGACCCTCTTCTGAACTGGTCAGGATGGAGCGGGCAGGAGTGGCTCGCCGTTGAGGTCGGTTTGGTTGGCGGTGCTCCACCAGAGCTCGCCGAAGGCGGTCAGGTACGGGTACCAGCCGTTCACGCCAACGCCGTTGTCGAGGGCATCAGCGGTGTCGGTCAGGTATGCCCCCAACGTCGGCCAGGCACCGTCGAAGAAACCGCCGCCGTCGTGCACTGCCCAGCCCAGCCGCTCGTACCCCGGACCCGGCCGCAGGTCGATCACCTGCGAGTCCCCGTCGGACCCGGCGAATGGTAGCCACAGCTCGTGCCACCAGGGCTCGTCGCCTGGCCCGGCCGGGGTAAGACCGTCGAAACCCTCAGCGACGTCCATACACATCTGTCGGTGTTCCACGATGTCCGCGACCGACAGTGGCGGGTTCTCGGGAAGGATGTTCGCCCATTTGAGCAAGCCGTCGTGGCGGCGCAGCGATTCGATCAGCTCGGCTGGAAACGTCATCCCCAGCGTGACCTGCGCAGCGGCGATCTCACCCGGGTCGGCTGGTGGGGCGAGCACGGCTGCGCTGGCCGGGGCGTGCCGCCTAAGCCAGTCCTCGATCCGCGCCCACGCCTCGGTCACCGCGCCCATGCGGTGAGGATTTCTGGTCCGTCGGGGGTGATGGCGACCGTGTGTTCCGCGTGCGCGCCTCGGGTGTGGTCGGCGGAGCGGAGGGTCCAGCCGTCTTCGGCGATGACGTAGACGCTGCCGGGGCCGTGCCAGAACCACGGCTCGATGGCGATCACGTGTCCGGGGCGGAGTTTCAGGCCTCGGCCGGGGTGGCCGCCGTTGGGGACGTGGGGTTCCTCGTGCATCCGGCGGCCGATGCCGTGGCCGCCGAAGTCCAGGTTTGTGCCGACGCCGGCTCGGTGGCCGATCTCGCCGATGGCCGCGCCGATGTCGCCCAGACGGGCGCCCGGCACGGCTGCCGCGATTCCGGCTGCCAATGCCTGCTCGGTCGTCTCGATCAGCTCCAGGTCCTCGGCGCGCGGAGTACCGACGATGAAGCTGGTGGCCGAGTCGGCGCACCAGCCGTCGAGTGAGGCGCCGCAGTCGACGTTCAGCAGGTCGCCGTCGGCCAGCCGCAGGTCGCTGGGCAAGCCGTGCAGCACCGCGTCGTTCACCGACGTGCAGATGACGCCGCTGAACGGGCTGGTCGCGAATCCGGGCTGGTATCCGTCGAAGAGCGACACCGCCCCTGCGGACCGGAGTACCTCGCGGGCGACCTCGTCCAGCTCGCGCAGGGAGACACCGACCGCGGCTTGTTTCTTCACCGCGCTCAGGGCCGCGGCAACTACTTGGCCGGCGGCGCGCATCTGCTCGATCTCGGCCGTGGTCTTCAAGTCCACCATCTACTGAGTCCTCGACTTCACGTGACAGTTATACCGGTTCAACTTTTTCGTCCTCTGCCACCTGGAGACCCCGCTCGGTACGCCGCCCACCGGCTACCCACTCTTCCAAGGCCCGCCGCAGATCGTGCCCGCGCTGATCAAGACCGGGTACGACGCTTGCACCACTGCCAGCAATCACAGCTTCGACAAGGGTGCGGCGGGGGTCGACCGTACCCTGAAGCTGCTCGATCAAGCCGGGATGAAGCACGCCGGTACGGCGCGCACCCGCGAAGAAGCCGCGACTCCCACGATCGTCCCTGTGCAAGGCGTCAAGGTCGCGTTGCTCAGCAATCTGGTCGCCGCCCATCGGCAGCCCGCGAGCCCGAAGTCCGAAGGCCTGCTGGTGAAGTTCACCTTCCGCAAGGACGGCGACCGGTGGAAGGCGGATGCGCAGTACGCGCCACTGTTGATGACCGACACGCTGCCGGTTCGCGTGCTCGACGTACAGCGCGAGCTGGCCAAGCCGGGGCTCTCCAAGGCCAAGAAGGCCAGGCTGGAACTGGCTGAGCGGCGTACCAGTGAGACCGTCGGCGCTGGCCTGAAAATGCTTTGATGAGCAGGTGATCCACCGTCTAGGGTCGACTCATGTCTATCAACTACTTCGTGATGGTTCGTCGTGCCCGCCTCCGGGCAGGCGAGGGGTGCCTGGGGATGGCATCCGCTCGATAGTCGTTGGGCCCAACGCGTCGTGGACGCCGCCGGGGTCAAACCCGGTGAACTAGTTCTCGACGTCGGTGCCGGCCTCGGCGCGATGACCGCGCCGCTGGTCCGGGCCGGAGCCCAGGTGGTGGCCGTTGAGCTCCACCCTGTCCGTGCCGACCGGTTGCGTCGGCGGTTCGCGGATGATCCGGTGACGGTGGTTCGTGCCGATGCCGGTGATCTCCGGTTGCCGTCACGGCCGTTCCGGGTCGTCTCCAGTCCGCCGTACGGGATTTCCACTGTGTTGCTGAAGAGATTGCTTGCGCCAGGCTCTCGTCTGGTGTCGGCGGATCTCGTCCTGCAGCGGCAGGTGGTCAACCGGTGGATCAACCATCAAGCTCCAGCAGCTGCCAGATGGAGCCGGCACTACGACCTATCGATCGGGATTCGCCTTCCCCGCAAGGCTTTCTCGCCCCCACCCCATGTCGATTCCGCCGTCCTGGTACTGCGCAAGCGCAGCCGGACCCGACCGTAGGAAACGCCAAGGCCCCGCTGCCCAGAGGTGAGCAGCGGGGCCTCCGGCGTACAGAGACTCAGCCGTGCCAGGAGTTCCAGAGTGCGGCGTACGACCCCTGCCGGGCGACCAGTTCGTCGTGGCTGCCGAGCTCGCTGATCCGGCCGTCCTCGACCACCGCGACCCGGTCGGCGTCGTGCGCGGTGTAGAGCCGGTGGGCGATCGCGATCACCGTCCGGCCTTCCAGTACTGCGGCCAGCGACCGCTCCATGTGCCGGGCCGCTCGTGGATCGATCAGCGAGGTCGCCTCGTCGAGCACCAGCGTGTGCGGGTCGGCCAGCACCAGTCGCGCCAGCGCCAACTGCTGCGCCTGCGCCGGCGTCAACGCGACCTGGCCCGAGCCGACGCGGGTGTCGAGCCCGTCCGGCAACGCCTCGGCCCACTCGCGCGCATCGACGGCCGCCAACGCCTCCAGCAGTTCGGTGTCGGAAGCGTCCTCGTGAGCCATCGAGAGGTTGTCCCGCAGCGTTCCGACGAAGACGTGGTGCTCCTGGGTGACCAGCGCGACCTGCTTGCGGAGGTCGTCCAGGGGCAACTCAGTCATCCCGACCCCGCCGACGGTCACCGATCCGGTGCGTGGCGGATGGATGCCCGCGACCAGCCGCCCGAGCGTCGACTTGCCGGCGCCGGACGGACCGACCATGGCGATCCGCTCGCCCGGCTGGACGGTCAGGTCGATGCCGTGCAGCACGTCGCGACCGTCGACGTACGAGAAACGCACATCGCGCGCCTCGACCAGCTCGCCGGACGGCGTACGTCCCGTCGGTGTCCGGTCGTCCGGTACGCCGGTGATGCCGAGCAGCCGGGCGAGTGAAGCGCCACCCACCTGCAGCTCGTCCATCCAGGAGATCAGCCGGTCGACCGGATCGATCAGCTGGTTCACGTACAGCACGCCGGCCGTGACCGCGCCGAGCGAGATACTGCCGTTGATGTGCAACCAGCCGCCGAACAGCAGCGTGCCGACGATCGGCACGACATAGCCCACCTCGACGACCGGGAAGTACACCGTCCGCAGGAACAACGTGTACCGCTCGGCGTTGTACGAGCCGCGGATGTCGTCGTCGGTCCGCTGGACGCGGTCTTCGTACCGCTGCAGTGCCTCGACCGTGCGAGCGCCTTCGACGGTCTCGGCGAGCGAGCTGGTCAGCTGCGCGTACGCCGCGTTCTCGCGCAGGTACCCGTCCTTGGCGCGGCGCAGGTACCACCTGGTGCTCACGACCAGCAGCGGCACCATCGCCAGCATCGGGACGAGCACCCAGACGCCGACGAGCAAGGCCGCACCGACCGTGAACAGCACGGTCACGAACGCCACGATCGTCTCCGGTACGGCGAACCGCACTGTCCTTGACAATGCGTCGACATCCCGCGAGGTACGCGACAGCAGATCGCCCGTCCCGGCCCGCTCGACCGTGCCGATCGGCAGCGCCAGCGCGTTGTCGACGAACTCCTCGCGTAGCTCGGCGAGCACCTGCTCGCCGAGCGCGAACGAGCGGAACCGCGCCCACCTGGTCAGTAACGACTGCGCCACGATGAACACGGCGATCACCAGGATCACCTGGTTGATCTTGCTCGCCGTCGTGCCGCGCTGGACGTCCTCGACCAGGACACCGATCAATCGTGGCGCAGCCAGCCCGGACACCGCGGCGAGTGCGTGCAGCCCCATCGTCGTGATCAGCGCGCGCGGATGCCGCCGCGCCAGCCGCCGGGCATGCCGGCGGACCTCGGCGGAGCTCGCCACGGGCAGGATCTGTCTCATGCGCGCACCTCCTCGTCTTCGGTCTGCCGAGTGACTGTCCTGCGGTACAGCGGATCGCGCGCGAGCAGCTCGCGATGCTTGCCAGTAGCAACGACTCGCTCTGCGGCGACGAAGATCACCTCGTCGACGCGGTCCAGCAGTAGCGGACTCGAGGTGAGCACCACCGTGCTGCGACCGGTCCGGTGCTCGCGCAGCCGGTCCGCGATCCGCGCCTCGGTGTGGGCGTCGACCGCGGAGGTCGGCTCG
The DNA here is from genome assembly GCF_000372465.1 of Kribbella catacumbae DSM 19601. GTDB lineage: Bacteria > Actinomycetota > Actinomycetes > Propionibacteriales > Kribbellaceae > Kribbella > Kribbella catacumbae. The sequence goes on from NZ_AQUZ01000058.1 coordinate 21,863, forward strand.
ACCATCACCAGCACCGACGGGTCGGCGAGCAGCGCGCGGACCAGAACCAGCCGCTGCCGCTGACCACCGGAGAACGAGCGGCCCTTCTCCTCTACCTCCGAGTCGAGCCCGTCGGTCAACGCGACCAGCACGTCTTCGGCGGACGCAGTACGGATCGCTGTCATCAGCTCTTCGTCGGTCCGCCGATTGCCGGGGTCGAGCTCGTGGCGCAGCGTGCCGGTGAAGAGTTGCGACCCGGTGTCGCTGACCAGGATCCGGGCCCGCACGTCCGCCCGGGTCGCGCTGGCGAGGGTGACTCCGCCGTACCGGACCTCGCTGGCGTCGTCGTACCGGCCGAGCCGGTCGGCCAGCCCGGCGGCGCGGTCCGGCTCGGCGGAGACGATTGCGGTCAGCAGGCCATTTCGCGCGCGGATCCCGGAAACGGGGTCGACCAGGTCGCCGGCCGAGGGCAGCCGCACGGGCTGGGCCGGATCCACGACGTCAGGCGTCAACGCCAGCACACGGTTGACCCGCCCGGCTGCGACCAGGCCGCGCATCAGCTTGTCGGCTGCCTCGGTCGCCGTCCGCAGCGGCAGCACGAGGAAGGTGGCATATCCGTAGAAGGCGACCAGGCTGCCTGGGCTCAGCTCGCCACGCAGGGCGAAGTGAGCGCCGAGGCCGACGACGATCACGATGAAGATGCCGGGCAGGAGCACCTGAGCCGCGTCGAGCACCGACTGGATCCGGGCCACCTTCACGCCCGCGGTACGGACCTCCTGGGACTCACGCCGGTACCTGCGCGAGAACGAGTCCTCGCCGCCGATTCCCCGCAGCACTCGCAGACCGGCGACGATGTCGGAGCCCAGCGAGTTGAGTTCGCTGACCGCCTCGCGTTGCGCGGACTGCCGGGCGTGCAGCGGCCGCAGCATCGGGCCGAGGCAGAACAGCATCAGCGGTACGCCGATCAGCACGACCAGGCCGAGCAGGGTCGACGACGACAAGAGAATCACCGCGACCACGAAGAACGCGACGACCGCACCGGCGAACCGGCCGGTCACCTCGAGCACGTTGCCGATGTAGGCCAGGTCGCCGGCGCCGACGCTGACGACCTCACCGGTGGCGAGCTGCTTGGGCAGCGTGGCGCCGAGGTCCGCCGACTTGCGGGTGACCACCTGGACCGTCCGATAGGCGCCGGTCAGCCAGTTCACCACGACGAACCGGTGCCGCATGATGCCGGCCAGCGCCTGCACCACGCCGACCCCGAACAGCACGGTGCTCCACAGCAGCAACCTCTCGAGGTCACCCGTGGCGATGCCCTCGTCGATCGCCTTGCCCAGCACGGCCGGCACGAACGCCTGCGCGCTCATCGCGAGGACTCCGAACAGCATCCCGCCCGCGAGCGTGGCCTTCTGCCCGCGCGCCACCCAGAGCAGATAGCGGGCAGGCGTGCGGTGATCAGGTGTGCCGGGATCGGCCAGTGGGAGCTGTCTCATAACCCTTCGAGGCTATGCGGCGGCACCGACAAAAGCATTCGAATAAAAGGCGCCTCAGCCGCGGTACGTGAGTTTCCTCAGCAGAACCTCGAACGGACCACGGACGCCGGCTCGCCNCATCCACTCGGCGAGGCCGACTGTCGCGGCCCAAGTGACGACGGCCAGGAGCGCCGACTGCCACAGGCGCATGCTGTGGCCGAGATCGAGCAGGTACGGGAAGAACAGCACAGCCCAGACGACCGACTGGCTCAGGTAGCAGGTCAGCGAGCGCTGCCCGGTCGCCTGCAGAGCAGCGACGAACACGTTGGCCTTGTCGACCCGCAGCGCCCACAACGCGATCAGCGCGGCGTACGCCGGTCCGCCGGCCAAGCCGGACAGCGCATGCAGTGCAGCGGCCGGTACGACGCCCTGGGTCGAGCTGGACAGGATCCCTGAGGTGTAGAGCGCCAGCGGGACACCACCGAGCACGGAGACCGGCAGACCAATGGCGACAATCCGGCGTAGCAGTACGCGATGCTGCTCGGGTTCTTCGAGGAGTCGGCGCTTGGCGGCCCAGATCCCGAGCAGGAGCGAGGCCGCTGCGGTGATGGCCAGTACTGGCGCGGAGACGAGGATGCCGCCGAGCCGGAGGACGATGCCGAGCAGTGGGTTCTCCTCGACGCTCCACGGATAGACCTGTGTGACGGTGTCCGGGCTCATCGGTGCGGCGAAGAAGGCGTAGACGGCCGCACCGACCACCGCCCAGACCCCGGCAGCGATCAGCAGGCGACGATCGCTGTGGCGCAGCGCGCCCACCAGCAGCAGGGCCAGCAACCCGTACGCCGCCAGGATGTCGCCGTAGTACAGCAGTGCCGCATGTGCGACCCCGAACAGCACCAGCCACCGGCCCCGGCGGCGCAGTAGCGAACGGACGTCGGGCCAGGGGGTGCCGTTGCGCTCCTGCCGCCGGGCGATCTGCACCATGCCGTAGCCGAACAGGGCGGCGAACATCGTGTAGGACCGGCCGTCGACGAGTATCGTCTCGGCGAACGCCACGAGCTGATCGGCCAGCGTGGAGGCGACGGGGATGGCGCGGATGACAGTGATGGCGTCGGGGTGCAGGAAGCCATGCGTGTTGGCCAGGGCGATGAACAGCAACATCATGCCCCGGGCGAGGTCGGGGCCGAGGGCCCTAGCGGTGACCGCGGTCGGACCGGTGGACTGCGTCGTACTGCTCATCCAAGGAGCCTAGAAACGATTCCTCCCGACCACATCCGTCCTCGGAGGTACCCGGCTGTCCACCGATCAGGGGACAGCTCAGTTGGCGGGCTAGCTTCATCTTGCGTTGGGCAACGGGTTCCCCGGTCGCCATCTGCGCCGCCTGTTCTGGAGACATGCTGGTGATCGCGCATCGGGGAGCGAGTGGCTACCGTCCGGAACACACGCCGCAGGCCTATCGGCTGGCCGCGGCCCTCGGAGCCGACTACCTGGAACCTGACCTCGTCGCCACCCTCGACGGGGTCCTGGTGGTCCGGCACGAGAACGAGCTGTCCGGTACGACGGACGTCGCGGAGCACGCGGTGTTCGCGGACCGGCGGATCACCAAGATCGTCGACGGGACAGCCGTCACCGGCTGGTTCGCCGAGGACTTCACCTATGAGGAGCTGCGCACGTTGCGCGCTCGCGAGCGGATGCCCGCCCTCAGGGCCGCCAATACGGCGTACGACGGGCGGGAAGGGATCGCGACCTTCGACGAGGTGGTCGCGCTGGCGCGGCAGGAGTCGGCCCGGCTCGGGCGGCCGATCGGGGTGCTCCCGGAGATCAAGCACCCGGCGTACTTCCGTCGCCTCGGGCTGCCGCTGGAAGAGTTGCTCGCCGAGCGGCTGATCGCGCTCGGCCTGCACCAGGGCGAGGCGATGATCCAGTCGTTCGAACCGACCAGCCTGCGGCGGTTGTCGGTGATGACGGATGTCCCGTTGATCCAGCTCGTCGACTCGGTGAACGCACCGAACGATTTTCTCCGGCACGGCGATGGCCGCACCTTCGCCGACCTGATCTCGCCCGCCGGGCTGCGTGAGATCTCGACGTACGCGCAGGTGCTGGCGCCACACAAGGATCTGGTCATCCCGCGTACCGCGAACGGCGCCCTCGGCGAACCGACCCGCCTGGCCGACCAAGCCCACCGCGCCGGCCTGTCGGTCCAGGTCTGGACCTTCCGCGCCGAACGCCGCTTCCTCCCCACCGGCCTCGACCTGACCGGAGAACTGACCCGCTTCGCCGCGACCGGCATCGACGGCGTCTTCTCGGACCACCCCGACATCGCGGTAGCCGCCGCAGCCAAGACTTCCCTCAAGGTCTAACGCAACTCGGACCGCAGCTCCTTGAGTACGGCCTGGGCGGGCACGGCAAGCTCGCGGTCGATAGCGCGGCTCTCGTCGGTCCCCAGTACTACGAGGGCGCTCTGGGCGGGCCTGGCCCGGATCAGCTTCGCGCGGAGGTTCGTCGGCGGGTGGGTCGAGTCGATCCGGCTGTCCCGTAGCCGACTGACCCGTAGCCGCCGCTCGACCTCACGCGCAGGGATCTCGTTGACAGCCCGGCTGGCGGCCTCCAACGGCTCAGCCTCCGAGCCGAAGCGCAGCGCCCGTTCTAGTGCCCGGGAGGACGTTTCGGCGAGTACTGTCCGCTCCAGCGCCCTGGCAGCCGCTTCCGAGCCGGCGATCTCAGCCGACCGCCGGTCAGCCAGGTACTCCGCCCGCTGCCTAGCCCGGAGGTCGACCGTCGTCAGCAGCCAAAGCATGCCTCTGGCTGCCCCGCCGAGAGTTGCATCGAGCAGCTTGTTGAGGAAGCTGTTGCTCGTGCCGTCGCCGGTCCAAGCGATCATGTCATCCCGGTACTCGTCGAGCGGTTGCTCGCTGAAGCTCTCCTGTAGCTCGTCCAGGACCGTCGTCGCCCAGTCGACCACCCAGCCGTGCCGGGCGTCGCCGTTCTTGCCGTGTCCGAGCTCATGTGCCAGCACGGCGACGCGCTCCTGCGGTCGGAGTCCCATCCACAGTGCGAGACCGATCCCGACCACCGGCGTGAAGCGCCAGCCGACTCGCGCGTAGTAGATGTTCGGCTCGGCATCGAGGGTGACAACGCCCACAGGCTTGGTGCCGACGGCGGCGGCGATCTTGTCGAGCAGGGCGAAGAGCAGCGGGGCCTGCTCCCGGTAGACCAGGTGGGCGTCAGAAGCCAGGCGGAAGGCCCGAGGGCGGAATAGCAAGGCGAAACTGAACATGATGACTGCCAGCAGGCCGCTGAGCCAAAGCGGCCGGTAGAAGACCAGCAGCGCAATGCCGGCGAGTAGGCAGGCTATGGGGAGCAGCAGGATCACTGCGGACAGCAGATAGGCCGCAACCCGGGCGGCGTCCCAGCCCGGGCGATGGATCTTTCCCTGCTCAAGTTCGCTGTACAGCGTGTCTGCCAGTCGGTGTTCGAGCCGCAGTCGCCGGGCAGCTACCTGGTCGGTAGGGCCGGTCGGATCGACATTCCACTCGCACTTGTCGCACCAGGTGACGTACCGGGAGTCGACTGGGAGCTGCTGGGCGCACTGCGGGCAGCGAGTCACGCCCTGGTCGGTCTGCACTCCAGGAGTGTGACAGGACCGACTCGCTAGTGGGAGTCGGTCGGCACGGCAGCAAGGGTGAGGGCGCCGGTGGCCTATCTGTGGCGCTCTCAGCTTGCTGCCGTGCGTCCGTCCGTCACGCCGCCGGCGGCTTGTCGTCGTAGATGCGGGCGGCGATGTCGGATTCGGGGGTGGACTGGGGCTGCTGGGGCTGCTGGACCGACTGCCAGACGGCCTTGCCGTCTGCCTCGGGCATCACGATCCATGCCACGACGTAGCCGATCAGCGCGGTGCCGCCGGTGATCAGCGTCAGGCCGACGATGCCCAGCCGGACCAGGGTGGCGTCGATGTTGAAGTACTCCGCCAGGCCACCGGACACACCGGAGAGCATCCGCTGGTCACGCGAGCGGCGAAGCGACTTACCGGACAGGTTCGAGAACGGTGCACTGGAGTTCGTCATGTCCACTACTCTGCCCTCCGCACCCCTCCCGCCACATCGGGATCGGTACCGACCCAACCCTGGTCCCACCCCTGACCCCGCTCAGCCGGGTCGCCCAACAGCCCTGACGACTTTCGTCTAAATGTCGGTGGCCGGTCGTACCGTCGGGGGATGGATGCTGAGGCGGTGACGAAGGTGCTGCTTGGTCTGCCGGGGGTGGAGGAGCATGTGGGGTGGGCCGGGCAGCCTGCGTTCAAAGTGCGGAAGAAGGGGTTCGTCTACCTGTCGGCGGACGAGACCTCGGTGATGCTGAAGGCGTTGCGGGAGGAGCAGGAGGCGCTGGTCGCGGAGGATCCGGAGGTGTATTCGCCGTCCTGGGCATCCGGGCAGTTCGCCTGGCTGGAAGTCGACCTGGCCAAGGCCGACGACGAGGAGCTACAGGAGCTGCTGACCGAGGCCTGGCGCCTGAGCGCACCCAAGTTCCTGATCGCTCAGCTCGAGCGACGATAAGCGGTCGGTGGTGATGGCCCGCAGTCGATCCTATGGTCGATCACACAGTGTTCCTTCTGACAGTGTTCCTTTTGGATGGGAGTGATCGATAGTGACGAGTACGCGGGTGGAGAACTTCGGGGTGCGGTGGGAAGGCGAGTACGGCTACGTACAGGCCATCCAGCACGGCGACACGATCTACATCTCCGGCCAGCTGGCTAACAAGGGCAACGAGCTGCTGCACCCGGCACCGCTGGACGACAACGGCAAGCCGGCCGACTTCTCCACCATGGCCGACCAGATGCGCCAGACCTACGCCAACGCCGAGGAACTGCTCAGCCGCTTCGGTGCCACCTTGGACAACGTGGTGGAGGAGGTCCTCTACGTCCTGGACGTCGACGCCGCCTACGAGGCGGCCGGCCCGGTCCGCAAGGCCGCCTACAAGCGGGAGGACCCCCAGGTGGCCAGCACCCTCGTCGGCATCAGCCGACTGGCGTTTCCGGCGCAACTCATCGAGATCAAGTTCACCGCAAAGCTCTAGAGACCAGCACCCATCTCGGCGAAGTACGGCTGAGTTCCTTGAAGCCGGCGTCCAGGTAGACCGACAGTGGGCCGCGGTAGAGGTCGGCGGAGGAGACCTTGCCCGCCTGGGCAAGGTCCACCGCGCAGGCCTCCAGTACGGCGGCACCCCGGTCCCGGGCGAACTCGATCGCACCGGCCAGCAGCTCCCCGGCGAGACCTTGCCGCCGATGACCGACCGGTACTACGAAGCAGGTGACGACCCAGGAGTCGGGGTCGCCTCCGCGCCAGTTGGGTGAGGCGGTCACGCGGGGATAGGCCGGGCGTGGAGCGACGGCGCACCAGCCGACCGGCGTACCGGAATCGGTGGCGAGCACGCCCGGTGGGAGATCGGAGGCGACCTGGGAGTGCAGGGCGTCGCGGTGAGATGCCGCCGAGGCATCGGCCCACTGCTTGCCGCGGAGGCGGAAGTACTGGCAGAAGCAGCGGGACGGGTCGCCGCGATCACCCATCACGGTCAGCACGTCCGGCCAGCGGTCCGGGGTGGCTGGGGCGACTTCCAGAGGCACCGCACCACCGTACTGCGGGCTGGGGCTGGCTTGCACTCGCCTGGGTCGAGTGCTAATACTTGGTTAGCACTCGATGGGCGAGAGTGATAACGCTAGCGTCCTGACGGTGTGACCATAGACGGCCTCGATGAGGTGCCGGAGGCGTGGCGGGACGTGACCGCCACACCGATAGCACCGTCCGTCGCGGGCATCCGGCCGGCTGAACCAAAAACTCGACGCGGGAGGACTCGCGGAGAATGCCCAAGCTGATTTCTTTCAATGAAGAGGCGCGCCGCGGCCTCGAGCGGGGTATGAACACCCTCGCCGACGCCGTGAAGGTGACGCTCGGCCCCAAGGGCCGCAACGTCGTGCTGGAGAAGAAGTGGGGCGCCCCCACGATCACCAACGACGGTGTCTCCATCGCCAAGGAGATCGAGCTCGAGGACCCGTACGAGAAGATCGGGGCCGAGCTCGTCAAGGAAGTTGCCAAGAAGACGGATGACGTCGCCGGCGACGGCACCACCACGGCGACCGTGCTGGCCCAGGCGCTCGTGCGCGAGGGTCTGCGCAACGTGGCGGCCGGCGCCAACCCGATGGGCCTGAAGAAGGGCATCGAGAAGGCCGTCGAGGCCATCAGCGAGCAGCTGCTGGCCCAGGCGAAGAACGTCGAGACCCGGGAGCAGATCGCCGCCACCGCGTCGATCTCCGCCGCTGACACCCAGGTCGGCCAGATCATCGCCGAGGCGATGGACAAGGTCGGCAAGGAAGGTGTCATCACCGTCGAGGAGAGCAACACCTTCGGTCTCGAGCTCGAGCTCACCGAGGGCATGCGCTTCGACAAGGGCTACATCTCGCCGTACTTCGTGACCGACACCGAGCGGATGGAAGCGGTCCTCGAAGACCCGTACATCCTCGTGGTGAACAGCAAGATCTCGAGCATCAAGGACCTGGTCCCGGTGCTGGAGAAGGTCATGCAGACCGGCAAGCCGCTGGCGATCATCGCCGAGGACCTCGAGGGTGAGGCGCTCGCGACCCTGGTCGTGAACAAGATCAAGGGCACCTTCAAGACCGTCGCCGTCAAGGCGCCGGGCTTCGGTGACCGCCGCAAGGCCATGCTGGTCGACATCGCCGTCCTGACCGGCGGTGAGGTCATCTCCGAGGAGGTCGGCCTCAAGCTCGACACCGTGGACCTGGAGCTGCTCGGCCAGGCCCGCAAGATCGTCGTCACCAAGGACGAGACGACCATCGTCGAGGGTTCGGGCGACGCCGACCAGATCGCCGGCCGGGTGAACCAGATCCGCGCCGAGATCGAGAAGTCGGACTCCGACTACGACCGCGAGAAGCTGCAGGAGCGGCTGGCCAAGCTGGCCGGTGGCGTTGCGGTGATCAAGGTCGGCGCGGCCACCGAGGTCGAGCTGAAGGAGCGCAAGCACCGCATCGAGGACGCCGTTCGCAACGCGAAGGCGGCCGTCGAAGAGGGCATCGTCGCCGGTGGCGGCGTGGCGCTGCTGCAGGCGTCGGTTGTTGCGTTCGAGAAGCTGGAGCTCGACGGTGACGAGGCCACCGGTGCCGCGATCGTGCGGTCCGCGGTCGAGGCGCCGCTGAAGCAGATCGCCTTCAACGCCGGCCTCGAGGGTGGCGTCGTGGTGGAGAAGGTTCGCAACCTCGAGCCGGGCTGGGGCCTCAACGCCGCAACCGGTGAGTACGTGGACCTGATCGCCACCGGCATCATCGACCCGGCGAAGGTCACCCGCTCGGCGCTGCAGAACGCGGCGTCCATCGCGGCGCTGTTCCTCACCACCGAGGCAGTCATCGCCGACAAGCCCGAGAAGGCCGGTGCCGCCGCTGGCGGCGGCGCGCCCGACATGGGCGGCATGGACTTCTGATCTCCTAGAAGTACCCAGCAGGACAAAAAAAGCTGGTCCCGGGCACTCGCCCGGGACCAGCTTTTTGTTCAGCTTCCGGTGATCAGGCGCTTGGCCAGGACCGGAGAGAAGGTACCGGCGGGGATGCCGGTGCCGATACCGCAGCTACCGTCCGAGTCACCGGGGACCTTGAGCCACAGCAGCATGTCGACCGTTCCCGAAATGTGGTTGCCGTTCCGGGAGGTGTCGCCCAGCTTGCGGCCGGCCGGGTTGCACCACTCACCATTCGAGCCGTTGCCATTGCGGCTCGTGTCGATCACGAACTGCGCCTGGCTGTTGAGTGCGGCTCTGATCGCGTTGCCCTTGGTGGCTGACTGCGCGGTGGTGTAGTAGTTCGAGGTGTTCAGCGCGAACCCACGGATCTTGCTGACCTCGACGAGCTGGAGCCGCCGGGCCATCTCGCCCGCCTCGATCCAGGTCGCGTTGCCCCCGTCCATGTAGGCCCAGGTGTTCGGGTTCTTGCTGGCGAACTGGTTGACGGCGTACTTGAGCAGATCGAGCCGGGTCTGCTTCTCGGCCGCGGGCACGCAGTCGAGTTGAGCAAGAGCGTCCGGTTCGATGATCACTACCGCCGGGCGGTTCCCGATCCCGTCGGCGAACCGGCTGATCCACGTCCGGTACGCCTCTGGGGAGCCGGCGCCGCCGCCGGAGTGACTGCCGCAGTCGCGGCCGGGGATGTTGTAAGCGACCAGGATCGGCAGCTTGTCGGCGGTGTCGGCCGCCTGGGTGAACGACGACACCGCCGAGGCGATGTCGCCACTCCAGTTGCCGAACCAACGGCCGCCGGCCTTCTCGGCGATCTGGGTCCGGATGGCCGGCGCATCGGCATTGCCGGAGTTCTGCCGGACCCAGACGGCCGGATTGGAGTTGGGGTCGACGTAGAAACCACTGGTCATCGTGACCGGGCTGGCCGTGACTTGCGCGGCGGCCTGACTGCCGGCTGTGACCACGCCCAGGGTGAGGGGCACGGTGAGCAGGCCGAACAGAGCCTTTCGCAGGCTGGACATCGAGGGTGGTCCTTCCGTGAGGGGCGGAAACAACTACTCAACGTGTCGACGACGTTACGGAGGAGATTAACCGGTTAGGTGTGCCTTTGGAAAGTCCTTGACGATGACTATCTTCCGGCTGCCCTGAGCAATCGGAGCTGGCCGATCTCGGCGGCGTTCTTCATCAGTTCGGCGTTCACCCAGGCGAACTGGTCGGCGGTCGAGCGCCCCGCCTCCGGCGGCCACGGAAAAACCGCCGGAGTGACGAGGTGCTCTTCGTCGGTGTCGTCCAGGATGTGCAGCCACTGATCCCGCAACGCCCGCATCCAGCCGAGCGTCTTGGCCAGATCGCCCGGCCACAACACCGCAGTACGGTCCGGCGGTACGACGCCTCGCGCGTGCGCCGCCGCGGTCGACCACCACCAGCCGATATGCCAGCTGAGCCAGCCGATCGTCGGCACCGGGATCGGGTCGAGTACCCCGTCGGACCAGTCGGCCCGCCAGCTCCCCGTACTGTCCGGCCGGACCGTCCAGCAGAGCTTGGCCGGCTCCCAGAGCAAGTCGTCCGGCGTCAGCCGTTCCAAGTGATACTCGAACAACGACCATGTGAGCTCGAACTGATTACGCACCACCGCTGCCGAATCCGTCACTGACGGATCATCTCAGCCCTGCTCGTCGACGGGGCAACCGCGTGCGGTACATCTCAGCTGTGGTTAATCGGTGGATTATGACCCTGCTCTGTCCTACTGTCGGCGGCAGCGAGAAGTTCTCGAGTGGAAGGAGCGACCGATGAAGACTGCCACCTGTATTCCGGCGCGACCGGTCCGCTCGTTCAGCTCGCACTGAGCGGAGCCCCCGCGCCTCCTTCTGGAGGATTCGTGAAGATCCGCACCACCGTCGAGGCCGACCTCGACGCCATCCACACCCTGATCACCGAGCAGTCGCTCAACACCGTCACCCGGGACCGCTGGGATCAGTTCCTGGCCTCGGGCGCCTACCGCTACGACTGGTCCTGGGTCGCCGAGGACGACGGCAAGATCATCGCCCTGTCCATCTGGTGGGGCATGGAGCAGTACGCCCACCCGTTCAGCATCGACGGCCTGTACGCCGTACCGGGCGTCGATCGCGTCGCCGTCTGGACCGAGCTGATCCGGCACGCCCTGGCGACCTTCCCGGCGGAGGCGGAGGAGCCGGAGTACCACATCTTCCTGCCCAACGGCTGGCGCGATCAGCCCGACGTCGTCACCGAACTCGAACCGCGACTCGAGGCTGCGGCCGCCGCCGGGTTGTCGCGGCTGACTGAGCGCCTGCGCTACGAGTGGACGCCGTCGGACGGGTTGCCGGCGCGCTCGATTCGGCTGCGGTTTGAGCCGGCTGATGATGATGCCTTCCTGGATGTGTTCTGCCGGGTGATCGAGGGGAGCCTCGACGCGGCTACTGCTCGGGCGGTTGCTCGAGTTGGGGTTGAGGGGTCGGCTAAGGAGGACCTGCAGGTTTACAAGTCGATGCCGGGGGAGCGGGGTTGGTGGCGCCTTGCCTACAACGCTTCTGGGGAGTTGGTTGGCTTCGCGATGCCGTCGGCGAACAATGGCGGTCCGGTGGTCGGGTATCTCGGCGTGCTGCCGGAGCATCGCGGCAACGGGTACAGCGATGATCTGCTTGCTGAGATCACGCACCTTTTGGTCGAGACCGGCGCGGAGCGAATCCGGGCCGACACCGACCTGACCAACAAGCCGATGGCGGCGGCGTTCGAACGGCTCGGCTATCGCAACCATGCGGTGAGGATGGTTGCTAGCTACTAGCCGGAGATCCCCACGCCTGCGCCTCGCTCGCTCCCACCCGGGGCCGCCGTGGGGATGGCTGTTGGGTGAGGGGGAGACGCGAGCAGCTGTGAGCCCTATGCTTCGCTGACATGTCAGATAGCTGGACGTGTGATGCGTGACATCGCGTTGCTTCTGCATGTGGCCGCGGGGGCGGTTGGGATGCTCGTTGGGCCGCTGGCGATTGTCTTGACGTTGCGGGCGCGGCGGCTCACCTGGGCCGGTGAAGTGTTCCACTGGGCGGTTGCGGCGGTCTGTCTGACGGCGCTGGTGATGGTGCCGTACGACTGGGGCCGGTTGTGGGTGTTCTGGCCGATCTCGATTGCGTCGTACCTGTTCGTCTATCTCGGCCAGCGCGCCGCGGAGGCGCCGGGTGGGCTCTGGTATCGCGGGGTGTTGCGCGGGTACGGCGGTGGCTGGATCGCTTTGTGGACAGCGATTCTGGTGGTCAGTGTGACCGAGCACCCGTGGACGTGGGCGATCCCGATCGTGGTCGGGTCGGCGGCGATCGAAGTGTTCTGCTTTCGGCCGTCGCCGACCTGGACCCGGTCGTAAGGATTCAGCGCAGCCGACGGAAGAAGGTCCTCAGGTCATCGGTGAGCAGCTCCGGTACCTCCATCGCGGCGAAGTGGCCGCCGCGCTCGTACTCTTTCCAGTGCTCGATCTGGCCGGCCGGATCGGTCAGGCTCTTGATAGCCGTCTCGTTCCCGAACACCGCGACTCCGGTCGGCGGTCCCGCGACCGCGCCCCACTCCTGAGCCTCGTCGCCCGACTGCATCGCGACCATCGCCTTCCACGCCGCCATCCCCTCGTAGACAGCGTGCGCCGACGACGCCCCCGAGCCGGTGAACCAGTAGAGGCTCACATTGGTCAGCAGCTGATCGCGATCGACGGCCTCCTCCGGCAGCTTGTTCGCCGGGTCGGTCCACTCCGCGAACTTCTCCACGATCCACGCCAACTGCCCGATCGGTGAGTCGTTCAGCGAGTACGCCAGCGTCTGCGGCCGCGTCATCTGCTGGACCAAATAGCCGAATCCTTCATCCATCAACCGGTTGAACCGCTCGGCCCGCGCCCGATCCGAGGCGTTCAACCCGTCCAGCGGGATCGGGTCACCGAACGGCGTCGACGCGCTCACCCCGGCCAGGTGGATGCCGATCACATGCGCGGCATCGACCATCGGCAATATCCCGGCCACCCCCGACCCGACGTCCGTGCCGTGCGCGGCGTACCGCTCGTACCCCAGCCGGCTCATCAGCTCGGCCCACATCTGGGCCACCCCGAAGAGGTTGAAGCCGCCCTGGCCGATCGGGTTGGAGAACCCGTACCCCGGCAGCGACGGTACGACGACGTGGAACGCGTCAGCCGGGTCGCCGCCATACGCCCGCGGGTCGGTGAGCGGGCCGATCACCCGCTGGAACTCCACCGGCGAACCAGGCCAGCCGTGGGTCAGGACCAGCGGTGTCGCGCCTGGCTCGGGGGAGCGCTGGTGGATGAAGTGGATCCGCTGTCCATTGATCTCGGTGATGAACTGCGGGATCTCGTTGAGCGCGGCCTCCTGGGCACGCCAGTCGAAACCTCCTGCCCAGTAGTCGGCGAGCCCCTTCAAGTAGGACACCGGTACGCCGCGGCTCCAGTCGTCCACCCGTGGGGTGGCCGGCCAGCGGGCGCCCAGGAGACGGGTGCGCAGGTCGTCGACCTCACTCTGGGCGATGTCGATCCGGAAGGGCTGAATCTCGCTCTGGTTCGTCATACGACCAACGCTAGATTCAATGGCGGCCAACTTCTGTCCGCTATACGACCGTTCGACGAGAACGGCCACTGAACCCGCCCGTTTTACCGTCAGCCGTGAACTTCGACGACTTCCTCACCCTGCCCGGGTCTCCGGCCTGACCGTCTCGGTCGATGGCAGCAAGGTCTCGACACATCGCCCCGGCCGGTCCGGATCGACCTGGCAACCGGCGAGATGAGCGCTGCTTCTAAGTCCAGGTTGTCTATCTAACCTGGACTTAGAGCAATACAAGTCCAGGTTAGATTCAGGCTTCTCAGGCTTGGCCGGATTGTTCTTCGGGGGTGGATTTGCGTACTACGAGGCGCGTCCAGGCGCCGACGTAGACGCGGTCGTCGGTGTTGAGTTCGCGCCGCTGGCCGGGGGTGATCGGGTCTTCGGGGAGCGGGCCGGAGGAGGGGCCGACGAAGGTGCCGTTGGAGGACTGGAGGTCTTCCACCCACCAGCGTTGGCCGTCGGTGGTCAGCTGGGCCTGACGGCGGCTCACGCCGGTGTCGTCGCCGCAGTCGATCTCCGGGGTGATGCCACGGCTTTTGGACGGCCGCCCGACCAGCACGCTCTTGGCGGTGACAGGGATGACGACCGGCAGGCCCGGTGACGGGCACGGGTCGTCACTCTGCTGCACCTCGTACCAGTCCGGGTCGACCCAGCGCTCGACCACCCAGTCGGCGACCTCCTGCGGAGCCGGCGGGACCGGGGGCGGCGTACCGAGGTCGAGGGATGAGGACGGGCGGGGCATGGTGCCGGTGGTGAAGTCGTAGCCGCAGTTCTCGCAGAACAACGCGTCCGGTGCGGCCGGCTCCGAGCAGTTCGGGCAGGCCTGAGTAGCCGGGCCCGGAGCCGCGACCGCCGGGGAGGGCACCGACGCGGCCGCAACACCCGCGGCCGCCCCGATCGGCAGGCCGCAGACGTCGCAGTAGTCGGTGGAGACGGACGGGTGCCCGCTCGGACACGTCGCTGAGGTCATTTCTTCACCCGGGTGGTCTTGGTGGAGGCGGTGTCGAGTGCCATCTCGTCGGCCTTCTCGACAGTGCGCTTGAGCCGCACGGTGCCGTTGTCCTGGTCGTCGATGTCGACCACCTTACGGAGCCGGGTGGTGGCTTCCTCGTTTCCGGTTTGCGCGGCGAGTTGCACCGCGCGGCCGAGCTTGGTGGTCGCGGTCGCGGTGTCCCCGGCGGCCTTCGCGGCCAGGCCTTCCTGGATCGCGTCGGCCAGCTCGGTCTGCCCGGTGTAGTGCGCGACCTCCGGGCTGATCCGGGTGGTGAGCGCCTCGTCCTCCGACCACAGCGCGCGGACCAGGCCCTGCGCGACGACGTCGCTGCCGATCGCCAGCTGCACCCGGGCGGCGAGCTGCTCCTGGCCGATGCCCTTGGCCGCGAGCCGGATCGCGACGTGGTAGTCGCGGGACTCGTCGCCCCACGAGCCGGTCGGGTAGGCGCCGGTCAGCGCGTTCACCTCGGTACGCCGTGACGTGAGGTCGTCGACGGTCGGGGCGACCTGACGGACGAACAGCACCTGCGCACCCTGCGGAGCCCAGACACGCATGTCGGCTTGGGCGACGCCCTTGCTCATCGCGTTCTGGATGATCTTGGAGAACTCGGCGGCGAGCTGGTCCGGCGCCGGGATGATGTCGACGGTACCGAGCAGTGCGGTGGCGATCCGGCGTACCTCGTTGACCTGCCAGGCGACGCCGACACCGCGGCAGTCGCACTGGAACTGGCCGGTGACGGCCTCGATCGTCTGGGTCAGTACCTCGGGCGACTCGTGCTGGTTCTCGCCGTCGGTGAGCAGCAGTGCGTGCTTCTGAGTCAGCGACGGCACGGTCGCGAAGACTCGCGAGGCGAGCCGCAGCCAGGTGCCCATCGCAGTACCGCCGTCGGCGAAGAACCGGGCTACGGCGTCCTTGGCGGCCCGCCGGGTGAACTGGTCCATCTTGACCATCACCGGCTCGGGCGACGGCGGGAAGGCCAGCTGGGCCCGGTCGTTGCCCGAGATCACCGCGAACCAGACCCCGTCGAGGATCTGGTCGAGCGCGGTCTGCGCGGCGAACGCGGCCGCCCGGACGCCCTCGGCGCCCATCGAGCCGGAGGTGTCGACGATGATGATCTCGCCCGCGTCGCCGCTGCCGGTCTGGCCGGCCGAGCCCGCGCCGCTGCAGGACACCGTGACGATCGCGTGGACGTCGGTGCCGCCGTCGGGCAGGAACTCGTTCTGGTACACGGAGGCGGAGAACTCGGCCATCTCAGGCGTCCTTTCGATGAACTAGCAGATCAGAGCAGTGTCGATCAGATACGGGCGAGTGCGACGGTGATGTTGTCCTGGCCACCCTGGGCGTTGGCCCAGTCGACCAAGGCGGACGCGGTGGCCAGCGGGTCGCCGTTGTGGGCGGCGGCGGTCTGACGCGTCAGGTCGGCCAGCGGTGCCGCCTCGGAACAGTAGTTCCACAGGCCGTCGGAGCAGGCCATCAGCCAACCCGGCCCAACCACCTTCATCGACGTAGTACGGGGTGTGTGGTCCGGAGCGTCCTTGCCGAGCCAGCGGGTGATCGCATGAGCCTGCGGGCCGGTCTCGGCTTCATGCCGCGGTACGCCGGTCGCAATCAGCTCGGCGGCCCAGGAGTCGTCCACAGTGAGCGCAACGGCCTCGGCGTTGTCCGGGAACCAGTACGCACGACTGTCGCCCACTACGCCCGCCACCAAGAGGTCACCCTCGAGCACTGTGGCCACAAAGGTGCAGGAAGCCGGGTTCGGGCTGTCCGGCGAAGTGTTCGCCAGTACGGCGTCGCTAGCGGCATCCGCTGCAGCCTTGAGCCGTGCGACGACCGCACTGATCCGGGAGGACTCAGTACCCATGCCCTGCGCGTTCCCAGCCTCCAGTACGTCGCGCGCGGCGCGGGCGGCGGCAAGGCTGGCCACGTCGGAGTCGAGCGACGAGCTGACCCCGTCGCAGACCACCAGCAGCGCGCGGCTGCCCGGCTCTGGGTCGGCCGCGATCGCCACGGCGTCCTCGTTGCGGCTGTGCCGGATCCCGCGGTCGCACACGGCCGCCACCCAAGGAGCGGGCTGCTCGCTGAAGTGGTCGCGCGGCTTGGTGGCCTTCGTCCCGCAGGTCTCGCAGTACCCGTCGGGGCCGATCGTCCCGCCGCAGGAGCGGCAGGGGCCGGGAGCCGCCTCGGCGCCGCGAGCGGCGGCCGGGTTCAGCTCCACCGTCGGCTCGGTGTCGGTGTCGATCGCCGGCGTGGCTGGGGTAGCAGGGGTGAGCTCAGCCCCGCATGCCTCGCAGAAGTGATCGGCCTGGGAGATCGGCCCGCCACAGCTGGGGCAGACCGTCTGGGTCGTACTCGTCATCGCATCGTCCATCCTCGAACATCGTTGGCCAGGTCGACCAGGGCGATCCGTTCCTGCCGGCTGCGCGCGTGCCCGGCGAGCTCACGGTAGGCCGCTTCGAGCCCGGCCCGCAGGTCCGGCTCGACCGCTTCCCGCCCGGCGATCTTCAGGCCGGGCTGCGGACCCTTGCCGAGTACTTCGTCCAGGGCGGTCTGGAAGATGTTCGCGGTCAGGTTCGCCCGGTCGACCGGGTCGATCGTCACGCTCTCGATGTTGCTCATCGCCTCGGCCAGCGCTGGCAGTCCACGTCCCGATCCTGCCAGTAGACCGGCTCGCAGCCGCCGGGCCCGTACGAACGAGCCGCTGGTCGGCGGCACCAGGTCCAATGCGCCGACCGCGCCATCGAGGTCGCCACGCTGCGACCGGATCGCCGCCAGGCCGAAGGCGGAGGGGGCGATGTAGTTGGCGTCAGTGCGAGCGCAGGTGAGGTAGAGACCCTCCGCGACGTCGAACTCGCCGCTGATCTCACAGGACACGGCCAGTGCGAGCTTGGGCGCCAACTCACCCGGCACCTGGCCGTAGACCGCGTTGAAGGCCGACTGCGCGGCAGCAGCGTTATTGCGAGCCAGTGCGACCAGCCCGGACATCCAGACCGCCCGCCACTCCCACGGGTCGGCGGCCAGCAGGTCCGCCACCGCGGTGTCGACCATGTCGTACTTGGACGGCCCGATTTCCAGGGCGGTCTGGGCGATCTCCAGCAGGATCTGCGCGGACGACTCCGGCGCGTCCACCAGCAGCTCGAGCCGCTTGTCGGCGTCGGGGACGCTCACGGTCTTCAGCCAGCCGGCCATCTTGTCGCTGTTGTCCGTCGCGAGTGACGGCAACCGCCGCCACGGCTCGGCCGCGTCTCCCAGCCCGGCCGCCCGGTCACCCGGGCTGCCGAACAGGATCGACGAGGTGGAGTGCTGAGCAGCCTTGACGCCCTGCTTGTCGGCGACCACCTCACGCAGTACGCCGAGAAGCTGGACGCGGAACTCGTCGGCCGACACGAACCGGTCGGCCGGGTCGGGCGCGCAGGCCTTCACCAGCAGGCGGTACACCGAGTCGTACTGCTGGAACAGCGGTACCTCGGCGACCGGCGGCAGCGTGCCGACGTACTTCGACTGGTAGCCGCGGAACTCGAACGCGAGAACGCACAGCGTCCGGCCGAGCGTGTAGATGTCCGAGGAGATCGATGGGCCGACCTCGGCCACCTCGGGTGCCTGGAAGCCGACCGTGCCGTAGATGGCCGAGTCCATGTCGTCGATCCGCCGCACGCCGCCCATGTCGATCAGCTTCACCGCGTCGCCGACCTGGATGATGTTGTCCGGCTTGAAGTCGCAGTAGACCAGGCCGAGGTCGTGCAGGTAGGAGAACGCGGGCATGATCTCGAGCAGGTAGGCGATCGCCTGGTCGATCGGCAACGCGTCGTAGGAGTTGTTGTTGGCCGCCATCCGCTGCTTGAGCAGGGTTTTGAGCGAGGTGCCGCCGACGTACTCCATCACGATGTAGCCGGCGCCGTCGTGGGTGACGAAGTTGTAGATCTCGACGATCAGCGGGTGCTCGACGCGGGCCAGGAACTGCTGCTCGGCGATCGCGGCCGCGACGGCGTCCGGGTCCTCGGAGTTCAGCAGACCCTTCAGCACCACCCAGCGGTTGGACACGTTCTGGTCCTGGGCCATGTAGATCCAGCCGAAACCACCGTGGGCCAGACAGCCGGCCACCTTGTACTGGCCGCCGACCAAGTCGCCCGCCTTGAGCTTCGGCGAGAACGAGAACGGGCTGCGGCACTTCGGGCAGAAGCCCTCGGTCCGGCCCGGCTGGTCGCCGCGCGAGCGGCCGACCGCGTTGCCGCAGTTGGGGCAGTTGCGGCGGTCCTCGGGGACCATCGGGTTGGCCAGGATCGCTTTGCCGGCGTCGATCGCGGGGATCGGCGGCACGTGGGTCAGGCCGGCGCCCAGCCTCGCCCCGCGCAGGCGCGTGGACGAAGTACCGAGCCTGCGGGTCAGCTTGGAGCCGGCCGCGGTGGCCCGGGCCGAGCCGATCGGCATCGAGGCCAGCCGGTTGGAGGCACGGGAGACCGTGGAGGCCGTGCTGATGGGGTCCGGTGCTGCTGCAGCCGCTTCTCCAGCAGGCGAGCCGCAGACGTCGCAGTACCCGTCCAGGATCGTGCCGGTACAGCCCGGCTGTGCGCAGGCGATGGTCGTCATGTCGTCACTCCCAGATACGTCTGGTACGCCGCCACGAGCGCGCCGAGCCTCACCAGGTCCACTGGTTTGGCGTCGAGCACCTCACGGCCGCGTCGATAGAGCTCGGCCAGGTCTTCGGTGGTTCCACTGCTCCGGGGGACGCTGCCGGCCTTCACCTGATACGCGTCCAGCCGCCCGGCCAACTCGTCTCTACGCTCCAGCGCGGCGCCGTACGCCGTCTGCGCCTGCCCAAGCGCACGCCGTACTGCGTCCAGCCGGGTCAGGTACTTCTCCAGCTCAGCCGGAGTGTTCGGTATCGGCCCCAACGCAGTGACATCCGGTACTGCGAGTCGCGGCGCCGGCGTGACCGCGGCGACGCAACTGTCGGCCAGTGCCCGGACTGCCTGTCCCTGCGCTTCGAGCTCGTGGCGAACCTCGCGTGCCCGGGCGACGTCGGCGGCCCGCTCACGGCGGGTCGCAGCGCCGACGATCAGGTCGCGTTCGTTGTGCGCGGCATCGATCTCCAGCGGGCCGATCAGCCCGCCGACATCGGCGCCGCGCTTGGCGCGCTCGGTCAGGTCGGTGACTCGGCGGTCGAGATCGTGGTGCTCAGCGATCGCCGCGTTTCTGGTCGCGGCGGGCTCGATCGCGACCAGGTCCTTGATCCGCTCCACCTGGACCCGGAGTTGGCGCAACCGCGCGGCCAGGTCGGCGTCACCGGGTTCGAGCGCGAGCTTGGCCCGCAGGGTGGATGCCAGCGCGTCCGACAAAGTGCATGCCTCAGGCAACGAAACGGCGAGCGAGCCAGCGGCGCCGCCGGTGTCCAGGCCGCCCCAGATCAGGGTCGAGATCCGCTCGGTCTCGGTCGGGCCGACCCGGCCGGAGTCCCAGGTGACGAGGATCAGCTCGTACCGGTCCGAGACCGCCTTCCAGACCGCCATCGCCAGCACGACGTCGCCGCTCAGGGCATCGGCGTCGGCCGAGTGCAGGGCGGCTTGGTCGAGCTCGTCCAGCTCGGCGCGGCGCCGGTCGCGCCAGGTGCCGAGGGCGTCGAGGAACGCCAGCAGATCCTTCGCGGGGATGCTGCTGCCGATCCGCCCCGGAGGCGGCGGCGCGGTGGCCGTCGGGGTTCTTACTGTCATTAGTCGCCTCGGCCGTAGAGTGGCTGCGGCGGCACGGCCTTGCCGAGGGCCGGCTCGAGCCACGTCTTGTACGACTGCTGCCAGCTGCCGTCGGCCTTCATCTTCTCCAGCACGCCGTTCACGAACTTCACGAAGTCGACTTCACCGGAGTTCATGCCGAGGCCGTAAGGCTCAGCGCTGAACGGCGGCGCCTTGATCACCATCGCGTACGGGTCCTGCGCCGCCTCGCCGGCGAGCACGGTGTCGTCACCGGTGATGCCGACTACCTTGGCCTGCTGGAACAGCACCAGGCAGCCGGTGTCGGTGTCGGCGGTGACCGGGATGACCTTCGGGTTCGCCTTGATCAGGTTCTCCAGGCTGGTCGAACCGGCCGGCGCGCAGACCTTCTGGCCGCTCAGGTCGGCGAGGCTCTTCACCCTCGTCATGTTGCTCTGCACCAGCAGCTTCTGACCGGAGTGGTAGTACTCCGCGGAGAACGCGATCTCCTTCCACCGGGCGCAGTTGATCGTCATGTTGCGAGCGACGATGTCGACCGCTCCGGGCTGCCGGGGCGCCTTCAGCACGGGCAACCGCTGAGGGCTGGAGATGACCCGCAGCTCGACGTGGCCCTTCGCGGTGCCGAAGATCGCCGCCGCGACGGCGTTGATCATGTCGATGTCGAAACCCTCGATCACCCCCGTGATCGGGTTCCGAGAGCCCAGGTTGAGGCTGTCCGCGGAGACACCGGCGACCAACCTGCCGTAGGAATGGATCCGGGCCATCGTGCTGCCGGCCGGCATCTGGTTCGGTAGTGGCAGCGGACCGTCCGGTCTGTACGACTGCAGCGGATTTGCGCAGTCCTGCGCCGGCGGCGCGGCCGGCTTGGCTGCCGGTGGGGTCTCCTTGACAGGCAGCGGCGTCGCGTCGTACGAGCTGGAGCCGCAGGCGGTCGCGGCGAAGAGGAGGGCGAGTGAGCCGGCGATCAGGCGGGTCTTGTTCATCGGTACTCCTCCAGTCGCTGGGAGATTCCCCAGGCGGCGAGCAGGGCGGCGACGATCCCGATCGGCAGGCCTAGCCAGCCGAGCAGCCCCAGGTTCGCGCCGGCGGAGCCCAGCTCCCACTGGGTCGCGTCGCTGAGATCGTTGAGCCGGTCACCGGATGCCTTGTCGAAGGCGGTGAAGGCCGAGTTGGAGGTCGACGCGCCGGTGCCGATCGCCAGGTCGACGGCGTCGTCCCACTTGCCGTCGTCGTCGAGGAGGCGGATCTTGGCGTGCGCGGTCTTGTAGGCGTTCCATTGGCGCGCCGCCGCCGGGCTGGTCGAGCCGCCCCGGGCCAGTCGCTGGTCGACGATGGCCGCGGACTCCTTCCAGGCTTCCTCGAACGCGGTGCCCGAACCACGGGCGATCAGCGTCAGGCTCTCGTTCGACTTCGCGTCGTACGCCGCGATCCGGGCCTGCGAGAGCGCCAGCGTATCCGCGTACGAGATGTTCCGGGTGTCCTTGGCGCTGCTCGATGCGCCCGCGAGTTGGCCGCCGCCGATGGCCATGGTGAGCAGCACGAGTACCGCCGCTGCCGCGACCGGAACGTTGACGTAGCGGTGGGTGCGCTTGGCCAGCCAGAACAGCGACAGGCCCAGCACGGCCAGCGCGACCAGGCCACCGACGATCAGCCAGATCATCCCTCGGCCGATGCCGTCGAACTCGGTGTCGACGCGCGCCTGGTTGGCCTTGACCAGCTCGTTGAGCACCGGCAGCGAGTCGTCCTGCAGGGTCGCGCTGGCGTCCTTCAGGTACTGCGAACCGAGCGGCAGGCCCTGCCGGTTGTTCGCCCGGGCCTGCTCGATCAGGCCCTGGTAGGTGAGCAGCGTGACGTTGAGTTCGCCGAGCGCCTTCTGGTCGGCGGGCTGCGCGGTGGCGGCCTCGGAGATCAGCTTGGCGGCGGTCGTCATCGAGTCGGTGAAGTGCTGGCGCTGAGCCGGTGGCTCCAGGCCGCCGACCAGGAAGGCGTTGGTGGCGTCGGCGTTGGCGCTGACCAGGTTGGTGTGGATCGCCTGGATCCGGACCAGCTGGGCAGTGTTCGCCTCGGCGCGCTGCAGGGCACCGTCGGATTCGTTGAAGCCCTGCGCGGCGGCGAGACCGAAGACCACGCTGACCAGCGCGGCCACGATGAGGAACGCGCGCATCCGGCCCGGCGTACCTTCGAACCAGCTGGCGATCCGGCCCTTGGGCTGCTGCGGAAAGGCCGGCAGCGTCGGCGCACCCGGCGCCGCGACCGGCGGAACCGTCCGCGACCTCGTCGCGGGAGGCGCACTGGCTGTCTGTGTCACGCCGTATCTCCTTGCTCGGGCCCTGGATCAGGGTCGGTGCTGAGCTGCTGGCCGGGTTCTTCGTCGGTCAGGTCCTCGGCCAGGATCTGACGCAGTTGCTCGGTGGTCGGTGCCGTCACGTCGCGCAGCCGCCAGGCGTGCCGGCCGATCGCGGCCTCCAGCATGTTCCGCGCGAACCGACCGTTGCCGAACGAGCGGTCCCGGCGGGTCGAGGCGAGAATGACCTTGAACTCGTCCAGCGCGTTCGGGGTCAGCTCGTAGTCGGCACCCTCGGTGAGCCCGGTGAGGATGTCGGTCAGCTCGTCGTCGGTGTAGTCCTCGAAGGCGATCGTGGTCCGGAACCGGCTGGCCAGGCCTGGGTTCGCGGCGATGAAGTCCTCCATCGGTTCTGGGTAACCGGCCACGATGACGACCAGGTCGTCCCGCCGGTCCTCCATCTCCTTGACCAGGGTGTCGACGGCTTCCCGGCCGTACTGGTCGGCGCCGAGCTCACCGGCGGTGAGGCTGTAGGCCTCGTCGATGAAGAGCACCCCGCCGACCGCGGAAGCGACTACGTCGGCGGTCTTGGTCGCCGTCTGGCCCAGGTAGCCGGCTACCAGCTCGGAGCGGTCTACTTCGATCAGCTGTCCCTTGGAGAGCAGACCGAGCGCCTTGTAGATGCCGCTGACCAGCCGCGCGACTGTGGTCTTGCCGGTGCCGGGGTTGCCGGTGAACACCAGGTGCCGGGTGATTGTCGGACTCTTGAGCCCTGCCTCGGACCGGAGCTTCTCAACCCGTAGTACGGCGACCTGCCGGTGCACCTCCCGCTTGACCTTCTGTAGCCCGGTCAGTTCATCCAGCTCAGCCAGCAACTCCTCAACCGACCGCTCCGGCACAGCCGGAGCTTCTTCCGCTGCGCGGGCAACTGCGCCTGCGGCGCCCAGGCTTGTCCCTGCGCCCACGGGGCTCGCGGCTCTGCCCGCCACGCCTTCGCTGTCGCCCGTGCCTCCGGCGCCTGCGCCGGGCAGCCCACCTGCTACCAGGCGCCGTGCGCCTGCTGCCTGCAGCTGCGCAGCAGCTGCTACTGATGCGTTGCCTATGACTCGCATCGTCGGCTCGCCGAGGCTGCAGGCTGCTGAGGCGACCTCGGCCAGCGCCTCGGCGTACGGGACCTTCTCTGGGGAGCCTTGAGCGACCAGATCAGTCAGCACGGCGGTCGGCGCGCCTCGCCATCTCCTGCCGCGTACCGCTGAGTCGAAGAAGTCTTGCGTTCCTGCACCGGGTGTTACTGAGGCCCAGTCGGCCGGGGCGCCGGGCGCTGACTCGGCGACGGCGGCGGCGAGCGATAGCGCTTCAGCTCGCGCAGCGTCTTCCGCGACGCCGGCCCGTGCAGCCACAGCCAGTACTGCCGACAGCGCGTCCTGCAGCGGAGTACCCCCCGCGCCGCTCATGCGCCTCCCCGTCCAGGTGGTGGATGTAGTGGGCCCTCCGTCGGGCCGAGGCTGAGGCCGCCGCCAGTCGAGCCGGTACCGAACTTCTCCTGCAGGAACCGGCCATGGGCGATCAGGGCTGCGGCATCAGCCCGGTTCACCGCATCGGCGACCTTGTCCATCGTCGACCCCAACAGGTCCAACTGGTCGATCAGAATCATCAGCGACGTCTTGCCACGGTCCACCGGCCTGCTGTCCGCCCACTGCCGGGGCAGTCGCAGGTACCCGCCGATTGCTTCCGGCAAGTAGTCCGTCGCCGTCGCCATCACGGAGTACGCCTGCGCGCTGCCGCCGAGGTTGCCGAGCCGCGGGATGGTCTCCCGGACGATCCGGACCACCCGGTTGACCCGCGACGCCACCACTGCCGGTACCGCGCCGTCAGCGACGAGCTGCTCGACCCGGACCAGCGCCTGCAGCAGATCGTCGTTGGTCGGCGCGCGGGGGATCGGCGCAGGCTCCGGCTCCGCCTTGCGACCCGTCAGCCGCGCGAAACTAGACAGCCTTGAAAAGAAGGCACCAAGCGCCATGCAGAGCTCAGCGACCGAGATCGAGCGTGCCCTGGATGACCCGCTGGTCCTGCTTGGCGACCCGGTCCAGGTAGCTGCGGGACTTGGTCACCTCGGTCTCCAGCGTGCCGATGGTGGCGGCCATGTTGTCCAGCGCCTCCACCTTGAAGGTGTCGATCGCGTCCATCGTGGCGTAGATGTTCGCGAACGCCGCCTGCAGCTGCGGCAGCCCGATGGTGGCCGAGGCCGCCTGCTGCTGGATCGCCACCGAGTTGTCCCGGAGCATCTGCGAGGTGCGTTCGATCATCCCGCTGGTGGTCGTGTTCAGGGCGGTGATCTGGTCGAGGACGAGCTTCTGGTTGCCCAGCGCCTGCGCCACGATGACCGCGGTCCGCAGCGCGGAGACGGTCGTGGTGGAGGCCCGGTCGACGCCCTTGATCAGCTCGATGTTGTTCTTGATCACGATGTCGATGGCCAGGTAGTTCTGGATCGACACGGCCAGCTGGACGAGCAGGTCCTGGTGCTTCTGCCGGACGTAGAACAGCACGTCCTCGCGCAGTGCCCTGGCCTTGTCCGGGTCGGTCGCCTCCAGCTCGGCGATCGTCGCCGACAGCCGGGCGTCCAGCCGCTCGGCGACGTATACGTACTGGTTCAGCCGGCCCATCGCGTCCCAGAGTTGCTGCTTCTCCAGATTCAGCGCGGCGTTGTCCTTGCCGAGCTCGTCCTGACCGTTGCGGAGCGAGTGCAGGATGCCGTCCAAGTGGCCCTGCGCGCTTTGGTACTTGCGGAAGTAGTCCTCGATCTTGTCCCCGAACGGGATCATCCCGAGCAGCTTCTTGGTGCCGGTGGCTTCCTTCGGGTCCAGGTTCTCGACCGTACGGCGAAGCTCGAGCAGCGTCTTGCCCACCGTCGACCCTTCGGCCAGCCCGCCGCTGGTCAGCGCCTTGACCGGGGACTGCAGCAGCCGGTTCGAGCTCTCCGCGGCGTGCCGGATGTCGACGTCGCCCATGCTGCGGACGTCGCCGGCCTTCTGCGCGAACTCCGGCGAGCGCGGCTCGGCGGTCATCAGCGAGGTGAGGAACGAGTCCACCTTGGAGTCCAGCCCGGGCAATGCGGCCGGGTCGACCGCCGGGGCCAGACTCGGCGCCGCCGTCGCGGCCACGGGCTGTGTCGGCGCGGGTGCGGTTAGTATCAGTCCAGGTGCGGTCGCCGTGGGTGGCTGCAGCGGTGACTGAGCAGGCGCGGCCTGTGCCGCCGCCTGCCCTGCTGTGCCCTGTGTGTTGTCAGCTTCGGTCATCGTCGTTCCCCTCCGGTGGCCTGCCGCGAGCCTCCGCGCCCGCATCCCCTGTCACACACTCCGTGACGCGCACACAATCTACGCGGTTCCCAGGGTTCAAAGGGACCACCTTCCCCGATCCGTGACCAGGACAATTGCTGGGGCATTGCCACGACCGGCCGACGCACCCATGATCGATGATGGACCGAGGGGGGCCTCGATGAGACGGTTTCAACGTGGAGTGGGTGGGCGTCGCCTGCTCACACTCGCGCTCGTGGCGGTGCTGCTGACCGCAGTCGGGGGTCGTGCCGTGCACGCCGCAGTGAACTCAGGATTCGACTGGGAGGACGGCACACTCCAGGGCTGGAGCGTGGATTGGGCCGGCGCCACTCCCACCAACTCGACCGCTGTCGCGCACAGCGGCGACCGCTCGCTGGCGCTGTCCCTGACAGACGAGGAGTACCCCGGTTTCCGGTCGCCTTCGAAGCCGGCCGGGCTCGGAGTCGGCTCGGTGGTGACCTATCACGTCTACGCGCCGAGCAGCGCGAAGTCGCTCGCGGTGAAGCCCTACGTGACGGATGGCGCCTACCTCGAGCACTTCGGGGCCAAGACTGAGCTCGCGCCCGGCGAGTGGACGGCGATCACGTTGACGGTTCCGTCCGTGACCAGCGTGCGACACCTCGGGCTGGAGGTCGACGACCCTGGCTGGACCGGGTCGGTGTACCTGGATGACGTGACCTGGACCGCGCCGACAGAGCTGCCGCCCGTGCCGATCACGGGTCCGGCGCGCGGGGTCCGCAGTACGACGGCTGTGGTCACTGGGACCGTGGATCCGCAAGGGCTGGCGACCACGTGCTCCTTCGAGTACGGCACCACCAGGCGGTACTCCGGTACGACGCCGGCTGCTCCTGCGACAGGAGCGGTGTCCGCTCGGCTGAGCGGGCTGCGGGCGGCGACGACGTACAGCTACCGCCTCACTTGCCAGAACTCCGGTGGGCGGGTCTCCGGCGCCAACTCCACCTTCACCACCGGAGCGGGCGATCCACGCGGGCCGCTCTTCGACGCGCAGAACCTCATCTACGGTTCGCACATCGGCGCGTGGGACCAGGACGGCGGTACTGCGGTCAACAACCCGACGGCGAGCGCCAACGTCACGGCCGCCAAGATCCGGGTGATCAAGTGGCAGATGTGGAAGCCGCCTTGCGAGCTGCGGCCGACCGACTGCCAGACCGAGGCGCAGTTCAACGCCGCCATCGACCGGATCCGCCGCCTCGGCGCCGAGCCGCTCGTCGGCCTGCCGCCGATCTGGGACCAGCAGTGCGCGGGCGCACCCGACGCCTGGTCGCGCGCCTGGCAGGAGTGGGTCATCCGGACGGCCGGCGACCGGGTGAAGCTCTATGAGATGGGCAACGAGCCGGACCACTACTGCGGGATGACCGGCCAGCGGTACAACGACGAGCTCTGGGTGAATGTGCCCGGGCTGAAGGCGTACGCCCGCACGCTCGGGCACCAGATCTTCATCGGCGGACCCGGTCTGTCCAAGAGTGACGCGGACAGCCTGGCCGACTTGAAGACCTGGCTCGCCGCCACCAAGACCGCCTACCTTGCCAACTCCAGCAACCGCGACTGGCTGCCCGATTTCATCTCGACCCACACCTACCTGATCACGCCGACCGAGAACGACACCCAGGCCCACGCCCAAGCGCGGATCGACTCGTGGGGCGCCTTCTACGACGAGCTGGAGGCGTACGTCGACAGCACTTTCGCCGGCCTGACCGACCGGGGCTTCCCGATCGCCGACCAGCTGAAGCTCGCCGACACCGAGTGGAACGACACGATCGATCTCGACTGGCCGGGCAACAACGACCAGGCCTGGACGGACTTCTACGTCACCGCCATGTTCACGATGTTGCGCGACCACGACGTCTGGCTCTCCAACCAGTCGACGATCGCGTCCCATACCGGCCGGTCCATGGACCTCCTGAACACCGACGGCACCCCCAAACCCCTGTACAACTCCTACAAGTCCGCGAGCACGACGGACCCGCTCAACAACTAGCGGACGTAGGTGACGAAGGCGAAGCCGTCGTGCTGGGTGCGCGCGGTTTCGCGCCACTCGGTGCGGTCGAAGGTGGGGAAGGTGACGTCGCCTTCGGGGGATTGGGCGACCTCGGTGAGTTCCAGGCGGTCGGCGTACGGGAGGGCCTGGCGGTAGATCTCGCCGCCGCCGGCGACGTACAGGTCGTTGCCTTCAGCAAGTTTGAGGGCGTCGTCGAGGTCGGCGGCAACCTCGACGCCGTCGGCCGACCAGTCCGGCTGCCGGGTGACGACGACCGTACGCCGTCCGGGCAGCGGCCGGCCGATGGAGTCGTAGGTCTTGCGGCCCATCACGAGGGTGTGGCCGAGCGTGAGCGCCTTGAAGTGCTGGAGGTCCTCGCGGATCCGCCAGGGCAGGTCGTTGTCCCGCCCGATCACCCCGTTGCTGCCGACCGCCGCGATCAGGATGACGGTCATACCGCGATCGGCGCCTTGATCCCCGGGTGCGGGTCGTAGCCATCCAGTACTACGTCCGCGATCTCGTAGGAGTCGATCGAGTCGCGCTTCTCGAGCTGGAGGGTCGGCAACGGACGCGGCTCGCGGGTGAGCTGCAGCTTGGCCTGGTCGAGGTGGTTCAGGTAGAGGTGCGCGTCGCCGAGCGTGTGCACGAAGTCACCGACCTCCAGGCCGGTCTGCTGCGCGACCATGTGGGTCAGCAGCGCGTACGACGCGATGTTGAACGGCACGCCCAGGAAGATGTCGGCCGAACGCTGGTAGAGCTGGCAGGACAGCCGGCCGCCGGCGACGTAGAACTGGAACATCGTGTGGCAGGGCGGCAGCGCCATCCCGTCCACGTCGGCGACGTTCCAGGCGCTGACGATGTGCCGGCGGGAGTCCGGGTTGGTCTTGATCGACTCGATCAGCGCGGCGATCTGGTCGACGTGCCGGCCGTCCGGGGTCGGCCAGGAGCGCCACTGGTAGCCGTAGACCGGGCCCAGCTCGCCGTCTGCGTCGGCCCACTCGTCCCAGATGGAGATGTTGTTCTCGTGCAGCCACTTCACGTTGGTCGAGCCGCTGAGGAACCAGATCAGCTCACCGACCACGGACCGCAGATGCAGTTTCTTGGTCGTCACCGCGGGGAACCCGGCGGTCAGGTCGTAGCGCGACTGGTGGCCGAAAACGCTCAGTGTTCCGGTGCCGGTCCGGTCTCCTTTCTCGACGCCGTGGGTGAGGACGTGGTCGAGAAGATCCAGATACTGCCGCATGCCGCCAAACTAACAGGCCGGAATCTGGCCGGGCTGGCAGACTCGACGGGTGAGTTCTGATGAGTTCGTGCTGACCCTGGTGCTGCAGGTGGAGAAGACGGTGCTGCCTGGGCAGACCGATGCGCTGGAGACGGCGGCCCGGGCCGTGCTGGCGATCCTGGGTGACGAGCGGTCGGTCGGCGAGGGCGAGTGGGCGGTCGCGATGCGTGACTGGCAGAACGCCAAGATCCGCAAGGTCGTACGCCGGGCGCGCGGTGCCGAGTGGCGGCGAGCTGCCGCGTTGCCGGGGATCACGGTGACCGGCGCGGCGGCCGTAGTACGGGTGTTTCCGCCGGTGCCGGTCGACGAGGTGCCGAAGGACCTGGCCAAGCTCCAGGTCGCCGGCACCGATCTGGAGGAGGCGGAGGAGCCGCCCGCACCGACGGCCGGCGTACCGGTGCTGTGGGTGAACCCCGGCCTGACCATGTCCACCGGCAAGACGATGGCGCAGGTCGGCCACGGAGCTCACCTGGCCTGGTTCGACCTGTCGGACGTGGCCCGCAAGGCCTGGTGCGAGGCGGGCTTCGCGCTCGCGGTTCGCACGGCGACTCCGGCCCGATGGAAGGAACTCTTGGCGAGTGGCCTTCCCGTCGTCCAGGACGCCGGGTTCACCGAGATCGACCCAGGCAGTCACACGGTGATCGCCGAGCACCCCGCTCTCCGGGGCCGCGGCTAGGGAGAACCATGGATCCAGCAATCGGGCGGTTCCTCGCGGTACCGGCGACCGGTGGGGCTGGTCCAGGTGTGACTGCCATCGGGGTTGCGGGTGGTGCTCCAGTTGCCCTCGTGCTTGAGGCGGTGGTGATGGCGGCAGAGGCAATGGAGATTGGCCGCGGTCGTGCGACCGCCGGCGGTGTAGGCAGTGCGGTGGTCGATGTCCGTGAATTCGGCAGGCCGGTTGCAGCCCGGGAACCGGCAGAGCTGATCTCGCCACCGAACGTGAGAAGCCAGGGCACCTGACGGGACGTACCGGTCGGGATTGCTCGGCGGCGGCTGGTCGATGATCCGGAGACGGATTGCGGCCGCGGCCAGACGGGTGGGCTTGAGGGTGCCGGGTGCCTCGGTGTCTCTAGTGGACAGTTCAGGGAGAAGTGCCCGCGCCAGAGTCTTGGTGAGGTGCTTCCGGAGGGAGTTCTGGGGGATCGGACCCAAGCCCTCGGCCTCGCCGCCGGTGGAAGGGTGGTCCTCAAGGAGTGCGCGCAGCTCCGCCGCGGTGGCATGGATGATCACCGTCGCCTCAGCACCCACCGTCGCCTCAGCACCCACCGCCGTCTCCGCACTGGCGGGCGTGTCCTGCGGAGCCTCAGCATCCATAGGCGCGTCAGTGGCGGGCGCCGGATTCTCGCTGTTGTCGGCGCGCTTGGTGCGGGGGAGGAGCCGGTCGAGGGCGATGTCGGCGCGGAGCTGGTCGAAGGTGCGGGGATCACCCTGGCGGCGCAGGCGGGTCGCCGCGCGCGACAGGCTGGTCATCACGGCGGCCGCGTCGACCGCGTCCTGGTTGTGGATCAGATCGGCGGTCCCAAACTCGCTGGGCACCATTCGCACGGAACGTTCTTCAGTGGCCTTCTTGTGGGCCTTGTCGACGCCCGACGGGCAACGGCGCGCGGCTTCGCGTTGAGCTTCTTTCTTGATCCGATGCAGCGGGTACTTGCGGGCCCATCGCAGTACGGCGTCCTCAGCCGCTCGCCTCTCGTCCGGCTCGTCGATGACCGACAGCTCCGACACGATGCTGAAGGCGGCCCGCTCGGTCAGATCGCCGTCAGCCAAGGCCCGCAGGGTGGCGGGAAAGTTGTGTACCAGCTCGCAGGAGTTGTGGATCCGGGTGGTCGCGGCACCGCGGTGCATGCCGAGTACTAGCCCGACCTCGTCCGAGACGGACCGCAGATCACCGGCAATCCAACGGCGCTCGCCCGGAGCCGCGGCCCGGTCGCCGAGCTCGGGTTGGCGGTGGCCAAGGTCGGCCGATACGCCCTGCATCGCATCGTCGAGGCCCGCGATGGCCTCCGCCTTCAGCGCTTGGAGTCTCGCCTCGAGCCGGGTGATGGCTTCGAGCCGATCCAGCCATCCGCTGTCGGTCAGCTCAGCCGTCGGCTGTGTCACCACGGCGGCGTAGAGCAGTGATCCCATCGATGGATCGTCAGCCGCCTCGAACCGCCCGAGCAGCATCCCGTGCTGCCGGTGCTCGTCGTTCGAGAACGGTGATCCGCCAGCCAGCCGCAACGGCGGGCGCACCGCGTCGCCAGCCGGCTGCTCGATCGGACACTCGCTCATAACTAGAGCATATGTCCTATGTCGCTTAGCGTGGATATGATTCTGGGTATGGAAATCCCGGAGTGTCCGCTGGGTCATCGTGGTTCGGTGGTGCGTGCGGGGTGGTATGGCCGGGCTGGTCAGCGGCGGCAGCGG
>NZ_AQUZ01000059.1 GCF_000372465.1 Kribbella catacumbae DSM 19601
ATGCGCCACAGCACACCGCGAAGACCGCCATCGCGAGTACGACCACGAGATTGAACCGCCGCCCACGCCGTTTCCGCTGGTCTGGAACCGATTCCAATGCCCGCATCAAACCCGAGACATCGCGTCGGGCCCGAGCCTCCATCTCCGACGGCTGGTCAAGCACACCCACGAGCAACGACAATGACGACACGACAGCGGCTCCTTGCGACGCGGCAACGGTGTAGGAACCTGCAGCATCCCAACGGAGCCGCTGTCTCCACACCCGCGCCACGCACGCCGCCACCTCAAGTCAAAACCGACACGCCAGCCGCGGCCAGATCAACTTTGCAATCGCCCTGGTTGCGGACAGGGTCTTGCCTTTGCGGTAGTACTTCACCTCACCGATCACTCTGGTCTTGCCGCTTTTGCCCCAGAAGTCGGGTTTGAAGTTGCGGAGCTTTCCGTCGAGTCTGACCGGGATCTTCTTGTAGCCCTGCTCCTTGACGCCGGCCTTCTCCTCCGTCCCTTTCTTGCCTTTTTGTTCGCTGCCTTGCCGCGCTGTTGCTTCTCGATTCGGTCCTGGATGCGGTCGAGCTGCCGGGGTCGGTGAGCGCAGCGCGCCTCATCGGCGTGGATCCGGCACCTCAAACCTTCAGCTGAGGCTATGTCGGCGCAGCCCCGTAGCATCCGGAGCTGGCACGACTGTCGTCTAACCGCTGTCGGAGGTGTCATGAACGCGGTGCGCTGGAAGACTGCAGTGTTTGCGGGTCACCAGCTCCGATACGCGGTGACCGGAACCGGGCGGGCGGTGGTGCTGCCGAAGAAGGACCGCGGCTCCTACGTGCCGTTCGAGCGACTCGCCGACCGGTACACGATGGTGCAGATTGAGCCGCTCGGCTTCTGCCGGAGCGACCGGCCAGAGATCTACCCACCAGGCGGCATCCACGAGCAGATCCTCGCGGTCTGCGACCAGGAAGACATTTCCGAGTTCGCGGTATGGGGCTTATCGCAGGGTGGAGCAATGGCATGCGCGATCGCTCAAGCGACGCCTCGGGCCCGGCTAATGGTGTGCGGCGGATTCAACGTGCTCCGCGGCTTGTCCGACGCATGGCTAGCGCGGATGAACCGAGAACGCCGCGTCCCAGTCGGCAGCCGAACCTTCTGGAACTGGTTTCATAGCTACGACTGGCACGCCGAGTTTCGACACATGGCAATACCAATGCTGATCTACTGGGGCACGCTCGATGCGCAGCGAGTGTCACTCAAGGACCAGCACATCCTTCGCGGGCTTGGGATCTACGTCGCCGAGTTTCATGGCCTCGACCACGGCCGCAGCGGTCTCGGCAATCCTGAAAGCCCGGCAACCGACATGGTGGCCGAGTGGCTACAACGCCACGGGTGGACCCATTGACCCGCGAGGTTCACTCCGTGAACGAAATCTTCGCCACGCGGTACCACTCGCGCACTTCTGGGGTCGCTGCCCACAGCTCGATGGCGTCGAAACGAATCGTCAGCGGTAAGCCGATGCTAATGGAGTCGATCATGGGGCGTTTGCATTCCTCACTGATCTCCGAGTAGAGGACGCTCAGATGTGGCCGGAACTGCCAGGGATCTGGTGACCACAGCCGCCGGACGGCCTGATGAAGGGCGACGAGCTGCTCCGAAGGCTCCGGGACCAGGTATAGCGCGCGGAAGTACGTCTCCTCGCGTCCCAGCGATGCGAAGTTCAAGTCGATCGGGGTCATCGCGGCCGCCAGCGACCTTAGCGTCGCCGCCGCTGCTTCCTCTCCCGACTCGACGTTGGGAACCAGCGTGACGTGGGGTTCGAACCCAGCGGCGTCGTGCTGGCCGGCGAGCCTGTCCATCGTGGCAACCAGGTCATCGCGCTCCGGCCCAAGGGCGGGCACGAGCCAGGTCATCAGGCTTGTCATGGAGCCGCAGGCTACGCCTCGGGTCCGCCGCTCATCGCCATGAGCGCGCGGACCGCGGCAAATCAATGCGTTCTTGGTTGCTACCGGCGCAAGGTCGACGGTGGGTGGAGAGCGCCCTGGTGAGCCGCTGGTCGACGCTACGTGCGCTGCTCACGGCGTGATGGTGATCTCCATCGGCGCCGCCACCATGTTGCCGGTGTCGGTCTGGAGCGCGATGACCAGCCGCCACTGTCCGGGCGGGACGGCGTACCCCAGGTCGGGAACAACCGAGGCCGTGCCGATCAAGACGGGCACCGGACGGCTCTGGTGAGGCTGGATCGCGAACCCCACCCGGGCCAGCGAGTGCGGGCCGACGTACAGACCGACGACCGTGCCGGAGCTGTCGATCACTGCTGATGCCAGGGCGCCGTCGGTGAGGAGCACTTGCTCGTGTGCGGCTCGATTCGTGACCAGCACGTCCTGGTACGCGAACCGGCCGGTTCGGATCGTCAACGGAGACAGAGATTCCACGTCGAGCCCGACGGATTCAGCGGCAGCTCCAGGTAGCTCGTACCAGCGCTCGTACCAACTCTTCTGCAACCACATCTGTCCGGCCGGAAAAGTCATTGCCCCGACACGCAGATCCACAAGGCTCCCGTACTTCGCGTTCAGGCCGGCCGCGATGTCGGTTGCCCAGGCGGCCAACTCGATGTGGATCGGCCGCCCACACTGCTCGCTGTTGGGGTCTTGAAAGACCATGAGCGCGTCCGGTGACTCCTCGAGCAACCGGCGCAGATCAGCGCGCAGACTCTCCCAGCCAGCCATAGCCTGACGGTATCGGAACCGCGCACCCTGTTGGCCGCACGCGGGAGGGCGATCTAGTCCGCTGAGCAGATTCCTGAATTCGGCAGATCCGGTAGTTGGAGCGGCATGCGTCAGCGCACTCGGGCAAGCCTGGCGGGTCCCCTTGGGCCGCGCCGCGATTGAGTCAGTCGCTCCTGTGGACTGAACCGGTGTCAGGGGCGGAGGCGACTGCCCACACCTTCTCGGTGCCGAGGCACGAGGTCGTGTGTGCGACCGATGCGAGAACGTAGCCGCCCCCCAGTGACACCGTGTCACCCAATTTGGCAAAGGTCTGTCCTGTGGCGTCGATCAACGCGATCGAGCCGTCGCGAAGGGCGACTGACCATCCTGGCGGCCAGGCAACATCGATGTGGCGTCCGTGTTTATCGACGACCAGGCAATTTGCAGCCTCATTCAGCGCAAGGATTCCCGGCAGGCGCGCTGCCATGTTGCGGGCGGGACTCTGCTGGACGGTCAGCTGCGGGAGCTGAAAGTTATCGCTCGTCAATACGGCTCCTGGTGGCGGGTCTGTTGGTGGGTTGGAAGGGGCCCTGCACGGTGTGGCGATGGCGAATCC
Organism: Kribbella catacumbae DSM 19601; assembly: GCF_000372465.1. Lineage (GTDB taxonomy): Bacteria > Actinomycetota > Actinomycetes > Propionibacteriales > Kribbellaceae > Kribbella > Kribbella catacumbae. The sequence goes on from NZ_AQUZ01000059.1 coordinate 3,310, forward strand.
GGACCACAACTGATCAGGCCGAGCGCGGACACAGCGCAAAATCACAGATGACCTGGAGGCGGTGGGATCCTCGATCTCCGTCGACACCGGCGGCACCCTGGCCGCCTGGCTGTTCTCCCAACCAGGCGCCACGATAGACAACACCACGCCCGCTGACAACCCTTCAGCCGCCCACCGGGCATGTATGCGGCAGTTCTGGGCTCGATCGGCTCGGCGGCCGCCCCTCCAGGTGCACAGTGACAACGTCCGACCAGTCAAAGTTGCCCACGGCAAGAACGCGCCTTGGTGCGGGGTGATGGTCGGCAGGCTTTGTGCGACAGGCTTCCTACTCGGCGAAACGCCGCCATCAGGGACGGTCAACGCCCATGCGCTCGGGTGGTGGGCGGTCAGCGTCCGGTGAGGACGCGTCGGGCGAGGTCGGTACCGACGCGGACGGCGCCGTCGACGTGCTGGAAGCCGAGGCCGGAGACATCGCTCGTGCCGAACTCGATTGGGCCGACCGGTTCGCGCAGCACGGGCCCGTAACGGGTGAGCCCGCCGAGGTCGAAGCTCGTGCCGTAGGCACCGCCGGTCAGCTCCTGGTGCTGCCAGTCGCTCTCGACGTAGGTCTTCGGCCGCCGGGCGTCGCCACCGAGGTACGCCGCGAGTGAGTCGAGGATCTGCTCCCGACGCTCCTCGGCCGTCAGCCGACCGACTCGGTCGGCCCGCTCGTCCGAGACGAACCCAACCAACTGGCCAGTGGACGCACCGTCGGGGGTGTTGTCGTAGACCTCGTGCACGAGCTGGTAGGGCCCGAAGCCGGTGCCGCTGAGGCCGCGCTCGCGCCAGAACGGTGTCGGGTAGTCCGCCTGCACCTTGATGACCAGCCCGAACGACTGGTGGTCGCGGGCGCTGCGGTGAACCGCGGGCAGCTCGGGCGTGAACCTGATCCGACGCACCAACGGCGGCGGGACCGCGACGATGACACGACGCGAAGCGATGCGGGCGCCGTCGGCGCGGACGATGCCACCTCGGTCGTCGTACTCGATGGCGGTGACGTCCTGGCGGAGGCGGATCCGGCGGCCGAGCCGGTCGGCCAGAGCCAGCGGGACGGACGCCAGCCCGCCCTCGACCCGGCAGTCGAGGATGAAGTCGGCGTCGACCAGGTGGCGGAACGAACCGGCGCTCGAGGCCATCAGCACCGCCTGAAGCGCAGAGAACGACCACACCGGCTTGGTGAGCATCGCCGGGCCGATGAAGAGCGCGATGTTGTCACGAGCCTCGACGTCGTCGCACTCGTCCTCGAGCCACTGCTGGAAGGTCACCCGATCGAGGCGCTCGGCCTCCGGGTGGTCCCATGGCCGCTCCGGGTCGATCCCGGCAGCGAGTTCGTCCAGGACCGTGGTCATCCGTTCGATCGCCGCCGCCGTCGTGGCGCCGACAGGCAGATCCTCGCCGCTGAACCGTCGCGCCTCGCCCTCGCGGGTGAGATAGATCGACTCACCTGCACGGAAGCGGGGGTACGTCGACAGCCCGAGCTCGTCGAGCAGGTCCTTGAGCGCGTCCTGGTCCGGTGAGACCCACTGGCCCCCGATCTCGAAGAACGACCCGTCGTGCACCTCGCTGCGCAGCCGGCCGCCGACCCGGTCCCGGGCCTCGAGCACCAGCACGTCCTGCCCGGCCTCGACCAGTCGCCAGGCCGCGACCAGGCCGGTCACCCCAGCACCGATCACCACCGTGTCGCACCTCATCGGGCGCCCTCCCTCGACGTTCCCTGCGGCTGCTGCTGCGTGGCGCAGTGGATCGTCCCGCCACCGCTGGCGAGTCCGTCGGTCGTGATCTGGATGGTGACGCTGTCGGGATAGAGGCTCGAGACGAGGTCGAAGGCAGCACGATCGGCTGCGGCATCGCCGAATTGGCCCATGACCACGCAGCCGTTGGCCTCGTAGTAGCCGACGAAACCAGGTGCCGTCGTGTAGGTGAACTCCTCGAGGTCGCGCTCGGTGATCCGCAGGTCGCCAACGTTGCGTCGACGGTAGCTGGCGTAGACCTCGGCGATGTCGAGGAGCGGGAGCTCGTGGGTCCGCAAGGTCGCGCCCTCACTACCGAGCAACCTCGACCGCGTCTCGGGCGGCAGCGCGTTGACCGCATCGATGGCACCTGCCAGCGCCTTCTGGTTGCGCTGGTCCTTCGGCTCGAAGTTCTCGTCGAAGGCATACACCAGGTCGCGCGGCGAGCTGAACCGTGCCGTGAAGTCGACGTGCCAGTCCGTCAGCTCGACACCGGCGAGCCCGGGCATCCACAGCATGTGCTCGACGCCGAACAGCCGGCGTAGTTCGGCCTCAACGTCTGTCTTCGACTTCCCGGGATTGCGGTTCGGGTTGATGATGCAACTCTCCGTGGCCACCGCCAGACCGGCGCCGTTGACCTCGAGACCCCCGCCTTCCATCGTGAGCCAGGTGTCCACGACGGGCACGCTCGCCTGGTCGGCTACGGTGCCAGCGACAGTGCGGTCGCGGTCGATCGGCTGGTCGTGGACACCGTTCGCGGTCTTGCGTGGGTCCTTCCTCCAGCCCCGCAGCCCCGACGTCAGTGGCCACTGGCCCCACCCGTTGAAGTGGAGGTCCACCGCATGCGATCGGCCTGCTTCGTCCAGCACGAAGACCGGTGCCGTGTCGCGGGTCCACAGGTCGTTGACCGGAGACCGGAGGAACCGGAGCGGGTGTGTCCGGACAGGCGGCAAGTCGCTCTCCCGACCGCCGTTGCCAACGAAGATCCGGCCAGAATTGTCGAGCAAGGATCCCACCTGGTCCTTCACCTGCGTTGCCTTGACGACCTCGTCGAGGTAGCGGCCGGCCTCGGCCTCGTCCGCCGCCGAGTTCACCAGCATCGTCACCGGCTCGAACCTGGAGATTGTGGCCGCCAGCCGCACGAGATCCTGCCGCGCCACGATGCGGCTCCGCCCCAGATCCCGACCGAACGGCGTCACGGTGTCCTCACCCCACGCCCCGACCGTGGCGCCGTACGCCATCCACGTCATCGCGTGCGCCGCCCACTCCGCGGGCATGCGCAAGGCGCCGGTCTCCTGGACTCCTGCTCTTTTCACCGGGTCCTCCTGACAACCGCTGAGACTGACACCGAGTCCGGTCACCGCGGCGAGTCCTGCACTCGATCTCAAGAATGTACGACGGTTCACGGCCGCCCTCCCTGACTGAAAATTTAGTCAAGCCTAGCGGTCGGAACGTGCGCCGCCAAGCCCCTCCCGAACACGCGCGGTCGATGCTCGCCACCGAAGCCGCCCTGGGTGCTGCAAGCGCAGGCCTTCCTCGACCTCCGGGGGTACACGTTGGAGCCGCCGCGGATGATCATGTCCTTGGGAGCGGTCGACGATGTAGAAGGCACCGTCCTCGTCATCTCGCTCATCCCGACTGCGCTGATCGTCGGGTTCTTCCAGCGCCAACTCGTCTCCGGCCTGACCATGGGGGGTCAAGGGCTGACACCAGCGCGTGTGCGCGACTCACCTTGATTGCAAGGCGAACCAGGCAGTCATTCTGACCTGGGGGTCGTTCAAGGTAACACCGAGTTGGTGTTCGATCTGGTGCAGGCGGTTGCGGACGGTGTTGCGGTGGAGGCTCAGTTCTGCTGCGACCTTGAGGCGGGAGCCGTGGTGGCGGAGGAAGGACTGCAGGGTCTCGAGTTGCTCGTCGGTCAACAATCCCAGGTACGAGGCCGCGAAGGCTGCGGCCAGCTTGTCATCGACCAAGGCAGCGACACCTTCGCGGACGACGCGGGCCCACTGCACGATTGGCTTTGCGGCGGAAGTCTGGGCAAGAGCCTGAGTGGCGGTGGTCCGGCCCGGGCCAAGGTTGTCCGGTTTCGCGGTGTCGCCGACGCCGACGTACAGGCCCAGTCCGGCGAGCTCGACCGCGATGCGCTCCGCTCCCGCGGCGGGAGACACAACGAAGAGCTCACCGTTGACGAGCGCGGCGAGTGGGATCGCCTTCTCCACTATGGCCAGAGCGTCGTCGATGGCGTCTGCCGGGCCGCGGGCTGCGAGGACCTTCAGCTTGGGTGGGAAGGAGACGTCGCGCTCGAGTAGGAGTTGGGCGGTCCGGAGGTCGCCGCTCACGAGTAGATCGAAGGCGCGAGCCGCAACGCGGCGACGGCTTTCGCGCTTGTCCCGCTGCTGTTCCGAGACGAGCGCGAGCAATACGGCCGCAGTACTGACAGCGCGCCCCTGCGCCTCCGTGGGTCGTCCGGTGGTGCCGGTGACGAGATAGCTCTCCGGCCGCTGTTTCAGGCCGATCGGCTGCAAGATGGTGACGTAGCCCGGTTCGCTAAGCGTCACGGCCGCATGCATCCCCTGGGAGCGGATTGCCCTGATCCGATCACGGATCTCGCTCAGGTCGAGGTCCCCCGGCGACCCCGCCACGACCTGACCGGTCGGGGCGAGAAGACAGGTGGCGCCGGTCAGCGACTTGGCAAGCTCCTGCAGAATCGCTGCTGAAGGCTCGGGTCCCGCCGCGGCGACGGTGAGCCGACGCTGCAGCGCCAGCACAATCCGCGCCGTCCTCTCCTGCTCCTGCTCCAGCAAGTCGGCCGCCCGCCGGCTGACTGCGACGAACGCAGTGGGCCGCGGCACTTCGACGAGGTTGACGCCCAGTTCCTCGCAGGCCCGGATCAGGCCTCGGGGCGGCTTGCGATGTGTCAGCCCGGTCCCAATCCCAAGTCCAGCGACGCCGACATCACGGAGCCCTGCGACGTAGGCGATCCACTGGCTCCGCCAGCCCGTCGTCGCCAACCCGGTCGTCAGCAGCAGCTCTCCCCCTTCGAGAAAGGGCGTGGGGTCGACCAGCTCGCTGGTCGCCACCCACCGTAGCTGCGCATCGGGCCGGGGAAGATGAACGGCCGTCAGGCTAAGGCCTCGCTCTGACAAGACCGCGGATAGAGGAATCATGGGGGTCAGTTTTGCATAGCCGTCGACCATGGATTGTGCACGAATGCCATGGCTTGAGCGGGTTCGCCTGGGCCACCGTTGGCGCATGGCAGACCTACACACCGGCGGACCGGACCTTCCCCAGGAACGCCGCCTGAGCACCGAGATACCAGGCCCTCGTTCCCGCGAACTGCACGCCAGGAAGATCGCGGCCGTCGCCCAGGGCGTCGGCACCGTGCTGCCGATCTATGCCGTCGCCGCGGGAGGTGGCGTCGTGGTGGATGTGGACGGCAACTCGCTGATCGACTTCGGCTCCGGCATCGCCGTCACCACGATCGGCAACAGCGCCCCGACTCTCGTTGCCGCCGTCAACGAGCAGGTGGCCGCCTTCACGCACACCTGCTTCATGGTCACCCCTTATGACGGCTACGTCCGGGTCGCAGAGACGCTCAACCGGATCACTCCGGGCAGCCACGACAAGCGAACCGTGCTGTTCAACTCGGGCGCGGAAGCCGTCGAGAACGCTGTCAAAATCGCCCGCGCGCACACCCGGAGGCCGGCGGTGGTCGCCTTCGACCACGCGTACCACGGACGCACCAACCTGACGATGGCGATGACGGCGAAGAACCTGCCGTACAAGAGCGGCTTCGGCCCCTTCGCCGGCGAGGTGTACCGCGCACCCGTCTCCTACCCGTTCCGGGATCAGGGCGTCGAGGGCCCGGCGGCCGCCCGGCGGGCGATCGACCTGATCGAGAAGCAGGTCGGCACCGAGAACCTCGCGGCCGTCGTCATCGAGCCGATCCAGGGTGAGGGCGGCTTCGTTGTCCCCGCTCCAGGTTTCCTCACCGCGCTGGCCAGCTGGTGCCGGGCGAACGACGTGGTCTTCGTCGCCGACGAGGTGCAGACCGGATTCGCCCGGACGGGTGACCTGTTCGCCTGCGACCAGGAGGGTGTCGTGCCCGACCTGATCGTGACCGCGAAAGGCATCGCGGGCGGGCTGCCGCTGGCAGCCGTGACGGGCCGCGCGGAGATCATGGACGCTCCGCACGTCGGTGGCCTCGGCGGCACGTATGGCGGCAACCCGATCGCGTGCGCGGCCGCCCTGGCGGTCATGGAGTTGATCGAGACCGATGGACTGGTCGGCCGCGCACGCGACATCGGACTGACGATGACCGAGCGACTCAAGGCCATGCGGGCAGTGGACGAGCGGATCGGCGACGTGCGCGGGCGCGGGGCGATGATCGCGATCGAGCTGGTCGAGCCGGGCACCCGCACGCCCGACGCCGAGTTGACCCGCCGCGTCGCCGCAGGCGCTCATGCCAAGGGTCTGATCGTCCTGACCTGCGGGACCTTCGGCAACGTACTGCGTTTCCTGCCGCCGCTATCCATCCCCGACCAGCTGCTCACCGAGGGTCTCGACATCCTCGACGCCGTTCTCAAGGAGTCCTGATGCCCGTGCCGACCACCTTTCCCGTGTCCAACCCGGCAACCGGGGCGATCATCGCCGAGGTGCCGAACGGCACCGCCGTCGACGCGACCGCAGCCGTCGACGCGGCCGCGGACGCCTTTCCCCACTGGGCCGCCACCGCTCCGCGGGTCCGGGCGGAGGTACTGCGCCGCGGGTACGAACTCATCGTCGCGGACATCGATCGACTGACCTTGCTGATCACCGCCGAGAACGGTAAGTCCGAGGCGGACGCCCGGGCCGAGGTCAGCTATGCCGCCGAGTTCTTCCGTTGGTTCTCCGAGGAGGCGGTCCGTACCGAGGGTGAGTACGGCTCCTCTCCCGCGGGTGGAACCCGCACGATTGTGACCCATCGGCCGGTCGGCGTCGCAGCGCTGGTGACGCCCTGGAACTTCCCGGCCGCGATGGCGACTCGCAAGATCGCACCTGCGCTGGCCGCTGGCTGCACCGTCGTACTGAAGCCTGCCGCCGAGACTCCGCTGACCGCGCAGGCGATCGCCGGCCTGCTGACAGCGGCCGGCGTGCCCGAAGGTGTGGTCAACGTCCTACCGACCGACTCACCTAGCGAGGTGGTCACTGCCTGGCTAGAGGACGAGCGGGTCCGCAAGCTCTCGTTCACGGGCTCGACCCGCGTCGGCCAGGCGCTGCTCAGCCAGGCGGCCGGCCGGGTTCTCAACACCAGCATGGAGCTAGGCGGCAACGCAGCCTTTGTGGTCACTGCCGACGCGGACGTCGACGCCGCTGTCAACGGGGCGCTGATCGCGAAGTTCCGCAACGCCGGCCAGGCTTGTACGGCGGCGAACCGGTTCTATGTCCACGACGCGATCATCGACGAGTTCGTGGCCCGGTTCGGCGCAGCGATCGACAAGCTCGAGGTCGCCCCGCTGATCAGCGCCAAGGCAGTCACTGGAGTCAGCGGCCTGGTCGACGAAGCGGTCGGTGACGGTGCCCGGATCACCAACACCGGCCCGGTGCCCGCCACCGGCTGGTACTATCCCGCCACCCTGCTCGTCGACGTCCACCCCGGCTCCCGGATCGTCCGTGAGGAGATCTTCGGTCCGGTCGCGCCGGTGATCGGCTGGCGCGACGAACTGAAGATGCTTGCCCAGGTCAACGATTCCGAGTACGGCCTGGCCGGCTACGTGTACGCCGGCCGGCTCCAGGACGCGCTGCGGATCGCCGAGTCGATGGAGGCCGGCATGGTCGGGGTGAACCGGGGTGTGGTCTCCGATCCGGCGGCTCCGTTCGGTGGGGTCAAGCAGAGCGGGATCGGTCGCGAGGGCGCCCGCGAGGGACTGCGGGCGTTCCAGGAGACCCAGTTCTTCTCGGTCGACCTCGGATGAGGGCTCAGGACTCGATCTTCGGCTGTTGCTGGGTGGCGCAGTGGATCGTCCCACCGCCCGCACACAGGCCGTCGGTCGAGATCTGCACGACGAGCTTGTCCGGGAACTGCTCAGAGACGATGTCGAACGCTTCGGCATCCGTGGCGTTGTCGCCGTACTGACCCATCACGATGCAGTCGTTCGCCTCGTAGTACCCGACGTAGCCGGGCGCGGCGGTCAGACTGAACTCCGCCTCGGGCCGTTCGGTGAACGGTTGAGCCTGGTTCCGGGCCTTGTATGTCTTGTAGACCTCGGCGGGGTCGGGCTCGGGCAGGGTGGCGGTCGTCAGCTTTCCGCCCTTCCCGCCGAGCAACTTCTTCCGCTCACCGGCGGGAAGAGCGTTGACCTGGTCGACGGCCTTCAGCAGCGCCTTGCGGTCGCGCTTGTCTTCAGCCTCGCCGAACTCGGCCGATGCGTAGAGCAACTGACCTGGAGCGGTGAACCGGGCCAGGAAGTCGACGTGCCAGTCGGTGACCTCGAGCCCCGGGCGGCCGGGCATCCACAACATCCGCTCGACGCCGAACAGCCGCCGCAGCTCGGCCTCGACCTGTGCCTTCGACTTGCCCGGGTTGCGGTTCGGATTGAGGATGCAGCTCTCGGTGGCAACCCCCAGACCTGACCCGTTGACCTCCAGGCCACCACCCTCCATGGTCAGCCAGGTGGAGACGACCGGTACGCCGGAGTCCGCCGCGATCGCCTTCGCCACCGTACGGTCCCGCTCGATCGGCTGGTCGGTGACGCCGTTGGCGGCCTTCTTCGCGTCCTTGGTCCAGCCGGTCAATCCGGTAGTGACCGGCGCCTGACCCCAGCCGTTGAAGTTCAGGTTGACGCCATGAAGCTTGCCAGCCGCATCTGTCACGAAGACGGGGCCGGTGTCTCGGGTCCACAGATCATCAAGCGGCAACTGCACGAGGTCGAGCGGGTGCGTCTGAATCGGCGGTAGTTCACTGGCCTTGACGTCGCCGATGTAGAGGCGCCCCGAGCCATCCAGCTTCTTACCGAGCTTATCCTTGGCCGAGGTCCCGGCGACGATCGCTGCCAGAAGGCACGGGCCTCCGCCTCGTCCGCGGGCGAGTTCACCAGCAGCGCGACCGGTTCGAACCGGGAGATGGTGGCGGCCAGCCGGACCAGATCCTGCCGCGCGACGAGCCGCGCATTGGTGAGGTCACGCCCGTACGGCGTGGTCGGCTCCTCGCCCCAGACGCCGGGCGTTGCACCGTACGCCATCCAGGTCACCTCGTGCGGTTCCCCTTCGGCCGGCTGCCGATAGCCGTTCCCGGCCGGTTTCGGCTTGGCGGACGGCGCCGGTTCGTCGTCGGTGCATCCGGTCAGGCTCAGCGCCAGGCCGAAGCCGACGGTCCCGAGGAAAGTACGGCGACCCATCATCGAATCTCATCTCCTTGTGGTGATCCTATTAAGCTCCGCTTGTGGCGGATGCGGACAACGGGGTGACCAAACGGCAGGGGCGGGGCGCGGCCCGCGAGCAGCAGATCGTGACGGCTGCCGCCCAGCTCATCGCCGAGCGCGGCCTGGCCAACGTCCGCGTCACCGACGTCGCCGAGCGCGCCGGGACGAGCGCCGGTCACGTCTCCTACTACTTCCGGTCCAAGACAGTGCTGCTGATGCGGGCGATCCAGCAGTCCGAGGACGCCTTCATCGACCAGGTCGAGGCGACTGTCCACGGCATCAGGGATCCGTGGAAGCGGCTGGCCAGGTTCATCGAGCTGTCCGCCGCGAACGGGCCGCGCGATCCAGGCTGGGTGCTCTGGTTCGAGGTCTGGAGCAACGCCGCGCTGGACGACGAGGTGGCCCGGCTGCACGAGGAGCTCGACGCCCGGTCGCGCCGGATCCTGGCCGGCATCATCCGGTACGGCTGCGAGCAGGCGGCCTTCAGCAGCGATGACCCGGACCGGTCCGCCACCTTGCTCGCCGCCTCGATCGACGGCCTGTCGATCCAGCTGACGCTCGGCCGTCCGGGGCTGACCGGCAAGGGCATCGTGCAGCTGTGTCTGACCACCGCACGCGCCCTCCTCTCCCCCGCTGCACCCTGACGCCGTCACTACGTCCTCGCGAACGTGGCGATGTCCAGACCGAACTCATCCAGCAGCTCCTCAGTGACGGTCCGTCTGAGCCTGGCCAGCGCCGCCAGATAGTCCGTGGTGACCGGTCCGTTCTGATCCGCCGACGGCCCGGAGCTCAGGTCACGCTCGAACGACGCCTGCGCGGCGGCCCGGGCGACGTACTCGATCTCCGCCGGAGTAAGCCGGTCGCTGACCTCGACCAGCTGCTCGATGTCGACGCCCTCGGCCGCATAGCGCTTCCAGATCGCCTGGCGGGCGCCGTCGTCCGGCGTACCGATCGGCAGCACGTAGTCGAATCGCCCGGGTCGCAGGAAGGCCGGATCGAGGTCGGCGACAGCGTTCGTCGCGCAGACCAGCAGCCGGGTGTCGTGCTGGCGAAACGCCGGGATGAGCTTGAGCAGCTCGTTGGTCACTCCATGCTGGGCCGGCGCCGACGACCCCTCACGCGCGCCGGCGATCTCCTCCACCTCGTCGATGAAGACCAGCACCCGTTCGAGCTGGGAGACCTCGGCGAACGCGTCCCGCAGCCCGGCTGATACCCCGTGCGGACCGCCGGCCAGCGTCGACGGCAGCAGCTCGACGAACGGCCAGCAGAGCCTCGACGCGATCGCCCGAGCGAAGGTTGTCTTGCCCGTACCCGGCGGTCCGAAGAGCACGATCGCCCGCGGGGGTTCGACGCCGTGCTGCTGGGCCAGCTCGGGCTCTGCCAGCGGAAGCAGTACCCGCTTCTCGATCAGGTCCTTCTCCTGATCCATGCCTGCCAGCTCCTCCCACAGGCCGCGTGGCAGCAACTGACCGCCCAGCCGATCCAGGACGACGGCCTGGCCGGCGTCCACGGAGATGGTCTTGTCGTAGTACGCGACGGCGGGTCTTCTGCTGTAACCGGCGTTCTCCAGGCCTCGTGCCAGCAACTCCTCTTCCCGCAGTACATAGGCGATGCTTCGCACCCGTCGCTCGACGGGTTGGGTTTCGAGGGCCAGCAGCAGCGCGCTGGCGAGCCCTTGACCGCGTAGGTCGTCGGGGATCGCGATCCGGGTCACCCAGGCGCGATCACCCGAGACCATGGACAAGGCCGCCCCGACCACCCGGCCGTGGCTGAGGGCAACGACCGATGGCTGCCGGCTCCGCAGGACGCCGATGCAGTCGGCCAGCGAGAACACGGAATGCTGGCTGTTGGAAGTCGTGTCGCACAGCCGCACCACGCACTCCAGATCATCGTCGTGGTACTCACGGATCAGCCAGCGCCTCATGACGCCGACATGACGTGCTTGAGCCGCGTGTAGTCCTCGAGCCCGTACATCGACAGGTCCTTGCCCTGCCCGGAATGCTTGAACCCGCCGTGCGGCATCTCGGCCACCAGGGGCAGGTGGGTGTTGATCCACACACACCCGAAGTCGAGCCGGGCGGACACCCGCAGCGCTCGCGCGTGGTCACTGGTCCACACCGAGGAAGCCAGTGCATAGGGCAACGAGTTCGCCAGCCGCACGGCTTCGCTCTCGTCGGCAGCGCGCTGAACGCTGAGCACCGGACCGAACACCTCCTCGCGGGTGATCTCGTCGCTGTCGTTGACACCGGCAACTATCGTCGGTTGGACGTAGAAACCGCAGTTCCCCTGCCGATCGCCACCGGTGACGACGTCGGCATGGCCCGGCAATCGTGCGAGGAACCCCAGCACGCGATCCAGCTGCTGCCGATTGTTGACCGGCGGCAACATCGCTTCCTGATCAGTGGGACCTCGCTCGTACGTCGAACTCACCGCCCGGCACTGCTCGGCCAACGCAGCCACCAGGTCGTCGCACACGGCAGGAGTGGCGATCACCCGGCTGGCCGCCGTACAGTCCTGGCCCGCGTTGTAGAGACCGGCCGTCGCGATCAGTTCGGCCGCCCGGCCGACGCCCGCGTCGTCGAAGACGAGTACGGGGGCCTTGCCGCCGAGCTCGAGGTGAACCCGCTTCAGATCAGTGGCAGCGGACGCGGCGACCGCCATCCCGGCCCGGATCGAGCCGGTGATCGAAACCAGCTGGGGAAGCGGGTGACCGACCACCAGCTCGCCGGTGGCGCGGTCGCCACAGACGACGTTCAGTACGCCGGGCGGCAGGAATTCCGCGGCGAGCTCCGCCAGCAGCAGAGTCGTCACCGGCGTGGTCTCGCTGGGTTTGAGTACCACGGTGTTGCCCGCGGCAAGCGCCGGCGCCAGTTTCCAGATCGCCATCATCAGCGGGTAGTTCCACGGGGTCACCTGGCCGACCACGCCGATCGGCTCGCGCCGGATCCACGAGGTGTGCCCCCGCAGATACTCGCCTGCCGACCGGCCTTCGAGCACCCGGGCCGCGCCGGCGAAGAAGCGCAGCTGGTCGATCGCCGCCGGCAGTTCGTCCGCGGCGACCAGGTGCAGCGGCTTGCCGGTGTTCTCGGACTCAGCGCGCACGAAGTCGTCAGCGCGAGTCTCGAGCGCCGTCGCCATCCCGAGCAGTGCATGCTGCCGCTCGGCGGGTGTGGTCTCCCGCCAACTCTCGAAGGCGACCGCCGCGGTCTGGTACGCCCGGTCGACATCCTGCTCGCCCGCCACCTGCGCGTGGGCGAAGACGTCACCGGTCGAGGGATCGACCAACTCGAGTTCGCCGCCCGACGAGTCGACGTACTCGCCCCCGACGAAACCGCGCAGGATCCGCGACGTCATCCCACCGGCTCCAGGTCGGCACAGGCCATTCCATGTGCCTCCGCCACCGGGCGATGGGTGACCTGCCCCGCGTAGGTGCTGAGCCCGCCGGCCAGCGCGCGATCCCCGCGCAATGCCTCGCGCCACCCGTGATCGGCCAGGGCGGCGACGTACGGGAGGGTGACGTTGGTCAGTGCGTACGTCGAGGTGTTGGCGACCGCACCGGGCATGTTCGCGACGCAGTACAGCACCGAGTTGTGCACGGTGAACGTCGGCTCTGCATGCGTGGTCGGGCGGGAGTCCTCGAAGCAGCCACCCTGGTCGATCGCGATGTCGACCAGGACGCTGCCCGGCTTCATCCGGGCGACCAGGTCGTTCGAGATCAGCCGCGGTGCCTTGGACCCCTTCAGGTGATGCGCTCCGGCCTGCGGAGCCAACCGGCCCGCCACCTCGCTCATCGGGGCCAGCAGGGGCAGCGCGCCCGACGGGAGCTGGACCGTCTCGTAGGCGATCGCCGTGACCGACCGGTCGAGCAACGCCTCGGTACACGGCCGGGACGCCGCCAGATGGAGATAGGTGAACAGCACCTGCCCTGCCCGCATCCGCCCGTACTCCGGCTCGATTGGCTCCTTGACCTTGAGCAGCAGATCGCCCGCCGCCCACACCTCGTCGGCGCTGTCGAGGACCTTCGCCCCGGCCGCCAGGTACTCCGCGTCAGTGATGGAGGAGCCGAGCCCGGCCGCCGTCTCGACGTACACCTCGTGGCCACGCCTGGTCAGCTCGTCGACGCCGGTCGGGGTGATCGCGACGCGGTACTCGTGGTTCTTGATCTCTTTGGGCACGCCGATTCTCATTGGCGGAACCGCCTTTCTGGTTCGAAGAACGGGGTGGATCAGAGCAGCGAGCCGGCTTCGGTCAGTACCGACCGGAGGATCTGCTCGATCTCGTCGAAGTGGGTCTGGTCGCAGATCAGCGGCGGGGACAGCTGGATCACCGGGTCGCCGCGGTCGTCGGCGCGGCAGTACAGGCCGGCATCGAACAGCGCCTTGGACAGGAAGCCGCGCAGCAATCGCTCGGACTCGTCCTCGTCGAAGGTCTCCTTGGTCGCCTTGTCCCTGACCAGCTCGATCCCGAAGAAGTAGCCGTCGCCCCGGACGTCGCCGACGATCGGCAGGTCCAGCAGTCGTTCGAGGGTGGCCCGGAAGGCACCGGTGTTGTTCCGGACGTGACCCAGTATGTTCTCGTTGTCGAAGGCATCGAGATTGGCGAGCGCGACCGCGGTCGAGACGGGATGCCCGCCGAAGGTGTAGCCGTGGGCGAACATCGCCGTGTCCTTCAGGAACGGCTCCATCAGCCGCTCGGACACGATCGTGGCACCGAGCGGGGCGTAGCCCGAGGTGAGTCCCTTGGCACAGGTGATCAGGTCCGGCTGGCAGCCGTACCGCTCGGCGCCGAACAGCTCTCCCAGCGGCCGAACGCTTCGAGGTCGTCCGCGTGCTGGGGTGCGCGATAGAAGTTCGTGCTGGGCACCCGGAAGGTCGAGGGGACCAACGGCTCGAACGGCGCCTTCAAACCGGGCAGGCCGGTGATGGACAGCGCGCCGTGGGTGGTGCCGTGATACGCGATCGCCCGGCTGATCACCTTGTGCTTGGTGGGTTTGCCGGTCAGCTTGAAGTACTGCTTGGCGAGTTTCCAGGCGGTCTCGACGGCCTCGCCGCCACCGGTGCTGAAGAAGACGCGATTCAGGTCGCCCGGGGCCCGGGCTGCCAGTCGCTCGGCCAGGTCGAGCGAGCTCGGGTGGGCGTAGGACCAGATCGGGAAGAAGGCCAGCTGTGACGCCTGCCGGGCGCCCGCCTCGACCAGGTCCGTCCGGCCGTGACCAAGCTGGTTCACGAACAGCCCGGCCAGGCCGTCCAGGTAGCGCTTGCCCTGGGCATCGAAAATGTAGGCGCCCTCGCCGCGGACGATGATCGGTACGTCGGCGGTCTGGACCGCCGACATCCGGGTGAAGTGCATCCACAGGTTGTCCCGTGCCGCCTGCTGCCGGCGAGCATGACTGTCCGCGTCCATCAGGGCAGGGGTGGTCTGGAGGTCGAGCATGGTGGGTCTCCTTGAGAGATCAGAAGTGGTAGAGCTGCTGGAGCGGCGCCCGGTCGACCGGCGGCATCGTCAGCAGTTCGCCGTGGTACCGGGTCTGGCCGGTCCTCGGGTCGACGACGACAGGTCCGGTACCGCCGTGATGAGCCATCGACTCGAGGCGGACCTTGCGGCATCCGCGCACCGCCGCGAGCCGACGGCGAGTCGGCACCACAGTGGTACCAGCGGCTGCGGCCGCCGCGTTGACGAAGAGCAGGGACAACTCCGCGGCGGTCGCGCCGTGGCCGCCGAACTGGGCGCCGAGGACGAGCGGCTGCGCGCTGTCGATCGCCGCGTTCGGGTCGCCGGTCACTCCCCAGGCGGGGAAACCGGCCTTGAGGACCAGCTCGGGTTTGGCCGCGAACGAGGACGGGCGCCACAGCACGATGTCCGCCACCTTGCCCGGTTCGAGGCTGCCCACGTGCTGGTCGATGCCGTGCACGCGGGCTGGGTTGATGGTGAGCTTGGCGAGATAGCGCAGTACGCGGGCGTTGTCGTCGCCGAGCGGTTCGCGCGTGGGCCGCAGTACCGACGCCAGCCCGAAGGTGCTGCGCCAGGTCTCGCCGGCGCGGCCCATCCCCTGGGCGTCGGAGGACGTGATCGGGATGACGCCGAGGTCATGCAGCAGGTTCTCGGCGCCCATGGTGGCGCCCCGGACGCGGTCTTCGGCCAAGGCCAGGTCGCCCGGCAGATCGCTGCGCAATCCGTGCACGTGCGCGATCATCGCCCGGTGCTCCGCGATCGCGTCCCGGCCGAAGGGCAGGGTGGGATTGGTCGACGAGGCGAGCACGTGCGGGATGCCGGCCAGGCTCAGTACGTCGGGAGTGTGGCCACCGCCGCAACCCTCGACGTGGTACGCGTGGATCGCCCGGCCGTCGAGCACCGCCAAGGTGTCTGCCACGGTCAGGCCTTCGTTGAGCCCGTCGGTATGGACGGCCACCTGGACGTCGTAGTCCTCGGCCACCGACAGCGCGGTGTCGAGGGTGCGCAGGTGAGCGCCGGTGTCCTCGTGCACCTTGAAGCCGCAGACTCCGCCTTCCATTGCCTCTAGCAACGGATCGCGACGGCTGGAGGAGCCGCGGCCGAGGATGCCGATGTTCAGCGGGTAGTCGTCGAAGGAGCCGTAGCCGGTCCGCAGGATCCAGGCCGAGCCGACCCCGACGCCCCAGAACGGCCCGATCTCCTGGCCGATCACGGTCGTCACACCGGAGGCGAGCTCGGCCTCGCAGACCCGCGGCGAGAGCAGATGGACGTGGGTGTCGATGCCGCCCGGGGTGGCGATCAGGCCCTCGCCCGAGACCACCGCCGTACCGCTTCCGATCACCAGGTCGACGTCGTCCATCGTGTCGGGGTTGCCGGCCTTCCCGGCACCGACGAGCAGGCCGTTCCGGACGCCGAGATTCGTGGCCCGGACACCGAGCACCGGGTCGATCACGAGCACATTGCTGACCACCAGGTCGCAGGACTCCGTCGTCCGGACAGCTCGCATCCCGATTCCGTCGCGACCCGTCTTCCCGAAGCCAAGCAGCACCTCGTCGCGATCGGCGCCGCGGTCGTCACGATCCACCCGGACGACCAGCCCGGTGTCGCCGAGCACCACCCGATCCCCCAGCCCGGGGCCATAGGCACCGGCCCGGGACCGCGCGTCGAACGTCATCCGGTCACCGCCGCTCGGGCCGCTCGGGCCGCCGCCTGTGCTGGATCCGGCGAGGCCGTGCTTTCGGGCCGGTCGCTGTCGAGGAAGCCCCAGTCGCGAGCCCGGCCGACCGCCTGCTCGAACCTCCCCGGTTCGTCCAGCGGTCCGTCGACCAGGCCGGCGAAGCCGATCACTACCCGGTTCCCCCGGATCGGCACGAGCTCCACCCGGACCGGCTCCCCAGGCTCGAACCGCACATGCGTCCCGGCCGGGATGTCGAGGTGCCGCCCGTACGCCGCCGCGCGCGGAAACAGCAACCGGGGATTCGCCTCGAAGAAGTGGAAATGGCTGGTCACCGAGACGACGACCGATGCCGTGTTGACCACCTCGAACGCGACCCGGTCACTGGGCTCGTTCACCGCGGGTTCCGCTGCAGTGACCACCGATCCGGGCATGTCGTCACGCTCCACCACCGGCCCGAACGGCTCACCGACCACGACCAACCGCGACCCGTCGGTGAAAACGGCTTCGACGGCGACGCTGCGGACGATGTAGGGCACCTCAGCCAGTACTTCTTCGGCGGACAGGGTGGATCGGCCGATCTCGACTGCTTCGGCATGGCGGCCGCCACGGCGGGCGACCTCGCACACCTCGTCGGCGATCAGCGCGGTCGCCTCGGGCACGTTCAGCAGCACGCCGTCGGCACGGCGCCGACGGGCCAGTTCGGCTGCCGAGAACAGCAGCAGCCGATCACGTTCGGTAGGGGTGAGACGCATCGCGGGAGTCCTTGTCTGAAGCCTGGCTCGAAGCCTTGACTAAAAATTAAGTCAACCACAAACTAACTCACTATGACCACGTCCACAACGCCTCTGTCAGCTCCGGCCAGTGCCGAACCAGGCCTGGCCCCGAGCTACCCCGCCGAGTTGTCCCACCACGGCCTGACTGCCGTCAGCGCGAGCCCACCCCCGGTGGTGGACCCGCGTTTGCGGCAGTTCCGGATGCCGGCCGAGTGGGAGTTGCACGAGCGCACCCTGATCACCTGGCCGACCCGCCGCGGTCTGTGGGCCGGCGTCTTCGACGATGCGAAACGCGAGTACGCCACGGTGGCGCGGACGATCGCCGACTTCGAGCCGGTCACCGTCGTCGCCTTGCCGGGCATGGGCCAAGAGGTGCTCGACCACTGCGGTACCGCGAACATCGACGTCCTGGAAGCGCCGGTCGACGACTCGTGGATCCGCGACAACGGCCCGCTGGTGGTCCGTGATGCCCAGGGCAACAGACTTGGGGTCGACTTCGCCTTCAACTCGTGGGGACGCAAGTTCCTGCCGTACGACCAAGACGCCGCGCTGACGCCCTTGCTGCTCGACCACCTGGGGATCGAGCGGGTGCCGGTCGATCTGGTCCTGGAAGGCGGCAGCATCAGTGTCGACGGCGCCGGCAACCTGGTCTCCACCGCGCAGTGCCTCTTGCACAGCAACCGCAACGCAGGGCTGTCCCAGGCCGTGGTCGAGGACACTCTCCGCCGCGCTCTCGGGGTGGAAACCGTGCTGCTGCTGCCGTTCGGGCATCTGGACGATCGGCACACCGACGGTCATGTCGACGGCGTCTGCACCTACGTCGCGCCGGGCCGGGTGGTTGCCCAGACCTGCGGTGACACCCGCAACGTCAACCACGAGGCGATGGCCCGCAACCTGCGCTACCTGCGGGACAACACCGACCGGCAGGGCCGGAGCGTCGAGGTGCTCGGGCTGGACCTGTTCTCCTCGTTCGACCTCGCGGGCGTCACCGAGTACGTCTCCTATCCCAACTTCTACGTGGCCAACGGCGTGGTCGTCGTACCGGTCAGCGGAAACGGCGCCGATGACGAGCAAGCCCTGGAGCTGATCGGCTCACAGTTCCCCGATCGGCAGACGATCGGGCTCCCCGGCCGGGTGATCGCGTACGGCGGCGGCGGTCCGCACTGCATCACGATGCAGATCCCGGCCGCGATCGCGAAGACCGGAGAGACGACATGACCCTGCTGGCAGAACGTCCTCCCTCGCGGGGCGGTACCAGCGCCGAGGTCGAGCTGACCGGCCTGGTGAAGCGGTACGCCGGGACAGTTGCCGTCGACAACCTCTCGCTCACGGTGCCGGCCGGCGAGTTCGTCGCGCTGCTCGGGCCCTCCGGCTGTGGCAAGTCCACCACGTTGCGGATGCTGGCGGGTCTGGAGCAGCCGGACCAGGGGCAGGTCTGGTTGTCGGGTGCCGACGTGACCGGCGTACCGGCACACAGGCGCGACATCCACACCGTCTTCCAGTCCTACGCACTGTTCCCGCATCTCGATGTCGCGGACAACATCGCGTTCCCGCTGCGCCAACGCGGAATCGGCCGGGACGAGATCCGCAGCCGGGTCGCCGAAGCGCTGGCGCTGGTCCACCTCCCCGCAATCGGCAACCAAGCCGTTGCGAGCCTGTCAGGTGGTCAGCAGCAACGGATCGCGCTGGCCCGGGCGATCGTCGACCGGCCGGGTGTCCTGCTGCTGGACGAGCCGCTGTCCGCTCTCGACCGCGGCCTGCGTCAGGCCATGCAGGTGGAACTGCGGCTCCTGCAGCAAGACCTCGGAATCACCACCGTGCTCGTGACCCACGACCAGGAAGAGGCACTCAGCCTCGCCGACCGGATCGTGATCATGGCCGACGGCAGGGCCGAACAGATCGGCACGGCCGAACAGGTCTACGACCATCCCGCCAGCCTCTTCGTCGCCAGGTTCGTCGGCGAGCAGAACGAGATCGCCGGAGCCGGCGACGGTCGCGGCCGGGTGGAGCACGCGGATGTCGTGGTGGCAGGCGACCGAAGCATCGGGGCTGGTCCGGCGGTCGCCATGATCCGGCCCGAGCACCTCCGGGTCAGTGACGACCTCGCCGGTGCCGCCGGGGTCAACAGCATCGACGGGATCGTCCGCGGCGTCAGCATCGCCGGCATCTCCAGCGCCGTACTGGTGCACTGCCGTGGGCTGAACCTGCTGGCTCGCATCCCTCGCGACGGCCGGGCACTGCCCCACGTCGGCGACCAGATCCGGTGCTCGTGGGACCCGGCCCAGGTCCGGATGTTCCCCACTCCCGGAGGAGAGTCATGATCATCAAACACAGCCGCCGGTACGCCGCTCTGCTGTCGGCCGCCCTGGCGATGGGCGGGATCGCCGCCTGCGGATCGGCGGGCGACTCGGCGGTCTCCGCGCCGTCGGCGTCGTACCCGACCGCGCTGGAGAAGGGCTCCACGCTGACGATCTACTCGTGGGCGGACTACATCTCCGCCACGAACATCGCGAAGTTCGAGAAGGAGACCGGTGTCGAGGTCAAGGTCGACGCCTACGCGTCCGCCGAGGAGGCAGTCGCGAAGCTGCGCCTGACCAAGGGCACCAGTGGTTACGACCTGGTCGTGATGGACGGCTCCTACGTACCGCAGCTGGCCCAGGGCAAGGCGCTGCTTCCCTGGGACAAGAACCGGCTGCCGGGGATCGCCGGCTTGTCCCCCACCTTCGTCGGCAAGTCCTGGGACCCCACCAACACCTACGCGATCCCGAAGTCGGGCGGTTCGACCGGCTATGTGTGGGACAGCTCGATCGTCAAGACTCCGCCGTCCTCGTGGAACGACTTCTACGACGCGTTCGCCGACCCCGCGGTCAAGGGCCGTACCTCGGTGATCGACGGTGCGCCCTCCTTCGTCGGCTCCTACTTCTGGGGCAACGGCATCTCCGACCAGACCACCGAACCCGCCGACTACGAGGCTGCTCAGCAGTACTACGAGTCGAAGGTCATGCAGCACCTCAAGGCGTTCAACTCCTATCCCCGCGCGGACCTCGCCTCCGGCGACCTCGTCCTCGCCCAGGCCTTCACCGGCGACGCCCGTGGCGCGCTGATGGACGGGCCGAAGACCCTGCGGTTCGCCCTCGGCTCACCCAAGACCGATCTGTACGTCGACCATTGGGTTCTGCCCGAAGGGTCGAAGAACACCGCCGCCGCGCACGCGTTCGTCGCCTTCCTGCTCAAGCCTGACAACGCCGCCAACGAAACCGAGTTCCACGGCTACTACACCGGAGTCCAGGCCTCCCGGGCCTACCTGGCCGACAACCTCCCGTTCAAGGAGATCGTCTTCTTCGACGAAGGCGTGCCCCCGGACCGCTTCGAACCGGCCGAGGTCACCCCGGCCCGGAAGCTGGCGGTCTCCACCTTCCAGCGGCTCAAGGCGGTGGGATCGCGGTGAGTGCGCAGTTGTCCGTCAAGCATCCCCCGGCCGCCGGCGTGCGCACGGAGCGCCGACCGCACCTGCCCCGATCGCCGCTCAAGGTCCGCGGTCTGGTCCCGTCACTGCCGGCCTTCGCGTGGCTGTGTCTGTTCTTCCTGCTGCCAGGCGCCTTGGTGGCCGTCTTCAGTTTCGGCGAGTCGACGTTCTTCGGCACCAGCCCTGTCGACCTGGCCTCGCCGACCCTGGACCGGTACGGCGAAGCCGCCAGCGACACGTTCCGGATCGTCTTCCAGAACACACTTCAGCTGTCGATCGTCGGTACCGCGATCTGCCTGTTGGTGGCCTTCCCGATGGCCTACCTCATCACCACCCGGCTGACCGGAGCCTGGAAGTACGCCGCGATCGCCGCGATCGTCATTCCGTACTGGATGCCGTTCCTGCTCCGCACGTACTCCTGGCGGATCCTGCTCGGTGACCACGGGCCGCTCACCGGCCTGTTCGGCGTCAACGGATTCGGCGTACTGGACACCCTCGCCGGTGCCCAACTCGGTGTCGTCTACAACTACCTGCCACTCGCTGTCCTGCCGATCGCGGTGGCACTCGACCGGCTTGATCCAGCTCTTCGGCGGGCCGGCCGCGATCTGGGCGCCAGCCCGTGGCGGGTGTTCTGGCAGGTCACGCTGCCGGCCGCCCGGCCGGGTGTGATCAGTGCGGCGTTGCTGGTGTTCATCCCGCTGATGGGCGACTACGTGACGCCATCGGTGCTCGGCGGCGTCAAAGCGTCCGTGGTCGGCTCGCTGGTCAACAGTTCCTTCCTCGAGAGCCAGGACTGGGCGCTCGGCGCGGCCGCCGCCGTACTTCTGATCGCGTTGGTGCTCGTCGTCCTGAGCTGTGCCGCCCTGCTGCTCCGGGTCACGACCGCGATCGCCCGGATCGTTCGCCCACTCGATCTGGCCGCTCGTTTCCGCCGCACCTCGGGTTCCGCCTTCGACTTGTGGGGTCCGGCGCTTCGCATCTTCGGTGTCGCGGTGTGCGTCTTCCTCTGGCTGCCGATCCTCACGATCGCGGTCTACTCCTTCAACGGCGGCCGGACCCTGCCGGTCTGGTCGGGTTTCAGCACCCACTGGTACGCCGCCATCGGCGAGAACTCCGCACTCGTCGACGCGATCGGTGTCTCGTTGCGGGTCGCCGCCCTGTCGACGCTGATCGCCGTGCTCGTCGGAACGCTGGCAGGCGCCGCACTCGCCCGCGCTTCCCGGCCGTTGCGGTGGAGCCTGCTCAGCCTGTTGCTGGTCGTCTTCATCACGCCCGAGATCGTCTCCGCGATCGGGCTCCTGCTGCTGTACGTCGGGGCCGGACCGACGCTCGCGAACGGAACCATCCGGCTGGTGATCGCGCACTCCGTCGTCGCGATCTCGATCGTCGCCTTCGTCGTACAGGCCCGGCTCGCGAGTCTCGACCCGCGACTGTCCGACGCGGCGGCCGACCTCGGCGCTGCACCGCCGGCAGTCTTCCGGCAGGTCACCGCACCGCTGGCCGCCCCCGCTGTCATCGCTGCCGCCGTCTTGGCCTCGACCGCTTCGCTCGACGATGTCGTCGCCTCCAGCATGCTCGGCACCGTCGGGACGACCACGCTGCCGGTCTTCGTCTACTCGACGCTGCGCAATGGCCTGCGCGGAGACGCTGCGGCCGCCTCCGTGGTGATGATGCTGGGGATCGCGCTCGGCGTCGTGCTGATCGGACTGATCCTTCGTCGCAAGGGCCAGGCCAAGTCCTTCACCGACGGGCTGGTGGGCCGATGACAGCGAACCGCAAACCCGGGACAACTAGAATCGGCACCGTGACCGACCGCCGCGCTCAGCTCCTGCAGGCCACCATCGCCGTCATCGCCCGTCGTGGCGTCCGCGGAATGCGAGTCCAGGAGGTGGCTGCCGACGCGGGCGTGTCGGTGACTCTGCTGTACCACTACTTCGGCAGTCGCGAGGGTCTGCTCGAGGCGGCGCTGGTCGCGGTCAGCGATCAGGCCGGGCGCTATGCCGCCCGAGCCGCGGAGGGCGCCACGTCCGCGCGGGCCGAGCTGGTCGCGAGGCTGGTGGGCGAGCTAGTCGGCACCGAGGAGATCCAGATCAACTCGGCGGCCTGGGGCGAACTGCGCTGGGCCTCGGTGTTCGACGAGCGGCTGCGGCCCGCGGTCCACAAGCTCACCGCGGAGTGGGTCGACGAGATCGCCGAGCTGGTCGAACGCGTGCGCGCCGAGGAAGGCGGCACCGGCACGGTCGATGCCAGCGCCGTGGCCGAGCGGCTGGTCGCGCTCGTCGAGGGTCTGTCCGGCCGCTGGCTCACCGGCGCGGTGCCGCCCGAGCATCTGCAGGAGCTGCTGGCCGACGCGATCAAGATCGAGCTGCCGCTGCCCTGACGGGCTCGAGCGCAGCCGGCCGGAAATGGTGCCATGGGCAATCTTCTCCGGTACTGCCGGCCTGCCCTGAAACGGGCCAAGGGCAACATTTCGGAACACTGCGGCGGAGCTCTTGACACCACCTCGGGGCGAGCGCACAGTGGCCGCAAAACTTGGACGCCAGCCAAGTTTTTGCCGTTCGCGGCCATCGATCTGAGAGGAATTGAGGATGACCCAAGTGGAGAGTGGAGCCCCGCCGGCCGTCAGTACCGGCGGGCTTTCGCGCCGGCAGTTCGTGGTCCGGACGAGTCTCGCGGCCGCCGGACTCGCGGTGGCGGGCGGTGGCCTGCGGGCAATCAGTACCCGCGGTCCGGCGTACGCCGCCCTGCCGTACAAGGTCCCAGGCGAGGAGGCCCTGGTCCGGCGGACCTGGATGGCGTGGCCGTCCAGTACGTCGATCTGGGGCAACCTGCTCGGTGGGATCCAGACCGACATCGCCAAACTGGCCAACGAGATCGTCAAGTACAACCCGGTGGTGTTGTGCGCCGACGGCTCGTCCAACGCCACTGTCGCCCGCAGCCGGGTCGGCGCCGCGGTCACGGTGATCGGTTCGATCCCGGTCAACGACTGCTGGATCCGCGACACCGGCCCGATCTTCCGGCTCGACGGCGCGGGTGGGATGGACGCGTTCGGCCTGAACTTCAACGGCTGGGGCAACGAGCAGACGCACGCCAAGGACAGCCTCGTCGCGCAGAACATCGCGACCTACGACGGCATCGCGATGACCAAGGCCACCGTGACCGGCGAGGGTGGCGGCGTGATCTACGACGGCGACGGCACCCTGATGGCCAACAAGAGCTCCTGGCTCGACTCGGCCCGCAACCCCGGCAAGACGCTGGCCCAGATCGAGGCGGAGCTGCTCGCGCAGTACGGCGCCGGCAAGATGATCTGGGGCGAGGGCGTCTCGAACCAGGACATCACCGACGACCACATCGACAGCACCGTCATGTTCGTCCGGCCGGGCGTCGTGATCGTGCAACTCGCCAGCCCGTCCCGCCCGACGAGCGTCTGGTCCCGGGACGCGATCGCCACCAGAAACCTGTTGCTGACGGCAAAGGACGCCAAGGGCCGCAGCTTCCAGGTGATCACGATCTACGGACCGTCGACGCTGCCGCGGATCCCCAGTTCACAGTGGTCGACGTTCTTCGACGGCTATCTCAACTGTGCAGTGACCAACTCGGCGATCATCACGGCACAGTTCGGCGACGCCACGGCTGACGCGGCGGCCAAGGCGGCGCTCGAGTCGGCCTTCGGCAGGCCGGTCGTGCAGCTCAATCTGGATCGTCTGATGGGCGACGGTGGGGGCGGCGCGCACTGCGTCACCATGAACGAGCCGGTGCCGACTACCGGCGGCCCGACTCCTACTCTCACCCCGACGCCGACGCCAACTCCCACTGGGCCGACCATCACGGCAGACCAGACCACGGTACGCCGCGGAGCCCAGATCAAGGCCATCGTGACGAACGGTCCCGGCAACCCCCGGGACTGGGTCGGCCTGTACCTGGCAAGCGCCAGCAACTCAGCCGGCGGTATCGACGAGAGGTACTTGAACGGCCAGTACTCCCCGCCCTCCACAGGACTCACGTCAGCCACGATCACCTTCACCGCCCCTGGCGCCACGGGCGCGTACAACTTCCGCTTCTTCGCCAACGACGGCTACACCCGCCTGGCCGCCTCCCAGACCTTCACCGTCACCTGACCCCACGCCGTCAACCAGGCCAGCCACAGGCCAGCGAAACCTGCGCAAAACTGTTCCCATAGCCCCTTGAATGCGCACTTGTGGAGCTATACCGTCTCGAGGGCTATGCCGACGAACTGCTGGAGGAGATCTCGTGTCGTACTCACGTCGGGACCTGTTGCGTACCAGTGCCGGGGTCGCAACGGTCGCGGCCGGGGCAGGGCTGCTGTCAGCCGAGCCGGCCGTCGCGACGACTGAACAGTTCCCCAAGTCCTCGGGATCGGTCCGGGTGATGACCTGGAACATCTACAAGGGCGGACACGGCATCGGCGAGGGCAATCTGCCCCACTTGCTCGATCAACTGGTCCGCCTGCGGCCCGACATCTACCTAGCGGTCGAGACGTACGGCTCAGGTGAGGCGATCCGGCGAGCGTTGTCGCGCGGCGCGGGCCACGGATCGTACAGCGCTGTGCAGATCACCGACCGGCCGCCAGGCCGCGACAACCTGTGGATCTTCACGCACCTGCCGATCGTCCACGTGTATCCCAAGCCGACGGGCGGGCAGACCATCACCGACTTCAACCTCGGAGGCATCCGGGTCCGGCTGGCGGCCGGCGAGCAACTGAACGCGTTCGTCACCTGGATCAACTACACCGACCCATGGGTCGGCTACCTGATGGACGAGAACGCGGCCGGGATCCGGGCCGGCCTCGAGCCACGCCACCGCGTCGACGAGGTGATCAAGGCCGATCAACGCCAGACCGTCCAGCTACAGGAGATCGTCGACCAGCACCTGCCGGCCATGCTGGCGGGAAACACCGACCCCGTGGTGATCGGCGGCGACCTCAACACCGTGCCCGCCGACGACTGGAGTACGGCGTGGGCCGGCTCGGCCAACCACTTCGGCATCAGCTACCCGTTCACCGGCACGAAGGTCCTCACCGACGCGGGGTTCACCGACACGTTCCGCCAGGCGCATCCCGACGCGGCTGCCGAGGAGGGCCGGACCTGGTCGCCGCTACCGACCGAACGCCTGATCACGCCCCAGCGGATCGACATGATCTTCACCAAAGGTCCACTCCGGGTCGAGCGAGCCGCGATCGTCGACCAGCGCCTGCGGCACCACGGTCCGGGCACCTTCTACTCCGACCACGCCGCCGTGACCACGGACCTCCGCGTCGAACCTCAGCCCTGATCCGAGGGCCGATTGATCACTTGTCTGTTGAGGACATCGTGGCGCTCGATCCCGCCGCTGAGGTTGATGTTCGACCCACGCGACATCGCGGAGATCCGGATCTTCCACCGTTACGGTTCCTGTGCCGGGCGATCTGCCCGGAGCCGGCAGACCGGACAGTCAGCCTCAAAGACATCACCGCCGCCCGCGACAATGGCCGGCGCCAGCTGCGCGGAAGTCAGCCACTCGCGTTTTGTGGACCGAGGTGATTCCCGCGGAGGCGGCCGGACTTGATGACAAGGCGGAGGTTTTCGCGGAACTTCTCCAGGTCCGCCAGGTCGCCGTCGAGTACGACGAGGTCCGCGACGTGGCCCGGGGCGATCCGGCCGACGTCGGCCAGGCCGAGTAGGTCCGCTGCCGATGACGTTGCCGCCAGCAACGCTTCCTGTGGGCTGAGGCCGGCGCGGACCAGCCACGCCAGCTCAGCCGGGCTCGAACCGTGAGCGAACACTCCGGAGTCGGTGCCCATCGCTATCCGTACGCCGGCTTGGTGGGCGCGGGCGACCGCGTCGAGGTGGGTGGCCGCGATCGACCTCGCCTTCCTTTCGATCTCCGGGGTGACGTTCATGCCCGCGTCGATGGCTTCTACAAGGGAGGCCGGGGCCATCAGCGTGGGCACCAGCCAGGCATCATGCTCGAGGAACAGTTCGATGCACTCCTCGTCCAGGAAGACTCCGTGCTCGATCGAGCGCACACCGGCCCGCAGGGCCTGCCGGATCCCCGAGGCGCCGTGCGCGTGAGCCATCACCGGCAGGCCGGCCGCGGCCGCCTCCTCCACGCACACCGCGAGTTCGGCGTACGAGAACTGCGGATGCCGTGGGTCGTCGCGAGTGGACATCACGCCGCCCGAGGCGCACACCTTGATCACGTCGGCGCCGGCCCGGATCAGCTCACGGACCCGCTTGCGCATCGCATCCACGCCGTCGACCACGCAGTCCGGCCGACCAGGGTGCGGTACCAGGAGCCGCTGCAGGTCCCCGTGCACGTTCCAGCCGTCGACGTGGCCGCCGGTCTGGCTCAGGACGCTCACCGCGATCTGCATCCGTGGGCCGTCGACGATCCCGCTCTCGACGGCGGTCTTCACCCCGAGATCCGCACCACCGGCGTCCCGCACGGTGGTGACGCCGCTGTCGAGCAGCCGGCCGAGGTTGACCGACGCCTCGAAGAACTCCATCGAGAACGGCCGCGCCTGCACCCGGGCCAGGTCCATGCCGTCGAACACCGTGTGCACGTGGCAGTCGATGAGCCCCGGAGCCACCAGTGCACCGTCGATGGCGACGACCTCGTCGCCGGCCAGACCTGGACCAATTTCGACGATCCGGTCCCCCTCGATCGCGATATCGGCGACGTACGGCGGTGCGCCGGTCCCGTCGAAGACCCGGCCACCGCGCAGTACGAGCCGGCTCATCTGGCGAACTCCTCGACCGGGCGATAGTCCATCTCGTAACCGAATCGGCGGGGCCCGGCCAGTTCGATCCCGGCCGCGGTGCGCCAGTGCGGATCGGCCGGCAACCCGATCACTGCGACGCGGTAGCCGTACCGGATCTCCTCTGCCGGGATCGGCTCACCGGTGTCGAGCTCCATCGCCATGATCAGGTCGGGGCTGGTGGCCACCACGACACCGTCGCGCTCGGCGGCGAGGTTCTCGTTCTGGAAGTGGACAGTCATCGTGCGATCGCGATCACCCTCGAGTCCGCTCAGGTGTGCCCGGCCGATCGTCCACCCGCGCTCGTTGCGGCGCTCCACCTCCTCCACCTTGCCGGTGAACAGCAGGACGCCACCCTGCTTGGCGATCACCGCGTCGACCGGTGAGGTATGTGCGGCTCTGGCTTCCCGGATTGATCGGCCGAGATCCTGCGCCAGCGTGAGCGCACCACGCACCAGTCGCTGCTTGGCCTCCGCGCCGGTCATAGGGTAGAGCGCCATCGCCGCGTTCGCCCCGCTGGCCAGCACCGCGGCCCTGGCGAACGCCTCGCCCCACGAGTTGCTCGCCGACTCTAGGAACATCGTGTTGCCGTGCTCGTCGACCATCACGAAGGGGGTCGCCGACCCGCCGTACAGCGTCGGAGTCACCATCTCCAGGTGCGGGAACGCCCGGCCCATGCCGTCGGCGTCGACGACCGGCAGACCACGGGCGGCCGCGGTGGCGAACGGCGTGACGGCGTTCAGGCCACCGGCCTCGGCGGGGCAGACGAAGTCGTACTTCGTACCGGTGAACCGCTCCAGCTCCCCCAGCACCCGCTCGTACTCCGCGGCGCGGGGCAGCTTCTCGATCAGTACGCCGGGCGCGCCGATGCCCGCGATGAAAACCAGGTTCGCCGTGTCCGGGACCTCGTCTACGTCGGCCAGTTGTACCGGCCCGAACCGCCGGATGGCGTCCCGGGCCAGCAGCATCCCTACATACGGGTCGCCACCGCCACCGGATCCGAGGACGGTGGAGCCGAGGGTGATGTCGTTCAGCGCTTCCTCGTCGACGATGCGCATGGTCAGTTCCCTTCCGGGGTCGTGGTGGCGAAAGGCCCGGCGGCCTTCACCCGGACATGAACGGCCGAGCCGCCACCGAGGTGGGTCAGGGGTACGTCGTCGGCGTCGACGATGCGCACCTGGTCGGGGTCCGCGCCGGCTTCGACGGCTCGCGCGATCGCCTCCGCTCGCGCTTCGGCGAGAACGCCCGCCCGGGTGGTCTCCAGCAGGTTGTACACCCGGTCGACCTCGCCGCCCGCTTCGGCGAACGCGGCGCCCACGGCGTTCGCTACACCGGCGTGTTCGGGAATCACCAGACCGGTCAGCCCCGGGGCGACGGCCAGCAGCGGAGCACCGCCGCCGACCACGATCACTGGGGTGTCGCTGGCCTGCAGTTTGGCCTTCTCGACCGCCTGCGACACCCGATCCGCGGCCACCTCCAGCGCCCGCCGTACCGTCGCCGGGTCGAGGCCGGCCACCAGGCCCGGGTCACCCATCGGTGTCGCGCCCGCCGCGACAGCGACATCGCTGAACGTCAGCGTGCTGCCGCCGAAGACGCGGGCCTCGGTCGTGATGCGATAGCCGACGCTTTCCGGGCCGACCGTGCCGCCGTCCTCGGACACCACGGTGCCGCCACCGAGCGCCATGGACAGTACGTCGGGGATCCGGAAGTTGCTCCGTACCCCGGCCAGGCTCATCGCCACCGTGGACTCGCGCGGGAACCCGTGCTGCAGAAGTCCCACGTCACAGGTGGTCCCGCCGACGTCGACGACGACGGCGTTCTCGATCCCGGTGAGCAGCGCCGCACCACGCATCGAGTTGGTCGGACCGGAAGCGATGGTGAAGATCGGGAACTGGCGCGCTCGCTCCAGCGTCATCACCGTGCCGTCGTTCTGCGACAGCAGGATCGGCGCCCGGATCCCGGCCTGGGCGACCACCTGCTCGAGACCGTCGATGACCCGGGCAGCCAGCCCGAGCAGGGACGCGTTCAGGATGGTCGCGTTCTCGCGTTCCAGCAGGCCGACCCGCCCGACCCGGGAGGACCGGGTGACGGTGATGCCGGGCAGTTCGTCCAGCAGCAACCGCTCGGCGGCCAGCTCCGGCTCGGGGTTCACGGTCGAGAAGACCGAGCTGAGCGCGACGTGCCGTACGCCGGACTCGGCGATCTGCTTGGCGATCGCGCGCAGGCCGACCTCGTCGAACTCGCCCAGCGGCGCGCCGTCGAACTGGGCACCACCCGCGCAGACATGGAACCGGTCCCCGACCACGGACTTCAGGTGGCCGGGCCAGTCGAGCATCGGCAGCAGGCTCTGCGGCGGCGTAGCCAGCCGGACGACCGCGACCTGCTCCAGGCCGCGGGCCTGCGCGATCGCGTTGATGAAGTGCGTGGTGCCGATGAAGACCGACGACACGTCGTCGACGTCGACCTCGCGCAGTACATCGGTCAGGGCGCCGAGGATGCCGATCGTGACATCCTCGGTGGTGGGCGTCTTGGTGGCGGCGACGACCGCACGGCCGTCGAGGACGACGGCGTCGGTGTTGGTTCCACCGACATCGATACCGATCCGGACAGGCATGGTGATTTCACTCCTTCTGCGGGCCGCGCGGCGGCCGGTCAGGGGTCGGGTGGTGACGGCGTCAGACCTCGCGGCGGGCGCGATCGATGCCTACGGCAACGAGCAGGACCACGCCCTGCACCGCGCCGATCCAGAACTGCGGCATCCCGCTGAGCAGCAGGATGTTGGAAAGGACCACGAGGAAGAGCAGTCCCAGCAGGGTGCCGGCCAGGGTGCCCTGACCGCCGGAGAACCGGGTGCCGCCGAGCAGCACCGCGGTCAGTGCGAAGAACTCGTTGCCCAGTCCCGCGGTCGGGTCCGCGGCGCCGAGGGTGCCGACCAGCAGCAGGCCGGCGACACCGGCACAGAGCGCGCAGATCCCGTAGCAGGCCATGGTCACGCGATCGACGTGCACGCCGGCGAGGCGTGCGGCCTCCCGATTGCTGCCCACGGCGTACACGTTCCGGCCGAACACCGTGCGGTTCAGCAGCACCCACAGCACCGCGAACACGCCGGCCGCGATCAGGACCGGCACGCGGATCCCCAGCACGGATCCGTTGGCGAGCAGGTCGAGGGCCGGGCTGTACACGGGCTTGCTCGAACCGTCGAGCACGACCCGCAGCAGACTGGGCAGGATAGTGAAGCTCGCGAGGGTGACGATGAAGAAGTTCATCTTCGCCTTCGCGATCAGCACACCGTGCACGAACAGGCCGATCGCCAGCGCCGCGGCGAGGCAGCAGACGATCACCACGCCGTCCGGCAACCGCCAGCCGACGAGCAGGAACACCAGCCCGCCGACGAAGCCCTGCATCGCGCCGGTGGACAGGTCGAAGCCGACCTGCAGTACGACGAACGTCTGGCCGAGCGCCATGATCAGCACCGCGGCGTACGTCGCGAGCTGCACCATCAGGTACGGGCCGCTGCGGAGCTGGGAGAGGAACGGCATCGCCCCGAGGAACATCACGACGACGACGGCGAGGAACAGTCCTTGCTGCCGCACGGTTCCCGACAGCGCGCGCCGGCCGGGTTCGGCGGCAGCCGCCGGGTTGGCGCTGGTGGTGGTGAGGGTCATGACTGTGATTCCTCCACGTCCGATCCGAGCGAGGCCGCGAGAACCTCGTCCTGCGTGACGTCACCGACCGGGCGGTCGAGGACGATCCGGCCGTCGCGCAGGACGACGACGCGGTCTGAGATCTCGAACAGCTCGTCGAACTCGCTGCACACCGCCACCACCGCGCTCCCCGCGGCCGCGGCCTCGGCGAGTGCGGCGTGGATGGCGGCGCGCGCCGAGGCGTCCACTCCCTGCGTCGGCTCGTCGGCCACCACGAGCCGGGCTCCCCGGGCCAGCGCACGACCGACGACCAGCTTCTGCTGGTTGCCCCCGGACAGCAGTGCCGCCGGGCGCTCCGGCTCGGCTGGCCGGACCTCGAACCGCTCGATGAGTGCGGTACTCGCCGCACGTTCGGCGGCTCGCCGGCGGAACGGCCCCCAGCGGACTCCAGCGTCGTCGCGTCCCACGAGCAGGTTGGCCGACACCGGCAGGTTGGCGAGGATTCCCGTCTGCTGCCGGTCCTCGGGGATGTAGGCGACACCAGCAGTCTGGGCCGAGCGGATGTCACCGAGCCGCAATGGCCGGCCCTCGACGGTCACCTCGCCCGCGGCGGCCGGCCAGGCCCCCGCGAGAACCGATGCCAGCCTGGACCGACCACTGCCACTCTGCCCGGCGACGCCGACGATCTCGCCGCTGTGCGCGACCAGATGGTCGACCGCGAGACCTCGCCAGCCCCGGAGCCCGCGAGCCTCGAGCACCACGTGCCCCAGGTCGGGCCGATGGCGAGCCTGGTCGGGCCGCTCTGCCGCCGACAGCAACTGGACGACGTGCTGCTCGGTGCCCGGACCGACTGCTCCGGTGTGGCTGACTTTCCCGTTCCGCAGTACGACGACGTCGTCGGCCAGCTCCAGCACGTCACGCAGCCGGTGCGAGACGATCGCGACCGTGCCCCCGGCCCCGACGAACCGCCGGATGAGCGCGTGCAGCATCTCGACCCCGTTCTCGTCCAGGACGGCGGTGGGCTCGTCGAGCATCAGCACCTCGGGGTGCCGCGCCATCGCGGCAGCGAGCTGGACCAGCTGCCTCGCGGACTTGCTCAGGGTGGCGGTGGGCACGTTCAGTACCGAGTCGGGCAGCAGCCCGGCGAGATGCCGTGCCGCGTAAGCGCGAGCCGCCCGGTCCGCCAGGAAGGGGCCGCGTCGCGCCTCGGGCCGCCCAAGGGCGATGTTCTGCCAGACCGGCAGGTGGCCGGCCACGGTCGGCTCCTGCGGGACAAGGACGATTCCCGCCCGTTGGGCCGCGGCCAGGCCCTTCACGAGCGCCCGGCCCGGGCCGGCGACTGTCCCGCTGGTCGGGTGGACTACCCCGCAAACCACCCGGAGCAAGGTTGTCTTGCCCGATCCGTTGGCGCCGACGACCGCGGTGACCACACCCCGGCGGATCGTCAGGTCGACGTCGTCGAGTGCGACGGTGGCGCCGTACGTCATCGTCACGCCGCGGACCACGACCGCGGGATCCGATCCCTTTGCCTGATGCATCACGGACTCCCGGCCTCAGAAGGTGGACGGGATCTCGACGTAGTTCAGTCGTTTGGTCCAGGGCACGTAGTCGGCGACGTTGTCCTTGGTATAGATCCGGCCGAGCGGCGCCTGGACGATCGCGTTGTCGAGTTTCTCGCCGGTCAGTGCGCGCTGCACGAGTCCGCCCATCGCCTTGCCGTACGCCAGCCCGTCGAGGTCGTAGCTGAGCGCGAGCTGCCCGGACTTCACCTGCGCGATGGTCGTGTCCTCACCGGCCATGGTGGCGATCCGGACCTTGCCCGCGAGGCCGGCCTGCTTGGCCGCGGCGATCGCACCGATCGCGGAGGCGGAGTTGTAGACGACCAGCGCGTCCAGGTCGGGATGTTTCTGGAAGATCGCCTGTGCGACCCGCTGGGCCTCCGGGGCGTCGTCCTTGAGGTTGCGCTGGTTGTTCGGGCTGCCGACCAGCGTGAGCCCGCCCGCCTTCAGTCCCTTCACCGCACCGCGGACGGCAGCCTCGATGTTGTCGGTGGGGATGCCGGACAGCACCGTGGCGGTCCCCGATCCACCGGCCGACTCGGCCAGCGCCTTCCCAGTGGCCGCGCCGCGCGCCTCGTCGGGAAAGGCCACTTTGCCGGTGACGTCCAGACCACCGAGCGCCTGGAACGTGAAGATCGGGATGCCGGCCTTGCGGGCGGCGGCGACACCCGGCCGGATCGCGTTCGCGTCGAGCGGGAACGTCACGATCGCGTCGACATGCTGGGCGATCCCTTCGTTGATCCGCTGGCTGCCCGCGGCGAGATCGATCTGGTTCTGCGCATTGAGCTGGAAGACCCGCACCATCGACGCCCCAGCGGCATTCAGCTCCGCGGCGAGGCCTTGGGCCAGTCCGTCGAGCAGTGCGTTGCCCGGTACGCCGTCGACGTACAGGACCCGCTTGCCGGACAGTGGCCCGGCGGTGTCGACCTGGGCCTGCTTCAGGTCGGTGCCGCCTTCCTGTCCCGCGGAGCCGGTCGATCCGGTGGCGCATGCCGTGAGCGAGAGCGCGGCGAGGCCGCCCGTGACCAGGGCGGAGAGGATTCGCTTCATCTGGATCTCCGTGTCGAGGTAGGAACGAAGGGCCGCTGCAGTGGACGGGCGGGGCGCGGCACGGTGTGCGGTGCATCACAGCAGGACCGGCACCCGTACGTCATTGGGCGCTCGGCACACCGCGCCCGTCAGCACCGGGCAACTCGCCCGGTCAGCCGCTCGCGAACAAGAGGGCCGGTCGAGGTGCAGACGAGGGATCGACCATTGGCCGAGACTGGGAAGCCCAGACGGGCACCCGTGCGGAACGCCCGGATTGGGGAGGGATTCCGGGCATACTGCCCACTGACCCGGGACACAGCCGGACCTAGCGTCGGGAAGTATTCCAGCCCCACCTTGGGAGGTCCCCATGGACAACGCCACCGAGCACGACGACTTCGCGCTCAGCCGGGTCCCCGACGACCGCCGCTATCACTGGTTCTCGATCGCGGTTCAGCGCTTCGGGATGCTCAGCTCACTGGCCAGCTTCCTGATCGGCGCCACCCTCGGCTTCGGGATGTCGTTCTGGAACGCGGTGCTGGCCATCACGTTCGGCGCGGTCGTCCTCGAAGTACTCACGATCTTCACCGGCATCGCCGGCCAGCGCGAGGGACTGTCCACCTCGGTCCTGGCCCGCTGGACCGGGTTCGGCCGGGCCGGCTCCTCGCTGATCGGCCTCGCCATCAGCATCTCAGCGATCGGCTGGTTCGGCATCCAGAACGCGGTGTCGGCACGCGGCCTGAGCAGCCTCCTCGGCGGGCTGCCGACCTGGGGCTGGGCGCTGCTGTTCGGCCTGGTGGTGACCGTCATCGTGGTGTTCGGGTTCGGCTCGATGGCCTGGACGGCGTACGTGACCGTGCCGGCGTTCCTGGTCCTGGCCGGCTGGTCAATCGTCGTCGAACTGTCCCGCCACGACTTGGGCAGCCTACTCGCGGCCGCGCCCGCCGGTCCCCAACTGTCCCTGCTCCAGGGCACCTCGATCGTCGCTGGTGGCTTCATCGTCGGCGCCGTGATCACCCCCGACATGAGCCGTTTCAACCGCAGCGCCGGCGACGTCGTGAAGCAGACCGTGATCGGCATTTCGCTCGGCGAGTACGTCATCGGCCTGATCGGCGTCCTGCTGGCACTGGCCCTGCGCACGAACGACGTGATCGCGATCGTCACCTCGACGTCCGGCTTCCTCGGCACCCTGGTCATCGTCGCGGCGACGCTCAAGATCAACGACTGGAACCTGTACGCCTCCTCGCTGGGCATCGTGAACTTCGTCGACCAGGTCTTCGGCCGCCGGGTTCACCGCGGCATGGTGACCGTCGTCGTCGGCGTCGCCGGTTCGGTCCTGGGCGCCGCCGGCATCCTCGACAACTTCACCGACTTCCTGGTCCTGCTCGGCGTAGTGTTCCCGCCGATCGCGGGCATCATGGTGGCCGACTACTTCCTCACCCGCACCTGGCGGGCAGACCTCGACGCCAGTCGCGCCCACGGCGCGCTTCCCGCGACCTCACCCACCTGGGTGCCGACCGGCCTGATCGTCTGGGCGGCCGCCGCCGCGGTCGGTCACTTCGTCACCTGGGGCCTGCCGTCGATCAACTCCGTCGTCGTCGCCGTCGTGCTGTACCTCGCTGCCAACGCCCTCGGCCTGGTCCGCGGCGTTGGGCGATCCAGCACCCAGCCTCACCTCGTCCCCCACCCCTCGTCCGCGCCCTCCCGGGCCAGCTGACACCGAAGGAAGCAGAACCCATGTTGCGACTAGGCATCGACGTCGGCGGCACGAACACCGACGCGGTCCTCATCGACGGAAGCCAGGTGGTGGCTGCCACCAAGGCCCCGACCACACCCGACGTCACCGGCGGGATCGTCACCGCGATCCAGGACCTGGGATCGAGCACTGGCTTCGACCCGGCGCAGGTCGCGGCGGTGATGATCGGTACCACCCACTTCATCAACGCCCTGGTCGAGGCCGATCGGCTCGCNCCNACCGCGGCGATCCGGTTCGGGCTGCCCGCGACCAGCGCGTTACCGCCCCTGGTGGACTGGCCCGAGCGCCTGCGCGGCGCGATCGGCGGACACAGCTACCTGTGCCACGGCGGCCACGAGTACGACGGCAGCCGGATCGACGAGTTCGACGAGCAGGAGTTCCGGGCGATCCTCGACAAGGCCGTCCAGGCCGGCGCGCGGTCGTTCGCGATCTCGTCCGTCTTCTCCCCTGTCAACGCCGAGTTCGAGCAGCGGGCGGCCATGATCATCGCCGAGGAACTGCCGGGCCGGCCGATCAGCCTGTCCCACGAGATCGGCCGGATGGGCCTCCTCGGCCGGGAGAACGCCACGATCATCAACGCTGCCTTGCGCGAGCTCGCCGATCAGGTCACCACCGGACTGGCACGCAGTGTCGCCGACGCCGGAATCTCCGCGCCGGTGTTCCTGAGCCAGAACGACGGCACCCTGATGGACATCGACTACGCGCGCCGCTATCCCGTCGCCACCTTCGCCTCCGGCCCGACCAACTCGATGCGCGGAGCCGCGTTCCTGTCCGGCCGGCTCGAATGCGCGGTGGTCGACGTCGGCGGCACCACCACCGATGTCGGCGTCCTCCAGCACGGCTTCCCGCGGGAGGCGTCCACCGACGTGGCCGTCGCCGACGTCCAGACCAACTTCCGGATGCCGGACGTCCTGTCGGTCGGTATCGGCGGCGGCAGCCTGGTCACCGGCGATTCCGGCGCACCGTCGGTGGGACCGAGCAGCGTCGGTTACCGGTTGACCGAGCGCGCCTTGGTGTTCGGTGGCGACACGCTGACCGCGACCGACCTGGCCGTGGCCGCCGGCCTGACCGAGATCGGGGACCCCGGCCGCGTGGCTCGGCTGGACCGGGCCTTCGTCCGGGCCGCGCTCGACCAGGTCGCCGGCCGGATGGCGGAAGTGGTCGACCGGATGCGGATCTCGGCCGAGCCGATACCCGTCGTCGCCGTGGGCGGCGGCTCGATCCTGGTCCCCGACCAGCTCGCCGGAGCCTCCACGGTGGTCCGTCCCGAGCACTACGCGGTCGCCAACGCGATCGGCGCCGCCATCGCCGAGGTGGGCGGCGAGGTCGACCGGGTCTTCTCGGTCGCCCCGAACCAGCGCGATGCCGTACTCGACGAGGCGCGCCAGGAAGCGCTCGACCGGACCGTCGCCGCCGGCGCCAAGCCGGGCACGGTACGGATCGTCGACGTCGAGGAGGTGCCGCTCGCCTATCTGCCGGGCAACGCCACCCGGATCCGGATCAAGGCAGTCGGAGAGCTCAGCCTGGGAGGCGACGATGCGTGAGGTGAAGGTCGAAGACCTGAAGGACATGGCGCGGGGCGCCGCGGTGCTCGGCACCGGCGGCGGCGGAGACCCCTACGTCGGCCGGCTGCTGGCCCAGGAGGCGATCCGCCGGCACGGCCCCGTCAGCCTGGTCGACCCCGGCGAACTGCCGGACGACGCGGTCGTCATCCCCACCGCCTTCATGGGCGCCCCGACGGTGATGCTGGAGAAGCTGCCCTCCGGCAAGGAGCTCACCGCCGCCCTGCAGGCCCTCGAGAAGCTGATCGGAACTCGGGCCACGCACACGGTGTCGATCGAGGCCGGCGGGCTCAACTCGATGATCCCGATCGCGACCGCGGCCGAGCTGGGACTGCCGCTGGTGGACGCCGATGGCATGGGCCGGGCGTTCCCCGAGCTCCAGATGCTGCTGCCGACGCTGGGCGGGATCGCGGCCACCCCGATGGCGCTGGCCGACGAGCGCGGCAACAGCATCGGCCTGCGCACCGTCGACAACGCGTGGGCAGAACGCTTCGCCCGGTCGGCGACGATCGAGATGGGGTGCAGCTCGGCGGTCAGCCTGTACGTGCTGACCGGCCGTCAGCTCAAGGACTTCATGGTGCACGGCACCATCACCTTGTGCCGGCGGATCGGCGCGGCGATCCGGGAGGCGAGCGAGAGCCACACCGACCCGGTGGCCGCGGCGGCCGCCACCCTGGGCGGGCGGCAGGTGTTCCAGGGCAAGCTCGTCGACGTCCGGCGCGGCACCTCCGGCGGCTTCGCCCGCGGCACCGCGGTACTCGAAGGCCTCGGGATGGACCTGGGCGCCCGGATGGAGATCGCCTTCCAGAACGAGAACCTGGTCGCCCAGCGCGGTGACGAGGTGGTCGCCAGCGTGCCCGACCTGATCTGCGTCCTGGACACCGACACCGGTGAGCCGGTCACCACGGAGACGTTGCGGTACGGCCTGCGGGTTAGCGTGCTCGTCGCGCCGTGCGACCCGCGCTGGCGCAGCCCGGAGGGCCTCCAGCTGGCCGGTCCGGCGTACTTCGGCTACGACCACGCGTACGTACCGGTCTGATCCTGCCATCATCGAGGAGTGACCATCGACCCGTCCGACGACGTGCTCCCGCGGATCCGCGCGGAGCACGTCGACGCGCTCGCTGCCGGCGCCGTCCTGCTGGGTTCGGGAGGGGGCGGCGACGTATCCGTCGGCCGTCAACTGCTGCGCGGCCTGCTCCGCGACCGGTCCATCGAAATGCTGCCGGCGTCCGTGCTCGCCCCGGACACGCTGGTGGTCCACGTGGGCGTCGTCGGCGGACCTGATGTGATCTCCGAGCGACTGGTCGACCCGGGCGACCTCGCACTCGCGGCGCAGGCCGTGGTCGGCCACCTAGGCGGACGGCTCGGCGCGGTCGGGGTGATCGAGATCGGTGGCCTCAACGGGCTGATGGGCGTACTCGCCGCGGCTCGGTTGGGAGTGCCGGTCGTCGACGGAGACCTGATGGGCCGGGCTTTCCCGCTGATCGACCAGACCACCTTGGCCGTGGCCGGACATCCGATGACGCCGATGGCCCTGGTGTCACCGGCCGGCGACACCGTGCTGGTGGCCACAGGGTCGGCCCGGACGACGCAGGCACTCCTCACCTCGACGGCCGTGGCCATGGGCGGCGCCGCGGCCGTGGCGCTCTACCCGACGACCGCGGCCGTGCTCAACCAGGTCGGCGTCCACGGCAGCCTGTCGGCCTGCCTCGCTCTCGGTACGGCGTACCTCGATCCGCGAGCGGTCGACGTACGGACCATGATCGATCTGCTCGGCGGGAGGCTGCTCTTCGACGGCCGGGTCGACGAGATCCGGCCGCGACGCGGCGGCGAACTCGGCTGCGTCACCCTCGGTGACCCCGTCACCGGGGCGACGGCCCGCGTCGACCACAAGGACGAGTTCCTCGCGGTCAGCTGCGACGGTGCGACCGTGACCGCGACCCCGGATGTCGTAGTCGCGCTGGACCCGAGCAACCACACACCGCTGCGAACCGACCAACTCCGGGTCGGCCAGCCGCTGGTGGTGTTCGCGCTGCCGCCGCTGCACGACTGGCCGGCCGAGGCTGCGCCGGTCGTCGGTCTCGCCCGGTTCGGCCTCGACCTGGAGGTGACCCGGTGACCGGTCCACCGCGGATCGCGGACCTGCTGCTGGACCCGGTGCTGCAGGGTGTGCGGGTGGTCGCCGGCGCTTCGGGCACCGAGTCCGTGGTGGACGACGTGCACTGGTTCGCGGGTGATCTCGAGGGGGTGGAAGGCACTCTAGTCATCTGTGCCGAGAGCCACGTGAGCCCGCCGTACCGGCTGGACGCGTTGGTCCGGCGAGCCCAGCAGGCCGGAGCGGTAGGTCTGTTGATCGTCGCCGGTTCGGTCCACCCGCTGCTGTCGAGCATCCGCCTGGCCGACCGGCTGCGGATCCCCGTGCTATGGCTGGAGAACACGGACCCGGTGCGCCTGATGCAGGACCTGACCATCCGGGTCCGGGCGCCCGAGCAGGTGAGGGCCCGGACCGTCGAAAGGCTGCTGCGTCAGCTCAGCACCAAGCGCAACGGTTCCGACATCCTCCACGCGGCCGAGTCGGTGTTGTCGGTACGACTGTCTCTGGTGACGTCGGACGGCATCTGCATCCTGGGCGACCCGGTCGACCTCGACCCCGGCCTGCATCTGGACCAGCCGGTACCGCAGCGCTCCGACCATCTACTCGTCCACCCGGTGCTCGACCCCGACGTCAACCGGCTGGCCGCCTGGCTGGCCTGCCCGTTCGATCGCGCGGCCGACTCCCGGCTCGACGTGCTCGCGGTGGGGCTGACTATGACGGAGCCGTTCGTCCGCTCATGGCTTTCCAGCCAGCGCGCCCAGGCGGACCGGGACCAGGTGTTCCAGGCCCAGTTGCTGTCGGAGATCATCACCGGCCGCGACTCGGTCAGCCGCGACGTCGTCGAGGGCGCCGTCTCGCTCGGCTGGCGACTGCAGGACTGGCATGTGGGCCTGCACGTCATCGCCGACAGATCCGCCCTCCCGGCGGAGCGCGACCGGGTGACCAAGCAACTCATCGCAGGCCTCGACCGACAGGGGGTACCCGTCGTGACCGCGGTGAACCGAGGCGACGGCTGGGCGCTCTGGACCAGCACCAACCGCGAGCCAGCACCGGAGCACGCACGCCGGCTGCTCCGTGCGGTGCGGGTGGTCAGCGCCGCGCTGCCGCACGACTGTGGGATCGTGGCCGGGATCGGCAGGCCGCACCGTGGCCCGAGCGGTCTCGCCGACACGTTGTCAGAGGCAAGGGATGCCGCCGACCTCGCTCGCAGCCATGACTTCCGGCCGGCGGTCGAACACTCCGACGAGCTGGGGGTGGCCCGGCTGCTGGCCACCTGGCAGCGGTCCGACGTGACCCGGGCCTTCGCCGAGTCGGCACTGGCTCCGCTGCGGGACTCGACCACGCTCCTGACCACACTGCGGGCCTACCTGGAGAGCGGCGGGTCCGTCATCCTCACCGCACAGGTGTTAAAAGTGCACCGCAACACCGTCACGATTCGCGTGCAGCAGGTGCGCGAGCGGCTCGGCATCGACCTCGACGACCCCAGCCAGCGGCTCGCCCTGCAGGTAGCCTGCCGGGCGCTGGGAGTGTGACGTGGCCTACTGCACAAGTCGGGCCCGGCGACCAAGCGTTGTGCACATACCGCCCCGCCGACCGCCGTTCTAGCGTGCAGGCACACCTACCGAAGGAGATGTGAGATGCACATCCGGGTCATCCTCCCCGTCATCGGCGAGTCCCTGCTCGACCACGTCCGCAGCGAGGCCGAGTCGTGGGCCGCACCGGGCACCACGATCGACTGTGTGTCCCTCGAGCGCGGCACGGCCAGCATCGAGTCCGAGTACGACGAGGCACTCTCCGCCCCTGGCATCCTGCAGCGGATCGACGAAGCCCGCGCCGACGGGGTCGATGGTGTGTTCATCACCTGCTTCGGCGACCCCGGCGTGCACGCGGCCCGCGAGATCATCGACGCACCGGTCGTGGGGGGCTTCGAGCCGGCCATGCTCACCGCACTGAGCCTGGGCGAGAAG
This sequence comes from Kribbella catacumbae DSM 19601, assembly GCF_000372465.1. Classification (GTDB taxonomy): domain Bacteria; phylum Actinomycetota; class Actinomycetes; order Propionibacteriales; family Kribbellaceae; genus Kribbella; species Kribbella catacumbae. The sequence goes on from NZ_AQUZ01000059.1 coordinate 44,213, forward strand.
GCCGGCATCATCACCGTGCTGCCCAACGTCCTGCCCATGCTGCACTCGCTCGCACGCCGCTACACGATCGAGCGCCGGATCGGCACCATCCGGGTCGTCGACCTCCCCGTGCTGGGCCTGGAAGATCACGACATCCTGCTGGACCGGCTGTTCGAGCAGGCGTCCGACGCGATCAGCAAGCGTGAGGCCGACGTGATCGTCCTCGGGTGTACTGGCATGCTGGGCGTCGCAGGCGAGTTGCGGCAGCGCCTGGCCGACAAGGGCCTCGACGTACCGGTGGTGGATCCGACCGGCGCCGCGATCACCTGGCTGGAGAGCTCCGTGCGGATGGGGCTCACCCCGAGCCGTACGACGTACATGCCGCCGCCGGCGAAGGACCGCGCTGTATGACAACCCCTTTCGCCTCCCACCTCCGCATTGCGGGGGTGGGAGGCGTCCACCTTCGCGGCCTCTGGCTCACGTGCCTCACGCCGTACGCCGTGGAGCTCGCCGGGGTCGGGGCCGCGGACTGGCTGGGCGTCGACCTGCAGCACGGTGATCTCACCGCGGAGGAGTTGTCGCCGCTGCTGCGAGTCAGCCCCGTGCCTGTGCTGGCGCGGTTGGCCGGCCATGACCCCAGCCACATCGCCCGCGTTCTCGACACCGGCGTCGACGGCATCATCGTCCCCGCGGTCGAATCAGCCGACCAGGCGATGGCCCTGGTATCCGCGTCCAACCCACCGCCCGTCGGAGCCCGCAGTACGGGCGTATCGCGCGCCGGTGTCCTCGGCAATCCCCAGCCCTTGCTCTTGCCCATGGTGGAGACCGCGTCCGGTCTTGCCGCGCTGGAGGAGATCGCCGGTGTCGCCGGCATCGACGGGATCTTCGTCGGTCCGTACGACCTCGCGCTCTCACTCGGAGAGCCGAGCGTCGTAGCACCCGCGGTCGTCACGGCCATCGAGTCCGTCATCACGACCGCACATCGGCACGAACGGATCGCCGGCGTGTTCGCCGGCAACACCGAGCTCGCTGCTCGGCTCCCGGCCGCCGAACTGGTTGCCGTCGACACCGACCTCGCGGCGCTGCGGGCGGGCATCCGGCACCTGTTCGGCCCCGGTCAGTCGTGACGAGGTTGCACGACTCCGCCTGGATCGACTTCGGCAGCGACAACTGCGCGGGCGTTCACCCCGAGGTGATGGCGGCGCTGGTGGAGGCGAACGGCGGTCACCAGCCCAGCTACGGCGCCGACGTCTACACCGCGCGGCTTCGCGAAGTGGTCCGCCGCCAGTTCGGCCCCAACGCGCAGGCGTTCCCGGTGTTCAACGGGACCGGCGCCAACATCGTCGCGCTGCAGGCGATGGCCGGGAGATGGGCAGCTGTGGTCTGCGCCGAGTCCGCCCACCTGCACACCGACGAGTGCGCGGCGCCCGAACACCATGGGTTCAAGCTGCTCACGTTGCCCGCGCCCGACGGTCGGGTCAACCCGGCCGACCTCGCCTCGGTGGCGGCGTACAGGGCGAACCGGCACCGCGCCCAGCCGGGTGTGCTTTCGCTCAGCCAGGCCACCGAGCTGGGTACCTGTTACGACTTGGAGCACCTGCGCGCGCTGACCGCTGAGGCGCACCGACTCGGGCTGCCGGTCCATGTCGACGGGGCTCGCCTGGCCAGCGCGGCTGTCACTCTCGGCTGCTCCCTCGCCGATCTCACCACGGCCGCCGGGGTCGACGTACTCTCGCTCGGCGCCACCAAGAACGGCGGAATGTTCGGTGACTGCATCGTCGTGCTCGACCCTGCCGTCGTTCACGGCCTGCCGTACCTGAAGAAGGCCAGCACCCAACTGCCGTCGAAGACCCGCTTCATCTCGGCCCAACTGGTGGCGCTGTTCGACGGCGACCTGTGGGCGCGCAACGCCGAGGTCGCCAACGAGATGGCCCAGCGGCTCGCTGCCGGGCTGGCCCGTGTGCCCGGCGTAGCGGTGGTGCATCCGGTGCAGGCGAACGCGGTCTTCGTCCAAATGCCTGACGGTATGGCTCAGTCGCTGCGGAAGAGCTACTCGTTCTCGACCTGGGACGAAGCGCGCGGCGTCGTACGGCTGATGACGGCGTTCGACACGAACGCGGCAGATGTCGACGCCTTCCTGGCCGCCGCGGCGGAGGGCACCGTGCCCGCTTCGGCAGGGCGGGCTGTGCGACAGGCCCATCCCGGCCCGGCTCACGCAGACCTAGCCTGACCGCCATGTCCACCACCTCTGCCACCTCCCCCAGCACCGGGCTCGGCTTCGGCCGGGTCTTCACCGACCACCTGACCTCGATGAGCTGGACTCCCGGCGGCTGGGAGCGGCCGCAGGTCCGGCGGTTCCACAACCTATCCCTGAGCCCCGCGACGATGGTGCTCCACTACGGCCAGGCGATCTTCGAAGGGCTCAAGGCGTACCCGCACGCCGATGGCGAGATCCGGCTGTTCCGCCCGGAGCTCAACGCCCGGCGGTTCCAGCTGTCGGCGGAACGGATGGCCATGCCGGAGCTGCCCGTGGACGACTTCCTCGAATGCGTCTCGCTGCTGGTGTCCACCGACCGCGCTCAGGTGCCCGACCGGCCCGGACACAGCCTGTACCTGCGGCCGCTGATGATCGCGACCGAGGTGACCCTCGGCACGAGACCGGCCGAGGAGTACCTCTTCCTGGTGATCGGCTCCCCCTCCGGGCCGTACTTCGCCGGCGACTTCCCCGCGATCACAGTCTGGGTATCCGAGGACCTGCCGCGGGCCCATCCCGGCGGCACCGGCAACGCCAAGTGCGCCGGGAACTACGCCGCCGGTATGGCCGTCCAGCGCTCGGCCGCGGCGCACGGCGCCGACCAGGTCGTGTTCCTCGACGCCCGCGAACACCGCTACCTTGAGGAGCTCGGCGGGATGAACCTCTTCCTGGTCCGCGACGATCCGGGCGGTACCACGTTGGTGACGCCGCCCCTGTCTGACACCATCCTGCATGGCATCACCCGCGCCTCGATCCTCACCTTGGCGGCCGATCTCGGCCTGCGCGTCGAGGAGCGCCCGGTCACGCTCGCGGAGTGGCGCGACGGAAGCCGCAAGGGCTCCGTGGTCGAATCGTTCGCTTGCGGCACAGCAGCTGTGGTGACCCCGATCGGCCGGGTCCGCGACGCCGCCGGCGAGTTCGTCATCGGCGACGGTACGCCGGGACGGTGGTCGACCAGGCTGCGAACCGAGCTGCTGGCGATCCAGAAGGGCACGGCCCCTGATCGGCACGGCTGGATGCGGCCGGTCCGGTGATCGGCACGTCGCCGTCCCTCGCCGACCGCGTCGACGCCTGGCTGCCGCAGGTGCTCGCCGACCTGGTCTCGCTGGTCGGCATTCCGTCGATCAGCAGCAGCCCGGACCACGCGACCGACGTACGCCGGAGTGCCGAGGCGTCGGCCGCACTCCTGGAGTCCGCGGGTCTCGCCGCCGACATCGTCACCGCCGGCGGTCTTCCGTCGGTGATCGCCCATCGCCCGGGTCCGGCGGGCGCGCCGAGGGTCCTGCTCTACGCACATCACGACGTACAACCGATCGGTGATCCGGCACAGTGGGACAACCCGCCGTTCGAGGCGACGTACCGCGGTGACCGGCTGGTCGGACGGGGAGCGGCCGACGACAAGGCCGGACTCGCCGTCCACCTCGCGGCGGTGCTTGCCCATGGCAATGACCTTCCCGTCTCGGTCACGGTCCTGGTGGACGGCGAGGAGGAGATCGGCTCCCCCACCCTGGCCGACCTGCTCGCCATCCACCGCGACCGCCTCGCCGCTGACGTGATCGTCATCGCGGACGCCGTCAACTGGGCCGTCGGCACTCCCGCACTCACGGTGTCCCTGCGCGGCCTCATCGAGCTCGTGGTAGAAGTACGGACCCTTGACCATCCGCTGCACTCCGGCGCGTGGGGCGGCGCGGTACCCGACGCACTGATGGCTCTAATCCCCACTCTGGCGTCGCTGCACGGCCCGGATGGGTCGGTAGCCGTCGCCGGTCTGACCGACGGCCCGAACCACCCAACGGTCGACTACGACCCGGACCGGTTCCGGACCGACGCCGGGCTCCTCAACGGCGTCAGCCCGACGGGGACCGGCACCTTGGCGGACAGCCTCTGGAACCGCCCCGCGATCACGATCACCGGAATCGACGCGCCTCCCGTCGACGGCGCCGCCAACACGCTCGCGGCCGTCGCCCGCGCCAAGATCTCCGTCCGACTCGCACCAGGCGACGACCCCGACCGCGCCCAGGCCGCGCTCACCGACCACCTTCAATCCAACGTCCCGTACGGCGCCCACCTCTCCGCCAGCCGCGGCGCATCCGCCCACCCCGCCTTCGTCGATGCCCCGAGCACCATCCGGGCAGCAGCACTCGAGGCCCTACGCCTGGCCTGGAACGGCAGGGAACCGGTCGAGATCGGCTGCGGCGGCACACTCCCCCTGGTCCACCACTTCCACGAGGCGTTCCCCGAGGCCGCCATCCTCGTCACCGGAGTCGAAGACCCCGACACCCGAGCCCACGGCCCCAACGAAAGCCTCCACCTCACCGACTTCCGCAACGCCTGCGTAGCAGAAGCACTCCTACTCCGCCTGCTCGCCGACCAACCTGACACCTGAACACCCCACAAGATGCCCCCGGTCGCCAGGTCGGCATGCCGACGACCACGGCTGTACGGCGAGATCGGGCGACTGCCGCAGCCCGCCGAGGTCCTCGAAGTTCGTGGTCAACGCGGTGAATCGTGCCGTCCGCCACCGGACCGCGGCCCATCGGCGACCCGGTAGACCACTTCGAACTCTTCACCAGCGTGTCGATCTCACCGTTGGGGACCGCGCGACCGGGCGATGCGCACAATGCGCGCGACGTCCTCGCACATCACGTCCGCCTTGACCGCCCGGGCGTGCTTGCAGGTCGAGCACAGCGCTTCGCTGAGCTGAATTAGCAGTGCTGGATGGAACGCCGGATCACAGAAAATCTAGATCTGCGCCCAGATCGGCCTGTGGCACACGCTCGGCGTAGAGCCGGCGCCATCCACGCGACGCCGCCAGCTCCTCGTCGTCGACCAGAAGGTCAATCCGTTGCGCCTCGACGTTCAGCTCGATGATGTCTCCGTCGCGAACCAAGGCCAGCGGCCCACCGCGCGCGGCCTCGGGTGCGGCATGAAGCACAACCGTTTGGCCAACAGCGTGGAAGTCGTCGATGGACAGATGCCCAGCCGTCTGGCGATGGCGGTGAGGTGGATGATCGCGTTCGTCGCCCCTGAGACCGCCGACAGAGCCACCATGGCATTGTGGAACACTGCCCGTGTCATGACGGCCGATGGTCGAAGGTCCTCGTGGACAAGGTCGACAGCTCGACGTCCCGTCGCCACTCCCAAGCGGAGACGCTCGGACGAGACGGCTGGTGCGGTTCCTGCACGTGGGAGCGTCATGCCGAGCGCTTCGAGGACGCAGCCCATGGTGGAGGCGGTTCCCATCACCATGCATGTGCCTGCCGTGGGGCACAGTTCGGTGCCCACTTCGGTGATCTCGTCTTCATCGAGCACTCCGCCGCGATACTCCCCCCCACAGGCGGCGACAGTCTGTACATGCGCCGAGCCGCTCGCCGCGCCAGGTGCCGGTCATCATCGGGCCGACCACCAGAGAGATTGCCGGGATGTCCGCGGAAGCCGCTGCCATCAACTCGGCCGGACCGAGGGGGAACCTCGGCCAGATACTTCCTCACAGTTCGCCAATCACAACCGCACTCGCGGCCGATCTCGGCAAAGGTTGCACCCGCTATATGCAAGGCGCTGCGCGCGGGCGCATCCGGCTTCCTGGTCAAACGAACCCGCCCCGAGGACCTCATCGCCGCCGTCCACACCGTCCACGTCGGCGACGCCCTGCTGTCCCCCTCGGTGACCAGACTGCTGATCGACCACGTCGCCAGCTCACCGACCCTCACCGATCCCTGGCCATCGACCGGCTCGCCGCCCTGACGCCCGCGAGCGAGAGGTGTTCACCCAACTGGCCCGCGGACTCACCAACCGCGAAATCGCCACCGAACTCATCGTGGAGGAATCCACCATCCGCACCCACGTCAAACGCCTACTGATGAAACTCGGCCTCCGAGACCGCATCCAGGTCGTCATCCTCGCCTACGAATCCGGCCTCATCCGCCCCGCAACCCACCAGACGCCCTAGCTGCAACTACCCGCGAATCGCCGGCGTATAGCAAGCGCCTGTACGAGCAGCAGCGTCCCAGCGTTTGGCCGCCGACGGTGCAGTGTCAGGAGGCCAATTGGATCACCTGCACGCTTCAGCCTGACAGCGATTTGGAACCGCTGGCGGACGGCGTCGAGCAGCTTGGTTTCACCAGACGAGTGGCAGATCGTGCTGTTCGGCGATCGAAACCCGCCAGACATGCGTGACCTTGTTGAAGGCAGTTGATTGAGCTCGGCATACGGGCCGCGGAGCTCGGCACGACCGTCGTCTTCGACTTCGGCTTCTGGGGAAAGGATGAACGATCAGCGCTCCGCTGGATCGCCGCCGCCGTCGGCGCACGTAGCCAGGTTGTCTACCTGCCGATCGACCCCGATGAGCAGCGCAGGCGCGTCACCCATCGGTTCGCAACCACGCCCGATCACACCTTCCACATGAGCGCCGATGAACTCGAGCATTGGCGGACTCAGTTTCAAGCACCGGACGACGAAGAACTGCGAGGTTCTCAGATCCCACCCGTCCCACCAGAGCATGCGACATGGTCGGAGTGGGCCTCGCGGCGCTGGCCATCCTTGCCTGACCGGAACGCCGCCACCAACTCGCCTCGCCCACACGAACCGTGACCCCGGCAGGTCCATCTGCTGATGGTTCGGCCCGGCCAGGGTCGGCGCGGTTGTCGAAAAGGTTATGGGCCTTTGGTCACTGGGATCGTGGGTCGTTGAACCAGTCGGTGGAGAACTGCTGCAGGGCGGCGAGATCGAAGGTCGTACAGGTCAGTGTGTTGAAGGCGTGGATGGCTTTGAGCTGTTGCTTTTGTGACGCAGGCCCGCCGACGATGCGGGTACCCTCCGGGCTGGTGACATAGGCGCGTAGTTGGTCGAGTCCGCGGCCCGACGGTGCAGGTGCCGACCGCCGTCGTCGTGGGGGAATTCGCGCCAGTCAGCTCCAGCGCTGTCAGGGTGCCGGCCGCGAGCACACCGACGAGTACCAGCGCGGCGAAGGCGTATTGCCGCATGGCCGGCCGAGCCACCAGCCGTGTGAACGCGGGCCCTGACCCTGGTTCTTGGACACGCTGAATCCAGCCATGTGCTGGGGAAGCGAGATGATCAGGACCATGGCCCGCAAGAACTACTCCGAGGAGTTCCGTCGGCAGGCCGTCGACTTGTACGAGTCCACTCCGGGAGCGACGCTGCGTGGGATCGCAGCCGATCTCGGGATCGAGCGGGCGACCCTGGCACGCTGGGTCGACCTGTATGGGACGGGCAAGAAGACGACCGCCG
>NZ_AQUZ01000060.1 GCF_000372465.1 Kribbella catacumbae DSM 19601
GTTGGCGTCTCACGCCGGCGGGGCCTGGACGGGCTGCTGATGGTGCTGCCGTCGGCGGTCGTCTTCTTGCCCGTCCCATACAGGTCGACCCAGCGTGCCAGGGTCGCCCGCTCGATCCCGAGATCGGCTGCGATCCCACGCAGCGTCGCTCCCGGAGTGGACTCGTACAAGTCGACGGCCTGCCGACGGAACTCCTCGGAGTAGTTCTTGCGGGCCATGGTCCTGATCATCTCGCTTCCCCAGCACATGGCTGGATTCAGCGTGTCCAAGAACCAGGGTCAGGGCCCATGCCCCTATCCTTCATGATCCAACACTGCTCATGAACCCAGAGCCAGTGATCCAATCCTCGATCGCCCAAGGAAGACGGAATACCGCACACTTCGAATATGCACCGGTTGCCAGTCGAACCCGGTTGGCGAGCTGCGGGCGATCTGAGTGGCCCATGCCGAGTTCGCGGTCGGTGGCTACGCCGAGCACGGCTCGGAGTGCTTCTCGGTAGAGCTTGCCGGTTCGGCGTACGGCTCCGCGTTCGAGCTTGGCGATGTAGTGGCCGTCCAGTGGCATTTGAATGCCCCGCTCGCGCCAGAGCCAGGCGCATACTGCTTCGGCTAGGTCTGCGCGGGACATTGGGCGGGTCGGGTCTGTGGGTGACGGCGTTCGTTGCCGTGCCTCGCGGAGGGCGGTGTTGGGAGAGGGCATCGCGGGTTTCTGGTTGGTGGAGAGGCGGGACGGGTGCGGAACGCAGGGGTCATTGAGGAGAGGGGAACCCCTCAGCACACCCGCCCCGCCTGATTGGGTACCTCGGACAGCAGGACGTCGATCTGGTGGTTCTGGAGGCTCCGGCGGAACTCGATCGGGTTGCCGTTGCTGGCGAAGTGGAGAAGGTTGGGCACGATCAGGACGCGGTCGTCGCGATCCATGAGCGCCGTCAGCGCCTTGTGTAACTCGTCAGGAGCGGTGTCGAGCTCGTCGATGAACAGGGCGGCTAGCTCGCAGCCATGAACTGCTGCGCAGTCAACGATTCCTTGACGGCATGCGGCGGTCTCCGCATCGGTCATGAGGAAGTGCTTCTTGAAGTATCCGAAGGCCACTCGCATGCGTCTAACCCCGTTGGATTCAGTGCGAATCAGCAGTTGCTGTTGTGGGATCAGCCTCGGCCCGACTGGTTTGTCGGCACCATGGTTTGCCGCTGACGCAGTACTGAACTTTCACTGAACCGGATGATCGGTGTTCAAGTAGAGAGCCCTGCGCGGCAATGGGAGACTTGGCCCGTGATGGTCCAGGTCTGGTCTGGTCGCGAGGTGCGGGCGCTGCGCGAGTCGCAGCGGCTGAGCACCCGCGAGTTCGCCGCGCGAATCGGTGTGAGCGAGCGGATGGTCTCCCGGTGGGAGGCAGGCGGGGAGAACATCCGTCCGAGGCCGATCAATCAGGAGGGACTGGATTCGCTGCTGGCAGCAGCAAGCGAGGACGAGAAGTCACGGTTCGCCGCACGTCTGCAGATCGCGAAACAGCCAGACCGCGAGTCGATCTCCGCATCTTTTCCGGCCGCAGCCGATCCCCCGATGCGTTTACATCGACCCCGACCACCGGAGCGAACTGGTGTCGCGATCCGCTCTGAGCGCGCCCAGGGCAATGACGTGTTTGCGATGCAGGCGTTCAGGTCTGCCGACAAGCAGGTCGGGGGCGGGCATCTGTATGCCGCGGTGGTGAAGTACCTGCATATGCACGTTGGTCCGCGGATGTTCGGTGGCGATGTGGTCGTTGAGGATCCCGGTGTCTTCACTGCTGCGGCAGGGCTGACGGAGATGGCCGGCTGGATGGCACACGATGCTGGTCGTGACGACCGCGCCTACAGCCATTTCCTGCGCGCGTTCCATCTCTCCAAGGCCGGGCAGGACCGCCATCTCGGCGTACACATCCTCGCCAGTCTCAGTCACCTTGCTCACCACCGGGCCGACCCAAACGGGGCCATGCGCTTCGCCCGAGCGGGACAGAAAGCATTAGCGGACTCCCCCGCAAACCCCGAACTCAGTGCGCGACTTCTGGCGATGCAAGCCAAAGGCCGCGCCGCCCTAGGACACAGCCAGGAGACGTACGCACTCTTGGGACAGGCCGAAACAGCACTCGCTGGAACTCACGAACAGGCTCCTTCCGAGTGGGTGAGCCGCTTCGACCTGGGCAGTCTGTCCAGCGAGGCCGCACGCTGTATGAGGCAACTGGGCAAGCCCGGGAAAGCGCAAGAACATGCGCAGCGGATCCTGGCACTCCGGACCTCGAACAGCACCCGGAGTCGCGCGTTCGGACAGCTCTTCCTCATCGCAACACTGATCGATCAGGGCGAACTCGAGGAGGCCTGCCGGACCACCCGCGAGGTCGTCGAAGCAACACAATCACTCGGATCCCAACTGGTCGTGCAGCAACTCCGAGACATCCACGATCAGCTCGCACCGCACGCCGACTCAGCCGACGTCCGCGAGACCAGGCACATCCTGGCGGACGCCGTGCGCCAACAGGTATGGCTCCAGCAATGGATGACTCCGGACGCGCCCGACACGCAGGTGCGCGCCAGATGACCGACGAACCGCTCTATCGTCGCGACCCCGAGGCGTGGCAGGAGCACCTGGCTGAGGGCAACGCCAAGCAGGCCAGGAAGCGGGTGGGAGCGGATGCGATCCTGCGCGATCATCAGGGCCGGATCCTCCTCGTCGAACCTGACTACAAGCCCGATTGGGATCTCCCCGGAGGCATGATCGAGGCAAACGAACCACCGATCGACGGCCTGATCCGCGAGCTGAAGGAAGAGCTCAACCTCGAACTGACATCCAGGCAACTGACGCTCGCCTGCGTTGACTGGGTCGCACCGCACGGCCCATGGGACGACTCTTTGATGTTCATCTTCGACGCTGGACAGCTTGAGCCTGCCCAGATCTCCCGCTTGCGGCCGGATTCCGACGAGCTGAAGCGCTACGCCTTTCTCGAGCCGGATGAAGCACGCGAGCGGCTGCGGCCATACGTCTGGCTCCGCCTCGAAGCCGCCCTCAAAGCCGTCGACTCGCAGACGGTCGCGTACCTCCACGACGGCCTTCCAAGGCTGAGCTAGGCACTAGCCGCGGCGCGCAGCGGAGGCACGCCGTACAGGTTGGGCGGGGTGCAAGGCATCTCGCTCTCAGCCGTTGAGCTCGCACATCAGCTTCGGTGGAGGTGCGGCGGGATGGCGTATGTGAAGGATCTGTGGACTCGGCCGGCTAAGCAGGAGGACGGAACGGTTGTTCGGGAGCGGAACGCGCGGTGGGGGCGTGGGAAGCGGTGGTTGGCTGGGTGGGTCGATCCGCTGGGGAAGGAGCGGACGAAGGCGTTCAGTACCAAGGGGGCGGCTGAGCGGCATGGGAATGCGATGGAGACGGATCGGGAGCGTGGGGAGTACATCGATCCGAGGGCTGGGAAGGTCCGGTTCGAGGAGGTCGCGGAGCGGTGGCTGGCATCGCGGGTGGTAGATCCGGCGACCGCGATCAGATACGAGTCGGTGCTTCGGCTGCATGTGACCCCGGTGTTCGGTCGCAGGCAGCTCAGGACGATCAGGCCGTCGGAGATCGCTGCCTGGGTCGTGGATCTGAATACGCGCTTCGGGTCGTCGACCGCGCGGGCGGCGTACCTGGTCCTGCAAGGGATACTCGGTTTGGCTGTGGACGACGAGACGCTGAAGCGGAACCCGGCGAAGGCCAGCGTGGTCAAGCTGCCTTCGCCGAAGGGCGGGAACGTCGTGGTTTGGGGTGATGACGTCGTAGTGCGAATTGTCGAAGGGCATCCCCCGCAGTACAGGCCGATCGCGGCCGTCGGTGCTGCCTGCGGTCTGCGGCAAGGTGAGATCTTCGGCCTCGCGGAAGAGGACATCGACTTCGACGCGATGGTCATCCACGTGCGGCGGCAGGTGAAGAAGCTCGGCAGAGACTTTGTGTTCGCATTGCCGAAGAACGACACCGAGCGGACGGTCCCGATGTCCGACGGGACAGCCCTGGTCCTGAAGGATCACATCGAAGCTGTTGGACCGCGACCGTACACACTCCCGTGGGAGAAGGTCGACGGCGGGTCCTCACACCGTCAGGCTCCTGTTCCGCTGGACGGACGACAAACACATCCGGGCGCGGACCTACGACGAGCTCGTCTGGAAGCCAGCCCTGCTCCATGCCGGAGTCATTCGCGAGCCGACCAGAGATGCCCGCGGGCGGAAGCACTACGTCACCCGTCGAGAGAGCGGCATGCACGCGCTGCGGCACTACTACGCGAGCATCACGCTCGCCGACGGCGTCAACATCAAAGAACTCGCCGAATACCTCGGCCACGGAGACCCAGGCTTCACCCTCCGGCTCTACACCCACATGTTGCCGTCATCGCATGAGCGGGCGCGGAAGGCTGTCGACTCCAGACTTGCTCGTCTCTTGTCCCTCAGATCTCACGGAGCAGTGACGGAGCAGGCCGCCGTTCGCTCCCCAACTGCCTCATGGGAGCCGGACGGCGGCCTGTCTGCCGAAAACCCGAAATCAGCCTCTGACCTGCAGAAATACCCTCAGCTGAGGCCCTTGAGTAGCTGGCGGGCCATGACGATTCGTTGGACCTGGTTGGTGCCTTCGTAGATCTGGGTGATCTTGGCGTCGCGCATCATGCGTTCGACCGGGTAGTCGTGGGTGTAGCCGTAGCCGCCGAGGAGTTGTACTGCGTCGGTGGTGACGGCCATCGCCACGTCGGAGGCGAAGCACTTGGCGGCGGCGCCGAAGTAGGTGAGGTCGCTGTCGTTGCGTTCGGAGCGGGCCCCGGCGGCGTAGGTGAGCTGGCGGGCGGCCTCGATCTTCATGCCCATGTCGGCGAGCATGAACTGCAGGCCCTGGAACTCTGCCAGAGCCTTGCCGAACTGCTTGCGCTCCTTGACGTAGCCGAGCGCGTAGTCGAGTGCGCCTTGCGCGATGCCGAGTGCCTGCGCGGCGATCGTCACGCGGGTGTGGTCGAGCGTCGCCATCGCAGTACCGAAGCCGGTGCCGAGCTCGCCGATGAGGCGGCCGGCCGGGATCCGGACGTTGTCGAAGTACACCTCGCGGGTCGGTGAGCCCTTGATGCCGAGCTTCTTCTCGGGGGCGCCGAAGGAGACACCGTCGTCGGACTTCTCGACCACGAAGGCGCTGATGCCCTTCGAGCGGGAGTTGGGGTCGGTCAACGCGAAGACCGTGTAGTAGTCGCTGACGCCCGCGTTGGTGATCCAGCGCTTCACGCCGTTCAGCACGAACCCGTCGCCATCGGCGACGGCGCGGGTCTTCATCGAGACCGCGTCCGAACCGGCCTCGGGCTCCGACAGGCAGTACGAGAACATCGCGTCGCCCGCCGCCACCGGTGGCAGATAGCGATCCTTCACCTCATCCGACCCGGACAGCAGCAACGGCAGCGAGCCGAGCTTGTTCACCGCGGGGATCAGCGAGGTGGACGCGCAGGCGCGGGCCACCTCCTCGATCACGATCACGGTGGCCAGCGCGTCCGCCCCGGCGCCGCCGTACTGCTCGGGGATGTGCGGGGCGTGGAAGTCCGACGCCTTCAACGCGTCGTACGACGCCTTCGGGAACTCGGCGAGCTCGTCCACGTCGCCGGCGTTCGGGGCCACCTTCGCGTCGCAGACGTCGCGCACGGCCTCCCGGATCGCCTGGTGCTCCTCGGACAGCGCGTACAGGTCGAATGAGTTACTCACGAGTACCAAGGTACGACGAAACCCGCGCCGCCGGGAGACGCCGTACCCGGAAAGTGACGAACGGCGCACCCACCGATGAGCAGTGGACATGAGCCGGTCACCGGGTGATAACCGTGATCGGTAGAGTCCCCCGCATGACTGAAGGCACGCCCACCAGCGCGCGACCACTGCGGATCGCGGTGATCGGCACCAACTACCTCGGGGCCAACACTGCCGCGGGCATGGCCGAGTTCGGCTTCGACGTGATCGGTGTCGAGATCGACGAGCACCGGCTCAAACTGCTGAACGACGGCAAGGCTCCGCTGTACGAACCGGGCCTGGACCCGTTGCTGAAGAAGCACACCGACTCCGGCCGGCTCCGGTTCACCAACGACTACACCCAGATCGCCGACTGGGCCGACGTGTACTTCGTCTGCGTCGGTACGCCGCAACTCGAGGGCAGCGACTCCGCCGACCTCGCCCAGGTGCACTCCGTCGTCACCATGCTCGCCCCGCTGCTGACCAAGCCCTGCCTGGTGGTCGGCCGGTCCACCGTCCCGGTCGGTACGTCGAAGATGGTGGAGGCGCGCTTCCACGCCGAGGCCCCGGCCGGCCCGCAGGTCGAGATCGCCTGGCAGCCGGAGTTCCTGCGCGAGGCGCACGGCGTGGACGACACGTTGCACCCGGACCGGCTCGTCTTCGGCGTACAGTCCGATGCGGCTGAGGCCAAGCTGCGTGAGGTTTTCGCGCAGCCGATCGCCGAGGGTTCGCCGGTGGTCGTCTGCAACCTGCCCACCGCGGAGCTCGTCAAGGGCGGCGCAAACGCCTTCCTGGCAACGAAGATCTCCTTCATCAACGCGCTCGCCGAACTGACCGACGCGACCGGCGCGGACGTCACCCTGCTCGCTGACGCGCTCGGCTACGACAAGCGGATCGGCCGCGGCATGCTGAACGCGGGTCCCGGGTACGGCGGCGGTTGCCTGCCGAAGGACCTGCGCTCGTTCATGGCCCGGGCCGGTGAGCTCGGCGTGGAAGAGGTCATCACGCTGCTCCGCGAGGTCGACGACATCAACCAGCACCGGCGCGCGCGGATCGTCGACGTGGTGCACGAACTGCTCGGCGCCGACTGGGTCGGCAAGAATGTGACCGTCCTCGGCGCGGCGTTCAAGGCCGGTACCGACGACGTCCGCGACTCGCCGGCTCTCGACATCGCCGGCCGGATCCAGCTGCACGGCGCGACCGTCACCGTCTTCGACCCCGAGGCGATGGAGAACGCGCGCAAGGTCCGACCGACCTTCCGGTACGCCGGATCCGCGGCCGAGGCCTGCGAGGGCGCGCACCTGGTGCTGCACCTGACCGAGTGGCCAGAGTTCCGCTTGCTCGACCCGGCCGCGTTGCGCGGGGTCGTGGAGGCTCCCGTCGTGGTCGACGCCCGGCTGTCCCTGGAGGCGCAGAAGTGGCGCGACGCGGGCTGGATCTACCGGGCCCCTGGCAGGCCTTAAGAACAAGCCTTAAGAAACGGTCGCGTTCCGCAGGACGGGGCGGGTGAGGGCGAACAGGCCGATCAGGGCCGACGCCACGCCGATGCCTAGGCAGACGCCGGTGATGCCCACCCCGTCCAGGTCCGCGAAGGTGCCCAGTACGGGGTTCATCACGACCAGCGCGAGGCTCTGGCAGAGCACAACCACCGACTGCAGCCGGGACTGGTACTCGCGCTCGACCGAGTTCATCAACAGCGGCAGCACGTGTCCGGTGAAGGTACCCACGCCGATCCCGCTGACCACTCCGGCCGCGAAGGTGAGCGGCAACGGATCGAGGGCCGAAAGGCCGAGCAGTCCGACTCCGGCCAGCAGCAGGCCGAGTGCGGCGAAGATGCCGGGACGGGCGAACGCCCCCTTCGCCAGGATCCGTAGCGCGATGATGCCGACGCCCAGGCTGCGGCTGGCGACCAGCAGGCCGGCGGTCGACGCGTCCCAGCCGTGATCCCTTGCCAGCAAGGGAAGTAGCAGCGCGTCGAGCGGCATCAACAGGCCGGCCGCGACCGTCATCGTGATCAGCAGCGCGCGAGTCAGCGGCCGTCCGAACGCGACCTTGACGCCGTCGACGATCGAACGAAACATCCCCGTCCGCGGTCCGGTCGAACCGGCCGGCATGCCCCGGAACGACAGCAGCACGATGATCATCACGGCAAACGTCAGCGCGTCGAAACCGGCGGCCGCGGTCAGCCCCTGCCAGTTCACCAGCACGCCGCCGACCGCAGTACCGGTGACGGCGAAGACGACTCCTGTGACCTGGAAGCTAGCGAGTGCGCGCGGGACCAGCTCCGGCGACACCAGCAGCCGGGGCATCGAGCGGGACGACGGCAGGAAGAACGCGTCGATGACTCCGACGATCAACGCGGTGGCCAGCAGCAGGCTGATCGGTTCGCCGACCGCCAGCGTGGCCGGAACCAGGACGCTCGTGACCACGAACATCGCGATGCAGCTGGCCAGCAGGACCTTCGGCGCGCCGTACCGGTCGCCTACCGCGCCGCCGATCAGGAGCAGGGCCGCGCGCGGTGCCGCGGCCAGCAGCAGCACCAGGCCGGCGACCTGTCCGCCATGCCGGCTGGCGGACCAGCCGATGGCAAACGTCATCGTCAGGTCGCCGAGCAGCGAGACAGCTGCGCCGAAGAGCCAGATCCAGTATCGGACCGGGATGCGCTGCGTATCCGGTTCTGCGGGCGGAGTCACGATCGACGACCTTAGACGACAATGGATGGGAACTCACGGCTACCCGCCCCAGACTGTGGAAAACCTGCGAGTGTTCAGCCTTTACGGAGCTCTGCCGCGCCATCACGCACAGTACTGCCCTTCGCCCGGGCCAGCTCGGCCAGGTTCTCCTGGAAAGCGATCATCTTGGCGAGCAGTTTCTCGTCGTGCGCGGCGAGCATCCGGATCGCCAGCAGACCGGCGTTGCGCGCGTTTCCGATCGACACCGTAGCCACTGGTACCCCGGCCGGCATCTGCACAATCGACAGCAGCGAGTCCATCCCGTCGAGGTACTTCAACGGCACCGGTACGCCGATCACGGGCAGCGGAGTGACCGACGCGAGCATGCCGGGCAGATGCGCGGCGCCACCGGCTCCGGCGATCAGCACTTTCAGCCCCCGGTCGTGCGCTGCCTTTCCGTAGTCGATCATCTCGACCGCCATCCGGTGCGCCGACAGAACATCTGCCTCGAAGGGCACATCGAACTCGACACAGACCTCGGCGGCCGCCTTCATCGTCGGCCAGTCCGAGTCCGAGCCCATCAGGATTCCCACGGTCATGCTGTCGCCCTCATTCGTCGATGGTGCCGGTCAGGTACGCCGCTGCGTGCCGGGCGCGTTCGCGGACCTCGTCCAGGTCGTCGCCGTACGCCGTCACGTGGCCGACCTTGCGGCCGGGCTTCACGGACTTGCCGTAGAAGTGGATCTTCAGCCCAGGATCGCGGGCCATGCAGTGCAGCAGCCCGAGATGCATGTCCTCGACGTCACCGCCCAGAACGTTGACCATCACCGTGTAAGGCGCACGCGCCGCCGGCGACCCGAGCGGCAGATCCAGTACTGCGCGCAGGTGGTTCTCGAACTGGCTGGTGACCGCGCCCTCGATCGACCAGTGCCCGGTGTTGTGCGGCCGCATCGCCAGCTCGTTGACCAGCAGCCGGCCGTCGCGGGCCTCGAACATCTCGACCGCGAGGATCCCGACCACGCCGAGCTCGCCGACGATCTTCAGCGCGGTCTGCTGGGCCTGAGCTGCCCTGTCCGGGCTCAGATCGGGCGCGGGGGCGGTGACCTCGACGCAGATCCCGTCCCGCTGGACGGACTCCACGATCGGGTACGCGACCGCCTGGCCGTGCGGGGAGCGCGCGACGATCGCGGACAGCTCGCGCACGAAGTCGACCTTCTCCTCGGCCAGGATCGGCACCCGCGAAGCGAACGCCTCGTCGACCACCGGGTCGTCGGCGCTGGTGGCGACCCAGACGCCCTTGCCGTCGTACCCGCCGCGGGTGGTCTTCAGGATGATCGGGAAGCCGCCGATGCGCTTGGCGAAGTCGTCGACGTCCGCCTTGGACGCCACCACCTGATGGGCCGGCGCGGGCGCGTCGATGGTGTCCAGGCGCTGCCGCATCACCGCCTTGTCCTGCGCGTGCACCAGGGCGTCGGGGCCGGGGCGGACCTTGACGCCCTCGGCCTCCAGGGCCCGGAGCAGCTCGGTCGGGACGTGCTCGTGGTCGAAGGTGACCACGTCCGCGTCAGCGGCGAACCGGCGTACGGTGTCGGGGTCGCGGTAGTCGCCCACCGGCGCGTCGGCGACCGCCTGGGCCGCGGAGACCGTGGGCCCTTCGGCGAGCACCCGCAGCTGGATGCCCAGCGCGACCGCCGCTTCCTGGGTCATCCGGGCCAGCTGACCGCCTCCGACCATGCCCACCACGGGGGTCCCGACGGGGAGATCCTTGCGCTCGAACTTCACGGGTGGAGCCTAATGTGCGGACAACTTCGCCAGCTCGGCGGCGTCAAGGAGACGTCAAGACGGGCCGGGAATTTCGGCGTCTGACCCGTTGCCGGGTACCGTGGGAAGCTGTCCGTGCCGCCGTCCGTGTTCACAGAGAGTTTCCGGGACCGTTGAAGATCGTCACAACGCTGTATCGCCAGGTGGAGCACCTGGTGCACGAGGTGGCCAAGTTCGGTCTGGTCGGACTGCTCGGAATGGTCGTGGACCTGCCGATCTACAACTGGCTGGTCTTCGACAACCCGCTCGTCCTCGGCGCGTCGACCAACGGCATGCTGCACGACAAGCCCGTCACGGCGAAGTTCATCTCGGTGACGGTCGCCACCATCGCGACGTACCTGGGCAACCGGCACTGGACCTGGCGGCACCGTGAGCGCACCGGGCTGCACCGCGAGTACGTGCTCTTCTTCGTCCTGAACGGCATCGGCCTGCTGATCGCGGCCGGCTGCCTCGGCTTCTCGCGGTACGTCCTGGACCAGCACAGCTGGCTGGCCGACAACATCGCCGCCAACTTCGTCGGCCTGGGGCTGGGCACGCTGTTCCGCTTCTGGTCCTACCGCAAGTTCGTCTTCCGCGAAGAGATCGCCCTCGACGAGGCCGAGCACCAGGTCAAGGCCCCGGACTCCCCGGCCGCCCTGGACACCGACAGCACCGGCGACCTGCCGGTCATTCGCTGAAAAAACCTTCTGCCCCGAACCGCCCGCCGTGTGAGGATGCGGTGGTGACCGAGTTCCCTGTGCGTCCGGCCGTGGCCGAGGACTATGAAGAGATGGGTGCCCTGTTCGCCGGGGCGATGCTGTTCGAGTCGTCCGTCGACGACCTCGGGCGAAGACTGTTCGAGCCTGAGCGGGCGCTGGCGGCGACCGACGGCGCTGAACTCGTCGGCACCACGCGGGCGTTGACGCGCGACCTGTCCGTCCCCGGTGCGGTGGTTCCGGCGGCGCATGTGACCGGGGTCGGAGTGCGGGCCACCCATCGCCGGCGCGGTCTGATGGCGGAACTGATCACCCGGCAACTGCGCGAGGTACCGGAAGCCATCGCGGTGCTCTGGGCCAGCGAGTCCGGCATCTACGGACGCTTCGGGTACGGCGCTGCCGCGTTCGGTACGTCGTACGAGGTCGATCTGCATCGGGTCGGGCCCTCCAGCGTGCGGACGCGTCCGGGCGAGATCAGTGTGTTGTCCGCCGCTGATGCCCTCAAGGAACTGCCCTCGTTGCATCGAAACTTGCAGGAACGGCGACCGGGTGTCTCCGGTCGGTCGGATCTCCTGTGGGAGCAGCGCCTGACCGACAAGCCGGACGATCGCGGCGGCATGACCGCCCGCGAGATCCTGGTGCACCGTGACGAGACCGGCACCATCGACGGCTACGCCCTCTGGCGCGGCAAGATGGGCTGGGGGCCGACCGGTCCCGCCAGCGAGGTACAGGTCGAAGAGCTGGTCGCGGTCGAGCCGGCTGCTTACCGGGCCCTGTGGCAGCACCTGCTGACGCTGGATCTGGCCGCCACGCTCAGGTTCGGCTTCGCCGCGACAGATGAGCCGCTGCAGCAACTCGTCACCACCCCGACGGCGCTGAACCGGCGGGTGACCGAATCCCTGTGGCTGCGCGTGACGGACGTCGCCCGCGCCCTCGAGCAACGCCGGTACGCCGTTGCGGTCGACCTCGTGTTCGAGGTGACCGACGAAGTGATTCCGGCCAACGCCGGGCGGTTCCGGCTGGCTGCGGACGGTCCGGCCGTGCGATGCGAGCGGACCGAGGACACGGCCGACCTGAGCCTGTCCGTGACCGAACTCGGCGCGGCCTACCTCGGCGGCCGCAGGCTAGCCGAGTTCGCCGCCACCGGCCGGGTCATCGAGCACACCCCCGGAACACTCACCCTGGCCACCGCAGCGTTCGGCTGGCCGATCGCACCAGCCAGCATCGAGATCTTCTGATCCGCGGGGTCAGCGGCGGTCGTTGTCGTCGGAGCTGAAGAGGGTTTCGGAGTCCGGCTCAGCTGTACTACGGGGTTCGCGGCGGCGGAGGGGTTCCGGCGGGGCTTCGTCGTCGAGGTAGCCGTCGCCGGGCTTGCCGTCCGGGCCGCCGAAGAGCAGGTCGGACATCTTCAGGTGCATCTGCTCCACGTGCGGCACGTCGGGCAGGACCACCTGACCGCCCTCGCTGGCCGACTGGATCTGCAGTGTGCCGCAACGGAGCATCCGGTCGATCAGGCCGTGCTCGTAGGAGACGTCGTTGATCCGCATCAGCGGGATGTCGCGGCCGGTGCGGGTCAGGATGCCGTGCCGGGTGATCAGCCGCCGGTTGGTCAGCGTGTAGCTGGAGAAGAACCAGTTCAGGAACGGCTTGGCCGCGAACCCGAACAGGATCAGCAGGCCGACCACCCCGATCGCGATCCGGGCCGGAGTCTGCAGGCTGCCTTCCGGCACCACGGCAGCCAGGAAAGCGCCGCCGGCCGCCACCACGAGCAGCAGGAACACCGGGAAGATCAGCGCCTTCCAGTGCGTCCGGGTGCTGACGACGACGTACTCGTCCTCACCCAACAACTTCGCCGAGATCGCCATGTCCCCAGTCTCACAGTTCGGGGGGCCGCTTGTCGCCGGTCGACACGGTTGCCCTTGCGGACACTGCTTCTGGGCAGACCCTGGGTGGTAGTTGAACCTTAACTAATCAACTGCTTCACAAATCGCATACTGTCCGCAAAGATGCGCGAGGGGGTCCTGCGTCACACAATCTGGGGGGCTCGAACACTCTGAGGAGCCGTGATGGGCATCTTGTCGGTACTCGATCGCGAGCACACCATCGCGCCACCGGGGTACGGCCGCTGGCTGATCCCGCCGGCTGCACTGGCTGTGCATCTGTGTATCGGTCAGGCGTACGCGACCAGCGTGTACAAGACGTCGATGACCAAGCACTTCGACGCCAGCCAGACCTCGATCGGGGTGATCTTCAGCATCGCGATCGTGATGCTGGGCTTGTCCGCCGCGATCGGCGGCACCTGGGTTGAACGCAACGGCCCGCGCAAGTCGATGTTCGTCTCGGCCTGCTTCTGGGCCAGCGGGTTCATGGTAGGGGCCCTGGGCATCGGTACCGGTCAGCTCTGGCTGGTCTACCTCGGCTATGGCTTCATCGGCGGCATCGGGCTGGGGATCGGCTACATCTCCCCGGTCTCCACGCTGATCAAGTGGTTCCCTGACCGGCCCGGCCTCGCCACCGGCCTGGCGATCATGGGCTTCGGCGGCGGCGCCCTGGTCGCCAGCCCGCTCTCCCGCCAGCTACTGAGCCTGTACGACGACGGCTACGACCCCAACAAGTCCGGCTCGGTGGCCGGTGGTGGCGCGCTGGTCGCACTGTTCCTGACGCTCGGCATCGGCTACTTCGTGATCATGATGTTCGGCGTGTTCAACATCCGGGTCCCCGCCGACGGCTGGAAGCCGGCCGGGTTCGATCCCGCGACGGTGAAGGCGAAATCCCTCGTCACCACCGCGAACGTGTCGGCGGCGAACGCGATCAAGACCCCGCAGTTCTGGTGCCTGTGGGTCGTCCTGCTCTGCAACGTCACCGCCGGGATCGGCATCCTGGAACAGGCCAGCCCGATGATCCAGGACTTCTTCCGCGGCGGCGACGGCAAGTCGAGTGTCGCGGTCGCGGCGGCGGCCGGATTCGTCGGCCTGCTGTCGATCTTCAACATGGCCGGCCGGTTCGTCTGGTCGTCGACGTCGGACCTGATCGGGCGCAAGCCGATCTACGCGATGTACCTCGGGGTCAGCATCATCTTCTACTTCCTGCTGGCCACCGTCGGCCACAACAGCACCGCGCTGTTCGTGTTGTTCGCCGCGGTCATCCTGTCCTTCTACGGCGGCGGTTTCGCCACCGTACCGGCGTACCTGCGGGATCTTTTCGGGACCTATCAGGTCGGCGCGATCCATGGCCGGCTGCTGACCGCGTGGTCGGTCGCCGGGGTGGCCGGGCCGCTCATCATCAACGGATTCCTCGACAGGGAAGGGAAACCGGGCACGCTGACAGCCGAGGCCTACCGGCCCGCGCTGTTCACCATGGTCGGCGTCCTGGCGATCGGCTTCGTCGCCAACCT
Source organism: Kribbella catacumbae DSM 19601 (assembly GCF_000372465.1). Lineage (GTDB taxonomy): Bacteria > Actinomycetota > Actinomycetes > Propionibacteriales > Kribbellaceae > Kribbella > Kribbella catacumbae. The sequence goes on from NZ_AQUZ01000060.1 coordinate 14,329, forward strand.
GCTGATCCGGCCGGTCGCGGACCGGTTCCACGAACCAGCCAAGGCAACCGCAGCGGAGGCAGCGAAATGAACCAGACTCCCCGGCTAGTCGTCTCCTGGGCGCTGGTAGCCGTCCTGCTCGGCTACGGCATCATCCAGACGCTGATCACCGCAGCGAAGCTCTTCACTAACTAGAACGCACGTGGGTGACATCGCCGGCGGCCAGGACGTGTGGGCCGTCGGCGGTCAGCACCACCAGCCGTCCATCGGAATCCAGATCCGTGGCGGTACCTTCCAGGAAGACGCCGCCGGGCAGCTCCACTCGCACTTGCCGGCCGAAGGTCGCCGACAGCTCCCGGTAGTCCGGCAGGATCGTTTCCGGGTCTCCAGATGCGTCGACCCAGGTCCGATAGCGAGCAGCCAGCTCCCGCAGTACTGCGGACAGCACCGTGGCCCTGTCGGTTGTCGCGGCACCTTCCAGCGCCATCGACGTCGCCACCTCGGTCGGCCGCTCCGCCTTCTTCAGCGTGACGTTGAGGCCGATACCGACCACCGCCGCCGGCCCATCCACCCGCTCCAGCAGGATGCCCGCCAGCTTCCGGTCCTCCACCAGTACGTCGTTAGGCCACTTCACCTGAGCAGGGATCTCCCCCACCTGCCGTACTGCGGCCGCGACCGCCAGCGGAACCAGTAGCCCCAGCCACGGCCAACGATGCGACGGGACGCCCGTCGGGCGCAGCAGAGCAGACATGAGCAGCGCAGAGCGCGCCGGAGTGGTCCACGTACGCCCCAGCCGCCCACGACCCGACGACTGGTACTCCGCCGCCACCACGAGCCCCTCAGGCGCCCCGGAGCGCGCTGCGGCGGCTACGACGGCGTTGGTCGACTCCGTCTCGGCCAGTACGTCGATCTGGCTCCATAGCGAGCCAGGACGGACCAGCCGCCCCCGCAGGAACTCAACGTCGAGGGGCGGCCTCTCCAGATCGCCGAACATCAGCCGGTGTTCTGCAGGCCGGCGGCGACACCCGACACGGTTAGTAGGAGCAGCCGCCTCGTCCTGACGATCTGCTGCTCGTCGAGCGAGTCGTCCGTCCGCAGGGTCCGGAGAGCTCGCAACTGCAGGTAGCTCAGCGCATCGACGTACGGGTTGCGCAGCTCTACGGCTCGGCCGAGCACCCGGCGGCCGCTGAGCAGCTTGTCGCCGCCGAGCACCTTCAGCACCCACTCGGTCGTCAGCTCGTGCTCGTCCAGCATCTGCTGGGTCAGGTCGGGCCGGTCGCCCAGCTCCAGGTAGCGGCCGAGGATCCGGCGGTCCGTCTTCGCCAGCGACATCTCGGCGTTCTCCAGCATCACCTGGAACAACGGCCAGTGCTGGTTCGCGTCCTGCAGCACTGCGACGTCGCCGACGGCCGACAGCGCGGAGCCCAGGCCGTACCAACCCGGTGCGTTCACCCGCGCCTGCGACCAAGCAAACACCCACGGGATCGCCCGCAGGTCCTCCAGCGACGACACGGCTACCCCGCGGCGAGCCGGCCGGGAACCCAGCGGCAGCTGCCCGAGCTCCTCCAGCGGCGTGACACGGCCGAACCACTCCGCGAAGCCCGGCGCCTTGACCAGCCGGTGGTACGTCGCACGGGAGGCCTCGTCCATGGTCTTCTCGACCACTGCGAACCGATCCGCCGCGACTGTCGCTCGCTCCTCGATGCCGGGAGTCGAGGCGAGCAGTGTGGCGGCGGTGACCTGCTCGATGTGGCGCTGGGCGATCGCCGTGTTGCCGTAGCGAGCAGGGATCGCCTCGCCCTGCTCAGTGAGCTTGAACCGGCCAGAGACCGACCCAGGAGCCTGAGCGAGTACTGCGCGGTTCGCCGGGCCTCCGCCACGGCCCAGTGCTCCACCACGACCGTGGAACAGGGTCAGGCGGATCGCGTTGCGCTGGGCCCAGGCGGTGATGCGCGCCTGGGCGTCGTACAGGGCCAGGGTCGCCGAGACGGGTCCGACGTCCTTGGCGGAGTCGGAGTAGCCGAGCATGACCTCGAAGCGCCTGTCGTTGGCCGTCAGGCGGTGCCGGACCCGGGTGAGCTGGATCGCGTTGTCCAGCACCTCCACCGAGTTCTGCAGATCCTCACCGGTCTCGAACAGCGGTACTACGTCCAGCTCGATCGGCCGGCCGTCCATGGCGGCATCAGCCAACTCGTAGACGGCGGCCAGGTCGCCGGCGTTGCGGGTGAAGGACACGACGTACCGGCGGCAGGCCTCTGGGCCGAAGCGCTGCTGGATCTGGCCGATCACCCGCAGTGTGGCCAGTACTTCCTCAGTCTGGTCGGAGAGCTCGCCACCGCTCAGTACTTCTTCCAGAGCCTTGGTGTGCACCGAGGAGTGCTGCCGGACCTCCAACTCGGCCAGGTGGAAACCGAAGGAGGTCACCTGCCAGATGAGCTGCTGCAACTCGCCGTACGCCTGCCGCAGTGCGCCTGCGGAGACCAAGGAGTCCTGCAGGACCTTCAGTTCGTGCAGGAAGTCAGTGGCTCGCGGGTAGCCGAAGTCGGCGTCCCGTGCACGAGTCGCGGCCAGCCTGCGCGCCGCAAGCAGCAGTAGCTGGCGATGCGGCTCAGAGGGCGAGCGGGTCTCGATGTCGGTGATCAGCTCGGGGTTGACCGCCCGGGCGTCCTCCAGGATCCGGCGTACCGGCGCGGAGGGCGGTGTGGTCGCCGAGTCCAGGGTGAGCGCGCGGCCGAGGTTGTCGGTCGCCTGCTCGAGCGCCCGCAGTACGTGGTCGGCCTGGATCTGCATGGCCTCGCGGGTGATCGCGGCGGTGACGTTCGGGTTGCCGTCGCGGTCGCCGCCGATCCACGAGCCGAGCCGGACGAAAGGCGCGACCACCGGCTGCCGCACACCGGCAGACTCGCCCGCCAGCGCGTCGTCGAGCCGGCGGTAGACGTTGGCCACGACATCGAACAGGGTCTCCTCGAAGACCGCCATCGCGGAGCGGACCTCGTCCAGCGGGGTCGGCCGGCTGGTGCGCAGCTGCGACGTACGCCAGAGGATGTCGATCTGCTCGACCAGGCGGCGCTGGTTCTCGGCCAGCTCGCTGTCACCGGCGCGCGGGTCGTTGCGCACCTCCAGCAGACTCGAGATCCGCCGGATGGTCGCCAGTACCGCGCGCCGCCGCGCCTCGGTCGGGTGCGCGGTCAGTACCGGGCGGAACTCCAGCCCGTTGAGCAGGGCACGCGCCTGCTGCTCACCACTGTCGGCGCTGATCTTCTCCACGGCCTGGGCGAGCTCGGACACGGCCGGCGCATCCCCGGAGCGGTCACGCTCCCGTAGTACGCGGGCGCGGTGCAGCTCCTCGCTCAGGTTGGTCAGGTGGAAGTAGCAGGTGAACGCGCGGGCGACGTCCTCGGCGCGCTCATGCGGCCAGGAGGCGACCAGCGCCTCCGCCCCCGCGCCGTCGCCGGCGATCGTCAGCTCACGGAGCTTCTCGACGTCATCCAGCAGCGGCTGACCGGCGTACTCGACCAGGACCCGGCCGAGCAGCTCGCCGAGCAGGCGTACGTCGGCCCGCAGCTCCTCAGGCACTTCGAAACGTGCGCGGGTACGGGTGCGGGCGTTCGCCTGACTGCCGGTCTCGGTCACGTTCGCCCACGATATCCGGCCCCCCGCCACACCGCCTCCCAGTCCGTCCACTGAACGCCAACCGTGACCTCCCCACCCCCGATCATTCGCCCCCTTTTCACCCTCCTCGATCGAACTCACACGCTGGGTAGCCGGCGTAGAGGGTGAAAAGGGGGCGAATGATCGCAGGAGGTGGGTGGGCTAGATCGCGCTGAAACCGCCGCCGACGACCTGGGAGACCACTTTGGCGAGCTGGGCCGGGGTGCGGTCGGTGCCGTCGACGACGAGCATCCGGGCGCAGCTCTCGGTCATCGAGGCGAGCATCTCGGCCAGCACCGGGAGGTTCGCGTCCGGTTCGGTGACGCCCGGCAACGATTGCACAAGGGTCAACCGCAGACCTTCGACCAGGAACGCGCGGGCCGCCCGGACCCGGTTGGCCACCACCGGCGCCGCGCCGTACTGCGCTCCGAAGACGATCCGCCAGGAGTGCGGTGACTTGGCCGCCGTCTCCAGGAACGCGGTCAGGCCTTCGAGCACGTGCTCCTGCGGCGTACCGACGGTCGGGTCGGCGGGTAGCGCGGCCATGATCGACAGGACCAGGTGCTGCTCCTCGCGAGCCAGCAGGGCGAGTAGCAACTCGTCGCGGTTGGCGAAGGAGTCGTAGACGACCGGCTTGGTCACCCCGGCGGCATCGGCCACCGACTGCATCGTCGTCCCGGCGTACCCGCGCTCGGAGAACACCTCGAGGGCCGCGTCCAGGATCAGCGGACGCCGACGCTCCGGGCCCAGGTGTGCGGCACGACGGCGAGGTTCCGCAACCGGGTCTTCAGGGCTGACCACTTGACAAAGCTATCAGGCCGTAGGAAATTCCTACGGTCTGGTAGGAACTCGTTCCACCACTGCCTGGGAGGTCGTCCGGTTGGCCGAACGTGGCAGTGCGCGGTGGCTCGAGTCGGATGATTTCGCCGCGCTCGACCATGGCGAGCTGGCCCGCCTCGTCGACCGGACCTCGGAGCGAGAGCTCCGGCATCGGCTCATCGGGGGCGTGCGGGAGATCGCGTTGCGCGAGATCTTTCGACGGATGCCGGAGTACCTCCGCCCGGCCCGGGCGGAGGGATTCGACGCGATCGTCGCCTGGCAGATCACCGGCGCGAGCGGCGGCGGCATCGACGAGTACCGGATCCGGGTCAGCGACGGTGCCTGCCGGATCCTGACCGACCACGACGAGCCGCCGGCCATCTCGGTCCGCACCGACCCGGCCACGCTGCTGAAGATCGTCACCGGCAACGAGGACCCTGTCCTCGCCGTACTCAAACAGCGTCTCTCCGTCCGCGGCGACCTGGCCCTGGCCGCCCGCCTCAGCAAACTCTTCGTCGTCGGCCCGAAGGTCTAACGTTCAGCCGTCTCCGTACTACGACCTGCCGCCGGCCCGGCGACGCGCCCAGTCGCATCGGCGCGCCCACCCACCGCCTGCCCCTGCGGCACCCGCACAGCCCCAGCAGCCGGGGCCTGCTCACCCATCAGCTTCCGCAACCCCTCCACCTCCGCACCAGCCACAGGCGCCTGCTGCTGGGCGTCGGCGATCCGTGGGTCCACTGGCGCGGCGGCCTGCTCGGGGCCGGGGCGTTGGTCGTCCGGGTTGGGCGGCGGCAACGCGGAGAGGTCCTCGGCCGGCGAGCTGCGCTCCTGCGCCTGGCGGGCGGCTTCCTGCGCCAGCCGGACGGGATCGGAGCGAAACTGCTTCTCGGTAGCGCGCATGCCGCGCACGACCGACTCGGCGATCACCTGGCCTCGCTGGGTGGAGATCGAGCGGAGGTTCACCCTGCTGTCTTCGCCCAGTGGGCGAAGGTCCGCGAACGCGGTATCGATCTGCTCCCGCAACTGCCGTCGTACGCCGGCCTGCTGGTCCGGCGGCACCAAGCTCGGGAGCTCCGAGTTCTCGAAAAGCAGCTCGGCCACGGCCCGGGCCTTGCCCGACCGCGCCTCGCGGGCCATCAGATCCAGGACCTCGTCGCCGTCGATTCCCGTCTCGGCCCCGACGTCGTCGGCGAAGGCCCGCGCGGCCGGATCCCAGCCCGGGTAGAGCCGCGGCGAGTCCACCGCCCTCAGCTGGACCGCCAGGTCCCGCGGCAGCACGCGATCGATCAGAGCGTCCATCTTCGCCTGGCTCCAGGCCTCGTTCGAGCCCTCCTCGATCGGGATCAGCTCCTGGCGCCCGATATCGTCCAGGCGGTCCCAGATCTCGTAGTCGGCCGGCACCGCCAGATGCGCGAACTCGTGCACGACCACCTCGAACGCGCGCCGGCGCGCGATCAGTTGCTCCTGGGTCACCCGCTCTCCGCGCTTTTCGAACATCTCCTGCAACGGCCGGACCACCTCCGCCTCGCTGAGCTTCAGGCGGGCATCGCCGTACGCCTCACCCAGCACCGGCTCAGCCGGATCGGTGTAGCCGAGGTGGCCGTTCCACAACGACTTGGCCGCGCCGGACTCAGCCAGCACGGCATCGCGGATCCGCTCCCACAGCCCGTCGTCGATATCCGGCACTTCGGAGTCGGGCCGCCGGCCCACCGACTCGGCCATCTCAGCCGGGATCGAGCACGTGGACGATCTCGGCCAGCGGCTCGTTCATGTTCAGCGCCGCGAGCCGCTCGGCCGGCGTCGGCGCGGCGGCCGCGATCCGGGCGATCTCGCGCATTCCCTCTTCGGCCCGGGCGCGCCGCTGGTCCGGCGTACCGTCCGGTCTGGAGGCCTGCATCAGCACGTCCGAGGCCTGTCGCAGCGTCTCGCTCTCGGGCGCGCGGGCTTCGGCGACCAGGGTGTCCATCGATCTGAGGTAGCGGATCGCTTTGGCCCGGAGGTCGTCGCCGTCCACCGTCGCAGCCAGGTCCCGCAGTCGCTCGACCTCCGCGCTCAGCTGCTCCGGGTCGGTGATCTCACTGCCCCAGGCGGCGATGATCCGCCGGCGCTCGGCCTGGAAGTCGTCATACTCCACAGTAGGATTCTTGCATCCGGTGTGTTCATCGTCATCTGGGCGCGGCGTCCGCAGGCGTTAGAGTGCCCGCTTATGGGAGAGACCGTGAACATCCACACCACCGCCGGAAAGCTCGCGGATCTGGAGCACCGGCTGGACGAGGCCGTGCACGCCGGGTCCGAGCGCGCGGTGGAGAAGCAGCACGCCCGCGGCAAGAAGACCGCGCGGGAGCGGATCGCGCTGCTGCTGGACGAGGGCTCCTTCTCCGAGCTGGACGAGTTCGCCCGGCACCGCTCGACCTCCTTCGGGCTGGACGCGAACCGCCCGTACGGCGACGGCGTGGTGACCGGGTTCGGCACCATCGACGGCCGCCAGGTGTGCGTGTTCGCGCAGGACTTCACCGTCTTCGGCGGCAGCCTGGGTGAGGTGTTCGGCGAGAAGATCGTCAAGGTGATGGATCTGGCGATGAAGATCGGCTGCCCGCTGATCGGCATCAACGACTCCGGCGGCGCCCGGATCCAGGAAGGCGTCGTCAGCCTCGGCCTGTACGGCGAGATCTTCCGCCGCAACGTCCGCGCCTCCGGTGTGATCCCGCAGATCTCGCTGATCATGGGCCCGTGCGCGGGTGGCGCGGTGTACTCCCCCGCGGTGACCGACTTCACCGTGATGGTGGACGAGTCGTCGTACATGTTCATCACCGGCCCGGACGTGATCAAGACCGTCACCGGCGAGGACGTCACCCAGGAAGAGCTCGGCGGCGCCCGGACGCACAACACCAAGTCCGGCAACGCGCACTACCTGGGCAGCGACGAGGAGGACGCGATCGACTGGGTCAAGGCCCTCGTCTCGCACCTGCCGCAGAACAACCTCGAGGACCCGCCCGCGTACGACTCCGACGCCGACCTCGAGGCCAGCGAGACCGACGTCGCGCTCGACACGCTGATCCCGGACTCGCCGAACCAGCCGTACGACATGCACACGGTGATCGAGGCGGTCGTCGACGACGGCGAGTTCCTCGAGGTACAAGTGTTGTTCGCGCCGAACATCCTCGTCGGCTTCGGCCGGGTCGAGGGCCGCCCGGTCGGCGTGGTCGCGAACCAGCCGATGCAGTTCGCCGGCACCCTCGACATCGACGCCTCCGAGAAGGCGGCCCGGTTCGTCCGCACCTGCGACGCGTTCAACGTGCCGATCCTGACCTTCGTCGACGTACCGGGCTTCCTGCCCGGCACCGACCAGGAGTGGAACGGCATCATCCGCCGCGGCGCCAAGCTGATCTTCGCCTACGCCGAAGCGACCGTGCCGATGATCACCGTGATCACCCGCAAGGCCTACGGCGGCGCGTACGACGTGATGGGCTCCAAGCACCTCGGCGCCGACATGAACATCGCCTGGCCGACCGCGCAGATCGCCGTGATGGGCGCCCAGGGCGCGGTCAACATCCTGCACCGCCGCGAACTGACCGCCACCGCCGAAGCCGGCGAGGACACCGAAGCGCGCCGCCGGCAACTGATCACGGAGTACGAGGACCACCTCGCCAACCCCTACATCGCGGCCGAGCGCGGCTACATCGACGCGGTGATCAAGCCGAGCGAGACCCGCGCCGAGATCGTCCGCGCCCTCCGCCTGCTACGCACCAAGCGCGACACCCTCCCGCCCAAGAAGCACGGCAACATCCCGCTTTGATCGGAGCCCCCATGACCGACCCCGTACTACGCGTCGTCAAGGGCGACCCGACCCCCGAGGAACTGGCCGCCCTGCTCGCCGTCGTCTCCACCCGAGCCACCCCCGCCCCGACCGCCGACCCCGACCACGCCAGCAACTGGGCCACCTACTGGCGAAACCACACCCGCCCGCTCCACCCCGGCCCCAACGCCTGGCGAGCCAGCGCCCACCCGTAAACGCATCGGGTACGCGGTTGTGGGCACTGGGGTGGCATGGCGAGGTACGAGGTCAACGAGCAGGCTGTGGAGTATGCGAAGCGGCTGATCGAGAGCCGGCAGTACGTGCTGGACAGCGAGTGGGGTGAGGTCCAGCCGCACGCCGAGGCGCAGAACAAGTTCCTCGAGTCGCACTCGTGGGAGGAGTACGGGCAGTGGCATCTCGGGCTGACCGTCGGTGCCGGTGACGAGACCAAGGCCCGCTTCGGCTTCGTGTACGGCGATCTGCGGAGGCTGCACCGGACCGGGCTGATCGCCTGCGTCTACCGCGCCTCCGAGTGGCGGCACAAGAAGATCGAGCTCGCCGCCCACGACCTGCTGCAGTTGCTGGATGCCAAGACGGCCTAGTGTCCGGAGGCGATGAGCGTGCTGCTGCTGCGTATTCCGGTGCCGCAGCAGCAGCACACTCACCAGGTACTGGGTCCAGCTCGACGCACTGTACGACGTACGGGCTGGTCGCGACGACCCCAGGTCAGCTCACGTTGGCCGCTGACGCCGCGTAGGTGTTGCAGCTGGCCGGGTTCCCGGTCATGAACGAGCGGCCCATGAAGCGCGCCTGGCTCGCCGGGCTGCCGTGGTCACCCTGGTTCGGCTTGTCGCCGGAGGTGATGACCCACTTGTTCCAGGCCTCCAGCAGCAGGCCGTTGACCGGGTAGCTGCGCTTGTTGGCGGCGAGGAACACGCCCGCGAAGCAGTTCGCCTGCAACTCCAGCCGCCGGGTGATCCGGATCCGGGCGTCGTAGCCGTCCGCCTCGTACTCAAGCCGGTCCGAGGCGTCCAGGATGCCGGTGACGGACTGCATGGCGTGGCCGTACTCGTGGGCGATCGAGCGGGTGTACCAGATCCGGGCGTAGGCCTTGGTGTCCGCCCGGGGGTACTCGTTGTACCGCTTCACGAAGTTGTCGACCTTCATGTACATCTTGTGGTTCGGCGGGCAGTAGAACGGCACCGAGACGGCGCCGTTGCCACAAGGCGTGCTCACGCTCACACCGGACCAGTAGAGCATCGTCGGCGCCCGGAACCGGAAGCCCGCCAGCGCAACCTGCCGCGCCCAAGACTGGTCCAGGCACGGCTTGATCCGGGCCCAGTACTTCGCCGCGTTGGCGGCCGTGCTCGGCGCGATGTTCGGTTCCTTGCAGTTCACCGAGCGCATCTGGCCGGTCCGGTAGATCGCGTTCTTGGAGACGATGTCCAGATCCGGCACCTTCGGCTTGTCAGGTGTCTCCGTGGTGGTCGGCTCGCTGGTGGTCGGCTCGGTGGTCGTCGGTTCGCCGGTCGGTTCCGTCGACGAGGTCGGCTCCGTCGGTGAGGTGGTCTCGGTCGACCGGTAGCTCGGCTGCGTGGACGACGGCTGGGTGTAGTTGTTGTCGGCGTTCTTCTTGATCACACCGAAGATCCACAGGCCGGCCACAGCGACCACGACGAGGCCCAGGATCGCGAACAGCGGCGCCTTGGACTTCTTCCGCGGCGGCAGTTGCTGCTGCCAGCCCGGCTGGAAGCCCGGCCCGGGTGGGAAGCCACCGGGACCCGGCGGGAAGCCTTGCGGCCCACCAGGTCCACCAGGGCCGCCCGGCGGGGCGAACTGCGGACCCCAGCCGAACCCCTGCGCCTGCTGCGGCGCCACCGAGGGCGGACCGTACTGGTACTGCGGCTGATTGGGCGCCTGCTGGTACGGCGGCTGCTGTTGCTGTTGGGCAGGCATCTGTTGGTAAGGCGGTTGCTGTTGGTAAGGCGGTTGCTGCTGGTTCGGCGGGTAGGGCCCGCTCGGCTGCTGACCGTATGGCGGCTGCGTCAACCCCGTGTCCCTTTCACTGACGCCAGCGTCGTTCCACTGGCGAGAGCGCCACAGTACCGGCCTCCCGGATCAGGCGCGCGGTAGTGTCGGCATGGTGACGGATGCGACCACACCGAACAGCCCGATCGACCAGATCTCCGAGGCGTTCCTCGAGGCCTATGTCGAGCTGTCCCCGGCCTCGGCGACCTTCATGGGGATCCAGGGGCACGACCACGAGTTGCCGGACCTGTCGCCGGCCGGGTACGACGCGTTGATCGAGCTGAACCGCCGTACGGTCGCGCAGGCGTCCGCAGTACCGGTCTCCTCGCCGCGTGAAGAGGTCGCCAAGGACGCCCTGCTGGAGCGCCTCGGGCTCGAACTCGAGCGGTACGAGGCCGGCGTACCGCAGAGCCAGCTGAACGCGATCGCCTCCGTGCCGACCGACATCCGCCAGGTCTTCGACCTGATGCCGACCGCGACGCAGGACGACTGGGAGACGATCGCGATCCGGCTGAACCTGGTCGGTACGACGCTCGACGGCTACCGCGAGACCCTGATCGAGCAGGCCGCCGCGGGGCGGGTGTCCGCGGCACGCCAGGTCAACGGGCTGGCCGAGCGGATCGCCAGCTGGACCGGCACCGAGGGTGACGACTTCTTCTCCGGGCTGGCCGCGAAGGCCCCCGACAGCGCAGTGAAGGGCACCGTCGAGGCGGCTGCCGCTTCTGCCCGCAAGGCGTACGACCTGTTCGGCCAGTGGCTGACGACCGACTTGTTGCCGCAGGCCCCGAGCCGGGACGCGTGCGGCCGGGAGGTCTACGAGCTCGCCTCGCGTGACTTCCTCGGCGCGACCGTCGACCTCGAGGAGACGTACGCCTGGGGCTGGCAGGAGCTCGGCCGGATCGAGGGCGAGATGCAGACCATCGCGGCCGCGCTCAACGGCGGCGACCGCAGCATCGAGGCCGTCGCCGAACTGCTCGACAACGACCCGGTCCGCAAGATCCACGGCAAGGAGGCGTTCCGGGACTGGATGCAGCAGCTCGCCGACGCCGCTGTCACGGAGCTGGCCGGCACCCACTTCGACATCCCGGACACGATCCGGCGGATCGACTGCGAGATCGCGCCGACCTCCGACGGCTCGATCTACTACACGCCGCCGAGCGAGGACCTGACCACCCGGCCGGGCCAGATGTGGTGGGCCGTGCCGGCCGGTGTCGACGAGTTCGCCACCTGGCGTGAGGTCACCACCGTCTACCACGAAGGTGTGCCCGGGCATCACCTCCAGGTTGCCCAGACGATGCTGCGCACCGACCTGCTGAACCGCTGGCAACGCGTCGGCTGCTGGGTCTCCGGCCACGGCGAAGGCTGGGCCCTGTACGCCGAACGGCTGATGGAGGAACTCGGCTACCTCGAGGAGCCCGGTGCCCGGCTCGGCATGCTGGACGCGCAGGGCCTGCGCGCGGCCCGGGTGATCGTCGACATCGGGATGCACCTGGAACTGGAGATCCCGGCCGGCAACCCGTTCGGCTGGCGGCCGGGCGAGCGCTGGAACGCCGAGCTCGGGTTCGAGTTCCTGCGGGCGCACTCGCGGATGGAGACCGAGTTCCTGCGGGCCGAGCTGGACCGGTACCTCGGCTGGCCCGGGCAGGCGCCGTCGTACAAGGTCGGCGAGCGGATCTGGCTGCAGGCGCGGGAAGACGCCAAACAGCGCAAGGGCGCCGCGTTCGACCTGCAGGCCTTCCACACCGGCGCGCTGAACCTGGGCTCGATCGGTCTGGACCCGCTCCGTCGCGCGCTCGCCAAGCTGTGAGCGCCGCAGTGAACACCCCTCCTCGCTTCGTGCTCGCATCGGCGTCACCGGCCCGGCTGAAGACCTTGCGCAATGCGGGGGTCGAGCCCGAGGTGATCGTCTCCGGCGTCGACGAGGACGACATCACCGCCGAGAGCCCGGGCGAGCTGGCCCGCACGCTGGCCACGCTGAAGGCCCGCGCGGTCGTCGCCACCCTGACCGACCACGCGACCGTGCTCGGCTGCGACTCGGTCCTGGAGATCGACGGCGTCGCCTACGGCAAACCCGGTACGCCGGACATCGCGCGCGAGCGGCTGCGGATGATGAGCGGCCGCTCCGGCATCCTGCACACCGGCCACTGCCTGTTCGACACCACCAGCCGGCAGGAGATCCGCGAACTGGCCTCGACCACGGTCAACTTCGCCGACCTCACCGACGACGAGATCGACGCTTATGTGGCGACCGGCGAACCGCTCGTCGTCGCGGGCTCGTTCACCGTCGACGGCCTCGGCGGCCCGTTCGTGGCCGGCATCGAGGGCGACTACCACAACGTCGTCGGGATCTCCCTGCCCTTGGTCCGCCGGATGCTCAGCCAGGTCGGCATCGCCTGGCCGTCGCTGTGGACGGCACCCCGCGAGATCCGGTACGACGAAGCCGAGGCCGCCCGGTACGACGAAACGCGCGGCGGCCCCCAACGCGCCCAAGCCGCAGCCGAGGCGATCCAGGAGCTGCTGCCCAAGGGCGGCCGCGTACTCGAGCTGGCCGTCGGCACCGGCCTGGTCGGCGCCGAGCTAGTTGCCCAGGGCAACCTGGTCCACGGCCTCGACCTGTCGCCCGCGATGCTCCACCACGCCCGAACCCGCCTGCCCGGCCACGTCGCCGTCGCTGACGCCACTCAACTCCCGATCGCCGACCGCCGCTGCGACGCGGTACTGGCGATCTGGCTCCTCCACCTCGTAGCCGACAGCAACCAGATCCTCGCCGAGGTCTCCCGAGTAATACGCCCCGACGGCGTCTTCATCACCACCACCGAAAAACCCGAAGCCAGCCGGTACGCTTCCGGCCGCGGCCCCAACGATCGCCGCTCGGAGGACGCCCTACCCCTCCTGGTCGCCCGCGCAGCGCAGTACGGCCTCTACCTGGACGGCGCAACATCCTTCCCCGGTCCAGCCCGAGGCAACACAGCTATCCCGCTCTACCCGCTGATCCGCTTCCGCCGCTCCGCCCAGTGAGATATGGCGACGCAGGGCTGACCCATCGTCGGGTCGGCGCAGGCCCGGACCTCCACCACTCACAAACCTCCCGCTTCCACCCGAGAGCACGCCTATGCACGCCTGGCCGGGTGCGATCAGCTGAGGTTTGTGAGTGGCGGCGGTCCGGCCCAACGCGACGACAGCACGCTGAACATCACTAACTCAAGACCTCTAGGGCTCGGCGGTCAGGGATTCGGGGGCGGCCTGGCGCCAGGAGTCGCGGAGGATGTCTTGGAGTTCGCCTGCGTCTTCCAGGGCGGACAGGCGGGCGCGGACCCAGCTGGAGCCTGCCTCGTGGGGTGGGACCCAGAACTTCTCTGGTTCGGCGGCGATGAGTTCGGAGCGTTCGAGGCGGGGGCAGCGGACGGCGAACGAGGTCTGGTCGTCGGGGACGGTGAGGAACATCCGGCCCGCGACGTCGAAGGTCGGGTGCCCCCAGCGCTCCTTCTCCACCACCTGCGGCAGGGAGAGCGCGATCCGGCGTACGTCGTCTGCGTCAAGCACGACGACACACTAATGGCCGGGACGGATCAACCGTCCCGGCCATCAAGCGATCAGCGGCGGCGGCCCGGGAGGAGTAGGGCGAGTACTGCGCCGACTGCGACGATCGCGGCGCCCACCCAGACGGCCGGCACCAGGCCGTCGACGTACTCGGTGGGGCTGGCGTAGGAGCCGGTGGAGGCGAAGACGGAGGCCAGTACGGCGACTCCCATCGCCACGCCCACCTCGCGAATCGTGCTGTTCGTGCCGGACGCGACGCCCCGGTCGGCGTCGGAGAAGCTCGCCATCACGATGCTGGCCGAAGGAGCGAGGGTGAGCCCCATCCCGACCCCGGCGAGCACGAACGGAGCGACGTACGAGGTGTAGCCGACGTCGACGGTGGTGATCAGCGCGATCCACGCCAGCGCGGTGGCCAGGAAAGCCTGGCCGGTCGCGATCAGGGTGCGGGCGCCGACGCGGTCGAGGACCAGTCCGGCCAGCGGCGCGATCACCATCGGCGCCATCGTCCACGGCAACGTCCGCACGCCCGACTGCAGCGGCGTGTAGCCCTGGACGATCTGGAAGAACTGCGCCAGCAGGAAGACCGAGCCGAAGACGCCTACGGAGAAGGTGAACGCGGTGAAGTTGACGACGCTGAAGGCCTTGGTCCGGAACAACCGCAGCGGCAGCATCGGAGCGGGCGCCCGGTGTTCCCAGGCGAGGAAGGCGATCAGCAGCGCGCCGCCGCCGATCAGCGCGGTCAGGATCCGGCCCGAGGCCCAGCCGTCGTCGGCGCCGTGCACCACGCCCCAGACGATGGCGAGCACACTGCTCGCGGACAGCACCAGACCGAGCAGGTCGAGCTTGTGGCTGCCACCGCGGGACTCGGTCAGCACCCGCGCGGCGAGGGGGATCGCGATCAGGCCGATCGGTACGTTCAGCCAGAAGATCCACTGCCAGTTGATGCCGTCGACCACCGCTCCGCCGACGACCGGCCCGACCGCGACGCCGAGGCCGGAGATCCCGCCCCAGATCCCGATCGCGGCGCTGCGCTGACGAGCCGGTACTGCGGCCGCCAGCAACGTCAGCGACAGCGGCATCACCGCGGCCGCCCCGACCCCTTGGATCGCGCGGGCGCCGATCAGCATCCACGGCTCAGTGGCCAGCGCACACGCCGCCGAGGCGAGCGTGAACAGCGTGATGCCGGCCAGGAAGATCCGCCGCCGGCCGAGCCGATCGCCGATCGCCGAGGCGGTCAGCAGCAGCGCGGCGAAGGACAGCGTGTATGCGTTGATGAACCACTGCAGGTCGGTCAGCGAGGCGCCGAGCTCGGCTTTGATCACCGGCAGCGCGTTCGTCACCACCAGGTTGTCCAGCGTCACCATGAACACCGGGATGCCCACCACGGCGAGCACGGTGCCCAGTGAGCGCCGTACGGCGGGCTCGTCGGCCGCCGGACGGCCGGCGGGTTCGAGGGCGGTCGCGGTCATGTCCAGCTCCTTGTTGTTATCGACTGATAACTTACGTCGAGACCAAAGTATGCATTGACTGATAACATGTCAAGCGACCGACGAGAGGGAGCTCATGACGAAGACCAGGCTGACCGCGGCGGAGCGCAGCGAAGAGGTCCTGCAGGCGGCCGTGGTGGCGTTCGGCGCCAACGGGTACGCCGGGACGAAGACCGACGAGATCGCCCGCCTGGCCGGGGTGTCCCAGCCTTATGTGATCCGGCTGTTCGGCACCAAGCAGCAGCTGTTCCTGGCCACCACCAACCGGGTCTGCGACCGGATCGAGGAGTCCTTCCGGCGCGCGGGTGCCCGCGAGGCCACGCTGGACAGCCTGGCCGACTCCTACAACGAACTGATCCCCGAGCGCGAGCTACTGGTCGTCCTGCTGCACGGTTTCGCGGCCAGCAACGACCCGGCGATCGGCGAGACCGTCCGGGAGCGCTTCGGCAGGATCCACAAGGTCGTCGGCGAGATCTCCGGCGCGACCCCGGAAGAGGTCACCAGGTTCATGGCGACCGGCATGCTGCTGACCGTGATGGCCGCGATGCAGGTGACCGGACCCAACCCGGTCTCCTGCACCTGGGCCACGGAACTACTCAGCAGCCTCAGTGCTGAGGACTAGTTGCCGGACTCCCCCATCGATGATCCGGAGGCGTACCAGACCGCCCCCGTCGCGGCGATCAGCGCGGCGACCGTGACGACCAGAGACCCCCGTACCGCGGCGTCTCGCACTAGCGCGGCGGCCACCGCGACAACCGGTCCGAGCAGAATTGCAATCGTTGCTGGTAGCAACCACTTCCGCAGGACCTGGCGCCCGGCCACGGCGTACGACGGCATCTGGCCGGCGAAGGCCGACGCCAGATGCACCACCAGCAAGGCGATCCCGGTGAGTACCAGGTCCCAGCTCAGGTCATTGGGGGCCCGCATCAACCAACCCACGCAGATGGTGGCCAGGAACAACAATGCCGCCAAGGAGTCCGGCAGCATCACGCAGGCGACCAGCAGGAACGCCCCGGCGAGCGGGATCGCATCCATTTGATCCCACGACTGCACCCCAGGTAGCACGAGTGCCACCAGTCCGGCGCCGGCGATCGCCGACCGCGCGGCCCAGGTCGCTGAACTCATCGCCTGGAGCTGCGACAGCCACTGGCTGAGCTTGTCCGACGTGTTCATGACCGCATCCTCGGCGCCGCGGACACCCGCGCCGCATCCCGCAGTACTTCGTCCAGCGTCCCGGCACCGCGCCAGCCAACCGTCGGTACGCCGAGGTCGCCGAGCCGGTCGAGTTCGGCGCGCCGCTCGAGCAACCGGAGTCGCCAGGCCAGCGGCCAGGTCCTCGCGTCGTGCTGTTCGAGATCGATGACGTCGGCAACATCTGGTGGCAACGTGTCGACTGCGATCACGGTGCAGCCCGAGTGGACCAGCGTGACGATGTAGCCGAGGATCCCTTGGCGGAGTAGCGGGCTCAGCACGAGCACCAGGCTGTCCGAGCGGATCCGGTGCCGCCTGGCGAGCTGGTATTCGTCCTGTTGACGCCCCCGCCGATCAGCATGCACCAGTACGTCGAGGATCCGGCGCAGGTGGGCCCGACCACTACCGGCCCGCACGCCGCCGGCCGCAGTACCGGTGTCGATCAGGCGGACCCTGTCGCCGTGTCGCAGGTAGTGCTCGGCGATGGAGGCTGCAGCGCGGACGGCTGTGTCCAGGCTGCTCGAACGGCCGTCGATGCCTTCACTGATACCGACCTCCGCGCCCGTGTCGAGCAGGATGACGACCTCGGTGTCGCGATCGGACCAGGTCGACGTGACGTGCAGTTCGCGCGTCCGGGCCGACACCTTCCAGTTGATCCGGCGCAGCCTGTCGCCGGTACGGAACGGCCTGACCCCTGCCAGTTCAGTGCCCTCGCCAGGCCGCCTGGACCTGTGGAGCCCGACCAGCCCGGCAGGACGCGGTACTGCGTCAACAGCCTCGAACCCGTCACGCAGCGGCAACGTACTGACGGCCAGTGCCTCCGCGGCTTTCACCTGGACCCGGTAGCCGCCCAAGACAGAGGTGGCGATGACTGTCGGGTGCTCCAGTTGCCTAAGGCCCCAGCGTTCAGACCGCACCCCGACCTCGACAGTGACAGCGCCGTCGGCTACCGACTCGGCTACAGCAGCCTGCGGCGGGTCGTAGCGGAACCACGGGGTACGGACCAAGGACATGACCACTAGGTCGATGTCTGGGTCCAGTGCCTCCGACACCTTCAGCCGGTACGTCGTCGCCTGGCCCTCGAACAGCACGTCGGCATCCAGCTCGGACTCCAGCACCGGCTCCTCATGTGGGCGCAGGTAGCGTCCCCAAGCCGCCACGAAGGCCAGTGGAAGGCCGAGCACCGCCATGTCCGGCCGGCGACCCAGCACAGCGATCAGCAGCAGAACGGCGGCCAGGGAAACAGCTCTGACCTGCGCGTGTGTCGGCCGCCAACTCACTGCCGGGCGCCCGCGACAGTAGGCGGCGCAGGCACCGACCCCAGCACAGTACGAACGACAGTGGCCCCAGTCACCTCATGCAGCCACAGCTCGGGCCGCACAGTGATCCGGTGAGCCAGCGCGGGAATCGCAACCGCCTTCACATCCTCCGGTACGACGTAGTCGCGGCCCTGGATGACGGCGTACGAGCGAGCGGTGAGCAGCAGGGCCAGCGAGCCACGCGGTGAAGCGCCGACGAGTACCTGGGAGTCGCGGCGGGTGGCAGCGGCGAGCTCAACGCAGTACCGGCCGACTGTGTCGTCGACGGTGACGGTCTCGATCGCCTGTTGTGCAGCGAGCAGTCCGGCTGCGTCTGTGACCGCCTCGACCTTCTGATCCTCCGAACGGCGGCTCATCCTGCGCTGCAGCACCTCCCACTCCTCGGCGGCAGTCGGGTAGCCGAAACCAATCCGGAGCATGAACCGGTCGAGCTGCGCCTCGGGGAGCGGGTAGGTGCCTTCGTATTCGACCGGGTTCGCCGTCGCGAGCACGTGGAACGGTACGGGCAGCGGGAAGGTCTGGCCCTCGACCGTCACCTGATGCTCCTGCATGGACTCCAGCAGCGCGGCCTGGGTCTTCGGTGGCGTCCGGTTGATCTCGTCGGCCAGTAGCAGGCCGGTGAAGATCGGGCCGGGCCGGAACACGAACTGCGAGTCCCGCTGGTCGTAGACGAAGGCACCGGTGACGTCGGAGGGCAACAGGTCCGGGGTGAACTGGACCCGGCGGAACTCCAGCCCGAGCGCCTGCGCGAACGACCGGGCCGCCAGCGTCTTGGCCAGGCCCGGGTAGTCCTCCAGCAGCACGTGTCCGCCGGCCAGGATCCCGGCCAGCACCAGCTCCAGCGCGTCGCCCTTGCCGACCACCGCCTCGCCGACCCGGTCCAGCACCTTCCGGCTCAACGCCGACACCTCGCCGAGGCTCAGCTCATCAGTCACGGGTTCCTCACAGCTTCTCGATGGTCTGGACAGCCAACTCGATCTCCGCGAACGTCGCGGTCCGTGCCTCCGTACCGGTGATCAGCTCCCAGAGCTGGTCGCCGGCCACCTCCCGGGCCCGCTCGGGCTCCAGATCCGGGTCGACGCCGTGCCGGTGCACCAGCCGGTCCCGGGTCAGCTCCAGCAGCAGCGGCCGGATCCGGCGGGTGAACGTCATCGACCCCTCGCCGGCTCTGCGCTCCCGATCAGACTCGTGAACCCAGGTCGAGAGGAACTGGGTCCGGTTGTCGCTGTTGCGGCCGCGCCGGGCCGTCAGCTTCTCGTCGTACCGCGAGGGCCAGGAGGTCTCCAGTGCCTGCGGCGCGATCAACCGGACGGCCACTGAGCCGAAACCGATCGCCAGGCCCATCGCGACGAACCACAACGGCCGCGGCCGCGTCCCAGCCAGCCCAAAGCCCCCGATCAGCAACAAACTGCCCACGACCGAGATCAGCAGGTGCTGCATCAAAAGCGTGTTGAACGACCCCAACCGCTGCCTCATCGGGCAGCCTCCTCCGGCTCAGCCGGCGTCCGGCGCGCGATCGCCGTCATGAGCTCGTCCCGGAGCCGGACGAGGGCGGCCCGCGCCTGAATGCGGGCCTCCTCACTCGAGCCATGTGTCGAGTACCGCGCCTCCCGGTACAGCTGCGCCAGCCGGAGCAGCTCGGGCTCGGAGATCCCGCCGACACCGAGCACCCGGACCGTGAACTCGGCCGGGGTCTCGGACTCCTGCCGAGGCACTCCGGCCGAGGCGGCCGCGTCCTCTAGCGCCACCCAGCAGGCGATCACGCCGTCGGTCGCAGTACCGGAGTCGACCGCGGCCAGGCCCGACTCGACCGCTTCGGCCAGGCGGTCGACCTTCATCCGCTCCCAGTCGTTGTCGGCACGCTCAGGCACCGGCAGCTCGACCTTGTTGAGCATCCGGTAGAGCGCCCGGAGCAGGAACAGCACCAAGAGCGTCGCGACGATCCAGAACACCGCCTGCCAGATCGCCTGGACCCACGCGGGGAGCTCGAACGGCTTTCCCTCTCTCCGCGGCGGCGGCGTGGACATCGAAGGAACAGCCACGTTTGGCGGCGTCCGTGTGACGACCGGCCGCGGCGACGCCGAGGCCGTGCTCTCGCTGTACGGGCGGACACTGCCGCCCGCTGACGCCAGCACGACCAGGGCGATCGCGGCGACTCCCAGTACCAGGACGACAGCCACCGCCAACGCACTACGCCGGGTGGGCTGCATCCCGGAAGACTAGCTCGGTGCTGGATCAGAACCCTGTGTCGAGCCAGGGCACTCGGGCCGACAGGAATGCCCTAGAGGCCACCGCCAATGCCCCTTCGGTTCGCTCCTCGACCAAGCCGGCCGCACCCAGCAGACCGAGCGACGGCCGGCCCAGGTACGCCGTACCGAGTTCGCGGACGCCGAGCACGAGATCCGGCGTCCGGTCGGTCTTCTCGCAGGTCGCGCCGCCAGGGCCACCGGCCAGGTGCCAGGACCCCGCGTTCCACGGCAGGAAGTCGTCCTCGATCCCCAGGACGACGTCGAGCTCCTCGGCGTAGGTCCGCGCAGCCAGCGCCTTGCCGACGTCGGCCACCCGGCCCCACACCCCGTCCAGCGTCGTCGCGCGAGCCGCCCGCGGGTCAACCAGCAGGAACAGCAGCGGGTCGTCGGACGGCAGCTGCTCGTACGTCGTTTCGCCGAGCAGATCCGGGTCGAGCAGGTTCTGCCAGAGCGCAGCGTGGGCGGCCAGGTCGCGCGAGTGCACCCGCGCGACGTCGACGAACCCCTTGTCGGTACGCCGGGTGCGGTAGTGCGCGTAGCCGACCAGCTCACCATCGCGCTCGGCCAGCAGGCACCGCAGCGGCGAGGCGCCCCGCAGATCGGTCGTCACGTTGTCGTGCGTCACGTAGTACTGGAAGTTCTCGCCGAGCTGGAACATCCCCGGCCGGGTCAGCGCCTCGTCGTTGTGGAACGCGGTGGTCCGGGCCAGTGACTCCTGCGGATCGGCGAACCGGAGCCGGACGTCCTCGACCCCGGCGACCTTGCGCAACTCACGGGAGGCCCGCTTGATGGTGACCTGCTGATGATCCGAGGACAGCCCGTACCCGAATCGCCCGTAGATCACCGGCTCGCTCGCGGTCAGGACGGCCAGCGGTTCGGTACCGCCTTCGTACAGGTCGGTCAGCTGCCGCCGCATCAGGTCGCGCAGAATCCCCCGCCGCCGATGCGTCGAGACCACTCCGACCATCGTCACCCCCGCCGCCGGCACCTGCCCGCCCGGCACCGTCAGCAAATGCCCGAAGGCACCGGTGTGCCCCACCAGCTCCTTGCCGTCGGTGGCGACGATGCTCCGCTCCCGCTCCCAGACCTTCTGCTCAGTCTCCAGCTGAGCCTCCGTCCAGGGCGACGAGAACGCCAGCTCGACCAAACCCCGCAACTCGTCCCACTCACCAGCAAACCGCTCGATCCCGATCGTCATACCCCCTGACTATCAGACTCCAACGCCAGCCCGCTGAGGTTTTCCTCCCACGCAGCCCCCACGTCACCGGTGTCGCCTCGGGCCGCGAACCGGGGGCGCCGGCCGGCTGTCCCCTGGCCGGCCGGCGCTTCCACCTACCCGGCCAGGCGTTGGGTGGTGGCGTGAAGCGCCGCGGCAGCGGCGACGGTGATGTCGTCGAAGAGAGTGTGGACGGGGTCGTTGGGGTGGTTGTCGTCTCGGTTGATGAGGGTGAGGGTGTAGGCGTGGCCGGCGATCAGGGGTGTGGTGATCTGCTTCCAGCCCTGGCCGGTGGTGCAGGTCTTGGCAAGTGGCGTGCTGGTGGTGCCGGCTGTGGTGTCAGCCAGTGTCGCCTTCGCCCAGGCGTAGGTGATCGTGTCTGGGCAGGTGGTGTTGTACCAGAACGACAAACGGGTGACGCCTGCCGCAGCGGTGAAGCTCTGGGTGAGTTTGGATTCGCCGTTGGTGGCAGTCGTCGTACCGGCCCGGGCGGCCGACGTACCGGTGTGGGCGCCGGTGCTGACCGTCGAGGTGGTTCCGGCCGTGGTCCAGCCTTCTCTGCCCGACTCGATCAGACCGACCTGCCGGTAGCCGGCCGGAGTACTGACTACCAGCGGGCTGCCACTGTCGCCGGAGCACACACCAAGCGTGTCGTTCTTGGTCGGGCCGAAGCAGAGCTGCTTCTCCGGCGTGAAGGTCCAGCCGATGTTCTTGCAGCCGCCACTGGCGTCCGGGTCGATGATCGGCAGCGTCGCCTTCTTGATCACCGGGTCGTAGTCGGCCGTCGTCGTACCAGCCCCGCTCTTGCCATTGGTAGCAAGCGTCGTCTGGGTGCCGACGGCGTTGAGCGTGGTGTCAGTCGCGAGCTGTAGCAGGGAGTCCGCAGTACCGACAGCCTTGTCGAGAGTCAGTACTGCGACGTCGTCTCCGGCGAGGCTGCCCCACTGGTAGTCCGGGTGGATCCAGTACGACGCGATCTTGGCGACTGTTCCGTCATTGGTGGTGAGGTCGGTCCGGCCCCAGATCACCGACTTCTCCTTGTAGTCCCCGTACTGCGGGTCGGGTGCCGGGTCGAGGGGATCGACCCGGCACAGGAGCGGGTGGTCAGAGGGTGATCGACCAGTTGGTGAGGGTGCCGGTGTCGCCGGGGCCGTTGTCGCCGATGCGCAGGGTCCAGTTGCCTGCTGCGTTCTCCGTAGTGGACGGGGTGATGCTGTAGGTCTTGCTGGCCGGCAGCGGGTGGCAGGTGGTTCCGCCGTACCGCTGCAGGTAGTACCAGCGGCCGCTCGGTGAGACCAGGCTGATGTTCAGGTCCTCGAGGCAGGTGTGGTTGCCTTCCACGGTGACCTTGACCGGACTAGCGGCACGGCCGGTCAGGTTCGAGCGGATCGGGCTGATCACCGTCTGGAAGTCACGGATCGGGTAGTCGGTGCCGTTGACCAGCGTCCGGGCGCCACCCGGGTCACCCGGCTGGGTCCGTGCGGTCACGGCCGGGCTCGCCTTCGACTTGTTGCCTGCGGCATCTTTCGCCTGGATCGTGAAGGAGTAACTGGTGTCCGCGGCCAGCCCGGACACGGTGGCCGTCGTACCGGCGACCGTGGTGGCCAACGTGCTGCCGTTGTAGACGTCGTACCCGGTGACACCGATGTTGTCGACGGATGCGTCCCACGCGAGGGAGACGCTGTCGGACGTCGTACCGGTGGAGCGGGGGTTGCCCGGTGTGGTCGGTGCTTCGTCGTCAGTCGGGTCAGGGATGCCGGTCAGCAGGGTGAGGTTCCACTTGGTGAGGGCCTCGTTGACCGGCTGGAAGATCGAGTTGTCGGCGTTCGCGACGCAGGAGCTGTTGCCGCCCGAGTGCAGGCCGACGGCCTTGTCGCCACGCAGCCAGGCGCCGCCGGAGTCGCCGCCCTGGGAGCAGGCGTCGGTCGTGGTCAGGCCGTCGATCACGACGTTGCCGTAGTCGATCGACTGGTTCACCGAACGGACCTTGCCGCACTCGAAGTTCGGCGCGGTGTTGCCGGAGTGGCAGACGGTCTCGCCGACGATCGCCTCAGCCGAACCGCTGACCTTGATGGCCGGCTGCCCCCAGGTGTTGACGTTCGGGGAGATCGTCCAGCCGCTCTCGGTCACGGCCACGACGCCCATGTCGCCTTCCCGGGCATTGATGCTGCGACTGCCGCCGACGTTCGACGTACCGAGCTTGTTGCTCTGACCACTGGCCCCGTACGCCGCCTGGTTGGCGTCGTTGGTGCAGTGACCGGCGGTCAGGAAGTGCTTGTTGCCTTGGGCATCGGTCGCGGGGAAGCCGACGGAACAGTGGTCGGTCTCGGCGCCCGGCCACCACCCGTCACCGGGGTTCACCTCACCGGCTTGCTGTTTGAAGTTCGTCGTGACCTGGACGACCTGTACTCCGTCGCCGAGCCCGCTCAGCGCGCCGTACGCGCCACGGGCCTTCACCACGACCTTGTTGCTGACCGGGTCGACTCCCCAGCTCTGCAAGCCTTTCCCGCGGTCGGCCCGGGTGATCTTGTCGACCTTGGCGAGCAGGTTGTCGAGCTGAGCCTGGCTGCGGCTGACGAGCTTCGGGGTCGCGCCGGCCTGCCGGACCCTGGCGGCCTCCTGCTCGTTGGTCACAGCAACCATCAGCTTGCCGTCGGCAATCCAGCGACCAGCCTGATCCGGGGACTTGGGCAACTTGTCGGATAGCTGATGCAGCCCGGCCTGCTGCTCGAGCGGCGCTGGCACGCCGGCCTGCTGCTGGTTCGCGCTCGCCGGGCCGCCGACGGTGACCAGGGCTGCGATCGCGGCCACCACAGCGGCTCCGCCGACAGTCCTTCTGGGCCTTTTCATCAGTGTTCTCCTTGAATTCGCATTCCGAGGGGTTGGGCTGACCCTAGGAACGAATTCAAGGCACCGATATCCGCCAGACGCCTTTCACAGTTAAGGCTATAGCCTTAACACTTCACTTTACTTAATGTGGCCAGCTCCACCGGAAGCCGTACCGGCCGGGCCCGAAATTCAACGCCACCCCGTGCACGGATTCCCGCGGCTCAACCGGTACCGCGACCTCGTCCGCCTCGTCCAGTTGCGAATACCGCACGCAGGAGACCGGCAGAGCGGCCGGGTCGAAGCAGACCTCCAGCACGAACTCCCGGACCGGGAGCCGGAATTTCCGCTCGTAGTTCGTGGCCGGCGGATAAGGCGCGGCATTCACCAACTCGTGCTCGGTGATCACCGTCTCGCCTTTTCGCAAGGGCCGGTCGAACAGCAATTCGGCGACCAGCAGCCCGTCCGCGGGACGCAGTACGGTGCGGCCCAGCCGGCAATGCCGCAGCGGCCTGATCTCGGGCAACGCGCGATCGTGCTCATCGAGATGCATGATCACCACCCAGCGATCGGGCCCGTCCGCCTCGGCCCGCAGTACCTGGCGGCAGTGATAGGACCGCTCACCGCCTTCGGGGCCGACGAACACCCGGTCATGCTGGCTGATCCTGGTCAGCCGCTCATCCCATTTGATGGTGACCTCGCTGACGGCGTCTTCCACCGCGTCGGGCCGCGGCCAGAACGCCGCCACCTCAGGCGGATCGGGCACAGTGCTCAACCACCGCCCCCGCCGGCGCGGTGGCCCCAACGAGTCCACCAGCGTCCCGGTCGGTACCTCCAGAACGCTTTCCAGCAACTGAACCGCCGCCAGCGAGTCCCGCCGCTCCGGCCGGGACCGCCCTGACTGCCAATAGCTGAGCGTCGCCAGACTCACGGAGATCCCCTGCCCCCGCAGGCGGTCCCGAATCCGCTCGAGTCCTAACCCACGGGCCTGGATGGCCGCGCGAAGAACCCGAGCGAACTCACTATCCGCCTGCTCCAATGGCTCCGGCATAGTCCGCACAGTAGTGACCCACTCCCACCCACGGAAGGCGTCACACCCTTAACAGTTAACTGGTACTGACGGTGCGCCGCAGGCCGGAGGCCACGCATACCGACCTCCGGTCAGCAAACGCTTCCCTCGGCGTGTCGAGGCATCGGCGCCGGGTCGTGTGTGCGCAGCCGTCCGCTACCCCCGGCCCTGGACTGATGAAAATCGTTTTCATATACTCGGGGGATGGCCGCCCATCGCAAGACCCCGCTGACCCTGTTGACCGGGCTTTCCACCACGCTTCGCGAGCCCGTGCTGGGCACCATGGTCGACGCCACCACCGTGGCCGTCGTCGTGGATCAGGACGAACTGCGGCATCGCGGAGTGCTGACCTGGCGAGTGATCGACCAGAGCGGCCCGATCGACGCCGGTGAGTTCACCGTGGACGACGATTGCGGCTCCTGCCAGCTGATCGAGTCGCTTCTGCCCCTGCTGGAGACGCTCGTCGCGCGCGGGCACTGGCAACACGTAGTACTGGCTGCTCCGCCGGCTATGGAGGCCCGGTCGCTGGCGAGTGCTCTGGTCGCCACGATGCCGGAAGTACAGGTCGACACGGTCACTTGCGTGGTCGACGCCGTGCTGCTGGTCGAGCAGTTGTCCGGGGATGAACTGCTGGATGAGCGCGGCCTCGCGCTCGGCCCGCCTGACCGCCGCAACGTGGCCGAGCTGACCGCACGACAGGTCGAGTACGCCGATGTCTGTGTGCTCGCGAATGCGCATCGCAGCAAGGCACCCGAGCGTTTGCATCACCTGCTTCAGCACCTCAATCCGCGCACCACTGTCGTCAACAGCGACGCCACCGGCGTACCGGCGGCAAGGGTTGCCCGCCTCGGCCGCTTCGACTTCCAAGCAGCCGAGGCTTGGGCAGGGGAGCTGGCCACCGACTCACGGCTGCAGCCGAGCGGCGACGGCGTCACCACGATGCTTTGGCGATCGAGCCGTCCGCTTCACCCAGCGCGGCTCAACGATGCCCTCGAAGACATCGTCGACGGCGTCGTCCGGAGTCGCGGAGTCGTCTGGCTCGCCAACCGGCCGACCCAACGAGTCCGCTGGGAGTCGGCCGGCTACAGCGCCTCGCTGGGCATGCTCGGCGAGTGGTCCGATTCCGAGCACCTGGCCGAATGCACGGTGGTAGCGACCGGCGTCGGCCTGGATCCCGCCCGCTTGCAGGCGGTCCTCGATGCCTGCCTGCTCACCGAATCCGAACTGGCCAGCATGGACTGGCAGTCCCTGGACGATCCGTTCGCCGGAGTCCTCTAAACGCCCTGCGCCCAAAGTTGTTGGCGCAGGGCACCCGAGGTCCTCTAACGCGCGGCCGCGAGGTGGGCGGCGGCCGCGGCTTGTAGGTGGTCGAGGTCCGACGACACGGTAGCGAAGGTGTAGCCCTCGCTCAGCCGTTGCCGGGCCTCCGCACCGCTGTGCGTATGGATGCCCGCGGCAACACCAGCCGCGGCCGCGGTACGGGCGATCAACTCCACGGCAGCGTCAAAGGTCTCATCGACGTCCGGATCGCCCGGATACTTGCCACCCACGGCCAGCCGCAGATCCGACGGCCCCACATAGATTCCATCCAGCCCAGGCGTCGCGCAGATCCCGGCGACGTTCTCCAGACCCTGCCGAGTCTCGATCATCGCCAGTACGACGGTCGCCGCGTCCGCCTCCGCCGGTACCGGGCCGATCCGCAACCCGGAGCGCGCCGGCCCGTACGACCGGATCCCCGTCGGTGGATACCGCGCCGCCTCGACGGCCCGCAACGCGTCCTCGGCCGTATCGACCAGCGGCACGATCACCCCGGCCGCGCCGGCGTCCAGCGCGCGCCCGATCGGCGTCGCGTTGTTCGCCTCGACCCGCACCAGCCCCGCAGTACCGTTGCCTGCGGCATCAATCGCCATCAGGCCGTCCAGCACCCCGCGGGCGTCGATCAGCCCGTGCTGCCCATCCAGTCCTACGTAGTCGTACCCGGTCAACGCGATCCGCTCGGTCGCGGCCGGCGCGTCCATCGTCACCCAGTACCCCACAGCGACCTGCCGGCTCTTGAGCCGATCGGCGAACTCCTTCGACGTCATGCAGTCCCTCTCGGCGCTCAGCTGAGCAACGGCAGCCTGACCGCGAAGATGCCCAGCTGGTCCAGGTCGTCCTCGGTGAGCGGCAGCCGCCCAGTTGCCTTCAGCACGTAGGTGGTCGTGTCCCACGAGATCACATCCCACGCCTCCGGACCGAACAGCCCGTCCAGAGTGCGGGCAGTCACCTGCAGCCCCTCCGGATCCGGCTCCGGCGCATCGGGCAGCTCCAGCATCAGATCGAGGTGATGAATCGTCGCCTCGGTGACCAGCGTCGCGACGAAGTCGGCGGCCCGCAGTACATGGCCTTGCGTCTCGACCTTGTGCCCCTTCTCCGCCAGCCGCACCGCAGCCACCCGAGCGGCCGCACTCGACACCGCGGCCCAGTGCCCGACCAGCTCCACCGACGGCGCCCGGTACGCCGCCGCAACCGCCCGCACGAAGCTCGTCTCGCCTGGCTCGCCCGTGTTGCCCGCGTCGCCCGTCTCGCCCGTCTCGCCCGTCTCGCCCGTTTCGTCCGGCTCGTCCGGCTCGTCCTGCCAGTACGAGACGAAGTCTCGATCCGGATCCGCCGTCGACGGTGTCGCGAACGCGACCAGCGCCCGCTCCGCGTCGTACAGGAGATGCACGAGCAGCGCGCCGACGGGCATCTCCTCGCACCGGGTCGCCCGCTCGAAGGCGGCATCCGGCAACCCCTGCACTACCTCGGTCAGCCGCCCATAAGTCCGGCCCAGCGTCGCCGCCTGCCCCAACGGCAACGCTCCACGCTCAGGAGCCCTCATACAACCGAACCTAACCCCGGCGCCGCACGCAGGCCAAGGAACATGCTCGCAGAACGGCGTACCGGATGCCGGCGGCACCAGACCGGCCGCACGCCGTGCCAGGCGCTAGACCGGCGGTACTCCGTGCCGCCGGGTGGAGAAGTGACGGTTCTTCGTCTGCGCTGCGGCCAGCCGGGCGATCAGCTCGTCGCGCAGGTTCTCCGGCTCGACGATGGCGTCGATCACCAGGTCGGCCGCGAGCCGGAGGATATCGATGTCGGTCTCGTACTCGTCGCGCAGCTTGGAGACGTACTCGACCCGCTCCCCCTCGTCCGCGATCTCCTGGATCTTGTTGTAGTAGACGGCATTGATCGCCGCCTCCGGCCCCATCACCGCGATCTTTGCCGTCGGCAACGCAAGACACGCGTCCGGCGAGAAACCCGGCCCGCACATCGCGTAAAGCCCTGCCCCATAAGCCTTCCGGACGATCACCGATACCGTCGGCACGGTCGCCTCCGACACCGCGGTGATCATCTTCGCGCCGTGCCGGATGATCCCGGCCCGCTCGACCTCCGAGCCGATCATGAAGCCCGGTACGTCGCACAGATAGACCAGCGGCACGTTGAACGCGTCGCACAACCAGATGAACCGGGCCGCCTTGTCCGCCGAGTCGACGAACAGCACGCCACCCTTCACGGCCGGCTGGTTCGCCACGATCCCAACGACCTGCCCGGCGAGCAGCCCGAACCCGGTGACGAGTTCCGGCGCGTACGACGGCTTGACCTCGAAGAAGGTGTCGGCATCGAGCAACGCGTCGATCACGTCGTGGATGTCGAACCCGATGCTCTCCTCGACCGGCACCAGGTCCCGGGTGAAGTCGCGGCCGGCGGCGGACGCGTCGTACGAGGGAAGCGGCGACTGCCACGAACCGGGCAGATAGGAGAAGTACTGCTTGGCCAGGTCGATCGCCTCGGCGTCATCGCTGGCGAGCAGGTCACCGCAGCCGGACACACTGGTGTGCATCCGGGCGCCGCCCATCTCCTCCAGGGTCACCTTCTCGCCGACCACCATCTCGGCCATCCGCGGCGACCCGAGGTACATCGAGGCGTTGCCGTCGACCATGATCACCAGGTCGCAGAACGCCGGGATGTACGCGCCACCCGCGGCCGACGGGCCGAACAGGCAGCAGATCTGCGGCACCTTGCCGGACAGCGCGACCTGGTTGTGGAAGATCCGGCCCGCGCCGCGCCGGCCCGGGAAGAGGTCGACCTGGTCGGTGATCCGCGCGCCGGCGGAGTCGATCAGCCAGAAGATCGGCAGCTCGTCGCGGATCGCGACCTCGGTGATCCGGACGATCTTCTCGACCGTCCGGGCACCCCACGAGCCGGCCTTGACGGTCGGGTCGTTCGCGACCAGCAGCGCCGGCCGGCCGTCGACCAGGGCGCGCCCGGTGACGACGCCGTCCGCGGGCAGACCCGGGTTCAGCGCGTTGGCCAGCTGCGCGTCCTCGACGAAGCTGCCCTCGTCGACGAGCAGCGCAATCCGGTCCCGGACGTAGAGCTTGTTCTGCGAGGCGAGCTTGGCCGCCGCCTTCTCGGGCGGCGCCAGCGTCGCCTCACGCGCGACCTTGACCTCGGTCCAGTGATCCCTGCTCATGCGGCCATCCTGTCACTCGACCGGTGGGTCATTCGACCGGCAGACCGAGGCCACGGGCGATGAGCATGCGCTGTACTTCGGAAGTGCCTTCGCCGATCTCGAGGATCTTGGCGTCGCGGTAGAAGCGGGTGACCGGGTACTCCTCCATGAAGCCGTAGCCGCCGAACACCTGGGTGGCGATCCGGGTCGCGGTGACCGCGGACTCGGTCGCGTACAGCTTGGCGACGGCGGCGGCCTGCTTGAACTCCTTCACCGGAGCACCCGCGTCCTTGAGCGCCGCGGCCCGGTACACGAGCAGTTCGGCCGCGTCAGCCATCACCTTGAGGTCGGAGATCTGGAACGCGACCCCCTGCTTCTGACCGATCGGTACGCCGAACGTTTTGCGCTCACCGGCGTACTGGACCGACATCTCCAGGCACGCCTTGATGCATCCCAGCGCCACCGCGCCGATCGCGACCCGGCCGTCGTCCAGGGTGGCGAGGAACTGCCCGAATCCCTTACCGCGTTCACCGAGCAGGTTCGCCTCGGGAACCCGGCAGCCGGCGAACGACAGCGGGTGGGTGTCGGATGCATGCCAGCCGAGCTTGTCGTACGCCGCCTCCGCCACGAAGCCCGGCGTACCGGTCGGCACGATGATCGTGGAGATCTCCGGCCGCCCGTCGGCCTTCTCGCCGGTGCGTGCCGTCACGGTGACCAGCGAGGTGATGCTCGAGCCGGAGTTGGTGATGAACTGCTTCGACCCGTCGATCACCCACTCGCCGTTGTCGAGCACGGCCTTCGTCTTCGTCGCGCCCGCGTCGGACCCGGACTCGGGCTCGGTGAGGCCGAACCCGGCCAGCCGCTTGCCGGCGACGAGGTCGGGCAGCCACTGCTGCTTCTGCTCGTCGGTGCCGTAGGTGAGGATCGGGTTGATCCCGAGCCCGACCGCCGCCTCGAGCGTGATGCCCATCGACTGGTCGACCTTGGAGATCTCCTCGATCGCGACACACAGGCTGGTGAAGTCCCCGCCCGACCCGCCGAACTCCTCCGGCGCGGTCAGCCCGAACAGCCCGAGCGCGCCCATCTTCTGGACCACCTCGACCGGGAAGTAGTGCTTGCGATCCCACTCGGCGGCCTGCGGCGCGATCTCGGCCTGAGCGAAGTCGCGCACGCTGTGGGCGAACTCGCGGTGCTCTTCGGACAGTTCGTACGACATGACAACTCCCGGGCCTCGTGATTGACGCTTACGTAAACGTAAAGCACGATGGGCTGTGTGCACAATATTCGGGTGCCTGTCGAAACCGCTACTTGGTCCATCGCCGAACTGGCCGCCGAGTACGACGTCACCCTGCGCACCATCCGCTTCTACGAGGACCGCGGCCTGCTCACCCCGGAGCGCCGCGGGACGGTCCGCGTCTACCACCCCCGCGACAAGGTCCGCCTAGGCCTCATCCTGCGCGGCAAGCGACTGGGCTTCAGCCTCGACGAGATCGCCACCATCGTCGACATGTACGACGCGGAACCAGGCGAAGAAGGCCAACTCGTCTACCTCCTCAACCAGATCGGCACCCGCCGAGCCGAACTGGAGCAACGCCGCCGCGACATCGACGAAACCCTCGAGGAACTGGCAGAGGTAGAACGCCGCTGCCAAGCGGACCTCCGGTCCCTCCGCAACAGGTAGCTCACCGTCCCGACCGACAGGACATAGTGCCCTTTACCGCGCCTCTCCTCGCTCGTCGCCGCCTGAGCGGAGGCCGCACTGTCCACTATGTCCTGTCGGTCGGGACAGATCAGATGGCGTCCTCGTAGGTTTTGAGGGTTTTGACGAAGAGGGCTCGTTCGGTGTCGGTCAGCGGTGCCAGGGCTTCTCGCCAGGCTCGGGCGCTTCGGGCTAGCCAGGCGTCGATCGCGTCTCGGTGGGTTTCGGAGAGGGTGACGATGGCTCGGCGGCGGTCTTCGGGGTCTTCGCGGCGCTCGAGGATGCCTTTTCGGCTCAGTTCGCCCACCATCAGACTCACCGTCGCGGGGGTGACCTCCAGGCGTTCGGCTAGGTCGTTCACGCCTAGCGGGCCGTCGAAGAGCAGGTAGGCGAACAGCGAGAGATGGCGTGGCGCGAGGGACATGCCGGCCAGTTCGTCGGGGATCTTGGCGCGTTTCGCCCGGCCGACCAGCCTCGGCATCAGAAGGAGCAGCGTGCGGATGCTGTCGTCGACACTTGACATACCTTTGTCCTCAAAACTATTTTGCTTGCAAAGCTAAACAACCCACTGACGTGAGGGTAACGCCGTGAGCGACTTCAACCGCACCATCATCGAGGAGTTCCGGGCGAACGACGGCCAGGTCGGGGGCATGTTCGAAGGAGCTCCACTCCTGCTCCTCACCACCACAGGCGCCCGCACCGGCCGCCCGCACACCACACCGGCCGTGTACGCCGAGGACGCCGGCCGGCTGATCATCTTCGCCTCCAACGCCGGCCAACCCACCGCGCCAGCCTGGCTCCACAACCTCCGAAGCAACCCCACGGTCACCATCGAGCGCGGCACCGACCGCTTCGAGGCCGTCGCCACCGAACTCACCGGCCCCGAAAGAGATCGCCTGTACGCCGAACAGGCGCAGCGCGACCCCGCCTTCGCCGCTTACCAGGCAGGCACAGACCGCCGAATCCAAGTAGTCGCGCTGGTACCCGCCCGACTCGATGCACTCGTCGACCCGCCGGCCGACCAGCCAGCCGCGGCTATGCCCGCCGGACTCGAATCCGCGGTGGCGCCCGAGCGACTCGGGGCCGCGGCTGCGCAGTTGCGGCAGATTCACGCCGGGCTGCGGGCGGAGCTTGACGCAGTACGGGCTGCTGTGGATGACTACCTGGCCGGTACCGCACCTCGGCCGGCCGCGGATCTCCTCCGCCACTGCCTGTCCTTCTGCAGCGCGCTGCACGCCCACCACAACCGCGAGGACGGCGTGTTCCCCCGGTTGGCCGACGACTTCCCCGAGTTGAAATCGGCTCTCGATCGACTGAGCCGCGAACACGAAGTGATCGCCGAACTGAACACCAAGATCACCAAGCTGGTCACCGAACTCGGCGAGGGCGACGACCCTTCAGCCATCTCGCAGGAACTCGCCCGCCTTACGACCGAACTCGAAACCCACTTCACCTACGAGGAGGCCCACCTCGGCCCGGCCCTCGACGCCGCCTGATCGAAGCTTTCGGTTCTCCTCCGAAGTCTGCTGGAAGACGCTAGTCGGCCACCCGCGAATTGGTCCTGTGCCCTGCCCTCGAAGCGGTCCTTACCGCGGTACCGATTCGCTGTCAGGCTCTTGGTCAAGACAGCGATCACACCCGGCATCGAGAGCAGGTCAGCTGCTCCGCCCCGGCGACGCCGACAAGGAGAAACGCATGAGCGACACCAAGCCGCAGACCGCAGAGGGAAAGGTCCTCTGGCACTTCTCGATGTCACTGGACGGTTTCGTGGCAGGCCCGAACCACGCGATGAACTGGATGACCGGGACCAACCGCCCAGGCCTGATCGACGAGTACGTCAAGACCACAGGCGCCGTACTGGGCGGTCGGGACGGCTGGGACATCGCGGCGGCCTCCGGGGCCCGCCCTTACAGCGATGACTGGAACAGACCGATCTTCATCCTCACCCACCACCCCGAGGACGCGACGCCGGCCGACGGCGTCACCTTCCTCAACTGCGGCCCCACGGAGGCGGTACGGATAGCCCTGGAAGCAGCCGACGGCAAGAACCTCGAGGTGTTCTCACCAACCATCGGCCGTCAACTCCTCGACCTCGGCCTGATCGACGAGATCGACCTCCACATCGCCCCAGTCCTACTCGGCGACGGCATCCGCCTCTACAACAACCCCGGCCACGAGCCAATCCACCTCCACCACATCGACCAGCCCGACCCCACCTCAGAAGTCAACGTCCGCTACCGCCCCACCACAACAGCAAAGTCCCCCACCCCACCCAACGCCGACTAGCCAAGCCAAACAACGACAAGGCCACCACCAGCGACATCCCACCCACGAACCACAGCCATCACGACCTGCAGCCGGTCGCCGAGCAACGTCGCGGCGCTACGGCTGGAGCACCAAGCGCCGTAAACCGCAACGGCCACCGCAGCAGCTCGCGGCGGCCGCTCGCGGTCACACGAGCAGGACCACCGAGACAGATGCGCGAACCCACTACAAGATCGACCCCGCGGCCAGTTTGAAGCCTCGAGGCTGGCCGGTCCGGTCTCGTACCTGCCGTCCCGATCCCGCCAGGCCAACAACCCCGATCATTCGCCCCCTTTTGACGGTTCTTCTGACCTGGTCCGGACGTCTCTTGTGAGCACCCCAGCCACCTTGGGCACCGGCCAGGCACCCAATCCACCGATCGACGCCCAGCCCGTGCCCAACGTCGATCACCCCTCGCCGGGCGGGAGGAAAATGTCCCCGGACCGGGTCAAGATCCGCCCCGGGTCTAGCCAGAATCCTCCCCAGCTCCAACCACGCCACCACGAACGGGTCACAGGACCCCCTTTACCCCTCCCGGGCAGCCGATCCGATTCACCATGGCGCGGAGCGGCGAACATCGCTGGCGCCGGCCGTCGAGGTGACTCAGGAGCGCGAGGTGAAAAGGCGGCGAATGATGGCAAAGGGGGTGGCGCGGAATCGCAGGCAGGTGACGATCATGGCCGGCTGCCTCGTGCACTACCGCTGGACTTTGCCCCAGCCCGGACCGCGATGCTCGACCTGGCCCGTCATCGCCAATGCGTTATGGATGCGCCAGACGAATTACTGGACACCACCAAAGGAACTGCAGCCGGACTCAGGCCACTCGCTCACCTCTGCAGTTCATACTCGTGCGTCGTGCGGCCGGAAGACCAGGACGGGGCATGGCGAGGAGCCCTCGGTCGGCGAGCCGAGGGCTAGAGAGCGGCAGTATTCGGACGCGGCAGTCGCGGCGGACGCGACGGCGGCGAGGGCCGCGGTGGGTGTTACGGGCCGGCGGAGGGGGTGTTGTTGTCGCCCCAGGGGTCGAGCAGGGCGACCGCTTCTGGAGTCAGCCAGGACAGGCTTCCGGTACCGGCCTGCACTTTGGGGCGCGGGGTGGGCGGGGCGAAGAACCGGCCGGGATGTTCGTGGTCCAAGGCGCTGCCGGGCCCGGTGGTGGGTGGGCCGAAGTAGCGGGACAGGTTGGTGAGGTTGGCCAGGTCGGCGGGGTTGGTGGGGCCGGGGCTGGTCCAGCCGGGGCGGGTGACCTGGACGACGCCGCGGGTGATGGTGATGGTCCAGTGACCGGCGTGGACGGCGCGGTGGTGGGCGGCGCACAGCAGCGCGAGATTGTGGATCGCGGTGGGGCCACCGTCGATCCAATGGATCAAATGGTGGGCGTGGCACTGCCAGGGCGGGGCTTTGCAGATCACGCAGCCCTTGTCGCGTCTCATCAGGGCGCGGCGGATGGCGCGGGTGACGTAGCGCTGTTCCGTGCCGACGTCGAGGGGTTGGGAGTCGGAGCCGAGGACGATGGGGAGGATGGCGGCGTCGCAGGCCAGCCGGCGGACGGCGGAGGCGGACAGGTTGTCGCCGTAGACGAGTTCGCCGACGGCTTGCGAAGTGGCGTTGCGGAGGTCTTCGAGGTCGATGGTGATGGTGATGTGCGGCACCCCCGGCCCACCCGACCCACCAGATCCAGCCGATGCGCCACAGGTCCCGCAGGCACCCGACGTACCGTGCGCACTCGGCGTCTCCGGCTCACCGAACTCGCCGGACGCACCGGAGCTACCCCAGTCACCGGAGCCATCGAACCCATCCAAGGCGCCGGAGCTACCCCAGTCGCCTGAGCCGTCGAACGGATCCGACGCACCGGACCCACCGGACATACCGGACGCACCGGACCCACCAGACGTACCCGACCCACTGGATCCACCAGACGTACCGGACCCACTGGATCCACCAGACGTACCGGACCCACTGGATCCACTGGATCCACCGGACATACCGGCCACGTCGGATGTACCGGACGTACCGGACGTACCGGACGTACCGGACGTACCGGACGTACCGGACGTGCCGGACGTGCCGGGTGTGCCGGACGTACCCGACGTGCCGGGTGTGCCGGATGGGTTGGGGGTGTGGGGTTTGCGGGGCATGGTCGCGGCCGCGGCGTTGAGGAGGGTGGTGAGGGCGTCGGCTTGGCGTTTGGGGTGCGGGCGGGGATCTAGGTCGCCGTCGACGGTCCGGCGGGGCTTGGACAGGCGGTTGATCTGGGTTCGGAGGAGTTCGGCGTTTTCGCCGGACAGGTAGCCGTTGATCTTCACGCCGCCGTCGGCGCGCCGCAGCGAGAGGGATTCGTTGGCGTGGGCGTCATCCTCGGCGGGTTCGGGGCCGTCGGTGTCCAGCCTGTTCAGGACCTCGCGGCCGAAATCCACCAGCCCGTCCGGGCTCAACAACCGGCCGGCCTCGATCATCTGCTCCTCGGCCACCCGCAACTCCTCATCAGGCACCGTGGGCGGGACCTTCTCCAACGTCCAGACGATGGCGTCGGCCTGGCCCGGGTTCAGCACCGCCGGACCTTGCACCTCGGTCCCGTCCCCGTCCGCCTCCTGCTCCGTCAGCGCACCGGCGCCAGCCCCATCCGGATCAGCGAGGCCGGTGGAGGTGTGGGGGTTGGGGAGGGCAGCGGTGACGGCTGCGTATTTGGGGAGCGCTTTGGCGGTTTTGAGGTCGCGGCGGATTTCGCGGGCGTTGCGGTGGTGGCGCAACTCGAGGAACTCGACGGTGTCGCGGGCCCCGAGTTCCTTGGCCAGGCCGCGATGGTCGAGGTCCGCGGTCAACTGGAGGCGGTAGGTGAGCAGGGTGGACAGGGCAGCGTCGACACCGTCGATGGTGGACAGCAGAGCGCTGTCACCGAGCATCGACGGTGAGAGTAGCTGCGAGGTCTCCATACCCAGAACTCTAGACGGGCCCACCGACAGTTTTTGGAGCCGGAAGGCCTTATCTGTAAGGGGATCAGCGAGTGGCCGGAAATGGTCGAGTTATGCACAGGAATGGCTGGGGTGTGGACAAAGCGATGATGTTGCTTAT
>NZ_AQUZ01000061.1 GCF_000372465.1 Kribbella catacumbae DSM 19601
GGACAGATCGTGCAATGTCTGCAACACCAGCACCGACGCCGCGACCTCACCCGGCAGACTCGGCCGCCCGGTCGAGCTCGGGAACAGATCCTCGAACAACCCGGCCGGGAACACCTCACCACGATGCTCAGCCAAGAACCCGAACACGCTCCCGGCCGGCACCAGATGCCCGACCAACGCCCGAGCGTCCATCAACTCCTGATCAACCCCAGCTGAACCCTGCACCCCACAATCGTCCCAGCACGGTCACCACACGACCGGGCCAACACGCAGGTTATTCAGCAGGCTCCTAGTGCGCCGTGTCGGGAGTTCCGTTGCGCTACCGGCGCCCAGGCACGCACCTCGCGGCAGCGGAGAAACGACCACGATGGAAAACATCGAGGCCGCTCCTCCGCCACCACGAGGCACGCACCTGAACACCGCTATCGCTAACGCAACTCCCGGCACGGCGCACTAGAGCTTGTGAGGCGGGCAGACCCCACTGCCAGGACTCACAGCGGGCAGCGGCATTGCAGCACCAGTTAGAGCGGTGTGGGGATGCGCGGCAGCAATCGGTACGCCGGTAGCTGCCGCCAACGCCAGTACGTCGTGCCGCGAGGTCACCGCAACCGCGGGGTCCTGCTCGTAGACGTAGGTCAGCTCAGGCCACCGTGCCTGCGCCGGATGAACCAGTACGTCGCCGCCAAGCACCGCGCGCTCAGTCACCACGCACTGATGCCCGGGTGTATGCCCCGGCGTCGGCAGTAGCCGCAGCCCGCCGTCCAGCGTGGTCTCGCCATCCACAGCCCGCAGTTGCCCCGCATCAGCCAGAGGCTTGATCAACCGCTCGTACTTCGCCACGTCCCGCACGTGCTCCAACTCAGCCTGCTGCACCACATAGGTCGCATTGCAGAACCGCGGCAACTCCTCCGCCAGGTTCCAGCCGGTGTGATCAGTATGGATATGAGTCAGTACCACGGTGTCGATCTCATCAGCCCGTACGCCGGCCGTCTCCAGCAACCCAGGAAGCCGCCCCGCCGTCCCGAGCCACTCAGCCGCTTCACCGCCAGCCGGCCCGATCCCCGTATCAACCAGTACTGCGCCCGCCGCCGACGTCACCAGGTAGCTATGGAAATGCAGCCACCACCCACCGTCCGCGGCGACGTTGCCTGGCATCGCCAGCGACGTCCACCGCTGATGCTCGTCACCCCAGCCCGGGAGTGCGTCCTCAACAGCTTCCGGAAACACCGCCACCGCATCACACAGCACCGTGACATCCACGGACAGGACGTTAGTGCGCAGGCAGGATCATCCAGACGGCCAGGGTCGTCATGATCAGCGCGATGCCGCCGTCGAGGAACTGCCAGGCCCGGGGGCGGGCGAAGATCGGGCCCAGTTTGCGGGCGAAGAAGCCGAGGGTGAAGAACCAGCCGAAGCTTGCCGCGACCGAGCCGAGGCCGTAGATCCAGCGGCCGTCCGGGCCGCGCTGGTTCGCCAGGGAGCCGAGCAGCACGACCGTGTCCAGGTACACGTGGGGGTTGAGATACGTGAAGCCGAGGCAGGTCAGAACGACGCTGCGCAACGCGGTCGGCGCGTGATCGGCTGGGCTCAGGGCCGAGGGCTTCAGGGCTCGCCGGGCCGCGATCGCGGCGTACGTGAGGAGGAAGAGCGCGCCGCCGTAGCGCGCCAGGTTCAGCGCGAGTTCGCTGCTTGTCAGCAGGGCGCCGAGGCCGGCGATGCCGCTCGTGATGAGCAGCGCGTCGGACAGTGAGCAGATCAGGACCACCGGCAGCACGTGCTCGCGTCGCAGTCCCTGGCGCAGCACGAAGGCGTTCTGCGCGCCGATCGCGATGATCAGGGAGAGCGTGGTGGCGAAGCCGGCAAGGAGGGGCATGCTTCGACCGTAGGAGTTGACCAGGCAACAAACCAGCTAAAGTTCTTTCAGTACCATTAGCAACGCTTAAGCAAGGAATTGCATGCAACTCGACTCAGCTCAGCTGGACACCTTCGCGGCCGTGATCGACGAAGGCAGCTTCGACGCGGCGGCTCGCAGGTTGCAGATCACTCCGTCGGCCGTCAGTCAGCGGATCAAGGCGATGGAGAGCCGCCTCGGCCACGTACTGGTGCAGCGGACCAAACCAGCCCTGGCGACCGAAGCAGGCGAGGCCGTACTGCGCCTCGCGCGGCAGGTCTCGTTGCTGGAGGTCGAGGCGATCGCCGCGGTCAAGGGAAAGCTGGAAGGCCTGCGACTCCCGATCGCGGTGAACGCGGACTCGCTGAACAACTGGTTCCTGCCGGTGCTCTTCGCCGTACCGCCGGAGCTGGTCACCGCGTTCGACCTGCGCCAGGAGGATCAGGACCACTCGGCTGAGCTACTGCGCAACGGTACGGTGCTGGCCGCGGTCACCGGCGATCCACGACCGGTGCAGGGCTGCCGGGTGCAGCCGCTCGGCAAGATGCGGTACCTGTCGGTTGCGACGCCGGAGTTCGCCGATCGCTGGCTGACCGGGCGGCCGTTGCCGGAGGCGCTCGCGGCAGCGCCGATGATCGTCTTCAACACCAAGGACATGCTGCAGCACCGGTTGCTCCGCAAGGTCACCCGGCGCCGGCTCGATCCGCCCACCCACTCGATTCCCGCGCCGGGGCCGTTCGTCCGGGCGATCCGGCTCGGCCTCGGCTGGGGGATGATCGAGGAGGAGATGGTGGAGGACGAGCTGGCCGACGGCCGGCTGGTGGAAGTTGCCAAGGGCAAGTACGTCGACGTACCGCTGTACTGGCAGCACTGGAAGCTCGACTCCGCCGTCCTGGACGCCCTCACGGCCGCCGTACTCCAGGCTGCCGCAACCGGCCTCCGGACCAGTCGAGCCCACCCGCGCTGACGCCGGGCGCGGCAAACTGCACGATGTCTAAGACGGATGTGCAAGTACCATCGGTGGATGGGAAACCGTGAAGCGCTGATCGAGGGTGCCAAGAGTTGCCTGATGCAGAAGGGCTACAGCCGGACCACTGCGCGCGATATCGCGACGACGGCCGGGGTGAGCCTGGCCGCGATCGGCTATCACTTCGGTTCCAAGGAAGCGCTGATGAACGAGGCGATGCGCCAGGCGCTCGACGAGTGGGGCGCGGACGTCGGCAAGACGATGGCCAGCGGGCTGAGTCCGGACGTCGACGGCCGGGAGCGGTTCGTGGCGACGTGGGGTCAGGCGGTGAAGACCCTGTCGTCACCGGCCAGCCGCGCGCTGTGGGTCACGCAGTACGAGGTGCTGAGTCTGGGGGCGCATCTACCGGAGCTGCTCGAGGAGTTGTCCAAGCTGCAGGGCGAGGCGCGGGCAGGTCTGGCGACAATGTTCGGCGCCGCGGACGAGGACACCGACCCGGAGACCGTCCAGCAGGTCGGCACCTTCTACCAGGCGCTGCTGCTCGGCGTCATCGCGCTCTGGCTGTTCGACCCGTCCAAGGCCCCCAAAGGCGAAGACCTGGCCAAGGCAATCCAGCTAGTAGCGAAACAGTTAGCGCCCTGAGTCGGACGTTCGTGCGCCGGAGCTGAAGCACGAACGTCCGACTCAGGGCGCTAGGCTCCTGAGATGAAGAAAGCCATTCCGCTTGCCCTGGGTCTGCTGCTGACTGTGCTCGGTGTGGTGTGGGCGCTGCAGGGCCTTGGCTACATCAGCGGGAGCTCGATGTCGGGCAAGAGCATCTGGGCGATCCTCGGGCCGGTCGTGGCGGCGTTCGGGGTTTCCTTGCTCTACGTCACTCTCCGGGGTCCGCAGAAGAAGCGCTAGCTGGGGCTGTCGAAGCGGTACTGCCCGGAGCCGACAGTGTGGCGCATGCCGTTGGGGAGGACGATGTCGGCGACGGTGTTGACCGGCACGGTGACGTTGAGCGTGACCCGGCTGGCGTGACGGCGCCAGCTTGCGTGGACTCGGCCTCGGACGGTGTCGAGGTCGAGCGAGGCACCAGGCAGGTGCGCAGTGACGCGCGGCTCGACCTTGAAGCGGGCCCAGCCTGGCTCAAGTGGCTCCAGGCCGACTGCTCGTTCGATCAGCCATTGGACGGGCGCGCTGAGGGTCGGGTCGTTGTGGGCCCGCGAGTGGTCCTCCCAGGATTCCCAGAAGGTGGTCGCGCCGAGCCGACGGAGGTGCCCGTACGACGGATACGTGGTCTGGGCGAGCACTGCTACGGCCAGGTCGGGTCGGCCATGGTCGGAGAGTGCATAGGCGAGTGCACTGGTGCCCATGGATCCTGTGTTCAGGTGCTGGCGGCGGGCCTCCACGTCGGCCGCCAGCCGGTTGACGACGCGGCGTACGTTGCCGGACGGTACGAGGTCGAACGCCAGCGGCAGGGCATTACTGGTCTGCCTGTACTCCGTGGTCTCGGCGGTTCGGTAGATCGAGCCGTCGAAGAACGCCTCGTTGAACCGCTCGACCAGGCGCTTCAGTTCTGCGTTCCACGCTTCCCGGGGGCGGCCGAGCAGATCGGCGATCGCGATTCCTTCCCGCAGGCTGGCGATCACGAACGCGGTGCCGACCAGTTGGCCACCTTCGGGTCCTCGGGGATGCTGGCCGAGCTCGATGCCAGGCGGGTACCAGTCGCCGAAGACGTCGTCGGCGAGACCGGCCTTCAGTTGGCTGACGGTCCAGTCGATTGCCCGGCGCACGGAGTCGAAATGCCGGGCGGGAACGGTGCGGTCGCGGTACATGATCCAGTGTCGGTGGACGAGGTAGGAGTAAAGGCCGCTGTAGACCGGCGATAACAGGAAGCCGGCCGGCAGTGGGCCGAGCGGTGCGATCAGAGGGATCTCACCACTGCTGCCCTGGGCCGCCTGGATGTCGCTCAGCCAGTGCTCCAGCAGCCGGGCCGCGCCGAACTGGTACGCCATCGGCCCGACCGCGTTGCGGGCAGGGCCGAGCCAGCCGACCTTGCTGAAGGGAGAGGCATCCGGATAACCGTGCAGCCCGTTGAGCGCCGTCCGGCGGAAGGCAGTCACGATCCACTGCAGCTCACGCTGCTCCAGCTTGATCTGCAGGGTGTTCGTGAGATCGCTGCTCACCGGAACCGCGACGAGGTCGATGGGCCGCGTCGTACCGGTCACCTCGATGTAGCGGAAACCCTTGTAGCTGTACGCCGCCTCCCAAGTCACCCGGCCGCGCCCAGAGTCGGATGCCGCCGTGTACTCATCGATCTGGAAGCGTCCGTCCAGTGCGGGGTTCTCCACACCACCAGGGGTTCCGGGCCGGATACGCCCGCCGGCCGCGAGCTTCTCGTGGTACAGCAGCCGCACGGTGGTTCCCGGAGCCAGGTCGGCGGTGAGGCGTGCCCAGCCGGCCACCACCACGCCGAAGTCGTACTGCCAGACGCCGGGCGCGGGTGAGGTGACAGCAACGGGCCGGATCGGCTTCTCGGTGCGGATGTGTTCACCGGGGTAGGCCTCCAGCACTCCTCCCGGGGCCGAGACGATCCTCGCCGCCCGCCAGGACGAGTCGTCGTACTGCGGACGATCCCAGCCGTCGAGGGCGGCGGCCCGGCGGGCGTCGTACGACTCACCGGCGAATACGCCCTCGGAGGTGGTCGGTCCCTCGGTGAGATGCCAGGTCTGGTCTGAAGCGAGCTTGAGCTTTCGACCGTCGACGAGCTTGATCTCCAGCTGCGCGATGAGCTGTGGTTCGGCGATCCAGCGGGCGAGGTTCGTGCCGTCGCTGTCCGGTGCTCTGGTCGAGTAGTGGCCACGACCAAGCGCCACCCCGAGGACGTTGCGGCCCTTGGTGAGCAGGTTCGTGACGTCATGGATCGTGTAGAGGAGTCGCCGGTCGTAGTCCGTGGCGATCGGTGAGAGGACAAAATCGCCGATGCGCTTGCCGTTGACTGAGGCAACCGCCCGGCCGAGCCCGCAGAGGTACAGCCTCGCTTCGGCGATCGGTCCGGGGACCGTGAACTCCTTGCGCACCAACGGATTCGCCGGCGGCGCGGGTGGCAGACAGCACAGCCAGCGGTCATCCAGCGTGAGGGACCTCCCGTCGGCGAAGGCGGTTCCGCCGGGGTACGGGCTGTCGTCGGTGGAGCTGTCGTCGTCCGGGCGACCTGTGGCCGACAACCAGCTGAGCTTCCCCTCTGCCTCGGAGATCTCCAGGTAGTACTTGCCGGCTGGGGCGTCGAGGTCGAGGCGTGCCAGGGCGCTGCCGAACTGGTCGCCGGTCAGCTTGAGGTGCTCTTGCGCAACGACCTCGCCACCGATCCCTCCGCGGTACAGCGCCACCTTGCAGTTCGCGGTACCGGCTGGTGTGAGGTCGAGCAGCACCGCGACCGCGGTGAACGAGTCGTCGGACGTGAAGCTCTGCCCCAACGTGTGTCCGGGCAGCAGCTCAGCGGGTTGGAACTGCCCGGGCGGGAGCGTGCGGACCGGCGGGGGAATGCGGATCCCACTGCCGATCCACTCGGCGGTCCACTCAGCTCGATCGAGGTAGGCGGTCTCAAACGTCGCCTCAGCCGGCCGCCCGACCTGGCCCGCCTCGTCGCGTACCTGGACCGTCCACTGATACCGCGTCCGCGACCTCAGCGGCGGCCCGCCGTACTCGCGGCCGGTCTGTTCCAGCGACACCACCCAGCCCGAGTCCCACACCTCCGTCCCGGCCGGCCCAGCGACGGTGATCCTGTACGCCGACTGCGCCCGCCCGCGGCCGTCTGCCTCAAGTTTCCAGGCGAATCGCGGTCGGGCGGCTCCGATCCCCAACACGTCACGAAGGTGATCGGTCGTCAGACCAACCGGCCGGAGCGGATTGCCTCCGAGTTGGGCGTACGGCGGGTCGGCGCTGGCGGGGATCGCAACGGCGCCGGCGGCAGTTCCACCCGCCAAGGCACCGAGGATGGTTCGACGACGCGGCACAGGCATCGAAGTCTCCTTCCCAGGGTTGACTGATACCCATACTGTCCGCCAACCCCGCCCGCCCGCGTCGGCCAGCGGGAGACACCACCAGTACTGCGCCCGTCGTACCCGCCGCAGTAGCCGATCGGATGATTTGTGACTGCTATGAATGGCTCCTCAGGCGGCCAGCTGGAACACCGGCAGGTCTTCCAGGCCGTCGTGACGACCGCTCACGCGGGTCAGGTACTGGGTGGCTTGCAGACTGACAGACAGTTCGGCCAACTGGTGGCAGCCTGCGGTGATCGCTTCTTGCAGCGTCGGCCACTGGTCGACGCACCAGTATGGGTCGTCGGGCTGGCGGTCGTGGTCGTCGTCGATGTCGGCGCACCAGCCGCCGGCGTACGCGTGGTGGATGTGCAGTCTGAGGTTCATGGTCGTTGCTTCGTCGAGGGGCTCAGTGTCGAGGGGATCAGTGTCGAGGTGGGATCAGTACGGGAGCGGCCGGCCGGACGGGGTCCGGAGGTCGAGGGGCGGTGGGGTCCTGCTGGTCAGTGTCCGCAGCGGCCTGCGACGGATCTGGATCTGGGTCTTGCGCATCGTCTTCCTCCTGCCTGAGTTGCGGTGAGGCCGTCGTACTGTCGTCGACTACCTGGTATGAACAACTTCCCAGGTCGAAAGTTCGGGCGCATGCGGGGAATTGCCCATTTCGGTACCTACCTGGCCCTTAGATGGTTCCGGGGGATCCCTACGGAACCATCGGGGGCGGGTAAGGGTCACTGGTCGCGCTCAGCGGACGGTGAGCCGGACGACGGCGTATTCGCCCCGAGGTCCGCAGAAGAAGCAGAAGTAGAGGTAGGCAGGTCGGCGGCGTCCCAGCGCATGGCCATCGGGTTGTCGTCGGGGACCAGGCCGGC
The DNA here is from genome assembly GCF_000372465.1 of Kribbella catacumbae DSM 19601. Taxonomy (GTDB): domain Bacteria; phylum Actinomycetota; class Actinomycetes; order Propionibacteriales; family Kribbellaceae; genus Kribbella; species Kribbella catacumbae. The sequence goes on from NZ_AQUZ01000061.1 coordinate 7,753, forward strand.
GGCCATGATGCCGCCGGTGATCGGGCGGATCAGGCGGTCGAGTTCCGCCGCGTTCTCGTCGCCGAAGGCGGCCCAGCCCTGCTCGGCCAGCCGGTCGGTGGTGTCCTCGACCTCCTGACGCAGCGTGTGCCCAGCATCAGTCAGTACGCCGTCCGCCGTCAGCAACCCGCGTACCCGAAGGTCCTCCGACCCGGCGGCCCACTCCTCGTCGCTCCAACGCCTGTTGAGCTGGAAGACCTGCTTGGACGGGCCACCGGCGGCGGAGATGGTGATGCAGGCTTGGCATGGCGACAGACCTGCACCGACCAGTGCGGCGACATGCCCGTCACCGCGAGACTCTCTGAGGATCGTGGTGGCCTGCCACAGCACCAGGTGCGGCTCATCCGGCCAGTCGAGTGCCGCGTTGGCCGCAGCGATCGGCCTGCCCGCTGTGGGCGCCAACTCCGCTGCTTGACGGGCTAGCTCGGCCGCGCGGCGTATCGGCGTACTGGAGTCAGGGAACCGGCGTACTGCGCTGTCGACCGCCTGCAGGCGTGCGGCGAGGAGCTGTGCTGGTGTGGCGAAGTCCCACGCGTCCGGGATGGCTCTGGCGACCATGGACGGGTGGAAGTTGTAGAACACGGCTGTGACGAGCTCCGGGCCCACTGCGCCCAGTGGGGCGGCTCGGCAGGCGAAGTAGCTCATCCAGCCGCCACGCAGACCTAGTGCGTCCGTGGCCTTCCTGGTGTCGGGCGCGAAGTAGGTGATCGCGTGGAACGGCTCCAGCACTTTCCACAGCCGGCGGGCGCGGGACTCGGTCATATCGCCGATCCAACCAGATTCTCTGGCAATGAGAAGCGGTCAGAGTGGGCGATGCATCACGTGTAGGCCGACGTACCCGTGGGACGGGCTGAGGAAGGCCTCGGGCACGGTGCCGATGATGTCGAAGCCGAGTGACTGCCAGAGTTTGACCGCGGTGGTGTTGGACTCGACCACCGCGTTGAACTGGATCGAGCGGAAGCCGGTTCGGGCGGCCCAGTCGATCATGTCCTGGCAGAGCGCCCGGCCGGCGCCCTGGCCGCGAGCTGCCGCGTCGACCATGAAGCTCGCGCTGGCTACATGGGCGCCAGGGCCGGGACGGTTCGGGTACATGTTGGCGCTGCCCAGGACCTTGCCCTCGGCAGCGATCGCGACGGTGGTCCGGGCCAGCGGCGACGAGGACGGTGACATCCACATCGCTTCCGCCTGCTCGAAGGTCAGCGACGGATCGTAGGCATAGGTCTCGCGCGCGGTGATGATCTCCTGGAAGAACGGCCAGATCGCGGCCCAGTCGTCCGCGACGGCTTCTCTGATCTCCACAACTGCCCTTCCGCTGGATCTGCAGTGCGAAAAGCATCACTCACCCAGCGGACGATGCCAACTGCATTCCGCCGCACCGGATAAACTCATAGAGGATGACAAACACTGTTTTCCATGGGTTGCCGCGCTGGAGTCTGGCCGTGCCCCCGCTCGCGCTCGTCGTCCTGGTGGTGTCCTGGGGCCGGAACCCCGGCGCGGTGCTGCTCATCCTCGTCTGTGCCGCTCTGGGCGCCGCGGTGATCGCCGCCGTCCACCACGCCGAAGTCGTCGCGCATCGCGTCGGCGAACCGTTCGGCACCCTGATCCTCGCCCTCGCGGTGACCGTGATCGAGGTCGCGCTGATCGTCACGCTGATGGCGTCCGGCGGTGACAAGGCCGCCTCGCTGGCGCGCGACACCGTCTTCGCCGCGGTGATGATCACCTGCAACGGCATCCTCGGTCTCGCGCTGGTGGTCGGTTCGCTGCGGCACAACACGCAGGAGTTCCGGGTGCACGCGTCCGGCAGCTTGCTCGCTGTGATGACTGCGCTGGTCACTCTCAGCCTGGTCCTGCCGACCTTCACGACCAGTACTCCGGGCGCCACCTTCAGCACGGCACAGCTCGCCTTCGCGGGCGTCGCGTCGCTGGTGATGTACGGCGTCTTCGTTTTCGTGCAGACCATCCGGCACCGCGACTACTTCCTCCCCGTGGCCGACCCGGCAGCCGAGGCAGCGCCCGCAGTCGAGGCCGACCCGGTAGTCGAGGCCGAGGCCGGGGCCGACGATGAGGACCAGGAGGAGGCCCACGCGGCAGCGCCCAGCGGCAAGGTCGCGTTGCTGAGCCTGGGACTCCTGTTCGGCTGCCTGATCGCCGTCGTCGGTCTGGCGAAGACGGTCTCGCCGAAGCTGGAGTCCGCGGTCGAGTCGGCCGGCGCGCCGCTCGCGGTCGTCGGCGTGGTGATCGCGTTGCTGGTGCTGCTGCCGGAGACGGTTGCCGCAGTACGGGCCGCACTGCGGAACCGTCTTCAGACCAGCCTGAACCTCGCGCTCGGCTCGGCCCTGGCCAGTATCGGACTGACGATACCGGCGATCGCCGTCGCGTCGATCTGGCTCAGTGGGCCGCTAGTTCTCGGCTTGGGCGGCAAGGAGATGGTGCTGTTCGCGCTGACGGTGGTGGTCAGCATGCTCACCCTGGCGACCGGCCGGGCCACCCTGCTGCAGGGTGCGGTCCACCTGATGATCTTCAGCTCCTTCCTCTTCCTCGCCGTCAGCCCTTGAGGCTGTCGAGGTAGTCGACGACCTCCTGCTGGTGACTGTGCTCAGCCCAGCCACGCGGCGTGCTGTGATAGCTGGGGTCCTCGACCGTCGGGTCGGCGCCGAGTTCGATCAGCTTCTTGACGGTGTCGAGGTGACCCAGGAGCGCCGCCTGGTGCAGCGGTGTCCTCATCGCCAGGATGTTCAGGTCGAACCCCAGTTCCTTCAACTGTTGCATCGCCTCCGTCCGCCCAAGCTCCGCGGCACGGATCGGCACGAACGGGTTTCGCCGTACTGCGCGCGCAGCCAACTCAGGATCGGCATCCACCGACTCCCCCCGTACCGCGGCCGCATACAACTCATGAACGTCGTCCAGCGGTGCCGCGCCCGCAGCCAGGAGCAACGCGGCGATCTCGGTGTGACCCGAAACCGAGGCCAGCTCGTACGCGCGATGGCCGCAGAAGACCGGATGCTCGGTACCGCGACCATCGGGATCAATGCCTTGGGCAAGCATCAGCTCGACCCGATGCGGCAGCCCTGCTGAGGAAGCGAAAACGAGCTCATCCTCAAGCAACTGCCGAGGCGTTTGATGCGAGGTCGTCATCCGCTCGTGCCAAGGACCACCGTCGCCCTTCCCCAGACCGAACTCGAGCAGCAGCTCCAAATGGTCATCGTCGTACAGCGGTGGGCAGCCCGGTCCGCAGTTGTACATCGTCTGACTGTCGTTGGCATCGGCACCGGCTTCGAGCAGTATCCGGGCCAGTTCCAGCCGGTTCTGGTGCGGGGGTTGATCGCCCTCACCTCGACCGAAAGCGCCTGTCAGTGCGGTGAAAGGCGATGGCATGCCCTGCCACAAGTAGCCGGCATTCGGATCGGCGCCGTTGGCAAGCAACAGTCGAGCGATCTCCAGTGGCGCCTGATCGGAGACTGCAAGGCGCGAATAGCTCAAGTACAGCAGGGGTTCCCAGCGGAACGGTCCGCCCTCACGGCGGGCGAGCGAGGGATCCGCGGCCAGCGTCGCACGGACGGCCTCCACTTCGCCGGCCACCACCTGGGTATAGATGTTGCTCAGAGCAACTTCATCGAGCAGTGTGCGGGCCGCGGTCTGCCGGGCGGGATCATCCTGTCCGTAGTGCAGTACTGCGAGTCGCAGGAACTCGTCGATGCGCTGACCACGAGTGTGGAGTGGCCCGCCGATCTCCTGGCGGTGCGGGTAGCGGCTGTAGCGCTCGACGATCTCCAAGTGATGCACGAGTCGCGGCCAGCTGGCGAAGCCGTAGCTCCGGGCGATCACCACCTGCGCGTCGGCCAGGGTAGCCACCGGATGGAACTCGGCGGCCAGCGCGACGGCTTCGGGGTCCTCGGCGCGGACCTGCTTGAGCAGGCTCTTGGCCTGCTTCTTCAGGTGGTCAAGGCTCGGCGGATTGGGAAGATTCCGGGTCGGCATAGCGACCTCCTCTCTGCGTGCCTGCTGTCCGCGTCGTCAGGCGAGAAAGGAGGTGGGCCGTACGAACTCAACCTCGAGATCAGGTGGGCTAAGCCCTTCCCGCGGACCGGTGGCACCCTGAGTGCCTAGACCCGATCGTACGGCGTCACGGCTTTTCCATCCACCATTCGGTGAATTCGTGCGCGCGCCCGTCGCGGTCCAGGCGGATCACCCACAGGTTGCTGAACTCGCCGGGTGGATCGGTCCGGTACGTCGTCCAGCCGCGGACGAAGCCGACGCCGTCGCCGAACCCGAGCACCTGGTACTCGAACAGCGTCTCGCCCGGCGCGTCGGCGACCTCGAGCCAGGCGTTCACGATCGCGTCCCGGCCGAGTACGGGCTCCTCGTCGGGACGACGGTAGAACGCGGCGTCCTCGGTCCACAACGCCGCGATGTGCTCGGGATCGTTCGACTCCCACGCCTTCCGGTACGCCGTCACCCAGCGATCCAGGTGCTTCTCCTTCAGCGCCATAGCCGGCATTCTGCCGCGCGATGAACTGATCGGCGGGGAGGATGCGAGGTATGGCGACTTGGGTGTTCGACGGAATCGGCCTGCCGGCCGGGGAACAGGTTCATCTCGAGGCCGGATCGGGTGACCCGCAGCCGTTGCCGGGCCGGTTCGCGCTGCCGGGGCTGGTGGACTCGCACTGCCATCTGACCATCGGCGTCGGCGTCGGCGAGCGCAGTCTGGTCCTGCAGGGCGAGGACGCCGCCAGCGCGATGCTCGACGACCTCGCGCAGGCCGGAGTCGGCGCGCTGCGGGACGTCGGTGGGGATCGCTCCATCACGCTGAAGCTCGCGTCCAGCCCCGAGGACGGCCGGCCCGTGGTCCTCGCCGCCGGGCGGTTCGTCGCACCGAAGGGCGGCTACTTCCCCGGGCTGCACGAACCGGTACCGGCTGAGGAGTTGGTCGCCGCGATCGAGGCCGAGCTGGACGCCGGCGCCACCTGGATCAAGCTGGTCGGAGACTTCCCCGAGGTCGGACCGGACGGCCCGATCCCCGGCAGCACGATGACGCCGAACTACGAGCTCGACGCCGTTGCCGAGATGGTCGCCGCGGTCCATGCCCGGGGCGCGCGGGTCGCGGTGCACACCACCACCGACGTGGTCAGCGACCTGATCCGGGTAGGCATCGACTCGGTCGAGCACGGCACGACCATCACGGCCGAAGACCTCGAAACGCTAGGGGCCCGCGGTGGCGCCTGGACCCCCACGCTGTCCGCCATCATGCATGGCTCCCCGGACGACAGCCCGGAGCTGATCGAGCGGCGCCGGATCCGTTCGGAGTACATGGCCTCGATGCTGCCGCTCGCCCGCCAGTACGGCGTACGGGTGCTGGCTGGGTCTGATGTCTTCGGGACCGTCGCCAGCGAGGTGGACCAGCTGGTCAAGCACGGGCTGTCCGTCACCGAGGCGTTGGAGGCGGCAAGCACGTCGGCGCAGGACTTCCTCGGGCTGACCGGTCAGGGTGACCTCGTCACCTACGACGCCGACCCGCGGGACCATCCCGAAGTACTGGCCACGCCGGCGGCCGTCGTACTGCGAGGCCGGCGCATCCGCTGAGACCCAGCTCACCATGGCTGGTTCTTGAACATGTTCAAAAGATCGGCCTACTCTCGTCATGTCAACGAATTGAACGTGTTCAAAAAGTGAGGACGTGGTGAGAATGACGGTGGTCACCTACCTGATCTACCTGCTGATCGCGGTACCGCTGACGATCTGGGTGGCGCGGACGCTGAGCCGGAACGGGCGGATCTTCCTGGTCGACGTGTTCCACGGCAACGAGGACTTCGCCGACGCGGTGAACAGGCTGCTGGTGGTCGGCTTCTATCTGGTCAACCTCGGCTTCGTGACGCTGTTCCTGCGGACCGGCAGTACCGTGATCGACGCCCGCGGGGTGATCGAGCAGCTCAGCGTGAAGGTCGGCATCGTGATGGTCGTGCTCGGCGTCCTGCACCTGCTGAACGTGTGGGTCTTCAACGCCTTCCGCCGCCGTAGCCGGCTGGAGCAGATGACCACGCCCCCGGTGCCGCCGAACGGCTTCCTCGGCGGCCACCTGACCGGGACCGAGCAGCCGATGCCCGCGGGCTACTGACAGACCATGCAGCGGTTGGTGGTGCTGTACGACGCGCACTGTGGGCTCTGCCGGCGCTTCAAGGAGTGGCTGGCGGCGCAGAAGCCGGCGGGGGACGGCATGGGTGGAGTTGTCCGGCTCGGATTCGTCGCGGCGGGGTCGACGGAAGCGAGACGGCTCTACCCGGCGCTGGATCACGCGGCCACACTGCGCGACGTGACAGTGGTCGCCGACGACGGATCGGTGTACGTCGGCGACCGGGCCTGGATCGTGTGCCTCTGGGCGACCGGGGAGCACCGGGCTACCGCAGTACGGCTGTCGGCTCCTGCGATGCGGCCGGTGGCGCGGGCGATCGTCCAGGCGGCGGCAGGGCTGCGGAGCTGGAATCGGGAGTGGACTGGGGGTGACTACGCTGACGGATGTGACGGACAGTGCGACCGCCAAGGGTGAGCAGACTCGGGAGCTGATCCTTTCGACGGCTCTGCGGTTGTTCCGCGAGCAGGGCTACGGCAAGACGACCATGCGAGCCATCGCGGCCGAAGCCGGCGTCTCGGTCGGCAACGCGTACTACTACTACAGCTCCAAAGAGCACCTGATGCAGGCGTACTACGACCACCTGCAGGAGCAGCATCGCGAAGCGACCGTGGCGATCCTGGCCGGCGAGAAGTCGTTCCCCAAACGGCTCACCGGCGTACTGCGGAGCTGGCTGGAGGTGTCGGAGCCGTACCACGAGTTCGCCGGGACGTTCTTCAAGTCGGCCGCGGAGCCGAAGAGCCCGCTGTCGCCGTTCAGCGAGCAGTCCAGGCCGGCCCGGGAAGCGAGTGTCGAGACCTTCCGCCAGGTGGTGGAGGGCTCGGACCTCAAGCTCCCGGCCGACCTGCGAGCGGAACTGCCGGAACTGCTCTGGCTGATGCAGATGGGGATCGTGCTCTTCTGGGTCCACGACGACAGCAAAGGCCTACGCCGCACACACCTGCTGATCACAAGCACGGTGCCACTGGTCGACCGCCTGCTCCGGCTGACCCGCATCCCCGGCGTCCGGGGCGTGGTGACGGACTTGGTCGGCGTGATCCGCTCAATCAAGACTGCTTGAGCCCTCTGAGCTGACGCAAGCAAGCGTCTCTGGTGTGTCGGCATGCGGCCAGAGCTCACGGCGTACCAGCTCGATGTCTTCTAGGTAGGCGATCGCCTTGGAGATCGAGGCGGGGCGGATCTTGCGCCGGTTCGGGGGCAACTTCCTCCCCGCTCGGCGAGGGGTGATCGACTTTGGTTACGGGCTGGGCGTCGTTCGGCGGGTTGGGTGCCTGGCCGGTGCACAAGGTGGCTGGGGTGGGCAAAGGGGGCGAATGATCAGGTGCTGTTGGGCTGGGCTGGGCTGGCGGGGGCGGGATGGCAGGGGCGAGACCTCGTGCACCACTTTGCTGGACGCCACGGCATGCGGCCAGTCGGCCAGCCAGTCGATTGGCGTCGCCTGTTCGTCACCTCGCCTTTGTGGCAGCGGACGAGCGACGGAGGAGCGAGGTAGCTGGGGGTAGGGAGCGGCGACGCAGGAGCCGCGTGGGCGTCCGCCGTACGGAGCTACTCGCCGGTGAGGCCGTCGAGGCGTTGGCGGAACAGGTCGGCGTGGCCGTTGTGGCGGGCGTACTCCTGGATCATGTGGAAATAGAGGTAGCGCACGGAGTGGTCGGGTTCCATCTTCGGCCGGCGGAAGATGTCGTCGAGCGAGTGGCCGGCGACGATCTGGTCGGAGAGCTTGATCGTCTCGCGGTAGTCGGCCAGGTCCGCCTCGGCGTGCGCCGGGTCGACCAGGTCGAAGTCGCCGTCGGGGTATTCCTGGCTCCACGTCTTCAGGATGTCGAGCGGGCGGCCGTCCAGGCAGCACTGGAACCAGTACCGCTCGACCTCGCACGCGTGCCGGATCAGCCCGAGCAGCGTCATCGTGGACGGCTCGAGCCTGGTTTCGACGAGTTGCTCGCCGGTCAGGCCGGCGGTCTTCCACAGCAACGTGCCGCGATGGAAGTCGAGGAACCCCTGCAGGAGTTCACGCTCGCTGGCTACTTTCGGCGGATCTACCCGGAACTGCTCGGCGGCGGTCACCGCCAGAAGATACCCAGATCAGGTAACTCTCTGCCAGTGGTCCCGGCGTGCCGTACACTGATTGTGACGGCCCGCCCAGTTCTGCCTCGGGCCGATTGAGTGCACACGCTGCGCTAGCAGTCGACCACCACGCGCCGCGGCCCAAAGGCTGCGCCGGGCAGGACGACCCCCCGATCTTTTGGAGTACTTCATGGCGGCACGCCGCCCCAGCACCACCACGCCCAATTCCGTTTCTACCGCGGGACCCGCGCGCGCCCAGGGTGAGGCCCCGGCGCGCCCCCGTCGCCGCCGCCGTACCGGTGCCCCTGGCAACAATCCCGGTACTGACGGTGCGCGACTGCTTGCTGACAGCAAGCAAGCCGAAAGCTCCGTCGAGGTCGCCCCCGCGGTGATCGACGACAACATCACCTTCGACCAGCTCGGCGTTCCGGCCGGCCTGGTCAAGGCGCTGGCCACGGCCGGCATCCTCAAGCCGTTCCCGATCCAGGCGGCGACGCTGCCGGACTCGCTGGCCGGCAAGGACGTGCTCGGTCGCGGCCGGACCGGTTCCGGCAAGACCTACGCGTTCGTCCTGCCCGTGCTCGCGCGGCTCACCACCAGCACCTCCAAGCGCCGGCCGAACCAGCCGCGCGCGCTGATCCTGGCGCCGACGCGTGAGCTCGCGACCCAGATCCAGGCATCGATCACGCCGCTGACCGACGCGCTCGACCTGCGCACGATGACGGTCTTCGGTGGCGTCGGGCACGGCCCGCAGATCACCGCGCTGCGTCGCGGCGTCGACATCGTGATCGCCTGCCCGGGCCGGCTCGAGGACCACGTCAAGGCCGGCCACGCCCGGCTCGACGCGGTCGAGATCACCGTGCTGGACGAGGCCGACCACATGGCCGACCTCGGCTTCCTGCCCGCCGTACGGCGGATCCTCGAGGCGACTCCGTCGACCACGCAGCGGCTGCTCTTCTCGGCCACGCTGGACGCCGGCGTCGACGTCCTGGTCAAGCGGTTCATGAAGTCGCCGGTGACCCACAGCGTCGACTCGGCCCAGTCGCCGGTCGCGAAGATGACCCACCACGTGCTGCACGTTCAGGCCGACTCCCGGCTGCCGGTGCTCGTCGACCTGACGGCGGCACCGGGCCGCACACTCGTCTTCACCAGGACGAAGTACGGCGCCAAGTCGCTCACGAAGAAGCTCATCGCGCAGGGTGTCCCTGCCGTCGAGCTGCACGGCAACCTGTCTCAGGGTGCCCGCACGCGAAACCTGGAGGCCTTCTCCGACGGCTCCGCGAAGACGCTGGTCGCGACCGACATCGCGGCCCGGGGTATCCACGTCGACGACGTCACGCTGGTGATCCACGCGGATCCGCCGATCGAGCACAAGGCCTACCTGCACAGGTCCGGCCGTACTGCGCGCGCCGGGGCCGAGGGCACCGTCGTCACGCTGATGACCGACGACCAGGTCCGCGACGTCCGGGACCTGACCCGCAAGGCCGGTATCGCCGCGACGGTGACCAAGCTCCGCGTCGGCGACCCGCTGCTCGCCAAGCTGGCTCCGGGCGAGCGCACCTTCGTTGAGCCGACCCTGAAGCCCGTCACCGAGGAAGACTCGGTACGCCGCGGTGCCGGCAGTGGCGGCGGTCGTGGTCGCGGCGCCCGTCGTGGCGCCGGCGCTGGATCCGCACAGGGCTCTGGTCGTGGTGCTCGCTCTGCGGGCGGCCGTGGCTCTGCCGCTGGTGGCGGCTCCGGTAGCGGCCGTGGTGCGAGCGGCGGCGGCCGGGGCGCTGGCTCCGGTGGACAGGGCGGACGGGCGTCTGGCGGAGGCCAGACGACCAAGACCCGGTCTCAGGGGCGCGGTGGCTCGGCAGCGCCGAAGACCTACAGCACCACCACACCCGGCGCGAGCACTCGCCCCGCAGGCGCAGCGGCCTTCTCGGCCGGCACCCGCGCCGGCGGCACCCGACGCGGTCGCTGACAAGCGCTAATAGTTGGCTAATCGAGGACCCGGTCAGACATCGTCTGACCGGGTCCTTCTCGCGGTACGGTTCGCGAGTGAACACGATCGCTCAGATCTTCGTCGTCCTGGCCGGTGTCTTCCACCTTGCCGTCTTCGCCATGGAGAGCCTGGTCTTCATGAAGCCGAGCACCTACAAGCGCTTCGGGATCCCGACCGAGGCCGAGGCGACGATCTCCAAGCCGTGGGCCTTCAACCAGGGCTTCTACAACCTGTTCCTCGCGCTCGGTGCGCTCGGCGGACTCGTTGCCGGGGGCGACAAAGGGCACGCGATCTCGTTGTTCGCGTGTGCCTGCATGGCCGGCGCCGGGGTCGTGCTGGTCGCGTCGAACCGCCGGATGGCGCAGTCGGCCGCCCTGCAAGCAGGTCCGCCGATCATCGCGCTGGTGCTCGCCGCCGTCCTCTGAAAGATGCTGCGTCCCCTGAAAGATCAAGGGCACTTGAGATCAATAGATTGACTTCAAGTGCACTTGAAGCCAGAGGCTGCTCCGCATGACGACTACCGCCGACCTCCCGGCCGACACCGCGAAAGCACCGAAACCATCCGGCGTGCTCGCGCCGCAGTACCGGGCGCTGACGATCGGGATGGTCGCGCTGATCACCCTGATCGCGTTCGAGTCCCTGGCCGTCACCACGGCGATGCCGACCGTCGCGCAGGCGCTCAACGGGCTGCCGCTGTACGCGCTGGCCTTCGGTGGACCGCTCGCGTCGAGCGTGGTCGCGATGGTCGTCTCGGGGACCTGGAGTGACCTGAAAGGACCGGCCCGGCCGCTTTGGTACGGCACCGCCTGGTTCCTGTTCGGCCTGATCCTGGCCGGCTCCGCGCCGACGATGGAGCTGCTCGTCGCCGGCCGCATCATCCAGGGGTTCGGCGGCGGCCTCGTCACCGTCGCCCTGTACGTCGTCGTCGGTCACCTCTACCCGCCGGAGCTCCGGCCACGGATCTTCGCCGCGTTCGCGACCGGCTGGGTCGTCCCGTCGATGGTCGGCCCCGCGATCGCCGGGCTGATCGTCGAGCACACGAGCTGGCGGATCGTGTTTCTCGCAGTACCGGCGCTGGCCATTCCGGCGGCACTGGTGATGCGGCCCGGGCTGGCTCGGGCGAACTCCGAGACTGTTGAGCGGTCGGGGTCGCTGTGGGATCGGCGGGCGTTGTGGGCAGTCGCGGCGGCTGTTGGCGTTGGCCTGCTCAGCTTCGGCGGGCAGCAGCGCGGGCTACTTCAACTGACCTTGCTGGCGTTCGGCCTGGCCGGGATCGCTGTCTTCGCGCCGAAGCTGCTGCCCAGAGGGACATTCCGGATCGGCTCGGGACTGCCCGCGGTCATCGCGTTGCGCGGTCTGGTCGCGGCGGCGGGATTCGGCGCCGAGGTGTTCCTCCCGCTGATGCTGACCCGCGAGCGTGGGCTGTCGCCGTCGTTCGCCGGGCTGGTGCTGACGGTCAGCGCGCTCTCCTGGACGACGGCCTCGTGGTACCGGGGCCGGCCGAAGCAGCCGTTCTCGCACTCGGTGTTCCTGCAGGCCGGGATGATCTTGATCGTGCTCGGCATCGTGACCGCGACGCTGACGCTCAACCCGCACGTCCCCGTCATCGTCGGCATCCTCGGCTGGGGACTCACCGGGCTCGGGATGGGGACCGTGTTCCCGACGGTCTCGGTGCTGGTGCTCGAGTACTCCAGCCGCGAGGAGCAGGGCACGAACAGCTCAGCCCTGCAGCTCAGCGACGCGCTGGCCACGGCAACTGTGCTGGCGGTGGGCGGCTCGCTGTTCGCCGCGATCGAGCCGCACTCGGCGACCACGGCGTACCTGACCGCATTCGGGCTGCCGGCGCTGCTCGCTCTGATCGGCGTTGTGGCGGGTCGCCGGACCGCCCCCACTCAGTAAGCTCCCAAATCACCTGCTGCTCCGGCCATGCTGAGCGTGGCCGGAGCCTGCGCAGCCGGCTTTGTGAGTGCTGGCGGTCCGCTACTCCTTGGCGCCGGTGACGGCGATGCTGGCGCCGAGGCCGATGATCATCAGGCCGCCGGTGCCGCCGACCAGTTCGAGCCGGCGCGGTGAGCGGGCGAACCACTCGCGAGCCGTGCCGGCCACCAGCGCCCAGAGGCTGTCCGAGCACAGCGCGATCAGGATGAAGACCAGGCCGAGCAACAGGATCTGCAGCGAGGCCGGACCCGCGTTCTTGTCCACGAACTGCGGAAGCACGGCCGCGAAGAACACTGCCGTCTTGGCGTTCGTCAGACCGACCAGGAAGCCCTGCCGGAGCGCCCGGCGGGTGCCGCCCGGCTTCACGCCGCTCGCCATCGCCTCGGCCAGCGACTTGCGGGTGCGGAAGGCGTGCACCCCGAGATAGACCAGGTACGCCGCGCCCACGAGCTTCACGATCGTGAGAGCGATCGCGCTGGCGGCGATCAGCGCACCGAGCCCGAGCGCGACGGCGATCAGCATCACCGCCGCACCGGCGGTGTTGCCGAGCATCGTCAGTACCGCCTCGCGACGGCCGACGGCCAGGGCGCGGCCGACGATGAACAGCACGCTGGGCCCGGGCACGATGATGATGACCAGGGCGGTGATCGCGAACGCGACCAGATGATGGGTGGACGGCATCTGTTCAGAGTAGGTGAGCCCGGTGCCGCGCGCCGGTGAATTCCGCGGTTCGAACGGTCGCTTCAAGCGGGTAGAGGCCGACAGCCCTGCGAATCGAGGGGAATCGCGCCACCGCTGCGACCTTGCCGAGAGCGACCGAGTGAGCGCATCCTGAGAGAACACCACTCACACGTACCGCTCGGGGGGCCGGGACGCTGCGTGCCGGCGGTGTTCGGCCGGCGGGGGGACCGGGGTCGCAGAGGCGCCTGGGTCGCTGGTCGCGTTGGGGGGAGGTTTCTGCTGTGCTCGAGCTTCGTGTCCACCTGTTCGGGCCGTTCCAGATCGTGTCGGCCGACCGCGAAGTCGCCGGTTCGATCCTGCGGAAGGCCCAGGAACTCCTGGCACTGGTGCTGCTCGCACCACAACGCAACGTACGACGGGAGCTGGCCGCCGAGGTCGTCTGGCCGGATGCCGGACCGGAGGCGTCCCGGAAGGCGATCCGGCAGGCGCTCTGGCAGATTCACCAGGTGACCGACACTGGCGGACCGGCCTGCCAGCGGCTCGTCCTGACCGACGGCGATCTGCTGCGGGTCAATCCGGACCGGCCGCTCTGGACGGACGTCGACGTCTTCGCCGAGCGGGCCCGGGTCGCTCAGCTGACTCAGGTCGAGGACCTCACCGACGCGGACCTGGCCGCGATGGACCAGGCCAGCGCTCTGTACCGCGGGCCGCTGCTGACCAGTTGCTACGAAGAGTGGTGTCTGGCTGAGCGTGCCCAGCTGGAGGATCTGCACATCACCTTGCTGGACAAGCTCAGCCGCGGCTGCGAACGGCACGGCCGGCTGGAAGCGGCGATCCAGTGGGCGCAGAAGCTGCTGGAGATCGAGCCGGCGCACGAGCGGAGCCATCGCCGGCTGATGCGGCTCTATTACCTGACCGACGATCGGACCCGCGCGCTCCGCCAGTTCCGGCGGTGCCAGAAGGTGCTCGCCGACGAACTCGGCGTACGGCCGCAGACCAGAACCGCAGCGCTGGCGGCGGAGATCGGCGCGGACACCGGGGAACGAGCCGTCCTCGCATCACCTGCGCCGGCGCCACCACTTGCCGCGGCGATCGGCCCGCCCAGCACGCTCGACAGCTTCCGAGCTGAGCTGGCCGCGCTTCGCGCGAGTGTGGACGCCATCAGCCACCAGCTCCGCAACACCCCAGCCTGAAGCTCAACCCCGGACGGGCCCGTCAGCCGCATCCGAGGACTGAGCCAGATTCCGGTTGGGAGACGACCGGCCCGACCCCTTCGCGGGGCGCGGGCCGGTTTGTCGTGTGGGGGCTGAGGCGTTCGGGAGACGGTGGCGAGACGGGGCGGAGACCGAGGGCCGGTGGAGTGGGGAGGCGGAAGGGCTCGCGGGTGGGCTCGCGAAGGGGGATCGCGGTCCGATGAAGCGGCAGCAGGCAGTGTGAACGCCGACGGCAGTGGGGGAAGCGGTGGACCGGTCAGCTCGATCGACGACGGCGAGATGTCGGCGCGCTCGTTCGTGGTCAAGGCCTGGTTCGAGGTGCCCACGGGCGAATCCCCGCAGAGCCGATTGGCCGGCTGGTACGGCTACGTCCACGACACCCGCACCGGAGGGCAGGTGCTCTGGCGAAGGCCTGCCCACATCACAGAGTTCATCGAGAGGCAGTTGTCCAGTGCCCCGGCGGTCGTGGGTGCCGAAGGTCGTACGAGTGGGCGGCGGTTGCTGATGGCTGGTCCTACTCTGACCGAAGTGGTGGCCGACATGCTGGCCGTGCTCGGAGCCCGGTTGCCCGCGGCGCTGCCCGCGTTGCCGGAGCCCAACGTGACCCTGGAGAGGGTCACCGAGAAGCTGGCCGGCCTGGGAAATCAGACCGGCACGGAATCCGCGGCTCTCGGCGTCCGGACCTTGCGGGCCGGCCGGCTGGATGCCCGGGTCCGATTTCAGCTGTGGGCAGGGTCGGCGCCCTCGGTCGACTCCGCGGTACTGACGCTGCACTCGGACCTGCTGGACGACCGGGAGGAGTTGCGGTCCGCGGGCTTCCTGCGGTTCAACGTCGCCGACACCCCGCCCGCCGAGGAGTTCGACTCCTTCAGCGCCTGGCGCAAGACCACCAGCTTCGACCTGCTCTACGAGTACCGGTACGACGACGGCGACGACGCGGACAGCCTGATCGCCCGGATCGAGATGACGACCGATCAGGAGCAGGCGCCGAGTCCCGCGCGCGAGCAGGAGACCATCACCGACGACCTGGTTCGCTGGGATGACGAGGAGACGCCTGACTTCGTCCTGACCGGTCCCGCGACGATCCGCCGGATCAGCGCCCTCGTGTTCCAGCCCGGCCCGCCCCTCGGCGGCGCGGTGACGGTACGGCGTACTGACGCCGCCGGGACGCCGCCGGTCGTCCAGCCGGACCTCGCGAACTTCCTGGTCGCCACCGGACCGGCGGAAGTGACGCTGTCGCCCGGAGTGCTGTTCGCGAGCATCGGCCCCGCCGGTACGTCGCTGACGCTCGGCGACTGGAACGTCGACACGGTGCCGGACGAGTACGCCCGGTTCGACCGGGTGCTGGACCCGCCGATCGAGCTGCTGGCGAGGACCGACCGGCTCAGCATCACCTACTCGGGGCCTGGCCTCGACCAGACCGCCGTGGTCTACCTACGGCTCACGGAGAAGAGGGAGACATGACCGAAGCAGTTCTGCCCGGCGTACTGATCGAGGTGCGACCAGAGGCGCTCATCGTCCCCGGTGCCATCACCGTGGGAAACCTGGGAGTCATCGGCACGGCAGCCAAGGGCCCGGTCGGCGTACCGCAGGTGCTTGGCAGCTATTCCGATGCGCTCGCCAGGTACGGCAACTATGACCGCTGGGTGGACGGCGCCGCCGGTGAACTCACGCTGACCCGGGCGCTCGAACAGGCCTACAAGTACGGCGCCACCACGGTCTGGGCAGTCCGGATCGCTGACAACAACGCCGCGCCCGCGGTCGTGGACCTGGCATCAGCTAGTGGCCCCTGCGTCCAGCTGACGGCGAAGTCGCCCGGTAGCTGGGGCAACGATCTCACCGTCACCGTGTCGACCGCGGATGCCAACGCTCAGGTCCGCAGCGAGGAGGTCGCCGGTACTCCGCCAACACTCGGCCATGTACCCGTGATCCAGAGCGCGACCACCAGGATCGTCGTACGGCCCGCCGGTGGCGGTGCTGACCAGGTGCCGGGCATCGTCTACAACGTCGCGCCCAACCCGACCCAGGTAGGCGTCGACACCACGACCGGCCAGCTCACCTTCGGTACTGCGCCCGGTGCGGGAGACGTCGTTCTCGCCACCTACACAGTGGCCAAGTCGGCTGCCCGCAAGGTGACAGTGAAGCTCGGCATCCAGGCGGAAGAGACCTACAACGTCGTCTCGGGCCACGACCTCATCTCGGACCTGGCGAGCTCCGCGCTCGTGACGGGATCGGTGCCGGCCTCACCGCCCGCTCCAGCGGCGTACCACCCGGATGAGGTCCCAGATGACGTCGCTGCGACTCCGCTGGTGGGCGGGGCGAACGGTGCCACCGGTGCCGATCCCCAGACAGGCCTGGATGCTCTGCTCGGAGTAGACGCGCACATCATCGTGGCAGCCGGGCAGGACCAGAGCTTCGGCGATGACCTCGCTGCACACTGCGCAGCGGCGTCCGGCGACGAGATCAAGCGAGAGCGGATCGCAGTGGTCGGTACTGCGGCTGCTGCCGACCGGCCGACCTTCCTGTCGGACACGTCGGCGCACAGCCTCAACAGTGACCGCCTGCTGTTCGTCGGGCCGGGCATTGGCACGACAGACCGATCGCAGAGCCCGCCGGTGCCCGTAGTACTGCCTGGGACGTACGCCGCTGCCGCGGTGGCCGGCCTGCTGTCATCGCAGCCCGCGCACATCAGCCTGACCAACAAGGTGCTCGCGGTCGACAAGCTGGAGCACGACTTCAGCAGTGCCGAACTCAAGCAGCTCGTGCTGAGCCGGGTGCTCACGCTGGAACACCGGCAAGGCTTCCGGGTCGTGAAGGGCATCACCACCTCGACGAACACCGCGTGGACGCAGATCACCACCCGGCGGATCGTCGACTACGCCAAACTCGGCGTCCGGTCCGCGGCGACGCCGTACATCGGGCTGCTGAACAACGAACGCGTCCGCGGGGCGCTGCGGGCGACCATCAACGGCTTCCTGGCGTCGATGGTGACCAGCGAGATGCTGGTCAGCTACCAGCTCGACGTGCACGCCAGCCGGGACGACGAGATCCGCGGCCGCGCGCTGGTCGACCTCGTCATCCTGCCGACCTTCAGCATCGACTTCATCGTCGTCACCATCTTCCTCGGCTAACGGTAAAGGACAGTCATGGCACTCACAGAGGTGTTCACGGGTGCGCACGGCACCCTCACACTGGCCAGCGAGGACACGCCGGAAGGCGCGGACGCGAAGGCCGTCGTCGACACGTTCGCGATCCAGACCGTCGGCCGGCTGAGCGACGTCAAGGTCCGCGTCGACACCGCGCTGAAGGAGTTCTACGAGGTCGGCCGCCGGCATCCGGTTTCGCTCAGTCCCGGCGACATCGGTATCTCCGGCACGGTCGGGCGGGCCTACGTGAACGGCGCGCTGCTGTTCCTGCTGCTCGGCCGGGGTGCGACGCCGACCGCGACACCGGAGCCCTATGTGCAGCCGACCTTCAGCATCACGCTGCGGCTGGCCGACCCGGCCAGGCCGGCCAACTCGCTCAGCCTGGAACTGGGCGGGGTGAAGTTCGCCAACTGGAGCTGGTCGCTGCCCGAGGACGAGTTCGTGATGGAGAACCTGTGCTTCAAGGCGCTGACCGTCCGGGTGGTCGACCGCGACGGTTCCG
Organism: Kribbella catacumbae DSM 19601; assembly: GCF_000372465.1. Classification (GTDB taxonomy): domain Bacteria; phylum Actinomycetota; class Actinomycetes; order Propionibacteriales; family Kribbellaceae; genus Kribbella; species Kribbella catacumbae. Next base: position 25,448 of record NZ_AQUZ01000061.1, read on the forward strand.
GCAGCGACGCGGGTGGCGGCGAGGCGCCGCCGACCAACGTCGCCTTTGCCTGAGGGTGGGGACCGATCCATGCTCACCGCCGACGACCTGCTGGCCGGCAGCGCGCTCACCCACGAGGTCGAGCTGCCGCCCGGCTCGCCGACCGGTGCCGTCACGATCCGGCCGCTGACCGTCCGGGACGTGCAGCGGATCGCGCACGCTGCCCGGGACGACCGCGAACTCGCGGCCGGGCTGATGATCCAGCAGGCGCTGGTCGAACCGTCCCTGACGGTGGACCAGGCCGGGCGGTTGCCGGCCGGCCTGGCGCGATTCCTGGTCGACCGGATCAACGAGCTGAGCGGTATCGACACCCCGCGCGACCGGCTCGGCGAACTCGTCCAGACGCCACTGGCCAAAGCCTGCTTCGTGCTGGCGGACGAGTTCGGCTGGACACCGGAGGAGGTCAGCGCGATGACCGTCGGCCAGATCCTGATGTACGTGGAGATGGCCGGGCGCAGCTCGGAGGTCGCCTGAGATGACCAACCTGCCCGCCTGGCCGGCCGCCGCCTCTGTAGTTGCCTGGCGCAACGATTTGGCGCGCGCGACGGGCCGGCTGGATCAGACCGGCCCGGCCACGCGAGCGCTCTGTGCGGCCGCGTTCCCGCTCCCGTCCATCCTGGCTGCACCGTTGCTGGCTGGGGTTCAGTCGATCCAGGCAGCCGAAACTCCTTGCCCTGTTGAGGAAAGCGAGCCTCGCAGGTCAGCTCGACGCAGGCGCGGCGGCGAATCTGCTCCGGAGATCGGCCCTCCGGCCGGCTCGACGGTGGAAGAACCTCGGAGCCGGCCCCGCCCTGAGCCGATGTCCGGGTGTGAGCCGCCGCTGGCGCGGGTCGCGGCCGGTGACGTGGCCGGATTGCTTCGGGAGGCGGTCAGCTGCCGGATCGGGGCTGAACCTGACGGGCTTCTCGACGTACTGCGCCAGCCGCCACGCGTCGGTCGGCAAGCGCCGGCCGGACTGCTCGACCGCGTTCGTGAGCGCGAGCAGAGGCGGTCTGCAGGCGAGTCAGGGCGGCAGATGGAGGCGGATCTTGCGAAGGGGGCGGCGGCGCAGACGCGAGGTGCGGATGAGCGTGCCGTGCCGGCTGAGCGACCTAAAAGGCCTGGGCGGTGGCGCGGGGCTGAGGGGCAGGAAGAGGGGCGGAGGCGACTCGGCGCAGCTCAGCCTGGCGACGGTGGGTGGAGATCGTCGGCCGACGACGCATCCAGCCTGCCGGGCGATAGCGGGCCGGGGCAGGCGGGCGGTTCTCGGTCGGGCGGTGACCAGTCGGGCGATGGCCAGTCGGGCGATCGCCGGTCGGGCTGGCCGAGCAGAGGGTCTGGGCGGCCAGGCGACGAATGGTTGGAGCGGTCGGCGCAGCAGAGGCAGCCGGATGATGACCGCCGGCCCGTCGGCAGCAGGCCACGGCCGTTGGTCCGTGCTGGGTTGGCGCAGTCGGGTGGTGAAGGGCTAGGGCGGTTCGACAGCTCGGCGCTGCCGGTTGATGGCGGGCGAGCCCGTGGCCGCGGTACAGAGCCTGCCGCGGGAGCGGGCGCCCGGAGTGCGGAGCCTGCTGCGGAGGGCGATGAGCGGGCGGCGTACGGGCACGGTGCGGATGCGGGGTCTCGCGTTGAGGGGCCGGATGTGTTGCCGGGGGCGTGGGCTGACGACTCGCCGATGGTGGAGCGGCCGGTAGCAGCTGGATGGGACGACGTGGAGGTCGAGCGCGTGCTGGAGCGGGTGCTGGGGGATGCGGCGCGGCGGCATGGGATCGAGGTGTGAGGGATGCGGCCGATGCTGGCGGGGACCGAATTGCCGCAGGTGCAGGAGATCGGGACGAGCGATCGACGCGCGCTGGCCGAGCACAAGCCGGTGGGCAAGGACGGCAGCTTGTTGCAGAACCTCGGACGGGCGCCGACGACCGTCACCGTCACCGGGGTCGCGACCGATCCGGCGGCACTGGAGCTCGTCGAGACATTGAAGAAGGAGCTGCGGACCGGGGTGGCCGTGCCGTTCGTCGCGGACATCACCACCGACTGTGCGATCGATGCGGTGCTGATCGACGACCTCCAGGTCCGGCAGCTGGCCGGGAAGCCGGGGCGGTTCGGCTATGTGCTGACGTTGCACGAGTTCATCGAGCCGGTCGAGCCGGCCGGGGTGGATCCGCTCGACGCGGACATTCTCGGTGACGCGGTCGACCAGCTGGGCGGAGTACTGGACGGGCTCGATCTCGCGGTGCCGTTCGCGACCGGGCTGGAGCGGTTCGTCGATCCGCTGACCGAGCTGCTGGGGCGGCTGACCAAGTTCAAGGCAGACCTGCCGTAACCGAAACAAACCCAGGGGGAGACGAGGACCATGGCTGAGGAGAACCTGTTCGAGCAGCTCAAGGCGGTGCTGGCGGACTTCAAGAGCTTCCTGGACGCCAACGTGCCGACGATCAAACCGGCGATCCAGGCGATCGCGTCGCTGGTTCCACAAGTGAACGATCTGCTCGATCTGCTGGTCGAATTGTTGAACAAGCTGAAGACCGAGCTGGAGAACCTGGACGTCAGCACGATCCCGGGGCTGGCCGAGGTGGCGGCGTTCACCGGCAAGATCCCGGCCCTGCTGGACGCGGCGAAGAAGCTGCTGCCGAACGAGACCGCGAGCATCGAGTCGATCGCCGATGTCGCCGACGTGGTCACCGGGCTGCCGAGCGTCGATGCCGTGAAGGCCGAGATCCTGACCCTGATCGCCGGCATCGTCGCGCACCTGAACAGCCTGAAGGCCTGACGACGTGGTCCGGCCGATGCTGGGAGACCTCGAGCTGGAACAGGTCCAGCTGGTCGAGACCGGTGAGGACCAGGTGGTCACCCGCCACCCGGTCCCCGGGCTCGAGGGGGACTTCCTGCAGGACCTCGGCCGGCGTGCCGCCCGGGTCAGGCTGACCGGAATGCTGACGGCGGCCGAGACGCTGCCGCACCTGGCCGAGCTGCGCAAGGCGTTCCACGCGGGCGAGCCGGTCGCGTTCGTCTCCGACATCACCTCGGCGACGGTCGTCGACCGGGTGCTGATCGAACGGATGGATGTCCGCGAGGCGGCCGGGCGGCCGAACGCTTTCGAGTACCGCTTCGCGCTCCGGGAGTTCCTGCCGGCCGAGAAGATCGACACCGAAGACGTGATCATCCCGCCGCCGCCCCCGCCCGACGTGGAGACCGGCAAGCTGTCGGTGACGGTGGTCGTGGAAGGCGATCCGGCCTTCGACATGGACCGGGTGAAAGTGACGGTGCACGGCCTCGAGGCCGAGTCGGCCAAGGACCTGAACCGCGTACTGACCAACCGGATCCGGCCGGACGTGTGGTTCGAAGACCCGTTTCCGGCCGGGCAGTACACCGCCGACGCACTGGTCGACGACACCGCGACCCCGACCGGCCAGCGCGAGGTACTGACCGGTTCGGCGACGGTCCGGGTGCAGGACGGGCAGGTCGCCGCGGTGACGATCGTGCTGCGTCGCGGCGCGAAGGTCGGCACGGTGTTCGCGATCCACTTCCGCTTCGACAAGGCTTTCGTCGAGCCGTGCATGCGACACGTGCTGCAGGCAACCGCGGCGTACTCCGACCGGCATCCTGACGAGCTGCTGGTGATCTCCGGACACACGGATCTGGTCGGCTCACCGGCGTACAACCAGGCCTTGTCGGAGCGGCGTGGGCGGGCGACGTACGCGATGCTCACGTTCGGCAGCGATCCACAGAAGTCGATCGCCGAGTGGAACGAGTTGCGCAAGGAGCGGCCGAGCGGCACGATCACCACCGTCCGGGACAGCTGGGGGACGCGCGAGATCCAGCACATGTTGCAGGACCTCGGCCGGTACCTCGGCAATGTCGGCAAGACGTCCGGCGAGGACGCGACCCTCACCGACGCGGCGATCCGGAAGTTTCAACGCGACCACGGGCTCGCCGACGACGGGATCGTCGGCGACGGCACCTGGCCGGTGCTCATCGAGGCCTACCTCGGGCACGAACCGCTCAACCTGCCTGCGGCCCGGCTGATGGCGAACAAGAACACCGCAGGGTGCGACTCCGGCCCGCTGCGCTGGGTCGGCTGCAACGAACAGGACCCGGTATTCGTCACGGAGAACGCCTGGCGGCCGAACCGGCGTACCGAGCTGATGTTCGTCCACGAGCCGGTGATGCCGTGCCAGGTGCCGAAACCAGTCACGCTCGACCTCGTCCCGGACGGCGCCGGCGGCGGTGGCTGGTGCCTCGACGACGGTACTGCGACCGCTGTCGACTGCTTCGTCGTCCCCTGGGACGAGGCTTGCCCGACCGGTGCGCCGGACCCCAAGCGCCCCTGGTGCCGCAAGCCGGCCGAGCAGGGCTCCTTCGTTGTCCAAGGCAAGATCCGCTTCGAGGACGGCACGCCCTTCCTCGGCAAGTACATCCTCACCGCGGCCGACGGCGAGTACATGGACAACGAGGCCCCGAAGACCGCGGGCGCCACCCCCGCCGGTACGCCGAACCAAGGCCGGACCAAGGACGACGGAACCTTCAAGTACAACCAGCAGAAGGGCCCAGGCACCTTCAGCATCGAGGTAGACGGGCCCTTCGTGGTCAGCGCCGGGACCCAGTCCCTCGATGACGTCAAGGGCAACGCTGTCTGCTTCCGCTTGGACGGTTCCGCCGACGCCGACATCATCGTGGTCGACCGCGCCGTCGCGTTCGTCCAGCCCAGCATCGTGCTGGATGCTCCGGTGAATCCACCGGCGCCACCGCCACCGACGCCGACGGTGACCTCCCCGGACGTCGTGGTGGTGAAGAAGCCACAGACCAGTCCAGCACGCCGGCCGGTCGTACTGAAGTCGTCCACGGCGTTCACCGGTAGCGGCAAGCTGACCATCTCCAAGGCAGGCCCGATCGAGTACTTCGACGCAGTCACCGCAGGCAACCGAGTGGTGGACGGCGCGGTGTTCACGAGTGCGCAACTGCAGGCCGGGGTGACGATCTTCGCCGCGGGTGCAAAGGCGAGCGACAAGCTGGGCGACGTCGTGCTGACGTTGAGCCTCACCGTCGACGGTAAGAAGGGCCTGTCAGCGAAGAAGGCGATGACGGCCGTCGAGTTGACTCTCGACCTGCATGCGAGCCGGACCGCGAAGACGAAGGATCCGGCGGCGCTGACCGCGGCCGTGAAGATGAACCCGGGCCGGTTCGTCCATCTGCAGGACGGTGGGTTCCATCACGGCCGGGCAATGCTCACGGTCCGTCCACCCAAGCCGGCCGGCTTCACCGGAACCCTTGTACTCCGCGCGCTCGACTCCGCGGACCCCACTCCACGGGAGAGGTTGTTCGCGGCAGCTGACGAAGTCGCCGCGGCCGGTCAGGCCTCCCTGGGCACCTCGACCAAGCTGGCCAGCCCGTTCCCGGCCGCGGGAACGAAGTTCTGGGTGGAAGGCGCCCGGGTCAGCGCGGGTCTGCGCGACTGCGGGTTCCAGCTCGGCATCGACGGGCTGGAGCCGGACGGCGACCGCGTCGCTCTCACCGTCGTCCAGTTCAGCAACCTGCGGGCCACGGTCCCGGCCACCCAGCCACGGACGGCCAGGCTGGCCAACGGCCCGGCGGCGGACCACCCCTTCACGGTCGCCGCCGCGCAGACCTTCGAGGAGGATCCGACCCTCAACGTGCCGCTGCCTTTGCTGGAGAACTCGGTCCTGGCCGCCGCCCCGGTGCAGCTGAGCGTCGACGTCGCACCCGCTGGTACGCCGGTCAGCTGGGGTGCCCAACGCGCGAGTGGCATCGCAGCGGCCAGTGGCGGCGACGACGCGGCGGCGATCGTCAACCTGCACCCGAAGGGGTCCGCTCCCACCGTCACGGTTGCTGTAGGCAACGATCGGCGCGCGACCCTGCTGGCGAACAACACCGGGACCTTCCACGTCCGGCCGTTCGTCGACGGCAACGGCAACGGCAGGTTCGAGCACACAATCGATCGCGAACCGAACATCGTGCTGAACCTGGTGCTCGGCCGCGCCACCCTGTTCAAGGATGACTCGGTGGCGACCGCGGCGAACTTCACCGCCACCCCAGTAGCCGGCAGCGGTATCAACGTCCGGTCCGGGATCTTCGACGTGACCAGCCCCGGCACCGCGGCGATCCACATGATCGCCCAGGTCGACCTCGTCACCGGCGGTTCGGCCGGTCGCCGGGTGTCCAACCAGTTCTTCGGCGGCTGGATCAACAACATGACCGGCCCGACCACCTTCTCCCCGACCTACACCGATGCCTCGGTGGTGCCCAACGTCGTCCATCCGTCGCCGTCGGTCTTCTGCTCCAACCGCACCGACGCGACTGGTGCGGCCACCACCTTCCTGCCCGGCGACCCGGCACCGGTGATCGTCGCACCGCCGATCCTGGACTCAGGCCGCGGCTCGGTGGGCACAGGTGGCGACTCGGCCGCCCTCGGGCAGAGCAGGATCCGCCTGCCCCGGACCGCACTCGCCGTCGGCGAGCGCTGGATCGTCGAGGCCGTGGACAGTCCCGGCTCCTCGGCGCGCGGCACCCATCCGCTGCCCGCGAGCGGGCAGCTGACCGCGTTCGTGTTCCAGATCCGCTTCAACTGCAACCTGTCGCTGTGGACCAACCTGAGTGCGGCGAGCACGCCCACCGTGCACCCGGCGAACCGCCTGTACAGCGTGCTGCACCGCCTGGTGTGGCAGATGGACGGACGATGGACCATCAACCCAGGGACGGGCGCGATCACCGTGGCGACCGCGCCGTCGACCAGGATCACCGCGCGGACCAAGACCTCGCCGGCCGTCGCGGCGGTCTCGACCACGGTCGAAGTACGGCCTCCGAGCGCGGTACCACTGCTGGCAAGGGACGGACGAGCATGAGCCAGACACCGGTCATCTCCGAGATCGCGGCCGCCGGCCTGATCGTGTACGTCCGGGTCGAGTCCCGGCAGTTCGGGTCATGGCAGCCCGGCGCCGACGGCTTGCTGGAGCGGACGGGCACGCTCGACTTACGACTGCTCGAGGTGCTCCAGGGGAGGTTGACCGACCCGGTCGGGGAGGTTGTGCAGATCGCCGTGGCCGAGCGGGGTGGGGAAGACACGGTTCTCGACTACTACGGCCTCTGGTCGCAGGTGAGCACGGAGGCCGGGTCGGAGCTGGCCGGTCTGTGCGACGGGAGTACGCAGGATCTGGCCAGCCAGCTCACAGAGGAGCACTGCAGCAGCCTTCAGCCCGCGGCGTCGGTGCTGCCTGACCTGCGGCTCGCGCTCGAGTTGCGCGCCCGCCACCTCACAGCCGACCAGATCCTCGCGGAGGCGGGGCGGTTGCGGGCCGAGGGTGGTGCCCGGTTCGCACGGTTCGTCTGGGTGCAAGTGCGGGAGGCGGTCGTCAGCGCACCGGACCGGTTCGACGTCCTGATGCGGATCGCCGAGGATCCCGCCACCCGGACCGATGCTCAGGACGCCTATCTCCGGGCGGCCTACGAAGACGACAGCGTCACGGAGTCGCTCGATACCGGGCAACGCGCGCGGCTGGCCAGAGCCATGTTCCGGACCGCGCTCGACCCAGCTCAGCGGGAGCTCCGGGAGCATCTGCTGACCACGTTCCTGCCGAACCTGGTCGAGGCGCCCCAACCGCTGTCCAGTACCGAGGTGTTCGACGAGCGGCCCGAGCTGGCCGAGCAGGTCCGTACGGATGAGGCCGACGAGAGCACTTCTGCGTACGGCGAGCGGCTGAGCCGGTGGCTGTCGACCGAAGAAGGTGTCTGATCGTGTTGCGGCCGGCGTACCGGATCGTTGTCGGGGACAAGGTTGTCGATACGACGGTCGAGGCGAAGGCCAGTACTGCGATCGAGGTGATCGTGCGACTGGATCTCGATACGCCGGCCGACTCGGTGACGTTGCGGCAGGGGCAGGTCGGGGGATTGCGGGCGCAGCCGGGTGATGACCTGTCGATCGATCTCGGGTACGCCGATGAGGATCAGCTCGTCCGGGTGCTGACCGGGAGTGTGGTCGCCGTCGAGCCCGGGTTGGAGACGAAGCGGATCACCGGGCACTCGGGTGGCGACAAACTACTCAGAGCCTTTGTGGACAAGACCTTCGAGGACACCACAGCCGGCGACATCGTGCGGGCGCTGGCCGCCGAGGCGGGTCTGGAGGTGGACACGGTCGAGGACGGGCCACCGTTCCCGGCGTACGTGATCGATGGGCGGCGGCCGGTGGCACGGCATCTGCGCGATCTCGCCTATCTGGCGGGGTTCGACAGCTATCTGACCGCCGACGGCAAGTTGGTCTTCGAGGGGTTCACGGGGAATCGGACCGTGCACAAGCTGAAGTACGGCGAACACGTGTTGCACGCCGAGCTGCGGCGGATCCGGCCGCGGGCAGGGACCGTGCAGGTGTGGGGCGACAGTCCTGGCTCGGGAGGCGACGAGTCGTGGGCCTGGCTGACCAAGGACTTCGGCCCACGACACGGGTCGGCCGGTACCACGAAGCCGATGCTGCTGATCCAGCGACCGGCCGTCCGGACCAGCAAGCTCGCTGCCGCGGTCGCGGCTTCGGCCGTCGAGACCTTGACGGAGCAGGCCTTGCACGGGCGGGTCCGGATCCAAGGGCGGCCGCAGTTGTTCCTCGGCGATCTGATCCGGCTGGAAGGCTTTCCGGCCAAGGCTGGAGTCGACGAGCTGGAAGGGACGTACCAGGTCCGCGGCGTCAGGCATCACCTGACCAAGGCCGCAGGGCTGATCACCGACGTCGAGTTCCGCAGTCTTCAGGGGGTGGCAGCACCGTGAGCACCATCGTCGACACCATCGCGGCGATCGTCCGCGACGAACTGAACGGGCACCGGACCACTGAGCTCGGCGTGGTCACCGCGGTCTATCCGCACACCGGCAAGGACGACGACGACAACTACGGCGTCGACGTCAAGCTGCGCGGCAGCGGGCTGGAGCTGAAACGCGTTCCGGTCGGGACCGGGCACGTCGGCAGCGTCGCGATCCCGAACGTGAACGACCTGGTCCTGCTCGCCTTCGACCACGGTGACGTGAACGCGCCGATCGTCATCGCCCGCCTGTACGACGATGTCGACCGCCCGCCGCTGTCGACGACCGACGAGCTCGTCTTCCGGCTGCCGCTCGCCGAGGCGGACGACAAGTCGGTACTGGGCGCGATCCGCAACCATCCTGACCAGAACCCACCGCGCGAACTCGTGATCGAGATGCCGCCGAAGATCACGGTGCGGATCGTCGACGGGACCGTCACCGCGACCGCGGGCAAGACGGAGCTGAAGCTGGACCAGTCCGGCTCCAGCGGAGGAACGGTCAAGGTGACTGCCGGACGCACGACGATCACCCTCAACCAGGACGGCGACGTAGTACTGGACTCGGCCGGCTCGGTGTCCTTCAAGGCGGCTCAGGACCTGACGCTCGAAGCGAACGGAAGTATCAAGCTGAAGGCCGGCCTGAACGCGTCGATGGAAGCGAGCTCGCGCGCCACGGTCAAGGGCGACCTGCAGGCAACCCTTCAGGGCGGTATCGGCGCGACGGTCAAGGGCACCAGCGTCACCGTCCAGGGCACTACCTCCTTCAGCCCCTGAAGACACCGCAGAGACATGGACGAGACCGCTGGTGCGTAGGAAAGGGAGGGGCAGGTTGTGAGTGGGGGAGGTTGGTATGCCGGGATTGCCGGTGTCGGTGGGGGCGTCGGTGATGGTGACGCCTGGCGCGGCCGGGGCGCCCGACAGCGGGACGATCATGGTCGTGCTGCCGCCGTTCATCACGGCCGGTGGGATGCCGCTGGCAACCAGTGGCTCGATCTGCTTGATGGTGAACTCCTTCACCGGCGTGCCCTATCCGCTGGTGATCGGTCCGCTCGGCAGCTCCGGCGTCAAGGTCGGTGGCAAGGCACTCGTCCGGGTCGGCGACCGGATTCCCTCGCCACCCGGCGTACTGGTCGTGCTCGGCCCACCCGCGGCGACCTACGTGACGGACGGCTGGCCGCCGTGACAAGGAGGCTCTGATGGACTTCGACGCGTTGTTCGGCGCGGATATCCGGCTGCTGGGCGATCTGGAGTTCGCCGAGCAGCGGGAGCGCGGCACCGATCTGCTGACGGCGAACCGGCCGGTCTCGTCGAAGGTCGACCTGCAGAGGCTGACCGGCGTCGAGGATCTCCAGCAGGCGTTGCTGTTGCGGTTCCTCACCCAGGTCGGCGAGCTGGCCCACCTGGGCCACCCGGAGTACGGCAGCCGGCTGCACGAACTGGTCGGTGAACCGAACACCCAGACCATCCGCAACCGGGCCAAACTCTTCGCCTTGCAAGCCCTGCAGGCCGAACCACGGATCGCCGCGGTCCAGTCGGTGACAGTGACCACGGGGCGCGGACCGCGTCGGGCCGGACGGGTCGACCTCAGCCACGAGACCTGGCTGGAGATCAAGGCCGTCGTAGTGACCATCGGCGAGCCCACCGCATTGAACCTGGTGATACCAGTCAACCTCGGCGGGAGCGTGGCATGAACGGTGACACCGCAACGCTGATCCACCGCCCGTACGGCGACCTGGTCGACGACATCCTCACCTCGGTCGTCGGCGGCGTCGTGAACGAGCCGATCCGGTTCGACCTGAAGGTGCTGACCTACCCGCTGGCCGAGCCCGCGGGCGGCGTCCGCGGGATCACCGGTACCACTGAGGACGACCAGCCGCGGACCTTCGTGCTCGACATCGACTTCACCTTCAGCGCCGCGACCAATGTGGTGATCTGGCTCGAGGACGGCACGTTGCCGAAGGACGACACCACCTTCTACGTCGACTACTTCCGGGTCGAGAGCCGCTCGCCGCTGAGCGACATCAACGTCGGCAGCGTGACCCGGACGCTGTCCGAGGCGGTCGGGCGGGAGATCGCGACGGTGTACGAGCAGATCAACCTGGCTTATGAGTCCGCGTTCGTCGACACCGCGTCGGGCAAGTCGCTGGACTATGTGGTGTCGATCCTGGGCGTCGTCCGCAAGTCGGCCGAGTTCGCCGAAGGGCTGATCACCTTCTTCCGGGCCACGGCCTTCGACGGCAACATCACCATCCCGGTCGGGACCAGGCTGGCCGGTGGCGGAGTCGTCTTCACCTCGACCCAGCAGCGGACGTTGCAGCGTGGCCAGGTGCGGATCGACGTACCGGTCCGGGCCGACACCGGGTTTGCCGGGGACGCCGGACTGGTGGAAGCCGGCGTGATCAACGAGATGACCCAGCAGGTGGGTGGGATCGAGCGCGTCACCAACCTCGACCCGACCATCCGCGCGGCCGCCGACGAGACGGACGACGAACTGCGCGACCGGGCCCGGGCGGCGTTGGCTGCCTTGGGCAAAGCCACGCTGCTGGCGCTTGACCGGGTGATCCGGGAGGGGCGCGGTACGCCGGTCGAGTTCTTCGATCCGAACAGCCCGCTCGCGAACCGGTCGGACCCAGGCACGGTCACCGTGGTGGTCGACGCCGAACCAGAACGTCTGCCCAGTCTCACGGCCGCTGTGCACCAGACCCGGGCGGCCGGAGTACTGGCGACGCTGGTCGCGCGGTACGTCTTCATCACCCCGCGGATCACGGCGACGATCACCCCTGGCATCTCTGCGGCCGGGCAGGTCCAGATCGCCGCGGACGTCGTGGCCGCGCTGCAAGCGGTCGTCGACGGGCTATCCGCTGGCAACGCCGCGGACGGCGCGGCCATGCTCGCTGCGGTCAAGGGCGTCGACGACATCACCGACGCCACCATCGTCGATGTCGTCGTCGCCCGCTCCGACCTGTCTGGCGACACCGGCGACGGCACGTTGATCGACGCGTTGCTCACCGCTGTCGCCACCGCTCCCTCCGATGGTCTGCGCGCCGCTCTGACCGCTGCGGTCGAGGCGACTGGCTCGCAAGCTCCTACCGGTGCGCGGATCCCCGATCGGTCGCTGCTCGTCGGTCCGACCGGTCAACCGGCCACCGACGACGAGATCGAGGCGGGCACCTTCAGCGTCTCGGCGACGGTCGATGGCGAGCAGTGGTGGATCGCGCTCGACATGACTGCCTCGGACGTCGACTGCCAGGAGGCTCCGAGTGCCTAAGGCCGACCGCATTCTCGCGAACCTGCCGCCGACGTACCGGATGCTGGGTGATCCGTCTGCGCTGCGGGCGCTGGCGGACGCGTACGGCGGCGAACTGCAGGCGGCCGAGAACAGTCTGGTCGCCGTGATGCGCTCCCACTGGCTCGACTTCGCCGACGCGGGTGAGCCGGTGATCCAGGACCTCGCGCTGTTCGCTGCGCTCTATGGCCTGGCACCGCGGCCGGACGAGTCCGTCGAGGAGTTCCGGGAGCATCTGAAGCGCTACGTGAAGACCTTCCTCGAGGGCACGGTCACCGTGCAGGGCATCCTGCGGATCACCGCCGAGACACTCGGCCTGCACATCGAGGATGACGCTCTCGACACCTGGTGGACGCCGGGGCGCGAACCGGTGCTCGTCACCTCGTTCCCGTCCGGCGCTGACGCGGCGACTCTCGTCTTCGGGCAGCCAGCTGTCGACCGGTACGGCGCCGACGCGGCGCGGGCAACCCTCGTCGGTGAGGTCGATCTGCGCGGCGGTGTCGACCTGAGCACGAGAGGCACACTGTGGATCGCGCTCGATGGTGGTGGGCCGCAGTCGGTCGAGCTGACGACGGGTGCGGCTGATCCCGCCAAGGTGACTCCGGAGGAGATCGTCGCCGCGATCCACGACCAGCTTGGCGTGGAGGGGATCGCGAGCCTTTCCATTGGGCGGTTGCGACTGACCTCGCTGACGGCTGGTACGGCCGGGCTCATCACTGTCGACGATGGGCCGGGGGACGCAGCGGATCTTGTCCTTGGTTTGCGGCCGAGGACCTATCGTGGCGAGGATCCCACCCATGCCGCCGTGACCGGCACCGTGGATCTCAGCACCGCGGTCGATCTGACCGGACCGCGCTATCTGCGGATCGTTGTTGATGGCAATCAACTGGCCGAGATCGACTGTGCGGGCGCCGCGGCCGATCCGGCCGCGGTCGACATCGGCGAGATTGTTGCCGCGATCAACAGCGGACTGGGGCTGCCGGTCGCCACGGATGACGGACGGTTCCTCACGCTGACCTCGCCGACTCCGGGCGCGGCCGGGCACATCGCCTTCCAGACTCCGGCTGCCCAGGACGCGACGGCGCGGCTGTTCGGCGCGGTCGCGCCGGTGACCGTGGGTGCGGCTGCCCGGAGCGCGCGAGTGGCCGGCGACCGGGATCTCGGGCCCGGGGTGGATCTCCAGGACCGATCGAGTCTCCGCCTGGCCGTGGATGCGGAGCCACCGATCACGCTCGACCTGGCCGGCGCGGATCCGGCGGCCACCACGCCCGCGGAGATCGTTGCCGCGATCAACGAAGGCCTGGGGGACGCGGTCGCCAGCCACGACGGCAGCAAGCTCACCCTGACGTCGTCGAGCCCTGGGCCCACGGGTCGCCTGCGCGTCGAAGAGGTCGCCGGGGACGTCGCAGAAGACCTCCTCGGCCTGCGCCCTCGCAGTAACCAGGGCAAGCCACCCGTCACCGCATCCTTCACCAGTACTGCGGACCTGTCGGCCAAGGTCGACCTGTCCGCCCGCCACACGCTGTCGATCGCCGTCGACGGCGCCGAGCCGGTGGAGGTCGACCTTCGCGGGGGAGTCGCCGATATCACCCAGGCATCCGTCGATGAGCTCGCGAACGCCATCAACACCGCCCTCGGTCGGGAGATCGCCAGCGACGACGGCGCTCACCTGATCCTGGTCTCACCGACTGACGGAGTCGGTGGAAGCCTGCGGGTCGCACCGCTGCGTAGTACCGATCGCAGGCGGTTCGTGACGCGGGCCAGGGTCACTGACGATGCCGCGGCGAGCGTCCTGGGCTTCACGGCGCGCAAAGCCACCGGCACCGCGGGCGAGGAGGCGGTGCTCCGCGGTACGAACGACCTGAGCGGCGGCGCAGACCTGACCACCAACCGCTACCTCCGAATCCACCTCACCGAGGCAACCCCGCAAGGCCCTCCTATTCAGGGCGGTGTGGTGGAGGTCGACTGCGCCGGGCCTCGCAGCCGGGCGACTACGCCTGCCGAGATCGTCGCGAAGATTAACGCCGCGGCCGGCGCGGCTGTTCCGGATCTTGCCTCTACCGATGGCAAGACGCTGACGCTTCGCTCGGCCGCCGCGACCGGCGGGCGGGTGCCTTCGATTGTGTTGGAGGCGCCTCGGCAGCGGGATGCGCTTGAGAAGGTACTGAATGTCGAGCCGGGGCTGACGCGTGGTGCCGCGCCTGGTGGGGTCCGGTTCACGGGAACGGTCGACCTGACTGCCGGGATCACCCTGCCCGCCGATGCAACGATCCGGCTTGCTGTCGACGGTGGGGCGCCGGTTGAGATCGTGCTCGGAGACCCCGCCGGGCCGTCGCCTCGCAGCCTCAGCCAACTGGTCGCAGCCATCAACGTCGCGCTGGTGGCGCAGGTAGCTGCCCACGACGGCATTCACTTGCTCCTCACCTCACCTTCCATCGGCGCCGGCAGCCGGCTGGAGCTGTCGCCACCGAGCACCGGCGCGGACGTCACCCCAGAAGTCCTGGGTATCGCCGCGCCGCGCACCTACCAGGGCGCTGCGGCCACGTCGGCAGAGGTGATCGGCCGGGTCGACCTCACCGCGCCCGCGGAGCTACCCATCGCCAACCAGTTGACGATCGCGGTCGATGGCGGACCCGCCGTCGTCGTGGATCTCACCACTGCGGCCGCCGATCCGGAGTCGGTGACGATCTCCGAGCTGGCCACCGCGATCAACGCGGCAACAACCGCCAACGCATCGTCCGTAGCGATCCCGGGCGGTCTGGCATTGCGGATCTCCTCGCCCACCAGCGGCTTCTCCAGTCGCATCGAGCTCAGCCGCACCGGTACCGGCAACGCCGCTCCTGTCCTCTTCGGCGCAACCTCAGCCACCGGCGAAGCCCCCGGACCAGCCGTCATCGACGGCACGGTCGACCTCCTCGCCCCAACCGACCTCTCGAAGCGATCCGTACTGCGCCTCGCGGTCGACGGCGGGCCGTCACTCGACGTGGACGTCGCCGGCGCAACCCCGTCGACCACCGTCGCCGGCGAGATCGTTGCTGCAATCAACGAGATCGCTCCCGGCCTCGCCTCGCTCACGCCGGAGGACAAACTGCGCCTCACCTCGCCGACTGACGGTGCGGACAGCACGGTCGAGGTGATCCCGCTGCGCTTTCTCGAGGTCGCCGAGTACCCGCCACAACCCGCCTGGGCCTCCGGCCCTGTTGCCCATGGCACCGTCCTGCGACTCCGCAACGCCGGTGCCGCCGACGTCATCGGCCGGGTGTCGCTGACCACGCCGGCGGGGGTGTCCGCGCCCCGGATCGCCGACCCGGTCGCCGGCTGGTCGATCCGGATCCGCGAGGCGGTCGGTGCCGGCGGCGCGCTGACGATCGAGTCCACGGATGGCGAGACGGTGCGCGCGGTCATCACCGAGAACGAAAGGAGCCGGCCCGCGGCGCACGTGGAGCACACCGGCACCGGACTCCTCGGCGTACGGCGTGGCCTGAATGCGTGGAGCTTCTCCGAGTGCCGCGCCGCCCGGTTCGATGCCGCGTACTTCGATGCCGACCACTTCGCCGGTGGCGCCGGGAGTGAGGAAGCCGTCTTCGATCTGAGCTACTTCGGCCCGCAGGACCCGCACCCCGATGCCGTTTTCGCCGCCTCCTCGGTCCGCCGGCCGACCGCGGAGATTCGGGTGGACTGGGACTCACATCAAGCCGGCGCGTTCTCGGTCAACCTTCCGGCAGAACTCGACGAGCGTTTCGGTGTGGCTTTCGGCGCGGGCGGAGTCGGGGCGACAGCCTCGGGCAACGCCCGATTCGGCGCGGCCGAGCCCGAGAAGCACACCGGTGTGGTCACCGAGCCGCCGACCGACGATCAGTTCCTGGTCGATCGGCTCAACGACCTGCAGACCGGCTCGAAGCTGGTGATCGCCAAGCTGGCCGACCTCGTGCCGATCGGCTGGCGGGCAGTCCCGCTGCCGTTCCGGGATCCGGTCCGGCTCAGCGGTGGCCGACCGGGCGTGCCGGCCCGGATGTTCCTGTCCGAGCCCGGGCTGGCTCCGCGCTTCATCGAACTGTCCGCCGCCGAAGAAGGGGCCTGGGGCAACGAGATCCGGGTGACCGGCCGGGCGTCCGGACCGGCGATCTACGACCTCGAAGTGGCCTTTCCCGGTGGCCGGTTCGAATCCGCCCGGCAGACCGTGTTCGGGCCGCCGCTGCCGTCGCTCGCGGGCGACCTGTTGCGGCCCGGGCCGATCGGCATCGGCCTGGCCAAGGCGGCCGGCATCCATGCAGACGTGACCAGGGACCGGGTGGCCGGGCCCGAACAGACGGAGGAAAACCCATGACCGAGACCACGCCGTACGTGCAACGAGCACCCGGTGACCTGCTCACCGCGGAGGACTGGAACACCGTCCAGCAAAAGATCTACGCCGACATCCGGACCACCTCGCAGGCCGCCGCCGACGGCGTGACGCACGTCGCCAGCGCGGATGACGCGGATCACCTGGAGGGCAAGGACCTGAACGCGCTGACCGAGGAGGTCACCCGCCGGGTGCTCGACCAGGTTCGCGGCCGGACGGGGTACCAGCAGCTCTTCAAGATGATGAAGAAGGACGACATCACCGAGCTGGTGCACAACCTCGGCAGCTGCCCGCTGGTGGACGTCTACGAGCTGGACTACTTCAAGGTGGTCTGCCGCGAGGACGACGAGACCAGGCTGGCCTATGCGACCTTCTATCTGCACCACCGCAGCGAACGCCGGGTCCGAGTCCGCGACGGGGCGGCCCAGGTCGCGGTCGACATCCAGCCGAAGGACTTCCCGGAGCTGGGCATTCTGTTCTCCGACCTGCTCACCCGGTACAAGGTGCCGTACACGGACAGCTCCTCCCTGGACGACCTGGAGACCGAGTTCTGGAAGGCGTTCTTCAAGGATCCCAACGACCAGTTCGGCGACGACACCTACTGTCACTCGCCCTGGTTCGAGCGCTGCTGTAAGCAGAACACCACCGTCGAGGAGCTGAAAGCCAGCGGCGACTGGAACGACCTGCTGTTCCAGTTCAGGCCGCGCAAGACGGTCAACTTCCCGGCCGGCCCCGCCGTCGGCAACCAGGTCCGCATCCCGGCCCCGGCGAACGTGCTGGTCCAGCACCTCGACCTGAACCGGACCGCGGTGTGGTTCCCCGGCGACGCGCTGCACGGCGGACCGGAGGTCGGCCAGGTCGCCGACTACCTGCAAGGCGAGTACGGCGACGAGCTCGCGGTCATGATCCTGCTCAAGGTCTGACCCGATGAGGATCCGGACCAGGTACACGGGCCGGTCGGCGCCGTTCGAGCGGCTCCGCCGGCTGGTACTGCGCCGTCTCCCGGCCGGTGCGGTGATCAGCCGCGCCGTGCTGACGGTGACGCCGCACAGCGTGGACCCGGGCCGGCGATTCCTGGAGACGATCGAGTTCCGCGGGCCGATCGGCGACTGGGGTGCCAACAAGGCGCTGCCGGCCGGTGCGGTCGAGATCGACCTGCATGCGCGCCGGAAACTCGCCGCGCTCACCGGGACCAGCCTGAACAGCACGCAACCTGATGGCGTACTGCTGGTCGATCTCGGTGGTGGCTTCCTTGGAGTGAACGACTCGGGTGGTCTCGGCGCCGGTCCGGCGCTGAAGTTGAGCGACTCGATGGACCTGCCAGGGCTGACAGTGACAGGCCTGCGCATCGCCAAGCCCAGCGCCGACATCTCCGCGCTGAAGGTGGTGTCACCACCGACCGACATCACCCTTGCCGTGGAAGGCGGACCGGTCTTCTACAACCGCACCGGCGATCTCGTCCAACCGGTCACGACCCCGGACTTCTCCGCCCTGCTGCAAGGCATGCTGCTCGAACTCCCGGTGGAGAACGGTTGTCACGTGGTGCCTTTCATCGTCACCTCCAACTCGATCTCGCGACTCGACCTCGACCTGGAGGTCGACTACACGGTCGCCGTCTCCGCGACCCCCGACGACCTCACCACGATCCAGTCGAGCTACCAGTACGCCGGTACGCCGACCGCCGTGGCTGCTCTCAGCATCGCGATGGCGCCGGGCCTGATCGCAGTACCGGGTGGGACGGCCGGGCGGGTGCAGGGTGGGTTCGAGGCGAGCACGGTTGTCTTCGGGGCGTTGACGCCTGCGACGACCGAGCATGTGGAGGTCTCTGCCGCGGGACCGCTGGCGCAGCCCTTCACCCTCATCGCCGCGGAGGTGGCGAGCTCGATCGATCTCCTGGTCACGTCGGTGACGGCGGAGGCGAAGCTGGCGATCGACGTGGTGAACGACCTGGACGGCAAGCCGGGCAGGGTGTCGTCGTTGAGCAAACCGGCTGAACTCACGCTGACGCGTGACACGGCCGGATCGCCGACCTGGCTGAATGTGGTCTTGCCGGCCGAGCTGGAGTTGCCCGGCGGAGTACGGCATTGGCTGGTCGTGCAGGCGAAGGAAGGCGTCGCGACCTGGGGAGCTGCAGCTGCAGCTGCAGCAGACGGCGCGCCGGCTCGGGCTTTGCAGAAGACGACCGACGGTGGGCTGTCCTGGCGGGTGGTCGGCAGTGGGGTTGAGGCGCACTTGAGGTTGCGGCAGGTGACCAGCACCTTCCAGATGCCGCTGGAGCTGCGTGTTGCCGCAGGCACCGAAGAAGTTGCCGTGTCGCTGCAACGATTCGCCGCGCAGGGGTCGATCGATCTCGACCTGAGCCTCCCGGAGGTGGCGGGTGCGGTCAACACGGCCGTTGCCGGGCAGAGCCAAGCGCAGGTGACTGCCGAACATGTTGCCAATGGCACCTTTGCGGACTGGTACCGCGTCGGCACCGAGATCGGTGGGCCGCTGGCGCTCGGTGGCGCGAACCAGCGGCAGTCGCTCGGCCGGGCCGCGGCCTTCCTGCCCGACAGCGGCACCGTGCTGCTCGGTGCGCAGGGTGCCGCCGGCGCGAGGCTTCAGTCTTATGACGTCTTCACGCGACTGCCAGGGTTCAACTCGGCTCTCGGTTCGGCGGGATTCCCGGTCGCGATGGCGGTCGACCCCTCTGGCGCACAGGTCGTCGTTGCCTTGACCGAGGACAGTGGGCGCGTTCCGGGAGCCTTCCTGCAGTTGGCGTCGACGGCGAACGGACAGCCGATCGGCCCTGCGATCGCAGTACCGGAGCAGGTGCTGGACGTGGTGCGGGTGGCTGACGGATCCGGTGTTCTGCTGCTCTGCCGAGACGACTCGAACGAAGCCGTGGTGCGCTTCGTCAGCTGGGTGGACCTACGAGCGGGCACACCGAACTGGTCCGAGCTGCCGTCCGACCGGATGATCGGCATCCCGAGAGCACTCGCGACCGGTGCCGACGGTGCGATCTACCTGTTGCTCCGCGGCGACGGCAAGGCGACCGTGGTCCGCTATCCCGACCGGTCAGGGCTACTGGCCCGCAACGCGCAATCGGTCGAATTGATCGACGGCGGCATCGACTTGGCGGTCGTGTCGTCGAGGAGCCAGGTGATCTTCCTCGGCCAGCAGACCGTGCAGTTCCTGCGAGCGAACGACCTGACCATGGTCAGCAAGTTCGACCTGCCGGCCGGCTCGAGCCCGCAGTGCCTGGGCGTCGATCCTGCCGACGAGTTGGGTCTGGTGATCCAGGACGGCGCTGTGCTGGCGATCGACGTCCGCCGGCGGGCGCTGATCGTCCAGCCCGGCGCGGTCATGGACAACACCTCGGACGGCGCCGAGATCGTGGTCAGCCCGGCCGGGACGCACGCGGTGGTGACGTTGGAGGACGGTTCCTCGGCGCAGTTGCTGACCCTGGGTAATGCCCAGCCGGTGGACTGGGAGCTGACCGCGGGCGACGTCCGGCCATTCGCTTTCCCGGCGACCGGTGAGGTGTTCGCGCTGCTCGGCGATCTGAACCGTCGCGAGAGCAAGGTGCCGCGGCCGGCTGCGATCTCGCAGGCCGTCGGGGTGCTCGCCGATACGCGGTACCGGTTCGCCTTCGACGGGATCAGTCAGGACGAGGACGCAGTCGCCCAGTTGATCTGGCGCGGCTCGGCGTGTTCTCGCGGACGGACCGACCGGGTGCCCATCACTTCGTTCAACGCCGATCGGGAGACGGCCCTGGACCACATCCCGCGGCACGAAGTCGTGGTGACCTCGCCACCCGGCGCCAGCCAGGTGGAGATCAGGATCTTCACCCCGGGCGGCCTGACCGCCGTGGACCGGATCACGCTGGCCGGTACTGCGGACGCCGTGTCCACGTTGCCGTCGTCCTGGACTCCTTCTGGTGCCGTGGTCGCGCCGTCAGGAGGTACGGGGATCACCATGACGAACTCCGGCGCGACCGACGCCCTCGTGACTCAGCTGGTGCCGGTGGATCAGGCTGACGTCTTCGACCTGCGACTGACTGCCCGGGTCGATGGCCCCGCCGCGGCGATGGAGCTGACCTTCGGCGACGAGACCGAGGCGCCGATCGGTGCTGCGCTGACGCTGCCGCTTGATCCGCTGGACTTCGAGGACCGCGCGATGAACGGGACCGTGCCTGCGGGGTCAGCGGTCGCCCGCCTGCGGTTCGTAGTACCGGCTGGTGGTGCTGTGGAGCTGTCGGCGCTCACGCTGACCTGCGGCACTGCGCAACAGGTCGCCCTGCAGTTTGTCTCTCAGGCCCCTGGCGACCTGACGATGACTGGAGTGTCGGTGCAGTTGGACGAGGGCTTGCCAGTCGCTTCGCCGCTGCCTGCTGATGGCCTCTGCCCGTCGACGCCAGTCGGCGACGGGCCTGACGGTGAGCAGTGCTACTGCTCGACCTGCGGCGAAGACCGGCCCGTACGCCGTCCGGTCGCCGTCCTGACCCCTGCAGGCCGACCGGCGTCTCTCACCTCCTGCCCGACCTGCGGTACCGACCGGCTGCGCCTCGGCGGGCAGTTGAGGATGGCGCCGGAGATTCACCTGCCACGCTTCCGGATCCCGGACCGGCAGGCGCTGACCACCGGTCCCGCGGTCGTGTCGCGGGTCCGGACGGATCTGCCGGTCACTGCGGTTCGTGGGATCGGGGCCGCCCGGGCGGTCGAACTCTCTGCGGTGGGAGTTCCGGATCTGGTCGCGTTGAGCAGCGCCAGCCCGCAGATCGTCGCCAGGCTGCGGGGCGTCTCGGACCAGCTGGCCCGGCGACTGATCGTCGAAGCAGGCCAGTTAGTGCGGGCGCACGGAGTACGGGTGATCTTTCCCACCTGAGCCGTCCCAGTGCGTTGACCCCGGCCGAACGGGGCCGCTACCTTTCGAGGGACAACCTGCGGTGCCATGAGGGAAACCGGTGAGAGACCGGTACGGCCGCGCCACTGTGAGCGAGCTTGCTCGTGAGTCAGGACGCTCGGGCACCAGCAGCCTTTCGAAGGGGACGCGCACTTCCCCAGGAGGTACCTGATGTCTGCATCCACGCCTGCCCGCTCGGTCGCCGTACCGGCAGCTTCGCCGCGGCTTCTCGCCCTTGCCCTGCTGACCGTCGGCCTGCTGCTGACGCTGGCCTACCTGGTGGCTTTCGACCAGGGCGGCCTGTCCCAGTCCGGCATGTACCTGCACGAACTCATGCACGACGGGCGGCACCTGCTCGGCGTCCCCTGCCACTGAGTCCTGCCGCAGTACCACCTCTCCGAACGACAGGACCACTATGCGCACCTTCGGATCTCTCCTGGTGCGCGGACTGATCGTCGGCCTCTTCGCCGGCCTGCTGGCCGGAACCTTCGCGTATGTGACGGGCGAACCGCACATCGACTCCGCGATCGCGATCGAAGAGGCGGCCGGCACCGCGCACACCCACGACGCCAACGGGAAAGCCGTCCCCGCCGAGGCCGAGGAAGAACCACTTGTCAGCCGCGACGGGCAGCGGTTCGGCCTGTTCCTCGCGACCTCCCTGTACGGCGTTGCGCTGGGTGGCATCTTCGCGGTCGGGTTCGCCTTGCTGCGCCGCCGCCTGCGCACCCCCAGCGACTCGTACGCCGCCCTCGGGCTGGCCGCCGCCGGGTACGTCGGGATCGTGCTCGTGCCGTTCCTCAAGTACCCGCCGAATCCGCCGGCCGTCGGCGATCCCGAGACGATCACCAAGCGCACTGTGACATATCTGCTGACGATCGTGATCGGCCTGCTCGCGGTCTGGGCCGGCGTCGCGGCGTCCCGTTGGTCGGCTCGCTTCGGGTCGGAGCCGTGGATCCGTCTAGTTGCCGGCGCAGCGGCGTTCGTCGTGACCGTGGTCGCCGCGTACCTGATCCTGCCCACGATCAGCGAGGTTCCGGGGTCGTTCCCCGCTACGCTGCTCTGGGAGTTCCGGCTGGCCTCGCTGGGCACGCAGACCACGCTCTGGCTGCTGCTCGGACTGGGCTACGCGGCGGCGATCGACCGTCGTACGGCGAAGGCAGAACCTGAGGTGGTTGTCGCTTGACGTCTCTGACGCTGGTCGCGCACGCGCTGACGCCCGCCTTGCGCGGACTCGTTCTCGGCGGTGATGCCGAGCCTGATCCGGCCGGCGTCGAGGCTGCCCGGGAGCTGAAGATCGCTGCCGACTTCGTGTACTCCGGGCCCGAGGTGGCTGCCCTGCGGACCGCCTCAGCGCTCGGGTTGGACCCCGTCGTGGCGCCGGCGTTGCGGGATCGGGAGTACGGCGAGTGGAGCGGGCGCGAGCTGGAGGAGTTGCTCGAGGCATCACCGGGCGCGGTGGCGACCTGGCTCGAGCGGCCGCATACGGCGCCGCCTGGTGGCGAGACCGAGAACGATGTGATCACGCGGGTGGCTGATTGGCTCGGCGATCTGGGCCACTCCGGCAACGGCACGGTAGCTGCTGTGGTGCATCCGGCGGTGGTTCGGGCGGCGGTGCTTTATGTGCTCGACGCGCCTGCGGAGTCGTTGCGGCATGTCGACGTACGGCCGCTGTCGGTGGTGCGGCTCTCGGCTCACGCCGGCAGCTGGTCGCTCACTTTCGGCTGAGTCAGCTCTTCCCGTCAGGGGTTGCCGGATGCCACACTGCGTGGGACTTGGGTGACTGAGTGCTGACGGGGAGTCGCGATGGATCTCGAGGCACGGTTCCGCGCTAACCACCTGCTGTTGGTTTCCGCGCGCGACCGGCTGCAGGCTGCGGTCGACGCCGGTACTGCGAACAAGCAGGAACTCACGCGGCTGGACACCGTCCGCGAGTTGCTCGCACCTGTCTCGACCGCAGAACTGGATGCCTCGGGCAATGTCATCGAGGTGCAACGGTACCGTCGGTTCTGGTCGGTCGATCCATTGGGTCAGGGTAGGGCGGTCGAGGTACTGGGCGACCTCTCGCAGGCGGACAACCTCGCAGTACTGGTGCCTGGGATGGGCAACTCGCTGGAGAGTTTCAGCGGCCAGGCGGATCGTGGCGAGGCGATCAGGCACGAGGCCGGGCCTGGTACCGCTGTCCTTGTCTGGCTCGACTATGACTCGCCGCAAGGGATCCGCGAAGCGATGAGCAAGGACGCCGCACTCGGCGCTGGGCCTCGGTTGGCATCCTTCCTATCCTCGCTGGACGACGTGAAGTTGCCGGAGGCAAAGGTCACGCTGGTCGGCCACAGCTACGGAACCGACGTCGTCGGCCAGGCCCTGCTGAACGGCGCGCACCCCGACCGCGTCGTACTGACCGGCAGCCCTGGCATCGACAAACATGTCGACCAGGCTTCGGATCTGGTCGCGCCACCCACCCGGTTGTATGTGGAGCGGGCGCCCGGCGACTACGTCTCCTACACCCAATGGCACGGCCCCGACCCGGCCGGCTTCCCGGACGCGATCCGGATGGCGACGAACGACCCGCTGGCTCGTGACACAGCGATCTCGGTGCACTGGCACAACGAGTACTACCGAACGAACAGCGAGTCCTTGCGCAACATCGGCCGCGTCGTCCGTGGCGACCTCTCCCGCATCACCCGGACCGACACCAGCCCGGCGCAAGAAACCAAGCTGGCCTGGGGCCCCGGCCTCCGAATGCTCTCGGGAGCCGCCTCGAAGGTGTATGACGGAATGGTGGCCGTCACCAAACCCTCCCGCGAAACAGCGGCCCGGCACGCGGCTGGGCCGGGCGGCTCGCGGATACCGTCCCGGCCGCCCGGGCCGTCGCGGCTGCCAGGATCAAAGCAGTCGAGAGGAGCACAGCGATGACCGACGCGAGAGAACTCTTGCGCGAGGAACTCCTGGCGGTCGCAGCAATCGTCGTACCAGGCCAGCGCGGCGTCGTAACGCACGACCCCGGCCCGGTAAACCCCGGCGCCCTCTTCGACGGCCGCGGCCCGGCGACCGTATCGAGCGTGACGGTAGAAACGGGCGATCCAAAGTCCGCAGACCCTGCCTCCGCGGTCGCCTCCGCGGCCGCCGCCCTCGAAGCGCGAGGATGGGCAACCGAAATAGCCCCAGAGGAAGACGGCCACCACCGAGTACTTGCCCACCGCAACGGCTTCGACATAGCAGTCCACGCCTGGTCCACCGACTGGCGAATCACCTTCACCGGCCAAACCCCATCCACCGCGTAGCTCGAGGTTGTCCCGGTCTTCGTGGAACTTGAGGTGGCGGTCCCCCACCTGAGGCCTGCCTGGTGGTAGGTCTCGGGTGAACGACCAAGAACACCCGAAGGAAGGGGACCGCCATGAAGACCGTACCTACTCTGCACGCGGCCGCGCAGGCCGACACC
>NZ_AQUZ01000062.1 GCF_000372465.1 Kribbella catacumbae DSM 19601
GGCGGAGGAGCGGCCTCGATGTTTTTCCATCGTGGCCGTTTCTCCGCCGCCGCGAGGTGCGTGCCTGGGCGCCGGTAGCGCAACGGAACCTCCGACACGGCGCACTAAGGGGCCGCGATCGGCGACGTTCACGGCTTCGGCCGGCAAGGTTTCGTGAGGGAGAATCGATGTCGGACAACTGGACTCCACCCCCTGGGCGGAACCCCGATGAGCCGGAGCGGGAGGGTGACCAGCCCACCGACCAGCCGGCCAATGGGCCTGCGCGCGGGGATGGCCAGTCGCCCCTGTGGTGGACCGAGTCCACCGAGAAGCAGAAGGAGTACCTGCAGCCTGCTCCTCCCGGCGAGCAGCCCCCGTTGGTCGGTCCACCCGGCCAACGCCCGGGCAACCTCACCTGGAACCTCCCGCCGTACTCCCAACCCGGCGCTACCCCCGCTGGACCTCCGCAGGCCGGACGTCCGCCGGCTGGTCATGCTCCGGCCGGCCCTCCGCCTGCTGGTCCTCCGCCAGCCGGTACTGCGCCCGCCGGTCCTGGGCCGAGTGCGGGCGGACGGCGGGGAGCCCGGCACGCGGGGCCGCCGCAGAGCGGGCGTGGGACACAGCAGCCCGGTGCTGCCGCTGGTGACAGCGGTGCTGGGTGGCAGCAGCCTGCGCCCACGCCGGCTGAGGGTGGGTTCCAGGGGTTGGGGCAACCAGTGCAGCAGCCTCAGACCTGGCAGTACCCGCCGATCCCCATTCCGCAGCCGCCAGGGCCTGGCCGGCGGCGGAAGCCTCGGCGTACGTCCAGGGCGTTGCTGATCGGGCTAGTGGTGCTTGCGGTGCTCGTGGTCGGCTCGGGCGTCACTCTTATCCTGCGGAACACCGGCGACGACAAGGTCCCGGCGTCAGCCGAGACGCCGACCACTGCGCCTTCGGTGACGCCCTCGGAGACCCCGTCGGCCACACCGACCACCCCGGCGCCGCCGACGGTCGACGAGATCGTTACCACCAGCAGGCTGTACACGGTCGGCGTCCTCAGCCCCACGCAGTGCCTGGAGCCGAAGGCTGTCCCGTCGACGTTCGCCGGCGCCAAGGCGTACTACGGCCTGATCGTGCCGTGCATGAACCGCACCTGGTGGCTGGCGATGAAGAAGGCGAGCCTGCCGTACCGCGCACCGAAGCTGGTCGTGTTCGCCGGCCCGATGAAGACCGTGTGCGGCGCCGAAAGCGGCAACCGCGCCTTCTACTGCGGCACCAACGAGACCATCTACATGCCGTACGCGCTCGGTGCTGCCTACTACAAGCGGAACCCGGTCACCGGCCGCGTGTGGATGATGAACACGCTCGCCCACGAGTACGGCCACCACGTGCAGAAGCTGTCCGGCATCTACGCCGCCTCGCTCTCCCGGCAGGTGAACGCCGCTTCCCCGGCAGATCAGCTGACGGAGAGCCGTCGGCGCGAGCTGCAGGCGTCCTGCTTCGGGTCGGCGTACCTGGGCGCGGCCGGGCCTTACATCCCGCTCCGCGGTCCGTTGCTGGCCACCTGGAAGGTACTGATCGCCAACACCGGCGACGAGTACTCCCGGCCGCGGGTGCATGACCGTGGCAACCGGGTGAACCACAACTACTGGTCGGTGCGCGGCTTCAACACCAAGAGCCCGAACGTGTGCAACACCTTCGTCGCCCAGACTGTCCTCACCAACTGAACACAACGAAGGCCCGGAACCCCTTGAATACAAGGGATTCCGGGCCTTTCGTTTTGCTCAGAACAACCGGCGGGCCGTCGACAGCGTGCCACCGAAGGCGGTGACGAAGTTCGACAGCGACTCACCAATGTCGGACAGGTGCCAGTTCTCCGGACCGGAGTACCAGCCGATTCCCGCATCCGGGTCGTCGTCGTCATCGGTTGCCGCGATCTCCAGCGCCCACTTCTCCGTCAGGCCCAGTACTGCGGCGTACGGCAGGCAGCGCGACGCGAACTCGAGCCGGTGACTCTGCGGCAGGTCCGCGGACGTCTCGTCGGCCAAGTACCGCTGGAGGCCGGCCACACGACCCAGTACTGCGGCACCGCGAGCTGTACGAGCCGGAGCAACCTGTCCGACCAGCGTCAGCACCAGCCCAGCCAGCATCACCGCGAAGCCGACCAGCCCGTACTTGGTCGCGATGGCGAGTACGACGGTCAGCACCACGCCAGCCCCCAGCAGCACAAGGCCGGCCGTGGTCCACCGGTTCCGCACCGCGTCGGGACGGCTCGCGAACCAGCCCTGCGTCACGACATCGGCGTACAGGTGCTCGCGTACCAGGTTGAGTCGCGACCGCAGTGCGGGTCCGAGCGTGGACACCTGGACCGTCTCCCCGTCGGCGAACACCGCGTCCAGCAAGGCCTTCTCGTACGGCAGTAGCTCCGAGCCGCCCGCGTTGAGCCGCCGCAGCTCCCAGTCCAGCTTGCCGAACTGCGACCCGCGCGGCAGCTCCACGATCGTCAGATAGTTGCGCACGGCAAGGTCCAGCAGCGTCGCGGTGATGTCGACGACGTCGGCCGTCTCGTCCACCACGGTGCCGACCTGCCCCGGCCGGATCCCGTCCGGCGCTGCGAACTGCGGGCCGTCGGCACTGTTCAGTACCGGCCGCTCCGGCGTGCCCGGCCCGGTCTTGACCGCGTCCCGGCCGCGGAAGAACCACAGCGCCGCGGCACCCAGTACGCCGAGGCCGAGCAGCAGCACGCTCAGGCCGATCGTGGATGCGTCGAGGGTGAAGGCGTTGCCCAGGCTCCAACGGGTCTTGAACTCCGCGTTGGGCTGGACCGACGCCTGGCCGCTCAGCCCGGTCAGGAAGGTCAGCCGGCCACCCGCCGGTACACCCATCTGCTCGATCTCGAGCGATGCGTTCTCGGCCAGCTGCGACGTCGTACAGGGCATGCTCGAGCCGACCCGGCCGGCGATGCAGGTCACCCAGGTCGCGAACGGCACGCTCAGCGACACGGACGCCTTCGGGATGCCGACGGAGTAGCCCTGGACGATCGGCCAGCTCACCTCGCGGCCCTCGGTCGAGTCGGAGACGACGTTGCCGACCTCGTAGCTGTAGACGATCTTGGCCTGGCCGGACACCTTGAGGCTGAGCCGGCGACCGTTCTCGATGCCCTTGTCCTCGAAGTTCTCGGCGGGCTGACCGTTCACCGTGGCCGACACGTTGCGGATGTCGTAGGTGCGGTCCTCGTCCGCGTCGGACCGGACCCGGGTGGTCAGGGTCCGCGCGAAGCTGTCGCCGCCGGCGGTCAGGTCGACCGTCTCCTTGACCTTGAGGACGCCGTCACCGGTCAGCGACGCCTCAGCGGCGTACGCGGTGATCTGGTCGTCCGCGGCCTGGGCGGGCAACGTGCCGAGGGCAACGAAGGGGACTGTCAGAGACACGAGCAGGGCGGCCGGCAACAGGCGGCGCTTCAGTGACATGGGTCGAGAGTAGTCTCGTGCCGGTTCGTCCAGCCAACTCCCGATCAGGAGTAGTGCCGGGCGAGCCGACCGACACCGAACTGAAGGGGCAACGACACGTGAGCACCCCGTACGGGTACGGCGGCCGTCCCCAGGACCGGCCCGCTCCGCCGCCCGGCGTACTGCCGCCACCGCAGCAGACTCAGTGGCAGCAGGGTCCACCGCCGGGACAGTTCCCTCCGCAGGGACAGCAGTACCCGCAGACGCAGTACCAGGGGCAGTGGCCCCAGCAGTACTACGGTCCTGGTGGTCCTCATCAGTTCAATGGGTTCCAGCCGCCGCCACGGCGGGGTGGCGCGCTCAAGCTGGTACTGCTCGGGTTCTCCGTCGTTGCGTTCCTCGGCATCGCGCTGAGCGTCGTCGCCGTACTGCTGACCGGCAACTCAGCCGACAGCACAGACCCGCAGGTGAGCGGGCCGTCCGTAGTACCGACTCCCACGACCAGCGCCCCCAAGGGCTCGGCCGAGGACTACCTGCTGAACGCCCCGATCTACCAGGCCGGCGGCCTGGGCGAACAGAACTGCCCGGCCGAGAAGCTCGGCGACGGCAGCCTGGCGGCGCAGAAGGTCTACTACGAGAAGCTCTTCAAGTGCCTGAACGACGCCTGGCGCCCGGCCTTCGAGAGGATCGGCAAGAAGGAACCCGACCCAGGCCTGGTCGTCTTCGACGCACCGGTCCGTACGCCGTGCGGCGACTTCGCGCCGCTGTCCGGCCGGGTGCTGGCGTTCTACTGCTTCGGCAACCACGTGATGTACACCGACGTGAAGCAGATGAACAAGGCCTTCGGACCCAAGCAGGACCTGGCGTATCTGATGACGATCGCGCACGAGTACGGCCATCACGTGCAGAGCGTGTCTGATCTGTTCTATGCGCGTTCTGCTTACGTGCAGGACCACCCGGACATGAGACTGGAAAGCTCGCGCCGCAATGAGCTGCAGGCTTCGTGTTTCGCGGGGGTCTTCAGTAGGTCGGTGCAGAAGTCTTATCCGTTCGCGGCCCGCTCGAAGGAGTTCGAGTTCCAGGCCAGCAACAGCTTCGGCGAGTCACCGGACACGCCGGAGAACGAACGAACCCACGGATTGGCGACCAGCCAGGGCTTCTGGATAGTCAACGGCCTGAACGTCGGCGAAACCAAGGCTTGCAACACCTACGCAGCAGCGCAGGACCAAGTGAAGTAGCCGCTACCGCGGAGAAGAACACCCCCGCAGGCTCATCACTTTCTCATCCGTCGCTCACTGCTCGCCCGCTCCCGCCCACCCAGATCGCACCCCTGCGTAGCGTGCTCGCGGTGGTGGCGGCAGGTGGGCAGATGAAGGTTGCCCACCATCCATGCGCCGCGCTCGTCAACGATGGCGTAGCGAACGTCCCGGGCCACAGCCTCGTCGGCGACGGATGCGCTCTAGCCGTTCGCAAGGGACATCATGTGACACCAAGTTGAGGATCGTCACCCGGTGTGTCAAGATGGCTCTCTAACTCCCCACCGTCCTCCGGGACTGGTGGGGCTTTTTCGTCCGCAGGGGGACTCATGGGCACAGAATTGCGGGCGTCGATCGTCATCGACTATCAAAACGTGCACCTCACCGGGCACAGTCTGTTCGAGTCGACGCGGCGCCTGCCAAAGCACGAGACCCTAGTGGACCCGCTGCTGTTTGCCAGTCAACTGCTCAACGCTCGCAATAGCTTGCAAAAGCCGGGGATGGCTCACGCCATCCTGCGTCACGTACTGGTGTACCGAGGTCAGCCTTCTGTTGAGCATGATCCAGAGGGGTACGCCCGCAACCAGGCGCAGAAGTCTCAGTGGGAACGCGACAGACGTATTCGGGTGACCCTGCGCCCGCTGAAGTACGACTACGAGCGTGATGCCACCGGCAGGCAGGCCACCGACCATGAGGGCAAGAAGATCGTGAAAGGGCCGCCCCGGGAGAAGGGGGTCGACGTTCTGTGCGCGTTGGCCACCGTGCGAGAGGCCAACGATCCGGCGACAGATCTGGTCATCCTCGCAACGTCGGACTCCGACCTGGCGCCGGCACTCGATGAGGTCCGCACATTGGGCACCGCCAAGATCGAAACGTTCTGCTGGTACGACGAGCCGGCCCGTCTGGGCTTCCAGCTACACCCAACCGACCGCTCGCGACGACTGTGGAACACCCGGTTGAACGAGTTGGCCTTTCGCGCCAGTTGGGACCGCACCAAGTACTGAGAGTAAGAACTGCCTTGTTGTCAGGACAGCCAGACTCGAAGTCTGCGTGACGCGCTCGGCCACGGTGAGAGTCCGTGAGCTGGGAGTTGCTGCGGGTTACTTCGTCACTCGTTCGGGAAATGCGCGATGGGTAGGTGCAGACGGTCGCCACGTGCTTTCCCGCCGAGCCAGACCAGCCGCCCGGCACCGCCGCGAGCACGCGACGTAGGAGCGAGCGTCCAAGTCGGCATGGGCGTCGGATGTTGGGCAGGAATTGGTACTGGAGTCGTCTGGGCGGCGTATCATCCGGCCGTGACTTTGCGACGGGGCGACAGCGCTCCGCCCGAGCGGACGTTGGTTGACATCCTGCAGGCGACGGCGGTGAGTTTTCCGGACGAGCCGGCTCTTGATGACGGCAGTGGCAGTTTGAGCTACCGCGATCTGCTCGGCCAGCTGACCAAGCTTGCCCGTCGGTTGACGGATCTCGGCATCGGGCCCGGTGACCGCGTCGGAGTACGGATCTCCTCAGGTCACAACGACCTGTACGTCGCGATCCTCGGCACCCTGCAGGCGGGTGCGGCCTATGTTCCGGTCGACGCCGACGACCCCGAGGAGCGCGCTGAGCTTGTCTTCGGCGAGGCCTCTGTCGCGGCGATCGTCACCGACGACCTCGAGATCACCTCGACCCGGCCGGCCCCGTCGCCCGATGACGCGGACGGATACTACGACTTCCCGTACTCAGCCCGCATGGATGGCGACGCCAGTACTGCGAACGCCGCGCGGGGTGACGGCCCGTCGCCTGATGACGACGCCTGGATCATCTTCACCTCCGGCTCAACCGGCGTACCCAAAGGCGTAGCCGTAACGCACCGTTCCGCGGCCGCCTTCGTCGACGCCGAGGCGCGCATGTTCCTGCAGAAGGAACCACTCGGCCCCGAGGACCGCGTACTGGCCGGCCTGTCCGTGGCGTTCGACGCGTCCTGCGAGGAGATGTGGCTCGCCTGGCGGTACGGCGCTTGCCTGGTACCCGCGCCGCGTTCGCTGGTCCGCAGTGGCATGGATCTCGGCCCGTGGCTGGTTGCCCAGGGCATCACCATCGTGTCGACCGTGCCGACACTCGCCGCGCTCTGGCCGTCGGACGCGCTGGACAACGTGCGGCTGCTGATCTTCGGTGGCGAGGCGTGTCCGCCGGAGCTGGCCGAGCGGTTGGCGGTGGACGGCCGCGAGGTCTGGAACACCTACGGCCCGACGGAGGCGACCGTGGTCGCTTGTGGCGCGCAGCTGACCGGCGAAGGGCCGGTACGCATCGGGCTGCCGCTGGACGGTTGGGACCTAGCCGTTGTCGATGCCGCAGGCAACGAAGTACCCGAGGGCGGAACCGGTGAGCTGATCATCGGCGGCGTCGGGCTGGCCCGGTATCTCGACCCGGCGAAGGACGCGGAGAAGTTCGCGCCAATGCCGTCGCTCGGCTGGGAACGCGCCTACCGCAGCGGCGACCTGGTACGCAACGAATCCGAGGGCCTGGTGTTCATGGGCCGCGCAGACGAGCAGATCAAGCTCGGCGGCCGGCGGATCGAGCTGGGCGAGGTCGACGCAGCACTACAGGCGCTGCCCGGCGTCACCGGCGCGGCAGCCGCAGTACGGACTAGTGGCGCCGGGAATCAGCTACTAGTCGGGTACGTCGTACCGGAAGACCCGGAAGCCTTCGACCGGCAAGCGGCGACTGAGCGGCTGCGTGAGGCGCTCCCGGCTGCATTGGTACCACTGCTGGCCGTCACGGACACACTGCCGACCAGGACCTCCGGCAAGGTCGACCGGAACGCGCTGCCCTGGCCGCTGCCCGGCATGGACACAGACGCGCCGCCCGCTGAGCTCGATGGAACAGCAGGCTGGCTAGCAGAGCGCTGGACCCAGGTACTGGGGGCAACAGTCACCGGCGCTGACAATGACTTCTTCCTGCACGGTGGCGGCAGCCTCGCAGCAGCACAGCTCGTCTCTGCACTCAGGGAGCGGTACGCCGAAGCCACTGTCAGCGACATCTACGAGTACCCGCGGCTAGGCGCTCTGGCTGACCGGCTGGACTCATTCACCACCACAACCGTGCCAGTGGAGATCCGCGAGGTCCGACCGACTCCGCCGGGTACACAGCTTCTCCAGACCGCTCTGACGTTGCTACTGCAGACAGTGGTCGGCGTTCGCTGGCTGGTGTGGCTGTTCACCCTCAACAACCTGCTAGCGCTGACGGACGGCCCGCACCCGTGGATGCGCACGGTGTCCTGGTGGTGGATCCTGGCCGGCTGGCTGATCCTGATCTCGCCTGCAGGCCGCATGGGCATCGCTGTCGTCGGTGCCCGGCTACTGCTGCGTGGACTCAAGCCAGGCATCTACCCACGCGGCGGCAACGTACATGTCCGGCTTTGGGCGGCAGAGAACCTTGCGGACGCCGCAGGCGCAGCCAACCTCGCCGGAGCGCCCTGGATCGCCTACTACGCAAGGGCTCTCGGCGCGAAGATCGGCCGCGGTGTCGACCTCCACACGCTCCCGCCCGTCACCGGCATGTTCACGATGGGCCGTGGCGCGTCGATCGAGCCAGAGGTCGACCTGTCCGGCTACTGGATCGACGGCGACCGGCTGCACGTCGGTACGGTCACTGTCGGCGCCGAGGCGGTCATCGGCTCCCGCAGTACTCTCCTGCCCGGTGCAGAGGTCGGCCGCAACGCAGAGATCGCCGCAGGCTCGGCAGTCTCCGGCAAGGTCCCGGCCAGTGAGCGCTGGTCCGGCTCCCCCGCGACACGGGTCGGCCGCGCCCGGCACCCGTGGCCGGACGAGCGCCCCGCCCGCGCCCCATGGTGGGTACTCGCGTACGGCGCCGCCTCCGCGCTGATGTCGCTGCTGCCACTAGGCGCGGCCATCACCGCGATCCTCGTACTACGCAACGCCGTCGCCGGCACCACCTCACTCGGTGACGCCGCATTGCAGGCGCTGTGGGCGATCCCGCTGATGACCCTGGTCGGATTCGTCACCCTCGCGCTGCTGACACTGGTCGGGGTGCGGCTGCTCGGCATCGGCATCAAGGCCGGCCACTACCCCGTGCGAAGCCGGATCGGCTGGCAGGTGTGGGCCACCGAGCGGCTGCTCGACTCGGCCCGGACACTGCTCTTCCCGCTCTACGCGAGCCTGCTGACGCCCTGGTGGCTGCGGGCCCTCGGCGCGAAGATCGGCCGCGATGTCGAGGCCTCGACCGTCCTGCTGCTGCCGAAGATGACCACTGTCGGTGAAGGCGCGTTCCTGGCCGACGACACCATGATCGCGTCGTACGAGCTGGGCGGCGGCTGGCTGCACGTGGCCGGCGCGAAGGTCGGCAAGCGCGCTTTCCTGGGCAACTCGGGCATGACCGCGCCCGGTCGCTCAGTACCGAAGAACGGCCTGGTCGCCGTCCTGTCGGCCGCACCGAAGAAATCCAAAGCCGGTACGTCGTGGCTCGGCAGCCCGCCGGTGAAGCTGCGCCGGCAGACCATCGAGGGCGACCGGAGCCGTACGTTCAACCCGCCGTTGCGGCTGAAGTTCGCCCGGGCCGCGGTCGAGCTGTGCCGCTTCGTCCCGATGATGTGCACGGTAATGATCGCGCTCGGCGTGCTGTTCGCCCTGCAGGCGCTGGACCTGTGGCTCGGGCCATGGCCGACGTTCCTGCTGTCCGGCGCGGTGATCCTGGCCGCGGGCGCGGTCGCCGGCGGCATGGCCACCGTCGCCAAGTGGCTGATCGTCGGCCGGACGCGCGCCCGGGAGTACCCGTTGTGGAGCTCGTTCGTCTGGCGCAACGAGGTCGTCGACAACTTCGTCGAGCTGGTCGCCGCGCCGTGGTTCGCCAATGCGGCGGCGGGGACGCCGGTGCTCGCGCTCTGGCTGCGTTCGCTGGGCGCGAAGATCGGCAAGGGCGTGTGGTGCGAGACCTATTGGCTGCCCGAAGCGGACCTGATCACGCTCGGCGACGGTGCCACGGTGAATCGCGGCTGTGTACTTCAGACTCATTTGTTTCATGACAGACTCCTGTCGATGAACACCGTCACCTTCGGCCCGGGCTCGACTCTCGGGCCGCACGGCATCGTCCTGCCTGCCTCCTCGATCGGAGCGGGTGCGACCATCGGCCCGGTATCACTGGTGATGCGCGGTGAGAGTGTTCCTGCCGGGTCCCGCTGGGCCGGCAACCCGATCGCGCCCTGGCAGGGTTGATGGTTGCCCGTAGCACCGGCGGCGGGGCGGGGAGAGCAGTGAAGAGCATGCCTGGCGAGGACACAGCCGGAGATCGCTATGTGCCGACTCACGGCAACAGCGGCTACAAGGTGGAGTCCTACGAGCTGGACCTCGACTACCGGGTCAGCAGCAACCGCCTGAGTGGCAAGGCGACCATCACGGCCGTCGCGACCCAGGCGCTGTCCCGGGTGAGTTTCGACCTGGCAACCCTGCGCGTGGCCAAGGTCCTCGTCAACGGCCGTCGCGCCAGCCGCTACGCGCACCGCAACGGCAAGCTGCACGTGTGGCCGTCACCGGCGATCGCCGACGGCGCCGAGTTCGTGGTCAACGTCCAGTACTCCGGCAACCCCGCTCCCATCGACAGCCCGTGGGGCGAGCTCGGCTGGGAAGAGTTGACCGAAGGCGTGATCGTCGCGAGCCAGCCGAGTGGCGCCGCGACCTGGTTCCCCTGCAACGACCACCCCAGCGACAAGGCGCACTACCGGATCACGATCACCACCGATTCGCCGTACCACGTAGTGGCCAACGGGCGGCTCGTGTCGCGCCGGACCAAGGCCAGCCGGACCAGCTGGGTCTTCGACCAGGCCGCACCGATGGCGACGTACCTGGCGACCGTACAGATCGGCCGGTACGACGTACTGGAGCTGGCCACCTCGCCAGTGACCATGCGTGCTGTCCTGCCGGCCTCGCAGATGCGGGACTTCCGCTCCGACTTCGGGCGGCAGCAGGACATGATGCGGCTGTTCGTCAAGCTGTTCGGCCCGTACCCGTTCGGCGGCTACACAGTGGTCGTGACGGACGACCCACTGGAGATCCCGCTGGAAGCCCAGGGCATCTCTGTGTTCGGCAGCAACCACGTGGACGGCCAGCGCGGCGCTGAGCGACTGGTGGCGCACGAGCTGGCCCACCAGTGGTTCGGCAACAGCCTGACGCCCTCCCGGTGGCAGGACATCTGGCTGAACGAGGGTTTCGCCTGCTACTCCGAGTGGCTGTGGTCAGAGGAGTCCGGCGGGCTCACGGCGTCCCAGCAGGTCTCCAAGGCCCACACCCGGCTACGCGGCCTCGACCAGGACCTACTGCTCTCCGACCCCGGTCCCGACCTGATGTTCGACGACCGGCTCTACAAGCGCGGCGCGATCACCTTGCACGTACTGCGCCTGCAACTGGGCGACGACGCGTTCTTCGAGCTACTACGCACGTGGACCCGCACCCACCGGCACGGCTCGGTCACCACGGAGGACTTCACCTCACTTGCGGCCGGCTTCAGCCCGGACGCGGACGCAGTACGGGCACTGTTCACTGCCTGGCTGGACGAGCCCGAGCTCCCAGCACTCCCCCGGCGTCGCCGCTAAAAAGCGACCTGGCTGGCGGCGGTGAGGAAGTGGGAGACGAGTGGGGAGGGAATCGCCGGATTCCACGCCGCTCCCGTCCACCAGGTCGCCGCGTCGTTGTGGAACTGGATGAAGCGCACCGCCTCCGAAGCGGTCGACACGGCAGTCGCCGGTACGACGGCCGGGCCGACCCCGGCGGCAACCAGCGCGAGCACGGTTTGCAGGTCGGCGGCCTCCTGAAGCACTAACGGCCGGCAACCGAGTTCGGCGTACAGGGCGGTGATCTGGGCGGTCAGCCCCGGGCCGCGCTCTGGTGCGAGGCGGACTAGCGGCCGGCCATCCAGCCAGGTCGCCAGACTTCTCGAGACGACCTCCCCGACCGGTACTGCGAGCGCCAGCCGGTCCTGCTGAAGCCGGAGGTGCTTGAGGCCGGGTGGCACAGGCAGCCGGACCAGGCCGACCTGGAGGCTGCCGGCCAGCAGGCGCTCGTACTGGACTGCCGACGACATGTCGTCAAGCGTCACCTCGACCCGCGGATAGCGGCTCCGGAACAACGCGACGGCCCGCGGTGCCAGCTCGATGCCGGACATTCCGAAGCCGATCGTCAACGCCCCCTCCACACCCAGAGCCACCTGGGCGGCCCGCCGCTCGAAGGCCTCGACCCTCTGCAGCACGTCCAGGGCGTCCGGCAACAGCAGCTCCCCAGCGGGCGTCAGCCGGGCTCCATGCCGGCCGCGATCGAAGAGCGTCGACGCCACCCGCCGCTCGAGCTGCTGAATCTGCTTCGTGAGAGCGGGCTGACTCGTCGCCAACTCGACGGCCGCCGCGCCGAAGTTCCCGCACCGCGCGACCGCCACGAACGCCCGCAGCAACCGAAGGTCCATAACTGAAGGATATGGAACTGCCATCAAATGGCTATTGGACGGCATGGTAAATCTCGACTTCCATGGCGGACGTGAGCATCTTGCGCAGCGCCGTCGTCCAGTTCGAAGCCGTCCCCGACCGACCGGACCGCAACCTCGAAACCATCACCAGGCTCGCCCGTCAGGCCGTTGCCGACGGCGCCCAACTCGTCGTCTTCCCCGAGATGTGCCTGCTCGGCTACTGGCATCTCCGCCGCCAGACCGCCGACCGCCTCCACTCCTTGGCCGAACCCGCCACCGGGCCTTCCATCAGCCAGATCCGCTCGTTGGCGATAGAACTCGGTGCGGGCCTCGGCGTCGGCTGGCTCGAGGCCGACGCCGGCGCCCTGTTCAACTCGTACGCCGTCTGCCTGCCCGACGGCAGCATCCACGTGCACCGCAAGCTGCACGCCTTCGAGCACGAGGCGATCTCCAGTGGCTCGCGCTACACCGTCTTCGACACGCCCTGGCAGGTCCGGGTCGGCGTACTGATCTGCTGGGACAACAACCTCGTCGAGAACGTCCGCGCGACTGCGTTGCTAGGAGCAACCGTCCTGGTGGCGCCGCATCAGACCGGTGGTACCGACTCGGTCAGCCCGCACGGGATGAAGCCGATCCCGCTGTCGGTGTGGGCCAACCGTTTCGACGATCCCGCCGCGGTCGAGAAGGCTTTCAACGGGCCGAACGGACGCGAGTGGCTGCTGAGGTGGTTGCCCGCCCGCGCACACGACAACGGGCTCTTCGTGCTCTTCAGCAACGGAGTCGGTGTGGACGACGACGAACTGCGGACCGGAAACACGATGGTGATCGACCCGTACGGCCGGATCATCGCCGAGACCCCGGCGCCGGCCGAGGCCGTAGTACTGGCCGACCTGGACCTGGATCTGGTGCCGCTGGCAACGGGTCGCCGGTGGTTACGCGGCCGGCGGCCGGAGCTCTACGGGATCCTCACCGAACCTCAAGGCAACGAGTTGAACCCCAGGGCTGCTCGCTTCTCGACGGAGGTCCAGCCCATCAAAGGGGCGACTGAAGACCGCGGCTCCGCGGGGCGGTCGCCGGGCGGGCTCGTTTGATGGGCTGGGGGTTCGGGGCTAGTAGACGAGGGCGGTGGCGATGGCGGCGATGCCTTCGCCGCGGCCGGTGAGGCCCAGGCCGTCGGTGGTGGTAGCGGAGACGGAGACCTCAGCGTCGCAGGCGGCGCTGAGTGCCTTCTCCGCTTCCTCGCGCCGGGCCGCGAAGCGGGGGCGGTTGCAGATCACCTGCACGGAGATGTTGCCGATCTCGAACCCGGCGGCACGAACCCGCCGAGCCGCCTCGCCGAGCAACGTAGCGCCAGAAGCGCCCGCCCACTGCGGTTCCGACGTACCGAAGTTGGAGCCGAGGTCCCCGAGTCGTGCCGCGGAAAGCAAAGCGTCGCAGGCAGCATGCGCCGCCACGTCGCCATCGGAGTGACCCGACGGCCCGGCGGACTCCTCGGGCCAGTGCAGTCCGGCCAGCCACATGGGCCGGCCTTCCTCGACGGGGTGGACGTCGACGCCCGTTCCTACACGCGGCACCTTCACGAACGACGCCTTTCAGCCAGGATCGATTCGGCCAGGATGAGGTCCCGTGGCCGCGTCACCTTGAAGGCGTCCTGCGACCCTTCGACAGTCTGCACCCGTACGCCGAGCCGCTCGCACAGCATCGCGTCATCGGTCGCGCCCGTCGTGTCGCCGCTATGGGCCCGACGCAACAAAGAAGGCTCGAACCCCTGCGGAGTCTGGACGGCGACAAGCGTCGAACGGTCGGGCGTGTCGAGCACCTGCCCAGCTGCGTCGACGCGTTTGATGGTGTCCGTGACGGGGACGACGGGGATCACCGCGGGCGCACCTGCGCGGACCGCGGCAACGACTCGCTCGATCACGTCGGCCGGTACGAACGGCCGGGCCGCGTCGTGCACGAGGATGCAGTCGATGCCCTCGGCAGGGACCAGCTCCAGGGCCAGCCGGACCGAGTCGGTGCGCTCGGCGCCGCCGGCAACTACCTGCAGCGCCACCGGACCGGAGTACGGCTCGAGGAGTTTGAAGACGTCGTCCTCACTGCCGGGTGGCACGGCGACCACAAAGCAGGCGAGGTCGGCGGCGGTCGCTACCCGCAGTCCACGAATGGCGTGGACCAGCAGCGATTCGCCACCGACCTCTCGCAATGCCTTTGGTGCCTCACCACCGAGCCTGAGCCCGAGACCGGCCGCCGGAATGATCGCCGCAGTACTCACGACGACATCATGCCGGACGGATCAGTCGCGCTGCCCCGACTCCACTGCTGACCAGTTGGTCAGGAGGCGAGGACCTCGTCGAGGATGGCTTCCGCCTTGTCCTCGTTGGTGTGTTCGGCCAGGGCCAGCTCGGAGACCAGAATCTGGCGAGCCTTCGCCAGCATCCGCTTCTCACCGGCGGAGAGACCGCGGTCACGCTCACGGCGCCACAGGTCGCGAACGACCTCTGCCACCTTCATCACGTCACCGGAGTGCAGCTTCTCCAGGTTCGCCTTGTAACGACGCGACCAGTTGGTCGGCTCCTCCGTGTGCGGCGCCCGCAGCACGTCGAAGACGCGCTCCAGACCGGCCTGATCCACGACGTCACGCACGCCGACAAGATCGAGGTTGCACGCGGGGACCCGGACGACCAGGTCGTTCTGAGCGACGATCCTCAAGACCAGATAGGTCTTGTCCTCACCTTTGATCTGACGGGTCTCGATGTCCTCGATGACGGCCGCACCATGGTTGGGGTAAACAACCGTCTCGCCGACTGTGAAAGTCATATGTCACGTGCCCCTTTCCGAGTCCTATCCTACCACGCAGTCGCTGGTCCGGTTCGGGCGTTTGCGCTGGTCAGAGGCCATTTCCCGCCTTGACAAACTTTGCCGACCGTGCCTCGCACGCGCGAGCAACAGGCCCGTCAGGGGTGGTCGCCGTCGAGTCCGCCCACCTCGCTCGCTACGCTGTGCTCCGCCGGAGGCCTCAGCCTGGCGGCGTCCATCTGGTTGCAGGAGAGGGAACACCAGTGCGCATCACGTTGTCCTCGCAGGTCGTACGGCGTACCGCCCTGGCCGGAGCCGCCGTCGCTCTGAGTGTCACGGTCGGGGCCTGTGGCGCCGGCTTCGACGCCCAGAGCACCAAGCCCTACCAGCCGGCTGAGGGCACCAACGCCCAGTCGGGCGGGATCGCCGTCCGGAACATGCTGGTACTGGCCTCCGCGGACGGCAAGGGCGAACTGCACGGCACCTTCGTGAACAACGGCCAGTCCGACGACAAGCTGGTCAGCATCGCCTCGGCGCCCGCCGACGGCCCGGCCGTGACCGGCACCAGCACCGAGCAGCCGCCCTCCGTCACGTTCGGTGGCCTCAAGGAGACCGACCTCAAGGTCGGCCAGGCGTTCACCATCCCGCCCGCGGCCGGTCAGCCGGTCACCGTCACCGGCGGCAAGCCCGGGCAGATGCTCAAGGTGACGATCACGTTCGGCAAGGCCGGCCCGCTCACCACCTCGATCCCGGTGCTGACCACCGACCACTACTCCCCGTCGCCCGCGCCGAACGTCGAATCGCACGGCTGACCGGTTATACGTAGTACGGGCGGTGCCGTCCCCTTCCGGGATGGCACCGCCCGTACTGCGTTCGCGTGGGCTCAGGACGCGGCTTCGGCGGCCTTGGCCAGGCCGGGGACGATCTTGTCCAGCACCCAGGGGACGCTCAGCACGCTGACCGCGCTCATGCCCGAGATGACCTGCTGGTCCGTCATCAGGTAGGTGCTCCCCCGCTTGAACGAACCGAGCGACGCGTAGACCGGGTCGGCGGCGAACTTCTCCGGCGTCATCCCGTCGATGTAGCCGACCACCACATCCGCGTCCAGCTCGTTGACCCGCTCCTTGCTGACGGTGAGGGCGAACTCCTTCTTGCTGTTGGTCTTCTCCAGCGCCTCGACCCCCGGCGCGTTGACGAAGCCCATCTCGTTCAGGATCTGCACCCGCGGGTCACCCGGCATGTAGACGTAGTTCTCGGCCCCGAAGGACTGGATCGACAGCGTCTTGCCCTTGAACTCAGGATGTTCCGCGGCGGCCTTCGCCGTCAGATCCTTGATCCCGGCAACCAGTTTGTCCGCCTCGGCCGACTTGCCCAGCGCCTTGCCGATCAAGGTCGTCTGGTCCTGCCAGGTGGTCTGCCACGGAGCACCCGGGTACGCGACGGTCGGCGCGATCTCCGACAACTTCGTGTACGTCGCCTTGTCGAACCCCTCGTACGGCGCCAAGATCACATCCGGCCGCAACGCGGCCACCTTCTCGAACGGAATGCTCTCACTGGCATCCAGCAGAGTCGTCTTGGCCGAATCGAACTTGTCAGCATCCCAAGCGGTCGTCCCAGCCGGCGTCGGCCCGTACGTCACCCGCGGCATCCCGACCGGCGTCTCCCCGAGCGCGTACACGACATCCTGAGCATTCCACCCGAGCGTGACGATCCGCTCCGGCTTCTTCTGGATCGTCGTCTCCCCGAAGGTGTTCTTCAACGTCACCGGAAACCCAGCCGAACCCCCCGTGACCGGCGCGGCATCCCCCGCATCATCACTGCCACAGGCAACCAACCCACTCGAGGCAACGAGAACGGCGACCACCACAACGGCAGTACGGGACCAGGACATGCTGTTTCTCCTTAGCTCCTGACAAATCAACTAAGGCGAGCCTAACCTAAACCCTTTCCCGGACTCCAAGTGCCACCGGCGACTCTGCGGCGGCACTGGTCTGCCCCTACCGGCTGAGCGGGGCGGCCACCGTTCGCTGGCCGTAGACTCGGCGCTCTCGGCTGGCCGCTTCACCAGCCCCAACGATGGCCGATGGCGTGCCGCAAAACGCCTCCCACATGAACGACCAGCCCCAAGCCACGGACGGCCTGTCTTTCTTAAGCCTCAGGTTCGAGGTCCTCAACGGCAGAGCCGACTGGCCGGTCCTCGGCATCCGCGTCAACGGCGAGAATCCCTTCGAGAAGGTCGCGAAGGACTGGCAGGGTTTCGATCCCGCCGACCTCCTCGGCGTGCCGTCGCCACTCATTCCTGACGGGCCCGGAAACCGCGTGGCCGTGTACCGATGCTCCTGCGGTCAAGCAGGCTGCGGCGTCATCACCCCGTTCATCGTCGCCTCACCGGACCACAAGCGGATCTCCTGGGTCGATTTCCGTGACTATGTCGGCGTCTTCGGCGGCCCCATCGAGCCCGAGGCCGCCGACCACGAAGGCAAACCATGGGCCCTCCCCGACCTCCACTTCGACCGCGACCAGTACATCGCCGAGATCCAGCGCGCCACGAGTGACCGCTCCTGGGAGACCCCGCCACGGCAGACGGCCCGCCTCGTCGAGGAACACCTGGCGGACCTCGCACTACCACCAACCCTGGCTCTGAAATGGGTCAGCCCCGCGTGGAAGCAGGAAGGCGTCGTGCTCTCATTCGAGAACGCCATTCGCGGGAGCAGCCGCCAGCAGTTGCTCCTCCTCACCAGCACCAAGACCGACCCGATCGAGGCCGCGAACGATATGGCAGAGCAACTGCTCTCGACCGACCACGGCGATTGGGTCCGCCTCTTCGGCTACCGCGTTCGCTAGCAGCCCTATAGCGCCGCCCGGCCGGGCGGTGAACTCTTAGGTGAGGCACAACCTCGGTGGGGAGCTGGGGTCACAGATCCATTGCGGCTGCGCGCGCGAGCCTTGCATAGCTTGTTTAAACGCTGCGCTGCATGCGACCATATTCGCACGTTACGAAAGCAGCTTCGTTTCGTTCGATAGTGGAGGTTGTCATGGGCGCCGAACTCCTTGAGTCGCAGACCTACCTGCCCGAAGAGCAGGAGCAGTTGGCGACGATCGCCAGCTTCCTTGACGCCCACCACAGTAAGACGAGTGAGCGACCGGAGCGGCGCTACTTCCTCGCAGGCGCCGATGAGCATGACCAGATCGAGGTCCCGGAGGCGCTGCACAGGGTGCTGGTCCAGGCCGTGGCGGCGTTGACGGCGGGTAAGGCCATCACGATTTCGCCGACCATGCCGAAGCTGACGACCCAACAGGCCGCAGATCTCCTCGGGGTCAGCCGGCCGACAGTGGTTCGGCTGATCGAAGCTGGCGAGTTGGCTGGTGAGCGAAT
This sequence comes from Kribbella catacumbae DSM 19601, assembly GCF_000372465.1. GTDB lineage: Bacteria > Actinomycetota > Actinomycetes > Propionibacteriales > Kribbellaceae > Kribbella > Kribbella catacumbae. The sequence continues at coordinate 18,285 of NZ_AQUZ01000062.1, forward strand.
CGGCACCCGCCGGAAGGTGCTGCTGAAGGACCTCTTGGACTACCGCGAGGCTCGTCGGCAACGGCAGTACCAGGCGATCGCCGACACGTCGGTCGATGTGAGTGAGGACGAGGACCCCGCTGCCGTGAATGAAAGCCTCAAGCGGATCCGCAAGCAACTCGCCGAGAGGCGCCGAGCCGCTGATCTCTGACAGTATCGGCGAGTGTTCGCCGCGCTCCTCGATACCTGCGTCCTATGGCCTAGCCGCCAACGGGATTTCCTGCTCAGCCTGGCCGTCGTAAATCTCTATCGCCCGCTATGGAGCAGCGCGATCCTCGATGAGCTGCAGCATCATGAGATCGAGAAGCTCATCGAGAGACACGGCGTCCCCCGGCGCCAGGCAGAGGCCCGTGCCGCGCACCTCGTCGAGCAGATGCGCACACATTTCGACGACGCCGAGGTGAGGAACTGGAAGCCCTATGACGGCACGTTCGGGCTCCCGGATCGCGATGACGAGCACGTCGTAGCGGCTGCGGTCGCGGGGCACGCAGGTGCCATCGTGACCGAGAACTTCAAGGACTTCCCGCAGGACAGGATCCCGCCGGGCATCGAGATCCTCGCCCCGAGCGAGTTCGCCGCGAACACCGTCGCTGTCGCGCCAGAACTAGGGCTGGAAGCAGTCGTCACCCTGACCCGTCGGCTCCGCAACCCAACGGTCTCGCTGGACGAGGTCCTCGCGACGCTCCGGGACCGCTACGGGATGGACGAAGCGGTCGACCTGATCGACGAGGTCCGGTAGGACGCAGCACTCCGGCCCAGCCGACCACGACCTTGCTCTCTCACCTGCAGCTCGCCCGGATCCGCCGGCCACCGCCGCATCCAACGGCCGCCCCTCACCGCACTTGGTGTGCTTCACCCCTTCTCCGGGGGTCAGCCCGCTGCTCTACCAGGGGGCTAACCCCCGGAGCAGGGGCTAAGCACACCGAAGTACGGAACGAGCGGCGGCGGGTGGTGTGAGGGGTCAGGACTCGAACTTGTAGCCCAGGCCTCGGACTGTTACCAAGTGGGAGGGGTTTGAGGGGTCCTTCTCCAGTTTGGAGCGGAGGCGTTTGACGTGGACGTCCAGGGTCTTGGTGTCGCCTACGTAGTCGGCGCCCCAGATGCGGTCGATCAGTTGGCCTCGGGTGAGGACGCGGCCGGTGTTGCGGAGCAGCATCTCCAGGAGTTCGAACTCCTTCAGGGGAAGCCGGATCTCGGTGCCGGACACCGTCACCACGTGGCGCTCGACATCCATCCGGACCGGCCCCGCCTCCAACGTGTCCGGGAGGAGTTCGACGTCCTGGCCGCGGCGCAGTACGGCGCGGATGCGGGCCAGGAGTTCGCGGGGGCTGTAAGGCTTGGTGACGTAGTCGTCGGCGCCCAGTTCGAGGCCGACCACCTTGTCCACCTCGGTGTCCTTGGCCGACACGATGATCACCGGGACGTTGCCCCGGCTGCGCAGCGCACGGCAGACCTCGGTACCGGACAGGCCCGGCAGCATCAGGTCCAGCAGGACGATGTCGGCGCCGGCCCGGTCGTACTCGTCCAGCGCGTCGGGTCCGGTCTCCGCTACGGCGACCTCGAACCCTTCCTTGCGCAGGACGTACGACAACGCGTCGCTGTAGCTCTCTTCGTCTTCGACGACCAGCACTCGGGTCACGAAGCTGCCTCCTTGGTTAGAACGGTCTGGATCGCAGGATGCTTCAGCGGCGACGGCGTCCAGGCGGGTGCATCGCAAGGCGGAGGAGGAGCCTCGATGCGGGTTTCATCGTGGCTCCTCCTCCAACGCCGCGAGGTGCCCGCCTGGGCGCCGTCGCTGCGAAGCATCCTGCGATCCAGACCGTTGGTCCGCTGACTGGGTCGGTGTCAGCGGTGGTTCGAGCTCCTCCTGGATGGTGGAGTCCGTGGGTTGCCCGGTCGCGGGATCGAGCCGCAGCGGGAGTCGGACGGTGAAGGTGGATCCCTGGCCCTCGACGCTCCAGACGCGCACGTCGCCACCGTGGATCGAGGCGATGTGCTTGACGATGGACAGGCCGAGGCCGGTACCACCCGTCTCGCGGCTGCGGGCCCGGTCGACCCGGTAGAACCGCTCGAAGATGCGTTCCAGGTCACTGCTCGGGATCCCCACGCCCTGGTCGCTGACGGTGATCTCCACCAGGTCCCCGATCGGCCGGGCGGCGACTGCCACCCGGGTCCCGTCGGGGCTGTAGTTGACGGCGTTCTCGACCAGGTTGCCGATCGCGATCGCCAGCTGGTCGACGCTGCCCATCACCTCGAGTGCGGGGTCGGTCTTCACCACCAGGCTGATGCCGCGGTCCTCGGCGTCGACCCGGCAGCGGTCCACCGCGGCCTCGATCACGCCGTTGATGTCGACCGGGCCGGGATTCTCCAGCGGGTCGTCGCCCTGCAGCCGGGACAGCTCGATGATCTCCTTGACCAGCCGGCTCAGCCGGGAGGCCTCGATCCGCATCCGGCCGGAGAAGCGCTGGACGGCGTCCGGGTCGTCGGAGGCCTCGGAGACCGCGTCGGCGAGCAGGATCAGCGCGCCGATCGGGGTCTTCAGCTCGTGGCTGACGTTCACGGTGAAGTCGCGGCGGATCGCGTCCAGCCGGCGTTCCCGGGTCCGGTCCTCGACCAGTACCAGCACCAGCTGGCTGCCGAGCGGGGCGACCCGGGCACTCACGTACTGCGTTGCGCCGAGCCGGCCGCGGACGATCTCCAGCTCCTGCTGGCGGATCTCGCCGTCGCGGCGGACCGCCCGGACCATGGTCAGCAGGTCGTCCACCACCAGCCGCTCACCACGGACGATGCCGAGCACGTGGGCCGGGGCGCTGGCCTGGAGCACCTGGTCCTCGGGGCCCATCACGACGGCGGACGAGCGCAGTACGGACAAGACGGTGGCGACGCCGCTGGGCACGATCGGGTCCGGGGAGACCGGTACTTTGGTCTGGGAACGCTCGCTCAGCACCATCGCCCCGAGCGAAAGCAGAGCCAGGGCCGCGCCGATGACGCCGCCCAGCACCGCAGCCAGCGTGGGGTCCACGAGACCGATGCTACGCGGGCAACCAGCAGGGAAAGACCGAATGAGCACCCGATGACCGGAACGCGACCTAACTGTTCATCGGGCGTTCACCACTCGTCGCCGACCGGCAACCTGGTTGGCATACGGTCCACGGTGGGCGGGTACTGAACCGTGCCCGCGGTACCCCGCCCGCCGCAGTACCGGACACCACAGATCGGATGCAGACACGATGCGCGACACCTATCACGAGCAGCTCGACGACATTCTCGCGGAGCTCGAACGGATGACCCGGACGGTGTCCACCGCCGTACGCCGCTCCACCACGGCCCTGCTCACCGCCGATATCCGGCAGGCCGAGGAAGTGATTGCCTCCGACATCCAGCTGGACGCGGCCGGCGAAGGCATCGAGGAGAAGGTCTTCGAGCTGATGGCCCGCCAGTCCCCGGTCGCCAACGAGCTGCGGATGCTGGTCGCCGCGCTGCGGATGGTCGCCGACCTGGAGCGGATGGGCGACCTGGCCGCGCACGTGTCGAAGATCGCCCGGCTGCGCTACCCGGCACCGGCGATCCCAGCCGAGCTGCAATCGGTGATCGAGGAGATGGGCGCCGTGGCCGGCCGGATGGTCGACGGCGCCGGTGACGTGATCAAGACCCGCGACGTCGAGGCGGCGGCCAAGCTGGAGTCGGTCGACGACGAGATGGACAAGCTGCGCAGCAACCAGTTCCGGCTGATGATGGACGACTCCTGGCCGCACGGCGTCGAGGTAGCGGTCGACATCGCCCTCCTCGGCCGGTACTACGAGCGAATCGCCGACCACGCGGTCTCGATGGCCCGCCGAGTCGTCTACCTGGTCACCGGCGAACTCCCGGTCGCCATCGGCGGCACAGCAGCCGGCTCAGGCGCGGGCGCCTCCACCCCTGGCCCCAACGGCAACGGCAGCCACTGACCCACTTCCAAAAGGCGCCCTCGGCAACCACTTGGTTGCCGAGGGCTCCTTTGTGTTGCCGCGGTGGGGCGCCCCAGATCCCGGCGGGCGCACCGGCACAGGCACCGGTCGGGGCGGCGCTCCCGGTCAGGGCACCTCCACTCCGGCCGGTTCGGTGATCGGGCGGTCGGTGACCAGGGCCGCGAGCACCAGCGGGGCGTCGCCGTCGCTGTGGCCGACGGTCGCTGCGACACAGCGACCGGTGGAGTCGACTGGGCCCCAGACGTTCAGGTCCCCGTACAGGTCCTCGGCGAAGAGCGCCTCGAAGAGCGCCTCGATGGGCGAGCCGCCTTGCCAGCGCAGGAACGGCCCGTCCAGCCGAACCGTCCGGTGCGGACCCCAGCGGGCCTCCAACGCCTTCGTCAAGGAGGCCAGCCGCGCGTCGCCGGCATCCGCTTCGTCGTTCCACTCGGCGCCGTACAAGCCGGTCAGCGGCTCGCCCTCCCACAGCGGCACGATCCGGAAGCCAGCGCCGACCGTGACAGTCCACTCCCCGGTGGCCGGATCCCCTTTGGCCTCCGTCGGGCCGTCAGCCGGCACCTGGGCCGCCAAAAGATCGTCCACCTCCGCCGCGGCACGATCCACATCGAAGGTCTCACCCGCCCGCGAGGTCACCTGACCACTCGATCCACGCTCAGCGGCCCTGGTTCTTGACTGCTTCGATGGCGGCTGCGGCGGCCTTGGGGTCGAGGTATTCGCCGCCGGGCTTGATGGGGGTGAAGTCCTCGTCGAGTTCGTAGTACAGCGGGATGCCGGTCGGGATGTTGAGGCCGACGATGGTCTGCTCGTCGAGGTTGTCGAGGTGCTTGACCAGGGCGCGCAGCGAGTTGCCGTGGGCGGTGACCAGGACGGTCTTGCCGGCCCGCAGGTCGGGCACGATCGCGTCGTACCAGTACGGCAGCATCCGCTCGACGACGTCCTTGAGGCACTCGCTGACCGGCAGAATGTCCGACGGCAGTCCGGCGTACCGCGGGTCGCCGGCCTGGTCGAACTCCGAGCCGCGCTCGATCGGCGGCGGCGGGGTGTCGTAGGAGCGGCGGAACAGCATGAACTGCTCCTCGCCGAGCTCCTCCAGCGTCTGCTTCTTGTCCTTGCCCTGCAGGCCGCCGTAGTGGCGCTCGTTCAGCCGCCAGGAGCGGCGGACGTCGATCCAGGACCGGCCGGCCTCCTCGAGGGCGATGGTCGCCGTCCGGATGGCGCGGTGCAGGAGCGACGTGTGCAGGACATCAGGCAGCAGGTCGCGCTCCAGCAGCAGCTGGCCGCCACGGTGCGCCTCCTCCACGCCCTGGGCGTTCAGGTCGACGTCGACCCAGCCGGTGAACAGGTTCTTGGCGTTCCAGTCGCTGTGGCCGTGGCGCAGCAGGATCAGGCGGTAAGTCATACCCCGCAGCCTAGTGCCCCGTGTCGGACGCACTAGCGAGGCTCCAGCCAGCCCATGAACGCGTCCAGATTCCGGGTGGATTCGCCGCGCGACAGGCGCCACTCGTATTCCTTGCGGATCGACGACGCGAAGCCCAGCTCGAGGATCGTGTTGAACGACGAATCGGCATACTCCAGAACTGCGCCCAGCAGCCGGTCCACCTCGCCGGGCGTGATGGCGTGCAGCGGAACCCGCCCGTCCAGGTGGATGTCGCCCAGATGGTCGACGGCGAAGGCGACGCCGTACATCTTGAGGTTCCGCTCCAGCAGCCAGCGGTAGACGGCCTCGTGGTTCTCGTCCGGCCGGCGCGCGACGAATGCATGCACCTGAACCGCCTGGCTACCGACCGTCAGCGACACCGTGGTCTTCAGCTTGCGCTCGCCCGGCAGGTCGGCGCTGAAGACCCCCGGTTCGGCCTCGGTGAAGTCGAGGTCGTTCTCGGTCAGCACCTGACGGATCACATCCGCCGCGGACACCCTCATCGACCAACCTCCTGGGCCAGCTCGGCCGCCATCGTCTGCTGCGCTGTCCGGTAGGCGGCCAGCGTCTTCTCCGCGGTCAGTTCCCAGCCGAAACCGCCAGCATGCTTGACCGCCGCGCGGCTCATCGTCTCGCGCAGCAACGGATCCGTCACGATCCGGCGCAGCGCGTCGGCGAAGTCACCGACATCGTGCCCCGGTACGAGCAACCCGGTCACCCCGTCCGAAACCGCCGTCGTCAGCCCGCCCACGGCGGCCGCGACGACCGGCGTACCGCAGGCCTGGGCTTCCAGCGCGACCAGGCCGAAGGATTCCGAGTACGACGGTACGCACACCACCGAGGCGGCCCGGTACCAGTCGGCCAACCCGGCACGAGCCATCGGCTTCACGAACCGGGTCACGTCGTAGACGCCTAGCTCCCGTGCGAGTTCCGCGTGCGACTCGGGGTGTTCCATCCCGTTGCCGGACGGCCCGCCGATGATCGCGACCACCAGCCGGTCCCGCAGCGACGGGTCCTGCGCGAGCATCCTGGCCGCGGCCCGGATCAAGAGGTCCGGCGCCTTCAACGGCTGGATCCGGCCGACGAACGCGAGCACGATCGCGTCCTCGCGGATCCCGAGCGCCTTCCGCGCCGCGAGCTGGTCGCCCGGGCCGAACACCTCCAGGTCGACCCCCGGGTTGACCACACCGACCTTCGCCGGCTGGGCGCCGTACAGGTCGATCAGCTCCCGTGCCTCGTCGTCGGTGTTGGCCAGCAGACGGTCCGCGGCCTCGACGACCTGCTCCTCGCCGAGCAACCGGGCCGGCGGCTCCGGTACGTCGTTCTCGGCCAGGCTGGCGTTCTTGACCTTCGCCATCGTGTGCATGGTGTGCACGAGCGGCACGGCCCAGCGGTCCCGGGCGAGCAGTCCGACCTGGCCGGACAACCAGTAGTGCGAGTGGATCACGTCGTAGTACCCGGGTTCGCGGATCGCCTCGGCGCGCAGTACGGCGCGGGCGAAGGTGCACAGCTGCGAGGGCAGCTCGTTTTTCGACAGACCCTCGAACGGCCCGGCGGCCACGTTGCGCACGTTCACGCCGGGCAGCAGCTCGACCTTGGCGGGCAGCGCGGACGCGGTCGCGCGGGTGAAGACGTCGACCTCGATCCCGAGCCCGGCCAGCCGTTTGGACAGCTCGACCACGTAGACGTTCATCCCGCCGGCGTCGCCCGTCCCAGGCTGGTCCAGCGGCGACGTATGCAGGCTGATCATCGCGACCCGCCGGAGAGGACGGACTGCCAAGGGTTGGGTCACCCGATCAGCGTAACTCCGCCGTCGCGCAGCGGAATCGGGACTTCTCCCTATCCGGCCGGCTCCGCCTGCGGAGGCTCGATGGGGAGGGCGAGAGTCTGGCCGGTTTCGAGGGCCGCGGCGAGGCTGTTGGTCAGCGCGTGCACGTCCGTGGTCTCTCGGCTCAGCTCCTCGATCAAGCCGGTGACCGCCTCGGTGCTGGCCAGCACGTTCTACTGTCCGGACTGGTTCCGTCGGTGGGCAAGCAGGCTGGGAGACTACAACCATGAGCGGAGCAGCTAGGCCGATTGCCGTCGTCACCGGAGCCAGCAGCGGGATCGGGGCCGCGTCGGCCCGTTATCTCGCCCGGGAAGGGTTTGAGGTGATCTGTGCCGCCCGCCGGCTGGACCGGATCGAGGCGCTGGCCAAGGAGATCGACGGGCGTCCGGTGCAATGCGACGTCACCTCGGCCGAGGACGTCGCCGCGCTCGCCGTCGCCGCTGGGGACCGGGTCGACCTGCTGCTCAACAATGCAGGCGGCGCCTTCGGCTTCGAGCCAGTCTCGGAAGCAGATCTGGACGCCTGGCGGCAGATGTTCGAGGTGAACGTGATCGGCGTCGCCGCCGTCACCAAGTCGTTGCTCCCGGCACTGATCGCCGCGGAGGGTCAGATCGTCGTGATGGGCTCGACGGCCGGCCAGGTCGCGTACGAGGGCGGCGGCGGGTACGTCGCGGCCAAGCACGCGGCGAAGGCGATCGTCGACACCCTGCGACTGGAACTGTTCGACCAGCCGGTCCGCGTCTGCGAGATCGCCCCCGGCATGGTGAAGAGCGAGGGTTTCGCCCTGACCCGCTTCGACGGCGACCAGGCCAAGGCCGACGCCGTGTACGCCGGAGTCGCCGAGCCACTCACCGCCGACGACGTCGCCGACATCGTCGCCTGGGTCGCCACCCGCCCCAAGCACGTGAACATCGACCGCCTGACCGTCCGCCCCCGAGCCCAAGCCGCCCAGCACAAGGTCCACCGCGCCCAGTAGCTCCTGGAGAGTGACAGCGTCCCGCCTCTGCGCGAGGCGGCGCTCAGCCGACTGATCGCTTGGCCAAGCGTGCTCCAAGCCGAATCAGTTGAGCTAGTACTACAACCTGAGCTCGTGATGTTCAGCGTGCGATCGTCGCGTTGGGCCGGACCGCCACCACTCACAAACCTCAACTGATCGCGCCCGGCCAGGCGTTCACAGGCGTGCTCCCAGGTGGAAACAGGAGGTTTATGAGTGGTGGCGGTCCGGGCCTGCCGCCCAACATCACGAACTCCGGCTGTCGCACTAGGCTGCGGTGATAGGCCTTCAAGACAAAGTTGTCGACGTACTCCGACCGGCCGAGTCGGGCCAGCCAGCGCTCGACCACGTACAAGGTAAGGAGTTCCTGGGTTCCCCGCTTCTCGCGGCGCGCCCGGTTCTGCAGATCGAGGTAGACGCGACCGGCCTGGCTTTGCCTGGTGGGGCGGCTCATCCGGCGCTTGCCACGTCGAGGGCGCGGCGGACGGGACCATAGACATCCAGTTTGCTCGCGAAGTCCAGCAGGAGCCCTGGCTTGGCCGCCCGCGACCGGAGATAGCGGTGGAGGACTGAAAACGCCAACGGCTCACCCAACCGCCCTCGCAGGCGCATCAGGTCGACCACCGTCCGGGTCGGACTGTAGATCCGTACCGATTCACCAGGTGCCGCCTCGATTTGGGACAGACCGAGATCGAAGGTCCGCGCTTCGAATCGGAACGAGGTTGTCGGCGGATAGTCGATCCGCGGTGAGGCCGACCCCTTGGGCACTGCGATCTGTACCGTCCCCGGCAACTCATCGGTCAGGTCGTACACAGCCGCTGCCGATACACAGCACACCACTGCCCGGGGTACTCGATGGGCGATGGCCAGCAGGTCCGGGTACGAAGCGGCCGGTGCGTCGGCACGGCGGAAGACGCCACGCGACAACTCCACGATCCGGCCGTCGTCACGCCAGGCGTACAGGTCACGGGAGTGGATCCCGAGCTCACGCGCCGTCGCCGTCGTGAAGGTGTCCGGCAGCTCCGGCGCCAATCCATCCATGGATCAAAGTACCGCACACTTTGATCATCCGTGAGTTACTTTTATCCAGCCCTGATGAGCCACTCACGGAGCTGCCTGGCACGTAGCCGGTCTACCGGAGGTGAATTGATCGGCAGCGGAGTTGAGGGGACCGGCAGGCCGTACGACGTGTGCAGGCGTTGGCGTACTGCTTCTACTGGGAAGGTTTCGGGGTAGATCGCGAGTTTGACCGTGATGCCTTCGAGGGTTGCTCTGAGCAACATTTCTTCGATAGCGGGGTCGGGGGCGCCGCGTTCGGCGAAGATCGTGCGGATCGCGTCCTCGATCTGGGCTACTCGGACCGACTTGGCTGATTCGACCTCGGCGAAGACCGGGTGGGTGGAGGGTTGCAGCATCAGGGAGATCGCCAGGCGCTGGATCGGGAGCGTTAAGACGGTGGCCATCAAGGTGCCGTCGATGATGCCGGCCAGGCGTTCGTCCGCGGTGCCGGTGAGGTCGAGGATCGCGCCGATGCCGTCCAGCCAGCGGTCCAGCAACTCCGCGGCCAGCCGCAGCTTGTTCGGGAAGTAGTAGGTCACCAGCCCGCGCGACACCTCGGCCCGCTGGGTGACGTCGGAGATCGACGCGGCCTCGTAGCCCTTCTCGGCGAAGACCTCGAGGGCAGCGCCGAGGATCCGCTCACGGGATCGTTCCCGCAGCGCCTCGTTCGTGCTGACCGACCGCGGCACGTTCTTCTCTCTTCGGCTGGGGCTCTGGAGGCCGAGCAACCCCCCACCTCGTGCTCGGCGCCCCAGGCCCACCCCCCGTTGCCAGGCCCCTCCCCAGGCGCCCAGTCATAGACTGTACGTACAGCGAACGAATGTCAAAGGGCCATCGGTTTCGTTGCGACAGCCCGTGACGGGTAGGATGTGATGGCTGCGCCCTGCGTCTCGAGTGGCACGTAGACCTCCCGTAGCCACCGCCTGACTTCAATCCGACTTGCTTGGAGCGCTTCCGCATGCCCCTCCGTAATGATCTGCGCAACGTGGCCATCGTGGCCCACGTCGACCACGGGAAGACCACCCTGGTCGACGCGATGCTGTGGCAGTCCGGTGCCTTCGGAGCCCACCAGCACGTCGACGAACGAGCGATGGACTCGGGTGACCTGGAGCGTGAGAAGGGCATCACGATCCTCGCCAAGAACACCGCCGTCCGGCACAAGATGGCCAACGGCGAGCAGATGACGCTGAACATCATCGACACCCCCGGCCACGCCGACTTCGGTGGTGAGGTCGAGCGCGGCCTGTCGATGGTGGACGCGATCGTCTTGCTGGTCGACGCTTCCGAGGGCCCGCTGCCGCAGACCCGGTTCGTACTGCGCAAGGCGCTGGCGCGCAACATGCCGGTGATCCTGGTGGTGAACAAGGTGGACCGCCCGGACGCGCGGATCGCCGAGGTCGTCGACGAGACCTATGAGCTGTTCCTGGACCTGCTCGACCACGACGCGGACCAGAGCGCCCTGGACTTCCCGGTCGTCTACGCCTCGGCCCGCGCCGGTCGCGCCTCGCTGACCCAGCCCGAAGACGGCGGCATGCCGGACTCCGACGACCTCGAGCCGCTGTTCGAGACGATCCTGGCGAACGTGCCGGCCCCGGAGTACACCGAGGGCGCGCCGCTGCAGGCGCACGTCACCAACCTGGACGCCTCGCCGTTCCTCGGCCGGCTCGCGCTGGTCCGGGTACACGAAGGCACCCTGAAGAAGGGTTCCCAGGTCGCGTGGTGCAAGCACGATGGCACCATCCAGAAGGTCAAGATCACCGAACTGCTGATCACCGAGGCGCTCGAGCGGGTGCCCGGCGACTCGGCCGGACCGGGCGACATCGTCGCGATCGCCGGGATCCCGGAGATCATGATCGGCGACACCCTGGCCGACCCGGACAACCCGAAGGCGCTGCCGTTCATCACCGTGGACGAGCCGGCCATCTCGATGACCATCGGTACGAACAGCTCGCCGCTGGCCGGCCGGGTCAAGGGCACCAAGGTGACCGCCCGCCTGGTCAAGGACCGGCTCGACCGCGAACTCGTCGGCAACGTGTCGATCAAGGTGCTGCCGACCGAGCGTCCCGACACCTGGGAGGTGCAGGGCCGTGGAGAGCTGGCGCTGGCCATCCTGGTCGAGCAGATGCGCCGCGAGGGTTACGAGCTGACCGTCGGCAAGCCGCAGGTGGTCACCCGCGAGATCAACGGCAAGCGGCACGAGCCGGTCGAGCGGCTGACGATCGACTGCCCCGAGGAGTACCTCGGTACCGTCACCCAGTTGCTCGCGGTCCGCAAGGGCCGGATGGAGCAGATGACCAACCACGGCACCGGCTGGGTCCGGATGGAGTTCCTGGTGCCGGCCCGTGGCCTGATCGGCTTCCGGACCGAGTTCCTCACCGACACCCGTGGTACCGGTATCGCGCACCACGTCTTCGAGGGGTACGAGCCCTGGTTCGGCGAGCTACGCACCCGCCCGTCGGGTTCGCTGGTCTCGGACCGCACCGGCGTCACCACGTCGTATGCGATGGTGAACCTGCAGGAGCGCGGCACGATGTTCTGCGAGCCGGGTACCGATGTCTACGAGGGCATGGTGGTCGGCGAGAACTCCCGCGCCGACGACATGGACGTGAACATCACTCGCGAGAAGAAGATGACCAACGTCCGGTCGAACGCGGACGAGTTCGAGAAGCTGGTGCCGGCCCGCAAGCTGTCGCTCGAGCAGTCGCTGGAATTCTGCCGCGAGGACGAGTGTGTCGAGGTCACCCCGGATGCCATCCGGATCCGTAAACTCGCGCTGACTCAGATCGAGCGCGCGAAGCTCGGCCGCAAGAACAAAGCCTGATTCAGTAGGGCAGCTCACCTGCTTGGCCGGTCCGACGGGGGAAATTTCCGGATCGTTACCAACCAGGTGGGCTGCTGCGACGTCTGACATTTTGGAAGCACTCAGTTGGGGGAAGGAAAAAAGGACATGGGCATTCTGCGTAAGCTCGGCGCCACCACGACGGCGGTCGCGATGCTGGGGGTGGGTGTTCTCACCGCCGCGACGGCGGCGGAGGCCGCTCCGGTCGCCAAGGCCGTGACGGCTCCGAAAGCTGCGCCCAAGACCGTTGTCACGCCGATGGCTGCCACCAAGAAGGCCAAGCCGAAGGCGAAGAAGACTGTCTTGGTGCCGGGTCGCCGGCACATCGCCAAGCAGTGCATGACCGGGCGCTACCTGTGCATCAACAAGAAGACCCGCAAGGTGATGTTCATCGTCAACGGCCGGCTGCTGGCCGAGGGTGACGCCCGCTTCGGCGGCTCGCGGACGCCGAGCCGGCAGGGCACCTTCAAGGTCTACCGCAAGTCGAAGAACCACCGCTCGTCGATCTACAAGACGCCGATGCCGTACGCGATGTTCTACAGCGGTGGCCAGGCCGTGCACTACTCCCCGGACTTCAAGGCCCGTGGTTACAACGGCTCCTCCCACGGCTGCACCAACATGCGCGACAAGAAGAAGGTCGCCTGGATCTTCAGCAAGGTGAAGATCGGCGACAAGGTTCTGGTCTACAACGCCTGATCCCTCTTTTGAAAGCGGCGGTCGGCTCCCCTCGGGGAACCGGCCGCCGCTTCGCGTTTCACCCCAGAGCCTTCGAGAAAGCCGTGTACAGCCGCGGCTCGACCAGACAGAAGGTCGCCAGCGTGACGGCGGTAGTGGCCTCCTGCAGCGTCCGTACGGCGATGTCAGCCGCCGACTGCTTGGGCCACCCATAGATCCCCGCAGACACCGCGGGAAGCGTCAGCCGCCGTACGCCGAGCTCGTCCGCCAGCCGCAACGCGTTGCGGTAGCAGGACTCGAGCAGCTCCGGATCCCGCTGCCCGGCGGTGTAGTTCGGCCCCACCACATGGATCACGTACTGCGCGGGCAGGTCCCCCGCCGTCGTCCAGCCGGCCTCGCCGGTCGGTACGCCGTTCGGGTAGCGCTCGATGCACTCGGCCAGGATCGACGGCCCACCTGCTCGGTGGATCGCGCCGTCGACGCCACCGCCTCCCCGCAGGGCATGGTGTGCGGCGTTGACGATCGCGTCCGTCGGCACGGTGGTGATGTCGGCCGTGGACAGCTCGATCTGCATGAGAAATAGCTTAGGCTTGGCCGGCGCAGGGGGTTATGCTCCGGCGCCGGCGTCCGCCCGATGCCAACCAAATGATCTGTGTGGGCGTCCCATCTGTAGGGGACGGATCGACTCGAGGGGTTCCGATGCGCTGGATTCGTAGTGCGCTGATTGTTCGCAATGTGCTGACCGCCGTGCTGGTTACTGCACTCGGCGGTTCCGCAATCACCGCGTCGGCAGCGCCGGAGCAACAGGTCAGTACGTCGGAGCTGAAGACGGTCCCGTTCGAGGTCAGTGGTGAGCTGGCGATCTATCCGAAAGCCTTGTGGAGCAACGGTTCCAACGGGGTCGCAGTACGGAAGGTCGAGGCTCGGCTGGTCCAGCTCAAACTGCTCGAGAAGCGGTGGCTGGACAACTCCTACGGCACGATGACTCGCTCCGCGGTGAAGAAGTTCCAGACCTCCCAGGGGATTCCGCCGCTCGGGTACGTCGACCAGTACACCTGGACGAAGCTGACCGCGGCGACCCGCGAGCCGACCCAGCTCGAGCTGTACCCGCCGGCGCCAGTCGTGGACGGCAAGAAGCTCGACCAGCGGTGTGCGACGGGTGTCGCCCTGTGTATCGACAAGACCAGCCGCAAGCTGCGCTACGTGGTGGACGGCGTGGTGAAGATGCAGATGGACGTCCGGTTCGGGGCCCAGAAGACGGCGACCCGCGAGGGCGGTTTCACGGTCGGCTGGAAGAGCCGCAACCACGTCTCGAAGCTGTACGACTCCGAGATGCCGTACGCGATGTTCTTCAGCGGCGGCCAGGCCGTGCACTACTCCTCGGACTTCGCCGCCCGCGGCTACAACGGCGCCTCACACGGCTGCGCGAACATCCGCGACCTGGCCAAGATCAAGGTCCTGTTCGACCTGGTGCACGTCGGCGACAAGGTGATCGTCTACCGGTCGTAGTACCGGCCGGCTAGGTCAGAGCGGGCGTGGGCCCCGGCGGCGGCGAATTCCCCAGCCGCCGCGACCCCGGCCGGAAGCCGCCCGCAGTGCGGGACGGGCGTCCACCAGGTAGACAGCGGCGGCGACGATGCCGATCAGGCCGAAGAAACTCAGCCAGCTCTGGAAGATCTGCGACAGCGTGAAGGTGGCCAGGATCAGCACCCAGCCGGGCTTCGTCAGTTTGTCGGCGGCGACGAAGACCGCTCTAGGCCGGAACGCGGCATCGACGAGGGCAACCAGTTTCAGACCGAGCAGCACCCACCAGATGACACCGATGGGATCACCGAACCCGGGAAACAGGTTCTGGAACGTGGCGAGTGCGAGCATGCGACGAGCCTAACGCAGGCACGGGTGGCCCACGATCCGTCGAACCTCAGATCGGGACCACCCGTACGGCACAGAGCCGGGGAACTACTGTCAGTCGCCGACCTTGGCGGCCGCGTCGGTGGCGGCCTTGGAGGCCGTCTTCGCGGTCTTGCGGGCGCTGGTCGCGGTCGCCTTCACGTTGCGCGACGCGGTGTCGGCGGTCTTCTTCGCGGTGGTCCGGGTGGCCTTGGCCTTGCTCACCGTGGTCTTGGCCTGGGTGACCAGGTCCTCGGTGGCCTTCTGGCTGCGGATCCGGGTGACCAGGTCCTTGCCGCGGCCGGCCAGGTCCTCGTAGGTCTCCTCGGCCTGGCCGAGCACGGTGGTCAGTCCGGCCTGCGCGACGGCGGGCAGCTCGCGGAGCTTGGCCGGGACGGTCTTGGCCTCGGCGGCGAGCACCTCGAGGCGCTTGCTCAGCTCGGCCTGACGCTTGGTCAGCTCGGTCTGCAGCGTCGACTGCACGGCCTTCTGGTCCAGCTGCGCGAAGCGGGTGGCGACGTCGTCGGTGGCGGCGCGGAACTTCTCCACGGCCAGGTCGCCGGCGCCGGCGATCACGTACAGGGGCGTGACGGGGGTACGGGTTGCCATCAGGCATCTCCTCGTGAGGTTTTTCAGCGGGGTCGTGACTACTGGGTGGTGCGTTTTCTTGCAGGGGTCTTCTTGGCCGCGGGCTTCTTCGCCTGCGCAGGCTCCGGTACGGGCTCTTCAGAGCCGTCGGGTGTGTTCTCACGGACGAACGAGGCGTACACGTCGAGCAGTACGCGCTTCTGCCGCTCGTTCAGCGCTGGGTCGAGCAGTACCGCGTCGACCACTCCCGGCGTACGCCGGGCGCCGTCCGGGCTCTCGTCCGGATCGAGGATGCCGGCCCGCACGTACAGGGTCTCCGCGGAGATCCGCAAAGCCTTCGCGAGCTGCTGCAGCACATCGGCCGACGGCTTGCGCAGGCCACGCTCGATCTGGCTGAGATACGGGTTCGACACACCGGCCAGATCGGACAGCTGCCGCAACGACAGCTGCGCATGCCGGCGCTGCTCGGCGAGATACTCCCCCACCGAACCAACAGCACCCGCTGCACGATCACCCAATCTGGCCATGCGTCCAGTGTGCTAGCAACCTGCTTGCAATTGCAAGCAGACACGACGTGAGGCCGCTCACGGACGGTGAAGCGAGCAGGGACGAAGGAAGGATCAGGTCGTCTGGCGAACCGTCGGCACCAGACGGTCCTTGAATGTCTTGAAGGAGACAGCAACTTGATGAGGTCCAGGGCGACCGGCGCCGACCCAGCCAAGGTAGGTGGCTTCAAGCGGACGCCACAGATCGGTCGGACCGCCGGCGGTTACCGTCTGGTCAGGGTGAAGTTCTGCCCAGGAGCCGTCCGTGTGGTGCGCGAGATAGAGGCTTTGACCATCTCTGGATTCGATCCCGAACGCGGCGACATCGGGCAACTGGAGTCCGACAGCGAAGCGAGCATCGTTGGACTCGAGATCCTCGGCTCGGATGGTTGTGGTGAGAAGTTGATTTTGTCGCGGTGCGGCGGCCGCTCTCAGCTCCACGAAGAGCGGGTCAGCCTGTGAGCGCATCGGCATGAAGGAGGCCGCGTCCGGCAAGATACAACCATCGACTTGTTGCTCTTGGTCGATGGTGAGGAGCGCGAGACCATACCCATGCAGGCTGGTTTCAAGAGTGACAAGGATCTTTCCGCCCGGCTTGGTCTGTTCGAGCCACGCCATCGGAATACGCCGTACGGCGCAGGTCGCGATGATTCGATCGTACGGCGCCCGGTCGGGATATCCAGCAGCCCCATCGGCGGTGGCGACGGTTGGGTGTAGGTCGAGAACAGCGAGGCGATCGCGCGCCGGGCCGGTCAGAGCACCGTCAACGTCGACAGTGGTGACATTGCAGTCACCGAGGTAGGTGCTGAGCAAAGCCGCGTTGTAACCCGTCCCAGTACCGATCTCCAGCACAGTGTGACGAGGGTGGAGATCAAGCAACTCAAGCATGGTGACCATGAGACTCGGTGCCGTCGAGGAGGAGGTCGGGATGCCACTGGTGTCGCCCGGCTCGCCGTTGAACTGCGTCGCCAGCGGTTGATCCGTATAGGCAATCTCCAGCCAGTCAGGGTCTTGCGAGGTCGTCTGGCGCACATCACCCGTCGTGGGATCCGGATGAAAGAATCGCGGCAGAAAGATATGCCGCGGGGTCGCCGCGAACGCCGCTCGCCACCGCGGCGACCGCAGCAACCCGGAGTCCACGAGTTCGTCCACCAGAGCATCCAGATGCCGCACGAACCGACTGTCGTTGTCGAGAGTCATCTGAGTCCTTCAATGAGGTGTTCGGCAATCGCTGCGCTGATCGGCAGATCGGTACGGTCCTGGATCCACCCCCACTGTCCGGCGGGGTTGCACTCGAACATCACCCACTCATCGTCCGGTGTGACTGCGAAGTCGAAAGCTCCAAAGGTCAGCCCGAACCGCCGCATCCAGGCGCAGACAGATCGGCGCACCTCGTCGGGCACGGCGGTCGTGTCGTAGGTGAGCGCGTCGTAGTCGGTCCGCCAATCAACGTAGGCGGCATCGCTGCCGGCATGAATGGTCGCAGCGAAGAACCGGCCACCGACAACGATCAGCCTGATCTCGTGGCGTTTCGGGATCCACTCCTGCAGGTAGTGAGCCGTGACCGTGATCGACTCGTCAAGATCGCCGACATCGATCAGGTGCGTCGGCACGGCGGTGCGATGCCCGTCTGCGTGTTCGAGTTGGGCTCCCGCGAGTGGCTTGCAGATCACCTGGTCGAAGGCAGCCACGAAAGCCTTCGCAGCCTCGAGATCGTTGGTGATCAGACTCCGCGGCACTCGCAGTCCACAGGCAGCCGCAGTAGGCAACTGGACGGGCTTGCGAGACGCGAGGTGATTGTTCTCCGGCGGATTCATCCACGCCGCTCCGACCGACTGAAGGACCCCAACCAGCCCTGCGACGGCCTCCTGCTGGGCCCACATGTCATACGGCGGCTCAACCGCGCTGGCGATCGCCGGCGGCCCCGGGTCACGCCACAGGATCGCACCGATGTCTTCGAGGTGTGCCGTTCGGTGACCGTCGGACAGCACACCCCGCCAGTAGCCATCGTGCTCGGCGGCCAACTGGATCCGCTGCGGAAAGTCAGCCAGGTCGAACCGCATCACCACAACCCCACGAGTGGCGAACTCCTCGACCAGCAGATCGGCCGCCGGATCGAGATCCTTGGCGACGATGAGGACGCGAGGCCCCCGATCCACGTCAGCCGACCAACGTGTACGGGTCGGCCGTGTCGTCGGGCCTGCTGTCCCAGTTCGTCCCGGTGCAACTCTGCGGCAACCGCTGCTGACACAACAAGGATCCGTCCGCCATCACATTGACCTGCCGCTCCCCGTCGTACCGGAACGACCCACTCTCCACTGTGATGTTGTACGGCCTGAACTGCACTCGCGCACCGAACGGAATCATGACGATCGTGGTCATCCAGCTACTCCCTTGTCGTGGTGGAACCAGTGAGTGGATGCGATGCGGGGTCAGCACCCACCCACCGGGCTTGTGAGATCGCAGAACTCTCCGTCAGTCGCTAGGACCACGCGACGGCGTGTGCGTGACCGCATAGACGCTGGCCCCGCCTCGCGCACTGACGGCCATCACACGGGCCGCCGACTCCGGACCGAAATGCGCGAAGCTCGGCACCACGACTCCGACCGCATCGTGCCTAGTGATCGCTTGCAGCAACGATTCGAAGCCGCCGTTTCCCACCTGCTCCCGATACGTCACGCCGAGCAGGTAGCCCTCACCCTGCGCCCAGGAAGCCAACTGACCGGTCAGCGCGGTCTCGAGACGTCTTGGCACTCCGTCGGCTTGAATGAACCCAAGAATCAGCGGCCGCACGGGGATCACGCCCATCTGACAACTCCCATCGATCCAAGTTCGAATGACTCATTTTGACTCAGTCGCTCTTCGAGAATGCGGTGCGTGACCATGAGCTGTCAAGTCACCACAGAGGGTTGACGGTTCGCGCTACTTGCTGCAGCCTTGGGGTCCGACTCATTTTGACTTAACGGAGGCGAGATGCGACTCACTCATAGAGCCGGCACCTGCAGCAACGGCCCGTGCCCCAACGTGTTCGACACCGATGACGGCTCCCTGGTGGCGATCCAGGGCGCAGAACTGCTCGACGCCGAGGCGTTGGCTCAGTTGAGTCAGATGCCTGCGCACGAGACCGTCGTGCTGGTGCCGCGTGAACTTCTGCTCGAGTACGCGCGAAAGGTGCAGGCCGGAGCCACGGCGTGAACTTCGTAGAGTTCGATGCCTACTTCGATCGGTTTGCGACAGATGTGTTCAGGCTCGAGAACCTGCAGAACTACGCGGTAGATGCAGAGGACGCCGGCCTCAAGGCGTTCCGCGAAGGGACGGCTCGTCCCGAACGTTCAGTACGCACAGAGCCGTGGCTGGCGCGAATTGCTGTGACAACGGTCGCTGGCAAGATCTGGCAACGGGTTCACGTCGTCGACCACCCCCTCACGGAGTACCTGCGGTATGAGATGGAGAGCTACGTCGAATCGCAGGCTGCCGGGGAGCGGATCAGGATCGCCGATCGGGCTGCTGCGGAATCTGCGCTGTCGGGACTCGGTGAGGACTTCTGGCTGTTCGACGGCGACTCACCGAAGGCGTACGCAGTACTGATGCACTATGACAACGCCGGTCATTTCGTAGGCTTCGATCACGCTGTTGAACCGGCCATACTGGACCGCTGCCGCCACGAACGGGACGTCGCCCTGCGGCACTCAATGGGGCTGAACACCTACCTAGCATCCGGAAAGGCGGTTGCCACCACGGAGTGAGCACTTCACCACGATCACCCAGAACTCCGCGGCAGCGTCTCGGGGCGGAACTCCGTCGGCTGCGCACGATGGCTGGTGTCAGCGGGAGGCAGCTCGCTGTACGTACCGGGATGAGCCAGTCCCGGGTCAGCCGCATCGAGCGTGGCGACGCACTCGCCTCGATTCCTGAGCTGACTCGATGGCTGGAGCAATCCGGCGCAACGAACCGTCTGGATGAGTTGACGACTGCCACCGCAGCGGCGCTGAACGAGACAGACGGCTGGCACGAGTTCATGCAGGCCGCGAGTTTCGGTGAGATGCAGCAGCAAACTCAGCAACGGGAGCTGGCCGTCAGGACTCAGCTGACCTTCCTGCCCACGATGGCGCCTGGTCTGCTGCAGACAGCCGAGTACGCGCGTCTCGTGTTCGCGGCGTCCGACCTAACCGGAGAGCAGGACTACGCGGCCGCAGTGCAAGGTCGGCTCGACCGGCAGCAGCTTCTGTACGACCGGGAGCACAGCTTCGAGTTCATCCTCACCGAACCAGCTCTGCGGTGGCGTCCTGGGTCGTCAGACGTACTGGTCGCCCAGCTGGACCGGATCGCCAGCCTCGCCACCTTGAGCAATGTGACCATCGGCGTCATCCCGATGGACGCAGAGACCGCCGTGATCCCCTGGCACGGCTTCACGCTGAACGAGGACGTCGACGACAGTGAGCCCTTTGTTCAGGTCGAGACCATCCATGCGTATCTGACTGTGTCCCGGCCGGAGGATGTGGAGTTGTATCGCCGTCAGTACGCCGTACTGCGTGAATCTGCCTTGATCGGGCGGGAGTTCTCCGACTTCCTCGCGGTACTGCGAGCTGAGGCCAGCCGTTCCAGTCGGGTCAACTGAGCTGTTCTTTCTCGGGTCAGCCGAAAGCGGCCTGGTGGGGTTGTACGGAGCCGACCTGGATTCCGCCGCCGTACAACGGGGACTGGGTCTGGCTGGTGATGACCTCGTGGTCGAAGCCCAGACGCTGGAGGGTTGCGGCCATCACGACCGCTCGGGCTCGGGGAGTGCCGTCCTCGATTTTCACTGCGATGCCTCGGCCGCCGGCGAGGCCTGCTGCGTAGACGCTTTCGGCGCCGGCCTTGCTGAAGAGGCCGGGGATGGCGCGGATCAGGGCGGACTCGTCTCGCCTGCTCCCGCTGGCGTAGTCGGGGAAGGAGCGGAAGGCGTCTGCGATCCGGCCTTCCAAGGTGTCCGGCGCGGCCGAGGCGAAGAGGCCGAAGGAGCGGGCCAGGCCCGCCAGGCTGATGGCGAGGATGGGGGCGCCGCAGCCGTCGACGGCGACGTACGAGACCTTCTCGCCTGCCGAGTCCTCGACCGCGGTCCGGATCACCTTCTGCAGTGGGTGTTCGGGCGAGCGGTAGTCGTTGCTGCCCCAGACGCCGTCCGGGCTCTTGGCGCGCGCGTCGTCGTGCAGCGGCCAGCCGTTGGCCACGCAGGTCGCGATCATCGCCGCGTGCTTGCCGGAACAGTTCATCGTGATCGGGTCGATGCCGTGGCCGGCCCGCACCCACTCGTCTCGCGCCTGCTCGTCGATCGGGTACTGCGCCGGCGTCCGCAGGGCCGACTCGTCCAGGCCGACGCCCGCCAGGATCCGGCGTACGCCGTCCAGGTGGAAGGCCTCGCCGGAATGCGAAGCGCCGGCGAGCGCGAGCAGGTCGCCGTCCAGCTCGAGACCGTGGCGGAGCATGCCGAGCGCCTGCATCGGCTTGTTCGACGAGCGCGGGAACATCGGCTGGTCGGTCACGCCGGCGGACCACTCGACGGAGCCGTCGGGAGCGGTCACCACGACAGAGCCACGGTGGTGGCCCTCGACAAATCCGCTGCGCACCACATCGGCAAGAATCACAGGTTCGGTCACGGCTGAACTGTACGGCTCAGGCGTCAGGTGCAAAAGTCCAGGTTGGACATGATCCGGCTCACAGCCGGGCGCGGACGTGCAGACCGACCTCGGGGTCGACGAGCAACTCCTGCGTGGCGGTCACCGTCGGCTGGTCCTCCGCGACGACCTCCAGCACGGCCTCCGGGTCGACGTTGCGCTTGATCAGCGCGAGCGCGATCGGCCCGTACTCGTGGTGCCGGGCGGCCGAGCCGATGAACCCGACCTGCTTCTCCCCCACCCGTACTGCGTACCCGTGGGCGGGCAAGTGGTCGACCGAGCCGTCCAGGTGCAGCCGGACGAGCCGGCGCGGCGGGCGGCCGAGGTTGTGCACCCGCGCGACCGTCTCCTGACCGCGGTAGCAGCCCTTGTCGAGATGGACGCCGACACCGAGCCAGCCGAGCTCGTTGGGGATCGCGCGCTCGTCCATGTCCAACCCGAGCCGCGGCGCGCCCGCTTCGATCCGCAGGGCCTCGTAAGCCCAGACTCCTGCAGCCGGTCCTTCAAGCGCAGCAAGCTCAGCTCTGGGAAGGAAGACTTCGTGGCCGCCGAGGGAGTCCGCGCCACTACGGGTTAGAGGACCTTCGGCAGGAGCCGCGCCTGGGCGCCACACGATGGCGTAGTCGGCTGTCACGTCGGTGATCTCCACGCGGGACATGAAGACCATCTTCTGGAGCCACTCGATCAGCGCTGCGGCAGCGCCCGGCTCGGTGTGCAGCCAGAAGGTCTCGCCGTCATCAATGCCGTACATCGCGTGCTCGACATGGCCGGTCGGCGACAACAGCAGGGCCGTGGTCGACGTGCCCGGCCGCAGCCCCTCGAAGTACTGGCTAGTCAGTGCGTGCAGCCAGGTGAGCCTGTCCGGTCCGCTGATGGTGACGACGTCGCGGTGGGACAGATCGACGAACCCCTTGCCGGCGACCAGCGACCGCTGCTCGCGCAGGTCGGAGCCGTAGTGAGCCGCGACCCCGGCGTCCAGGCCGTTGGCCTCGACCGCGCCTGGCAGGTCAAGCAGTGGGCTGCGCGTCAGTGACATGTCACCAGACTACGTCGCCCGGCGTACGCCGACTGCCTCCCGCTGTGGGATGTGGACAACACCCCCGCGAAGCGAGCCTGGAAGCACCAAATTCGAGGGGAGCAGGACGATGACAAGCAGAGCATTCCGGTTCGGTGTGGTGGGCAGTCCGGACCGCAGCGCCGAGGAGTGGCAGCAGACCGTACGCCGGGCCGCCGACCTCGGGTACAAGTCAGTGCTGATGCCGGATGGGCTCCAGTTGCTGTCGCCCTTTCCAACACTCGCAGTGGCCGCCATGACGGCTGACATCCGCGTCGGCACGTTCGTCGCAGCTGCACCTCTGCGTACGCCGCGTTCTGCTGCCTGGGACGCGCACACGCTGTCGGTGCTGACCGGCGGGCGATTCGACTTCGGTATCGGCACCGGACGCCCGCAGGTGGAGCAGCAGGCCACTGAGCTGGGCATGCCGTTCGGGTCGGCCAAGGAACGGCGCGACCAGGTCCGGGAGACGTTGGACCAGCTGGAGAAGCTCGACGATGACCAGCACACGCCGATCATGCTGGCGGCCGGTGGGCCCCGCATGCTCGCGCTGGCGGCTGCACGGGCCGACATCGTCTCGCTGGCCACGCCTGCGACGGCGCCACGGGAGGGGTCCGCCGGCTTGCTCAGGAGCTGCGCGAGCTGGCCGGCCCGCGAGCAGACGACATCGAGCTGGCGATGAACCTGTTCGCGGCCGGTACGACGGAGCTGCCGCCCTGGACGAAGCAGGCGACCGGCATGAGCGTTGAGGAGTTCGAGGCGAGTGGCACGCTCATGCTGCTCCGCGGGACGCCGCAGGAGATGGCGGATGAGCTGCAGCGTCGCCGAGACGAGTTCGGCGCGTCGTACATCACCATCAACGCCACGTACCTGGACGACCTAGCTCCGGTGGTTGAGCTGCTGGACGGTCGATAGACAGCACGCTGCCCGCCAGGTCCCAGACGGTTGGGAGCTGGCGGGCAGCGTGGGAGGGGTGACAGATGGACTAGTGAGAAGGACTGCTGTCTACAGCCCTTTTAGTGGCTAACGGTACGTCGCCCGCATGGGTGTCGCCGGCCGCGAAGGCGGCTTCGTCGAACGGATCCTCACCGGCGAACACCTGCCGGGCCTGGTCCTTGTCGAACGCGCCGGTCCAGTGGCCGACCAGGACGGTCGCGACCGCGTTGCCGGCGAAGTTGGTCAGCGCCCGCGCCTCGGACATGAACCGGTCGATGCCGACGATCAGCCCGACGCCGTCGACCAGGTCCGGCCGGTGCGACTGCAGACCGCCGGCCAGCGTCGCCAGACCCGCGCCGGTGACTCCGGCGGCGCCCTTCGAGGCGACGATCATGAACACCAGCAGGGAGATCTGCTGACCGAGCGAGAACGGCTGGTCCATCGCCTCGGCGATGAACAGCGACGCCATCGTCAGGTAGATCGCGGTGCCGTCCAGGTTGAACGAGTAGCCGGTCGGGACGGTGATACCGACCACGGACTTGTCGACGCCGAGGTGCTCCATCTTCCCGATCAGTCGCGGCAGCGCGGTCTCCGAGGAGGACGTCGACACGATCAGCAGGAACTCGCGGCCCAGGTAGCGCAGTAGCTGGAAGATCGACATCCCGGTGACGACCTTGAGGATCGTGCCGAGGACGACCAGCACAAACAGCGCACAGGTGATGTAGAAGGCGAGCATGATCTTGCCCAGACTCACCAGCGCGTCCCAGCCGGTGGCGCCGACGACGGCCGCGATGGCGCCGAACGCACCGATCGGCGCGACCCACATGATCATCGACAGCACCTTGAAGGCGAGCCGCTGGATGTGCCCGATCCCGTTCAGGATCGGCTGACCCGTCCGGCCCATCGCCTGCAGGGCGAAGCCGATCAGCAGCGCGACGAACACGGTCTGCAGTACTTCGCCCGCGGTCAGGGCGGACACCAGCGTCTTGGGGATGATGCCGAGCAGGAAGTCGGTGGTGCTCTCGTGCCCGCCGGCGGCCTGCTTCTGGCCCGTCTCGCGCAGCTTGTCGGTCAGGTTCAGGCCGGAACCAGGCTGGACCAGGTTGCCGACGACCAGGCCGATCGCCAGCGCGACCGTCGACATCACCAGGAAGTAGCCCAGTGCCAGTCCGCCGACCTTGCCGACGCTGGCGGCCTGGCGGACCGACCCGATGCCGAGCACCAGGGTGCAGAAGATGATCGGGCTGATCATCATCTTGATCAGGTTCACGAACCCGGTGCCGAGCGGTTTCAGCTCGACGGCGAAGTTCGGGAAGACGAAACCGACACCGATGCCGAGCAGTACGGCGACGATGACGGCGATGTAGAGGAAGTGGGTCCGGTCGTTACGGACCGGCGTCGGGCGGGGTGCGGTCGGGCTCGCCATGAGGGGGACTCCTGATCGGCCGGCGGGCGGGTTCTGAGTAACTGTGACGTGACGCACAGGACAACTGCGCATTTCGTTCATATCGTTCGCGGCCAGGCCCCCGGACCCAGGCGCGCGGCATGCCACTGGTGGCACTGGTGTGCACAATGTCGGCATGATGACCGGCCGTCCGTGGGAGCTGCGCCGCCAGGTGCTCTGGCTGCAGACGGTCACGGTCGCGGTGATGATCGCGATGATCTGGATCGTGCTGCTGGCCCAGACCTGGACCCAGGCCAACCGGGACGCCGCCGCGGCTGGAGTCGCGCCACCGCGCTGGAGCGAGCTCATCGAGCTAGAGCTGCGCTCCATGCTCGGCGTGGCCAGCCTGGTGCTCGGCGTCGCGATAGCCGGCAACGCTCTGGTCGCCTGGCGGGTCCGGCGGGCGACTCGCGGGATGGGGACCCAGTCGCTCGCGTGGATGCTCGACTTCTACGAAGGCGTACTGCGTGCCGCCCGCGAAGGCCTGCTGCTGATCGACTCCGACGGCCGCGTCCAGCTGGTCAACGACGAAGCACGCCGGCTGCTCGGCCTGCACAACGTCCCGCCCGGTTCGACGGTCGAGGAGCTGCACCTGCCGGCCACCTTGTCGGGCTTGTTGCGCGCCGGGCGGACGGCGTACGACGAGCTGCATCTCGGGGCTCATGGTGTTGTCGTGGTCAACCAGCAGCCCGCCCGGTCAGGGCGGATCGTCACGCTGCGGGACCACACCCAGCTGCAGGCGCTGCTCGGCGAACTGGACGCGGTCCGCAGCCTGGCCGAGTCGCTGCAGGCGCAGAATCACGAGGCGTCGAACCGGCTGCACACAGTCGTCAGCCTGATCGAGATCGGCCGGCCGGAGCGCGCGCGGGAGTTCGCCGTCTCCGAACTGCAGCTCGCGCAGGCGATGACCGATCGGGTGGTCGGGACCGTCGGCGACCCCGTCCTCGCGTCGCTGCTGCTCGCGAAACTCGCCCAGGCGCAGGAGCGCGGAGTACTGCTCACGCTCGAGCTGGGCTCCGAGGCATTGCACACGCGGCTGCCGGCCCAGGACATCGTCACCGTGGTCGGCAATCTGCTCGACAATGCGGTCGAGGCCGCGCGTGGCGGTACTGCGCCGCGACGGGTCGAGCTGAAAGCGTCGGCGAGTGCGGAGTTCATCGATCTCGCGGTGACCAACACGGGTGCCGAGCTGGGAGCCGCCGAGTTGGCCCGGATGTTCGAGCGCGGCTGGACGACGAAGGCCGAGCCGGGTCATGGGCTCGGGTTGGTGCTGGTTCGCAGTACGGTCGAGCGCTGGGAAGGGACGTTGATGGTCGACCCCGATTCCGAGCTGGACGACGTACCGGCCTTGACCGTGCGGGTGCGGTTGCCGCGGGAGGTGGGCACTCATGGCTGACCTGCGGGTGCTCGTGGTCGAGGACGATCCGGTCGCTGCCGAGGCTCACCGGGTGTACGTCGATCGGTTGCCCGGCTTCGTCTGCGTCGGCCTGGCCGGTACTGCGGCCCGCGCGCTGCACGTGCTAAGTCAGGAACAGGTCGATCTCGTCCTGCTGGACATGAACCTGCCCGACGGGCATGGTCTTGACGTCGTACGCCGAATGCGTGCTGCGGGCAACCAAACGGATGTGGTCGCGGTGACGGCTGCGCGCGAGGTGGCCGCGGTCCAGGCGGCTGCGCGGATCGGCGTCGTGCAGTACGTGTTGAAGCCGTTTGCCTTTGAAACGTTGAGGGATCGGCTCACCGCCTACGCGCGGCAACGGCGAGCGGCCGAGTCCGGCCAGGTCGTCGCGGATCAGGACGAGGTTGATCGCTTGTTGCATCCAGCAACTATTTCTTCGGTACCCAAGGGTTTGGCCGGGCCGGTGCTGGATCGGGTGGTGACGCTGCTCGGCGATCGCGAAGGCTGGACCGCGGAGGAGGTCGCGGCATCCTTGGGTACGTCGCGGATCACGGCCCGGCGCTATCTGGAACACCTGGCCGACCAGGGCCAGGCCCTACGCACCCAGCGCTATGACGGCCGCAGTGGACGGCCGAAGGTCGAGTACTCCTGGGTGTCCGAGAGCTAAGCGCGGATCAGGGTCGCCCAGAGGTGCGGCTGGAGCGGGAGGCCTTCGGCGGCCATGTCGTAGGCCCACATCAGTTCGCCCTTGACCAGGCCGTACAGGCGGTGGCCCGCGTTGACCTCCTTGGCCGTAGCGGTCCGGGCGACCACATCCGTGCGCATCTCGATCTTGGCGCTGTCGATCTCGCCGTACCAGACCTCGGCAAAGCCCGTCGGGTGCGCAAGCACGACCTCGAGCTTGTTGTCCGGCTTCGGCCGCCAGAACCCGGTCTCCATCGCCAGCGGGCGCTCCCGCTTGCCGTCCTCGCCGACCACGTAGGTCTGGCTGACGTAGTGCAGGTAGGGCTTGCCGTTGTGGCTGAAGTCGATCTGCTGCCCGAACTCGAACTTCTCGATCGTCGGGTACTCACCGTGCCCGCGACCCTCCCACCGGCCGAGTAGCCAGGCCAGCGGCATCAGGTCGGGGTGCAGGTCCTGCGGGATCTCGAACGCCATCTGTCCGCCTCAGCTCGCGCTACGGCCGCGGTACAGCCGGTAGACGACGAACGCCGAGAACCAGCCCATGAACACGGTGACGAGCACCAGCAGGGTCGTGAAGATGACGTGTAGCACATTGGTCAGTCTAGGGGATCGCCGCGGCAGTCTGGGCTACGGTGGCGTGATGTCCCGCACGCTGGTTATCAAGCTGACCGCA
This sequence comes from Kribbella catacumbae DSM 19601, assembly GCF_000372465.1. Lineage (GTDB taxonomy): Bacteria > Actinomycetota > Actinomycetes > Propionibacteriales > Kribbellaceae > Kribbella > Kribbella catacumbae. The sequence continues at coordinate 45,971 of NZ_AQUZ01000062.1, forward strand.
GGCGCCGATGAACCCGAGCGCGCCAACCAGGCCGTCACAGTGGCCGCTACTGCCGTCGCCTCGGGCGCGCAGGTGTCGCTCTGGCTGACCGGGGAGGCGGTGTGGTTCGCCGTACCGGGGCGGGCCGAGGCCTTCGAGCTGCCGCATGCGGCGCCGCTGGCCGACCTGCTGGCCGCAGTACTGGCTGGTGGGCAGCTGACGGTGTGCACGCAGTGCGCCAAGCGGCGGGAGCTCACCGAGGCTGATCTGCTGCCCGGCACCCGGATCGCCGGGGCGCCGGCTTTCACTGAGGAGATCCTCGCCGACGGCGTACAGGCCGTCGTCTACTGACCCCCTCGGTTGCTCGCGTCTACTGACCGCCGATCCGCGGCGTACGGGCGTCTGCTGATCACCTGTACGCCGGTGCGCGGCGTACTCGGGCCTGCTGACCGCCGGTACGCCGGTACACGGGTCTGCTGTGCGTGGCTACTCGCCGATGCCGGGGCCGCCTCTGCCGTCGCGGCCGGCGTCGCGGCGATGCGCTGCCTCGGCGCCGGGGTTGCGGCCCGCCTGACCTGCTTCGGAGGTCTGTCCCGCCCGCTGCTGGGTCGCGCCGGTCGCTGAGGCCGGGCCGGTCTGCATGTTCTGCAGCTTCGCGATCTCGTCCTGGGACATCGGGTTCTGGCCGTTCTGCTCCACCTGACCATTCTGGGTGACCTGGCCGTTCTGCTGGGCGTAGCGGGCCTCCTGCAGGGTGGTCTCGACGGCATCCGGCCGGCGCTCTTCGTCCTGCTGCTCCTCGACGGAAGCCGCAACCTGGTCGCCACCAGTCTTGAACCCTGGCTGATCCCCAGCCTCACCCTGCTCAAGCTGCTCTTCCCGCCGCTCTTCGACCACGGGATCGTGGACACCCTGTTCCTGCCCGTCCCGCTCCCCGATCACGGCAGGCGAAGCACCATCCTCATCGAGGATCCGGTCCTGCCCGTCCTGATCCTGATCCAGCCCCGCCTGCTGCGCGTCTTCACCAATCACGGCCGGTGCCGCACCGTCCTCGTCAAGAACGCGGTCCTCCTGCGCCGTCTCAGGCTCTGCCAACCGCGCGTCCCGCTCCTGGTCGGTCTCACCGATCACCTCAGGAGCAGCGCCATCCTCATCAAGGACCCGGTCCTCCTGCGCAACCTCAGGCTCCGCCAACCGCGCATCGCGCTCCTGGTCGGTCTCACCAATCACCTCAGGCGCAGTACCGTCCTCGTCAAGAACGCGGTCCTCCTGCGCCGTCTCAGGCTCCGCCAACCGAGCATCACGCTCCTGGTCGGTCTCACCAATCACCTCAGGCGCAGCGCCATCCTCATCAAGGACCCGGTCCTCCTGCGCAACCTCGGGCTCTGCAAGGCGAGCATCGCGCTCCTGCTCGGTCTCGCCGATCACCTCAGGCGCAGTACCGTCCTCATCGAGCAGTTGCTCGTCGCGCTCCTGGTCTTCGGCAAGCGCCTGCTCCTCTTGCCGGTCGTTCAGCTCGTCGGCGACTTCATCGGCGACAACCGCAGTGGCACCGGCGGCAGCAACAGCCGGAGCGACGTCACCCCCGCGAGCTTCCTCCGTCCGCCGCTCTTCCTCGGCCCGCTCCTGCTTCCGGCGTTCTTCCGCCGCGTCGCGCGCCTCCTGCTCCGCCTGGCGCCGCTCGACGGCGTCGACCTCACCGTTGCCGTTGGGATCGATGCGCTCCTCGACGATCTCGTCGGTCTGCAACTCCCGGTCCCGGTCGTCATCGAGCCCGTTGCCGTCGCGGTCCCGATCGCGCCGCTCCTGCTCCTGGCGCTCCCGTTCGAGCCCTTCCGGCGTCAGGTTCGGGTCGTTGTCCAGCCGATCACGGTTCTCCTGGATCCGCTCCGCCTCGGCCTCGTACAGCCGCGAACGCTGCTCCTCGGACAACCCGTCAATGGCATCGGCGAACTCCGGATTGTGATTGCGCTCGTCCACCAGATCCGCGACCAGCGCGCGGAGTTCCTCGGCCCGCACCGCATCCCGGCCCGGTCCCTGCATCCGCCGCCGCTGCGCGTCCTTGCGCCTTTTGTTCAGCTTCGAGGTGATCGCCCGAACCACCTGGTAGACGTCCCGGAGGATGTCCTCCTCGATCGTCGCCATCAGGCCACCTCGCTCGCGTAGACGGAGTACCCGAAGCCGGCGCTGGTCGTGGCCGGGTCGGCTTCAGGTTGGGTCGCGTACAGGTGCAGCTCAGCGCCGGGTCGTAGCCAGACTGCCAGATGACGACGCCTGCCGCGCCACTCCAGCGGGATCCGGGGATCGTCGCCGGGGCCGACGAAGACGGGTTGCCCCCAGTGCCTGCGGGCCAGTTCGAGCTGATCCGGCCAGTGGTCGTCGAGACCATCCTCGGCTTCCGCGACCTCCTCCGGAGCGATCTCGTACGCCGACCACCCACTGCGCGGGCTGTCCGGCAGTACGGCGTCAGGCAGCACCAGCATCACGGTCTGGCGCGGGGTGACGAGGCCCCAGGTATAGCGGTTCGGGTCGATGTTGCCGGGAGCCCAGGGACGCCAGCCAGTCGCGGCGGTAACCCGCGACACCAGCGCGCGGATCGCGTCCAACCCCGTCTCGGGCGGACCCCAGACGCGCTTCCAGTCGGACACCTCCGCGAGGTCGGCCATAGCGCGCTCGTCATCATCCAACGACCGCTGCTGCGTCCTCACCTGTCCCACTCCTCTCACTCGAACCTCCCCAGCCTAGGGCACATCTGGCCCACCCCGACGTGCCATCCCCAGCCCTCCGCCGCCCTTCGAAGAGCGTCCGCCCTGTCCTCATGCCCCCGGTCGCACCCCCGCTCAGACGCAACCCCCGACCTCACGGATCCGTCGCTGCATCCCCCGCAGCCTGGCGACCTTGAGCACCCATCAGCCACTCCAAGGGCCCCCTCCTGCCCACCCCGCTCCCAAAGTCGCCGCCGCCGGCCCACCCCAATCAACTTTGAGCACCGGGAAGCCACCTACCCGCCAGTAGAACGCCCAGCGGGTGCACAAGGTGGGATTGGGGACGGGCAGACGTGCCGCATTCCCGGTACGGCGTACTGGGGCGGCCAGGCGAAGCGCGTGCTGGTACGACGTACCGGGTCGAGCGTTGGCGGGGTCGAGCGCCGGTACGACGTACGGAGTCGGGCAAGCGGGCGGGCACCGGTTCGACGTACGGAGTCGGGCAAGCGGGCGGGCACCGGCACGTCACACGTTGTTGGGAGCTGGTCGTGTAGATGCCGGCACGACATACCGGAGCGGGCGAGCCGGCCGGCGCCGGCACGCAGGGAGTCGGTTAGGCGAGCCCGTGCCGGTACGCACGGAGTCGGTCAGGCGAGCCCGTGCCGGTACGCACGGAGTCGGTCAGGCGAGCCCGTGCCGGTACGCACGGA
>NZ_AQUZ01000063.1 GCF_000372465.1 Kribbella catacumbae DSM 19601
CTCGTCGGGCACGACCGCATCATCGTCCAGCCCGTCATCGACCTGCACGATCAGATCAACGAGAACTCCTACGAAATTCCCGCCCGACTCCGGGAACGCATCAAGCTCACCTACCCCGTCGAACAGTTCCCCTACGGCCCCGGCGAAACCACCAACCGCACCGANATCGACCACGTCGTGCCGTTCGATCCGGCCGGACCGAAGGGCCAGACCAGCACCGCCAACCTCAGACCTCTCCGCCGCCGCAGTCACCGCGTCAAGACCTTCGCCGGCTGGAAGTCCCGGCCCGTCGACGGCACCGCCACGGAATGGACCACCCGCCACGGCTTCAAGTTCCGCGTCGACCACACCGGCACTCACCCCATCCCCGAAGATGAGCACCCCTGACCCGCGCCTGCACTGGAAGGCAGCACGGGTGAGCCTGCGACTTTTGAAGTCGGCACCGCCAGCTACGCGGGGAGCCAGGTGACGCCCCTCCCAGCCGGTGTGATGGTGATGTCCGCGCCGGCCGAGGCAACGATCTCCGTTCCGTCTGTGGCGACGGCGATCGCGTGAGGAGCTTCCATGGCAATGCGGAGCCGCGCAGCGTTCGGCGCGACTACGACCGGTGGTGCTGTGCAGGCGGTCGCCGCCGTACCGGGCGGTTCTGCAGCCCATGTCGTCGCGGCTGTTGTTGGGGTGTGACAGTGGGTGCATCCTTACTGGTCGGCATTACGACAACATCGTCTTCCGCGCGCTTGCACGTGTTGGCTTCAGGAGCGCGCTGTCACTCTCGGCGCAGGGCGAGGTCGATGGCTTCGTCCCAGGTGAGGTGGCGGCCTTTGAGGCGGAGATCCAGGAAGGTTTCGAGGCCGGTCGCGGTGATCGCCTGGGCCTGGCAGTGGTCGCTGAGTTCCTGCCAGGCCGGGAAGATCGAGACCCCGGTTCGCTCCATCAACTGATCGGTGACACCGTACAAAGTGGCCGCGCGGCGGCTGTCGGGTAGCTGCGCGGCCGCGTCGGCGAGGTGGACGAGGGAGTGCATCATGCCCCAGCGATCGTCGACCTGGTCGAAGAGCCTCACGGACTCTTGGAGCATGATCTCTGCCTCGGCGGGCTTGCCGAGGAGCGGAGCCACCCGGCCGTGCGTGCCGGCTGCTACGCCAATTGTCCACAGCAAGCCCTGTTGCCGTGCACGGTGTTCCAGATCCGCCAGCAAAGCGCCGGCCTCGTCCAGCTCACCGGAGGCGATCGCGACATGGGCCCGTCCGAGCTTCGCCAGGAGAGCGGGTTGGTCGTTCGGGCTGAGGGCTGCCTCTTCCGCCCCGGCTGCGAGCTCGAGAGCCTTCGGCAACTGGCCGCGGTACGCCTCGAGATTGGACCAGCAGGCCTGCCCCCAAGCGAGCACCTGCCGATCGTCGGTCTCGCGAGCCAGCCGGTACGACTCCGCGAACCGGTCAGCGGCCTCGTCGAGCCGCCCTCGCGGATAGATCACGAGTCCCGCGGCCAACTGGATCTTCGCCCGATCGGCGGGAGTACAGGAAGGTGAAGCCAAGGCTTCGGCGGTCCATGCTTCTCCATCGGTCAAGCGGCAGCGGATCAACCACCAGGACATGAGACCGACGCACAGGTCGGCCAGCTCGGAGAGCCTGCCTGCGCGGAGGAGATGGAGCCAGGCGGAGCGGAGGTTGTGTTGTTCCTGGTCCAGCTGATTCAGATCTCATCCAGCGCGGCGGCTCCCCATTGCTGGTAGTACGTGGCATGCCGATCCCTGCTGGCGAGCTCGATGCCGCTCGTTCGCTGCTGCTCCAGCGCAAACGAACGGATCGTCTCCAGCATCCGGAATAGGGGCGCGCTCCGATCGCGTTCGACCAGGCTGCTGTCGATCAGCGCCGCGTGCAGGTCCAGGATCGCCGGTTCGCCGATGCCGCTCACCGCCGCGGCAGCATCGATGCTCCAGCCTCCGGAGAACACCCCGAGCCGGCTGAAGAGGGTCTGGTTCTCCGGAGTCAGCAGGTCGTTGCTCCACGCAACAGTGTCGTGCAAGGTGCGTTGCCGGTCGGGGAGATCACGAACTCCCGGGTCGGCGCTGAACAATGCCGCGTCGAGGCGATCGAGAAGGCTGGCCGGCGGCAACGCCCTGGTCCGGGCGGCCGCGAGCTCGATGGCCAGCGGAAGACAGTCGAGCCGTCGGCAGATCTCGTTGATCGCGGCAACGTCTGCCTCAGCGATGCTGACGGCCGCCTGGCCGGCGCGCTCGATGAACAGCTCTCTGGCCACCGCAGGACTCAGTCCTTCGACCACGACGATCTGTTCCGCCCTGACCCGCAGAGGAGAACGGCTGGTGACCAGTACTGCGAGCCCAGGGGCGGACTCCAGCAGATCCGCGATCGACGCGGCGGCATCCGTCAGATGCTCGAAGTTGTCCAGTACCAGCAACAGCCGCCGGCTCTGCAGGTAGCTCCGCAGCATGTCCTCGATCGGCTGCGAGCCGAGTTCGTGCAGACCAAGGTTTTCGGCGATCGTCTGGACCACTGAGGATGCGTCGGTCACCGACGCCAGCGGCACCATCACCACACCCTCGGGGAACGGCTCGACCAGTTGCTCGGCCACGCACTGTGGACCCACGAGGCGCCACGCTGCTCTCCAGCTCCACCCGCTCAGCCGCCTCCAACCCAAGCGCGGCGGCAATCACCTTGACGGTCTGCGGATACGGAGACCTACGGCTGCCTCTTTCCAGCGAGCTGATCGCGTTCGCGCTGAGGCCCGACAGTTCCGCCAACTGCTCCTGGGTCACCAAGCTTGCGTCGCCGTCAACCTGGTCAGCGGACCAGACCGTTGACCTCAGACAGGAACAACTCGATGACCACCAGCAGTATCACCTTTTGCCAGACCTTGTACGACGCTTTCGCCCGCCGGGACCTGGACACGATCCTCGCAGCGGTCACGGCCGAGACCGTGATCGAGCAGTCCCCCGGACTCCCGTGGAGCGGAACCCATCGGGGCAAGGACGGTGTCACGGCATTCTTCGGCACCCTCCTGGGCCACCTGGACACCGAGCTTGACGTCGAAGACCTCTTCGATGCCGGCGACGCCGTCGTCCAGGTCGGCCGCACCCGCGGCCGGATTCTTGCGAACGGCAACCAGTTCGACGTCCGTGAGATCCATCTGCTCGAGATCCGGGACGAGAAGCTGCTGACGCTCCGGGTCTGGGTCGACGTCCCCGCAATGCAGTCGGCCCTCGCCGGCAAGCTGTCACTCGCCGCGGACGGTACTCCCCGATGAGGGCCACCATGACCGAATACCTAGCGCCCGGCCTGGGCTGTGAGTAGGAGCCGGTCACTAGGTCTTCGTGCGGGTGACGCGGCCTGTTTCGTAAGCCCACATGACGATTTCGACGCGGTTGCGGGCGCCGAGTTTGGTCATCACGCTGGTCAGGTGGGTCTTGACCGTGCTGAGGCTGATGTGGAGGTCGGTGGCGATCTCGGCGTTGGTCCGGCCCTGGGCCACCGTGATCAGGACCTGCTCTTCGCGGTCGGTGAGCGGTTCGACGGGTTGGACCGGTGGGCGGCCGAGGTGTGAGTCGGAGAACGCGGCGAGCAGCCGGGCCGTGATCTTCGGGGCGATGAGGGCGTCGCCGTTGGCGGCGGCGTGGATCGCCTGGACCAGAAGCTCCGGCCCGGCGTCCTTGAGCAGGAACCCCCGGGCACCCGCCTTGAGTGCGCCGTGCACGTACTCGTCGAGGTCGAAGGTGGTGATCACCACGATCGCCATCGGGTCGGCCACTCCGGCTCCGGCCAGCTCGCGGGTGGCCGCGATCCCGTCCATGCCCGGCATCCGGATGTCGAACAGGCACACGTCGGGCCGCAGTACCCGGGCCATTGTCACCGCTTCGATTCCGTCGACCGCCTGGCCGACCACCTCGATGCCGGGCTGGGCGTCGAGGATCATCGAGAGACCGGTACGGACGAGATCCTGGTCGTCCGCGACCAGCACCCGGACGGTCACCTGGCGGCACCGGCCTTCGGCAGTACCGCGACGACGGCCCAGCCCTTCTCCGGCCCTGGCCCTGCTTCGAAGGATCCGCCGAGCAGCATCGCCCGCTCGGTCATGCCCACCAGGCCATAGCCCAGCGAGTTTCGCGGTGCCGAGTCGGTAGCGCCGTCGTCGCGGATGGTCAGGCGCACGCAGTCCTTCTCTCCGGTGACGACGACCGCGATGCGGGTCGCCTGCCGAGCATGCCGTACTGCGTTCGTGATCGACTCCTGGGCGATGCGGTAGATCGCCGCCTCGACGGACGGCCCCAACTCGACCAGGTCACCCGACAGCTCCACCTCGACGCGCGGCAGATCGCTGCTGGCGAGTCGCTTCAGGTCGGCCAGACCAGGTTGCGGAGCCAGCGCGAGTACCTCGGCGTCGCGGAGGCCGCGGACCATGATGCGCATCTCGGCGAGAGTACGCGAAGCCTCTTTCTCGATGACGGTGAGCGCGTCCATGGCGGCCTCGGGATGGGAGACGGCGACAACTCGCCCCGCCTGCGCACGGATGGCGATGGCCGAGACATGGTGAGCGACCGTGTCATGCAGCTCGCGGGCCAACTGCTCACGCTCCCGCAGCCGTACCTGATCCAGCTCGCGCGACCTCGATGTCGTCCAGTACCGGACCGTCGCGCCGAGCGTCGGGAAGAACAACAGGAAGATGGTGCCGGCCACGGCCTCGACGACGCCGGTGTAGTCGCTGGCGGTGCCCATGACGAGTGCGACGACGATGATCGCCAGCCCGATCGTGACCTCACGGCCGGATCCCCAGCGCGCCAGCGAGTACGGCAGCAGCACGATGGCAATCGTCGTGTTCAGGCCTATGGTCTCGCCCGGGCCGATCAGCGCCGCGATGGCGAGCACGATCACGGTGCCGAAGGCGATGGCCACCGTCGCGAGCGGATGGGTGCGTCGCCACAGCAGCGTGCAGATGACGATCACCGCGGCTGCGGTCGCGACGGGTCTCCAGACCACGTGCTCGCGGAGGACGCCTTCGAGGATCGCCGTCGGTAGCAGTAGGCCGGCGAGCACACAGTCCCGCCACATGCACCGAGGGGCATGTGGCGCCCGTGGTTCGGCCCGCAGCAGGCGGATGACGTTTCCCGACATGACCTCAGAGTAGAGAGCCCGGCCGCCCGGCGGATCGGCCCAAAGTACGGGTCGTGGATCGGCCGGTCGGACGAGGGAACTCCGGCCTTTCTCCCGAGGTGCCTGCCCAGCGGTCCCGCCACGCTCAGTGCCAGGCCATTTCAGCGCTGAAGGAGACCAAAGATGATGTCGAATTCCCTCTACCGGTTGGGCCGGTACGCCGCACGCCGGCCCTGGACGGTGATCGGCGCGTGGATCGTCGTGGCCGTCCTCGTGGTCGCGACCTCCAGTGCCTTCGGCCAGAAACTCGAGGAGTCGTTCGGGGCGCCGGGAGTCGACTCCCAGAAGGCGACCGACCTGCTGACGTCCGCCGGTTCGGACCAGGTCGGACTGACTGCCCAGGTGGTCGTGACACCGCGCGATGCCCAGGCGACGTTCGTGAACTCACCAGCTGCGCGAGCCGCCCTGACGCAGGTCCAGTCGGCAGCGGCCGCACTCCCCCATGTGCTCGGGACCAGCGATCCCGCAGGTGCGCTGGCCTCCGGGGACGCCGGAGCCATTTCGCCCGACGGCCGCGTCGCCCTCCTCCGTATCCAATACCCGCCGTCCGAGCAGCTCTCCGTTGCCGATCTCGAGAATCTCAAGACGTTCGGCGACCGGATCGGCCGGGATTCACCCCTCCAGGTCGAGCTGGGCGGCGACCTCTTCTTCGCGTTCGAGGAGCCCGCGACCGGCGCCGGCGAAGCGATCGGCCTGGCCGTCGCGATCGTCATCCTGCTGCTGGCGTTCGGCTCGATCATCGCGATGGGACTGCCGATCGGGATGGCGCTGTTCGGCCTCGCCGTCGGGATCAGCTCGCTCTCGCTGGTCGCCTACCTGGTCGAAGTACCGAGTTGGGCTCCTGTACTCGGCAGCATGGTCGGGCTGGGAGTCGGCATCGACTACGCGCTGATCCTGGTCAGTAGGCATCGCGAGTACCTCGCGCAGGGGCTGGCCGTCGAGGAGTCGGTCGGTCGTGCCGTCGCCACGGCGGGCCGGGCCGTGGTCTTCGCCGGTGGAACGGTCGTGATCGCGATCCTCGGGCTGGCGGTGGCCGGCGTACCGTTCATGACCGCGGGTGGCATCGCGATCGCGCTCATCGTGCTGATCATGGTGGTCACCTCGATCACCTTGCTGCCGGCGTTCCTGGGGCTGGCCGGGCATTGGATCAACCGGCTCGGGATTCATCGCAGGCATGCCCGGCTGGGAGGCGCGGGCGCGGGTTGGCAGCGCTGGGCTGAGCACGTGTCCAGGAATGCCAAGGCCTATGCGATCGGCGCTACCCTGCTGCTGCTCGCGGTCGCCGCGCCGGTACTGACGTTGCGGGTCGGCACACCTGACGAAGGCGCTCTTCCTGAGCACCGCACCGAGCGACGGGCTTATGACCTCGTCGCCGGGAGCTTCGGTCCTGGAGTCAACGGCCCGTTGGTCATCGCAGTCGACATCTCGAAGGATCCGAACGTGGTCCAGCCGCTCGCCGACGCCGTCAAGGCTGACAAGGGCATCGCCAGCGTCGCACCGGCTTTGGTCGACACCGCGAGCGGGGTTGCGACGCTGGTCGCAGTACCGACGACTGGTCCTCAGGACGACGCCACGATGGATACGGTCAAGCGGCTCCGCGCGGAGGTCTTTCCGGCGGTGCTCGCTCAGAGTCCGGCGAAGGCGCATGTCGGTGGTCAGACGGCGAGCTTCGGTGATGTCGGTGACCGGGTCAACGATCGACTGCCGGTGTTCATCGGCGCGGTGATCCTGCTGTCCATTGTGTTGCTGACGCTGATCTTCCGGTCGGTCGTGGTGCCGCTCAAGGCCGCGTTGCTGAACCTGCTGAGCATCGGCGCATCCTTCGGCGTGCTGGTGATGGTGTTCCAGTGGGGCTGGGGTGCCAGTCTGATCGGGCTGGAGACGACCGTGCCGATCGTCTCGTTCATCCCGATGTTCCTGTTCGCCATCTTGTTCGGGCTCTCGATGGACTACGAGGTGTTCCTGCTCTCCCGGGTGCGCGAGGAGTATCTGAGCACCGGCGACAACGAAGGCTCGGTCATCCGCGGCATCACCAGTACCGGCCGGGTCATCACCTCGGCCGCGCTGATCATGATCTCGGTCTTCCTGAGCTTCGTCCCGAGCTCCGATCCGACGATCAAGATGTTCGGACTCGGCCTGGCCGTGGCGATCTTCGTCGACGCGACGATCGTGCGGCTGGTTCTGGTCCCTGCCGCGATGAAGCTGCTGGGCGACGCCAACTGGTGGCTCCCGGGATGGCTCGACCGCCTTCTGCCCGCCGTCGCCGTCGAGCGCGACCTAGAGCAGCCTGCGGTGGTACCTGTCGGCACCTAGCATCGCTGTCATGGCTCAGCAGAACCAGTACCCGTCGCCGCCGTACGGAGGCACACCGCCGCAGCGGAGTCGCGGCCCGCTGATCCTGGTCATCGTGCTCGGGCTGGTGCTGGTCGTCGTGGTGGCGGTGGTCGCTGTGTTGTTGGTGCGTAAGGACGACTCGGAGCCGTCGGCGGACAACGCCGGCGGCAGGCCGTCAGCGCCGGAGGCGGTGCAGTTCCGCTCGGTGATCAAAACCGAGCGGGGTGACTGCACCGCGACCCCGGCGCCGGCCGAGACCGCCTGCGACTCGGCAAGGTCGAGCTCGACGGCGCCCGCGTGACCGAGGTGAAGGCGGCCGCCGGCCAGGACACCGCGTGGATCGTCAACCTGAGCCTTGACGACGAAGGCTCGCAGTCCTTCGCCCGGCTCACCACCGAACTCGCCGCCAAGACCCCGCCGCAGAATCAGCTCGCGATCGTGGTCAACGGCCGGGTGGTCAGCGCCCCCACCGTGATGTCACCGATCACCGGCGGCAAGGTCCAGATCAGCTCCAACTTCACCAAGAAGGACGCAGAGAAACTCGCCGATGACATCACCGGCTAATGCCTAACCGTTCGCCAGGCGGGTCAGCATCCTGGTCAGGGAGCGTCGCTCGGCTGCGGTGAATCCGGCGAGGAGGTCGTCCTCCATCGCGCGGATGTCGGCCCGTACTGCGGCGAGCCGCGCCTTCCCCGCCGGCGTCAGACGGACTCGTCGATTGCGACGGTCCGCCGGATCCGGCTCACGCAGTACCAGGCCGTCCTGCTCGAGGTCGTCGAGGAGCGCGATCAGCCGGGACTTGTCGTAACCGATCGCGGTGGCGAGCGCGAGCTGGTTGGCGGCGGACTGTTTGGCCAGGTGCGTGAGCACGCCGTATCCCCACATGGACAGCCCGTGGCCGTCCAGCAACGGCTTCTCGGCGGCGATGAGCCGGCGAATGATCCGCCCGAACAGCGATCCCAGGTCTTCGCGCTGCATGCTTGCGATGATAGGTGTTGGACAATGATGTGCATGTGCCTATGATAGGCACATGCATACTAATCTGCTAGTCACCCAGACCCGATCCATCTCGATCTCCGCATCGCCACAGGCCGTCTTCGACCTCGTGGCCGACCCGTCCACGCTGCCTCAATGGGCGCCGGGGTTCGCTCGTGCGATCCGTCCCGACGGCGACCACTGGATCGTCGAGAACGATCAGGGCGAGGCGCGCATCATCGTCCGCACCTCCCGCGAGCACGGCACCGTCGACATCCTCTCCGCCGACGACCCCAGTCAGGGCGCGTACAGCCGCGTCCTGCCGAACGGGACCGGCAGTGAGTACCAGTTCACCCTCCAGTTCCCGCAGGACGCGCCTGAGGATGCCGTCACCCAGCAGCTGGCGACGGTCGACGCAGAGCTAGAGGCAGTCCGCCGCCTTTGCGAGTGACTCACCTGGCGTGGGCGGGGCGTGGCCTGTGGCGGTGACGAGTGATCAGGAAGGCGGTGATGGTTGCGCCGGCGGCCAGGAGGAGTAGGAGGGACCAAGGGATGGCGACCGCGTGAGTGGTGGCGCTGGACGGCGTCTGGCTGGTGGAGCTTGCCGCCAGCGCCGTCTCCGTGGCGGCGAGTGGCGTGGTTTTGAGAAGCGGTACGACGGTGACCGTGCCGGTCAGGCGGAGGGCGGGTGGTACTCCGTGGATCGGCGCGGCGATCTGCCAGGTTTCCCCGGGAAGCAGTTGGGGTGAGTCGACGAGTTGGGCCGGGTGTGCCGCGAAGGCGCCGAAGGGACCGGCGACGGAGGCGGCTTGGCGAGCCGCGATGATTGCGTTGCCGGTGTTGCGGAGGGTGTAGGTGACGGTGGCGCTGCCGGTGCCTAGCGGATTCGGCGTGCCTGTGTAGTGCACCTTCAGGTTCTCGACTGTTAGGCCTGGTTTGAGTTCGCCACTTACTCGGAGCCGGATCTTGATGGCCTGGCGACTGTTCGCAGTACCGGTGACGATGCCGCCCAGGTGGTCGCCGGGTGCGGCACTGTCCGGGAGGGCGAGTCGGAACGGCACGTCGACGGATCGGCCGGGTGCGACCCGCACTGTGGTCCGATCGAGCTGCACCCAAGCGCCGACGTCCTGCGACTTCGCGTCCTTGCCGAGGAGATCGAGCCTGCCTGCGTCGCTGGTGAAGGCGTCGGCGCCGTACAGGGACAGGACGAGCGGGGTCTTGCCGCGGTTGACGATCACCAGGGAGTCCCGGAGTTGGCCGCCGCGGGGCAGGGTGTAGCTGTAGCTCGGCCGATCCGGGCCGAAGATGTTCGCCGCCGGCTTGACCTCCCAAAGGGCATCGCCAGCAGCCACCGCGTCGGCCGCCGCAGCGACCAGGCCGTGCTGGGCGAGGCTGTGCACTGTGAGGCCGTGCGCGACCAGGCTTTGCGCGGCGAGCAGTACTACTGCGGTGACACGAGTGGCGGCGCGTGCTGCCGTGAGCACGCGGAGTACAGGCGGGTGCATCAGGTGTCCCTCGGACGGATCGGACGGGAAGCGTGCCGATGGGGCTGATCAAAGCGTCCGGGCTGCGGGTGGAGCGGAGGTGAACGCGGACTGGCCGACCGGCTGCCCGGGCCGCAACACTCGGCCCGCTCTTGCAACTAGCTGCAATTGTTTTCTGGTATAGGCCCCTGACTAGGTAAGGTTCTCCCGACATTCGTCGGTGCGAGACGGCCTCGGGGGGCATCGAGTACCAAGGGAGAAATTTTGATGAGAATCCGTCAATTTGCACTGACGGTGGCCGGGCTGAGCCTGGTCGCGGGGGCTGGACTGTCCGGGCAGGCCAGCGCGAACGTACAGGGCGAGCCACGGCCGACCCGGCAGGCGGCGGGCAAGGCTGCTGCGAAGTTGCCGCAGACCAACGCGCAGGCGGCCGCGGCGGCCTGCGGCGTCGGGGTCGGCGCGGTGACCGCGACCGGGATGAGCGGTGGTTACGACATCACCGCCACCAAGCCGGTGACCGCGGAGCCGTTAGCGCAATACAAGCTGTTCGGCATCCGCGCCAGCTCCAGTTGGTACTACTGGGAGCCGTCCGCGAGCGTGAACTACTTCGCCGGCTTCGTGACGCAGAGCGGCAACCTTTATGCCGCGGCCGAGACGTACAAGAACGGCTCGGAGACCCCAGTGGTCAGCTCGAAGAAGCTCGGCACCGGCTGGAGCGGTTTCACCACCCTGACGAGCGCCAACTACTACGAGCCGACCACCGGCCGGGGGCGCATGAACCTGTACGGTCTGCACACCAACGGCTCGCTGTACCGCTACAGCGTCAAGGGCCCGACCGGTCCGGTCGCCTCCAACGGCAGCGCGCCGGGCTACCAGTCGTTCAAGGCGATCACGGTGATCGCTGCGACGGCGACGTACGACACCCTGCTGGCCACCACCAAGCAGGGCGCGCTGTGGACGATCCGCGTTCCCGCCACGTTGCCGCTGAAGGCGACCCTGAAGGTAGTCCGCACGACCGGCTTCGCGGCCTTCAACCAGCTCGTCGCCCAGCGCTGCGGCGCGAGCAGCACGCTGCTCACCGGCTTCAACAACGCCACGAACACCGGCACCGTGTACGCCATGAGCAAGGCGGTCGGCACACAGACCGTCATCAACACCATTGGCAGCTTCGCAGCACCGCAGGACGCCTCAGTCCACTACCTGCTCACCGGTAGCGGCGGCCCGCAACTCGTCGGCGAGTGACCTCCACCCGCTGAACTGAGCACCTCTCCGTAGCACCACAGAAGCCCAGGTCAACTGACCTGGGCTTCTGGCGTGCTCGGTGACTTCGCTAGCTGGTTTTGGAGAGCATTAGCCAGCTTAGTTGGATGTCGGGGGATCTGGTTGGGGTATTCGGCGGCGGTGTAGGTGGTGGTGAAGAGGCGTTCTGGGTCGACTACGGTGCCGTTGATGGAGACGCTGGCTGCGCGGTTGGCCCAGGGCCAGGGGTCCCAGTAGCCGGCGTGGACTGTGTAGGTGCCTGGTTCCAGGCCGGTGAAGTCGTAGACGAGGCTTTCCTTGTTCTTCGCCCAGCGCAGGGTGTTGTAGAGGCCGTCAGCGGCACCTCCGTAGGTGCCGCTTGCGCCGGTGAAGCCCCACGTCGTGGCGGTCTTCGGGTCGACGCCGACTGGTTGCTCGGGTACCGAGTTGAGGACAGTGCCTTCAGTTGCGGCTACCTCGACGGTTCGCTTCCAGTCGGCCGTGGCCGCGCCGCCCGCGTTGACGACGTACCGCAGGTTGTGCGGTACGACGAGGATGGATCGCGTGAAGGTCCGCCCATCGGCGAGAGTCCCCCGCACCTTGGCCGGTCCCGGCTGGGCAACGGTCGACGCGTCCCACGTGACAGCAAGCGTCTGTGTCTGCCGACCGGTGGTGACAGCGACCTTCGCCGGGAGGTTGCTGGTGTCCCGCAACCACACATGGTCGGGAAGAACAGTTTCGACAGTCCAACGCTGGTAGGGCTGCAGATCCTTCAGGTTCCACTCGGCGTCCGAGCCGATGGTGAGACTGCCGCCCTCACCAAACGTCATCGGCATCCACACGTACGGCGAGTTGCCCAGGTCGCTCGGCGTCCACCGGTCACCCATGAAGATGAACTTTGTTGTTCGCGCGGTCGTAGGGAATCACCGAGGTGCTCTGCGACCGGAAGGTGTTCGCGGCACCAGACCCCGGGATGGGATTGCCCTGGTCAGCCCAACTTCCGAGGATGCTCTTGGCCGTCGCATACCGCGCCGGGTTGGGATCCCACCCGGTCGCTCCCGAGGTCACCAGATAGTAGGTCCCCTCGGACTTGAACATCGCCGGCAGGGTCGAAGGCGGGCGATGTACCGCACCACGGGACCGAGTCGCTGGGAACGCGATTGAGCCGGTACGAGTCGATCCACCGGAACGGCCCCTTCGGCGAGTTCGAGACCGCGACACCCGCTTCCGCGCGGGCATAGGTCGAGGTCATCTCCGGCGTCGTCGGCCCGTCGGAGTGCACCCACATGACCCACTGCCCGGTCTCCTGGTTGTAAATGACCTTCGGCCGCTCGAGGATCGACGGCGCGGCCCATCCGTCGGTGCGGACCTTGTTGGTCGACAGGTCACGCCAGACGACCTCGCGCTGCGCGGCGCTGTACCCCTTGTAGAGATGGGCAAAGTACTTGTCGTCGGTGAACTGGTCCTTCGAGCTCATCGACCGCAGGACGACTCCCTGGTCCTTCCAGTTGTAGAGGTCGTACGACGAGTACATGTGCACGCCAGGGCTGTCGTAGTAGCCGTTGCTGCGATCCTCGCCGTACCAGTACCAGATGCGCCTGCCGCGGTCGTCAGTAGCGGGCACGACCTGACCGCCATGGGCCTGGACGACCTTGCCCGCGGTGTCGCGCCATTCCTGTCCGGGCCGGAAGGAGGTGTACGCCGTACCGAGGTCGGCCGAGGCGGGCACTGCGATCAGGGACAGCAGGAACAGTCCCACCACGGCAAGCGCGGCGCCGAGCCGGACACGTGATCTCATGACTCTCCTAGGATTTTGGCGAGTTGCAGGCGGGTATTCGTCAGCACGACCCACAGGCCGCAGCCCGGTACGGTCGCCAGTCCGGCAAGGGGATGCAGCGAGACGAGCACAACCGCCGCGGCGAGAACCCCCAAGCTGAGCAGAGTGAATGGCCAGCCCCGGACGGTCGCATAGACGGCCATTCGAAGCCGAGCCCGAGGCGCCAAGCCAGGTTCCGTTGCCAACAGCACCAATGAGCAAAGGCCGACGGCGAAGACCAGCTCCGTCAGCACCGCCAGCAGCGGAACCAGCGCGGCACCGGGCATCGCGTCGTACAGAACCGAGATATCAGCCAGCAGTACTCCGGCCGCGGCCAGCGTGAACGCCCAAACCAGCACGGCGGACTTGGCTACCTTCCTAACGGAGGCGAGCAGCGGAAGATCAGCCAGGTAGCCGAAGCCCACGGCCACCGCGGAACCAAGCGGCAGCGCCAAGACGCCGAAGAAGACCGGATAGCGCCAGGGCTCGGCGACCAGGGCGAGCCCAAGCATGAGCGGCAAACCACCGAGCGCCAAGCAGAGATTCACCACCAGCACGCGCTGCGCGAACGACCAGATCAGTTCCCAGGCGTCCGCCCGGACATTGACCCGGGCCAGCGGCGACGCCATCACTTCAGCCCACTCGTCGCGATGCCCCGGACGAAGTACTTCTGGCCGAGCAGGAAGATCACCAGGATCGGCAGCACCGACAGCACCGAGCCGGTCATGATCATCGCGTACTCCGCGTCGTACAGCCCGACGAAGGAACGCAACCCCAACTGGATGGTCCACAGCTTGTTGTCGGTCAGATAGATGAACGGGCCCATGTAGTCGTTCCACGTGTTGACGAAGGTCAGCAGGGCAAGGCTGGCCAGCGCCGGCTTGGACAGCGGCAGCACGATCCTGGCCCAGATCCCGTACTCGCTCAGCCCGTCCAGCCGGCCGGCCTCACAGAGCTCGTCGGGAATCGTCAGGTAGTACTGCCGCATCAGGAAGACCCCGAACGCACCGAACGCCTGCAGCAGGATCAGCGAGAGGTGCGTGTTCACCAGGCCGGCCTTCTGCATGATGATGTACTGCGGCACCATGTACGCCTGCCACGGCACCGCGATCGTGGCGATGTAGGCCAGGAACAGTGCATCCCGGCCGGGGAACCGCACCTTGGCGAACCCGTAGGCCGCGAAGCTCCCGGTCAACACCTGCAGCGCCGTGATGGTCAGACTCAGGAAGACCGAGTTCCGCAGGTAGGTGAGCAGCGGGATGCGCTCCCAGATGTTGGTGAAGTTCTCCCAGTGGAACTCGGCCGGGATCCACTGGATCGGCACGCTGAACACGTCGGCGTCGAGCTTGAGCGACGCCGACACCATCCACGCGAACGGAACCAGGACTGCCACCGACAACACGCTCAGCAGCAGATACGCGAGCGCCCGGCGTACGGGGACTGCTTTCCGTGGCCGGCTCGGCGGGTTCGCCGGCGTCTGCACCGGCGCCGGAGGTGAAACGGTCAGTGTCATCGTTCGCTCCTGCGCTGCAACTGGAACTGGATCAGCGTGATCGTCAGCACGATGGCGAACAGCACCATCGACACCGCCGACGAGTAGCCGAACCGGCCCTGGACGATCCCTTCGCGGTAGATCACCTGCGACAACACCAGCGTCGACCGGCCCGGACCGCCCTCGGTCATCACCTGGATCAGGTCGAACACCTTGAAGCTGGAGATGGTCAGCATGATCAGCACGAAGAAGGTTGTCGGCCGCAACGAAGGAACAGTGATGCTCCAGAACCGCTGCCAGCCATTGGCCCCGTCCACCTCGGCAGCCTCGTACAGCTCCGCCGGGATCGTCTGCAGACCGGCCAGGTAGAGGATCATGTAGTAGCCCAGATCCCGCCAGACGCTGGCCACGATCACCGCTGGCATCGCCCAGGTCGTCGAGGTGGTCCAGCCCGGTGGGCTGTCGATCCCGATCGCCCGGAGGAACTGGTTCACCGGGCCGAGGTCCGGGCTGAGCAGCATGTTCCAGACCACCGCGACCGCGACCAGCGAGGTGATGTAGGGGAAGAACAACGCGGTCCGGAAGAACCGGGCACCGCGCAACTTCTGGTTCAGCAGTACGGCGAAGCCGAGCGCCGCGCACAGCGTGAGCGGCACGTGACCGATCGCGTAGTACGCGGTGTTCTTCAGCGCCGTCCAGAAGGTGTCGTTGTGGATCATCCGCTCGAAGTTGTCCAGGCCGACCCAGCGCGGGGTGCTGTAGGAATCCCAGTCGAGGAAGGACAACGCGAGTGCGGCGATCACCGGGACCAGCGTGAGCGCAGCGAACCCGAGGAAGTTCGGCAGGATGAAACTCCAGCCGATCCAGGTGCTGCTGCGGCGCCTGCCGGTCCCGGCGGCGGACAGGGTCGTTGCCATGGTCAGCGGACTTCGCTCTTGACCCGCTTGGACATCTCGGCCAGGCCGTCGTCCAGCGACTTCTCGCCCGTCATGATCAACTCGTGCTCCTCGGTCAGGATCTGGTCGACGTCGGACGACTTGTCGCTGACCGGCATCTCCAGCACGACCTTGTCGGGCTTGAACGCCTGCTTGGCCACTTCACCGTTCGGTACGCCGGGCAGCGCGAAGTACGTGTCGAGAATCTGCTGGCTGGTCAGCGCGGGCGTCACGCCGGCCTTGGCGACTGCCATCGCGCCTGCCTCGCTGGAGGCCCACTCGACGAACTTCTTCGCCGCGTCGGAGTGCTTGGAGTTCTTGTTCACCGCGAACGCCGTCGGCGATCCGAACGTGGTCACCTTGCCGTCACTGGCCCGCTGCGGCAGCGGCGCCATCCCCCACTCCACCTTCGTCTTGCCCGACTTGGTGTCGGCCAGCAGGGTCGAGGCGTACCAGGTGCCCATCGGCATCAGCACTGCCTTGCCGGTGGAGAACATCGTGTTGTAGGTGACCTTCTGGCTGGAGGCCGTTGCCCACGGCATCAAGGTGCCGTTCTTCTGCAGGTCCAGCGTCATCGAGTACTGGTCCTTGAAGAACCCGTAGTCGCCACTTAGCAGGTCGCCACCGGTCTGCGCCGCCGCGGTCGCCTCGACGACCGATCGCCAGGTGTGCTGGTAGGCGCCGTAAACCTTGGTCCCGCCGTCGCCCTTGGTCAGGCTCTTGGCCAGGGTGGCGTAGCCATCCCAGGTCAGGTTCTGCAGCTTGGACTCTTCGACACCGGCCTGCTTCAGCAGCGCCTTGTTGTAGTAGAGGACCCAGAAGTCCTGTCGGTACGGCAACGCGAAGTACTTGCCTTCGAGGTCGTAGGCGCTGAGACCGGAGTACTTGGCGGGATCGAGCTTCTTCGCCTCGTCGGTCAGCGGGAGGAGCTGACCGCGGGTGCCGAACCGGGAGTAGTCGATGACGTTCTTCATCGTCAGGACGTCGGTGGTGTCACCGCCGGCCAGCATCGTGGTGACCTTCTCGGCGTAGTCATCGGCCAGGATGTCGACCGGCTCGACCTTGATCGTCGGGTTGGCCTGCTGGAAACCGTCGATGATCGCCTTGAACTCCGGGGTGGTGGCGTAGTTCCAGAGCGCGACCTTGATGGTCTGGGCGCCGTCGGCCGGCTGGTCGGACGAGCCACTGCCACCACACGCGGTGAGCAGGGCCAGCGCCGCCGCGGCGGCGAGGGTGGGGACGAGGTGTCGCTTCACGACGTACTCCTTGAACTTGGTACTGCGGACGGGGTACTGCGGGGTCGGGGGCTCAGGCGCTGAGCGGGAGGGTGTCGGCGGTGATCTGGTCGAGCAGGGGTTCGCCTGCCAGCCAGCGGGTCAGCTCGCCGAGGGTGTGGTCGGTGAGCCGATGGATCTCGGTGCCCAGCGAGCCGGCCAGGTGCGGCGTGATCATCACGTTCGGCACGGACCGCAACAGCGAGTCCGGGGGCAGCGGCTCCGGGTCGGTGACGTCGAGGATGGCGAACAGCCGGCCGGTGCTGCATTCCGCCGCGAGCGCGTCGGAGTCGATCAAGGTTCCGCGAGCCGTGTTGACGACGGTCGCGTGGTCCGGGAGCTGGGCCAGTTCGGCCGCGCCGATCAGCCGGTCGGTACTGGGCAACGCGGGTGCGTGCAGCGAGAGGACATCGGCCAGCGGCAGCAACTCGTCCAGCTCGACGAGCCGGCCACCGGCGGCAGCGACGGCCTTCGCATCGGCGTACGGGTCGGCGACCAGTACCGTCGCGCCTTCGAGGGTTTGCAGGAGCTCAACCACTCGACGGCCGATCCGGGAGAACCCGACGATGCCGATCGTGCGCCGGAGGTTCGACAAGTCGCCGAAGCCTTGCGGGTGACTCCAGCCGCGGTACGCCGTCTTCGCGTTCGCGGCGAGGAAGGGCGCCTTCTTCCCGGCGAAGATGATCGCGGCCAGCGTGTACTCGGCGACCGGAACGGCATTGGCGTTCGCGGCCGTGGTGACGACGATCTGGCGATCCCAGAGCGCGTCGTCGGCAAGCGAGCGGATGCTGCCCGCCGCATGGAAGACAGCGCGGAGCCGAGGCGCGACGGCGAGCCGCTCGGCCGTGAGTCGCGGTGCACCCCATGAGGTGACCAGGACCTCGGCGGTGGCGAGCCGGGCGCGGGCAGCCGGCGAGTCCAGCTGGTCGACCCAGAGCGGCTCCGGCAGGGCGACCAGGCCGTGCAAGAGCTCCAGCCTCGACTGGTCGAAGTGCGCCTCGAACGCATCCCGGTTCATCACCACCAGGGCGGTGGGCGCCGTCATCTAGTGCTCCGGCGCGGCGCACTAGTTCGCCTGAGGGCTGGGCGGGATGCCCGGCAAGCGGTTACCGTTGCGATCATGTGAACATGAGATGTCTTGGTCATTCATGATCTCTAGAGTTCGCACGGGCTTGATCAGAAACGTTCAGATTCGTTCATGGGAGGTGAACAGGCGTGTCCGACGACCGCATGTTCGGGCTGCAGAGGCATGAGCGGGTCATGGACGAGCTGCGCCGGCACGGTGCCGTCCGGGTCCGGGAGCTGGCCGAGTTGCTCGGCGTCAGCGAGCTGACCGTCCGACGGGACATCGCTGCGCTCGCCGCGCAGAACCTGCTCACCAAGGTGCACGGCGGAGCGACCTTGCCGACCGAGCTCACGCCAGCCGCGCCGACCCGCCGCCGTGGTTCGGTCGGGCCCCGATTCACCATCGGCATGGTCGTCCCATCGCTGGACTACTACTGGCCGGCGATCGTCAGCGGTGCACGCTCGGCCGCGGCGGCTCAAGGCGTCAACATCCAGCTGCGTGGCTCGACGTACGACTGGGCCGAGGACCGGCGTCAGATCACCCGGCTGATCGAGGCGCAGCAAGTCCAGGGGCTGCTGCTCGCGCCGAATCTGGAGGGCGACTCGCTCGAGATGATCCGGTGGATCGGCGAGCTGCCGGTCCCGGTGATCCTGGTCGAACGGCAACCACCCCGCTGGACACCGACGCCGTACCAGCTGGAGTGGGTGCGCAGTGACCACGCGCTCGGCCTCGAACTCGCGGTCCGGCACCTGCACGACCACGGGCATCGCAACATCGGTCTGCTGCTGTCGAAGGGCAGCCCTACCTCGGCCCACCTCGCCCGCGGCTGGGACCTGGTCTGTGCTGACCTCGGCATCCCAGCCGGCCTGGTGGTCCGCGACTCGGTCCGGATGGACGAGCCGGGGCATCGCGCGCTCATCGCCCAGCTGCTGGACCGATGCAGGGCATCCGGTGCGACGGCGCTGGTGATCCACTCCGATCCGGAGGCGATGTCGGTCGCGCAGTACTGCAACGAACTCGGCATGACGATCCCGGGCGACCTGGCGATCGTTGCCTATGACGACGAGGTCGCCAAGCTCGCGGAACCGGCGATGACAGCGGTCCGGCCGCCCAAGCCGATGGTCGGCCGGACGGCGGTGGAGCTGATGGTGGCCCGGCTGACCGAGGGCCGCCGGCGCCCGATCCAGCGCGTCCTCGTCACCCCCGAGCTGATCATCCGCGACTCCTCGATGCCGCTCTCCACCCCAGTCCGCTCCACCTGGGCCTGACCGTCACTCCAGCGCCAGTACGCCGGTGCTGCCGTCGGACCAGTCGACCACCACGGTCGAGCCGTCCAGGCGTACCAGCGGTTCCGGCTCGGGATCCGGGCCGGACAGCGTCACGATCGCGACGTACACCTGCCCCGCCCTGGCAGTTGTCCGTAGCAACGGAATGGCAGTGTGGTTGCCAGTGGCACTGGCTTTCTCAGCGCGCCGTACTTCGGCCGCCTGGAAGCCCATGCCACCGGCAACCGTCGACACGAGTTCGCCCGAAACCACCCGAGCGGTCACCTGATCTGTTGCCGCCGCCAACGGATGGCCGGCTGACAGCGGCCAGCCGGTGAACTCCACTGTCCAGCCCGGATCCAGCTCAGCATCCGGGTCGATCAGCGCGGCCCGGACCTCATGACTCCCGCGCAGCAGCGAGCCCATCGTGACGATCGGACCAGGAACGACACTTCCAGCCCGACCAGACCCATGCTCAGCACTCTGATCCTCAGCAGTCCGCACCCAATGAGTCTCAGCCACCGAGGTGTTCGGCCCGGTCGTAGTGAACCCGTTGCGATGGGACGCCCCGAGCTCAGGATGGACGACCGCAACGCTGTTCTCGAGCGCCTCCGCCCAGAAGGGCGCACTCATCGGCGGCATCGTGTGAGTCGAGTAGCCCAGCCGCGCATACAGCGGCGAGTCAGCGCGCTGGTCGCCCGGCACGGAGTGGTCGGTGCCATGGTTGACGACCCGGACGATGCCGTCGGCCCGCGTCCCGCTGACGAGCCATCGCGGCTCGGGGATCTCCAGGGTGAAGTCACCGGACTCCACCGGAAGCGGCTCCTCCGGTGCCGTCCAGACCGGGTGCTCGGGCGGCAGCATCAAGCCCAGCATGCCCTTCACCGCCCAGTACGGCGATCCGGGGCCGGAGTACGACTGAGCGATGGCCGGCCATTCGCCGTACCAGCCGAGGGTGAGCAGGCCGCTTTCGTCCGGCACCCGGCGATCGAGGAAGTGGCCGAGCATGCCGGACGCAGTACGCCGCAACAGGCCGGGCGCGAGGTCAGTGGCGCCGGTGATCGCGCCCATCCACAGTGGCGCCGCCGCAGCATAGCGGTAGGTCAGGCTGCGGCCTTGTGCCAAAGGCGATCCATTGGCACCGACGAGGTGGACGGCCGTGCGCAGGAAGACCGCGAGACGCTCACGCCAGACCTGCACCCGCTCCGGACTGCAGAGGCTCTCGTCCATACTTGCCCAGAGCAACGGATAGACATGCAGCGCCCAGCCGTTGTAGTGATCGAAGGCGCGCTCGGGCCCGTCGGCGTACCAACCGTTGTCGCGAGCAAGCGACTCGTGCACCGCCAGCCCGCTCTCGATGTCAGCAGGCGACCAGGGACCACCGACCGACTTCAGGAAAGTCTCCACCACGATCTGGAACCAGACCCAGTTGATCGGCGGATACTTCTCCCCCACGACGGTCGCCAGCCACGCCACCACACGCTCGCGATCCCTGTCGTCCAAGCGATCCCACAGCCACGGCCTGGACAGGTGCAACCCGAGCGCGATCGAACACGCCTCGACCTTGGCCTGCCCCAGTTGATCCGGGCGCGGCCAGGCGTGCGGCGACGCAGGATCAGTCCCCGCCCGCAGCCCTTCGGCGTACCAGTCGGCGAGGCCGTGCGCGTCCTTGCCGTCGTCACCTCGCAACCTGATCGCCGCCAGAAGGAACGACCGGGCGAAGGCTTCCAGGGAATCGCTGTCGCCACCGTAGGCGCTCGACTTTCCCGGCAGCTCGATCCGGGCGTGGTCGGGCGATGCCCATGGCCGCAGCGACAGCAACAGGTTGTCCGCGACGGCGGCCCACGAGTCGCGAGTCAGCCCGGTATACGCGGCGTCAGTCACCGGTCTTCTCCTCGAATCTGGTCAGCGTGAGCTCGAAACTCCGCCGATCCGTTGTGGCGTTGATGATCAGCCGATGGACTACAGCTCCCCAGACACTGGCGAGCAGGTCGTCATCCACCGGCCGCTGCTCCAGCTTGCCCGTCCCGAGCGCCGGATCCCAGCTGATCCGGGCCAGGCCATCCGCGAGGGTGCTGACCACCAGCTCACCAGGCTGGTGCACGATCGGCTTTCCCGCGATCACGAAGTGTTCCTCGACGTCGGCGCCCGCACCCCAGGTGTCGACCACCCGGATCTGCCCGTTCTGCCGGTCGAGCATCGCCACCCGGCGCAGTTCCCCGGCCGGATACGCAGAGGACAGGTCCACCTCGGCCCGATCGTCCTGTACTACGAAGCTTGTCGCCCGCGAGTCCGCAGCGGCCGGCTGCTCTTGCCCATCAACCACCGGGACGTTGTGCCACTCGCTGCGAGTCACCCATTGCTCGTACCGCCGGTCGGAGAACGAGATCGCCGTGTACGTCGGCTGGCCGAGATCGATCAGCACCGGGGTCGCGTCCAGCGCGGCGATGAACGAGCCCACGTCGTTGTGGTTGTGGTTCTCGTCGTTGTGACCGCCTTTGATCGCCAGCGTCCAGCCCGCGCTCTCTCGGGCGACCAGAACCTGAACCTCGGGAAGCCAGCTCGACTGCGGCAACGGCAGCGGGCCCGGTTCGGCCGCCCACCAGTCGTCATCCAGCAGTCCCGCCAAAGCACGGCCGAGCCCGAAGGCGGGCGCGATGGGCTGGTCCCGATACGCGGCAGCCTGCGCCAGCACCACCTCATCACCGATCCGCCGGCCCCACCGGTGCAGGACGTGCCACGGCTGCTCGGGGCTCGGGCGCGCCGGACCGTCACCGACGTTCACGTACCACCCATCGCCCAGCGCCATCCGCTGCGGATAGCGCGCCAGCTCGGCGAGCGGCGTACAGGTCCAGGGGGCGAACTCGCCGCCGGTCACCCGATCGATGACCTCCAGCGCGGCGGCCAGCCGGGCGGGTCCGTTCCACCAATAGGCGTATCCCTCATCGCATCCACCGTCCGAGGGGAGAGAGCGCAGGTAGCGATCGAGGCCGTCGACAACGAGATCGACGATCTGGGTCTGGGTGTCCGGATCGGTCTCCAGGAAGAGTGCCGCGGCCAGCACGTGCCCATGGATCCACGGGTTCCAGTTGTGCAGATGGCCATCGAGGCCGAGCCAATGCCATCGCCGGTCAGCCACGAAAGGCCGCAGTACGCGGCGCCGAGCCTCCTCCCGCAACCGGCGACGCAGCCCGGGGAAGCGTTCGTCCAGGGCGGGCGCCAACACCAGATCGGCCCAGGCGAGGATCTCGACCGTCTCCGCGGCACCGAGATCGAGATACGGCTCGGCAGGATCCGCGAGCACCTCCTGCCTGGCCATCGCGAACGACTCATGCGCGGCCCAGCACCACGTGGTCTGCTCGCACAACAGGATCAAGCCGTCCGCGGCCTCGTCGACGTGCTCGTCCTCCCCCGTCAGAGCCGCCGCAAGGACCGCCGCACTAGTACGCCGACGCAGCTCCCCCGCAGGACCCTCGTACGCCGTCCGAACCCCGTCGCGCCAATAGCGCGCATAGTCCGAGGCCAACGTCTGCGGCCACGGCTGCCCGCGATCCGCCGCCGCCTCGGCCAGAATCGCCGCCCGCGCCACCGAATCCCTGCTCTCCCAGACGTCCCGCTGCCTGAGATCGGGAATCCCCGCCCGCACCCGAGCCGCCCGTACTGCGTCCTCGCGCGCACCCCGGCTCAAGGCCTGCCAGCGACCCAGAATCGACATCCGCCCAGCCTCCTCGATCCGAGCCTCAGCCCACCACCACCCGAACACACTCGATCAGGCTAATCCGCACCTGAACACCGGACCCGCTCATCGATCGCTCCGCAGCGTGGCCAGCCGCTTCTCGGGATTGGGGGCCGCTTGCAACAGCAGCTTGGTGTAGTCGTGCTGGGGATCGAGGATGACCTGGTCGGAAGGACCGCGCTCGACGATCTCGCCGCGGTACATCACCAGGATCTCGTCGGAGAAGTGCCGCGCCGTGGCCAGGTCATGGGTGATGTAGAGAACGCCCAGGTTCTCCTCGCGCTGCAGCTCGGCGAGCAGGTTGAGGACGCCGAGACGGATCGAGACGTCCAGCATCGAGACCGGCTCGTCGGCGATCAGGATGCCGGGGCCGGGCGCCAGCGCCCGGGCGATCGCGACTCGTTGCCGTTGGCCACCAGACAGCTCGTGCGGCCGCCGGCGCGCGACCACGTCGGCCGGGGTGAGCCGGACCCGCTCGAGCAGCCTGTGCACTCCTTCTTCGAGCTCGGCCGCGGTCCGGCCGTGCCCATGCAGCCGCAACGGCCTGGCCAGATGGTGGGCGATCGAATGGTACGGATTGAGTGACGCGAACGGATCCTGGAAGACCATCTGGACCGTACGCCGGTACTGCGCCAGCCCGCGGCCGCGCCGGGCGACGGGCGAACCGTCGAGCAAGATCTCGCCCGCGCTCGAGCGTTCGAGCTGGAGCAGCAGTTTCGCGACCGTGGACTTTCCGCTGCCACTCTGGCCGACCAGGGCTACCGTCCGGCCGGGCTCGAGCGTGAAGCTGACGTCGTTCACCGCGACGAGCCGGCGTCCCCGCCACCCCTGCTTCAGGTGGTAGTTCTTCACCAGCCCCCTGACCTCGAGAGTGCTCATCGGCTGGCTCCTCCGTCGACGTCGGCGACCCGGACCGGGTCGAGATCCAGCAGCCGCTCGTCCAGGCCGGCCCGGATGAAGTCGCCTCGCTGCCCGGTCAGACTCGGGAACGAGGCCAACAGCTGTTCTGTGTAAGGGTGTTCGGGCTGACTGTAGACCTGAGCGGCTGAACCGAGTTCGGTGATCTCACCCGCTCGCATCACCGCGATCCGGTCGCTGATCTCCAGCAGCAGCGGCAGGTCGTGGGTGATGAAAACGACCGCGAAGCCGAGCTCGTCGCGCAGCCGGGTGATCTCGAGCAGGATCTCGCGTTGCACGACCACGTCGAGCGCGGTGGTGGGCTCGTCCATGATCATCACCTGTGGTTCGAGGGCCATCGCCATCGCGATCATCACCCGTTGCCGCATCCCGCCGGACAACTCGTGCGGGTAGGACCGCAGCCGGTCCCGGTCCACCCCGACCCGCTCCAGCAGGTCGCCGCAGCGTTGTCTGCGCTCCGCACGGCTCAACTCCGGGCGGTGCGTGCTGAAGATGTCCTCCAGCTGGGCCCGGATCGAGATGACCGGGTTGAGGGAGTTCATCGCGCCCTGGAAGACCATCGAGATCTTGTCCCAGCGGAAGGCGCGCAGATCCTCGCCATGCAGCGCACCCAGGTCGATGTCGTAGCCCTCGCGGGAGTGGAACACCGCCCGCCCGGAGCTGATCACCGCCGGTGGCTTCAGCAGCCGGGTCAGGCCGTAGGCCAGGGTGGACTTGCCGCAGCCGCTCTCCCCCGCCAGACCGAGGATCTCGCCGCGGCCCAGGCTGAGGTCGACATGCCTGACCGCGCGCACGGTGGTCTCACCGAGGTAGTCCACGCTGAAGTCCTCGACGGTGAGTACAGTCCCGGTCTGGCCGGCAGACGTGCTCATCGGGTGGCCTCCTCGGTGGCCGCGATCTGTCGCTTCGAGGCCGACCAGCGGCGCCGGGCCCGCCGGGTCTGGTCACGCAGCTTGGGATTGATGATCTCGTCGATCGAGAAGTTGATCATCGCCAGGCCGGCCCCGAACACGGTGATCAGCAGACCGGGCGGGAGGAACCACCACAAGGCTCCCAGCCGGAGCGCCAGGCCGTTGCCGGCCCAGAACAGCATCGTGCCCCAGGTCCACGAGCCGCCGGCGCCGAGACCGATGAAGGCCAGCCCCGCCTCACCCAGGATGGCCCCGATCACGGCGAAGACGAACATTGCCGCCAGCAACGGCACCAGGTTCGGCAGCAGCTCGACCAGCAGGATCCGCCAGGTCTTCTCGCCCGCCACCCGCGAGGCCGAGATGTAGTCCCGGCTGCGCAGGCTGAGCGTCACTGCACGCAGTACCCGCGCGCCGCCGGCCCAGCTGGTCAGTGCCAGTACGCCGGCCACCAGCCAGATGCCCTTGTTCTGCACATAGCTGGAGATGACGATCATCAAGGGCAGACCGGGAAGGACCAGCATCACGTTGCTGAACAAGGAGAATCCCTCGTCCACCCAGCCGCCGATGTAGGCGCCGATGATGCCGAAGCCGGCCGCGAGTATCACCGCCAGCAGACCGACCACCACGCCGATCAGTAGTGATCCGCGGGTCGCGTAGGCCAGCTGGGCGAAGACGTCCTGACCGGTCTGGGTGGTACCCAGCAGATGCCCGTTGCCAGGCGGTTGCAGTCCGATGTTGTCGACCCGCTGGGGATCGCCGACGAAGAGCGGGCCGAGCAGCCCGAACAAGGCGATCCCACCGCAAAGCGTCAGTCCGACCGCCAGCTTCGGGGACAATGCCACCTGAGTTCCTTCCGGTCAGGCCCGCGCACGGGTGCGCGGGTCGATGAGGGCGTACAACAGGTCGACGAGCAGGTTGGCGCCGAGTACCGAGATCGTGATCACCAGGAACACGCCCTGCATCAACGCGTAGTCGTTGTTCTGGACCGCCGACATCAGCGTCATGCCGATGCCGGGGTAGGAGAACACCTGCTCGGTGATGATCGAGCCGGACACCACGAACCCGAGCGTGGTGGCGAACCCGGCCAGCGACGGCAGCACCGCGTTCCGGGCGGCGTACGTGGTCATGATCCGGCGCGGTTTCAGCCCCTTGGCCTCGGCGGTGACGATGTAGTCCTCGGACAGGGTGGCCACCATCATGTTCCGCATCCCGAGCATCCAGCCGGCGATGGACGAGATCACGATCGTCAGGGCCGGCAGCGTTCCGTAGTACGCGGCACTGCGCAGGAAGGGCAGGTTGAATCCCGGTGTCACGTTGTACACGTCGTAGCCACCGCTGGTCGGGAAGACCTGGGTGACGCTGGACAGCAGGTACAACAGCACCAGCGCGAGCCAGAAGTACGGCACCGCCTGGAACATCGTGGTCACCGGGATCAGGTTGTCCAGCCAGGAGCCCCGCTTCCATCCCGCCAGCTGGCCGAGCAGGATGCCGATCGCGAACGAGATCAAGGTGGCGATCCCCATCAGCGCGATCGTCCACGGCAGCGTCTGCGCGATAGTGGTCGAGACGGTCTGTGGGAAGAACGTCACCGAGATGCCGAAGTCACCGTGCGCCAGGTTCCCCAGATAGTCGACGTACTGGCTGACCAGCGGCTGGTCGGACTTCGTGCCCAGCAACAGCTCGAGGCTGCGCCGGGTCTCGGCCGAGACTGGCCCCTTCGCCGCCAGCTTCGAGATCATCAGATCGACCGGATCGCCCGGCATCATGCGGGGTAGCAAGAAGTTCAGGGTCAGCGCCGCCCACAGCGCCACCGTGTAGAAGGCCAGCTTGCGCAGGTAGTACCGCATCTACTTGACCGGGGTCAGGTTCTGCAGAACCACGCCATTGTCCCAGGCCTTCCACGACGCCGGGAAGGAGTAGAGGTTGTCCTGGGTCGGCCAGCCGGTCGCGCGGCTGTTGTTGAACTCGGTGAGGGTGGAACCGATCACCATCGGGATGTAGGGCAGGTCGCGGGCGATGTTGTCCTGGATCACGGCGTACTGCTGCAACTTTGCCGCTTCGTCGTTGGTCTGCGCCGCCGCCGCGATCGCCGCGTCGACAGCCGGGTTGGCATAGCGGGCCGGGTTCGAGCTGGCGTTCTGGCCTGCCGGGGCGGTGTTCTTGGACGAGTACTT
This sequence comes from Kribbella catacumbae DSM 19601, assembly GCF_000372465.1. Taxonomy (GTDB): domain Bacteria; phylum Actinomycetota; class Actinomycetes; order Propionibacteriales; family Kribbellaceae; genus Kribbella; species Kribbella catacumbae. Next base: position 26,785 of record NZ_AQUZ01000063.1, read on the forward strand.
GCCCTCGTAGGTGTAGTACGGATCGGTGGACGGGCCGAGGCCGATCGAGTTCAGGGACAACTGGTAGGTGCCCTTCAGCTCACGGCTGTTCCACTCGTTCCACGACATCTGGCTGGACTTGATCTCCATCCCGGCCTTGCGCAACTGCTGGGTCATCGCGTCGATGGCCGAGATGAAGTCGCTCCAGCCGGTCACCACCTGGATGGTCAGACTCAGCCGCTGGCCGTCCTTGACGTAGATCCCGTCCGGGCCCTTGCTCCAGCCGCCTTTGGTCAGGACCGACTCGGCCTTGCCGGTGTCGGCGCCCTGCGGAGTCTTCGCCTCCACCGACGGCGAGATCCACTTGTCGTCCCGGCCGGGGATCAGCAGGGTCGGCGAGCCGGGATTCGCGACGTTGCTGAAGGCAAGCTTGTTGAGCTGGTCGCGGTCCAGAGCGGCGTAGATGGCCTGGCGTACGGCGACGTCGGTCTGCGGACCCTTGCATCCCAGCTTGGCGCTGGAGCAGGCGAAGAGGCTGGTGGTCAGAGCCGGAGTGTTGACGTAGCTCAGCTCCTTCTTGCCCTTCATCAGACCGTCGAAGCCCGGGAAGTAGGCGCTCATCCAGTCGACCTCGCCGGCCAGCAAGGCGCTGGTGGCGGCGTCCGCCGAGGCCAGCGAGATGTAGCGGACCTTGTCGATCTGCGGCTTTCCCTGCTGCCAGTACCCCGGATTGCGTTTCAGCTCGTAGCTCTGCGGGGTAAACGTGGCCACGGAGTAGGCGCCGGTGCCGACCGGGTTGCGATTGATGTCGGTGGCGGGATTCTTGTCCTTCCACAGATGCTCCGGAACAATCGCGGTGTCGCCGAGCACGCTCGGACCGGAGACGAATGATGTCTTCTTGAACGACAGCACCACGGTGTGGTCGTCCTTCACGGCAGCGGTGGCGGCCAGGCCGTTCGTGTTGATGCTCGCGGTCTTGGCGATCATGTTGAACGTGAAGGCCACGTCGGCCGCACTGAACGGCTTCCCGTCCGACCACTTGACGCCCTGCCTGGTCGTCACCGTCAACTTGGTGCCGTCGGCGTTCCACGAGTAGCCCGTGGCGAGCATCGGCTTCGGGTCGCCCGAAGACATCAGGTTGTAGTAGTACAAGGGCTCGTAGATGATCCCTCGCGCGGGCTGCAGCGCCGTCGGGGAGAACGGGTTGAAGTTCTCGGCGATGGACCCTGAAGACGGAGATCCGGCTCTCACCGCCGGCCCCCTTCGCCTTCGAGGCACCGGCCGAGTCACCACAGCCGGCCAGCGCCAGCGCGCCTGCCGCGAGGGTCGCCACCAGCGCGGCAGGACGGGATCGACGCAAGAAATCGGGTAAGTACATTTCACAATCCTTCGGTCAGCATTCACGCGGGCGGAGGTATTTACTGGACCGGTTCAGTGCGTTGGGCTGGACGGTACTTGACCGGTTCAGTACTGTAAAGACCGAATCTCCCCGGAATTTTTCCTGGAAGGGAGCCCGGATGGCCCGAGTCACCATCAAGGAGATCGCCCGCCGGGCGGGCGTCTCCAAGGGCGCGGTCTCCTATGCCCTGAACGGTCAGCCGGGGGTCTCCGCGGCGACCCGGGCCAGGGTGCTGAAGATCGCCGAGGAACTGGACTGGGTGCCGAACCGGGCCGCCCGGATGCTGTCGGCCGCCCGGACCGAGACGTTCGGCCTGGTACTGGCGCGGTCCGCCCAGACGTTGAGCGAGGAGCCGTTCTACATGGGCTTCGTCGGCGGTCTGGAGTCAGTGCTGAGCGGGCGCTCCTATGCGCTGGCCCTGAAGGTCGTGCCCGACGTCGCCAACGAGCTGGCGACGTACCGCAAGTGGGCGGCGGAGAAGCGGGTGGATGGCGTCATCCTGGTCGACCTCCGGGTGGACGATCCCCGCATCCCCTTGCTCCGGGCGCTTGAACTGCCCGCCATCGCGGTCGGTGATCCGAGCCTGGCCGACGGGCTGGCCTGCGTCTGGACGAACAGCACCGCCGCGATGTCAGCAGCCGTCGAGCACCTGGCCGCCCTCGGCCACCGCCACATCGCCAGGGTCGCCGGCGCACCGGACCACGGACACGTCTGGATCCGCGACCAGGCCTTCGCGGCGGTGACTGAGCGACTGGACCTTACCGCTCAGGTCGCGCACACGGACTTCTCCGGCGACGAAGGAGCTGCGAGCACCCGCCAGGTTTTGTCCTGCGCCCCCCGGCCGACCGCCATCATCTACGACAACGACCTGATGGCGGTCGCCGGGCTATCGGTGCTCAGCGACCTTGGCCTGCGCTCCCCCGACGACATCACCCTGATCGCCTGGGACGATTCAGCACTCTGCCGAATCACTCATCCCAAGCTGACAGCGATGAGCCACGACATCGTCGGGTACGGCGCACTGGTCGCCGAACGCCTCTTCGACCTCCTCGAGGGCGCAGAGCCGAAAGCCCACCTGTACTCGACACCCACCCTCCAGATCCGCGAAAGCTCAGGCCCGCCCACTCTGTTAGCGCTGGCGACAATTCCCGAAAGTAGTGGGCCGGTCACAGTCTGACAAGAGTGCGGTGGATGGCAGAATTCAGCTCGACGAGATGATGGGAGCTGGAAACGTGTCCAACGGTTCAGGCACCGAGCGCGAGTCCGTGGCGCCGGCGTCCTCCCCACGGCGCCATCCGAGTCTGGCCGACGTCGCCGTACTCGCGGGCGTCTCCCATATGACGGTGTCCCGGGTGATCAACGACAGCGAGCTCGTCCGGCCGGCGACCCGCGACAAGGTCAAGGCCGCGATCGAGAGCCTTGGGTACCGGCCGAACACGGCTGCCCGGGCCCTGGTCACCGGGCGCACGGGCACGCTTGGCGTGGTGACCATGGACTCCACGCTCTACGGCCCGGCCAGCACGCTCTACGGCATCGAGCGCGCGGCGCGGGATGCGGGGTTCGCGATCACGGTCGCGAGCGTCAGCAAGCCGGGCGGGAAGTCCATCGCCGAAGCAGTCGAATCACTGCAACGGCAAGCGGTCGAAGGCATCGTCGTGATCGCCCCTCATGTCGCGACGGCCGAAGCACTGGAGTTCGCGCCGCAGGACATCCCGCTCGTCGCAGTCGGCGGCGCGGCTCCGCCGATACCGACCGTCTCGGTCAACCAGTACGACGGCGCGCGGCTCGCGACGGAGCACCTGCTCTCGCTCGGCCACTCAGCGGTCTGGCACGTCAGCGGACCGTCCGACTGGCTCGAAGCAGCCGAACGGGAGCGCGGCTGGCGGGAGACGCTCGCGGCCCACGGCGCCCGCGCACCTCGCCTGATCCAAGGCGACTGGAGCCCGCGGTCGGGGTACGAGGCCGGCAAGTCGCTGGCTCGGAGGTCCACCGTGGGAGCCGTGTTCGTCGCCAACGACCAGATGGCTCTGGGTGTGCTGCGCGCCTTCGCCGAGGCCGGGATCGCTGTGCCCGCGGACATCCATGTCGTCGGCTTCGACGACGTACCGGAGGCCGAGTTCTTCAACCCGCCGCTGACCACCGTGCGCCAGGACTTCAACGAGGTTGGCCGCCGGACCTTCGACCTGCTGTCCGAGCAGATGAACGGCCACCACCCGGACAGCGAACAGATCGCCGCCACCCTGATCGTGCGGCAGAGCACCCTGACCACCTGATCACCCGCCCAAGCCGAGCACGGGCCGGACCGCCCCCACTAACAAACCCCACCAGCAACCGCTTCCCCCGGCGTGTCGAGGCACTGCCGCCAGGTTCCGTAGTGGGGGCGGTCCGCCCCCACCTCGCGCCCACGAACACTCCGCCGGCTAACCGCCGTGAACCGCTGCGCCGGGTGACCGGTACTACGGAGGGGTTCGCCCCTCGTCTGGGGGATAACCCACTGCTCTACCAGTGGGCGATCCCCCGCAGGCGGGGTTAAGCACACCGATCGGGGTCGTCGAGCGATTAGGTTTGGCGTCTGGTTAGGAGGCGTTGGACTACTACGAAGATCAGGAGCAGGGTGCCGCCGATGACGACCGCCGCGATCGCGTCAAGCTCCATCCCGACGGCGTGCGGGCTGTACCCCGACAGCGTGTACGCCGCGAACAGCAGGCCGGCCATCGCCGAGCACAGGCCGCTGATCGTGTAGACCCCGACCTTGCCCAGAGCGACCCGCAACCCCATCAGGTGTGCCGAGCTCTCGCTGCCACCGACGGCGTAGACCGTGCGGCCGAAGCGGGTCATGTGCAGCACCCACGCGCCGACCGCGAAGACCACCAGCGCCACCACGACACTGGGGGTGATGTGGTAGCCACCCGGTAGCGGCACCGATCACAGCAGTTCCTCCCTATATGAACAGGGCTGAATGTTAGCGCTAACGTTACCCGCCGTCCAACCCCTTCGCGGCCTGATTGTTAGCGCTCGCATTTGAATCGATTCACCCTTCGTAGTGCCATTGACACCGTCCGCAGTGACCTCTACATTCTGGGAAACGCTTTCCGTGCACAGAAGGCGATCGGGCCCCATCTCACCTCGCGCTCTTGCGCCCGACGCTGGACGGTCTTCGATGAAACGAGTCAATCCGCCCCTGGCGACAGCTGTCGCCATCGCCATCCTCGGTGCCGGCCTCACCGCCGTACAGGCACAGGCAACGCCAACGACTGCCACCGAGCCGACCCCGACGCTCAGCTCCAAGGTCCCCACCGACACTGCCAATCTCGGCCGCGGCCTGATCAGCCTGCGGACCGGGAAGGGCAACTTCCTGTCCTGGCGCCTGCTGCACGACGATCCCGCGGGCGCCGAGTTCGCGGTCTATCGCGGGACGACCAGGATCGCGACCACCTCGGTCACCAACTACACCGACGTAGGCGCTCCCGCGGACGCCCGCTATACCGTGCGTCCGACCACCGGCGAGGCGGCGACCCGGGCCGCCGAGGCTGCCGACGGCGAGGTCTCGACGCTGGCGACCAGCCAGGACGTCCCGATCCAGAAACCCGCCGGTGGCACGACTCCGGACGGCGTCGCCTACACCTACACCGCCAATGACGCGTCGGTCGCCGACCTGGATGCCGACGGTGCCTACGAGATCGTGCTCAAGTGGGATCCGACCAACGCCAAGGACAACTCCCAGGCCGGGTACACCGGCAACGTGTACCTCGACGCGTACGAGCTGAATGGAACCCGCAAGTGGCGGATCGACCTCGGCCGCAACATCCGGGCCGGCGCGCACTACACGCAGTTCCAGGTCTTCGACTACGACGGAGACAATCGAGCAGAGGTGGTGGTGAAGACCGCGGACGGCACCCGCTCGGGTACCGGGCAGGTCATCGGCAGTTCCAGTGCCGACCATCGCAACTCGTCCGGCTACATCCTGACCGGCCCGGAGTTCTTGAGCGTCTTCAGCGGCACCACTGGTGAGGTGCTGGCGACCGCCGACTACGTCCCGCCGCGCGGCACGGTCTCCTCCTGGGGAGACAACTACGGCAACCGGGTCGACCGATTCCTGGCCGGTACGGCGTATCTCAACGGCTCCAAGCCGAGCATCATCATGGCGCGCGGCTACTACACCCGCTCCGTCGTCTCGGCCTGGGACTACTCGAACCGCACGCTGACCCGGCGATGGACCTTCGACAGCAACAGCTCATCCAACGGTTCGGCCTGGACCGGACAGGGCAACCACCAACTGTCGATCGCCGACGTCGACAACGACGGCCGCGACGAGATCATGTACGGCGCGATGGCGATCGACGACAACGGATACGGCTTGTGGGTCAACGGTCTCGGCCATGGCGACGCGTACCACGTCGGCGACCTCATCCCCAGCCGCGCCGGCCTCGAGGTGTTCAAGCCGTCCGAAGACAGCTCCAAGCCGGCCGACTGGGTGGCGGACGCGCGGACCGGCCAGACCGTCTGGCGAGCTGCCTCCTGCGGTTGCGACAACGGCCGTGGCGTGGCCGACGACATCTGGTCCGGCAACGCGGGTGCCGAAGTGTGGTCCTCGGCGGTCGGTGGGTTGCGCTCGGCAACCAATGGCTCGCAGGTCGCCAGCCGCAAACCCGGGTCGACGAACTTCGTCATCTGGTGGGACGGCGACCGTCAGCGCGAACTGCTCGACGGCACTCACATCGACAAGTACGGCACTGGCGGCGACACGCGGCTGCTGACGGCCAGCGGCGTTCATTCCAACAACGGCACCAAGGCCACGCCGGCGTTGCAGGCGGACATCCTGGGCGACTGGCGTGAGGAGGTCATCTGGGCGACCTCGGACGACACCAAGCTACGGATCTACTCGACGACCGACTCGACCAGCGTCTCGCACGTCACGTTGATGCAGGATCGCATGTACCGGCTGGCCGTCGCATGGCAGAACACCGGCTACAACCAGCCACCCCACGCAAGTTTCCTCAACCCCTGACCCGTACGACGTGGGGGCGCCCCGCCCGGCGTCCCCACGTCCCGCTGGCCACCTGGAAAAGGGTCAGCGGCCCGCTGGTGACTCTCTGTTTACGTTAACATCCTTGCTATTGCGTGGATGTCGCGATTGGGGTCACGGTTCGGATTCGGGGCCGCCGAGGTCTTGCCGATAATTATTCTGAGGGTTAACTTAACCCCCACTCGAACCCACGCGGCCCGCTCCGGACCGCCCACTGCGAGGTTCGGAGAGCATGGAGGACAGCGCGATGGTCGACAAGACGCGACTGAGTCGCCGGGGATTTCTCGGCATGGGAGTCGCCGCCGGCGTGATCACACTCACCGCCTGCGGTTCGGACAGCGACAAGGCCTCGGGCTCCGGTTCCACCGCCGCCGACCTGGTGATGACGGTGTGGGGCGGGGAGACCGACAAGACGACGTACCAGCAGCGGATCGATCTGCTGGTGAAGAAGTTCCCCGAGCTGAAGGTCAAGCTGCAGCTGATCCCTGGTGACGGCTACGCCCAGAAGGTGCAGACGATGATTGCCGGCGGCAAGGGCCCGGACATCATGCAGGTGGCCGAAAGCGTCAACGTCTACTCGAGTAAGAACCAGATCCTGCCGCTGGACGAGCTGGCCGCCAAGGCCGGCGTCGACCTGGAGAAGCGGTTCGGGTCGATCGGCAAGATCTACTCCTACCAGGACAAGCTGTACGCCATCCCGGACCGGTCCGGCGCGATGATCGCGTACTACAACAAGACCATGTTCGATGCCAAGGGCATCAAAGCCCCGACGGCGGAGTGGACCTGGGACGAGGCGCTGGCCGCGTTCAAGGAGCTCACCATTCCCGGCAAGCAGTGGGGCTACTCCGGCGGCGGCTGGTGGGCCCAGTGGTGGAGCTTCGTCTATCAGAACGGCGGCAAGATCATCGATGACGCCGGCAAGCCGGCCGTCGCCACCGACGAGGTCATCGAGGCACTGCAGTGGACCGGCGACCTGGTCTTCAAGCACGGCGTCGTCCCCACCAAGAAGCAGTACGCCGACATGGGCGCCGACGTCGGCGGTGACGGCGCCTTCGCGAACGGCAAGGTCGCGGTCAACACGACCGGGTTCTGGGGGATCAGCGGCCTGACGAAGTCCAAGATCGAGTGGGACATCGCTCCGCTGTGGCGCGGCAAGCAGCAGGCGGTGACGGCCTTCGGCAGCGGGCTGGCCATCTCCCGGACGGCGAAGAACCCCGACGCCGCGTTCAAGGCCATCGACTTCCTCACCTCGGCCGAGGCGCAGCAGAAGATCATCGCCACCGGGCAGGACGTGCCGGCCAGCATCGAGGTGCAGAAGAGCGACGCCTTCCTCAAACCCGCCTGGATGACCAAGCCGGTGCAGATGGACGTCTTCGCCGAGTCGAGTGCGTTCGTCTACCGGGCCCCGTTCATCCCCGCCTGGAACGAGATGCAGAAGGCGTTCGACGACGGACTGGCCGACTTCTGGCTGGGCAAGAAGGACGCCCGGAGCTCGCTGACCGCGATCCAGCAGCGGCTCGAGTCCATCGTCAAGCCCGCGGGGTAGGCGACGATGTCGAGGCTCCGGCGCCGGGAGGCGATCTGGTTCTACCTGTTCGCGTCGCCGTGGATCATCGGGTTCGTGGTGTTCCTGCTCGGCCCGATGATCGCGTCGATCTACATCTCGCTGACGGACTGGGACTCCTTCACCGCGCCCAAGTGGGTCGGGCTGGACAACTACACCCGGCTGCTGACCGAGGATCCCGTCTTCTGGAAGGCGTTGTGGAACACCTTCTACTACGCGGCCGTCTCGGTCCCGCTCGGCCTGGTGATCGGCTTGTGGCTGGCGAACCTGCTGAACAAGGGGGTTCGCTTCCGCAAGCTGTTCCGGACGCTGATCTATCTGCCGACGCTGGTGCCGCTGGTCGCGACCGCGATGATCTTCAAGATGGTGCTCGCCCCGTCCGGCCCGCTGAACGGCGCGCTGGGAGTGTTCGGCATCCCCGGACCGTCGTGGCTGCTGGAGGCGATGTGGGTCAAACCCGCGCTGATCCTGCTGTCGGTCTGGGGCGCCGGCGCGGCCACCGTTCTGTTGCTCGCGGCAATGAAAGGCATTCCGCGCGAGCTGTATGAGGCGGCCGAGGTGGACGGCGCCGGGCCGGTCCGGCAGTTCTGGAGCATCACCATCCCGCAGCTGACCCCGATCATCTTCTTCAACCTGATCATGGGGCTGATCGGGGCGTTCCAGGTGTTCTCCCAGGTCTACATCCTGACCAAGGGCGGCCCGGACAACGCCAGCCAGATGATGGTGCCGCTGCTGTTCAACGAGGCTTTCTCCTTCTACCACATGGGTTACGCGTCGGCGATCTCGTGGTTGCTGTTCGCCGTGATCCTGGTGTTCACGCTGGTCGCCTTCCGGACCGCCCGGCGCTGGGTGTTCTACGAGACCGAGGTGAAGTGATGGCTACCGTTCTGTCCACCGCCGCCCCCGGGCAGCAACCGCCCACCGCCGCGCCACCAGGGCGGCGGCCACCCAGTACCGAACGTGTCGTCCGGGCCAATCGGGCGACGCCGTTCAGCTACGCCACGCTGATCATCGTCTCGGCGGTGCTCTGCGTACCGCTCGTGTTCGTCGTGTCGATCGCGCTGTCCAGCGACCAGACCGTCAACGCGAACACCTTCACGATCCTCCCGCGCGAGTGGCACTGGGAGAACTTCACCCGGGTGTTCAGCACCGATCTGCCGATGCAGCGCTTCCTGCTGAACTCGGTGATCATCTCGGTCGGTGCCGTGATCGGCCAGATGCTGTCCAGCGGTCTGGTCGGCTACGCGTTCGCCCGGCTGCGCGCGCCGGGCAAGAACGTGCTGTTCATCATCGTGCTCGCGACGATGATGATCCCGGCCCAGATCACGATGATCCCGCAGTTCATCTTGTTCAAGGAACTCGGCTGGGTGAACACCTTCCTGCCGCTGATCGTGCCGAACTTCTTCTCCAACGCCTTCAACGTCTTCCTGGTCCGGCAGTTCGTCTCCCGGCTGCCGAGCGAGATCGACGAGGCCGCGATGGTGGACGGGCTCGGCTTCTTCGGCATCTACCGCCGGATCATGTTGCCGATGCTCGCGCCGGTATTGATCGCGATCGGCATCTTCACCCTGACGGCGACCTGGGGTGACTTCATGGGCCCGTTGATCTACCTGAACGACGAGTCGAAGATGCCACTGGCGCTGGGCGTGCAGTACATCACCAGTACCTCGCAGGCGCTCCAGGCTCCTCCGTGGAACCTGGTGATGGTCGGTTCGATCCTGCTCACGCTGCCGATGATCCTGGTCTACTACCTCGGCCAGCGGTACCTGTACGAGATGGACATCAGCGGCGGCAGCGCGGGGGTCAAGTGAGCTCATCCACCATCCTCAGCACCGGTGTCGAACTGGATGCCCACGGCATCCGGATCGACGGCCGTCCGGAGCTGCTGCTCTGCGCGTCCCTGTTCTACTTCCGCCTGCCGCGAGAGCAGTGGCAGGCACGCCTCGAGCAGATCCGTACTTCGGGCTACACCTGCATCGACGTCTACCTGCCGTGGAACTTCCACGAGGTCGCGCCGGGCCGGTGGTCGTTCGACGGGCGCCGTGACGTCGCGGCCTTCCTGGATCTCGCGCACGAGACCGGCCTGTCCGTCATCGCCCGGCCGGGACCGTACATCTGCTCGGAGTGGGACGGTGGCGCGCTTCCCGCCTGGCTGGGTCTCGATCCCGAAGTACGGGTCCGCCAGAACGAGCCGCGGTACCTCGCGCAGGTGGCGGCCTGGTTCGACCAGGCACTGCCGATCCTTGCCGAGCGCCAGTATCCGGCCGGCCCGGTCATCATGGTCCAGTTGGAGAACGAGCTGGACTTCTTCGACTGCGAAGACCGTCCGGGCTATCTCACCGCCTTGCGCGACCAGGCGATCAGCCACGGGATCACGGTGCCGTTGATCGCCTGTGCCGGGCAGGGCGACATCGCCGGTGCCACTGGCGACGTTCCGGGCATCGTTGCTGCCTGCAACTTCTATCCCAACGACGACTCGCCGCACATCGAGGAGGAGGTACGCCACTACGCCGCGCTGCTCGCGGATCGCGACCTTCCCCTGTTGGTCACCGAGACCAACCGGCGGCACCGGACGCTGAGACGGCTGCTGGCCAGTGGGGCGTCGTTGATCGCCCCCTACCTGCAGTCGTCCGGCTGGAACTTCGGCTACAGCCCGTCCTCCGGGAACTGGGGTGACCCAGGCAACTTCATGAGTCACGACTACGACTTCGGTGGCTACGTCTCTCCCACCGGCGCCGAAAGGCCGGAGTACGCCGAAGCACAGCTCCTGGCGCGCGTGATCAGTGCGCTGGGATCGCGGTTGGCGCTTGCCACCTCCACTATGCCCCGGGTGAAGGTGGCAGGCGACTTCCCCACCAGCTCGTCGTTGTCCGCGCTGGACCTCGTCGGTGGCGGGCAGCTGATCGCCGTACCGAATCTTGGAGACGTTCCCGGTTGTGCAGTCGTGGCGGGGGTGTCCGTGGCGGTCGCGGCGGACTCGTGCCCGCTGATGCTGGTCGATTTGCCCTTGCAGGGAAGGATGTTGACCCTTGCCTCGGCGGATCTCGTCGCGTCGACTGACGAGGTTTTGGTGTTCTCCTCCGCCGTACCGGTGACCGTTGTCCTCGGACGGACGCAGGTCGAGATCCCGGCGACGGCCGGCCAGGCCGAGTACGAGGTCGTCGACGGGGTCACTCTCGTCGTACTGACTCCGGAGGATGCCGTGCGACTCGGGGGTATTCGCGACGACGGGACGGTCGAGCTGACCGAGGTACCGGAGGCGGGTTCGCCTGGTCCGGTGACCGCCGTTCGGGAAGTGCGACGGCGAGCCGGTACGGCGCCTGCGAAGGGGGCCGGCACGCATGGGCTGCCGCCGTCGCTGGAGTCGCTCGGTGCCTATCGGGGCCGTGGAACCTACTCGTCGACGGCCGACCTGACCGGCGTCGACGAACTCCTGCTCGTCGGCGCTTGCGACCTGGTGGACCTGTCGATCGCCGGGCGCTTTCAGCCGACCATCGCCGGGTTCGGTGCGACCCGGCGGATCGACGTACGGGCTGAGTCGGGTCGCGCTGCCATCCACGCGACGGTCGAGACCTGGGGGCACGCCAACTTCGACGACTCGCGGCTGCCGGCCCTTCGCCTCGGTGCACTCCGCGGGCTCGGCACGCTGTGGACCGTGCAAGGCGTTCAGGATCTCGATGCCTCGTGGCGGGTCGACGGTCACTGGGCCGGTGAGCCGGCGCCGGTTCGCTCGCTAGGCGGCTGGAGCAGCACGCGCGTCGGCGTACCGATCACCTATGTACGCCGTCTCGAACTGCCGGCCATGGCGGCCCTTCATCTGCGTGGAGTTGATCAGCCGGTGCGGGTGACTGTGGACGGCGAGGCGGTCACTGTCCATCGGGAGAACCCGTGGGTGATGCTGCCGGCAGGGACCGGCGAGGTGGTGGTGACGCTGCCACATCATCCGAGCGGCGATGGACTGCACGCGGAACTGCTCAGCCTTCAGCCTGTGCGGGACTGGACGTGCACAGTCCAGGACGACGAGTTGCTGACCGCCTTCGCCACTCGCGAAGCCCCGGTCACGGATCTCAAGCTTCCGCTGACCCTCGAACCGGGTGAAGAGGTCTGGCTCGACGTCGAACTGCCGGCTGGAGACGAGGACTGCCTGGTCCGGCTAGACGCTTCACAGCTCCGGGTGACCGGCTGGGCCGCCGGAGAGTGTCTCGGCCGGATCTGGGCCGGTGACCGGCCGAGGTTCTCCGGCGGTGACCCAGACGTGTTGTGGGTGCCCGCTGGATGGTCCGGCATAACTCTCCTGTTGCGGGGCGTCGCCGGTCCGGCTGTTCCGGAGCTTCGTAGGCTGAGGCTAGGGACATCCAGATCCAGAGGGGGAAATGGTGCCGAGGCAGACGTCACGTGACCTTCGCAACGAGAGCCGGTTCGAGGTTCTCCATGCGCTGTTCGAGCTGGGTCCGTCCACCCGGCAGGAGATCAGCCGGCACACCGGACTCAGTACTGCGACCGTGGCCACGCTGGTCACCGAGTTCCTCTCCGAAGGGGTACTGCGGATCGCCACCCTGGAGCGGAGGACCGTCGGGCGGCCCTACGAGCGGCTGGCGATCGATCCGGATCGCGGCCGCATCGTCGGGGTCGACGTCGCCGAGACGTACGTGGCCGCGACTGTCTACGACATCGCGCTCAACCCGATCAGTCACGGTGAGGTGACCCTGGACGAGCACGAGAACAGCCAGTCGTACGTCGTCGACGGCATCGTCCGCGCGGTCGAGGCGGCCGTCGCGGACAGCGAGGGTGGACTCGATCGCATCCTCGGCAGCGGGGTCAGCATGCCGGGGCAGGTCAGCCCGGATGCCGGCGTCTCGGTCTTCGCCCCGAACTGGGACTGGCACGACGTCCGGATCGAGGCGCTGCTCGAGCAACGCCTGCGGATCCCCGTGTACGTCGACAACCCGCTCAAGGCCGTCACCCTGTCCGAGATGTGGTTCGGGGTCGGGCGGGTATCGGAGAGCATGGCCGTGGTCAACCTCGGTACCGGCGTCGGCGCTGGGATCGCGATCGACGGAGCCCTGATCCGCGGCACCAACAACAACGCGGGCGAATGGGGCCACACGCTGCTCCAGCTCGACGGCCGGCAGTGCCGCTGCGGCCGGCGTGGTTGCGTCGAGGCGTACCTCGGTGTCCACGGCATCGAGACCTCGCTCGCGGAGATCGACCCGTCGCACCCGGCGCTGCGGCAGCCGTTGCAACGCGGATTCATCGAGGCGGTCGCGAAGGGCCTCGCCACCGGCGATCCGGTCCTGGCGGAACTCGCGGCCCGTACGTCGCACTACCTGGCAGCCGCGCTCGGCGATCTCGTCAACGTGCTCGACATCCCGTCCATCACCCTCACCGGCTGGACCACGACGGCCCTGGCCGAATGGATCGTCCCGGCCGTTCGCGAGGAGCTGCCGCAACACGTGTTGCCGGGATCCCTGCCGAACCTCACCGTCGAGTCATCCCGTGTCCCCGGCAACCCGGTCGCCCTCGGCATGGCGGCCTTCGCGCTGGAACAGTTCCTCGGTCAGCTCGGATTGGCCAGCCCGGCGAGCACCCCGATCACCCGTCGCCGGCCCCGCTCACAGTCTTAGGAGACGAATCTTGTCCAACGCGTCAGCCTCGCGGGTCGTGATCGACCTCGACGTGCCCGGCCCGACCATCAGCCGCCATCTGTACGGCCACTTCGCCGAGCACCTCGGGCGCTGTGTCTACGACGGCTTCTACGTCGGGGAGTCCTCCGACCTGCCGAACGAGGGCGGGATCCGGCTCGACGTGGTCGAGGCGCTGCGGGCGCTGAACATCCCCAACCTGCGCTGGCCGGGCGGCTGCTTCGCCGACGAGTACCACTGGATGAACGGCATCGGCCCGCGCGCCGACCGGCCCGGAATGGTCAACACCAACTGGGGCAACGTAGTGGAGAACAACCACTTCGGCACCCACGAGTTCATGGCCCTGTGCGAACTGCTCGGCGCCGAGCCGTACGTGAACGGCAATGTCGGCAGCGGGACCGTCCAGGAGATGAGCGACTGGGTCGAGTATCTGACCCGCGGCGGCGACAGCCCGATGGTCCGGCTCCGCAAGGCCAACGGTCGCGACGAACCCTGGCAGGTGCCGTTCTGGGGAATCGGCAACGAGGCCTGGGGCTGCGGCGGCAACCTGACCGCCGAAGCGTACGTCGACCTGGCCCGCCAGTACGCCACCTTCTGCAAGAACCACGACGGGAACAGGCTCTACCGGATCGCCGCCGGTGCCTCCGACCACGACCTCGCCTGGACCGAAGGCCTGATGAAGTCGATCAGCAAGCTCGGTGGCACGCCGCGCGACCTCTTCCAGGCGATCTCGGTGCACTACTACACCGTGCCCGGGACGTGGGAGCACAAGGGCAGCGCTACCGAGTTCGGTCTCGACGACTACTACCGGACCATGATCAAGGCCCAGGACATCGACCGGGTCCTCACCGGACACTCGACGGTGATGGACGCCTACGACCCGCAGCGCAAGATCGGCCTCGTGCTCGACGAGTGGGGCACCTGGTGGGACGTCGAGCCGGGCACGAACCCCGGTTTCCTGTACCAGCAGAACGCGCTGCGAGACGCGTTGGTGGCCAGCCTGCACTTCGACATCTTCCACCGGCACGCCGAGCGGCTGGTGATGGCGAACATCGCGCAGACGGTGAACGTCCTGCAGGCGATGCTGCTGACCGACGACACCGGCCTGGTGCTCACGCCGACGTACCACGTGTTCGAGATGAACAAGGGTCATCACGACGCCACGGCCGTGCCGGTGCACGTGGTTGACCGCCAGGCGCCGTACACGCTCGACGGGAAGCAGCTGGAGTTGCTCTCGGCATCGGCAAGTGTCAAGGGCGGTCGGGCGTTGGTGTCGGTGACGAATCTCGATCCCACCGCGGCGGCGGACGTAGTGCTGGATCTGCGGGGAGCGACAGTTCGCGACCATCGTGGTCGGTTGCTGACGGCACCTGAACTGCAGGCTCACAACTCCGCCGGCGATCCGCAGGTTGTCGTGCCGACTGCGTTGACGGAGATCGTGACCGACCCGCGTGGTCTCCGAGTAACACTTCCGCCGCACTCCTTCGCGACGATCGAGCTGGACCTGTGAGCGCGGCGATGCGGCCGCCGATGGGATGGAACAGCTGGGACTGTTACGGATCCACCGTGACGGAGCAGGAGGTGCTCGCGAACGCCCGGTTCATGGCTTCGCAGCTGCTGCCGTACGGCTGGGACACCGTGGTGGTCGACATCTGCTGGTACGAACCGGCGGCCAAGGCGCACGGTTACAACGATGATCCGGTGCTTGTCCTCGACGACCACGGTCAGTTGCTCCCGGCACCCAACCGCTTCCCGTCCGCCGTTGGTGGGAAGGGTTTCGCGCCCCTCTCCGCCGAGATCCACGAGCTGGGCCTGCGGTTCGGCGTCCACATGATGCGTGGCATCCCGCGCCAGGCGGTCGAACGTGACCTGCCCGTCGCCGGTACGCCGTGGACCGCCCGCGAGATCGCCGATACCGCGTCGGTGTGTCCGTGGAACCCGAACAACTACGGCCTCAACCACGACCATCCCGGGGCCCAGGAGTACTACGACGCCCAGGTTCGGCTGCTGGCGAGCTGGGGCGTCGACTTCATCAAGGGCGACGACTTCCTGTATCCCTACCAGGCAAGGGAGATCGAGGCCTATTCCCTGGCCATCCAGCGAGCCGGGCGGCCGATCGAGCTGAGCCTGTCGCCGGGCCGCGAACTGTCGATGGCCAACCTCCCACATCTGCGCAAGCACTCGTCGATGTGGCGGATCTCCGACGACCTCTGGGACCGTTGGGAGGACCTCGAAGCACAGTTCACCCGCCTGGCCCGATGGGCCCTGCACTCAGGACCCGGCGGCTGGGCCGACGCCGACATGCTGCCCCTCGGCCGGATCGGCATCCGCGCCGAACGCGGCGACGACCGGTTGTGCCGGCTGACCCCGGCCGAGCAGCGAACCATGATCAACCTGTGGACGATCGCGCGGTCCCCGCTGATGGTCGGCGGCGACCTGCCGACATCCCCGCCGGCCACGATCGACCTGCTCACCAACGCCGACGTACTCGAGGTGCTGTCGGCAACAAAAGACAATCGCGAGGTACTACGTGACGGCGAGCTGATCGTCTGGACAGCATCCGCGACCGCGCGCCCGGGATCTCGCTACGCGGCCGTCTTCTGGCTGGGCGACCAACCACGCCAACTGACCATCCCACTTCGCTCGATGGGCGCAACCCCGTCGGACACCATCACCGACCTGTGGACCGGCAAAACACTTCTCCCGGCCACCCCTGTCCTCGAACTCGAACTCGAACCCCACGGCTCGCGGATGCTCCGGCTGGACTAGTGGATCCCGTGGGCAATCGGATTCCCACTCTGTGAAACAGGTCCGGCGAGGGGACTTGACCCAGCGGGTGTTAGCGTTCACAGTTGAGCGGGTACGCCGTCTGACGAGGAGAACTGATCGATGCGAGCGAGAGCGTCACGGCCGCCGGTGATGGCCGACGTGGCGCGGGTCGCCGGTGTCTCGCACCAGACCGTCTCGCGGGTTCTCAACGACCTGCCGAACGTCCACCCGAACACCCGGAAGCGGATCCTGCGGGCGATCGAGGAGCTGGGCTACCGCCGGAACCTCTCGGCCAGGGCATCGACGGGATCATCGTGGTGGCTCCGCAGCGGCAAGCCGCCCAGGCGCTGAGCAGCGTGCCGGACGACATCCCGGCGGTCGCTGTCGAAGGCGGCCGGGCACGGAAGGTTCCGGTCGTCAGCGTCGACCAGGTCGGCGGCGCTCGGCTCGCAGTACAGCATCTGCTCGATCTCGGTCATGAGACGGTCTGGCACGTCGCAGGTCCGGACGACTGGCTCGAGGCGGAAGGCCGCCTCAAGGGCTGGCGCGAGACCCTCGAAGCGGCCGGCCGATCGGTGCCCGAGGCATTGACCGGAGACTGGAGTCCGCGATCTGGCTATCAGGCCGGACTCCGGCTGCCACCTGAGGCGACCGCGGTCTTCGTCGCCAACGACCAGATGGCCCTCGGCTTGCTCCGGTCGCTGTCCGAACGAGGTATCCGGGTCCCCGAGCAGGTCAGCGTGATCGGGTTCGACGACCTGCCGGAGGCCGAGTTCTTCAGTCCACCGTTGACGACCGTGCGTCAGGACTTCGCGCTGGTCGGCCGGCACAGCATCGAACTGCTACTCGACCAGCTCCAAGGAGATCCGCCGGTCCGGCAGCGACGCGTGGTCGTCCCGGCGACTCTGATGCCGCGCGCGAGTACCGCGGCACCACCCGCCTGAGCCCTTGTCCCCTGTCCATCCCAACCGCAGCGCGGGAGTAGATTGTGAACGCTAACAAGATCGGCCCGGCGCAGCAGTTCGTCGTCGGCATCGACTTCGGCACCCTGTCGGGGCGAGCTGTCGTCGTCCGGGTTTCCGATGGCGAGGAGCTCGGCAGCGCGGTTCATGAGTACTCCCACGGCGTGATCGAGAGTTCCCTGCCGGGATCTGACGTCCGGCTGGGGCCGAGCTGGGCTCTGCAGTCGCCGGAGGACTGGCTCGACGTACTCCGCCGCGCAGTACCGAAGGCCCTGGCTGTCTCCGGTGTGGACCCGGCCGCGGTCATCGGCATCGGGACGGACTTCACCGCTTGCACGGTGCTGCCGACACTCGCCGATGGCACGCCGCTGTGCGACCTGGAGGATCTCGCGGACCGGCCGCACGCCTGGCCGAAGCTCTGGAAGCATCACGCCGCCCAGCCGCACGCGGACCTCATCAACAAGCTCGCCGAGGAGCGGGGCGAGTCCTGGCTTACCCGGTACGGCGGCAGGATCTCCTCCGAGTGGGAGTTCGCCAAGGGCCTTCAGTTGCTGCAGGAAGAGCCGGAGGTCTACACGCGCAGCGACCGGTGGATCGAAGCCGCCGACTGGATCATCTGGCAGCTCACCGGCACCGAGTCCCGCAATGTGTGCACGGCCGGCTACAAGGGGATCCGGACCGAGGACGGCTACCCGTCCCGGGACTATCTGATCGCCCTCGATCCGGCCTTCGCCGACTTCACGGACAAGCTGGCGAACGAACTGCTTCCGCTCGGCGCACTGGCCGGGCAACTCACCCCGCAAGCCGCGGAGTGGACCGGTCTGCCGGCCGGCATAGCGATTGCCGCAGGCAACGTGGATGCTCACGTGACGGCCGCGGCCGCCGATGCCACGCGCCCCGGGCAGTTGGTGGCGATCATGGGTACGTCGACCTGCCACGTCATGTCGTCGGACCAGCTGGCCGAAGTACCCGGCATGTGTGGCGTGGTCGACGGCGGCATCATCGACGGGCTCTGGGGCTATGAGGCCGGCCAGTCGGCGGTCGGCGACATCTTCGGCTGGTTCGTGGACAACTGCGTTCCCCCGGCGTACGTCGCCGAGGCCGAGCGACGTGGTGTCTCCGTGCACACCTATCTGGAGGAGCTCGCCGCTGAGCAGGCGGTCGGCGCTCATGGCCTGATCGCACTCGACTGGCACAACGGCAACCGGTCCATCCTGGTCGACCACGATCTGTCGGCCGTCCTGGTCGGGCAGACCCTGGCGACGCGCCCCGAGGACGGCTACCGCGCGCTGATCGAGGGCACCGCCTTCGGCACCCGGCGCATCGTCCAGGCGTTCGAGGAGAAGGGCGTCGCCGTCGAGGAGTTCATCGTCGCGGGCGGCCTGCTGAAGAACCGGCTGCTGATGCAGATCTACTCCGACGTTCTCCGCCGTCCGATCTCCGTGGTCGCCTCCGAACAAGGCCCGGCGCTCGGCTCGGCCATCCATGCAGCCGTTGCCGCCGGCACCTATCCGGACGTGCCGGCGGCAGCGGCGTCAATGGGGCGACGGCTCGAGTTCGCTTACCGGCCCGACACCGCCCGGGCCGACCGCTACGACCTGCTGTACGCCGAGTACCGCGAACTTCACGACTGGTTCGCCGGTGAGGCGGACGGCGGCAACGGAGTACTGCACCGCCTCCACAAACTCAAGAATGAGGTGATCGGGTGATGAGTGCGTCAGCAGCTGTCGCCGAACTGCGAAGCCAGGTATCCGCCCTGCACACGGAACTGGTCAGGTACGGACTCGTCGCCTGGACGGCGGGCAACATCTCCGGCCGGGTGCCCGGCGAGGACCTCTTCGTCATCAAGCCGAGCGGCATCTCGTACGACGACCTCGCGCCCGCCACGATCGTCGTGTGCGATCTCGACGGCAACCTGGTCGAGGGAGAGATGTCGCCGTCCAGCGACACCGCCGCGCACGCGTACGTGTACCGGGCCAGGCCTGACATCGGCGGAGTGGTGCACACCCATTCGCCGTACGCCACCGCCTGGGCCGCTCGCAACGAGCCGATCCCCTGTGTCCTGACCGCGATGGCCGACGAGTTCGGCGGCGAGATCCCGGTCGGACCGTTCGCCCTGATCGGAGACGACTCGATCGGCCGGGGCATCGTCGAGACGCTGGCCGGGTCCCGCTCGCCGGCGGTCCTGATGCGCAATCACGGCGTCTTCACCGTCGGCAAGGATCCCCGGGCCGCCGTCAAGGCCGCGGTCATGTGCGAGGACGTCGCCCGCACGGTCCACATCGCCCGGTCGGGCGGGGACCTCACCCCGATCGACTCCGGCCACATCGACAGCCTCTACACCCGCTACCAGACCGTTTACGGTCAGCGCTGAGCCCTGGAGCCATCATGAAACCCTCCCGCCGACCGCAGATCTGGTTCCTGACCGGAAGCCAGGGCCTGTACGGGCCCGAAACCCTCAACCAGGTCGCCGTCCAGTCCCAGCAGATCGTCGCCGCCCTGAACGACTCGGCCGAGCTCGACGCCGAGGTCGTCTGGTACCCGGTCGTCACCGACTCCGACGCGATCCGGCACACCTTCCTGAAGGCGAACGCGGCCGAGGACTGCATCGGCGTGATCGCCTGGATGCACACGTTCTCGCCGGCCAAGATGTGGATCGCCGGCCTGGAAGCCCTGCAGGTGCCGCTGCTGCACCTGCACACGCAGGCCAACGCCGCGCTTCCCTGGGCCGACCTGGACATGGACTTCATGAACCTGAACCAGGCCGCCCACGGCGACCGCGAGTTCGGCTACATCCAGACCCGGCTCGGCATCCCGCGGACCACCGTCGCCGGTCACGTCAGCGACCCGGCGGTCACCGCGCGGATCGGCGGCTGGGCCCGCGCCGCGACCGGCCTGGCCGCGTTGCGGTCGATGAAGGTGGCCCGCTTCGGCGACAACATGCGCGACGTCGCCGTGACCGAAGGCGACAAGGTCGAGGCCCAGCGCCGTTTCGGGGTCTCGGTCAACACGTACTCGGTCAACGATCTCGTCGCCGCGGTCGACGCGGTACCGGACAGCGACATCGACGAACTCGTCAAGGAGTACGACGATGTGTACCGGCTCGCGCCCGAGCTGCGTGCCGATGGCGATCGCCACGACTCGTTGCGCTATGCCGCCCGGCTCGAGGCCGGCCTGCGTGGCTTCCTCGACGCCGGCGACTTCACCGCCTTCACCACCAACTTCGAGGACCTGGGTGGACTGCGTCAGCTCCCGGGGATGGCCGTCCAGCGCTTGATGGCCGACGGCTACGGGTTCGGCGGCGAGGGCGACTGGAAGACGTCGGTCCTGCTCCGCACCCTCAAGGTCATCGGCGCCGGCCGACCGGGCGGTACGTCCTTCATGGAGGACTACACGTATCACCTGGTGCCGGGCGAGGAGCTGATTCTCGGCGCCCACATGCTCGAGGTCTGTCCGTCGATCGCGGCCGGTACGCCGTCCATCGAGATCCACCCGCTCGGCATCGGCGACCGCGAGGATCCGGTCCGGATGGTCTTCGACGCTGCCCCCGGCCCGGCCGTGGTGGTCGGTCTGGCCGACCTCGGCGACCGGTTCCGCCTGGTGGCCAACGAGATCGACGTCGTCGCGCCCGACCAGCCGCTCCCCCGGTTGCCTGTTGCCCGCGCGGTCTGGAAGCCCCGCCCGGACTTCCGCACGTCGGCCGAATCCTGGCTGACCGCCGGAGCACCCCACCACACCGTGTTGTCGTCATCGGTCACCTCCGACGAACTGGACGACCTGGCCACGATGCTCCGCACCGAACTGCTGACCATCGACGCCAAGACGGAGACTCGCCAGTTCCAGAAGGAGATCCGCTGGAACCAGGTCTACCACCGCCTGGCCCTCGGCTTCTGACCCTCCCACCGAGAGCCGCACCCTCTCGGGGGTCCCGACACATTGGACGGCTGCGCACGCACTACCCGGCACCAATGCCCCGACACACCGAGGGAAGCGCTTGCTGACCGGAGAGGGGTATGCACGGGCGTCCGGACCCTCCCGGCAATGTGCTCACGGCTCGCAGCACACCGGCGTACTCGGCCAGGCCGAGCCATCCCAATCCCACCTTGTGCACCGGGAAGCCACCTACCCGCCAGTAGAACGCTCAGTGGGTGCCCAAAGTGGGGTTTGGGGGTGGGCGGGTGTGACGCATGCCCCGGCATCGCGTACGAGGCGCGGAGGCGGAGCGCGTGCCGGTACGCCGTATCGGGGTGAGGTACGCGGTCGGCGCACGGCATACGGGGATGGGTCGGCGGGCCGCGTGTCGGTATGGCGCACGGCCGGGGTCGCCGACGCCAACAGGGCCGGATGCCACCCATCACGCCGGGTACGCCGGGTTGCTGGCGGCCGATGGCCGGTGCTGTTACCGATGCCGCGTTGTAGAGCCTGTTGTGAGATGGGTCTGGGGTTCGCGTTGTGTCCCGACCGACAGGAAGTAGTGCCGGTTCTGCGGCCGGCCGCGGCCTGCGTGAGCGTGGCGCGCGGCCGAACGGTCGACTACTTCCTGTCGGTCGGTACACAATCAGGCGGCTTTCTTGATCACGTCGTGGCGGACGGCTGGGGTGCTGGTTGAGCCTTTGGGTCGGCCGGGGCCGGCTTTGGAGGGTTTTGGTGGACTGGCTGGGG
>NZ_AQUZ01000064.1 GCF_000372465.1 Kribbella catacumbae DSM 19601
GCAGGTTCGGGCTGGCCTGCTCGAGATGCTCCGCGTGCAGCCATTCCTCACTGACACACTTCGTGCCCCGGCCCGAACCGCCGACCTTCGCGAGCCGCGAGTGTCAGGTCCCGAGACCACGACCAGAGGCGCCGACGGGAGGAACTGTCTTTCCTGTACTTCTGTCTTTCCTGTACTTCTGTCTTTCCTGTACTTCTGTCTTTCCTGTACTTCTGTCTTTCCTGTACTTCTGTCTTTCCTGTACTTCTGGGGTCAGTCGTCGTCCTCTGCGCGGCGGGCGGCCTCGATGCGCGACGTCATCTTGCTGGCGCGGGACTCGATGGTGGTGGCCAGGCGGTCGCGGGCGGCGCGGAGGACGAAGAGGGAGAGGATGGAGGTGATGAGCAGGGCGACCAGGGCGATCGGCCAGACTGTCAGCCAGGTGCGCAGGGCGACCCAGAGGATGCCGAAGCTGACCACGAACAGGCCGGCCCGCAGGCCGGTGTAGATCGCGAACTCCTTCATCCGTCAGACCCCGGCGTACGAGTGCAGACCTGAGACGAGCAGGTTCACGCCGACGAAGTTGAAGATGAAGACGAACCAGCCGACGATCGCGATCGTCGCGGCCCGGCGGCCCCGCCAGCCGGCCGTCGCCCGCGCGTGCAGGTACGCCGCGTAGACGACCCACGTGACCAGTGACCAGACCTCCTTGGGGTCCCAGCCCCAGTAGCGGCCCCACGCGTACTCCGCCCAGATCGGCCCCGCCACTAGTACCCCGAACGTCCACAGGGGAAAGGCGAACGCCAGCACCTTGTACGCCGTACCGTCCATCGCCTCGGCGCTCGGCAGCCGCTTCAGCGATGCCGACATCGTCCCGCCGGCCAGCACTCGCCGCTCGGCGCGCGCCTTGACCAGGTACAGGATCGACACCAGCCCACCGATCGTGAACGCGCCACCGGAGATCGCCGCGGCGGCCACGTGGATCACCAGCCAGTAGGAGTGCAGTGCCGGCACCAGCGGTCCAGCCGGCGTGTAAAGCGCCAGTGTCGCCAGCCCGAGCACAGCGGCGACAACCAGCGTGACGCCAAGACCCAGCCACTGCAGCTTGTAGCGGTGCACGAAGAGCAGGTAGACGATCGCCACCGCCAGCGAAGCGGTGATTGAGAACTCGTACATGTTGCCCCACGGCACCCGCTCGGCCGCGAGGCCACGGGTCACCACACCGCCCAGGTGCAGCACGAAGCCCAGCCAGGTCAGCAACAACCCGATCCGGCTGGCCGCCTCGACCCGCCCCGACCGAGCCGCGGCCGCGGCCGTAGTACCGGTGGCTGGTGCAGCCGGTACTGCGAGGTCGCCGCCGCTGGAAGAAGCCACCAGTACGTCGGCCTTGGCCTCGGCGGTGACCACGACAGCGCGGCCCATCGCCCACTCGAGCGCGTGCGACATCATCGCGATCGCGTAGATGACGGTCGCCGTCGGAATGACCAGGTTGGAGATCTCCGCGTACGTCTCCGGGCTCATGGCTGCTCCTGCTTCGGTTTCTCTGGCTGCTCTGCTGGTTTCAGGGCGTCAGCGATGGCCTGGATCTCGTCCCCGAGGCCACGCTCGGGTCCCCGGTCCAGCCCGGCGACCTCGACCACGGTACGCCCGTCCTGAGTCCGGACCCGCACCCAGGTACGCCGTGGGTGGATGAACAGCGAACCCATCAGCCCGAGAATGGCGAGCGAGATCCCCACCAGCGCGAGGTTGAGCCCCGGTGTGTGGCTGACCTGCAGCTTCACCCAGCGGTCGTAGGAGTCGAAGGTGATGGAGCCGCGACCGTCCGGCAGCGTGTAACTCTGCGAGGGTCCGAGCTGGAACCGCAGCTTGTCGCCCTTGCCGTCGCCGAACTGGGTCAGCTTGGTCTTGTCCAGCTGGTAGACCGACTGCGGCTTACCGGTTTCGACCGCCGGACGGCCGTAGTACGCCGTCATCGCCAGCACCGGGTTGACGGCGTCGGGGAAGACCGAGATCGGGCCGCGCTCGTCGATCACCGCGGTGGGCAGGAAGAAGCCTTCGAAACCGAGCTGTTCGGGTCGCGCGTCGGGAGCCTTGATCACGCCGAACGACGAGAAGTTGCCGTCCTGCGGCAGGAACGGCACCGGCCCGGAGAACGCGACCTCGCCCTTGCCGTCGCGAACCGTCACGCGCGGCGCGTAGCCGTGGCCGAGCAGGTGCACGTTGGTGCCGTCGACCTTGAGCGGGTGGTTCACGCGCAGGTCGTACGACTTCTCCGGCGAGTCCGGCGTCTCCTGGTACGTGATCGGCGCGTTGAACTCGCGCGCCGCGCCGCGCTGGGGACCGTCGGTCTGGAACTTGACCGTGAAGCTCTTCACCGTCAGCGCGAACGGCGGCAGGTCGTCCGGCGTGAACACCCGGCCCGGGCTGAAGTCGTCGTACTGCGCCACCGAGTTCGAAAACCCGTTGCCCACGACAACCAACACGGTGCCGCGGTAGCCGAACAGCGCACCCCAGGCCGCGCCGACCAGCGCCAGGATCAAGGAGAAGTGGAAGAGCAGGTTGCCCGCCTCGCGCAGGTACCCGCGCTCGGCGGCCACCGCGCCGTCGTACAGCTCGACCCGGAACCGCCGCCGGCGCAGCTCGCGCGCGGCCAGGTCCAGCACGTCGCCGTCGGCGGCGGGCTCGAACGACTGGTACCCCGGCAGCCGGTTGAGATTGCGCGGCGGTTTCGGCGGCCGGGCCCGTAGCGCCTTCAGGTAGACCTGCAGCCGCGGCACCACGCAACCGATCAGCGAGATGAACAGCAGCAGGTAGATCGCCGAGAACCACGGGGACTTGTAGACGTCGAACAGCCCGAGCTTGTCGTAGAAAGGCCCGAGCTTGGGGTGAGCCTCGAAGAAGTCCGAGACCTTGACCGGATCGATCCCGGTCTGCGGGATCAGCGATCCCGGCACCGCGCCGAGCGCGAGCAGGAAGAGCAGCACCAGCGCCGTCTTCATCGAGGTCAGCTGCCGCCAGGTCCAGCGCAGCCAGCCGAGCAGACCGAGCTTCGGCAGCTCCGGCGGCGGGGTGGGCGCCTCGACGCGCTCCTTCACATCGGACACGTCACACCGCCGATCCGAAGTTGGCGACCCATTGCCTGAGATCGGCGGTCATCGAATCCCACACCCCTGTCAGCAGCAGTAGCCCCACGGCGATCATCAGTACGCCGCCGATCCGGATCACGAGCAACTGGTGCTTGCGCACCCAGGCGACCGCGCCGAGCATCCGGCGGAAGGCGAGCGCGGCGACGATGAACGGGATGCCCAGCCCGAGGCTGAACACCAGCGCCAGGGTCGCACCTCGCCCGCTGCTGCCCTCGGTCGCCGCCAGGTTCATCACAGTACCGAGCGTCGGCCCGATACACGGAGTCCAGCCGAACCCGAACAGTACGCCGAGCAACGGCGCCGCCGCGATCCCGACGGCCGGCACCCGGTGCACCCGGACGTCGCGTTGCAGGAAACCGAAGCCACCAAGGAAAACCAGGCCGAGTACTACGGTCACGCCGCCCAGCACCTTGGTGATCACCGACTGGTGCTCGATCAAAGCGTTGCCGGCGGCACCGAACAGCACGCCGGTCAGGATGAAGACGGCGGAGAAGCCGGCCACGAACAGGCTGGTCCCGGCCAGCATCCGGCCGCGCCGCGCGGACCCGAGCTCGGCGGCGGACAGGCCGGTCACATAAGACAGATAGCCCGGTAGCAGCGGAACCACGCAGGGTGAGAAGAACGAGATCGCACCGGCCAGCACCGCGATCGGCAGCGCTACCAGCATCGAGCCCGTCATCGACTGGGCGAACCACTCACCCACAGTGCTGAATTCCTTGGTCAACCCGCGGCAGCATCTTTCACCATTCCGAGCAAGGTCTGCTTAGTGACCTCACCGATCACCCGCGAAGCCACCCTGCCCTGCTTGTCGATCACGATCGTCGCCGGGATCGAGACCGCCGAGATCTTCTGGCCGCGGAACAGCAGCAACTGCCGGCCGTCCGGGTCGTAGATGCTCGGGAACGGCACCTCGAACGCCTCGACGAACTTCTTCGCCGGCGCCGGGTCGAGGTCGCGGGTGTTGAGGCCGATGAACTGCACGCCCGACCCGAGCTCCCTCGAGGCCGCGGCCAGATCCGGAGCCTCCTTGCGGCACGGCGGACACCACGATCCCCATACGTTCAGTACTACGACCTTGCCGGCCTGGTCCGCGAAGTTCCACTGCTTGCCGTCGAGCGTGGTGCCCTTGAAGTCGGGCGCCTTCACCCGGTCGGCCGGCGCGAAACTGGAGACCCGGCCGCTCCCGCTGACGAAACCCGTCTGGCCCTGACGGCTCTCGTTCGCGTCCTGGCCCGACGTACAGGCCGTCGCGGCGATCAGCACGGCGGCAGTGACGAACGCAGTACGGGCAGTGCGATGCATCAGGCGCCGCCCACGAACTTCTTGGGGTTCTTGATCGGCAGCAGATCCTTGGCCGGTTCCGCGTAACCGACCGAGACGATCGAGTCGCCGTGGAAGGTGAACGAGGTCAGGCTGGCCAGGCTGCACTGCCGCTTGCGCGGGTCGTGCATCATCCGGCGGCCCTCGATCGCCGACCGGACGATCCAGATCGGTAACTGGTGGGACACGATCAGCGCCTCGTGCCCGGCGGCCTTCTGCCGGGCGGTCTCGATCGCGTCCCGCATCCGCCGGACGAGCTGCTGGTACGGCTCACCCCAGGACGGTTTGAGCGGGTTGCGCAGCAGCCACCAGGCGCTCGGGTTGCGCAGCGCGCCGTCGCCCACGCCGAACTTCTTGCCCTCGAACAGGTTCGCCGCCTCGATCACCCGCTCGTCGATGTCCGGCGTCAGCCCGAGCGTCCGGGCGATCGGCTCCATCGTCTCCTGGGCCCGCTCCAGCGGCGAGCTGACCAGGTGCACGATGTCCCGGCCGGCCACGTGCTCGGCGACCCGGTCGGCCATCTTGCGGCCGAGCTCGGACAGATGGAAGTCGGGAATCCGGCCGTAGAGCACGCCGGTCGGGTTGTCCACCTCGCCGTGACGCATCAGGTGCACGACCGTCGTTTCGGTCACCGTCGTTCCCTTCAGTTCTCTACAGCCGCGGCGGCGCGGGCAGCCGACGCCAGTGCGGTCTCAAGCTGAGCCAGTGCGTCGTCGTCGATGGCGGCGCTGACGAACCAGGCCTCGAAGGCGCTCGGCGGCAGGTAGACGCCGGCGTCCAGCATGGCATGGAAGAAAGCGGCGAACCGTGGCAGCACCTGGGCTCCGGCCCCGGCGAAGTCGCGGATCGGCCCGCTTGCCTCCTCCGATTCCACGAAGAAGACGCTGAAGAGGTTCCCGGCGTTCTGGATGACGTAGGGCACACCCTCCTTGTCCAGCGCCGTCGCGACCAGCCGCCGGAGGGTGGCCGACGTCTCGTCGAGCCGGGCATAGACCTCGTCGGTCGCGAGCCGCAACGTGGTCAGGCCGGCCGCGGTGGCGACCGGGTTCCCCGACAGCGTGCCGGCCTGGTAGACCGAGCCCTCCGGCGCGAGGTGCGCCATCACGTCGGTCCGGCCGCCGAACGCCGCCGCCGGGAAGCCGCCACCCATCACCTTGCCGAACGTCATCAGGTCGGGCTGGACGCCGTCCACGCCGTACCAGCCGGAGCGGGTGATCCGGAAGCCGGTCATCACCTCGTCGGAGACGAACAGTGCCCCGTTTGCCTTGCAGATGCGGGCCAGGAACGCGTTGAAGTTGTCCTGCGGCGGGACGACGCCCATGTTGCCGGGCGAGGCCTCGGTGATCACGGCCGCGATCTGGTCGCCGTACTGGCTGAAGGCCGCGCTGACCGCGTCCTGGTCGTTGTAGGGAAGAACGATCGTGTCGGCCGTCGTCGCCTCGGTGACACCCGGCGTACCGGGGATGCCGAGGGTGATGACGCCCGAGCCCGCCTGGGCCAGCAGCGCGTCGACGTGACCGTGATAGCAGCCGGCGAACTTGATGATCTTGTCCCGGCCGGTGAACCCACGGGCCAGCCGCAGCGCCGACATCGTCGCCTCGGTACCGGACGAGACCAGCCGGACCTTGTCGACCGGTGTGCGGCCGACGATCTCCTCGGCCAGCAGCACCTCGTTCTCCGTCGGCGTCCCGTACGACGTACCGCGGCTGACCGCGGCCTGGACGGCCGCCGTCACCTCCGGGTGCGCGTGACCGAGCAGCATCGGTCCCCAGGAGCAGACCAGGTCGACATAGGTATTGCCGTCGACGTCGGTGATGTGACATCCGTCACCGGAGGCCATGAAGCGCGGAACGCCGCCGACGGCGCGGAAGGCGCGGACGGGAGAGTTCACCCCGCCCGGTGTGACGGCGGAGGCTCGGTCGAACAGGCTGGCGGAAAGCTTGGTGTGGTCGGGCACGGCGGCCATTCTCCCCGACAGACCAGCGCATCGGGTGGGCGGGGACCGCGCTCTCATCGGGTGGTTCTGGCGGTACACACCTTTTGGGGGCTTCACTTGTGCGTTGTTACGCGCCAGTATGGGTACCCAGTGACCGGTCGTGCACTGTCTGCGTCTGCCTCGTAACCCCCACACGGAACGGGCGTTAGACCATTAACGGACGGTGGCCGGGACAGTAATCAGAAGATTTGCCCGCAGTGTGGGGCGGGGCAGGTCGATGAGTCACGGAGGGGATCATCGATGGCGAAGGGCAAGCGTCGCGCCCTGGGCGGAAGCGGGTGGCGTCAGGTGGCGCCGCTGATACCGCTGGCGTTGTTCGCGAGCGCATTCACCGTCAGTGCCACCGACGATCCAGCCGTCGCGACAGCGGCGCTGGAGCAGGGCACGTCGAGGAACAATCCGGTCGTCGTGCCGAAGCAGCCGATCGGAGACCCGGCCAACGTCGCGGTGCCCGGTGTGGTCGGCAACGGCGTCGACCCCGGTGAGCAGCCGACTCAGGTGGTCTCCGGCCTGTCCCGCAACGGCATCCCCAGCGCGGCACTGAAGGCCTACTCGCGAGCCCAGCAAGTGATGGCGCAGGCCGATCCGTCGTGCCAGCTGCCGTGGACGCTGGTGGCCGCGATCGGACGCGTCGAGTCGAACCACGGCCGCTTCGGTGGCAACTCGCTGATGACCAACGGCGTCGTCACGCCAGGCATTCTCGGCCCCCGGCTGGACGGCGCGAGCACGGCCCGGATCACCGACTCCGACGGCGGCAAGCTCGACGGTGACGCCGCCTACGACCGGGCCGTCGGGCCGATGCAGTTCATCCCGCAGACCTGGCAACTGATGGGCGTCGACGGCGACGGTGACGGCGTGAAGAACCCGCAGGACATCGACGACGCGGCGATGTCGACCGCCGTCTACCTGTGCTCGGGCTCCGGCAACCTGTCCAAGGCCTCGGACCTGAACGCCGCCGTCCTGCGCTACAACCACTCCCAGCAGTACGTCGATCTGGTGATCAGCATCGCGAAGGCCTACGCCGGTGGCAGCTGGATCGCCGTCGACAACGGGACCGAGAGCGACGACCAGGGAGTCGACCGGGCCGGCGACCAGATCGGCGACCCCGAGATCGACGCCCCGGCGGACGAGAACCTGCCGCAGGCGGTCGACCAACAGCAGTACCCGAGCGCGACGAAGCCGACGCCGACGATGGTCCAGGAGGGCGACGGCAAGCCGACGACGACCCCGACCCAGCGACCGCCGGCAAAGCCGTCCGACCCACCAGGCACGACCAAGCCGCCGACGAGCAAGCCCAGTACGCCGCCGAGCAGTAAGCCGCCGACATCCAAACCCCCGGCGCCGCCCGTGCTGGCGAAGCTGCAGACCGCGGCCGGCCTGATCGTCGGCACGGTCGGCAGCACGGTGACGGAGCTGAAGACCGCCACCACCTACTGCCAGGCGGAAATGGCGAAGGTGACGATCACCCGCCCGACCCAGGATCAGCTGCAGAAGTGCGTGACCGCGTACCAGACCGGCGGCACCAGAGCCGTCGATCAGGTGATCCGCAATCTGCTGTCCCTGCTGGGTCTGCTCGGAGTTCTCGGGGGAGGCGTGCTCGGGAGCTGAGCACCCACCGACCGGCGCGCCTGCCCCCACCCCTCCCTAGGCGCGCCCCCGGCGACGCCACGGAGCCCTCCCCCCGGCCTTCGTGGCGTCGCCCTTTTCTGGTCAGGCGCTTAGTTGCAAACCCTTCACTTTGCCACCCAGGCCTTCTCGATCGTCTGGCTGACGCTGTTGCCGAGCAGGTCCCGCGCGGTGACCCGGAGCGTGACCTCGCCCTTGGTGCTCGGGAGTTGGACCGTGCCGCGGTCGAGTCCATGCGGTACGACGGTCAGCCGGCGCCAGGTCTTGCCTGCGTCGTACGAGACCTCGGCCGTCGTGCGGAACCAGCCGATGCCGGCGCGTACGCCGGGCTGGTAGCCGGCCTTCAGGTTGAGCGTGTTGCCTGTCCGCTGGTAGTCGACCTGGACCAAGGGCAGTACTGCACGCGACTTCGTTGGGCCGGAGAGGAAGTGCCAGGTGGTGTGGGATGCGGTCGAGGTCTTGGCCCAGCTGTCCTCGGCCCGGCGTACGTCGAGGCTGAGGTCGTACCAGGCTGTTTTCGCCGGGACCGGGAACTGCGCGACCGACCAGTCTTTGCGACCTAGCTCCTTGCCGTTGCTGCTGAGCTTGAGGAGGGTGCTGTCGCCCCAGCTGTCCACCCAGCCGTAGACGCTGCGGTCGCCGTTCACGTACTGCGGAATCGCCACCCGCAAGGCGTTCTCGAAGCGAGCGGCCGGGAGCCCGTCGGCCTCGCTGCCTTCGGCGACCGGGATCGCCGGGCGGGCGATCGACGACCACCACTCGCGCGTGACCTTCTCGTTCGGCCGGTAGCTCCTTGCCAGGCTGTACTCGAAGCCGGACTCGTTCCACTCCCCCGCCGACGTCTTCTCGTCCCAGGTGATGCCCGGAACGTCACTGGCCAGGTAGTCGGTCCTGGTGACCGGTCCGGTGACCAGGCGCGTGGACGACAGTGCGGTGGCGAGGCCGGGGAGGTGGGCCATCCGCTGATCCCGGTGCAGGTGCCAGGCGTCGTTCCGCTGGTAGTTGGTGGTTACCGCGGCCGGCCGCAGCTTCGCGAAGTCGTAGGTGAGCGGACCGTTGACCACCTCGGGACCTACGGCCAGGTCGTAGCGATAGGTGCTGTCGAGCAGACCGTTCAGTTGTAGAACAACTTCGCGTTGTTTCAGCAGATCGATCAACTTGCGACCTTCCGGCTGACGCAGCAGATAGACCGGTACGCCGGCCTCGGCCGCGTCCCGCCAGATGCCGGGCTGCTCGTTGTACAGGAAGACCGCCTTGGCGCCCGCGTCCTTGGCCGCCTGGACCTGCCCGCTCGTCTGGTCGTAGTCGCGCCAGCGAATCAGCGCCACCTTGCCCTTCGCCCCGGCCAGCTCGGCCGGACTGCCGTCGCCCGCGTTGACGAGCGGAAGTTTCTCGTTGCCCACATAGACGGTCTCAAAGGCCCCGTCCTCGGGTGTCGGCAGCCGGAAGCCTCCTGAACCGGTGACATCGACGGTCAGCTTGGGCTGGGCGAGATCCCACCGCTGCACCACCTGGAAGGTGCCGTCGGCCACCTTGCCGAAGTTCTGCACATAGATGCCGTTGGCAACTTCTCCGCTGAAACCCCATCCGGAGACGGCATCGCGGCTGCCCACCTTGCGTCGCCAGGCGATGCCGACACTCTGCGCGTCGGCACGCTGGGGCGTCTTCACAGTGACTTTGTTGGCCTTGCGTGCATCGAAGACAAAGGTCCGGTCGGCCGTGATCCGGGCGTCCGGATCGCCGAGCAGGATCACCGAGTCGGTCCAACCGCTCTCGTCACCGCCCATTACAAAGGTCATCACGCTGTACCGGCCGGTCGGCACCTCAAGCGTGCGGCTGCCGGTCTCGTCGAAGATGATCGCGTTGACGTCGCCGGTGTCGAGGTTCCACAGCTGGACACCGCTCGCCCCGAATGGCGACGGCACAGCGGGCTTGCCGTCGCGTCCGAGCGCCTTCACAGTCACCTGGTTGAGCCGCCCACCGGCCGCGAAGCCAAGCCCGGTCGCGTACGCCGTACCACCGCTGCGGGCGACGAGTCGGCCGGAGTACTTCGCCGGCTGGGTCTTCGCCAGGTCGATCGTCACGGTCGCCGACGCCGTCGCGCCCGGCGCGATCGCGAGCCGGGCCGGGCTGACCTTGACCGCTGCATGGACGCCACCCGGGGAGGTCGCGTCGACCCCGAGCTCGAGAGTGACCGGCTGCTTCGAGTTGTTGCTATAGGCAATCTTCCGGGAGACCGGAGCCGGCGCTTTGCCGGTCCAGGACAGGTCGCCGAAGTAGAGGTTGGCGGAATCCGGCAGGATCTTCGGGTCGAGCGCCTTCGGGATGTCGACCCGGCCGAGCCCTTGCTGCACAGGCGTCGCGGCCTTGCTCGGCACCGCGGTGGTAGCGAGGGCCGCCTTCAGTTGCTCGCCAGTCCACTCGGGATGCCGCTGGGCCAGGATCGCGGCAGCACCTGCCACGTGCGGAGTCGCCATCGACGTACCGCTCATCGTCGTGTAGTACTCGCTGAGCTCGTGGCCCTGTTCGGTGCCGGCTGCCCGGGCGGCGGCGATCTCCACACCAGGGCCGGTCACCTCGGGCTTCATCGCGCCATCGCCGAGCCGCGGGCCGCGACTGGAGAAGGAGGCGAGGTTGTCGTCGCTGTCCACCGCACCGACGGTGAGCGCGGCCGCGGCAGCGCCCGGCGTACCGACTGTTTCCTCGGCGCCGGAGTTGCCGGCCGCGACGACGAAGAGCGCGCCGCTGGTGGCGGACAGGCGGTCAACGGCTTCGCTCATCGGGTCGGTGCCGTCGGAGGGCAGGCCGCCGAGGCTCATGCTGACCACCTTGGCGCCTTGCTGGACGGCCCACTCCATCCCGGCGATCGCCTCGGAGTCGAGTCCGCTGCCGGAATCGTCGAGCACCTTGCCGATCAGTAGTTGCGCGCCTGGCGCGACACCTTTGCGCTTGCCGCCGGACGCCGTACCGAGGCCGGCGACGATCGAGGCGGTGTGGGTGCCGTGGCCGTGGCCATCCTGGACCTCCTGCTCGGGGATGAAGCTCTGCGAGCCGATGACCTGCTTGCTCAGGTCCGGGTGCTGAGCGTCGTACCCGGTGTCGAGGACGGCGACCTTGACGCCCTTACCGTCGTACCCGGATTTCCAGGCGGTCTGGGCACCGATCTGTTTCGTCGATCGGTCGAGGGTGGCGTGGGTGCGGCCGTCCAGCCAGATCTTGCCGACGCTGCTGCGAAGATTGTTGCCCTTGACGCCGTTCCAGAAGTCCTTGGCTTGCTTCTTCTGCACGGTGACGGCGGTGGTGCCGACGCTTGCCAGGGTGAGCCGTTTGGTGGCGGCCGCGGGAGCCTCCGGCGCCTTCACGGAGGTGGGTGCTGTCAGCAACAGCGGGAGGTTCGGCGTGGTTCCGTCATCGTAGCCCTGGGCAACCAATGCGGTGAGGTTGAAGAGCCGCTTGTCCAGTCGCCCTTCGGTCAGCAGCGGGTACGCCGCGACCGGTACCAATGTGAGTTCGTTCTTGAAGTCGCCCAAGTAATAGTTGCCGCCGTCCACCAGCCGCGCGGATCGCTGCCCGCCCTGCGTGATGGTCAGCTCGGCCACATCGCCGGTGACCAAGGTGATCCGGTGCGTGCTCGCGCCCGGAGTCGGCCGCCCGGCTGAGCTGGTGGTGCCGGATCCCGCACCGGCACCACCAGCCGAGGTGTCCGCCGGGAGGGGAACAGCGGACGGGAACGCCGCCTGCGCGGTCGGGACCACCGCGCCGGCCGGGGCGACGGTCGACGCCAGCAAGGCGCCCACCGTCACGGCGGAGGACAAGATGACAGCAAGGCGTGACGAACTCACAGCGAGGCACCTCCCGATGCCCCGACCCTCGCGGGGCCATCCCCGCGAGCCTTCCAGTTGCCTCCAGCCACGGTCTATCGATCGCGCTGGCCTACACCCGCCATGACCGATACCGGCCAGACTGAGCCCACTGCGCCAGCGTGCCGAGCCCACCTCTGGTGGGCTCGGACACCAAGTGGAGACCTTGAACAAGGTAGACCTTGTTCAAGCCCGCCGTTTCCTGTTCGAGCCCTCCACTGGTGGGCTCGGACAGGTCAGGACCCGGCCAGGTCTGGCTCAGGCGAAGCGCTTGGCGATCTGTTCCATCCGGGTGACCAGGTCGAGGTCGTAGGCGACGCCGGGCACGTAGAAGATCACGTAGTCGGCGCCGGCCTCAAGCACGGCCTCGACCTTGTCCGCGATCTCGTCCTCGGTGCCGATCAGGTTGTCCCGGTCGAACTTCTCCCGGTTCATCGGGCCGAGCGCCTTCTCCGTCGCCCTGGCCGGGTCGTCACCCTTGTCGATCGGGAACGCGTTGATCCCGGTCGACTTGATGATCTCGTCGTAGTCGCGGCCGATCGCCTCGCAGTGGCCCTTGAGGATGGCCGCCTTCTCCCTGATCACCTCGGGGTTGCCGCCACCGATGTTGGCCGCGTTGGCGTACTTGGCGACCAGTTTCAGCGTGACGTTCGGGCCGCCGCCACCGATCCACAGGCTCGGGTGCGGCTTGCGCACACCCTTCGGCTCGTTGATCGGCCTGTCGATCGAGTAGTACTTGCCGTTGAAGACCGGCTCGTCCTCGGTCCACATCTTGTAGATGATCTCGGTGGCCTCGCGGAACGCGCCCATCCGGTCCTTGAGCTCCGGCCACTCGTAGCCGTAAGCCTTCCACTCGTGCTCGTACCAGCCCGCGCCCAGCCCGGCGTACAGGCGGCCGTGGCTGGCGACGTCGACGGACGAGGCGATCTTGGCGTACAGCGCCGGGTTGCGGTAGCCGTTGCAGCCGACCATCTGGCCGATGTTCACCCGCTTGGTGTCGCGGGCCAGCGCGGCGGTGGCGGTCCAGCACTCGAAGGTGCTCTCGGTGCTCGGCTCAGGCACCGTGTGGAAGTGGTCGAACAGCCAGATCGAGTCCCACGACCCCTCGTCGGCCCGCTGCGCGACGGCGGTCATCGCCTCCCACTGCTCGATGGGGTCACTGAACCCCGCGAGATCCATCTTCCACCCCTGCGGAACGAACAACCCAAACCTTGTAGTCATACGCCCCATCCAACCGGCCAGCCCGTGACCTGGTCCAGCAATCTGTCTACTGAATCCGTTCTCAATTCCCCAACTTCAGCTTCTGAATGAGCGTCATACCCCCTCGAATGCCGCCCATCGAAGGACCCCGATGACCAAGTTCGACCAGCTCTTCGAATCCGCCAGCCCGCTCATCTCCAGCCGGAACCATCAGCGCGACACACCTCCGACCGAAGGCGGCCGCTGGCCGGTCAGCGTCGTACTCCGCCCGCCCGCGGACAGCTTGCTCAGCCACCGCCTCGACGACGTCACGCAAGAAGCCGCCGCGCTCGCCGGGCCCGGCCACTGGCAGACCGGCCAAACCGGTTCCGCCCATCTCACCGTCCGCGCACTGGAGACCTACCGTCACTTGGTCGACCCGGCCGAGCCGACCATTCAGCGCTACCGGTCGGCCATGGAGCGTGCTGCCGCCGCGGCTGGTCCGGCGCGCATCAAGGTCACCGGGCTGACCCTCACGGCCGGGAGCGTGATGGCCAGCGCTCCGCGGACATCCCCTCACCCGAGTCGCTGATCACCTGGGTGAAGGCACACCGTTCGGTTTCCCTCGGTGAGGTGACCATCGAGACAGCTGAGCTGGTCCGCTTTCACCACACCCCCACCGCACGGCCGTACATGCGCCCCGAAGTGTTCGCCTCAGCAACCCTCGCGGCGGCGTCCAGAGACGTGGTGCCCCCGGTACGCCGATAGCCACGCACCGGCGTACCGGCGCCGCACACGGCAGGTTGGCGTCCAGCAGAGGGGTGCCGTACGAGAGGTGGCTAGCTCTGACCTTCACCATGCCTACGGTTCCGCGCCAACCCGCTTGTGATCATTCGCCCCCTTTTCACCCGCGCTCCGAGCCATGGCGGGTGGGATCGGCTGCCTGGAAGGCAAAGGGCTCGTCTGACCCGCCCCTGCTGGTTGGCGAGAGGCGGGCGTGCTGACGCTGGCCACCATCACCACTTGGGGAGGATTTTCGCTGGACCCGGGGCGGATTCTGTGCCGGTTCGGGGACATCTTCCTCCCCGCCCGGCGAGGGGTGATCGACTAGTGGGTATGGGCAGGCGTCGGTGGGCGGGTTGGGTGCCTGGCCGGTGCACAAGGTGGCCGGGGGTGGTCAAAAGGGGGCGAATGATCAGGTGCTGTTGGCCTGGCGAGGACCCGGGATGGCGGGCAGTGGCTATCGGCGCACCGGCGGCGGCTCGGGGTGGTTAGTACGGGTCGTTGGGCAGGGTTGTGGTGAGGCTGGTTGCCCAGTTGGCGATGGTGGTGGGGGTGAAGAGGTCGGTGGAGTATTCGATGTCGAGGGTGAAGGATTCGTCGGTGAGGCTGAAGACGACGTAGAGCTCGGTTCGGGCCTGGCCGGGGACGGGGACACCGCGAGCTGGGAACTCGCCGGTTGGCAGCGTCAAGGTCGGCGGTGAGTTGGTGATGACGGTGAAGAGCACTGCCGGATAGGGCTGGCCGATCTGGTCCGGCAGCGCGGTGCGGACCACCTCCGCCAAGGGCAGAGCCTCGTGGTCCAGCGCGGAGTACAGGGCTCTCGCTGTCTCGGCGAGCAGGTCCGCGGTGTCGAGCTGGACGCGGACGAGGACCGCTTCGCCGAGGTAGCCGATCACGCCATCGTGGTCCGGGTGGCTCCGTCGCGCGCTGGACACCGGCAGTACCACCTCGTCCTGGCCGCAGAGCTCCCCCAGCCAGCGGGCAAAGCCTGCGGCGATCACCACGTACGGCGTAGTGCCGGCGGCGGCCGCGACCGTTTTGAGTCGCGTGGCTGCTTCGAGTGGCAGGTCGACGTGATGGCTGGATCCGCGGCCGGACAGGACTTCCGGGCGCGAGTGGTCGAGGGGCAGCTCCGGCCGAAGCGACGCCCCGGCCAGCTCAGCACGCCAGAAGGCCTCCAGTCCGGACCTGGTCTCGCCGGTGAGGTTGGCCTGCTCCCAGCGGGCATAGTCAGTGAACTGGACTGGCTGAGCGAGTTCGTCGCCGCGATACACAGCGGACAGCTCCTCCCAGAACAGTCGGGCCGACCAGCCGTCGTAGATCAGGTGATGGACGACCATGACCAGCACCCAGCGCTCACCCGGCACGCGGCCGAGGCGGATCCGCCAGAGCGGTGCCTGCGCAGGGTCCAGCGCCGGGAAGGCGGCTTCGACACACCACTCGTGGATCCGCGACTCGTCATCGGGCAGATCCTCCACCGTCAACGCGATCGGGACAGCGGCCTGCACTTCCTGGCGATCATCGAAAACCCTTGTACGCAAGGCCGAATGACGATCAGCCATCACCTGCAGGGCCGCCCGCAGAGCATCCGGTTCTAGCTCTCCGGTCACGTCCACCCGAGTGATGCCGTTGTAGATCGCCGCGTCCTCGCGGGCTTGATGGCGACCAAGTGCACGACGTTGCGCGTACGTCGCCGGCGCGGTGTCCACGATCCCGGCCGTCTTCTCCGCGAGGGCGCGGATGGTCGGAGTACGGAAGAAGTCCGTCAGCGTGAGCTCCACCCCGGTCAGCTCGCGGATCTTGTTGAGCAGCCGCACCGCGAGCAGGGAGTGGCCGCCGAGTGCGAAGAACGAGTCGTCGATTCCGGCCTCGGTCAGCCCCAGGACCTCACACCACACCGCCTGCAAGGCCCGCTGCCGCTCGGTCGTCGGAGCGGCGTCGCCGCGCGGAGCCTCCGGTACCGGCAGCGCAGTACGATCCAGCTTGCCGGTACTTGTCAAAGGCAACCGATCCAGCCGGACCCAGCGGCGCGGCACCAGGTACTGCGGCAGTCGCGTCCCCAGCTTGTCGGCCAACTCGGCGAAGTCCACGGCGCCGACCAGGTAACCGACGAGCTCGCCGTCGATCACCACCACCGCGGCGTCGGTCACGTCCGGATGATCGAGCACTGCGGCACGGATCTCTCCTGGTTCGATCCGGACGCCGCGGATCTTCGCCTGCTCGTCACGCCGGCCGTGGAACTCGAGCGCACCGTCGGCCCGCCAGCGGCCGAGATCGCCCGTGGCGTACCAGCCCGGCGCGAAGAACGCCGCCGCCGTCTCCTCCGCTCGGTTCAGGTAGCCATCGGTCACACACTGGCCTTCGGCGCAGATCTCGCCGACGGCGCCGACCGGGACCGGGCGGCGGTCCGGGTCGAGCAAACGGAGCCGTACGCCGGGGAACGGCCGGCCGATGGGCGGCGCCGTCTCCCTCGGCCTGACCAGGTGCTCGGTGACCCCGATGGAGGCTTCGGTCGGCCCATAACCGTTGTAGAGAACGCAGTCCGGATGAGCGGCGAAGAACTCGTGGTCCACAGCGGTCGGTGTCGTCGTCTCGCCCGCGGTGTAGATCTCCCGCAACGTCGGCAAGGACGGCCTGGTCGCCAGCAGTTGATGAACCGCGCTGAACGGCATGACGATCCGCTGCACCTCGTAGCTACGAATCGTGTCGGCCAGCAGAGCCAGGTCGTAGCGAGTCGCTTCGTCAATCAGTACGAGGGTCTGACCCGCGGCGAGCGTCGTGAAGATCTCGTGCACGCTGCTGTCGAACATCGGCGACGCCCAGTGCAGCGCGATCGTCGCCGGGTGGGCGGCGACGTATTGGAGTACGTGGTTGACGGTGCCGCGGTGCGGGACGAGCACGCCTTTCGGTGTACCGGTCGAGCCGGAGGTGTAGATGCTGTAGGCAAGGTCGTCCGGCGAGACCTTCACTCCTGGTCGGCGCGCCGGCCCGGCGCCGAGTCGATCGATCCGCAGCTCTGGCCCATTCAGCTCGGGCATGCTCTCGTCGTTGATCACCAGTACTGCGCCCGAGTCGGCCAGGAGGGCCTGCAATCGGTCTACTGGTACGGCCGGATCCAGCGGCAGATAGCCGGCACCGGACTTGAGCACGCCAAGCAGCGCTGCGATCTGCTGCGGACCGCGGGGAAGACAGATCGCGACGAGGTCACCTCTGCCCGTACCACGGTCGAGCAACTCGGCGGCGATCCGGTTGGCCTGCTGGTCGAGCTCGGCGTACGTCAGGTCGCCAGCCTTGCCGGTGAGCGCGAGTGCGTCTGGGCTCAGGTCGACCTGCTGCTCGAACAGTTCGTGCAGGCAGAGTGGCGAGCCTTCGGTCGACTCACCTTCCAGCTCGGACAGCAGCCTGGTGTCCTCGGCGGTGAGCACGAAAAGCTCCGGTAGGTCCACGCCGGCTGTGGCGAGGTCCAGCGTCTGCTCCAGATAGGCGAGCAGCCGCCTGATCGTGCTTTCCTCGAACAACGCGCTGTCGTACTCCGCTACGCACTGCACGCCTTCGACCCGATGAGTCAGGTACAGCACGAGGTCGAGCGGAGCTCGCTCGCTGGGCAGATCGAGCTGCGTGGCGTCGAGCGACGGCGGCGCGAACGAGATCTCGTCGGTGCCGTTCTCGAACTCGACGGCGATGCTGAACAGCGGGTTGCGACCGGCCGTCCGGGTCGGATTGAGAGCGGCGACGATTCCGTCGAACGGCAAGGTGCGGTGATCGACCGCGTCCATCATCGACAGTCCGAGCTCTCGGGCGAGCTCGGCGAAACTCGCGCCGTCCGGGAGCTGGATGCGCAACGGGAGGGTGTCCACGAACATGCCGACCGAGCCCTCGGCCTGCTTGCTGCGCCCGGAGACGCCGGTGCCGAGGACGAAGTCGCGCTGCCCGCTGAACCTCGAGAGGACGACGCCGAGCCCGGCGAGCAACGTACTGAAGACCGTGACGCCGGCCTGTCCGGCGAAGGCCGTGATCCGCTGGGCCAGCTGACCGTCGAGGTCGTGGCTGACTGACCGGCCGGCACCGCTGCGTACCGGCGGACGTGGGTGGTCGGTGGGCAACTCCAGCTCGGGGGCATCCGAGAGTTGGCTGAGCCAGAAGTCCGAATCGGCGGCCGTGCTTGGCTCGGTGGGACTGATGCCGTCAACGGCTGCGGGCAGGCCGGGGTCTTCCGGCCAGGCGCGGTAGTAGGTGGCGAGATCTCGAACCAGTACTGGAGTCGAGGCCGAATCGAAGATGATGTGGTGCGCGACGAGCAGCAGTACGTGCTGCTCGTCGGACAGCCTGACCAGCTGTGCTCGGAGGAGTGGGCCGTTGCCGAGGTCGAGTTCGCCTAGCCGGACGTCGTGCAGGACGGCGTCGAGGTTGCCGTCTGGTGCGTCGACCACTGGACAGTCGAGCTGTTGGTAGGAGCGGACGAAGGCTCGTGGCTCGTTGTCGACCTCGCGGTACTGCGTCCGCAGGGCTGGGTGTCTGTCGGCCACCCGTTGCAGGGAACCCTGCAGGGCAACGAGATCCAGCGCTCCGCGCAACTCGATCGCTTTCGGCTCGTGGTACGCGTTGGTACCGGGAGTCAGTTGCTCGAGAAACCAGATCCGCCGCTCGGCCGCCGTCAACGGACGGCCAGTGTTCGGCTCGCTTTTGTGTGGCTTGTCGGATGTGTACTGCCCGCGCAGGGTGTCGACGGCTGCGAGGCTTTGCATCACCTGGTCGGGGGCCAGGCCGAAGTCCACGAAGCAGGCGATCTCGTCGGCGCCGGCTGCGAGGAGTGACTCGACGATCGGGGCGCAGGTGTCCGCGGTACCGATGAGGGCTCGGGATTCGCAGTAGCGCTGGTAGGCCTGGCCGAGCAGGAAGTCGACGTCGTCGGGTGGGGTGTTCTCCAGGTCGATCTGGAAGCCGAGGCTGTTGGTCACTTGGCCGAAGAGGGACAGCGATGAGCGGAGGTAGTCGCAGAACGGTTTGTACGCCTCTGCGCGGATCGACTCCAGGTCGTCGCCGACGTAGGTGTGTAGCAGCACCACCACTCGGCCGGCGTCGGGGTCGAGACCGTGTTCGGCGCGGGTCGCGCGGTACAGGGCGATGTTGGTGGCGAGGTCCTCTACGGACTGTGCCATCAGGTTGGTGACGATGCCGATGTCGTTGCGTGCGGCAAGTTTGTAGGATTGGGGGTTGCCTACCACTGCGGCGAACAGCGGTGGTTTGCCTTGCAGGGGTTGAGGATGCAGCCGTACTTCGGTTGGCTGGCCGTCGCCGGCGGTGGCGGCGAGTTCTTCGCCGGCCCACAGTCTGCGGACGGTGTCGAGTTTGTCGTACAGCTCTTCGCGGTGCTTTCCGTAGCTGCCGGGGGCGAGCACAAAGTCGCGTGCGTGCCAGCCGCTTGCGATGCAGATGCCGGCTCGGCCGCCGGACAGGTTGTCCACTACGGACCATTCCTCGGCTACGCGGATCGGGTGGTGCAGGGGGAGGACTACTGAGCCGGCGTGGAGTCTGATCTGCTTGGTTCTCGTTGCTAGGGCGGCTGCTAGAACTGATGGGTTTGGGAAGAGCGCGCCGAAGGAGTGGAAGTGGCGCTCGGGGAGCCAGACGGTGTGGAATCCGCGCTGGTCGGCGAACTCGGTTGCCTGGAGGATTAGTCC
Organism: Kribbella catacumbae DSM 19601; assembly: GCF_000372465.1. GTDB lineage: Bacteria > Actinomycetota > Actinomycetes > Propionibacteriales > Kribbellaceae > Kribbella > Kribbella catacumbae. The sequence continues at coordinate 19,571 of NZ_AQUZ01000064.1, forward strand.
GTACTTGTCTTGTGCGGCTGAGTCGGGATAGTCGCCGAAGAAGTACAGGCTGAAGTCACATGCTGTCCGCCGTGCTATGGATGCCGGGAGCGCGATAGTTGCTGAAGGCACACTGTTTGGCGGAGGGGCATTGGTTGTTGCAGGTGCGCTGTTGGCCGACGGGGTGTTGGTTGCCGAGGGCACGTTGTTGGCGGCGCGGGCGTTGGTTGCTGCAGGTGTGCTGGTTGGCGGAGGGGCGTTGGGTGCTGGGGGTGCGCTGTTGAGGAGGGCGAGTTGTTCTGACATCAGGTTGGAGACTCGGTCGACCATGCGTTCGGCCAGCAGTAGTTGGCGATCGATGACAGCCTGCAGGCTGTTCTCCGGTGGCACAGCCGCCTGCAGCTCTGCCGCGGGCTGCTGGACCTGCGGTAGTTGCTGAGCCTGCGTTGGTTGCTCCGCCTGCGTGGGCTGGGCCAGCGGTTGCTGTGGCTGGATCAGCTGTTCAGGTTGTTGGGCGATGGTGGCCCCCGAGTGGCTGAGTAGGTCGGCTAGTTTGGCTGGGGTGTCGGTGTCTTCGAAGAGGCGGCGGACTCCGACGGTGACGCCGAAGACCTCCCGAAGCTCACCGACCAATCTCATCAGGGACAGCGAATCCGCGCCGAGGCTGAGGAATGAGACATCAGCCTCGATCTCAGCGGGCGCCATCCCCAAGGACGGCGCCACCAACTCCCGCACCCGGTCCAGCAGCGCGCCGTTCGCCACCGTCCCGGCAACCGCCGCCACAGCAACCGCAGGCCTGGCAACCGTCAGCTCGGCAACCGCCGGCCGGGCAATCGCAGGCTCGGCAGCTGCTGGCGTCGCCGCGTGGACGGGCGGTCTTGCGAGGGGATGCCCTGGCAGCGGGATGCGTCGGCCAGTGGAGAGCGGTGACCAGTCGATGTCTGCCCCGGCCCGGTACATCATCGCCAGCGCGGCAGCGAACTGGTCCTCAGATCCCCTGCGCTGACTCGCAATCCACTCACTACCGGGAAGCGCTCGTCGGCCAAGAGCCGTCAGCACCGCATCCGGACCCACCTCGAGGAACCGCCTGCCACCCCGCTCCGCAACAGCGGAGACAGCCAAGTCGAACCGCACCGGCCGACGCGCGTGCTGCAGCAGATACCGTCCATCAACACCAGACATAACAGCGCCATCAACAGCACTGAACAGAGGCGTCCGCAACGCGCCGAAGGACAGCTTCTCGGCGTACTCGGCAAGTGGTTCGAGCACCGGGCCCACCAGCCAGGAGTGGAACGCCCGATCCACCGGCATCCGCCGCCACACGACACCTTCACGATCCAGTACTGCGACCGCCCGCGCCATCGCGTCCACCGACCCCGACAACACTTGCCGATCAGGCCCGTTGACCGCCGCGACTTCCACGCCGCACTCGGCCGCGATCCGTTCCGCCACGGACAGCTCCGCGCTCACCGCAACCATCACCCCCGGCTCCAGAGCCGCCATCAGCTCCCCGCGGCGAGCAGTGAGCAGCGCACCATCCGCCACGGACAACGCCCCGGCTGCATGCATCGCCGCAAACTCCCCGACGCTGTGCCCGAGCACGAAGTCCGGGACCACACCGACCGACCGCCAAACCTCCGTCCAGGCGACCTGGTACGCGAACAGCCCCACCTGCGCCGCCTCAGCTCTGCCCGAGACGACCGGCTCCCCCACCGCTTGCTCGACCTCGTCGAAGACAGCCTTGGCCGCGTCGAACGTGCGATACAACCAGTCGGACATCCTCGGATAGGCACTGCCCTGACCGGAGTAGGCGAACGTGAGCGGACCGGCGGCAACCGGCCGCGGTGCCGAGGCGAGCGCCGCCGCCAACTCGTCCGCGTCGGAGCCCGTCACAGCCCAGCGATGCGGATACTGACGTCGCCCCACGGCCATCGAGGTCGCGACATCAGCCGCTGCCAACTCCGGATGCGCGGTCAGATGCGCCCGCAGCGAAGCCGTCAACTCCTCCAGGGCAGCCTCCGACTTAGCCGAGACAGGCAGTACTACGGCCCCTGTACGCCGCTCGCTGCTCGCCCTCACCGGCGGTTGCTCCAACACCACATGCGCATTGGTCCCTCCAACTCCGAAAGCACTGACACCGGCCCGGCGCGGAAGCTCGCCAGACGGCCACGCACGCACTGCCGTGGTGAGTTCGAACGGACTGTCCTCGATCCGCAGCTCAGGATTCGGCTGGTTCAGGTTGATCGTCGGCACCAACTGCCCGTGCTGGAGCATCAGCACAGCCTTGATCAGCCCGGCCATCCCGGCACAGGAATCCAGGTGGCCGACATTCGCCTTGACCGAGCCGAGCGCGCACTTCGCAGTACGCGAGGTGCCTTCGCGGAACACGCGTGACAGCGCCTCGAACTCGACCGGATCGCCCAGCGCAGTACCGGTGCCGTGCGCCTCGACGTACGAGATCGTCTCCGGTCCGACGCCTGCCCGCTGCAACGCGCGGCGTACGACGTCGACCTGGCCCGCCACGCTCGGTGCGGTGAAGCCAACCTTGCCGGTGCCGTCGTTGTTGACCGCGCTGCCGAGGATGACGGCGTGCACGGTGTCGCCGTCGGCGATGGCCCGGTCCAGCCGCTTCAGCAAGACCGCGGCCACCCCGTTGCCACCGACGGTGCCGTCAGCGCCCGCGTCGAACGGACGGCAGCGCCCGGTCGGCGAGAGGATCGAACCGGCGACGTACTGATACCCGGCCTCCTGCGGCAGCCGGACCGCAGCAGCACCGGCGATCGCGAGGTCGGCGTCGGAGTCGAGCAGCGCCTGGACCGCGAGGTGCACCGCGACGAGTGACGTCGAACAAGCCGTCTGTACGCCGATAGCCGGGCCGGTCAGCCCGAGCCGGTACGCCACTCGGGTGGCGAGGAAGTCCGCGGTGTCGCCGATGGTGGCCTGCATCGCCGTCGGAACGTCGGCGATCGTGCGCGGCAGCTCGGCGACGCTGTCACTGGTCAAGCGATCCTGATGCCCGTACAGGTTCATCCCTGTCCCGGCGTAGACGCCGATCCTGAGGTCCGCCGGGTTGGCCGCATAGCCGCCGCTTTCGAGCACTTCATGCGCGACTTCGAGGAACTGTCGATGGGCCGGATCGGTCAGCGCCGCCTCCTTCCGCGACAGGCCGAAGAACTCCGCATCGAAGGCGTCCGCATCCTCGAGCACACCTCCGGCCAGGACCTGATCCGGCGCACCGTCGCCCGCGAAGCTGGAGACGCTGTCCACGCCGGCCAGCAGATTGCTCCAGTACTCATCGACCGTCCGGGCGCCAGGGAACCGAGCCGCCACGCCGATGATCGCCACCCGCCGATCGACCGCAACCTCGTTCACCACACCGCCGGCGGAGACCGAGACCGACGGTGCAGCGCCGATGATCCAATAACTCAACGCCTGCACAGTCGGATGCTCGAACGGCACAGTCACCGGTACGTCGATGCCGAATCGCCCGGCCAGTACCGCCCGCAACCGGGCGACCTTGATCGAGGTCAGCCCGAGCTCGTAGAACGGCACGTCGTCACGCACCGGACCCTCGACGAGTTCCTGCAGCAGCCGACGAACCTCCCCCGCCACCTCACCCGGCGACGGCGCGATCACCGGCGCCGCCGCAGGCGGTTCGGCGTACCGGCCGGCCTGGTAGCGCTCGCGGAGTTCCGTACGGCGTACTTTGCCGCTCGCCGTTCTCGGGAACTCACCGGCAGGCACCCTGACGACCTCCGTCGCCGTCAGCCGTAGCCGCCGGAACAGCGCGGCCCGGATCGCCGACGCCACATCGTCCGGCGCTCCCTCGTCTTCGAAGAACACCACCAGATCCTCGGTACCGGTGCGCGCGTTCGGCACGCCACAAGCACCGACTCCGCGCAGGCTCAGCCCGTCGACCCCGCTGGCGACCTCCTCGATCTCGTGGCAGAACAGGGTGTTCCCGTTCAGTACGACGCGGTCGCCCTCGCGGCCGGTGATCACCACCTGGCCGCCCGAGACGAAAGCCTGGTCACCGGTCCGGAACCACTCGCCGTCCGGGAGCGCGGCCAGCGTTGCCTGCTCGTTGTTCACGTACCCGGCGGTGATCCGGGCGGACTTGACCTCCAGCCGCCCGATCCGCAGTTCTGGCAGGACCTCGCCGTTGTCGTCCATCACTCGAACCGAGGCCCCGTGCGCCGGCGGGCCGACCGCGACGAACGTCGTACAGTCCTCGTCGGGTACCTCCGGCCCGGCCGGCACCAGGTCACCGGCGAGGGACGACTTGAGCACCCGGACCACACCACCGTCGGAGGTCAGCCGGCCGAGCGTGATCGCGGTGACGGTCTCCGCCATTCCCCAGCACGGCCGGAAGGTGTCACGGCCGAGCCCCATGCTCGCGGTCGCGGCGAAGAACCGGTCGACCACCGGCAGGACGATCTGCTCGCCACCACTCACCAGCGACCGGATGCTGCTCAGCTCGAGCGCGAGCTCCGGTTGCGTCGCTAGTTCCTCGGCCGCGAGCTGCAGTCCGAACGTCGGCGACCAGGCGTGCGCGACGCCGTACTGAGCCGCTTTCTTCAACCAGAGCAAGGGGTCCGCGAGTACGTCGGCAGTCGGCAGGTGCACGCTGGTCGCGCCGGTGAACACCGGCAGGACGTGGTAGAGCAGGAGCGCGCCACTGTGGTCCACGGGCAGCCAGTTGAGCATCGACTCGTCTGGCCGGAGGTCTAGTAAGCGTCGCGATCCGGCGGCGAACTCCATCAGTCCGCGATGTGTGAGAGCCGCGGCCTTGGGCGCGCCGGTACTTCCGGACGAGAGCATCAGGAGCGCTACCTCAGCAGGCTCCGGCTGGTGGAGGTCCTCAGCGGGCGGCAGCAGCGTGGACTCCTCGACCAACTGGAGTCCGAACGTCTCGCTCGCCAGCACAGCGGCATTCGCTCGATCGGTGAGAACCGGTGGCCTGTCCAACAGTTGCCAGGTGTGCCGGAGCCGCTCAAGCACCGGGGAGCCCACAGCCACCGGCTCGCTGATCACGGCCGGCCGGATCCCGCCGAGCAGACACCCCCAGAACGCCGGGAAGAAGTCGTCGAGCGAAAGCCCCTGCACGATCACCGAGTCCCCACTGGACAGTCCCGCGGCGCGCAAACCGGTCAGGGTCCGCCGGGCGCGGTCGAGCAGCTCCGGATAGGTGAGCAGACCGGCCGGCGTTCGAACACCTGCTGCCGGAAAATCGGCGGCTGCCCTGACCAGGGCCTGGACCACGTCGGCCGGGTCATCCTGGGTCGGCACCAGCCGTGGGCCGTGGCTGATCGACGCGTTCACCATCGTGTGTTCTCCTCACTGAGAGCAACAGAAAGACCAGTACGCCTAGCAGGGCGATCCCGTGGAACCCGCCGACCACCGGGAGGGCCGGCCAGGCCGCCAGCAATCCGCCGGCGACCACCATGCCGCCGCCGAAGGCGAAGTTCTCCACGCTCGCGGACAGCCCGAAGATCCGGGTCCGCTCCTGACCGGGCAGGGTCTGAAGAGTGGACACGTAGCCGATCTCGGTGACGCCGTCGGCGATCCCAGCCAGTAGGCAGACGGCGATCAGCCAGCCCGCCGGCAAACCGGTGAAGGCGAGCACGAAGCAGATCGACATCACGCAGGTCGCCGCCGCGAAGACCCGATGGTCGATCGCCTTCACTAGCCTGCTGACCAGTTGGTGGGCACAGACGCTGCCGATCGCCCAGGCAGTCATGAACTGGGCCATCAGACCCGCCGGGTTGGCCGGCGCGCTGGCACTCGCGAAGATCGGCAATGCAACGTTGTGCCCGGCTGACGCGAGCGCGTCCAGGCCACGCACCACGACCATGCCGGCGATCAGCGGCGGAAGCATCCGCCAGGTGGCGCGACGCCCACCTCCACCGGCAGCCACCGGCTCAGCGGCCGCGGTCGAATCAGGCCAGGTCACGAAGGCCAGCGCCAGCGCGGAGACCAGGAACGACCCGCCGTTCAGCAGGAAGGCCGCGCTGTAACCACCGAGGTCGATGATCAACCCAGCCGACCCGAACCCCAGGACGGTGGCCAGCGACCGGGCGGTCACCAGCCGGCCATTCGCCCTGGCCCGATCGTCCGGGCCGACGAAATCCGGTACGCCGCTGCGCAACGCGACGACGAGCGTGGTGTTGCCCACACCCAGGATCACCGCGACGAGCAGCAACACCGGCAGACTCGCCGCCACGACAAGCGCGACCATGGCCGCTGCCTGCAACAGATCCATCCCGATCAGCAGAGACCGCCGGCTGACCCTGCCCAGCACCTTGCCGACCATCAGTCCGGTGACGAAGCCGGCGCCGAGCCGGATCGCCATCACCACGCCCGTGGCCCAGGCACTCCCGGTCAAGTGGTAGCTGAACAACCCCAACGCGATCAGGTTCAGGTAGTTGCCGTACGACGAAACCGCATATCCACACACCAGCAACCAGAATCCGCGCGGTTCCCGGGGTCCACCCATCGACGAACCCCTCCTCTTCGGTCCTGGCGGGCGAATCCCGGCAGCTTAAAGACCAAGAGGGCCGAAGACGACCGTTTTGATCAAGGCTTTGTTCACCAGTCCATCGAATGGACGCGAAGCCCGGAGGGTGGACCATTCGTGTCCGATGATGGGGGGCACGGGAGGTTCGGGATGCGCTTTGAGGTGCTGGGACCGGTACGAGTGGTCCGGGACGGGCAGGTGGTTGGGCCGATCTCGGAACTGCGGCGCAAACTGCTGGCCGTCCTACTAGTGCGAGCGGGTCGCCCTGTGCCGACCGAGGTACTGGCTGAGGCACTGTGGGGCGCATCGGCACCGCAACGTCCGGGGAACAGCATGCAGGTCCACGTGCATCGACTGCGCCAGGTCCTCGACAGCCCGGACCGGCTGGTCAGCGTCTCCGGCGGCTACCAACTGTGCGTCCAGCCGGATGAGCTCGATGCCGAGGTGTTCTGCCGGCTGCACGACGAGGGACGTCGTACGGCGGAGTCGGGTGATCTCGATGGGGCTGTTGCCCTCTTTCGCGAGGGCTTGGAGTTGTGGCGGGGTGTGCCGTACGCCGACATCGACGAGACCGAGGTGGTCGCGCCGGCGGCTCAGCGGCTCTCGGAAACTCGGCTGGTCGCGTACGAGGAACTGTTCGACGCCGAACTGGCCCGCGGCCGGGCACGCGAGATCGTGCCCGAGCTGACTGAACTGGTCTCGGAGTACCCGCTGCGGGAACGGCTCATCGGTCAGCAGATGCTCGCGCTGTACCGATCCGGCCGACGCACCCGAGCCGAGGTCGCCTACCGCGCGGCGCGACAGCGGCTGGCCCGCGAGCTCAGGGCCGAACCGGGACGGGAACTCCGCGAACTGGGCGAAGCGATCCAGAGCGAGGACCCGAAGCTCGATCTGGTCGCGGTGGCGCGAGAGCCGGCGTCAGCAAGACCAGCCTCAGCAGCGCAGACCTCGGGAGCGCAGAGCCGGGTAGGGAAGGTTCCGGGAGGGCAGGCCGTGCGGCCGGGGCAGTTGCCGCCGCCTCCCGGCGCGTTCTTCGGGCGGGAGGACGAGCTCGATGAGCTCGACGGGGCCGACGGTCTGGTGCTGCTGACCGGAATGGCCGGGATCGGCAAGACCGGTCTGGCGTTGCAATACGCCCACCAGGTCGCCGACCGGTACGGCGACGGCCAGCTCTACATCGACCTGTGCGGACACGCATCCGGACCCGCCCTCGATCCATTGACCGCGCTCGGACAGCTGCTTCGCGGACTCGGCGTAGACACCAAGCAGGCCTGGGAATCCGTGGCCGACGCGACCGCGGAGTACCGCTCCGTCCTGAACGGACGCAAACTCCTCGTACTACTCGACAATGCCGCATCGGCCGAGCAAGTCCGTCCGTTGCTTCCGGCAACATCTGGCTGCCTCACCGTCGTCACCAGCCGGAACAAGCTGTCCGGGCTGATCGCTCGCGAAGGCGCTCACCGGATCGGCATCGGCGAACTCCCGTCCGACACCGCCCGCGACCTGCTCACCCGACTGCTCGGCGGCGACCGACTGGCCGCCGAGCCCGACCAGGCAACCGCCCTCATCAAAGCCTGCGCCGGCCTCCCCCTGGCACTACGGATCGCCGCCGCCCAACTAGCCGACGAACCCCACCGCAGCCTCGCCGACTACCTGACCGAACTCCAAGAAAGGGGCCCGACCGCGCTTGCGCTCCCCGACGACGAACACTCGGCCGTCAGCGCAGCATTCGACCTGTCCTACCAGCGCCTGGACCCCGAGACCCGGCAACTCTTCCGCCGCCTGGGCCTCGTACCGGGCCTCGACTTCACCGTCGACGCCGTCGCCGCCTTGAGCCGTACGACGCCGTTCGAGGCTCGCAAAGCGGTGCGAAAACTCACCAGCGCGCACCTACTCGAGGAACACTCCCCCGGCCGCTACCGCTTCCACGACCTCCTCCGCGACGACACCTTCCGCCGAGCCGAAGCCGAAGATTCCACCGAGACCCGCGATGACGCGCTGGAACGCCTCTACGCCTGGTACCACCAAGGCAAGGTGGCGGCTGTATCGCTGGTTGCCTCGATCCGGCGCCATCCGCAGGCTCCTTCCTTGCCCGACGCCATCCCAGAGATCGCGTTCGACGACCCACGGGATGCGATGGCCTGGGTGCGGGCCGAGGTTCCCAACATCGCTGCCGCTGTCAAAGCGGCCGGGGACCGTCAGAAACACGCGCAGTGGACGTGGCACCTCACGGCCGGTCTGCTGAACCGGATGGCGGATCACGGGTACCTCGTCGACCTCCACACGATGGCGGACAGCGGGATAGCGGCCGCCAGAGTCGCGGGTGACCAGCACGCACTCGCGAACCTGCTCGCCGAGCTCAATACGATGCGGTACCGGTTCGATCTTCCCGTGGACAATGATCTCCAGGAGGAAGCGCTACGGCATGCCGAGCAGGTGGATCACCATCCCCTGCTCGCCTTCTGCCTCAACGCCGCCGCGATCGTGTGCCAGGGTAGGGGTGATCTCGATGACGCCGAGCAGTACCTCGCCCGCGCACTCGACCTCCCGGACAATGACGACGCGGCCATCAGGACGTCATTGGCCAACCTCGGGCTGATCGCCACCCTGCGCGGCGACCTGGGCGGGGCTGCGCAGCGGTACGAGCAGATCGTCGGCCTCGCGGGCCATGACGACTACCGGTGCACCGCGCTCGGGCTGCCCGAACTGATCCGGGTCCGCGTCATGCTCGGTCGCCTTGACGGCATCGACGAACTGATCGAACGAGCCGACGCCGCGATCATCCGCTCCGGCAATCAGCACTATGCGCACAAGTTCCGCATCTGCCGCAGTATCTGGTACCGCGACACCGGACGCCACCGCGAAGCATTCGACCAGGCGTCGGCGGCCGTCCGTTCTGCCCAGGACCTGGGTCAGCCGTGGATCTGCAGCGATGCTCACTACCACCTCGGCCTCAGCTATCTCACCCGCGGAGAAATCGACCTGGCCCGCGACGAGTTCGAGCGGGCCGCCGAGTTCGCCGATCTGGGACGCGTGCTGCAGCAGCGCATTCCGGCGGTCCGTGGACTGGCCGAAGCCGAACTGGCCGCAGGCAAGCCAGGAGACGCGGAAGCCCACGCCGCCACGGCGGTCGAGCTGGCCAGAAGCTGGCGGTGGGGTTTGGTCCAACGTGCTGAGGCGGTTGGCACGCTGGGGCGGGTTGAGTTGGCTCTGGGCCGGGCGGAGGATGCGATCGGGCGTGGGGAGGAAGCTTTGTCGATCCACCAGCGCACAGGGTACTTTCTCGGGCTCGCGCGGGCGCATCAGTTGCTGGGTGAGGCTGGCTCAAGCCCGGAGCATCTCCGCGAGGCGCTGAACATGTTCGATGCCTACGGGTCGCCCGAGGCAGCTCCGGTGCGACAGTTGCTGAGGGCAAGGGAGGTTCGGGATGCGCTTTGAGGTGTTGGGACCAGTACGAGTGGTCCAGAACGGGCAGGTGGTCGGGCCGATCTCAGAACTGCGACGCAAACTGCTGGCCGTCCTGCTGGTGCGAGCGGGTCGTCCCGTGCCGACGGAGGTGCTGAGTGAGGCCCTGTGGGGTGCTTCGGCGCCGCAGCGTCCGGGCAACAGCATGCAGGTCCACGTGCATCGACTACGTCAGGTCCTCGACAGCCCGGACCGGCTGATCAGCGTCTCCGGCGGCGGCTACCAGTTGAGCGTCCGCCCCGATGAACTCGATGCCGACGTGTTCAGCCGCCTGCACGACGACGCACGTCGTACGGCGGAGTCGGGCGACCTCGACCAGACGGTGGCCACCCTTCGCGAGGCCCTGGAGTTGTGGCGGGGTACGCCGTACGCCGACATCGACGAAACCGAGGTCGTCGCGCCGGCGGCTCAGCGATTGGCGGAGACGCGTCTGGTCGCCTACGAGGAACTGTTCGACGCAGAACTGGCCCGCGGCCGGGCACGGGAGATCGTGCCCGAGCTGAGCGAGCTGGTCTCGGAGTACCCATTGCGGGAACGGCTCATCGGTCAACAGATGCTGGCGCTTTATCGATCTGGGCGGCGGACGCGGGCCGAAGTCACCTACCGCGCGGCACGGCAGCGGCTGGCTCGCGAGCTGCGGGCCGAACCGGGACGGGAGCTCCGCGAGCTGGGCGAAGCGATCCAGAGCGAAGATGCGCTGCTCGATCACGTCGCGGTAGCGACAACGCAGACGCCGGCCGTGCAGACGCCGGCCGTTCGGCCGGGCCAGTTGCCACCGCCGCCCGGCGCGTTCTTCGGCCGGGAGGACGAGCTTGATGAGCTCGGCGGAGGCGACGGCCTCGTCCTGCTGACCGGAATGGCCGGGATCGGCAAGACCGGTCTGGCATTGCAATACGCCCACCAGGTCGCCGACCGGTACGGCGACGGCCAGCTCTACATCGACCTATGCGGACACGCATCCGGACCCGCCCTCGATCCACTGACCGCGCTCGGACAGCTGCTCCGCGGGCTCGGCGCCGACACGAACCGGGCCTGGGAATCCGTCGCGGACGCGACCGCGGAGTACCGCTCCGTCCTGAACGGACGCAAACTCCTCGTACTGCTCGACAACGCCGCGTCTGCCGAGCAAGTCCGTCCGTTGCTTCCGGCAACATCTGGCTGCCTCACCGTCGTCACCAGCCGGAACAAACTGTCCGGCCTGATTGCCCGCGAAGGCGCCCACCGGATCGGCGTCGGCGAACTCCCGTCCGACGCGGCCCGCGACCTGCTCACCCGACTGCTCGGCGGCGACCGACTGGCAGCCGAGCCCGACCAGGCAACCGCGCTGATCAAAGCCTGCGCCGGCCTCCCGCTGGCTTTGCGGATCGCCGCCGCTCAACTGGCCGACGAACCCCACCGCAGCCTGACCGACTACCTGACCGAACTCCAGGAACACGGCTCGACCGCGCTGGCATTGCACGACGACGAACACTCGGCCGTCAGCGCCGCGTTCGACTTGTCCTATCAGCGCCTGGACCCAGAGACCCGGCAACTCTTCCGCCGCCTGGGTCTGGTCCCCGGCCTCGACTTCACCGTCGACGCCGTCGCCGCCTTGAGCGGTATGACGCCCGCCGTGGCCCGAGATGCCCTGCGCAGACTGACCGCGGCGCATCTGCTCGACGAGCACTCGCGCGGCCGGTACCGCTTCCACGACCTGCTTCGCGACGACGCGCGTCGCCGGGCCGAGACCGAGGACTCCGAGCAAGCGCGCGACGCCGTACTGGAACGCCTCTTCGCCTGGTACTACCAAGGCAAGACGGCTTCCGTCGCCCTGCGTGCGTCGATCCGCCGGCAACCGCCTTCTCCTCGGCTGCCCGCCGGGATTCCCGAGGTCAGCTTCTCCGATCTGCGAGCAGCGATGACCTGGGTGCGGGCCGAGTTTCCCAACCTCGTCGCCGCGGTCAAAGCCGCCGGCGAGCGCCAGGAACACGCCCACTGGACTTGGCACCTGGCGATCGGCCTCATGCTCCCGATGGCCGAGCGCGGGTACATCACCGACGTCAGCGCGATGGCGGACCTTGGAACCGCCGCGGCCAGGGCAGCCGGCGACCGGCACGCGCTCGCGAACATGCTGGCGGAGTCCGCGGCGGCCAGGCATCGAGTCGACCTGGCGTCGGACGGAAGCGTCCTGTCCGAAGCGCTCCATCATGCCGAACAGCTCGGTGACCAGTCGCTGCTGTCCTACTGCATCAACGTCGCCGCTGTCGTCTCGATGTCCACCGGAGATCTCCAGATCGCCGAGCGGCATCTCACTCGATCTCTCGACCTCGCCCGGGCGGAAGGCGACGAGGCCGGACAGGCCCGCGCGCTGAGCAATCTCGGCACGATCGCCTGCCAGCGCGGTGAACTCCTCAGCTACGAGCAGAAGTCCGAAGAGCTCCTCCTGCTGGCCGGCGAGCACAATGACCGGCTGGCCGCCCTCGCGTTGCCCGAACTGGTCCGGGCCCGCACGATGCTCGGCCGTCTGGACGGTATCGACGAGCTGATCACCCGGGCGGAGGACGCGCTCACGCGATTCGACAGCCGGATCAAGGCGCACCTGCTCTACCTGTACCGCGCGATCTGGTACCGCGACACCGGACGCCTCGCCGAGGCCTTCGAGCAGGCGACGGCGGCAGGCCGGTCCGCGCACCAACTGGACCAGGCGCAGGCCCACAGCGACGCGTACTACCAACTGGGCCAGTGTCACCTCGCGAACGGCGATCTCGCCGCGGCCCGGACGAACTTCACGGCGGCCGCCAAGTGGGCCACCGAGCGTCAGAGCACGGTGGACCCGTCGGCGTGCCACACCCCGGCCCTGCGCGGACTGGCCGAAACGGAACTCGCGGCGGGCCGGCAACCGGTCGCGGAGTCCCATGCGATCCAGGCGGTCGAGCTGGCCCGGACCTCCCCCTGGAACCAGGTCCAGCGAGCCGGGGCGATCGTCACGCTCGGGCGGGTCGAGTTGGCGTTGGGCAGACCGCATGACGCGGTCGGTCGCGGCGAGGAAGCTTTGACGATCCACCAGGAAACCGGACACTTCCTTGGGCGGGCGCGGGCACATCGGCTGCTGGGCGAGGCTGGCGCCGGCGCTGAGCACCTCCGGGAAGCCCTGCGGAGGTTCGAGGCCTATGGTTCCCCCGAGGCGGTTCCGGTACGGCGGTTGCTGGGCATGTGATCAGCATGTGAGAGGCCGCTTTCTGCCTGCTTTCTGGTCGCTTGCAGGTCGGTGGATACACCTACCGGCTGGCCACTGCCCGGCGGTTCACTTCCGTGTGTGTCCTCCATGCAACCGCCCCCTCCACCCGGTCCGTACGGGCCACCGCCCGGCCAGTACGGACCACCGCCCGGCGTGCACGGGCCACCACCCGGCCAGTACGGGCCGCCGCCGGGGCAGTGGCCTCAGCACCCTGCTCCTGGTCACCAGCCGCCGCGGCCGCAGCAGCCCGGGGCCGGCCATCGGAAGCCGAAGAAGAATGGCGGCCTCGTCGCGGTTGTGCTGGTGCTGGTCGTCGCCCTGATCGGCGCCGCCGGAGGCGGGGTGTACTACTTCCGGAACGAGCTCGGGCTGTTCGGCGACTCGAGACTCGACGTCGACCGCGAACTCCAGTACGTCCTGCAGGAGCGGTTCGCGTCGAACTACGTCCCGAAGGAACGCGGCGATCGCCTGACGGCGCGGTGGTGGACCGACAAGTACCTGGTCCGTTCCATGCCGAACCAGTTGATCGGCTACGACCTCGCCACCGGCAAGACGGCGTACAAGGTGGACGTGCCGGACAATCACTTCTGCAGGACGTCGACGCAGCAGTCCAGCAAGGGGTACGTCGCCGTACTGCAAGGGACACGGCGGGACGGCTGCCGACGGGTCACGGTCGTCGACCTCGTCAACGGCAAGGTGGTGTGGTCGAAGGCGCTCGCTCCGGCCGGGGAGCCGCGGTCGAAGCCGAACCTGACGGACTTCCCGCAGTACGACCATCGCCCGGCGATTCTCGGCGACCGGCTCTACATCCCCACCGACAAGGGTGGGCACATCCTCAACCTGGCCAACGGCGTGGTGATCCAGCACCCGCCCCCGAAGGTCGAGTGCTTCAGCACCCACTACGACGCGATCGGGACCATCGGGCTGGCGTACCGCAACTGCTCACGGTCGGGCGACAAGGGCCGTCACCTGCTCGGGTTCGATGCCGCGGGCAAGACCTTGTGGCAGTTCAACCTGCCCGTGCAGGGCAGTCGCCCGACCTTGCTCGTCGGCGTGCTCTCCGTGAATCCGCTGCTCGTCCGCGTCCTGGCCGGCATCAACCGCAAGGAGGTCTGGCGACTCGATCCCCGCACCGGAAGACACCAGGTCGTCGTCGATCTGAGGACCCGGGCCAGCTCCGATCCCTGCGAGCCGTCCGGCGGTGACGGGCTCTACGACTGCTCGAAGCAGGTCGTGGCCGATGGCACCTTGTACCTCCAGGACGGCAATGGCATCGCCGCCCACGACATCGGCGCCGGCACCGCCGCCGGCACCGAACGGTGGCGATCCGTCTGGGACCTCACGCACAAGGTCACCGCGCCGATCGGGCTGGACGAGCAAGGCCATCCGATCGTCTATCTGCTGCCGGCCAAGGACGACCCGGGTGCGCTGGTGCGGGTGGACCGCAGAACCGGCGCGATGACCGCGACCGCGATCTTGCCGCCGCCGGACAAGTCCCTGACCCGGCCCGGCACCGGCGGTCTCACCCAGTTTCCCGAGCCCGGTGGCATCGACTGGCACAACGGCCACCTCGCCTTCTTCCGAACCCAGTCCGGCTCCAGAGACGCCGGCTACGCGGCGACGATCGTCGCCGGCTGAAGCAGCACAGAAGTACTCCGCACGGTCCGCCTACCGAACAAGGAGTTGTGATGACATCCGAAGGAAACCTGTCCCGCCGGAAACTGCTGATCGCGGGATCGGCCGGCGCGGCCGGACTGATTCTGCCGGGCCGGGCCCTGGCCGCCGAACCTCCCGAGATCACGCCGCTGGCGATGGTCTCGAGAAACTACCTGGGGACGACCGGCTGCGCGCTGTACTACGAGCCGAGCGGAAACCAGACCAGCTTCACGTTCGACTCGACCTTCTACAACCAGCTGGTCGAGTGGAAGCAGTTCATCGACACCAACGCGGCGGATTCGTGGGGCTCGCCGTGGCGGATCCACTCCTACGGCGCCTACACCAACAAGCCAGGTACGCACGGTCAGGGCCGCGCCTTCGACATCGGCAAGATCATCTACCGCACCAGCAGCGGATCGACCAACACGATCAGCATGCGGTACGACGTCTGGAAGAACTACAGCAACGCGGCGACGTACCAGCGAAGGTACTGGGGTGCGGCAGCCAGCTACATGCGCTCGTTCCGTCACGTCCTCACTTACAAGGACAACAGCGAGCACCACAACCACATCCACGTCGACAACGCCCTCTACGGCCGGCCCGGCGACGCGACCTTCACTACCAGCTCCTCCTCGCAGACCTACATCGTCCAAGGCGCCTGCCGCTACGTCTGGGGTCACTCCACCGGAGTCGACGGCGACTGGGGCCCGGAGACCCAGTCACACTCCACCGCCGTACTCCGCCGGATCGGCCGCACGAGCGGCACCATCACCAACGCGGGCAACTTCGCGGCCTTCTGTACGGCGTCCTTCCGCAAGGCCACCGGCAAGCAGGCCTATTGACCTGCCGACTTGCCGGCCTGCTCACCTGCGGCGTAGGAATTCCTCTACACTAGAGCTGGTGATGTTGAGGATTTCCTACGCAGGAGGTGACACTATGGCGCCGACGAGCGACGAGTTGCTCGCCGAACTGCCCGACACCTTTCGCTACTCCGAAGCACTGGAGCGGATCAGCGAGCGTCAGCTTCGCAGACTCCTCTCGGAGGGGCAGATCACGGCCCTAGCGCGTGGTCTCTACCGCAAGAGCGACTGGCTGGGCGACGATGACCTAGTTGAGATCGCCTCCAGGTCCGCGCAGGCCACGATCTGCATGCGCTCGGCGTTGGCGAGGCATGAACTGATCGACGACATCCCTGCCGAGTTCGATATCGCGATTCCCCGCGGGGCCTGGGCGCCGGAGACAAGCGCCCCAGTCAGGTGGCGAAGCTTCGACCCGGACACATTCGAGATAGGTCGGGAACTGCTAGACATCGGGGGCGATCGACAGATCGGGATCTACTCCGCCGAGCGGAGCATCATCGATGCCTTTCGGATGCGCCACCTCGATGGCGCCGACCTGGCCAACGAAGCACTCAAGCAATGGCTGCGAGGGGGCGGCCAGCCATCAGAACTGCTGCGGATGGCGAAGTCGTTTCCCGGAACAATCACCCCGCTACGCAAGACGATGGAGATCCTTCTGTGAACCGCATCTCGCGGGGCACGCCCGCTGGCGACGCCTACCTCGACCTCAAAAACCAGGCCAAGCAGGCGGGCCGGGCCACCCAGGAACTGCTTCAGCTCTACGTTCTCGAGGGATTCCTCGCCCGGCTCGCTGTCAGCAACGTGAGCGACGGATTCGTCCTCAAAGGCGGGGTGCTGCTTGCCGCGTTCGAAACGCGTCGCCCGACCAAGGACGTCGACCTTGCCGCGGTCAATCTGGCCAACTCCACCGAGGCGGTGCTCGCAGCCATTCAGACCGTGCTCGAGACACGGCCTGCTGAAGACGACGGCATCGAGTTCTTCCCTGACACTGCTACCGCGGATGTCATCCGTGAAGAGGATCAGTACTCCGGCGTTCGCGTTCACGTCGACGCTCGGCTGGCGAGCGCGAAACTGCCATTCCACGTGGACGTCAACGTCGGCGATCCGATCTGGCCCGCACCGATGACAGTCGCCGTCCCGCGGCTCCTCGGCGGTACCCCGATCCGGCTGTCCGGTTATCCCGTACACATGATCCACGCCGAGAAGATCGTCACTGCTGTACAGCGGGGCACAGCCAACACCCGGTGGCGTGACTTCGGGGACGTCTGGACGCTCTCCCGCCGGCATCCGATCGAGGGCACGAACCTGCAGCGCGCAATCCGGGAAGTCGCCCAGGGACGCAGCGCGGTTCTCGCTCCGTTGACAGAGGTCTTGGATGGATATGCCGGGCTTGCGCAGACCAGGTGGGCGGCCTGGCGACGTCGTGGTGGGTCAGATCATTTGCCTGAACAGTTCAGCGATGTCCTCGACGGAGTCGTCCGCTTCGCCGAACCGCCGGTGCTCGGCCAGGTGAGCAACCTGATGTGGGCTCCAGACAGCGGGCTTTGGGAGTAGGAACGCGCGACTCGACTCGAGACCCGGACCGCCATCACATGCCAAGTGGCGCAGAGATGGGTGGCCGCGCTCGGCGGAGCGTGGCGACGGCGCGGATCTGCAGGTTGGTGGGTGGTGGCGGTCCGGGTGTTGCGGAGTGAGAGCGCTCTAGTTCCGGAACCGGTGGGGTCTTGACCGCGGGGCGGGGAGGGCTGAGAGTCGGGCGCGACGCGTGCGTGAGGCTCGCGCCCGACCTTGAGGAGTCGCCCATGCCCAGGTGGCCTGGTTTCCGCCCGCCCAGACGACGTACGGCTCTGATCACGGTGGCTGCGCTGGTGACCGGGCTCTTGCCGCTCGGCGTCGCCGCGCAGGCGGCTGCCGACGACCCGGCCCCGACGCTGCTCGCCGCGTTCGAGGGGGCCGAGGCGTTCGCTTCGCCGCCGAACCCCGGCATCTTCGGCTGGGGCAGCGACGCCGACGACCCGCCGACGATGGAGTTCCAGGCCCGCGCCGACGCTCCCGTCGGCGAGAAGGTGCTGCACGGGACCTACAACATCAGCGGCTGGGGTGGCTTCAGTCACGACGTGACCTTCGACCAGAACCCCGGCAACTGGTCGATCCACAAGGGCATCCGGTTCTGGTGGTACGGCCAGAACACCGCGCCGCTGCCGCCCGGCTCCGGCAAGCGGATCTTCTTCGAGATCAAGGACGGCGGCGCGAACGCCGAGGCGTCGGAGCTGTGGAACACCAGCTTCACCGACGACTGGCAGGGCTGGCACCTGGTCGAGATCCCGTTCAGCGACCTCGTCTACCGCGGTGACTACCAGCCCGTCGGCGGCATCGACCAGATCCTGAACCTGACCCAGATGTGGGGCTACGCCTTCACCATGCCCGGCGGCGCTCCTGGTGAGTTCGCCATCGACCAGGTCGAGGTCTACGGCAAGGCCGACCCGGCGCTGAAGGCGAGTGTCGTCACCGACGCGGGGGTCTACCCGGTCAAGGAGGGCAGCACCGCTCAGGTCAAGCTCATCGTCGCCACCACCGGCGCCGTGCCGCTGGAGGAGCCTGTCACGGTCGAGTACCGCACTGGTACCGGTACGGCCGGCTCCAGCGACTACCTGCCGGTGTCCGGCACCTTCACCTTCCCAGCCGGTACTGCGTCTGGCGCGACCCAGGTCGTCCAGGTGGCCACCAAGAAGGACAAGACGGCCGAGGTCGCCGAGACCATTCCGGTGGAACTCACCGTGACCGGCGCGAAGGCGCCGACCGTCACGCCACATGTGGTCATCAACGCGCACGACCTCCCGTACCTGAACAGCAAGCTCCCGGTGAAGCTCCGGGTGAAGGACCTGCTCGCCCGGATGACGCTGGCCGAGAAGGTCGGCCAGATGACCCAGGCCGAGCGGAACGCGCTGCGGTCGAAGAGCGACATCGCGACGTACGCGCTCGGCTCGCTGCTGTCCGGTGGCGGCTCGGTGCCGACGCCGAACACGCCGGCCGGGTGGGCCGCGATGATCGACAGCTTCCAGCTGAACGCGCAGGCGACCCGGCTGCAGGTGCCGCTGATCTACGGTGTCGACGCGGTGCACGGGCACAACAACGTGATCGGTGCGACGATCCTGCCACACAACATCGGGATGGGCGCGACGCACGACCCGGAGCTGTCCCGCAGGTCCGGTGAAGTGACCGCGACCGAGGTCCGCGCCACCGGCGTCCCGTGGGACTTCGCGCCCTGCGTCTGCGTGGTCCGCGACGACCGCTGGGGCCGCTCGTACGAGGGCTTCAGCGAGGATCCCGCGCTGGTGAAGGTGATGGCCAGTGTGATCACCGGCATGCAGGGCAAGGCCGACGGCAGTCAGCTTGCCCAGAGCAACCATGTGCTCGCCAGCGCCAAGCACTACGTCGGCGACGGCGGTACGACGTACGGGTCGTCGACGACGGGTAGCTACAAGATCGACCAGGGCGTGACCGAGGTGACGCAGCAACAGCTCGAGGCGATCCACCTCGACCCGTTCAAGACGTCGGTCGACCTGGGCGTCGGCACCGTGATGCCGTCGTACTCGAGTGTCGACATCATCGGCGACGACCAGGGTCCGGTGAAGATGCACGGCAACGCGGCGCTCATCAACGGAGTGCTGAAGGAGCGGATGGGCTTCAAGGGGTTCGTGATCAGCGACTGGCAGGCGATCGACCAGCTGCCCGGCGACTACCCGAGTGACATCCGTACGTCGATCAACGCCGGCCTCGACATGATCATGGTGCCGACCAACTACCAGGGCTTCACGCAAGGCCTGACCGACGAGGTCACCGCCGGTCGCGTGACCCAGGCCCGGGTGGACGACGCTGTCAGCCGGATCCTCGCCGAGAAGTTCAAGCTCGGCCTGTTCGAGCGCCCGTACGCCGATCCGAGCAAGCTGGGCAGTGTCGGTTCGGCAGCTCACCGGGCGGTCGGGCGAGAGGCCGCGGCCAAGTCGCAGGTGCTGCTGAAGAACGACGGCAACCTGTTGCCTCTGGCACCGACTGCGAAGGTCTACGTTGCCGGTAGCAACGCCAATGACCTGGGCAACCAGATGGGCGGCTGGAGCATCACCTGGCAAGGTGCCTCCGGCAACACCACCACCGGTACGACGATCCTCGACGGGATCAAGCAGGTCGCACCAACGGCGACCTACAGCCAGGATGCCTCGGCCCCGCTCGATGGCCACGAGGTCGGTGTCGTCGTGGTCGGCGAGAAGCCGTACGCCGAAGGAATCGGTGACGTCGGCAACAACGGTCACACGCTCGGTTTGACCGCCGCCGACAAGGCAGCAGTGGACAAGGTGTGCGCGGCGATGAAGTGTGTCGTCCTGGTCGTCTCGGGCCGGCCGCAGGTCATCGCCGATCAACTCGGGAAGATCAACGCGCTGGTCGCGTCGTGGCTGCCCGGGACCGAGGGCGCCGGCGTCGCCGACGTACTGTTCGGCAAGCGGCCCTTCACCGGCCGACTCCCGGTCACTTGGCCGAAGTCGGTTGAGCAGCAGCCGATCAACGTCGGCGATGCGGCCTACGACCCGCAGTACCCGTTCGGCTGGGGTCTGACCACCCAGGCGGCGGCTCGTAAGGCTTTGGTAGATGCCAAGACCGCCTTGCTGCGCAAGGGCTTCCTGGACCCGAATGTGCTTGCCTCGGTCATCTACATCGACCTGGCGCTGCACGTGAAGGACTGGTCAGGGCCGCAGGCAACCACTGCCCTGACGGCACTCGGTCAAGCTGGCAAGTACTTGCAGCGGTCGAAGCTCGACTCGTTCAACGACGCCGATGCTGTCGTCGCCGGAGCCCGCTGGATCGCCCAGGACCAGATCGGCCAGAACCTCGATGAAGCTACGTCGAAGCTCACGTCGGACGCTGAGCACCTGGCACTCGGCGGCGAGCTCGCCAACGCGATCGCCAAGCTGACCGCTGCCTACAAACAAAAGTGATCGGCAAACTGAAGTAAAGAATCAGGGGCCGGCGAGTTGCAACCACCTGATCATTCGCCCCCTTTTCACCCTCGCCACTGCGTGCGGCGACCAGATCGGCGGTCTGGAGGGTGAAAAGGGGGCGAATGATCAGGTGGTTGGCCCTGAGTTCAGACGGTCACTAGTTCTCGCTCACCAGCCGGCGCCGGCTGAGCGGCGGACAGCTTGTTCGGCCACCAGGCCTTGCGACCCAGCAGGACCATGATCGACGGCAGGATCACGATCCTGACCAGGGTGGCGTCGATCAGTACGGCGACCGCCAGGCCGACGCCCATCTGCTTCATCTCGATCATGCCGAGCGAAGCGAAGACAGCGAAGACCGACACCATCACGGCTGCCGCGCTGGTCACCACGCCGGCCGACTCGACGATCCCCTTGCGGACCGCCTCCTGGGCCGTCAGCCCTGCCTCGACCCCTTCCCGGATCCGGCCGAGGACGAACACGTGGTAGTCCATCGACAACCCGACCAGGATCACGAACAGGAAGACAGGGATCCACGACACCACGAACCCTGGTGAGGTGAAGTCCAGTAGCCCTTCGGCCCAGGTGTGCTGGAAGACCAGCGCCAGTACGCCGAAGCACGCTCCTACCGACGCCAGGTTCAGCAGCGTCGTGACGAGTGCGATCGCGAGGCTGCGGAAGGTGAACGCCATCATCAGCAGCGTCAGGATGAGCACGAAGGCAATCACATAAGGCAACTGATCACGCTGGTGCTGCCCATAGTCGACCGATTGCGCTGTCTCTCCCCCGACGGCCCAAGTTGCCCCAGGCAACGCCTTCGGAACCAGGTCGTTCCGCAGCCGCTCCAGCGCCGCCCGGGCATCCTGACTCGTGTCCGGCCGAACCGACACGACCGTCAGTACTGCGGTCCCGCCCGACTCCCGGATCTCGCTGCCCGGCGTCACCACGAACTCCTTGCTGTCCACCGCGGCCTGCCGCAACCTCGTCAGCCCGGCGATCGCGTCGTCGCCCTTCGCGACCACGTCGTACGCCATGCCCTGCGACGGGAAGTTCTGCTGCAGCGCGGTCATCGTGCGGACCTCGGGAATGCTCTGCGGCAATGTGCTCAGGCCACCCGGCTCGGTCTTCATCCCGAGCGCCGGTACTACGAGCGCGACCACCACGACGGCCGAGCCGACCAGCGCGACCTTCGGGAAGCGCAGTACGGGAGCCAAGATGCGGCGGCTGATGCCACCCGGGCCGATCCGCCGGTTCAAGCGCCACAGCAGCGGTACGCGCGGACGGTCGACCCGATGACCCAGCTTGGCCAGCAAGGCCGGCAGAACGGTGAGCGAGCCAAGGACCGCCACCGCGACCACCACGATCGTTGCCGTCGCCATCGACGAGAAGACTGGGTCCTGCGCGATGTACAGCCCTGCCATCGACACGATCACCGCGAGGCCGGAGACAACCACCGAGTGCCCCGACGTGGCCGCGGCGATCTCGACGGCGTCCACCGTGCCATGACCGCGTCGCCGTTCCTCTCGTTCACGCTTCAGATAGAACAACGAGTAGTCGACGCCGACCGCCATACCGATCAGCAGTACGACGTTCGCCACCGAGCCGCCGTCGGGGAAGATGTACGACAGCGGAGCATAGAAGCCGAGGGCCGCGCCGACCGCCGAGAACGCCAGCAGGACCGGGATGCCGGCCGCGATCAGCGCACCGAAGGCGAGCAGCATCAACGCGAACGTCAGCGGCAGGCTGATCTTCTCGGCCCTGGCCAGGTCGGACCCGACCTGCTTCCAGATCCCGGCGTCGATCGAGGCACTGCCGGCCTGCTCGATCGTCATCGACGGATTGGCCTGCTGCACCTCCTTGGTTGCCGCTAGCAACTTATCGACATTGTCGGCGGCGTCGTCCTCGCCACCCTTCATCGTGATCGGCAGCAGGGCGGCCTTGCCGTTGGCCGCCCAGACCGGCTGACCCACCGCCGCGACGGCGTCGATCGCGGTCATCTTCTGCTGGAGCTGGCTGAACGCCGTGGTGGCGGCCGCCTTGTCCAGCTGGCCGTCGGGATCGGTCAGCAGGACCGTCTCGGACGGCTTGTTCTCCAGCCCTGCCTCGCGGATCAGTTCGGACGCCGTACCGGACTGGCCGATCCAGGTGTCTTCCGCCTTGGTCTGTTGTTTGGGAAACGCGATCATCAGTCCGACCGCGACGACGACGAGCATCAGCCAGAGGCCGATCGCCCGCCATGGATGGGTAGCACTCCAGCGCGCGACGCGCACCGTCACCGATCCCCTGCTCATCTTGTTACCCCTCGCCGTCCCCGAACGGGCGCTTTACCCGCTCGACACGAGCCTGGGCCCCAGCCGCCGAGATCTCAGGAGTGCAAAGTCCCGTGGGATGGGGGTGCTAGGTCTACCCCGCTGTCGTGCGGGGCGTCAGCTCGCGATGGCGCGGGCGCGGAGACGGCGGAGCATCCGGGCATCCTCGAAGCCGACCGCGCGGGCCGCGGACTCGACGGTCGCGCCGTGGCCGATCAGGTGCTCGGCCCGCTCAAGCCGGAGCAGCTGCTGATACCGCAGCGGCGTCAGACCCGTTGCCTGGTTGAAGATTCGGGTCAGTGTCCGTTCACTGACGCCCGCACTCGCGGCCAGATCGGCCAGCCGCAGCTGGTCGGCGTACCGGCTGTCGATGACGTCCTGAACCCGATGCGCGAGGTCATTGAGATGACCGCGATGCCGGAGCATCGCACTCTCCTGCAGCTCGTCACCGTTGCGGCGCGCGTAGACGACCATCTCGCGCGCCACCCGCGCCGCCGCCTCGGCTCCCCGGGCGGCGGCCACCAGGTGCAGCGCCAGATCGATTCCGCTGGCGATCCCGGCCGACGTGATCACCCGGTCGTCGACGACGTACAGGACGTCGCGGACGATGTTCGCCTTCGGGTAGCGCGCCGCCAGTTCGTCGGTCAGGTCGTGGTGCGTCGTGTAGCGCCGCCCGTCCAGCAGACCAGCGGCGCCGAGCGCGTCGGCACCCGAACACACGCTCGCGACCGAACCACCGGCCGCATGGTGAGTCCGCAGCCGCAGTATGCTCGCCGCCGCGATGTCCGGTCGCGGCGCCAACCGCGGCGACCGCCAGCCCGGTACGACGATCAGGTCGGCCGGCCCGAGGTCCGGCCAGTCAAGCTCCGGCTTGAGCGGCACCCCCTGCGCGGTACGGATCTCCGCGGTCTCCGCCACGTACGTCAGGTCATAGCCGTAGCCGAGGTCGTTCGCCGTCGAAAACACCTGGGCCGGACCGGCCAGGTCCAGCAGGTGCACTTTCGGCAGCAGAAAGAAGACGACCCGGGTAGGCATGATCCGGTCAGGATGCCATGACCAGCGGCGCAATCTCGTCGAGTGTCCGGATGGTGGCGAACCGGCCGGCCAGCGCGTACTCGGTCCGTTCGGCGATCGCGTCCGCGCCGAGCGTGCGCGGATCAGCCAGTACGTCGGCCAGCGGGGCGTCGGCGGGCATCGTCCAGTGCGGCACCGGCATGGTCGCGGTCGCGTCGGTCACGAAGACGACGTCGTACCCGAGATCGGACGCGACCCGTGCCGTCGTCTCGCAGCACTGTTCGGTCCGGATCCCGCAGACGACGATCTCGCGGATGCCGTGCTGGGTGAGCTGTTGCTGCAGATTGGTCGTGGTGAAAGCGTTGTGCGCCGTCTTGGCCAGAACCGGTTCACCTTCGGCCGGCTCGAGTCCCTCGATCAGGCGGACGTGGCCGCTGGCCGGGTCGAAGGCGCCGCCGGTACCGGGCTCGGTGTGCAGCACCCAGACGACCAGGTCGCCCTTGTCGCGGGCTGCGCTGACCAGCCGATTCGCCCGGTCGGCGATGTCGGGATGGTTCACCACACTCCAGCTCTCCCGTACCCGAAAGGATTCCTGAACGTCGATCACCAGCAGAGCTGTCTGAGTCATGCATCCATCGTCGATCGCCGGTCCGGTCCCGGGTAAGACCGCATCAGGCCCAGAACCGGACCGATCTGGTCAGCGATCTTGGCGCACCTTCGGGCATTGGGCAGTCATCGGACGAATTCGAACCGTTACCAACTATTCCAAACACCGGACAACCCTGCCTACAGTGCGACGGTCGGCCATGTGCGCGCTCTCTCGGCCGGCATCCGCCCAGCACAAGTGAGGGGATTCCATGTCAGACAATCTGCCCCGCCGACAAGTACTCCGCACCGCCGGCGCGCTCGGGCTCGGCGTCGCCGCGGCTGGTGGACTGCAGACCGAGGCCGTCGGTACGCCGGATAGGGTCGCCGCCATGGGTTCACAGCACGGTCACGGCGATGGCCATGGTCATGGTCGGCTCGAGATTCGCAAGGATCCGTTCGGCAGCACCCCTGATGGCGTGCCGGTGGACGTCTACACGTTCACCAACGGCCGGGTCACCCTCTCGATGCTGACCTGGGGTGCCACGATCCAGCGGGTCGAGACGCCCGACCGCCGCGGCCGCGCCGAGAACATCAGCCTCGGCTTCGACAACCTGCCCGACTACGCGGCGCTCAGCCCGTACTTCGGATCCACCATCGGCCGGTTCGGCAACCGGATCGCCAAGGGCAAGTTCACCCTCGACGGCCAGAGCTACCAGATCCCGGTCAACAACGGCGAGAACGCCCTGCACGGCGGCACGATCGGCTTCGACAAGAAGGTCTGGAAGGCGAAGACGGTCAAGACGTCCTCGGCGGTCGGCGTGGCATTCACCTACGTGAGCCCGGACGGCGAGATGGGCTTCCCGGGTGAGCTGACCAGTACGGTCACCTACACGCTCGACAAGCAAGACAACCTGCGAATCGACTACCTGGCGACCGTCACGGGCAAGCCGACCGTGCTCAACCTGACGAACCACGTCTACTTCAACCTGGCCGGCGAAGGCTCGCGCTCGATCGACGGACACGTCCTGCAACTGAACGCAGCGGAGTACACGCCGGTCGACGCCGGCCTGATCCCGACCGGCGAGCTCGCCCCGGTCGCCGGTACGCCGTTCGACTTCAACAAGCCGACCGCTATCGGCAAACGGATCCGTGACGACCACCCCCAACTGGTGATCGGGCGTGGCTACGACCACAACTTCGTCCTCGGCAAGGCAGGCGACGACGGCCTGCGCTTCGCCGCCCGCTTCTGGGAACCCGAGGAGGGCCGCACAGTCACCGTCCACACCAGCGAGCCGGGCGCACAGTTCTACAGCGGCAACTTCCTCGACGGCACCTTCCAGGGCATCGGCAACAAAACCTACCGCCAGGGCGACGCCTTCGCCTTCGAAACCCAGCACTTCCCCGACTCCCCGAACCACCCCGACTTCCCCTCCACAGTCCTCCGCCCCGGCGAGACCTTCACCTCCACCACCATCTACACCTTCGGCACCAAGTAGGCACGGCTCGGAGTTGCGTGGGAAACCTCCCCCGCAGCTCCTTCGTCGCCCGCTCCCACAGGTAGTGGCGGCGGCCCGGTCGTCCTCCGTGGTCGGCCGTTCGGCGAGTGGGCTTACCCGTACTCCGGAGGGGTTCGCCCCTCGGCGAGGGGTTAGCCCCCTGCTCTACCAGTGGGTGAAGCCCGCCAGGCGGGGCGGAGCACACCGATTGGTCGCTGGAAACCGGCGGCTGTCGCGCAGGGCGGGCGGGTCGAGCGAGTCGGTAGCCGAGCCCGGTAGCCGAGCCCGGTAGCCGAGCCGGTAGCCGAGCCGACGGCCGGCCGACGTGCTGGAGCCGTCATCCGCGCCTGGAACGTGGTTCGGAAGTTGCCTAGGGCAACCTCAGCGTCTCCAGACGGTGCCCTGGCGGTCTCGGCCGGTCCATTGCTCGAGGGCGACGATCTCCTGGCTGGTGCCGAGTTCGCGTTCCAAGAGCCAGTAGGCGAGGTCGATTCCGGCGAGCCAGCCGCTTCCGCAGGTGACGAGGTCGCCGTCGTCCACGATGCGGGCGTCGATGACCTCAGCCCATTGGGCGAGGCGTTCATAGTCAGCTCGATGGGTGGTCGCCGGGCGGCCGTCGATCAGGCCGGCGGCGCCAAGGAGCAGATAGCCGGAGTCGATGCCGGCCAGCACGAGCCCGGCACCACCGGCTGCCTTCGCCTCGGCCAGTTGCTTCGGGATGACCCCGCGTTCGATCTCCTCCAGGATCCATCCACCCGACACCGCGAGGACGCGCGCCGACGCCGGGTCCCAGCGCTTGAGGTCCGCGAACTTCGTTCCGTAGCAACCCGTCACCTCACTCGCCCCGTCGGCTGTCACCAGGCCTGGTTCCACCGGCAGCCCGCGGCTTCGGGCGTTCGCGAACACCGCATAGGTCGCCAGGGCGTCGACCTCGGCGACTCCGTCGAACATCAGTACGTCGATCCGCATGATCGAGAGCCTGCGCCCTGCGGACCGGGGTACGGGAGTGGCTTGATGGACGAGGTTGGCTAGATTCGAGCCATGCGGATCGTGACCACTAGCGCCTTATCGCGCCGCTAGCGCGCCACAGGGCGCTATTGGTCACATAAGGCGCTTGTGTCCCCGATCAACCCGCTCCGCACCGTCGAGACAGCGCCGTTCCTGACGCATGCACCTGTCGCGCCGACCGTCGGAGCCACTTCCCGGAGCGCCACGCACGCGCCACTCATCGCGGCCGCGCCGACACGCCGAGGTAACCGCTTGCCCGTCGAGCTGTGCATGCATGGCGCTTCGTTGCCCCCAGCAACCACGCGGGGCGCTCGGGGCAACTCGCCCAAGACCTACCTGCCACCTGACCAACTTCGCCTCGCAACCCGACCCACCTGACTCAAGGCGCCCCCGGCTCACATCTCTCCGCGGGATCCGCTTAGCTGCGCCCTGCGGACCGAGGAGGTTGTCCCGGTCTTCGTGGAACTTGAGGTGGCGGTCCCCCACCTGAGGCCTGCCTGG
The DNA here is from genome assembly GCF_000372465.1 of Kribbella catacumbae DSM 19601. GTDB lineage: Bacteria > Actinomycetota > Actinomycetes > Propionibacteriales > Kribbellaceae > Kribbella > Kribbella catacumbae. The sequence goes on from NZ_AQUZ01000064.1 coordinate 47,172, forward strand.
TGGTAGGTCTCGGGTGAACGACCAAGAACACCCGAAGGAAGGGGACCGCCATGAAGACCGTACCTACTCTGCACGCGGCCGCGCAGGCCGACACCATGAATTTCTCCGATCTGCCTGACGAGGTGTGTGTCGCGCTGGCCGATGTCGCCGGCGCGGCCCGTGAGGGCCTGCTGGCGATGAGTGTGGCCGCTGGGCTGGCGGTGATGCAGGCCATGT
>NZ_AQUZ01000065.1 GCF_000372465.1 Kribbella catacumbae DSM 19601
TCACCGCCAGCCCAGCGGCCACACTCATCGCCAGCAGGCCCTCACGGGCCGCGCCGGCGACATCGGCCAGCGCGACACACACCTCGTCAGGCAGATCGGAGAAATTCATGGTGTCGGCCTGCGCGGCCGCGTGCAGAGTAGGTACGGTCTTCATGGCGGTCCCCTTCCTTCGGGTGTTCTTGGTCGTTCACCCGAGACCTACCACCAGGCAGGCCTCAGGTGGGGGACCGCCACCTCAAGTTCCACGAAGACCGGGACAACCTCCGTCCCAGGGTCATGACGTCCCGGGAAGAGGCGCAGTCGTTCGACCGGCTGGCGGCGCAGTACGACCGACTAGGTGAACTGAGCAACGATGCTGTCGGCGACTGGCTGCCGTCAGTGATCCCTGCCGGACCACAGCTCGGCCGGGCGCTCGACCTAGGCTGCGGCGCCGGCCGGCACGCAGTACGGCTGGCTGACCGCTTTGAGAAGGTGGACGCGGTCGACCTGTCCGCGGCGATGATCCGGCTGGCCCGGCGCAAGCGACCCCGCTCCAACATCTGCTACCTGGAGGCGGGGATCCTCGACGTCGAGGGCAGCTACGACTTCATCGTTAGCTCCGCAACCCTCCACCACGTCCCCGACCTGCCCGTAGCCCTCAGCCACATCAAGAGCCTGGTGGCACCGGGCGGGCAGGCTGTGCTCGTGGACACTGTGTCCCCGCGCCCAGCCAACCCGCGCTGGTGGCTGTACGGCGGCCAACTCCGCAAACTGGCCCACAACCTGGTACTGCGCGGGCGCGCCGAGGCCTGGGAGATCTTCAAGCTCTCCACTGGCGAATGGCTCGACCACCGGGTCAGTGACCGGTACTTGAGCCGCCAGCAGTTCGAGGAGATCTACGCAGCCGCCTTCCCCGGCGCGGGCTTCACCCGGGTCGGCAACGCCCACGCAATGCTCTGGGCTAGGGAGCGATGTTCTGGTTGAGGTGGAACAGGTTGTTGGGGTCGTACTTGCGTTTCACGTCCACTAGTCGCTCGTAGTTGCCCTTGTAGTTGTCAGCGATCCGGTGCTGGTCGTCGCCGGCCATGAAGTTGATGTAGCCGCCGGCCTCGGAGTGCGGCGACACCGCGTCGTAGTACCCGCGTACCCAGTCGATACCCGCGTCGTTCTGCGCCGGGTCCGGCCACATCCCCGCGATCACTGTCGCGAAGTTGGCTTCCCTGTAGGCGAAAGCGGTCGCATCGGCCGGTACTCGGTGGCAGGCGCCGTCGATCGGATAGATGTGCACTGTCGAGTTCACAGCCGGTAGACCCGGTGCATGCTGCAGGTGAGCCTGGATAGCGTCGTCTGTGAGCTCGGTGACGAAGTTGGCCTTCCAGTAGTGCTGCAGGCCTGGCGGCACGAGTGCATCGAACGCACTGTTCAGTGCGGGGTACGGCATCTGCCCCACCATCTCTGCGACCACAGGGGCGAACTGACGGAACTTGTTGACCTCCTGCTCGCCTTTCTCCGGATTACCTGCCCAGCAAGCCACTATCAGCGTGAAACAGTCACCGTGACGATCCTCGGGGATGAACGGCAGCGGTGGCGCCAACTGGAACGCCGGGAACCCGCCTAGCTGCTCTGGAGCATCCTTGATCAGGTCCCGGAATCCAGCGAGCACTGCGGCTCCGTCGGACATCTCGAACAGCATCGGCCCGCCGTAGACGGTGTCCACTGGCTCCAGCCGGAACTCAAGCGCAGTAACCACGCCGAAGTTGCCGCCGCCACCTCTGAGGGCCCAGAAGAGATCCTCGTGTTCCTTCTCGCTAGCCGTCAGGAACCGGCCGTCGGCGGTTACTACGTCTGCGGAGATCAGGTTGTCGCAGGACAGTCCGAGCCCGCGCGCCAGGTAGCCGATACCGCCGCCGAGCGTCAGCCCGCCGACACCGGTTGTCGAGATGATGCCGCCAGTGGTCGCCAGCCCGAAGGCGTGAGTCGCCGCATTGAAGTCGCCCCACGTCGCGCCGCCGCCGGCGCGCGCAGTACGGGTGACTGGGTCGACTCGGACGTTGCGTAGTGTGCTCAGGTCGATGACCACGCCGTCGTCACAGGTACCGAAGCCCGGCACGCTGTGGGAGCCGCCACGGACCGCCAGGTCCAGGTCATTCGCGGCCGCGAAGGCGACGGCTGCCATCACGTCACCGGTGTTCTCACAGCGCAAGACGGCCCGCGGGTGCTTGTCGTGCATCGCGTTGTAGACCTTGCGCGCCTCGTCGTAGCCCTCGTCCGCGTCCGTGAAGACAGGGCCTCTGGTCCGTGCCTTCAGGTCCTCGATCGTGTACTCACCCATGACTCCTCCACGGTCCTGCGGGCTTTCCCGATGTTTCGACCGGCGCGCGGTTCGAGACAACGCCGACCAGACCGGCTAGCCACCCCTGCGAACGCGATGCGTGAGTTCCCCCAGTGAGCATGTGTTCCCCCGGACGGCTGCCAGACCTCCCCCTGACAATTCCGCTAGCCCGAATCTCCCCCTCGCCCCAGCCATAGTCAACCCCTGCCCGTGCGCCCAGGTGTGGATCCGGCGGATCCCAGCCGGACCCTCCGCTACGGCGATGGCCAACTCGCCGGCAAACGCGCCCAGGTGATTGTCACGACCGGTTCGCCGCCAGAGCCCCTCGGTCCGCGCGGCATCAACGGCGAAGATCTCGTACTCCGGCCCGAGCACGCACCCGGAGAGAGCGGTCTCTCAGTCCATCGCCAGTAGCGGCGCCCTGGCAGCAAACAATCTTTGCGCCTCCCCGGAGTCAACCTCACCCGGGCGGCTGCCGTAGCCAAGCAGCTCGCCACCCCAGCTCATGCCGAGGTAGCCGGCACTCAACCGAAGCGTGCCGAGCAGCGGATCCACGTCGACCACATCGTCCGCGGTGTGCGCCGTCACCGCCCACATCGTCTTGCCACGCATCCGCTCCCGGAAGTCCACGCCAGGAACGCGCATCCACGCCGACCAGTAGTCCAGGTACAGCTTCACGCTCGTGGACACGCTGTACCAGTACAGCGGACTCGCGATCACCAGATCCGTCGCCGCCAGGGTTGCGTCGAGCAGTTCCCGCTCGTTCCCCACCGGCTCCGGATAGACCCCAGAACCCTCGTGCCGCAGATCACGGAACGGTGCCAACGGCAACTCCGCCAACCGCAACCACGTCTGCTCGACGTCGGGAGCCAGCCCAGCAGCCGCCGACCGCGCCAGCGCTTCGGTGTTGCCGTTCGCCCGGCTACTCCCGAGCAGAAACAGAAATCTCTCAGCCATCATCAACTCCATGCTCATGCAATTATTGCACGAGCCTACAACCTGCATACGCCGTACGTCGAGGGTCTTGGTACTGGATTGCACTATTGGGATATGAAGCTGCGCCGGCTGGGATTCGTCGCTCTGGTCCTCTCGGCGGCCGTCGCCTGCTCGTCGACTCCGACGGCCGACCCCACTCCGAGCCCTCCGCCGTCCACAGCGCCCACCGCCCCGGCCCCCTCGAGTGCGCCGCCGAGCAGCAGCACCCCGTCCACTCCCGCCGACCCCGTGTCCCTCCAGGCGCTGATGGCGAAGAAGTACGACGGCCGCGACCTCCGTCCCGGCCGCGTCCTGGCCCGCACCGACGCCTACACCCGGTACTACGTCACCTACGCCAGCGGCAAACTCACGATCTCCGGCATCCTCAACGTCCCGCTCACCCCCGGACGCCACCCCGCCCTCGTCCTCAACCACGGCTACATCGACCCAGCCGTCTACACCAACGGTCGTGGCCTGATGCGCGAGCAGGACTACCTCGCCCGCCGCGGGTACGTCGTACTGCACACCGACTATCGCAATCACGCGCAGTCGTCGAAGGACCCACAGTCCGAGGTCAACGTGCGCCTCGGCTACACCGAAGACGTCATCAACGCGGTCCTCGCCCTGAAGGCTTCCCCGTACGTCGACCCGCAGCGCGTCGGGTTGTTCGGCCGGTCGATGGGCGGCGGCATCACCTACAACGTGCTCGTCGCGCAACCAGGTCTCGTCAAGGCCGCGGTGGTCTACGCGGCGGTCAGCTCCAACGCCGTCGACAACTTCAACCGCTGGACCCGCCCGGAGCCCGAGATCGCAGCGGCCGTCATCCGCGCCCACGGAGACCCGGCCAAGAACCCAGCCTTCTGGCGCAACCTGTCGGCCGTCAACTTCTTCGACCGGATCACCGAACCGCTACTGATCCAGCAGGGCTTGGCCGACTCCACCTGCCCACCGATCTGGGCCCAGCAAACCCTTACAGCGTTGAAGAAAGCCGGCAAACAAGCCACCCTCCACACCTACCCCGGCGAAGAACACGCCTTCGCCGGAGCCTGGCCGACCTCAATGGCCAGAACCGTCGCCTTCCTCAAACAACAAGGTGTCTAGGGCAACGACGGCAGGTCCCATTCGTCGTTGCGTAGCTTGAGGATCGCCCACCCCACCGCGGCGAATCCGACAGCCTGCAACCCCCACCCGATCAGGTCGAGCGTGTGGTTGGGAATGATGACCGCGGCAACGAAATGAATCGGCTGCGACACGATCACCGCGACCGCCGCCCACCGCGCGACCACCTGCGACCGCCACAGCGCGACACCGAGCAGGATCGTGCCCAAGACGTGTCCCAGGACGAAGATCACGGCGGCGAGCTCGCCGGTCGGATGGACCGCCTCGGCGATCCGCGTGAGTGCGTTGGCATCCAGCCCGGCGTCTGCGCCAGCCCAGAGGAGCTGATCCGCCCCGCCCAGCCAGCCGAGCGACAGATAGCCGGGAACCAGCAGCGCGAGCGCGACCAGGGTCAGCTTGGGCGCCCGCCGCCGAGTCAGCTTGCCGGCAGCAAACGCGGCCGGCACCAAGGTCAGTACTGCGACGAGCCCGAACCACAGCACCGCCGATGCGCGCCCCGGCTCCGCGATCGCCTTCGCGGACATCGTCGAGATGTCGTCGACCGTGTCGTAGGGCAGCACGTACCGCAGTACTGCGACCGCGGCCGGGCCGATTGGCAACAGGATCGCGGCGGTCCAACGGCTGATACCGCGGGTGTCGGCCACGGTCGTAGTACCGGCTGTTGCGGTGGTCATCGCGCACCTGCCAACTCGCGAGCGGGCACCAGCAGGAGCGCCGTACCCAGCGCGGTCAGTCCGACGGCGAGCGCCGCGGCGATCACGGCGGCCGCGGGCACATCACCCGCGAAGAAGGCCGGTACTGCGCTCAGCGCCGACAGCACCCGCAGAACGATCAACGGTACGACGGCCCGCCGGGCGCCGCGCCAGGCGAACCCCACGAGCACCAGGCTGGCCAGCCCGAGCGCGGATCCGATCAGCGCAACCTCCATCGGCGGGTGCTCGCCATCGGTCAGCAGCGGCGCGGCCAGATCACCCAGCGACAGCAGTCCGAGCACGATCAGCCCGGCGCGAAATGTTCGAGACATCGTCCAACCTCCCCTGTACTGCGGCCCGGTCGGGCCGTTCCCTCACGATCAGGCCCGGGCTGGTCCCGACGCCTGAGGTGCGGGTCACTGACCAGCAGGAGATCGCCCGGCACCCGCGGGAACCCGTTCCCGGGACGCCGGGACGCCTCAGGGCGCACACTGATTCTCATGACGGACGGCAGCGAGCGCACAACCCACCGCCGGGTGCTGGCGGGCGGGCTGGGTGGGCTCGCGGTGGTCGAGGTTGTGGCCGGGGTGGTTCTCGCGGTGGTGGTCGGCTGGTCCTTCGACGCCGCACTGGACAGCTTCCTGATCACCAACGGGCTGATGGGGCTCACCTTCGCGACCTGCGGCGCGGTGATCGCCTGGCATCGGCCTTCAAATCCGATCGGGTGGCTCTTCATTGCCGACGGCATCGGTCATGCGACCACCGCCTTCGGCGCGCCGCTGGCGCAACTGCTGCATGACAACGCGGCGCCGCTCGAAGCACAGCGCGTGCTCGCAACAATCATCATGTGGTCCTGGCCGTGGTCGATCGGCTTGTTCCTGCCGCTGGCGCTGTTGCTGTTCCCTACCGGCAGGCTGTTGTCGCCGCGCTGGCGGCCCGTTGCCATCGGCATCGTCGTCACGGCGCCGCTGTTCGCCCTCGAGATGGGTGGCGGCTCGGAACCACTCTTCGACGGTGGTCCGGCGGGCTACCCCCAGTTCGCCTCGTACGACGACCTGCAACCGTTGTGGACGGCAACCGAGCTCCGCGGCCTGCTCGCCTACGGCCTGGCCATCGCCTGTCTCGTCATCCGCTATCGACGGGCTTCTGAAACGGGCCGGCGGCAACTCTTGTGGTTGCTGCTGGCAACCATTCTGGTGATCGCCTTCATGACGCCGTGGGCCTTCGTGACCGGTACGCCGATCCTGGTTCTGCTCGCGATTCCTCTCATCCCGATCTCTGTCGCGGTCGCGATTCTTCGCCATCAACTGCTCGACATCCGGCTGGTCGTCTCCCGCGCACTCACCTGGGCCTTGCTCTCAATCGTTGCCATCGGCGCCTACGCAACGCTGGTCGCCATCACCGACTCCTTCATCTCATCCCGCTTCGGCCGCTCCGCCACCGTGACTGTGCTCGTCGCGCTGCTGATCGCGCCCGTACTTCCACGCCTGCAACGGTTGGTCGATCGAGCCATGTACGGCGATCGCCGCGACCCGGCTCGCGTTGCCTCCCTCGTCGGTGAAGAGTTGTCGTCAGGGGTGGCCGGCGGCATGTCCGGCGTTGTCGAGGCGGTGCGTTCCGCTTTGCGTCTCCCGTACGTCGCGGTCGCGGCCGATGGGACGCTCGTGGCATCCGCCGGGGTCGCGGGCGACGTAGTACCGATGGAGCTCTCGTACGGCGGTACTACGGTCGGCTCGCTGCTGGTCGGGTTGCGGTCGGGTGAGTCCGGGTTGTCGCAGACCGACCGGAACGTGCTCGCGCTGGTCGCAGTACCGCTCGCTGTTGCTGTGCACGCGACCTCGTTGTCGTCGGAGCTGCAGGCGTCGCGGGAGAGGTTGGTCGCGGCGCGCGAGGAGGAGCGGCGGCGGTTGCGGCGGGATCTGCATGATGGGCTGGGTCCAACGCTGACTGGGATCGCGTTCACGGCTGATGCTGCGGCAAATCTGGTCTCGGCCGATGCTGAGCGGGCGTCGGAGCTGTTGGGGACGTTGCGGACGGATACGCGGGCGGCGATCTCGGATGTACGGCGGTTGGTGGATGACCTTCGTCCGCCTGCGCTGGACGAACTCGGGTTGGTGGGTGCGTTGCGCCAGCGGGCGGATCAGCTGTCTTGGCGTGCGGACGGGGCGTCCGTTTCGGTGCAGGTGTCGGCGGAGGGGTTGCCCGCGTTGCCGGCGGCGCTGGAGGTTGCGGCGTACCGGATCGCGACTGAGGCGCTGACCAATGTCGTCCGGCACTCGCGGGCGACGGCCGCAGTACTGACGTTGCGCTGCGGCTCGGAACTGGAGGTCGAGGTGACCGACGACGGCCCACCGAACGGCGCCTGGAAGCCCGGCGTCGGCCTGCAGGCCATGCGCGAGCGCGCCGCCGAACTAGGCGGCCACTTCGAAGCCGGCCCATCGCCCACCGGCGGCCGAGTCCACGCGAGCTTTCCTATGGTGAACTCATGACCACCGCCGACTCCACGCCCTCACCTAGGCCGTCGCCACCTGCACCCGCGCCGTCGCCTCCATCCCCACCTGGCCCCAGGCCGTCGCCCTCGCCTGCGCCGTCACCCCCATCACCACCTGGCCCGAGGCCTTCGCCCGCCCCGTCACCTCTATCGCCACCTGTCCCCGCACCCTCCCCTTGGCCGCGACGCCCGGCTTCGTCCGCGTCTTCCTCCACACCTCCGCCTGCACTCAGGCAACCTCCTTCGCCTTCGCCCGCGCCCACGTCTTCCCTTTCACCCCCGCCTGCGCCTTCGGCGGCGGACACAGGTGACCACAGCGCAGTGCGCGTTGTGCTGGCAGACGACCACCCAGTGGTGCGCGCCGGTCTCGCCGCGCTGCTCTCATCCCTCCCCGGCATCGAAGTAGTCGGCGTCGCCGCAACCGGCCGCGAAGCCATCCGCGAGGTAGTGACGACCCGCCCCGACGTCGCAGTTCTCGACCTGCAGATGCCCGACCTCGACGGCTTCGCCGCAACCCGCGAACTAGCGCGCTCCGCCCCAGAGGTCGCAGTACTGGTCCTGACGATGTTCGACGACGACGACTCGGTCTTCGCCGCCATGCGCGCCGGCGCCCGCGGCTACCTGGTCAAGGGCGCCGAACAGGACGAGATCGCCCGAGCCATCCGTGCCGTCGCCGCCGGCGAAGCAATCTTCGGCCCCGGCGTCGCGCGCCGCGTACTCTCCTTCTTCGCCACACCCCCTGCGCCAGCAGCAGAACCGTTCCCGGACCTCACCACCCGCGAGCGCGAAATCCTCGACCTCTTAGCCGCCGGCCTCTCCAACACCGCCATCGGCACCCGCCTCAGCCTCGCCTCCAAGACCGTGGCCAACAACGTCTCCACCATCTTCACCAAACTCGCCGTAGCCGACCGAGCCACCGCCATAATCCAAGCCCGCAACGCCGGCCTCGGCAACGCCTAACTCGACAGTCCTTCGACGACCGCTCCCCGTCGGCCGCTCGGAGCGCATCTGTTTGACGGCCAACCCCAAAGCCGGTTGATCAAGCGGTTTGCGAAGGCCACCTACCGAACAAGTCCTCCCTCACCCCCGGTCCAACGCGCGACTGACCTCGACTTTGACCACTAGCCGCCTACAGTGCGCCAGCCGTCAGGCGGCGCGCCACGCCAACCACTGAAGACGCCCGCCGTGCGCAAGATGCGGGCCGGTCGCGGACCGCCACCACTATCAAACCCGCCACCAACGCCCCGACACGCCGGGGGAAAGCGCTTGCGAGCCAGGTTTGACAGTGCTGGCCGCCCGCCTGACCTCCCGTCTTGGGAGCTGGCTCCGCAGCTCCGTCCAGATCACGATGTCCGCCACCCGCGTCAACGCCATCGGCTGCTCGCGCACCTGGTATTCCGCCGCCAGCCTCCCCCAACCACCCGCGGTTGGCGATCAAGTTCGCGTGCGCGAGCTTAGGCATCGCCGCCTGCTCCTCCGTGCAGTCCTCCAACGGCGGCAACCCCCGAGCCTTTCAACTCCCCCACCGACCTCGGCTCTCGTCACTTACCCATTGCCTCTCCTACTGCTCGATCGCCCGGCGATACCGCTCTCCGATCACCTTGAGATGCTCCACCAGACCCTGCGGTGCAGTGACCTGGAAGTCGATACCCAGCATCCCGATATACACGGCCACCACCTCCAAGCTCTCCGCGCCCGTGATCAGCACGCACGTCTCGTCGTCCACCGGCTCGACGATTCCCACCGCCGCGTGGATCCGCGACAACACCTCCTCGGCCGACGCGAAGACAGTGATCCGCGCATGCACCTTCCACCCGGTAGTCGCGACGTCCCGCAGTACGAAGTCCATGTAGTCGTCCTCCGGCATCGGCCGCGGCTTGTACCGGCGCCCGGTCGCCATCCGCAGGTCCATCCAGTCGACGCGATAGGTGTGCCACTCGCCGGCCTCATCGCGCGCCACCAGATACCAGTACCGCTGCCAACTCACCAACCGATACGGCTCCACCAGAATCGGCAACGAGGGAGCGCTCTCCGGTACTGCGTAGTCGAACCGCAGGTAATGCTCATCCCGGATGGCCGCCGCGATCGTCGTCACCACCGCCGGATCGACCTCAGGATCCGGCACGTTGGACCCGGTGTTGTCCGGCCCCTTCGACAGCGTCGTGTGGATCGCGTTCACCTGCCGCCGAAGCCGATGCGGCAGCACCTGCTCGAGCTTGGCCAAAGCGCGAGCACTGCTCTCCTCCATCCCACTCACGCCGGCGCCCGTCCGCAGCCCGACGGCGACAGCAACCGCTTCCTCGTCGTCCAGCAACAGCGGCGGCAGCTTCGCCCCCACCCCCAACTGGTAGTACCCAGCCGCACCCCGAGTCGCATCCACTGGATAGCCGAGCTCGCGCAACCGATCGATGTCGTTGCGAATCGTCCGCGTACTGACCCCCAACCGCTCCGCCAGCTCGGACCCCGGCCAGGCCGGCCGCGACTGCATCAGGGCCAGCAGCGACAGCAACCGCGACGAAGTTTCACGCATGCGAAAAATAGTACTTCAATTGGGAATCTAACGTTCCTATATGGCTTCTACGGTAAAGCCATGAACAACAACGGCAGCTCCCCCGCAGAGATCCGCTCCTTCCGCGTCGAGATCGCCCAGGCCGACCTGGACGACCTGAACACCCGGCTCGCCCGCACCCGCCTCCCCGAGGCCGCGCCCGGCGACAACTGGGACCTCGGTACTCCGAACCACTACCTGAGCGAAATGGTCGAGCACTGGCAGAACGGGTTCGACTGGCGCGAGCAGGAGGCGCGGATGAACGAGTTCCCGCACTACCTGACCGACATCGACGGCCAGACCGTGCACTTCATCCACGTACCGTCCGCCGAGGCCGACGCGACTCCGCTGCTGCTGATCCACACCTACCCGGGCTCGTTCGTCGACTTCCTCGACATGATCGGCCCGCTCACCGACCCGGTCGCCCACGGCGGCAAGGCCGAGGACGCGTTCTCCGTTGTCGTCCCGTCCATCCCGGGCTTCGGCTTCAGTACTCCGCTCGTCGACCGCGGCTGGACGATGGCCCGGGTGGCCAAGACCTTCGACGCCCTGATGCGCCGCCTCGGCTACTCGGAGTACGGGTCGCACGGCAGCGACGGCGGCGCGATGATCTCCCGCGAGCTCGGCCTGCTGAACCCGGAGGGCTTCCTCGGCCTGCACGTTCTCCAGCTCTTCTCCTTCCCGAGCGGTGATCCGAGCGAGTTCGAGAAGTTCACCCCCGAGGACTACGCGGCCCTCCAGCACCTCGAGTGGTTCCAGTCGGTCGGCGGCTACAACGCCATCAACTCCACCCGCCCGCAGACCGTTGCCGTCGGCATCTCCGACTCCCCGGTCGGTCAGCTCGCCTGGAACGAGCTCTTCAACAATTTCGGCAACGGCACCAGCCTCGTCAGCCGCGACCAGATCCTGACCGAGGTCTCCCTCTACTGGTTCACCAACACCAGCGCCGCAGCCGGTCGCTACCACTATGAAGAAGCCCACGCGGGCACCGAGCCGGCCATCAACTCCGCCCCCACCGGCGTAGCCGTCTTCGCCGACGACTTCAAAACCATCCGCCCGCTGGCCGAACGCGACAACACGAACATCGTCCACTGGAGCAACTTCAAGGACGGCGGCCACTTCGCCAGCCTGGAACGCCCCACCGACGTCACCGAAGACCTCCGCACCTTCTTCGCCGGACTGCGCAACGCCTGATCGACCCAAGAGAGCGGGGCACCTCACCAAGGTGCCCCGCTCTGGCATCTGCCCAGCTACCTCTCGACCTGGATCCCGCCGATGACCTTCGGGATCGTGGCGTCCACGATCAGCACGTCGTGCTCGTAGTTGTAACCCCCTGCGTAGATGCGCTGGTTGTCATGGCTGACCTCGACCCTTATCGCCACGCCACCGTCGCTCTCAGCCGTTCCGATCACCTCACGCGCCTTGGTATCGATGACGGTGATCATGTCCGTGAAGCGCTGCCCGTCAGACCGCGCACTCAGTACGACGTACCGGCTGCCATCGTCAGTCAGTGCTGCATCCCTCGACCCTCCGGACAGCGGCACAGGCGCCGGCCGGGGACTCTCGACGTTCGTGTTGACGACGGAGTACGAACCCGCCGACAGCACATACAGGTAGTTGTCCCGCGTGATGCTCAGGTCGATCGGTTGCCCGGTGATCTTGTATGGCGACCGCGCCGGCCGCATCGTCTCCGCGTCGAGCACGGCAACGGTCGACGATTCGCGACTCGCTACGTAAAGGCGCTTGCCGCCCTGTCCCACGATCAGGGAAGACGGCGTGTCACCACTGCTGACAGGACCTCCGACCGTCGCCAGCTTCTCCGTGTCGACGACCGTGATCGTCGCCGCCTTCGAACTGAGCACGAACAATCGCTTGGTTTCCGGACTCAGTGCCAGATCAATCGGTTCAGGCCCGACCGGTATCGGTGCGCCGAGGACCTTCCAGTTGTCGACATCGATCACCGACACCGAGTTGGACCGGGTGTTGGCAACGTACAACCGACGTCCGTCAGGAGCGAGCACCAGCCCGAGCGGGTCCTTGCCGACCTTGAGGGCTTCGCCTTCAGTGTGCTGAGAGTTGGTGTTGATCCTGAGGATCTCGTCGTTGCCGGAGTCGGCCGCATAGAGGACGTCGTTGTTCGGTCCGACCGTCAGTGCGATCACGACCGGCGTCAATGGACCTTGCGGATCCACGACGATCACCGCACCACTCAGTACCACGGGAAGCGCGAAACCCGCACCGATCCCGGCCAACCACCGGCGCGCCGGCTTCTTCACGGACTCGACAGCCGCTTCATCGCGCTCGACAGCCACCTCATCGCGCCATCCGACGACGGCCAGGACCCCGAGCGACACCCACGCGGCGAACAGTACGACGACCGCCATCGTCGGCAATCCGAATCCCGCGACGTCGCGGTAGATCCCGATCAGACCCGCAACGCCCGCCAGCACCCAACCACCCAGAAACGCACGTCCCTGCTTCATCAGAACCGCGATCAGCGGTCCGGCGATCGCGAGCTCGGTGGAGATGATGGTGAGCGCGACCGGATAGAAGCGCCGCCACTGGAAGTCCAGGCGCGACTCGTAGCTCACGGAGTACTGAATCACCAGCTGAGCCAGCGCACCGATTCCGCCCAGCGCGATCACCAGCCAGACCCTGCGACCGCGCAACCGTCGTACGTCGACCCGCAGCTCGCCGGCGCGACGGAGCTGCCACAGACTCGCCATGCCCGCACCGATCCATGCAGCGTGCCCGACCCCTGCAAAGCTCGCAACGATCGGTAGCGACCGCAGCTCAGCCCCTTGAACGATCCAGAGCTGATGCCACGACAACCCAACCAGAAGCAGTGCGCCCAGTACTCCGAACGCTGCGGTTCCGGCGGCCAATGCGACGCCAAGGCGCCGCTGAAGAACAACAGACGCGCAGAGCACGACGGCTGCGGCAACGAGGTACCAGGCGATCCGGGTGCTCCAGTTGTTCTCTGCGAATCCGGCCACCACCGCTCCCACCAGCGCCAGCGCGGCCACCAAGCTGAGAATGGAGATCGGCCAAGGGACAGTTGCCGGGATGAGGCTCATCCCACGGCTCACCCAGCGGCTGACCGACTCGCCCAGCACCGCGCCGATGGTGACGTTCGTCGGCTCAGCCCACGTTCGCTGCCTGGTTGGTCGCGGACTCGGCGTGGCGATCGGCAGCGGAGGCGCCGGCGCGTCGAGAGCAGCGCGGGCTGCTGCGGACACGGCTCGGCTATCGTCTTCGAGGAGTTGCTCGAGGCGGCTGTTCGCAGTACGGCGGACAAGGTCGTTGCCGGACCATCGCAGCTGAGCGAGCTGTCCCACCGCTGCTTCTCTTGCCCCAGGCAACGGACTGACGACAGCCTCGGCCAGATGTCTCGGCAAAGTCCAGTTGACGTTGGCTGCGATGATCGTCCGGCCCTCGACCTGATCCAGCTTCTTCGGCCGCTGGTTCGGCTGCTCGGCGGTGACCCGGTCGTAGACAAAGTTGTAGAGCTCGTCGACGGTGATGTCGCCATCACCGTCCAGGTCCGCAGTACCGTCTCGCAGCCCGTCGACCAGGTGACGGGTGAAGACCGACTGCGCCGCCTCCCCGTGAATCGTGCTGCCCTCGAACGCGTACTGGGTCGAGTCCGATGCGGTCAGAACCGTTCGCCCGCGGCCGCCGAGCTTCTCCAACGTGTGGACGGCAGAGTCCGATTTGGCGAACTGCTGGGTTTCGTACGAGCCGCTGTAGCAGCAGTCCAGGATGAGGATCTTCTGGCGGGACAGGCTGTCGGCCATGGCCTCGTCGACGAGCTGCGCCGACAACGCTGTGAACCTCAGGCGATCCCGCTTCGTGTTGGACATGGCCAGATGCAGCCGCCCGTTGTCGTCCTTGAGCCCATGACCGGTGAAGTAGAGCAGCGTGAGATCGTCGCGCCGGCTCTCACCGTAGAACTCCGCGATCGCCTCACCGACCTCATGCGTCGGCGCATTGACGAGAGTGCGTACTTCGAAGCCCGCGATCTCAGGATCCTCGAGCACGGTCGCGAGTGCTTCCGCATCGTGCGCCGGGGTGGTCAGTCTCCTGAGCCCGGTGTCCTCGTACTCGTAGGTGGCGATCAGCAACGCAAGCCGGCGGCCCATCGACTACCGATCCGCGTGCTTGGCGAGGAACACCTGCAGCAACTGCTCACGTTCGCTGAAACTCGGCCGATCCAACTCGATCGAGTCGTCCCCGACCTTGATGCTGATCCGCTCAGGCCCAGTTCGCCGGCCGAGCCAGTCCCGCAGTACCGCGATCAAGGTCGGGATCATCCCGCCCGCTCCGACCAGCGCCACGGCGATCGCTCCGGTCGTCGCGGCATCGCCCTTGCTGTTGCCGGGAGCATCCGCAGCCACCGGCCGGGTATCGAACTCCTGGTCGGCAAGCTCGCTCCGAAGCTGCCGCGCGAGCCGGTCCACGCGTTCCGCATCGAACTCGTCATCGCCCAGCACGACGATCTCGACCCACCGCACGTCTCCCACGAACTCCCCCACCTCATCAGCCGCCCCCGCGTTCCGGCCAACATGATCCTCGGCTGCCCACCCACCCACAAGCACCAACACCTAACAGCGGGTGACCGGTGTCAGCATCAGTTGGATGAATGCTGCCGGGTCGGGCTGCCGCTGCCGCCGTTTGTGGTGTTTCCTCGAATCAAGGGAGACAGCCATGACCGGTTCTGACCCATCGCAGCCGGCCCGGCGACGTACGCGACCGGCCGTCATCATCGCCGCGGCAGCGGCGGTCGCCTTGGTGTCCGCCGTGCTGTCCGGCCTCGCGACGGGGTACTTCGACCGCCAATCGGAGTCAGGCGGGCCTGCCGTTCCCTTGCCTGCGGCCAGTACTACGCCGACGCAACGGCCGTCCACCGCCACCCTCACGCCGAGCCCCACCACGTCGAAACCTACGCCGACGGCCACGTCGAAACCCACGTCGGCGCCCACCTCGACGCCCATTGCGCCGAGGCCGTTCAAGTACCAGCCGCTCTGGCCGTTCGCCTCGGTGGACGAGGCCGCGGCGTGGCAGCGTGAGTACCGCAGCGGTGGACAGCAGCCGTGGCATCTCGACGCGGGCCTGACCGCGCTCTCTTTCACCAACGGCTTCCTTGGCTTCAAGGAGATCGACCAGGTCGTATCCCGCACGATCCGAGGCGACGACGCGCAGATCAGCGTGGGCTATCACGCAGACGAGGGCCCCTACAGCGTCTCCGCCGTCATCCACCTCGTCCGAATCGGCCAGGGCTCCGATGCCCCCTGGGAGGTCGTCGGCACCATCGACAACATGCTGACGCTGGAGCGACCGAAGTACGGGGCAAGCGTTCTCTCCCCACTGACGGTCGGTGGCCGCATCACCGGCGTCGACGAGAGCCTCCGGGTGGAGGTGCGGCAACCATCGTCCGAACAGCCGCTCGGCACCTACTGCTGTCTCCCCGGCGGCGGCACCCGCCAACCCTGGACCGCCAAGGTCAGCTATAAGGGCGCAACAGACCCCGCCCTCACGATCGTCGTCTCGACCGGCGGCCACATCCAGGACGTCGAACGCTTCGCCATCACAGGCGTCCGCCCTTAAAGAGATCTGCCGTACCCCAGGCGTCGTCAACGGGAAGCACCTCAACCGACTGCGGCGCCTCAAGGAAACCAGCGGCGTTGATCGCAGCAACCGTCTCCAAGTACTCACTGGCCTCAGCCAACGCCTCGACTGCCTCCAGATCCCGCCAGAACGTAATCACCGCTCGCCCACTCTCGGTCCGCGCAAACAGCACCCCGCGGCACCCATCCTGCCTCTTGAACATAGGCAACGACCGCTCAGCCGCAAACGCCTCGTACTCCGCGGCCCGACTCTCATCGAGCCCGGTCCTCCAGATCCGAGCAACTCCCTTCATGGCAACAGATCCCGGCCACCATCAACCACAATGCGCTGTCCCGTGACGAACCCCGCACCTTCGGACACCAGAAAACTCACCGCATGCGCAATGTCCTCCGGCGTCCCCATCCGCCCCACCGGCACAGACGCCTGGTACTCCGCCCGCTCCGCCACCGACACACCCACATGCCTCTCAACCGGTATGAACCCAGGAGCCACCGTATTCACAGTGATCCCATCCGGCGCCAGCTCACGCGCCCAGCTCCGCGTAAGCCCAACCTGCGCAGCCTTCGCCGTCGCGTACGCCGACCGCCCCGGCGGCGACCGAAACGCAACCTCAGAATCGATCTGCACGATCCGCCCGTACTTCCGCTCCCGCATCCCCGGCACGATCTCCCGCCCCAACAACACTGGACTCTTCACAAAGAAGTCCAACTGCTTCAGGTGCTCCTCCCACCCCACGTCGAGCACGGCTCCATTCGGCTGCGGCCCGGTCGCGTTGACCACCAACACATCCACAGCACCCAGCCTCTCCCCGATCGCCGCGACCAACTCTGCCACCGCGTCTCGATCGGTCACGTCGCCCTCGCACACCTCGGCCACGCCACCCGCATCCTTGATGTCCGCAACCACTCCATCCGCTCGCCCATCCCCCGGCAGCCCATTGACCGCCACCGCAAACCCCTCACCCCCAAGCCGCCGCGCAATCACAGCCCCCAGCCCTCGAGAACTCCCGGTCACCAACGCCACCCGCCGCTCATTACCCATGCCCGCGATCCTCGCACTGGCCGGTCGCCACCAACTGTTGGATCGCCAGGAGGATCGCATCCCACGGAATCGGTCTTCCGTCTTCCTCACGAGGTTCCCTGAGAGGCCAGACATCCTCGCCATACAGGAGTTGCACGCCCGCGCCTCGCAGTACATCCAGATGCGACTGCCACGACGGATGCCGCGCATGCGCCGCATTCACCCGCGGAAACACCAACATCGGCGTACTGGCGACACTCTCACAAAGCACAGTCAACGCCTGGCTATCCCCAATCCCAAGCGCCAACTTAGCAACCGTATTCGCCGACGCCGGCACAACAGCAAACACATCAACCTCCGGATGCGGCCGCGCCTCCCCAGGCAGCCGCCCCTCCGCCCGCACCGGCAGCCCGGTTACAGCCTCAAGCTTGCCGATGTCACCAACATGCTCCAGCCACCGCCCAGCCGTCGGCGTCAAGCTGACCGCCACTGTGTGCCCCAAAGCAACCAACGGCTCAACCACCCCAACTCGCAGATGCTCGACACCCCCAGCCGAACTGGCAACGACCCCGATCACGCTGCTCTTGCCCATCAACAAATCCCTTCAGGACGGTCGAACCTGGACCAATCCTCCCAGCCAAGTCGAGCAAGCGCTTCAGCCGAACGCGGCTACCTATCACGCCACCTCCTGTGGATAACTAAGGAGGGATCGGCACCGCCGCGCCTATTCTGAAGGGAAGTTCGATGCGGAAGGATCTTTGATGAACTCCGAAACGCCCCACCTACTCCCTGACGGCGAAACCGCCTGGGTGATCCCCACTGAGGAAGCCTCGAAACACCTGGCGAATCTGCTCCGCCTGTACCGCGAAGGTCAGGCCGAGCCCTTGATCTTCGGCGACGCCGGCCAGCCAGAGGCCGTCGTCATCCCGTTCACGGTTTGGCGCGCACTCGTTGCCGAAGCCACCGACGAGGAAGGCTTCGACTCCAGCTACTCGCTCGTGCGCCACAGGCTGGCGAATCCGCAGCCGTCGATACCGCTCGAGGACGTCGCCGCAGAGCTCGGATGGGATCTCGATGAAGACATCGACGATTCCGACCTGAAACCGCGATGACGCAGTACCGCCTCCTGGTCCGACCGGAGGTGATGCAGCAATTGAAAGCCCTACAACGAGCCGCCGAGTCACAACAGCCCGGCGGGCTTCGCGATCGCGAGCTCCGAGCCCTCAGACTAGGCCTCCGAGCCCTGGCCAACGGCCAGGAGGAAAGCTTCAACGGCAAGCGCCTCCGCCACGCCACTCACGATCTCAGCGACTGCGCCGAGATCAAGCTCTCCGCGATTCCCGAATCGCGTGGCAACCAGGAACTCGGCCCTTCCCATCGCCTCCTGTACCGCGAGTTCGAACCCGAGGACGGCGGCCCGCCGTACCGCGAAGTGATCTCCTTCGAACCTCGCAAGGACGACCGCCCTTTCCAAGTCGCCGCCACCCGACTGGGCCGCCAACTCGGCTACAAACTCCAAACCCTCCACGCCAGCGCTGACTCGCGCACCACCCTGAGCCCTACCTCCACCGGTGGACCGGCCCCAATCCGCCAACCCCTCCCACCGGACCTACGCAAAGCCCTCGCCGCAGCCTCCAACGTCGCCCCGGCCCACGGCGCCGTCAATATGCCTCTCGCCGGCACCACTCGACCCGCCTTGCATCGAGATGGCCCACCTGAGTCAGACCGGCAGCGCTAACCGCTCCCGTACTTCGCCCCTCACGCAGCCTGGAGCGAGGTGAGATAGGCCAGATGGTGAGAGGTCCCGATGGCTACCGGCTTGCTGTTCGAGCCCAGGGCGTTCCCCATCCCGACTGCCGCACGAGATATCTCGTTGTCACCCCATGAGAACCCGGGCCCTGTGAAGCTGTCCGACTCGGCCAGGCTCCGACAGACTCTCTCCGTGGTCGGAGCGCGATCGGTCGGATTCTTCATCCGCTCGCGAACGAAGAGCCAATGCTCCGGGCAGGTGTACTTCATGTTCACGTGGTTACTACGGAAGTTCAGTCCTGGCCCAGGGTGCACGACGCCGTAGTCGCCCAGCCGAACCTGCCCGACTCCACCATCGACCGCACGCCACAACAGCTCCTCGAACCGCGGCCGCTCCCACAGCGCCGTCTGATCCAGCGTGGCGGGAACGGGACCGCTCAACAGCGTCAGCGACCTGAACTGCCCGAACTTGCCCAGGTCATCGAACGTCAATGAAGCCCAGTCGACGGCCTGAGGGGTGAAACTATCGACGTACTGCAGGTCCAGGATCAGATCAAGGTTCTCGACAGCTACCTCAAGGCCCACGATCACCCGCTCGAGCTCTGTGGGCTCCGCACTGGCCCGCCGGACGCGAACGGCTCCTCCGGCACCCAACTCATTGCATAGCCGACCGATCCACGCGACCTGATTGGCCGGCGAACCGGTCCGGACGACGGGGATGAACGGGACCTGCTCAGGATCCAGAAGGTCGACCGCCTGGAGGCCGTCAGTCAACTCGGCGAGACCACCAGGTATCTCACCACCGACAGTGGGCACGCCCTTCAGCTCGGTCGCATCAACCATGATCAGCTGACCGAACTCGTAGAGCCTCCTTGCGACCTTCACCAATTGCCGAATCTCACCCTCAGGTGAATCCTTGGCCCCATCCAACTCGAGCAGCGGCTGAACGCTACCCCCATCTGGCAGCGCATTGAGCGCGGCGAACTCGCCTTGCTTCGCCCGAAGCGCCACGAGCGTCCCGAATTCCCCAGCCGCAGCCATCGCCACCTCCGGTCGCCGATCGTTCACGCTAAGTCACATTCGACCAGCGTAGATCGGGACAGCTCGCCTCGCACCCGCCGGTGGCGATTCGTCGCCATCCGGAGCCCAATGACACCGATCGCCAACCTCGGGCACAGCCTCCGCCAGCTCCGATGAATTCCATCCGGTCTGCGCGTAAAGCGCCTTCCGCACCAAGCGCGACAGACGCGCGGCTACTTAGCGCCGGACCGAGAGGGGTGCCAACTGGGCAGGTGAGCGGCGTCGCGAGGATAGGCCCGCTGATCGTCCTCAAGGAGATCGTCAGACGCCTCGCCGTCAAACGGCGGCGTCTCATAATCGAACTCCGCCTCGAGCCCGTCCACGGGGCTCAACACGAACACAGCGTTGTACCAGGTACCCGAGCCCTCGTTGTACATGGCATCCCGAAGGTCATCGCAAAGCATCTGCGCCTCTACGTCGAGGCTGAGCGAACCATCGACCGAGCCATCCAACATCTCAATCGCCAACTGCGTATCCATCGTGGCCGCCACCGCGGACACCTTCAGCACAGCTCGCCCCCATCCTTCAGGAACCACTTTGGCCATGGCCGAACCGATGGTATCCAGAACTGCTTGGTCAGGAATCGGCATCGTTGGCCTCCCGTGTTCGGCGTGGCGTATTGCGGATGGTTTGCTGCTTGACGACCCCGTTGATCGAGTACCTCAGCGCGATCACGTCGGGACGATTCTTGCTGGTCCGATAGACAAGGTCGATCTGGACCTCCACATCTTGGCCGGCTTCGAGCGCTGTCCTCCAGGCATTCTCGGCCTTCTTGTAGGCGCTGAGATTGACCTTACTTCCCATCATCGGTACCAGATTCATCATCCCGACCGGCCCGCGAAAGATCCGCGCGAAAAGGTGGCCGGCGTGATCGCCCGGGAGCTTGTCAGCCAACTTGCGCTGAGCCGCCGTGTCTCGGGGATGCATCACATCGACGATGTCCAGCAACGCCTTCGCCCGTACGACCCGGCCAGCCTCGTCGGTCTCATAGGTGAATCGGCCGTCGACCCTCACTGTCTTCTTTACGGGAGGCCGATCCAGAAGGTCCTTGTGATCCGGGTTAGTCGTTGATAGTTCGAGGATCGAGTCCGAGGTCCTTCTCCCTGTGCTCACTGCATCTGGGCGACTCGCGCACGGCGGTGTTCCAGGTGCCCGCACGCCGGCCACCATGCGGTCCGCCCAGGCTCGAGCCTTTGGCGGCGTCTCGGAGGCAAGGTGTGCAGCCAACTCGCAGGCATCAGCGGCCGCCGCCAGCTGATAGGCCGCCTGCCGCGCAGCGGGGTTGCCTGATGCAAAGTCCGCGATGAAGGACGCGTTGTCTCTGCACTGCGCCGCGAGCCGGCGAAGGTAGCCAACCATCGCCGGCACCTGGTCTAGGCACTCAACCAGGCCCTGAGCTACTCGCTGCAGCTCGGAAGGCATTCGCGCTAGATCTGATTCGCATAGCTGGCACAACCCGCCGCGGCGATCTGGAGAGTCTGTACTGCGTCGCCTACAGCCTTGCTGGCCGCATCGAGCAACTGACAGATGTCGCGATCGGTGCCTGTCGCAGAACCGGCGATCAGCGCTTGAACCAGGGCACTGCTCTGGCCGAAGTTGTTCTGGAAACCTCCCAGGCTGCCCGCCGCCCGATTCGCTTCCATCGACATGTGATGCAGCTGTTCTTTCAACTGCTGTACGGCTGACATCGCTACTCCTCGAGGTTCAGACCAAGTCAATGCCTCCATGTTGGGCGGAGCGCTCCGGCGGGGAAATTGACCGAATCCGTGGACTCGTTCCACAGTTCGGAAGCATCCCGCTACCCTCTGTGGGTGGCGTTCCACAGCTGGGGAGATGCGTGACTCGTCGAAGGATGTTCGATCCGGGCGTCGTACCGGCCTCGTTTTGGCGCGAGGACGTCGTACAGGTTGCGCTGGCCCGGCGTGATGTCGCCGAACTCTTCCGGGCTTACCTGACGCAGTTCACGGATTGCACTCAGACCCAGTTGGCCTTGCTCACCCAGCATGATCGATCGGATGTGTCGAACTGGATTCGTGGCAGTCGCCACGGTCAGGTATCCGACATCAACGTGTTGACTCGCATCGCCGAGGGCCTACGGATTCCTGACAGCGCACGGATCCTGATGGGTTTGGCGCCCGCGGATGCCTTGGTGTCGTCTATCCGAGACGAGCGGGAGCTAGCTGATGCCGACCTACAGCTTGTGCCGAACGCAAGGCGGCGTGTTGACGGAGCGGATTCGTCTAGCACACGAATCGCGATCTGCGGCAGTCGAACGTCCTCTGCCAACCATCAAGTCCTCGACGCAGCCGTGAGGTCCCTGGCTCGGCTTGTCATGGTGCGGCGGCTTTTGGTTAACCATGGACCGATTGGCGTGGGCATCGAAGTGATCACTCACATCGCGGATCACTACCAGCCCCCGGGCCTGCGCGCGGCGGTCGCGATCTTCGGCCGTCGCAACGTCATCCTGGACGCAGAGTACGTCGTCTTCGTCGGAGGCGGTAACGGAACTCAAGCTGAAGCGGACATCGCCATGTCGCTTGGCAAGCGGATCCTGCCGCTCGGTGCCAGTGGCGGCTCATCTAAGGCCATTTACCAGCAGATCCTCCGTACGACGCAGCTGTCTGATTGGATGTCCGACGGAACGCGGGCGGCACTGGAAAGCTGCGCGAACCTCGCCCCTGACACCGGGCCGGGCGACATAACCCGGGTCACGGATGATTTTGTTGACCTCATCGACAACCTTGTCGACGCCGACCAAGGAGACCTGCGTGACTGATCGACCCTCCGTCTTGCTGTCGGTGGCAGCTTCGATCGACGGCTACATCGACGACAACACCGATCAGCGACTCCTGCTGTCTAACGACGAGGACTTCGATCGAGTCGACGAGGTCCGAGCGGGAGTCGATGCAATTCTGGTCGGCGCCAATACGATCCGCCGAGACAACCCTCGCCTGCTCGTCCGCTCAGCCGAGCGGCGTGAGCAGCGCCAGGCGGCTGGCCTGACAGAGTCGCCGATCAAGGTGACAATCAGCGCCAGTGGAAACCTGGATCCTTCGGCCAGCTTCTTCAGCACAGGCGACGTCGACAAGATCGTTTATGTCCCGAGCTCCGCGTCCGCTAAGGCCACCCAGACCCTCGGAGAGATCGCCACGGTCGTCGACAGCGGCCCCACTGTCGACCTCGCATTCGTCCTTGATGACCTCGGGAGGCGCGGCATCAAGCGGCTCATGGTCGAGGGCGGTGGAACCATGCACACCCAGTTCTTGTCCGCAGGTCTCGCAGACGAAATCCACCTCGTAGTAGCGCCGTTCCTCATCGGCGATAGCACAGCTCCCCGCTTCATCAGCGATGCCAAGTTTCCGCAGAACTCATCACATCGGATGAATCTGGCCGAGGTGAAGCAAATCGGCGACGTGGTCCTGCTGCGTTACCTCCCGCGCGGAGCCGCCAGTGTCTGAGCTCGACGACCGCAAGTGGCTTCGGCAAGCCATCGATCTCTCCCGGTCGTGCCCACCCTCCGAGACAGCCTTCTCAGTCGGCGCGATCATCGTCAGTGCCGACGGGGAGGTCCTCTCAGAAGGCTACTCCCGAGAGACTGACCCGCATGACCACGCCGAGGAAGTGGCCATCGCCAAGCTTGCCGACACCGGCGCATCGCTGGCCGACGGCACGATCTACACCAGCCTCGAACCCTGCAGCAAACGCGCCTCCCGACCGCGGACCTGCACGGAACTCATCATCGCCGCTGGCATCGGCCGCGTAGTACTGGCATGGCGCGAACCCTCCCTCTTCGTCGACTGTGAAGGCGTGGAACTCCTCACCACCGCCGGCCTACAGGTCATCGAGTACCCCGACTTGGCCAATGCCGTCCGCCAAGTCAACGCCCACCTGCTCGCCTGATCTCAGACGAGGTCGGGCGCGATCCAGGCAGTGTTGACGGGCAGCACCTCAACCGACTTTGGCACCTGCGGGCGCATCTCCGGTTGGTTAAATCTTCTCCGGCGCCTCGCCGTGGACCTCCGCGGCTGGGAATCGTTCGGCTGAGTTCTCGAGCTTCTTCCTGGTGGCCTCAGCCAGGTCGACATCCAGTACATCGGCTAAGCGGACGAGGTACGCAAGTACGTCCGCCATCTCTTCCCCGACCCGCTGACGCAGCGGGTCGGCGGCAGCCAGTTGCACAGCACGATCCGCTGGCAACCACTGGAACAGCTCCGCCAGCTCACCGACCTCGCCGACCAGGGCCAGCACCAGCGACTTCGGATCATGGAACTTCGCCCAGTCGCGCTCATCGGTAAAGGCCCGCATCCGGTCTCGCAGCTCATTCAAATCTGACACGCCGCGAGCATGACACGGCTCCCACCGCGGACGCTCAGTGGATAGAGTCTGTGGCGCGGCCCGACGGGCTTCCGCCGAGCGTCAGCGTTCACAGGACATGCCCCCACCCGCACGACTCTGTTCGTGCTGCCTGGGGGACTTCACCCGTGACGCTTTTCCGCCATTCTGCCGTCGGTATCGCCGACCTGACGACGGACGGAACCTTGGCCGCGAGGATCGCCGAGCAAATGCGCTACCACACCGGCCGACGTGCTGCCCCGGCAGAACTCAGGTCTTGGGAACGCAGCCTGCCGGTCCTCGCGCAAGACCTGATCCAGGCGGGACTGGGCAACGTCGAGGTCCTGATCGAGCACCACCTCCCGCTGACTTCGAAGCGCGCCGACGTGGTCCTCGCAGGACGCCACCCGAAAACCGGCGGCTCGTCGTACGTGGTCATCGAGTTGAAGCAGTGGAGCCGTGCCGCAGCGTGGCAGGACGACCGCGAACTGGTCCTCATCGAGGGCTACCCCAACTCGCCCCGGCTCCACCCCGTCGCCCAGGTCCGCGGGTATTGCGACTATCTCGCCGACTTCACCAGGTCCCTCGACGGTCAACCGGATGCCGTTGCCGGCGCCGCCTACCTGCACAACGCGACCGCCGAGTCTGCAGTACACGATCTGTATGAGTACCCGCAGGATCTACGCGGTCGACTCTTCATCGGTGCGCGCCGTAGCGAGTTCACCGATTTCCTCCGTGAACGGCTCGATCCGTCGGTACCAGGCAGCCCGTACGCCGACCAACTGATCGGCTCGGCGGTAGCTCCGTCGAAGCAACTGCTCGCGGTTGCCGCCGACGAAGTACAGAGGCGGGAGCAGTTCGTCCTCCTGGCGGAGCAGAAGCTTGCTCATTCGCTGGTGGTCCACGAGGTCGAACGGATTCGACGGGCCGACCAGAAGTCGATCATCATCGTCACCGGCGGACCTGGCAGCGGCAAGAGTGTGATCGCGCTGTCCCTCTTCGGCGAGCTCTCCCGCCGCGGCCGAACCGTCTTGCACGCCACAGGATCCCGCTCCTTCACCCTGACACTTCGCAAGGTCGCCGGAGCACGCCAACCGCGCGTGCAGCGAATGTTCAAGTACTTCAACCAGTTCATGGATGCCGAGGCCAACGAACTCGACGTCCTCATCCTGGACGAGGCACATCGCATCCGCGAAACCTCCGTGGACAGATACACACCTGCCCAGTTCCGCACCGGCCGTCCCCAGATCGAGGAACTAGTCGCGGCCGCCCGCGTACCCGTCTTCTTCCTCGACGAGAACCAGGTCGTGAAACCCGGCGAACTCGGAACCGTGGCAGACATCCAGCGGTACGCCGCTTCGGCCGGCCTGCCAACGCCCATCCACATCAGCCTCGACGGCCAGTTCCGCTGCGGCGGCAGCGAGGAATACGTCCGATGGGTCCTGCAACTACTCGAACTCGATGATGGCGGCCCGGTCCCGTGGACAGGCGACCCGTCATTCGAGGTACAGATCGCTGACACACCAGAAGCCATGGAGGCGACCCTCAAGGCCAAGATGGCTGAGGGATACGGCGCCCGCATCGCAGCCGGCTACTGCTGGCCGTGG
Source organism: Kribbella catacumbae DSM 19601 (assembly GCF_000372465.1). GTDB lineage: Bacteria > Actinomycetota > Actinomycetes > Propionibacteriales > Kribbellaceae > Kribbella > Kribbella catacumbae. Next base: position 25,553 of record NZ_AQUZ01000065.1, read on the forward strand.
AGCGACCCGCGCCCCGACAAAACCCTCGTCCCCGACGTCCAGATCGGAGACTGGTGCCGCCCCTGGAACGTGAAGGGCGACCGCAAGGTAGGCGAAGCACCCCCAGCCGCCCTCTGGGCCTCCGACCCAAACGGCTTCGACCAAGTCGGCTGCGTCTACACAGCCCAAGGCTTCGAATACGACTGGAGCGGCGTCATCCTCGGCCCCGACCTCGTCTGGCGCAACGGCCGCTTCACCACAATCCGCGACGCCAACAAAGACCCCGCCTTCCGCAACCGCAAAACCACCGACGACCCCACCTTCGACCGCCTGGTCCGCAACACCTACAAGGTCCTCCTAACCCGAGGCATGGTCGGCACCATCCTCTACTCCCCCGACCCAGAAACCCGAGACGCCCTCCACCAACTCGCATCGGGCGATCTCACCCGCGCCTGACCAACACCAAAGCAGCGGCCCGACAGGCTTCCACCCACGGACATGCGACGACGCCACGAACCAACGGCTGCTCCTCTCCAACGACGAGGACTTCGACAGAGTGGACGAGGTACGGGCGGGCGGAGGCGCAATCCTCGTGGGCGCAAACACCGTCCGCCAGGACAACCCGCGCCTCCTAGTCCGCTCGCAGGAACGCCGCGACCGCCGAGTCGGCGCCGGCCAGCCCTTCTCCCCGACGAAGGTCATGATCGCCCTCCACCGGCGACCTCTCCCCCACCGCCAACTTCCTCACCGAGGGCGACGTCGACCAGGCTCGTCTACACGCCCACACCCGACAAGGCCTCAGCCTCTCTCGGCTCGGCGGCCACCAACATCGAAGCCACCGATCTCCTGTCCGTACTACGAGACTGCACAGGCCTAGCGGAAGGTCGACCTCGCGCGGGTCGAAGACTCGATCGATGCGATCGTCTGCGCCTACATCGCAGCCTATTCAGTAGCGAACCCCACCGCTGTCCGGGTCATTGGCGACATGACGAGTGGCTACATCTTGAACCCCGGTCACAGCGGAAGTCGCCAGGGACTACGACTCAGCGTGAGGACTCGGGTCGATCGCGAGTACGGAGAGATCTATCCGTCGAGCGCTGGCCAACTCACCCTCCGCAGACGCGTCGTCACGGGGTTGGTTCTGGTAGACATCGACTGTGAGTGAACCAGCCTTTGACCTCGAGTTGCGTGAGGCTGCGATGACGTGGCTTGATCAGAGGCGTGACGAGCTTCTAACCGCCGCCGGCCTCGCAACGTTTCACTTCCGAGGCGAGCGGGTGGCCCTCATGGACAGGCAACGGGGCATCCGAAAGCCGGCCGTGCTCGACGCGGCACTCTCGTTTCGGACCACGTTCACCCTGCCAGGAAAGACTCCGCCGTACGCCGATCAGGAGGGCGCGGACGGATTTCTGCGCTACAAGTATCGAGGTGACGATCCGCAGCATCCCGAGAACGTGGCGATGCGCAGGTGCTATCAGGATCGGTTGCCGGTGATCTGGTTTGTTGGCATCGACCGCGGTCGATATCTAGCCCGCTTCCCGGTCTACATCCTCGCCGATGAGCCAGAACAGCTTCAGTTCGCGGTGGCTGTCGATCCGGAGCAGCTCTACCTGCCATATGGCAGCAACGCAAACGAAGACAGCCGCAAGTACGTCGAGCGGATTACTAGGTTGCGCCTCCACCAACCCGTCTTCCGTGCTCGCGTTCTGCACGCGTACGACGGCCAATGCGCGATCTGCAGGTTGAAACATGTCGAGCTACTCGACGCGGCTCACATCCTGCCCGATGCGCACCCACTCGGTAAGCCGGTCGTGCCCAACGGATTGGCCCTCTGTAAGATCCACCATGCTGCCTACGATCAAAACATCATCGGCATCCGCCCGGACCTGGTGGTGGAGGTTCGCCGCGACATCCTGGCTGAGGTGGATGGGCCGATGCTCAAGCACGGCCTCCAGGAGATGGCAGGCACTCGCCTAACAACGCCCCGAACCCTGAGCGCGCGCCCGGACAAGGACAACCTCGAGGAGCGATACGAGTCCTTCAAGGCTGCAAGTTAGGAACCTCTGCGTGGATCGCGACGCTTGTCGGTGCGATCTGGCAAGCTCTCCGCGAGGTGGTGGCCAAGATGAAGCCTGGAATCTATGACGCGCTCGTGACGCACGGCCTGCTGGAAGGACTCCAACAGGCTGAACAGTTGACAGCTGAGCTCGACGGTGTGATTGATGCTGAGCAGCCCGAAGTGCTCGCGCGACATGTTCGCGACGCAGTACTGCGCAAGCTCGCCGGCACCCGACCGGACGACCGGGTCGCGCTCGTCAACAATCTCCTGCTCCAACTGGCATCGGCGGATGACCTCCTGCCCGATGACAAGCCACGACAGCTTCACGCACTCCATCCGGTGGCCGGACCCGGAGTGCACCAGTTGGGCGAAACCCGTCCGGTGACCCCTCTCTCGGATGCCGCCTTGCTCACCAATGCTCACGGCGAACCGGCACTCGGCTCGGAGTTGCGAGCAGAGATCGATTCATCCGACGAGGTTGATCTCCTCTGCGCGTTCGTCATGTGGCACGGGCTGAGACTCCTCGAGTCGCCGTTGGAGCGGCTCAGGTCACGCAACGCCCCATTTCGGGTGATCACCACGACCTACCGAGGAGCCACCGAGCGCTCCGCCCTGGAGCGGCTTGTTCGGGAGTTCGGCGCTGAGGTCAAGATCCAGTACGACCTAGACCGCACCAGGCTGCACGCAAAGGCTTGGCTCTTTCGCCGACAGACTGGATTCGATACCGCCTACGTCGGCTCATCGAACTTGTCGCGGGCGGCGCTACTCGACGGAGTCGAATGGAATGTCCGACTCTCCCGGGTGGCTACTCCAAATCTCCTGAACAAGTTCGGCGCTACCTTCGACACCTATTGGAACGACCCGTCCTTCGAGCCCTACGACCCGGACCGAGACCGTGACCGACTAGATGATGCGCTGGCACAGAGCGGTGACCGCCGAACTAGCAATCGAGCCATCATCTCCCTGGCCGGCTTGGAGGTTCGCCCCCACCCGTATCAGGCTGAGATGCTCGAGACGCTCGCGGTCGAGCGTGAAGTTCACGACCGACACCGCAACCTCGTCGTTGCCGCAACTGGGACCGGCAAGACCGTAATCGCAGCACTCGACTACCGGCGACTCCGCGACGAGGCGCTCGAGCGGGGCGGACAACCGCCCACGCTTCTATTCATTGCCCATCGCAAGGAGATCTTGCAACAGTCGATCCGTACCTATCGCGAGGTGCTCGGTGACGCTTCCTTCGGTGAGCCGTACCACTCCGGTTCGCGTCCGGAGCGCTGGAAGCACGTCTTTGCCTCGGTACAAGCGCTCAACGGGTACGACGTGGCCTCAATGCCAGCCAACTTCTTCGACATTCTGGTAGTCGACGAGTTCCACCATTCAGCTGCGCCCACCTATCGGAAGCTGCTCGATCACTTGGAACCTCGTGAGCTCCTCGGTCTGACTGCAACGCCTGAACGTACAGACGGTTTCGACGTTCAGGCGTACTTCGATGGTCGCACAGCGGTCGAACTTCGACTGTGGGACGCGCTCTCCGACGGTCTGCTCTGCCCGTTCCACTACTTCGGCATCGCAGACGGGGTGAGCCTCACTAATCTGCAATGGAGACAAGGCAGGTACGACGAACGCGAACTCGAGCACCTCTACACGGGTAACGACGCGCGAGCCAGGATCGTACTGAGTCAGCTTCGCGGCAAGCTCAGCGACGTAAATAAGATGCGTGCCCTTGGCTTCTGCGTCTCCGTTGCCCATGCCGAGTACATGGCAAAGGTGTTCAACGAGGCAGGAATTCCAGCTCTGGCCGTGTCTGGCCAATCGTCGGCCACTGACCGCGACCAAGCGTTCCGCGACCTGAAGGCACGGCAGGTGAACGCACTGTTCGCGGCTGACCTCTTCAATGAGGGTCTCGATATTCCTGAGGTCGACACGGTTCTCTTCCTCCGCCCGACTGAGAGTCCGACGGTCTTCCTTCAGCAGCTCGGCCGCGGCCTGAGGCAGTCGCACGGCAAGGCGGTCCTCACCGCTCTCGACTTTGTCGGCCACCAGCGCAAGGAGTTCCGGTTCGACAAGCGGTTCAGGGCCTTGACTGGCGACACTCGAAAAGGCCTGGAGCGTCAAGTCGAGAAGGGGTTTCCGTTCCTACCATCCGGCTGCCAGATCATTCTCGACAAGGTCGCGCAGGATGCCGTGCTGCAGAATCTCCGCGACCAGGTTACCGGACAGAAGCGTGAGATTGTCGCTGAGTTGCGAGCCCACGGCGCCCAGGATCTACCGACCTTCTTGCGCGAATCTGGCATCGAGCTCACCGATATGCTGCGTGACAAACGAAGCTGGACCGGCCTCCGACGAGAGGCCGGCATACCAACGCCCAGCGGCGGAGCTCACGAAGCTGCCCTCCTTCGACGAGTACGCGCACTTGCTCACGTCGACGACCCGACCCGCATGCAGGCTTACCGAGCCCTCCTCGCCGACAACGCACCGCCGTACAAGGATCTGGACGCGGAGCACCAACAGCACGCGCAGATGCTCTTCTTCTCGCTCTGGCCGAACGGGGGTGGCTTCCAGTCGTTCGACGCCGGCCTCGCGGCGCTCAGGGACGAACACGCACTCCGCGACGAACTGAGCCAGGTCATCGACTACACGATGGATCGCGCCCGTCATCGGACGCTCAAGCTGGCTGGGAAGCTCGCCAGCTTGCCTCTCCGAGTTCACGCGAGCTACCAGCGGGAAGAGATCTTGACCGCTCTTCGCTTTGCAAACTTGGACAACCGCCGCCCAAGCACCTATGTACAGGGTGTCGTGTACTCACCGGAGATCGACACCGACGCGTTCCTAATCACGCTCAACAAATCCGAGGCGGACTACTCCCCCACGACGATGTACCGCGACTACGCCATCAGCCCCATGCTTTTCCACTGGGAATCACAAAGCGCCACCCGGGTCAGCTCTGAAACCGGCCAGCGGTACATCAATCACCACCAACGGGGATCCAACATCTTCCTCTTCGCCCGCGCCCACAAGGGAACCGAAATGGGCACCTCGCCCTACATCTTCCTAGGCCCAGCAAGCTACGAAACCCACACCGGCGACCGACCCATCGCCATCACCTGGAAACTAGACCACCCCATGCCCCCCGACCTCTTCCAAACCGCCTCCGTAGTCGCCTAGCTGTAATGTCCCTCTGCTGCCCGTCCGCAGACCAACGCAGAATCGTCAGCTACGGGGACTAAGTCCCTGCTCGATGTGTTCGAAGATGTCGGCGTCGGTTTGTTGTTGCCAGGTGGGGAGGTCGTCCCAGTCGGCGACGTAGGCCGGTTTGGGGTCTGGGAAGTATTTGTGGATCTGGGCTATCCAGCAGAGGGCTACGAAGCGGCCCTTCTGGGCTCGGGCGAGTTTGCTGGTGTTGCCGGCTGAGATGTCTACGAAGGCGCGGACCTGCTCGTAGACGGCCGTTGCGCTGGCACGTTCCCAGTCCGGAGTTTCTTCCCACGAGGTGATGTAACCGGGCTTCGGTTCGCCGGGGAAGTGTTTCTTGACACCGGCGATCCAGGCCTCGCGGAAGATCCGACCCTGTTCATACGGCAACGTAGCGCTCCTCGTGGTGGGGGTCGCCCCTGTCCGTCATAACGGGTCAACCCAGTTGGCAGCCGATGGTCGATGGGATGCCATGATCGACACCAGCGCCGTCGAACCCGGATGTTGCGTAGGTGCTCGGATGCGATCGCGACTCAGGTCAGCGGCTTCCAGTCTGGCCATGGCCGCGTTCCTCGCAACCCGCGCAGAGAGGCGACTCGTAGAGTGGCCTCTTCGCGGAACTTCTCGTTTTCACTCGCGCATTGAGCGGCGTAGCAGGTAACGCGCAGTTCGCGGACGTCCCGCAAAGCCTCGAAGCCGGGCCACGCCATGACGTCATGTCCATAGGCCTCGGCAAAGACGCCGTAATCCACGGCGGACATGGTCCCGAAGGTGCTGTGGCGGACGGCTGTACTCACCAGATCCCACTCCGGCGGTCCGACTGAGCATCGTTCCAAATCGAGGAGGATGACGTCGCCTCTGTCGGTCGCCACAACATTGCCAGCCCAGGCATCGCCGTGAATAACGCTCGTCGGCAAGCCGGACGGTAGCTCCGCGTAGGACTGTTGAAGGTCGTCCAGCCGCCGGCGTAACCAGGCTCGATCGTCGTCGCTCAGGGTTGAGGCGCCGTCGATGCGCTCCGACAACCGAACGAACGGTGCGAGGGGCGCTAGGTCGAAGTCGGTCGGCATCGGCGCGGCGTGCAACTGCTTCAGGGCGGCGGCTACTTCGGCAAAGCTGCCGTGACGGTGGTCGGGCAACTCCCACCAGAACGTCACCGGTAGTCCATCGAGAACCACGGGCTGTTGAATCTCCTCAAGCGCCTCAACGGCGTTGATCCCGACCGAAGCGAGCCAGCGCGACACCGCTACTTCCTTCTTCGCGGCGTCGACCTGTCCCAGTCGAGCGATCCGCACCACCACGTGATCGGGCAGCCGGTAGAGCGCGTTCTCCCCCTGGCGAATCAGCTCGGCGCCATCAGATGACAAACCTACCCGCGCGCAGGCCTCTTTCAGCATGGCCTCCAGCGTCACGAGCGTCACGAAGCCGCCAACACATTGCGGATGTCGTGGCGAAGGGAGGCGACTTCGTGCACTCCTTCGTGAGCGTCGGCGCGTCGAGCCAGATCACGGAGATCGTCGGCCGCTCGTCGAGAGCGCAGCGACCGGGCATCCTTGAGCGCCTGCTCACCAGCAACCGCGGCCTCCTGGGGGTCGCCGACTGTCATCGTCAGCGAGGCCAACTTGATTCCGCTCATCGCTCTTGACCGCACGTAGGTATCGGTGTGGCCGGCAACCGCGCTAGCCAACCTGGACGCTGCCTGGTCCTCCGCTTCGCCGTGCCTCACTGCCAAGTCCCATAGGGCGTGACCGGTATCGCCCAGATGCTGAGCTTGGTCGTAGTAGCGCATCCAGTCGGGGTCATTGACCGGATCGGCTTGGGCGAATTGCTCGTCAGCTAGCCCGACTGTGCGCAACGCCTCCTGCACCCGGCCGAGTTTGGCGAGGGCACGAGCTCGAGCGGCCAGCAACATCGCCCGTTCGGTGGCCGTCAGTCGATCGGCCCGGACGAGCGCCATTTCGGTCAGCGTCAAACCTTGGTCCGGATCACCACACCAGATCGATTGCCGGGCCATTGATGAGAGTGTCTTGGCGCGCAGGTTCCAGTCGCCAGCCTCGTCGGCGCAGGCCTGCGTGAAGCGGAACATGCGGCGGGCATCGTCGTGCGCGTAGGCATCGAACGCCATCATGGCGCAGACATGACCGAGGAAGCCGACTGAGGCGAACAGTTCTGGGCGGAGATTGTCAGGGCAGCGCACATCCAGCATCTCTGCCGAGTGGCGCAATTGAGCAATCACTGCTTCTCGCGCCAGGCCGCCACCGTAGTGGTTGTCCCAAGAGCCGAACACGCGAGCGGCCGTCCGTACGCCGTCAATGTCTGCCTGGGTAATGAAGTTCGGTACAGGAGTCGCCTCAGCAGGCGTCAGCAGCTCCAGCAGCGGCGCGGAGGAGACAGCAGCCGCACCAACGCCGATGACAGCGCGAATGAATTCTTTTCGGTCCACGTTCTCCACCGGAGGAGGCGAGTGACGACGCACCCGGAAGCCCAACTCGGGATCGGTACGCACGCCGGTGACAGCCCTCAACGCGGCTCGATAGTCAGCCTGAGGGCTTCGGATCAGTCCCCGTTCCAACTTGCCGATGTAATTGGCGTCAACGTCAGTCCGGCGGCCACGGTGCTGCCAGATCCACTCATTGACCAGCTCGGCCATGTCTTGGCGTGATGCAGGTTGCCCCGGGGCGTGATGCGACTCCACGCGCTCACGCGCGTGGCGAAGCTGATCGTTCGCCTCCGTCACTCCCCGATCGTGCCACAGGCTGTGACCGTCAACCACCTGACGGCGACTATTCCTCCCCAATTCATCCCGGCGGCATCCCCACCAACATCCCTCCCCGGGATCCCTCCCGGACGCCATGGTTATCGGCATGACAGCCAGTACATGGGTCCTCACGCTCATCGCCGCAGTGCTGTGCGCGTTCATGATCCGCGACATCGTCCGGGAAGTGCGTGGCGAATGACCACGATCGCGGAACCCACACACCCAACCGACCGCCGCTTCGCCAGCCTGCGGGTGACCAACCAGCCGGCGGTGGTGCCAGATGCTGAACTCTCGTGAAGGGACAGCGTCGGCGCTGGTGGGACCGATTTTGGGAGCGGTTGAACGCCAAGTTCCGGCAGTGGCGAGACGAGGAGCGTTGAGCGAAGTCGACTACACGCGCCCGCTCCTCCTCGGCTACGTCTTGAAGCATCTGCTGATGACGGATGGCGAGCTGATCGATATCAAGGTCCAACTGGAGCAGTTTGCGGCGCTTGAGGGGTTCTCAATGGGCACCATCTACGTTGAGGAGACCGCGACGACGCCGGCGGCGTTTGAAGCCCTCATCGCGGCAGTCAACCGCTACGAGGTGACCACCGTGGTCATTCCAAGCCGTCTGCATTTCGCTGCGCTCGCCGTGACGCACGACGTCAAAGGCACCTTTGAGCGTGCGACTGGTGCTCGGGTCGTCATCGCGACGCCCTCCCCCTGATCGTCCCTGTCTGAGCTCCCCGGCCCTGTATCCCCTGACGGCTCAGATGGGGACCCAAAAGCCGGCTGGCGCGGCGCGGAGACCAACGCCGCTCTGCGCCAGCCGCTCCAAAGACCGCGAATCATCATCTGATAGTGAGGTCCCTGATGTCTGAGATACAGCAGTTGAAGATCCAACTCCACCAGGTCTCAACTGACGCACGGCAGGCGGCCGGCGGCCTGGCTGGCTTCAAGACAAAATTCAGCCAGAGCAGCACTCACGTGCAGGCGCTCATCGCGGGTACAGCTACTAGAGCCGATCGAGACATCTCAGAGCTACTCGACGCGGCTGGCCAGGCTCTCGATCATGCCGTGCAGTCTCTGGAGATCGCCGCAAACGGCTGCCGTACATACGCCGAGCAGATCTAGGTGACGTGTGCCGTCGGATCTTGAGCGCGTCGCGCAGAGCCTCGTCGAGTCTCTCGACCAGGTCCCACAGGTCGTGGGGCATCTCCAGCGACTGGCTGCTCGTTGTCGCGAGCAAGCGTCATTCGTCGCTGATCTCTCTCGCGGAAATCCGGCGGCTAGAACAGCCGCGCTCCAGCTAGACGTTGCTTCCCGGTGTTGTGAAGAGGCTGCGCACCTCGCCGCGATGACGCCCGCGAAGGCCAGAGATTGGGCGATGGCAATGGTGAACGGCGTGGGACCTCACAGTTCGCCGGCCGACACGCCTGACCGGAACGGTCTACAACTCGATCTCTCTGATCTGAAGGGAAGACTGCGCCCTGCTGGCGAAGAGGCTCCGGTCAAACCAACGGCGACGTCAAAGCCTGCCCAGCCAGGAGCGATCATCGAACTGTCCACAACCGATCCGGACCACAAGAAGTCTTTGAACCAGCCTCCATCGAACTCGACCATTCGGGTCGACGAAAAGTTCACCTTCGAGACCGACGACCTAGGACGTGTCATCCGCGCCAGCGCGATCCTGGACGTCCTCGACCTCAACCATCCTCGCGACCTGACCGCGCAGCGCAAGCTGGCCGGCAAACTCCCCGGAGACCACGCGGGTCACATCTTCGCCCGCATCTTCAGGGGCCCCATCGGCAGCATGAACCTGATTCCGATGGAAGCCACCAAGGTCAACCTGGGGCAGTACGCAGTACTCGAGAAGAGGTGGCGCAAGGCAATCGAGAACGGCGAACAGGTGGAGGTATCTGTCGATCTCAGCTACGGCGAGCGCCGGCATCGCCCCGATATCATCGTCGTCTACCAGAAGATCGGCAGTGGCAAGCGCCTCAGACTCCGGATACGAAACGTACCCAAAGCAGAAGAGGAATGACGATGTCCCTCGACAGGAACACCGAGCTACTCACCGCCATCGGTCGGTCGATGGTCGCTTCTGCTCCCGCCCAGTGGGAAGAACTCACTCTTGTCGTGAGCGCTGTTCACTCCATGATGGAGTCTGGGTTGGAAGCCAAGGCAGGCGACGGAAGCGTAATCGATACGGAAACCATCGACGACGCTGGCGAAGAGGCGGTCGAAGAGCTCCGAGAGGTTATGTACCAGCCGGGTAAGGGAACCTGGTACGGCGCTAAGTTCACCGTTGACGCGGCAGGTAAGTTCGAGGCGGACTTCGACTACGACAATCCGCCGCTGGATGGCGACGCAACGGCAGAGATGCTTGCCGATGATCAACAGCGGTTCCCACGGTCTCCCGACCATCTCCCCGACTGGCACCCGGCCAAGGCCGAGGTCTGAACCCTGCCGGAGGCAAGGGAACTAGGTCATCAGTCGGCTGGTGTAGCCCGCATCGACTAGACGCTCGTATGCATCGCGTACGTTGTTCGGCAGGTCTTGCTCGAGAGCGAAGCCGAGAGCTGGGTACTCGATCACGCGTTGCAGGTCGCCGACCAGCATGTCGAGAACGAGCCTTGGGTTACCGATGCCGTCGATGTAGTCGGCGAGTTCGATCGGCTCTGATGCGCAGATGACCTCGACGTCTGGCCATACCTTCTGGCAGGTCGCAAAGGCTCTGCGCTCCATGTAGGGCTTGGAGATCAGCAGTACTGATCCGACAGACGCCATACTGTCCGCGAGGAGATCGCGCGTGAAGGCGAGGTTCTCACCGGTATTCGTCGCCCGAGGTTCGACGAGCACATCAGGAGCCGGTACGCCGAGCCCGATGGCGTGTTCGCGGTACTGGACCGCTTCACCCCGAGGAAACCGAGCCGCGGTCGTTCGGCTATTCGCACCGGTGAAGACAAGAGTCCGGAACAGCGCTCGATGGTAGAGCTGAGCTGCGAAGGTCGCGACGCCGAGATCGTGGCTGCCTAGGCCGATGCCTACATCGACAGGCCGAAACTGGTGATGCATCTGGTGGTAGTCCCAGATCAGTTGGGCGCATTTGATGTGCTCACCCGTCGGGTCCTGCTCGGCTTTAGCCACCTGCAGGGCGTTTGCGGGCTGCGTCGATCAGGTCGTCGATCGTTTCGGAGACGATGGTCGGGTCGTCCTTCTGGACGTAGTGACCGCCGCGGCGGGCGACCTTGTGGGTGGCACCGAGGTCGGCGGCAAGGGATTGGTGATGGCGTTGCCAGCGTTCGTCTAGGTCTGACCTGGTGAAGGGGCGCCAAGGCTCCGGGTTCACCTCGAGCCAGCGGTGGACTCGGCTTGCGATGACGACCGTCGGCACGTCGAGGTGGCGCCTGCTGCGGGTGACCTCGGCCGCGCTGGCACGTACGTCGAACGACATGTAGTCGTCGCGGTCGCCGTCGTCTGCGAATAGGCGAGGTTCTTCGATGTCGAGATTCAGGTTGATGTCGGTTGCATCAACCAGGACAAGGCCGACTAGACCTTGTGGTCGTTGCGCGGCGAAGGTCAGTGCGACGAGAGCTCCAAGGGAGTGGCCGACCAGTATCAACGGCCCCGCAATCTCGGTCGTCACGAGTAGTCGGTGTAGCTCATCCGCGGCCGCACCCACCGAGCGGGGTGATGTGTCGCTCGGCATCTCGCTGTCGGCGATTCCTGCGCGGGCGTAGGTCAGGATCGTCGTCGAAGACCGCAGAGCCGAGATGGCTGCCTCCCACGATTCACCGGCGTCGCCACTGCCTGAGCTGAAGACGACTGTCGGGGTCCCTTCGCCTGAAATCTCGGTTGCAAGCTTGTAGCCGCCGACATCGAACTTGGTGGTCGCCATGGGGATCAGCTTATGAGATCAGCGGGCTCGGCAGGCGGACACGCAGTACGGCGTACTGGGCATGAATCGTCGGCGACGTAGGCCAGCTCGGAAGTGTCGTGGCGTGACGTCCGTGCTCAAGGGGCGAGAAGTTCGGCCGCCTCTTCGAGTCGTTCGAACTCGATGCGTTTCGCTTCGAGGCCCTGGCGGCCTCCCGCCTGATGGCAGGTCGAGGGAGCTGAGCTGCTGCCCGCTGATCGATTGCCTGAGTACCGACGCTATCGAGGAATCGCACAGGGGAATGCCGTGCCGCTGGAGGACTACCGCCGGTCCGATTGAACGATCGGCAGAAGGATCTCGGGGAAGCCTCGCCTCGCCACCATCTGATCAGTGCGGATCCCGGCTACTGACGGTCCGCCCGTCGCCGAAATGTCGGTGCGGCTGGTTAACGTCGTCGCATGGAGTAGGCGGAGGCGAGGTGTTGGTGGGATGAACGACGAAGTACAGGGGCTGCTGGACAGGATCGCTCGGGCGCTCTTTCGGTCTGCTCCGGAGGGATTGGCGTGTGTTGACGCTGAGGGTCTCCTGCGCCGGTGGCATGACCTCGACCGGGTACATCGCGACTCGAACCAGTGGGACTCTCAACCGGAATGTTCGCCTCGTCGACGACGGTCATCTCGCTGCGCTGCTGCTTCGCCCAGCTATGCATCAACCGGGCAAGGGCAGTTGGTACAACGCGGTCATAAAACTCGACAAGTTCGCGCAGCTCCACGCCGTCTACGACTACGACAACCCGCCATTCGCCGGTGAGGTCGAATCCAGGTTCCTGATCGAGGATCAACGCCTGTATCCACGCGAGCCGGCCACGCTGCCCTTGTGGCATCCCTGCCGACCCGGTGGACCAACCGTGGTTCTGCTGAACGATGATGACGATTACTACTGACCCTCTGGGGACTCAGAAGACTGAGTGATCGAACTGAGTGGATTCTTCTGTTGGAAGTCTGAGCTGGGATGAGCGAGGTTGGGAGGTATGGACTTCACTCAGCTTGGGCGTACGGGACTGAACGTCAGTCGGATCGTGTTGGGGACTATGAACTTTGGGCCGCATACGAGTGTGGAGGACTCGCACAAGATCATGAGTGCGGCTCATGAAGCAGGGATCAACTTCTTTGATACGGCCAACGGGTATGGGCGGCCTATCTACCCGGGGCGGACGGAGGAGATCGTTGGTGAGTGGTTCGCGAAGGATCCTGCTAACAGGCACAAGACGGTGTTGGCTACCAAGGTCTATGGGGACATGGGCGACGGGTGGCCGAACGAGGGGAAGCTGTCGGCGCTGAACATTCGGCGGGCGCTCGATGCCAGTCTGAAGCGGTTGCAGACGGACTACATCGATCTGTATCAGTTCCACCACGTCGACCGGGCCACTCCGTGGGAGGAGATTTGGCAGGCGATGGAGGTCGCCGTACAGCAGGGGAAGATCCTGTACGACGGGAGCAGCAACTTTGCTGGGTGGCATATTGCTCAGGCGCAGGCCGAGGCTGCTAAGCGGAACTACGCCGGGCTCGTGAGTGAGCAGTCGATCTACAACCTCATCGTGCGGGATGTCGAGCGTGAGGTGTTGCCGGCGGCGCAGGAGTTTGGGCTTGGTGTGATTCCGTGGTCGCCGTTGCAGGGTGGGTTGTTGGGCGGCGTACTGCGGAAGGACGTCGAAGGGGTGCGCCGGCTTGAGGGGCGCGCCAAGGAGGCTGTGGAGAAGATGCGGCCGCAGATTGAGCAGTACGAGGCGTTTGCTGATGAGCTCGGGCATGCGCCTGGCGACATCGCGCTCGCGTGGCTGCTGCACCAGCCGGCGGTGACCGGGCCGATTGTTGGGCCGCGGACGATGGAGCAGCTCGAGTCCGCAGTACGGGCTGTTGATCTCAAGCTCGACGACAGGGCGCTCGCTAAGCTCGACGAGATCTTCCCGGGATACAAGACCGCACCCGAGGACTACGCCTGGTGAGTCACCGTACGTCGGGTGTGGCGCGAGGTGCACCACACCCGACGAAGCGGGTTGCGAAACGCCGGGGTCTGCCGTGCCGGTCCGGTCGGTTGGCTGGCTACTGTCGTTTGGGTGGCAATCTGGGGTGGACTGGAAGCTGACAAGCTGCGCGCTCGGATACGGATCCTGGAAGCGGAGCTCGACGAGTATCCCGACGAGCGGGGCGAGATTCTGCGCGATATCGCGGTCGCCAGGCGCAGGTTGGGTGAGATGGACCGTGCGGTCGACATCTGGCGATACCTGGTCGCCCAGGGTGGCGACGAGAGGGATTTCGCGCGGGTCGAGCTCGCGGAGTACTTGTTCGGCCAAGGCCAAGATGAGGATGCTCGGGCCGCGCTGGCTGCCGTGAAGGCGGCGGGGCGGAGGTCGGGCGCCGTGTGGACGCTGGTGGCCGAACTGCTCGAGGAGCGAGGCGAGCAGGCTGAGGCGCTGGCGTGGTACCGAGTTGCCGGCTCGCCAAATCACTGACTCGTAGCAGAAGTTGGCCATAACGGCGTCAACTTGCAAGAGTTGGACCATGCCGAAGAGCCGCGGTCGCAAGAAGACGAACAAGAAGCCGAGCAAGAACCAGTCACGGGGGCGGCTCCATGCGGTGCCGGACCAGGAAAGCGTGATGCGGCAGGTATTCGAGCAGTTCGGCCGGACGGCCGACGAGGCGGATCCAGTCGAGGCGGAACTGCTGGTCTCGATGTTTTGCGGCCATGGGTGGAAGGCGGGTGAGTTCGGTGAAAACGACCTCGAACCCCTGGGAGCCATGCTCGAGGAGGCACGCAGGAGGCCGGGTACGGCCGGTGCGGTCGCGCTGGCTCGCGCTACCGTGTTGATCGCTCCCACACCGGAGCTGACCGCGCAAGCGCTCGATACCGTCGACGACCTGGTCTTGCAGGGCGCACCGGAGCCGGCCTGGTCCGCGATGACTGATCAGCTGCGAGCCAAAGGCTGCTGGGTACTGCGGGATGCGTACGGCGACTCGGCCACTGTGCTCTGTGTCTTCGAGCGGGCCGGTCAAACACATGGGCTATCGGTCCTGGTGGACTTCAACCATCTCGGCGGCTGGGCGAAGGACATCTTCCTCGCCGAGGACGTCGAAGAGGTAGTCACCCTGATGCGCGAGATGGCGGCTGATGGCGGTGGAACCTTCGACGAGATCGGCCAGGTCGAGGCCCGGCGGCTCCTCGAGGATGCCTTTGCCGCCACTGATCAGACCTGGCAGCCAGAGGTCTCAGAAGACTTTACAGCGCTGCGGGCCCTGGCATTGGCCCGGCTGCGGGCGCTTCCCGAGTCGCCACCCGCAAAGCCGGCCGAGGTCGGCGACGCAGCACGCGAGCAGGTCATACGGGAGTTCGTCGCCTCACCAGAAGCAGCTGACCTTCCGTCCGGCGACGGCCTCGAGTATTGCGCACGGCTGATCGTGGACTATGGCGCCGATTACGACGGTGGGAAGGTGCTGCGGGTCAGCCCTGCCAAGATCGAGATCTTCCTACTGGGCTGGCTTCCGAAGAAGGCAGTCCTGGAGCCCGAGGACCGGGCATTGATGCCGCGGGTGATGCAGGCGTGGATCGGCTGGGCGGGATCCCGGCAGGGTCTGTCGCCAGCTGCGCTCGACGAAGTCCGCCAAGTCGCCCGAACGTGCGCCGAACAGTTCGACGGAACCTACGACGAGAAAGTGCCGGTCGGACGCGCGCTGCTGGCCGGCCTCCCCGAGGCCGACAGCATCGACGACCTGCAGGACGCGATCGAGCGGCGGATGTTCGCGATGCCGTACTTCGGTACCCGTATTGGTGACGAGGACTTCCCGCAACTGGATCCGAACGATCCGGACGAACGCGCCATCCTCATCCAAGGTGAACATCCCGAGTACCACGACGCACTCGCCGACCCCGGCTTCGAGGGTGAGATCGATGGTGTAAATCCGCGGCTGCACCTGGTGATGCACGAGATCGTCGCGAACCAACTTTGGGACAACGACCCGCCCGAGACGTGGCACACAGCGCGCAGACTTCGTGACCTCGGCCACGACAGGCACGACATCCTGCACGCCATCGGAGAGGTGGTCATGAGGCACGTACACGCCAGCTTGATGGGCCAAAAGGACTTCGACCGCGAGCGATACCGCGCCGAGCTCGATCAGCTTGGCCGCGAGCGGCCCTGAGGTGACGAGGTCGCTACGGCTCTCAGTCGATACTGACTTCGGTGAAGAAGCCGTAGTTGCCCGGTCCTACCGACCTGTCGAGGGTGCGCATCACGCGGGTGGGGTTGTCGTAGGGCCCTTGCTGGAAGTACGGCTTACCGCGCAGTCCGAATCGGATCTGGCTGGGCGGCTGCCATGCGCCGAGGTGAGGTTTGGCGAGATAGAAATCCGGATCAGGGTCGAAGCCCAGGCCTTGGGCATACTCGACAGCGCCGAGCACCACGTTCTGGGCGAGTTCGATCGGGGCTGGTAGCGGCTCCCTGTCGTACGCACTGAAGAAGTGGGCGAGATATCCGGTGAGATCGCGTCGGTCCATCATGTGTGGGGGAATCGCGTTCTTGACACCCTGGCAGTAGGTGTCCACCAGGTATCCGCAGACGCTGACCTCGTCGTCGCTGTGCTCGCGCACGACTGCAACGCTGGGAAGACCGGCGCCCATGGCCTGAGGAGGCAGATCGTCGTCGTCGATCCAGTCCGGCGGTCTGTTCTCGATGGACAGTCCGTTGCTCCACTGCCGGGTGATCCAGCAACCGACGAGTCGCTTCTCGACGGTGGTCATGGCGCGTTCCATCCGTGGACCCGCGCCGCTGTGTACCAGCTCTACGGCCTTGGATCGTGGGATGCCCAACGTGCGGGCGATCTGTTTGGGTGTGCTGCCGGCCGCTCGCAGGGCATGCACGTGCGACCTCAGTTCCTCGCTGTCCACAGCACCATCGTTCCCGCAGTACCGTGACTACGTCAAAACGCCGCCGCGTTAGCGGCAGGACGAGTCGGGTCTCAGAGGCTGCGACTGGTACGCCGGTACGTCGGCCTACGCCAGGCCGCGCCGGGCGCGAAGGGCGGCCCTGGCGAACGTGACGCCTTGCGATGTGGGTTTGCCGGACCTGCGGTGGATGCCTGGCTCATCGATGTAGGCACCGAGGCGATGCAGGACGGTACTGGTGTCCCAGGTCGCCTGGCTGGCCATCGATGGTGTCATTGGTGTTCCGTCCATGCCCATCCAGCCGATCGCCGCGAGGACGTCCGCAATCGTCCTGCTCGCATTGTCGGTGGATCGTGCGGCGAGAGTGGCCAGGAGGATGAGGCCGGCTTGGGTTTCGCAGGCGTCCCTGGACTTTGGTGGCATCTGTTCGGCGAGATGCCACCACAGTGCGAGCGGATCATTGCGGACGGCACTTCCGCGCTTGGTGAGTACGAGTGTTCCGCGGTGCTTGCGCAGCAAACCCATCGCCTGTGCTGATTCTCGCAGGTGCAATACAGGCATGGTTTGGATCTCGCGATTGCCCTTGCCGATCCATTCTTCGCCCAGTCCGAGGTCGGCCATCGCAGCTTCCACGTGGACGGGCGGCAAGTAGCCGGCCCCGGTCAACTTGATGCCGTCGTCCCCGACACGATCCAGCAGCCAGCTGTACGGCGAGACCATCCGGGTCGCGGTGTCGGCGTCGATGTCGATGTCGGCGTCCAGGTCCGCGTCTTCGATCAGCTTCTGGAACAGGTCTCTCTCGGCTTTGAAGCGAATCGCGTCCGTGAGCTCGCCGAGCGGCCCGGGGAGCCCGAGCGGTTCGAGGAGCTCCGGTCGGCGGTTTCTGGGATCTGCCAGGTTCTCGTTGATCCACTCCAGGTCGAACGGGGTGGGAGCGTAATCCCCGGGGTCGGCGTCCTCGCCGTACCGGTCGGCATATTCGTGGAACGCCTCCGCATGCTCAGGATGGCGTGTATCGAGTGCGGCGGAAATCAACTCATAGCCACCTACCCCGCCACAGTCCTCGCTCGGGCCAGGACGGCGGCCGTCGATGCAGACAGCTTTGGGAGCGGAATCGTCCCGAGGCTGCTCGGCCTCGAGCTTGATGACGTGCATCCAGTCGTCGCCGAAGTCGTACAGGTAGAAGAGTTTGTCTCCCGACTTCGCGAGGACCTCGTCGAGGCGTACATCCTGTTCCGGTATGCCGATCGCACCCTCGTCCACTTGGAACGGACAGAGGTAGTGCTCGGCGGAGCGGTGATAGTAGTCCTTGCCCGAGGCGAACTCGTGGAGGTGGCTGTCAGTCCAGCCGAACGCGGTCTGGAGAATTACGTGGACCTCATCCAGGAACAGGTCGGAGGCGAGCTCCAATCGCCGCCAAACCGGCGGGCTTGTCTCCGCGAGATCGACACGCACCTGGTAGGTGGTCACCTTCTTACGGCGGGCTCGCCGACTCGACGGTGGTGGCGTCCGGCCGAACGGATCCGACCCGGGCATCCCGAACGAACCCAGTTGTGCGCCAAGAAGCTGCGGAATCAGCTTGCCGAGTTCGTTCGCGTTCAGGCCGGGCCCGAGCTGCTTCAACAGTTCCTGCTCGGCCGAAGACAGATGCGGATTGGGTTTGCGCGCCATGCGAGCAAGGCTATCCAACGCCCGCCCTGAGCAAACTGCGCCACCGGCGGTACGGCGTACAGGCGGAGCCGTTGTTGCAGCTTAAGCGCGAGTCACGGCGTTCCGGTTGGGCTCAGGATGGACTTGACCGTTGGAGCCGGCGCTGGTGGGAAGTAGGCCAATCAGGGCGTCGGCGGCTAGGGAGGCTGCGGAGCCGGTCGGGATGGCTACTGAGACCTGCCACGGGTCTGCCGACTGTGGGGCTAGGGGGACGGTGACGTGGTCGCCTCGCTTGGCGGCAATGCGTTCGGGGACCAGGGCGACGCCCAGGTTGTGGCTGACGAGGGCCAGGAGGGTGTGGACGTCATTGACCTCGATGGTGACGGGGTGGGCAACGCCGGCCGTCGCGAAGGCCTGGTCGGAGATGGCTCGGGCGCCCCAGGTGGGATCGAAGTCCACGAAGGCCTCGCCTGCCAGGTCAGGGAGCGAGACTGAATTGGCCGCAGCCAGACGGTGTTCGGCGGAACAGACCATGACCATCGATTCCTTCGAAAGCGGACGGAGATCCAGGCCGTCGATGGGGTGGCCGGCTGTGGCTACGAAGGCGAGGTCGAGGCGGCCGGAGGCTAGTTCGTCGAGCATGGGGGTGGAGCCGCCCTGGCGTACCTCGATTTCGACGCCTGGGTAGGACGAGCGGAACTTGGCCAGGAGCGCCGGTACGTCGACTACGCCGAGGCACTGTTCCAGGCCGACCGACAGGTGGCCGCGGAGGAGGCCCTGTACTGCGGCGACCGCGTCCTTGGCTGCTTCGGCGGCGGCTAGGGTGCGGCGGCCTTCGCAGAGGAGGGCTCGGCCTGCCTCGGTTAGTTCGACGCTGCGGGTGTTGCGGACGAAGAGGGAGGCGTGGAGCTCGCGCTCTAGGGCGCGGATCGAGGCGGAGAGGCCGGACTGGGAGATCGACATCGCCTCCGCGGCGCGGGTGAAGTGCTTCTGTTCGGCGACGGCGACGAAGTGCTCGAGATGCCTCAGCTCCATGACTCAGAAGTATAGGTTATCGATTTCCCGGGATTCTTCGGTCTCAGATGTTACTGTGCGCGATCGAGGCGGGTTGTCCACAGCTTCAAAGAAGCCCACGGCCGAACGAGCCGAAGTCCATATTTTCTCTGGCATGAAGGACTCCACAGCGGACGAGCTCCGCGCCTGCCTGTCCGCCATGACTGTCGATCGATCGGAGGACCTGCTGGAGAGCGCCCAGGACTACGTCTACTGCGGACAGCCTGACCATGCTGTCGAGATCTGGGAGCAACTCATCGCTGAGGGTGGTGAGGACGCCGACCAGGCTCATCTCGACTATGCCGAGCATCTGTTCGATGAGCATGAGGATGATGAGGCCTATACAGAGCTGGGCGCCGTGCTGTCAGCTGGACACTTCAGCGCTCGGTGGCTGCGCGCAGTTGACATGGTGGAGGACCATAAGCCGGCAATGGCACTCTGCCTGTATCTGCTGGCGATCGAAACCATCACAGCCGAGGAGCTCCGAAACCCCGCACGAGCCCGCCGCTACCTTCAGCTGGTGGCCGCTCGCCGCAGGCTGAAATGGGAACTTGGCATCCCTCTCTCCGATGTCGATCTGCACAGCGGGATCGGCGACTCCGAAAGCCGAGTCAAGTGTTGGGAACTGCTCAGGCTCACAACGGAGGTCCAGGCGGTCGACGGGCAACTTCGCTTCTGGGATCGCGGAGCGCTAGCGGCGCTGAGCCAGACATGGGGACGTCATACATTCCCGGAGCGGCCCGACGCCTACTACCTCGAAATCAAGGCCGTACTTCAAGCCCGCGGCGGAGGGCGGGCGGGCGCGACCCGGATGAGCATGGCCGACTGGAAGCGGCTCGCAGGTCTCGCCCGCGACGCCAGGCATCTCGACGATCTCCCGGCCATCGTCAACCGGTACGACGGGGGCACGACGGTCGAATGGCCGCCGGGGCGTAATCAGGGGTGTTGGTGTGGATCTGGGATCAAGTACAAGAAGTGCTGTGGGTGGCCGCCTAGTTGATGATGCGGGGATTTCGGGTCTGCCGTCGGTAGGGTGTGGCTATGTCTGATGAGTACCGCGTTGAGGTTGAGTTGGATGACGCTAAGCATGGGTTGTCGTTCTGGGAGCGGTTGCGGGCTCTTGATGTGGATGACGACGCGCGGAAGCGGCTCGGGGGTCAGGTGACTGTTACGCGGGACGGGTCGCGGATGCTGATCTATGCGAACACCGAGGCGGATGCTCGTGAGGCTGAGAGGACTGTGCGGGAGGTCATCTCGGCGGATGAGCTGAGCGCTACCTACACGCTTACCCGGTGGAGTCACGCCCAGCAGGAGTGGGTCGATCCGAGCACTCCGGAGGACGAGGCCGGAGCGCCGGAGCCGAGCTATGAGGGTGTCGAGACGCCGGACCCGCGGTACGTCGTACTGCAGGCCTACAAGCCGGAGTTCCTGCGCGACCTCGGGCTCTAGCCAGCCCTGAGTTTCGGGCTCCAGGCAGCTTCGAGGGATCTGTTTGCCAGTTCGGGAAGGTCCGGCGGCCGGGCTTGCCGGCTTCTGGCGTCCCGATCGACAGGACATAGTGGTCGAATTCGGTTGTTGCGGCCGGCCGCTGAGCGTGGCCTGGCTAGCCCGAAGTTACGTCTGCTGTGACATGGCGAACCCCCTGCTGAGCAGGGGGTTCGTGGTTTGTGCGGGTGGGGGTTCTGTCTACTTCAGGGTCAGCGGGATGACGGTGTTGAGGAGTTCGAAGGCGCGGCGTTGGGTGTTGGTGGGGATGGCCAGGGTGGGTACGACGGGTCCGTCGGGGCCGTATTGGATGTCGTTGCGGGTCAGGGTGGCCAGGTGGTCGAGCAGTGCACGGAACGACCTGACGGGTTGGCCGGTGTGGTCTTTTCGGCGGGAGGCCTTGCGGGTCGCGGCGTCGGAGCGTTGTGCGGGGGCGACGGGGTCGGTGGGTGTGGGTCGATCTTCGTCGGTGAATGTCAGCGGGGCCAGGGATCGGCGCAGGTGCCAGGTCAGGTAGGCGGCGAGCATGACGATGAGCACGTGGGCGCGGACCCGGTCTTCGAGGCGGTGGTAGATCGGGCGCAGGTCGAGGTCG
>NZ_AQUZ01000066.1 GCF_000372465.1 Kribbella catacumbae DSM 19601
CGACCTCGACCTGCGCCCGATCTACCACCGCCTCGAAGACCGGGTCCGCGCCCACGTGCTCATCGTCATGCTCGCCGCCTACCTGACCTGGCACCTGCGCCGATCCCTGGCCCCGCTGACATTCACCGACGAAGATCGACCCACACCCACCGACCCCGTCGCCCCCGCACAACGCTCCGACGCCGCGACCCGCAAGGCCTCCCGCCGAAAAGACCACACCGGCCAACCCGTCAGGTCGTTCCGTGCACTGCTCGACCACCTGGCCACCCTGACCCGCAACGACATCCAATACGGCCCCGACGGACCCGTCGTACCCACCCTGGCCATCCCCACCAACACCCAACGCCGCGCCTTCGAACTCCTCAACACCGTCATCCCGCTGACCCTGAAGTAGACAGAACCCCCACCCGCACAAACCACGAACCCCCTGCTCAGCAGGGGGTTCGCCATGTCACAGCAGACGTAACTTCGGCCTAACCGACGCCCGCGCCCGCCGGTGTCGCGCGGGCTCAGCGTGGCTGGAGTTGGCCGATCAGGTGGGGGAGGGAGCGGTCCTTGTTGTAGAGAGCGAAATCGACCGCAGCGCCCTTGCGGAGTTGGCCGAAGTTGACTTGGGAGGGCAGCAGCAGCGGCTTACGGAAGTCGACGCGGACTGTGTAGGCGTCGGGGAGTCCGCCGGCTCGCTGGACGGAGGCGAGGGCCGCCGCCTTGGCCCACATGCCGTGGGCGATCTGGCGCGGGAAGCCGAATGCCTGGGCGGTGAGCTTGAAGAGGTGGATCGGGTTGCGGTCGCCGGAGGCAGCGGCGTACCGGCGGCCGAGATTCCCATGCAGGTCCCAGACGGCCGTGGGCTCCAGCGCCAGGTCGGGGAGCAGATCGGCGTGGGCCGACGGGGTGCCGGTGGAGCGGCTCAGCAGGGTGGTCGAGTCGGTCCAGACGACCTCATCGTCCACGCTCACCGAGCTGAGGATGTCGAAGACCGTGCCCTTCGGGTGCGGGCGCTCGGGGCTGCTGTGCACGTTGATCGCGAGCTCGGCGTGCATCGGCAGCGGCTTGAGCTGGGTGATCGTGTTCGACAGGTGCACGATGCCCATCGGCTTGTACGGGAACGACGGATCGGACATCAGATCCAGGTGCAGCGGGAAGGCAAGCACGTGTGGATAAGTGACCGGCAGCGCCGGCCCCGCGCTGAACCCCGTCACCTCCCGGTACGCCGCCAGGTGGTCCTGGTCGACGGCCGCGCGCGGCAGCTCCAGAGTCAGCCCATCGATGTCCGGCTCGTACTCCGCTTTGCGCAACGTCGCCTTGACCGTCCGCGCGTATAGCGATCCGAAGCCCGGCGAATCGTCGTACCGGCGGGTGGGCATCTCAGGCTCCGAGCATGCTCTGGCCGCAGACGCGGACCACATTGCCGGTGACTCCCGCCGAAGCCGGATCGGCGAACCAGGCGATCGTCTCGGCGACGTCGACCGGCTGCCCGCCCTGCTGCAGCGAGTTGACCCGGCGGCCGATCTCGCGGATCGCGAACGGCACCCGCGCCGTCATCTCCGTCTCGATGAAACCGGGAGCGACCGCGTTGATCCGGAGCTGCCGATCGGCAAGCCGCGGTGCCAGCGCCTGGACCAGCCCGATCACGCCGGCCTTGGAGGTGGCGTAGTTCGTCTGGCCGTTGTTGCCCGCGATGCCGGCGATCGAGGAGACGCCGATCACCGAGCCGCCTTCGTTCAGCCCGCCGGACTCCAGCAGGTGCGCGGTGATCCGCTCGGGTGCCCGGAGGTTGACGTCGAGCACCGCGTCCCAGGTGTCGGTGCGCATGTTGGCGAGGCGCTTGTCGCGGGTGATGCCCGCGTTGTGGACGACGATGTCGAGTCCGCCGAGGTCCGCGCCGGCCGCCGCGATCCGTTGTGGTGCGTCGATCGCGGTCACGTCGAGCAGCAGTTCGTTGCCGCCGATCTTGGCGATCACCTTGCGGAGATCGTTGGCGTTCTGCGGTACGTCGACGCCGAGCACGGTCGCGCCGTCCCGCGCGAGGGTCTGCGCGATCGCGGCTCCGATGCCCCGGGCCGCGCCGGTGACGAGTGCGACCTTGCCGGCCAGGGGAGCGGCCGGGTCGTTGCCGACCAGCTGGCCGGTACCGATCCGGACGACCTGGCCATCGACGTACGCCGAC
This sequence comes from Kribbella catacumbae DSM 19601, assembly GCF_000372465.1. Taxonomy (GTDB): domain Bacteria; phylum Actinomycetota; class Actinomycetes; order Propionibacteriales; family Kribbellaceae; genus Kribbella; species Kribbella catacumbae. The sequence continues at coordinate 2,171 of NZ_AQUZ01000066.1, forward strand.
TTGGCCGACAGGAAGAAGCGCAGGGTCGAGTCGAGCTGGTCCTGCGCGTCCGGCGCGACGTAGACGAGGTTGACCGTGGCGCCGCGCTTGACCTCCTTGCCGAGTGACCTGGTGAAGCCTTCCAGGGCACGCTGCGCGATCTGCTGCTCGGGCGTCGCGGACAGCTCCGGAGTACGGCCGACGACGATCACGCGGCCCGCAGTACCGAGCTGGCGGATGAGTGGGGAGAAGAAGCGCTGCAGGGAGGTGAGATCTGCCGTCGAGGTCGCGCCGGTGGCGTCGAAGACGAGTGCCTTCGGGCGCAGCGTGCTCGACGCGACGCCTTCGGCCGCAGTACTGAAGGAGGCGCCGATGTCGCGCAGCAAGGCCTGGATCGCCTTGCCTGTATCGGTTTCGCCGATCGCGCCGAAGACCACCTGGCCGTCGATCACGGCCGAGCCCTCGGTCCAGCGCGGCAACGGGGTCGGGTCGGGAAGCCCGAGGTTCTTCACCAGCGTGCGGCCCAGCGGCGTACGGGTGAAGGTCTGGTAGCGATCCGTCATCTTCGGTGTGCTCCTACTTCTCGAGGATGGCGACTACGCCCTGGCCACCGGCGGCGCAGATCGAGATCAGGCCGCGGCCGCCGCCGTTCTCGTCGAGCTGCTTGGCCAGTGCGGCGACGATCCGGCCGCCGGTCGCAGCGAACGGGTGACCCGCCGCCAGCGAACTGCCATTGACGTTCAGCTTGTCACGGTCGATCTCGCCCAGCGGCGCGTCCAGGCCGAGCCGTTCCTTGCAGAAGATCGGGTCCTCCCATGCCTTCAGGGTGGACAGCACCTGCGACGCGAACGCCTCGTGGATCTCGTAGTAGTCGAAGTCCTGAAGCGTCAGGCCGGCTCTTTGGAGCATCCGCGGTACGGCGTAGGCCGGGGCCATCAGGAGGCCTTCGGCGCCCTTCACGTAGTCGACCGCCGCGGTCTGCGAGTGGGTCAGGTAGGCGAGGGGCCGGAGTCCGTGCTCGGCGGCCCACTCGTCGGTCGACAGCAGGACCGCGGAGGCGCCGTCGGTGAGGGGAGTGGAGTTACCGGCTGTCATCGTCGCCGTCTCGCCCTTGCCGAACACCGGCTTGAGCTTCGCGAGCTTCTCGATGGTCGTGTCCGCGCGCAGGTTCTGGTCCTTCTCGAGGCCCAGGTACGGCGTGATGAGGTCCTGCTGGAAGCCGCGGTCGTAGGCGGCGGCCAGGTTGAGGTGGGAGCGGTACGCGAGCTCGTCCTGCGCCTCGCGGGTGATGCCCCACTCGAGCGCGGTCAGGGCGGCGTGCTCGCCCATCGACTTGCGCGTCCGGGGCTCGGCGTTGCGGGGGATCTCCGGGACGATGTCCTTCGGGCGCACTCTGCTCAGCACTTTGACGCGGTCCTGCAAGGATTTTGCGCGATTGATGTCCAGAAGGACGTTGCGCAGTGCGTTGTTGACGGCGATCGGCGCGTCGGACGCGGTGTCGACGCCACCGGCGATACCGGCGTCGATCTGGCCGAGCGCGATCTTGTTGCCGACCAGGATCGCCGCCTCCAGCCCAGTGCCGCAGGCCTGCTGGATGTCGTACGCCGCGGTGCTGGGCGCGAGTTTCGAGCCGAGGACGACCTCGCGGACCATGTTCCAGTCGCGGGCGTGCTTGAGGACGGCTCCGGCGACGACCTCGCCGAGCTCCTGGCCGCCGAGGCCGGTGCGGTCGACCAGGCCGTTGAGGGCGGCGGTGAGCATGTCGGAGTTCGACGCGTGCCGGTAGGTCTTGTCCTGCCGGGCGAACGGGATGCGGTTGCCGGCGACGACAGCCACCTTGCGGGTCTCAGTCACTGGTTCTCTCCTGCGGTGCTTGAGGTTGAGCGCCTGGCGGTGGCTTTGCCGGTCGACTTCATACTGCTGGTGTTGCCTGTACTGCCGGTGCTGGTCGTGCTCGTTTTACCGGTGTTGCCTGTACGGCCGGTGTTGGTCGGGTTGCTCGCGCTGGTTGCCTTGGGGGCGGCGCCGGGTTTGGCTGCTCCGTTGGTGGTGCGCTTTGGCGCCGCCTTGGCGGGCGTAGTACCGGCGAGTGCTTTGCGGCCTACCGCGGTCGCCAAGGTGGCGGTGATCGCCGTGGAGCGGACGGTGGCGATGTCGGCGTGGTGCACGACGGGGTGGCCCGGGGCTGAGTCAGTGCCCGACTCCTGGCGCGAAACGATGAGGCCCATCCGCGCCATGTGCATCGCGCCGAGGGTCTGGGTGTAGAGATGGTTGGCCAGGTAGTCGGTGTCGACCTCGTCGAAGACGCCTGCCCGCTGGCCGGCCTTCAGGATGGCCGAGATCCGGTCGAGCGCGCTCGCCATCGCGGCGCCGAGCTTGAGCATCACCGGCTCGGTGATCTCACCGAAGAGTTGCTCGCCGGTCCGCCGCAGCAGGCTCATCGCGCAGTCGGCGAAGGCCGGATACTCCAGGCAGTAGTCGACGAAGACCTCGCTGAGAGAGCGCAATCTGTTCATCGGCGTACGGCGTGGTCCGTCGACTTGCTGGAGGCGCTCGTCCAGTTCGCCGAGGTAGTCGACCAGCGTCAGCGCGAAGAGCTCTTCCTTGCCGGCGAAGTGCCGGTAGATCAGCGCCTTGTTGATTCCGACGCGCTTGGCGATGTCGTCGATCTGGGCGTCGATCGTGCCGCGCTCGTCGAACAGCTCGCGGGTAGCCCGGATGATGTCGCGCTCGCGGTCGCGACGACGCTCCGCCGTGGTCCGGCGGCGTCCGATCGCGAGCAGCGCGGAGCTCATGCACCGATCTTAGTCATACTGGTACCCCTGGGTGCAAACGATAGTTACACTCGTGGGTAACATCACCACCGTTACGCCACCCCTGCAGTGCTTGTCATCGTTGTCGGAGGAATCGCAGATCATGACCGAGTCTCCCGTAGTGTCGGCCGATGTGATGGCCCTGGCCGGCGAACTCGCCGCCGAGCGCTCCAAGCCGGGCTGGAGCACCTTCTCGCTCGCCCTGAACGACGATCAAAAGGAACTCCAGAGCTGGGCCCACGACTTCGCCGAGTCGGTGATCCGCCCGGCCGCCTCCGAGTGGGACGAGCGCGAGACGACTCCGTGGCCGGTGATCCAGGAGGCCGCGAAGATCGGTTTGTACGGGCTGGACGCGAACATCAATCTCTTCATCGACCCGTCCGGCCTGCTGATGCCCGTGGTCCAGGAGGAACTGTTCTGGGGTGATGCTGGCATCGGCATGTCCCTGGTGGGCACCGGCCTCGCCAGTTCCGCGATCTTCTCCAACGGCACCCCCGAGCAGTGGAGCCAGTGGCTGCCCCGCTGCTACGGCACCCCGAACGACGTGGTGGTCGCCGCCTTCTGCTCCTCCGAGCCGGGCGCGGGCTCGGACGTCTCCGCGATCCGCACGCGCGCGACGTACGACGAAAAGGCCGACGAGTGGGTCATCAACGGCCAGAAGGCCTGGGCCACCAACGGCGGCATCGCCGACGTCCACGTGGTCGTCGCCACCGTCGACCCGTCGCTGGGCACGAAGGGCCAGGCGGCTTTCGTCGTACCGCGGACTGAGGTGAAGGGGCTCGTACAGGGCACGAAGCTTCGCAAACACGGCCTGCGCGCGTCCCACACCGCCGACGTGTTCTTCGACAATGTCCGGATCCCCGCCGCCAATGTCCTTGGTGGCAAGGAGAAACTCGACGCTCGCCTCGCGAAGGCCCGCGCACCCAAGGACGGCGACCGCGCCCGCAACGCCTCCATGGCCACCTTCGAGATGACCCGCCACATCGTCGGCGCCCAGGCGATCGGGATCGCGCGCGCGGCGTACGAGTTCGCCCTGGACTACGCGAAGGGCCGCGAACAGTTCGGCCGCCCGATCATCGACAACCAGGGCATCGCCTTCAAACTCGCCGACATGGCGATGGAAATCGACGCCGCCCGCCTCCTCGTCTGGCGGGCCGCCAACATGTCAGCCGCCCTCATGCGCGGCGAAACCCCCGACTACCGCACCGGCGAAGGCTCCATGGCCAAACTCAAGGCCGGCGAAGTAGCAGTCAAGGTCACCGAAGAAGCCATCCAAATCCTCGGCGGCAACGGCTACACCCGCGAATACCCAGTAGAACGCATGCACCGAGACGCCAAGATCTACACCATCTTCGAAGGCACCTCAGAGATCCAGCGTCTTGTGATCTCGCGCGCCATCTCGGGGATGCGCATCCGCTGATGTTCTCACAGGGCTGAGGCCTGATTCCAGCGTTCCGAGACCCACCTCAGCTCGCTCGGATACCCGCATGGGGTATCGTGTGATCGCTCTGACGAGATACGGCAGGAATCCAGGAGATACGTCATGCGCTTGTTCGCCATCCGCGAATATCGTCACTTGTTCAGTGCCCAGGTCATTGCGCTCTTCGGCACGGGGCTAGCGACGGTCGCTCTCGGCCTGCTCGCCTACGAACTGGCAGGTCCGAATGCCGGCGCTGTCCTTGGTACGGCGCTCACGATCAAGATGGTCATGTATGTCCTGGTCGCGCCAGTGGCCGCCGCCTATGCGGACCGCCTGCCGAGGCGGATGTTCCTCACCCTGCTCGACGTGGTTCGTGCCGTGCTGGTACTCGCGCTGCCGTTCGTCAGCGAGATCTGGCACATCTACGTCCTCATCGGCGTCCTGCAAGCCGCATCGGCTGCGTTCACGCCGACGTTCCAGGCCGTCATCCCCGACATCGTGACCGAGGAGTCCGACTACACGCGTGCCCTGTCCGCCTCTCAAGTGGCCTACACGATGGAGAGCCTGCTTAGCCCCGTGCTCGCGGCAGTGGCACTGACGTTCATGTCCTTCGACTTGCTGTTCGTTGGCACGTCGGTCGGATTCCTGGCGTCCGCGCTGCTGGTGCTCTCGACCCGCGTACCCAATGCCCGGCCAAGCGGTCACACCCGAGTTTGGGACCGGTTGGCATCAGGGATCAAGACGTTCGTCACCACGCCGCGGTTGCGGGGCATCATGGCGCTGAATCTGGTGGTCGCCGCCGCCGGGTCAATCGTGGTCGTCAACACGGTCAACTACGTCCGCGACGAGCTCGGCGGCACCCAGGCCGATGTCGGTTGGATGCTCGCAGCCTCCGGCGGCGGCACATTGCTGGTCGCGCTGGTCCTGCCCCGGCTGCTCGACCGGATCGCCGAGCGCACGGTCATGATGGCCGGTGCCGCTGTACTCGTCGTCGGAGTGCTCGCCGCGGTAGCGATGACCGTCACCGGGCTCGCCGCCTGGGCGATCACGGCGCCCATCTGGGTGATCATCGGCGCCGGTATGGCGCTGATCGTCACCCCGACGGGGAGGGTGATCCGCGCCTCGACTACGCCGGCGGGGCTACCCGCGGCGTTCGCGGCCCAGTTCTCGCTGTCGCACTTGGCATGGTTGATCACCTACCCGATCGCTGGATGGATCGGAACGAGCTCCGGCTTTGCTCCTGCCTGGTCCATTCTTGCTATCCTCGCCACGATCGGCGCCGTGACGGCCCTGGCATTGTGGCCGCGCGTTCGCACCGCCGTCGCCGCTCCGCTCGGGGATGCAGGCGAGGCTAGCGGCGGCCGAGCGCTTCGGGAGCGGACGGACAGCATGCAAGGCACCCTCGCGGCCTGCCAGTGCGCGTGCGTGCGCACCGTATAGGTCATCGCCAACGAACTCGCCGCGGCCTGGCGGTGCTTGGCGTGCTCGCTGGTGTGTTGGAGAGCGCGAAGTCCGGCTGCGGGTACCCGACGACCAGAACAAACTCGGCGAGACCCGGCCGCCCGGCTATTGCGGCCCGCGTCAACGCCCCAGGCCAAGCTGCAGAAACCGTGTCGCTAGACGCACAACAGCGGCTGCGATCCAGCGCGTGCCCACCAGGCCTCCCCGTAGCCTCCAGCGCAAAAACAACGATTGGCCAGGTCGGCCGGGATATCCGTGGTCGGGCGGAACTGACCGTTTGGCGCCGGACTGGAATGATTGGGCGTTATGGGCGACCTGGTCATCGCGAGCAACCCGGATCCGGACTCCCGGCTGCCATATGTGATCCAGGCGCCGTACGGCAACGGGCTGGTACTTCGCGCTGGCGACACGTGGCCGCGGACGAAGGCGGTGTACTGCCACCCGCTGGATGAGTGGCCGGCCGAGGCCGTGGTGCTCGAACGGGTGCCAGTCAAGTCCTGCCAGCGCCGCGGCGCGGCCGTCGACTTGGCGCTGGACCGGGCCAGGGAGAACCGGTCGCAGTTTGTGTTCACCACCGCCCGCGGCCGCGAGGTGGTGTTCTGGCAGGGCCCGACTTGACAGACAGCCCAGAACCCTAACTTCGCGGCATTGGGTCTAGACGCTGGTGTGCAGGAGTGTCCGGCTGCCACGCTGAGGGGTGCGGGGGCGGATGTGACACCGCACGCCGGAGATGAAGGGGAGCAGGCATGAAGGGGTGGCTGTCGCGAGCGGTGGCCAACACGGCCCTGCGGGGTGAGGAACGCTGGAACCGGATCGCGCGCTGGAGCCGTTGGCTCCCCGCGAAACCTGCGGTCGATGACGACAAGTTCCGCGGCGCCGATGACCCATATCACCGGCACTGGCGGGAGTTCCCCGACCCGTGGCGGCCGGTCGACCCGTCGGACCCGGCCGTGCGGAAACGGCTCCGCGACGCGATGGAGGAGCTGCCCCAGACGTGGAAGGGGGTCGTGGAGCGACGTGACGTGCAGGACCGCGAGCCGGCCGAGGTCTCGGCCGAGCTAGGGATCACGCCGGAGCAGCAGCGGGCGATCCTGAATCGGGCCCGCGCCTTCCTCCGCGAACGACTCGCGCAACTATTGGCCAGGGACACACCCCGTGAGCGGCGCTGAAGTTATCGCGGCGACGCCCCGCACACTTGCCCGGCGGCTGCTGCCACTGGAGATCGCCGTCGGTTTGCAGGGGCTGATCCTGTGGGTCGCGGTCGAGAAGCTGTTCATGACCCAGATCGGGTTCGACGCCGCCTCGATCGGCGTGATGGCGGCCGCGTACGCCGCTGTCGTCCCGCTGCTGGAGGTGCCGTCCGGCATCCTCGCAGACCGCTGGAGCCGCAACTGGGTGATGGTGTGCGCCAGCCTCGCGCTCGCGGCCAGTTCGCTGCTCGGCGGGCTGAGCACCAGCGTGACCACCTATGTCCTGGCGGCGATGATCCTGGGTGTCTACTTCGCGATGAACTCAGGCACGGTCGACAGCGTCGTGTACGACGTTGTCATGGAGGAGACCGGCTCGAGCGACCTGTACGAGACCTGGATCGGCCGGGTCCGGATGGTGGAGAGCAGCGCATTCGTGGTCAGTGCCCTGGTCGGCGGGGTGCTCGCCGAATGGACCTCCGCCAGGTTCACCTACTTCGCCTCCGTCCCGCTCATCGTGCTGGCAGTGCTGGCCTTTCTGCGGTTCGACGAGCCGCGCCTGCACCGCTCCACCGAGCCGGTCTCGCTGCGCAGCCACGTCGCCCTGACATTCCGGACGATGACCCGGCAACGGGACGTGGTCCGCGTCCTGCTGCTGGCTGCGCTGGTCGCGCTCGTGTCCCAACTGGTTTTCGAGTTCGGCCCAGTGTGGCTGGTCGTCCTCGCCGCTCCGGCGGTGCTCTACGGCCCGTACTGGGCTGGGCTCGTCTCGACGTTGGGCCTGGGTGGATACCTGGTCAGCAGGTTGCGTCTGGAGCGTCGCACCACCGTGGTTGTACTCGCTCTCCTGGGCCCGCTCGTAGCGGCGACGCTCGCTCTGAGCCAGTCGCTGGCCGTCGTGGTAGTCGCTCAGATTGTCCTCGCGCTGGTCCTCGCGGTTGTCGGGATTCACGCGGGCCGCCTCCTGCACGACTCGGTTCCCTCGACGATCAGGGCAGGCGTCGCGTCGGGGGTGGGGACGCTGTCGTGGGTACTGTTTGTGCCAGTCTCCCTGGCGTTCGGATGGTTGGCGCGCGAGCAGGGCGTCCACCGGTCAGGGTGGATCCTGACCGGAACGGCAATGATCGTGAGTCTCCTGCTCGTCGTTTCCGCCGTTCGGAGAGCGCCCGTGGCCGCCGAGGCGGTCGCCGCTACGGAGCGCGCGCCAGCGCCTGAGGACCTGGCCTGTCGGGAGCTGGTGGACCTGGTCACCGACTACTTCGACGGCGTCCTCGAGCCAGGCTGGAGGGCCGGGTTCGAGAAGCACCAGGACGACTGCGACGGCTGCACTGAGTACGTTGCCCAGCTCCGCATCACGCTCCAGGCACTCAAGGGACTGGACCGCGCCGAAGCTGCCCGGCCAGCCGACGATCCCCCTCACTGAGTACCGGGATGAGGCGTGGTCGGAGGACGAGCACCGCCGTCTCCTGGCCTGCTCTCCTGGCCAACTGGCAAACCACTCCCGGTGCTACGGCGCCAGATTCCACGAGGCGCTGACCGGAAACCGCGCATGCCCGGACCGAACGACAACGTCTGGTCGCCCGCATAGGTCTAAGGGTTCGGGGTATGCCCAGATTCGCCGCGTTCGATACCGCGCGCTTGCGCGGGGCCAGCACGCCCGGTCGGCTGCCGTGGTCGGCGCGTGCGGTGACGCTGCTGCGGGTGGACACCACGGGGGTGGTCGATCAAGCCAAGACCCCAGCGGAGAAACGGCTCCTGCTGGTCTCGGCGACCAGCAAGGATCTCGTGCTGGTCGCGTGGCCGGGTCAGTGGAGCCAATAAGTTCCTCCGTACGCCGGCCGACCTGGTTAATCGTTGTTTTCGCGCTGGAAGCTACGGGGAGGCCCACTACGAAGGGGCGAACATGTCGCCGGGATGGTGACTCGCCGGTTGGGTATCGTGCGGTCAGTCGGCAAGAGAGGTGAGTGGGGATGGCGGAAAAGGTGCGGCACGGGTACATCGGGGACAAGGACGCGTACCTGAGGCGGCTGCGCCGGATCGAGGGGCAGGCGCGCGGCCTGCAGCGGATGGTCGACGAGGAGAAGTACTGCATCGACATCCTTACCCAGATCACGGCGATGACCAGGGCGCTCGAGTCGGTCGCCCTCGGCCTGCTCGATGACCACCTAGCGCACTGTGTCGTCGATGCCGCGGCCGCCGGGGGAGCGGAAGCCGGCCTCAAGCTCAAGGAAGCCTCCGACGCGATCGCCCGCCTCGTTCGTTCCTGACTCATCGGTCGAGGGCGCCGTACTGACCCCGGCGGTGTTGCCCTGGGCATGATTCTGGGTGGAGTGTCGACGGGGGTCGTTGTCGTGGCCCTGGGCGTCCTTGCCGCTGCCGGAGCCGTCACCGCGGCTGTTTCGTTGATCTGTTCGCCGCGGTGGCGCCGCCGGCTAAGCGGGGTGGAACCCAACGTGGTGGCGAGCCGCCGAACTGTGGGACGTGCGGTGCGCCTGGTTCTCAGTTCACCGGTGTCAGGTGGAGTCCGGCGAGGAGGTTGAAGGATCCGGTCAGCTGGTTGAGGACGACGATGCCGACGACCTCGGCGAGGATGCGGTCACTCCATCCGGCGGCCTTCGCGGCTTCGATGGTGTCGTCGGTGATGGCGGAGGGCTCGGTCAGGACCTGGACCGCCAATGCGAGCAGCGGGGTCTCGCGATCATCGGTGGAGATGGCCTGGCGGGCCAGCGTGATGTCGGTCTCGGTGAGGCCGACGGACCGTCCGGCGTCGGCGTGGGCCTGCTGGCATACGTCGCAGCCGATCCATTCCTGCAGTGCGATCGAGATCTTCTCGCTGAGTGGCCTGGGGAGTTTCGTCCGCTTCATCGCGCGGGAGAAGTCCAGATAGCCTTGGAGGAGTGCGGGGGAGTGGGCCATGGTGGCGACCATGTTCCCCACGCTTCCCCTGCGCTCGATGATGTCGCTGAGCAGCTCGGCGGACTTGCCGGGTGCTTCGGCTGGTGTCAGTGGCTCGATGCGTGGCATGTCGTCCTTCTTCCTGGTTGCCCGGGGCAATGCACGCGGGGGAGTTGCTGACCCGCCGCGCTGCCACAACTCGCGATCTGCGAGAACTCCAGCGAATCTCCGACGCCGGCTACGACGAGGCCGAGGATGTCCTGAACCGGCTGCTCGCCGCCCCACCGGCGAAGACGAGCTGACCCGCCGATCAGACGTCGATGCGCGAGCCCATGATGACCACGCGGTCGCGGGGTAGCCCGAAGTACTCGGCGGCGTCGGCGGTGATGCTCGAGGTGGCGACGAAGAGGCGCTTGCGCCAGCGTGTCATCCCGGGGGCATCACCGAGCCCGAGCTCGATCGTGGACAGGAAGTAGGACGTGTCGTCAAGATCGATGGAAAGCTCGGGACTGCTCTCGGCGGCGAGCCGCAGGACCGTTGGTACGTCGGGAGCCTGCATGTACCCGAAACAGCGGCACAAAGCCCGCGATCGCCGTCGTGCGAGTGAATCCCGGCTACTCGCCGAGCCCGGGGCACCCCGGCACGGCAACGGTCCTCGGACTCCTGTGCTCATGACCTGACGACAGCTGGGGACCGCACTGCACTCACGCCGTGCGGTCCCCAACCGAGAAGCCGCTTACCGTAAGTGGGTGGTGCTCAGGGGCTTGCGCGCCCGAGGCGGATATCGAACGCTGACATGATCTGTGGCATACGGACTCGAAGCTCGACGCGTTCTGGTCAGTCCTGGTCGTAGGCGGCGAGGAGGCGGGTTCGGGAGTTTTCGAGGTGGATTCGCATGGCTTGTTCGGCGCCGGTCTGGTCGTGGTCGCGGATCATGTCGCTGACGGCCTGGTGCTCGCCGGCAGTGACTTCGGCGATGCCGTGACGGAAGTAGAGCCGGTACGAGTGGACGTGCGCGCGCAACCGGTCCAGGGTCTCGGCGATGAGCGGGTTGCCGCTGGCGTTCGCGATCGTGCCGTGCAGTTTCGCGTCCTCCTCGGCGAACTCGCGGTACGCCTGGTAGCTGTCACCGTGAACGGCAGGCGCCATCGCCCGTACGGCGTCGTCGATGTCCTGGCGGTCGCGCTCCGTCGCGTTGGCTGCGGCGCGGGCGGCGGCCGTGGGTTCGAGCAGGAGCCGGAGGTCGTAGAGGTCGAGGAGCGCGTCGCGGCCGAGCAGCGGTGCGACGAGGTAGCCCGCGTTGGGCCGCCGAACCACCAGGCCCTCGGCCTCGCACCGGAAGAGCGCTTCGCGGACCGGAGTCTGTGAGACCTCCAGTTCGCGGGCCAGGCCGTCGATCGACAGCCTGGTGCCGGGCTCCAGGGCGTTGTCCATGAGTAGGCGTTTGAGTGATTCGTACACGCTCTCGCGCAGCATCAACCGGGGTGCGGGCCGCAACCTCGGCGCCTGATCTTGATCTCGTTCGCGCACGGTCTCCTCCTGCCCCGGCCATTGACACCGGCCTGCGCAGCTTCTAATTTCCAATATCGTATCCGATTTTCGGGTGACTCGCCGTCAGCGACTGAAAGGCCACTCCGATGCCGAAACCTGATTCTCCCGCCGAGGGCTTACGGCGCCGTTCGATCATTCTGGGCGCGCCCGCGATCGGTGTCGCCGCCACTTTGCTCGGCTCGACTGCCACTCAGGCCCACGCCGCGCCGGTCGCGAGCGGGTCCGCCGCGACCGGGCAGCGGGTGGATGCGCAGGAGGCTCTGGCACGACTGCGTTTTGGCTTGTTCGTGCACTTCGGGCCGGCCAGCCTGACCGGTCGGGAGACCGGCTGGGGTCGGCAGGCGTATCGGGCCGGCAAGCCGAACGAGACCGCGCCGTACAACGATCCGACCAAATTGTTCGATCCGGTGTACGACGTGGCGTACAAGTCGTTCCTGCCGGCGAAGGGGTGGGCCGAGGACCTGGCCGATGTCGCCGTGTCTGCCGGGATGAAGTACCTGGTCCTGACCAGCAAGCACCATGACGGATTCCCGATGTTCCGGGCCAGGAACATCGCGGACTCGTTCTATCCGGACCTCGCGACTACTCCACTGGGGAAGTCCAAGCGTGATCTGGTCGACGAGGTCGCGATCGCCTGCCGCTCCCGCGGGATCGAGTTCGGGCTCTACTACTCCGGTTGGGACTGGACGAATCCTCTGGTCGTCGCCGGCAAGCACGCTAGCTACTACGACTACATGATGAGCCATCTGAAGCAGCTGATGAGCGACTACGGCGACATCTCCTTCCTCTGGTACGACGGGATCGCGCCCACCGACCTGAGTGTGTACCGGCCGCCGACGCTCCACTCGGTACCACGCAACCTCCAGCCCGGGCTGCTGGTCAACAATCGCGGCTACGCGCTCAACTGGGCGGATCCGCAACCGACGCTGGCCGGTGACTACTCGACCCCTGAGCAGCGGGTCGGGTCGTTCGACGTGGCGAGGGCCTGGGAGTCGTGCATCACCATCGGGGACCAGTGGTCCTGGCGGCCGAACGAGTCGGTGAAGTCTCTGGAGACGATCGTCAAGACGGTGATCTCGACGGCGACCGGCGACGGGAACCTCCTGTTCAACGTGGGGCCCAAGCCCTCGGGCGAAGTGGACAAGCCGCAGCGCGAGCGGCTGGCCGAGGTCGGTCAGTGGATGAAGTCTTACGGTGCGGCGATCTACGGCACGCGCGGTGGACCGATCCGGCCGAGCGGTCTCGCGGCGACCACTTTCAAGGACGCCACGATGAACGTGTTCTTGTTCAAGCGGCCGGCCAGGGACAAGAATCTCCTGACGGTGCCGAATCTGAACAACCCGGTGGTCTGGGTGAAGACACCCAAGGGCCAAGCTGTTCCGTTCACGGTCAGGAGCGACGGCCAGGTCGACCTCAACCTGACCGGACTCGACATCGCCGCCGGACCGGTGGAACTGGTCCACGTCAAGTACCGCGACCCGCTGTCGCACGAGTACCTGGGCGCCGAGTTGATCGCCGATCCTGTGCGTCCGGGCAACCTGGCCCTGAACAAGCCGGCCACCCAGATCTCCACCGACTACGACGGCGACGCCGCCCGAGCCGTCGATGGCAACACCGACGGCACCTACTTCAACAACTCCGTCACCCACACCACCGTCGACGCCAAGGAAGCCTGGTGGCAGGTCGATCTCGGTGCTTCGGCCCCGATCGGCGACGTCGAGGTCTACAACCGAACCGATGGCGGTTTCGGGTCCCGCCTCAGCGACTTCTGGGTGATGATCTCCGACAACCCCATCACCGCCCAGGACCTGGCCACCGCCCGCACCGGCCCCGGAGTCAGCGCCAAACGCCAGGCCGGTACCGCCGGTACTCCCACTACCCTCAACTTCGGCGGCGCCTCCGGCCGGTACGTCCGCGTCCAACTCGAGAACCAGAGCGGGCCCTTGTCCCTCGCCGAGGTCAGCGTCTACAAGCAGGCCTGACGAGCTGGACACTGCTGGCGAGAGTCAGTTCTGCGCCGCGTCGCAGGTGAGGAGGTCGTTCTGTAGGCGGTCCTGCCGCCGTCGCGGCTCGCTATGGATGGCCGCCGTTGCTGTAAGCAAGCAACGGTGGGTTGGGGTTTAGCGGGCTTGGCGGCGGCGGGTCACGTCGATGATGATCAGCGTGATGCTGAGCAGACTGGCCAGGGCGAATATTCCGACGGCGCGTGCGATCACGGGGAACATCTTGTCGACGGCGGCGCGATCGCCTACGTAGTACGGGATGGTTTTGTCGGCGTTGGTGCAGGTGACTGTGACGGTCTGGGGTGGGACGGCGGACTTGGAGTGGGCGATGACGTAGTAGCTCGGGCCGCTCACGGAGTAGTTCTCGCGTTTTAGCGGGGCCTTCAGGGGGATGTCGGCGCCGGTGGCGTCCTTGGCCTGGCAACTCGGTGTCTGGCCGAGCGCGGTTGTCGAGATGGTCAGGCCGTCATGGTTCAGCCGGATCACGCCGTCTCCGAGCGGCACCGGTTCGTGCGGCATCACCGTCGCCAATCGCGACATGAAGATTCCGCTCACAACAAGGCCCACTGCGAAACAGGCGATGGCGATCCACAGCAGGGGCCGGCGATTCACGGCCGGCTGGACGCCGGGGTGCAAAGTCATAGCCCGAAGACTAGTGCTCTCGCTAAGAGTCGTTGGGGGCGTCTCGGTGGGTCAAAGGAAGGCGGGTGGGCCGCCCTGGAGGGCTCGGTGGATGGCGTCTGGGTCGGCGAAGAAGTTTGGGACAAGGTTCTGGGCGTCGTAGTAGCGGTGGAAGACCGGGGTTTGCGAGCTGGACATCGGTGGCACGATCCAGGTCCAGTCGGCGGGGCAGCGGCGGCCTGCGCGCTCCTCCCTCTCCAGGTGGATGAGGAACCTGCGGGACTCGGTGTGGTGGTCGGTGATGGTCACGCCGCTCACGCGGAACGAGTGCAGTACCGCGCGGTTGATCTCGACCAAGGCCTGGTCTCGCCACAGGGTCGCCTCGTCCGAGGTGTCCAGCCCCATCCGTTCTGCAACCTCCGGGACCAGGGCGTAGCGGTCACTGTCGCCTAGGTTGCGGGCACCGATCTCCGTGCCCAGGTACCAACCGTTGAAGGGTGCAGCCGGGTAGGAGACACCGCCGATGACCAGCCGGTTGTTGCTGATGACCGGGACCGCGTGCCACCGCATGTCCAAGTCGGCGAACCAGGCCAGCTCAGGGTGCTCGAGTGGGACCTCGTGTACCGCCTGTGCGGGGAGCTGGAACAGCTGCGGTCCCTCCTCGACTGTCTCCACTACGAGCGGGAGCACGTCGAACGCTCCCGGGAGTTCGGGCGGCCGCCACCCGCGCTGGATCAGTTCGCTGGTGAAACTTCGGTAGCGGGGATCGCCGAGGACACGCCCGTTGGGTTGCTCGTACCCGGCGTACCGGACGAGTTGCTCGTTCCAGATCCTGGGGGCAGGCCGGAATGGGGTCTCGGGAGCGAAGACGCTGATCATCGGCCGGATCTGTCCGCCGTTGTGAGCCGCGCGTAGATGCTCGAAGCAGTGCCCGGCAACGCCGCCGGCGTCCGAGACGGTTCGCAGGTCGCGCACCTGCAGGCTGCGCCAGTACAGCCGACCGATGCACCGTGCGTTGTTGCGCCAGGCGACGCGGGCGCCGAAGGCCAGCTCCTCGGCGGTGTGCCAGTAGGTTCCGGTCATGTCGATCTCGCGCATCACCGCGGCGACCCGCGCCCCCATCCGTCCGGCCTTGGGGTTCTCGGCTTGAAAGAGCTCGAGGAACTCCTTGGCCGCGGCCCGAACCGTGTCGGTGTCGACGCTCCCGGGGATCGGCTCGGGGACTGGCCGGCTCACCGGATGTACAGGCCTCGCCCGGATCCTCCCGGGACCTGGTGACGCCCGACGGCCGGTCCTGCCCGACGGCCTGTCGCCGACCTGGAGAAGCTGTTCTCCGGCGTGGACCGCAACGATGTGGCAGGCGCAGATCCGAGCGACCAGGAAGAGGATTGCCAGGCTCAGTACTACGACGGTCACCGGTCAGTCCGAGCCCGGGGAATCCGGACCGCTCCCGTTTCGGAAGCGGAGCTGCCGGTCGCTCAAGTCGTCGTGCAAGGGGTCGGTCCGATGGGGCGCTGCGGACCCCGGCTTGCCGGACTGAGGCGTGCTCCCGAGCTGGTCGACCTCGGTGGCGAACGAGTTCACGATCGACTGCATCTGCGCCTGGGCTGTTTGTGCGTACGAGCGAACCTGCTGCCCGGCCGTGTCCATAGCCTCCGCGACAATCCTGCGCTCGTGTTCACGCGCCTGACCGATGCGCTCGCGGGCGTCCTTGCTGACGTCCTGAACCATCTCCTCGACCACGAGCTGTGCTTGGCTGAACATTTGGACGACCTGTTCGTTCACGCGGTCGCCGGCCTGCTCGTGCTGGTCCAGTTCCGCCTGCACGCGCTGCAACTCCGCCCGCCCGCGCTGCAGCTCGGCCTGGAGACGTTCGTTCTTTGCCCAGCTCTCGCCGAGCTGTCTCTGGGTGGCCTGCACCTGGTCAGCCAGCAGATCGAGGTACTCGTAGACCTTGCCCGCGTCGAGGCCGCGCATCCGCCGTTGGAACGCCTTGTCCCTGATCGACTGGGGTGTTTGCTGCGGAGAGTCGTGGCGGCGTTGGTTGTTGATCGTCACTTGCTGTCTCCTGACCTGGTCGCGCCGGCCCGACGGCGTGCTCGCCCGCGGCTGCGTAGTAGAAGTGCTCGTACTTGATGTGCTCGGGATGCATACCGGCCGCGGCCAGCTGCTCCAGCGTGTGCGCGACCATCTGCGGACCACCGCACACCATCGCCGTACGCCCGTGCAGCAGTTGCCGGGCTGCGACCGTGCCGACCTTCCCGCGCGTCCCGGGATAGGACGGGTCGTCGGACACGACTTCCGTGTAGTCGAACCATGGCCGCTTCTGGGCCAGTTCTCGCAGCCGCGGGCGGTCGTAGAGGTGCCAGGGCATCCGGACGCCGTGGAGCAGATGGACCAGAGGCCCAGTGCCCGACCGTTGCCATTCGTGGTCGATCTGTTCGAGGACGGCCAGAAGCGGAGCTAGACCAGTACCGCCGGCGACCAACAGCAACTCCCTCGCGTGGCCTTCCCGCAGAGTCAGCCGCTCGCCGACCGGCGCCCCCAGCTTCACGGTGTCGCCGGCCTTCAGAGACCGCACCACGGTCGGGCTCACCTGGCCGCCGTCGATCTGTTGCACGTGCAGATCGATGGAGCCGTCCGGACGTGGGGCGTTGGCCGGGCTGAAGTACCGCCACTGCCGGGGGCGTTGCGGGATCTCCACGGACACCGACTGGCCGGGGAGGAACTGGAACGCCCGCCTCGGCCGGACAGTCAGCAGCGTGAGGTCCATGGTCCGCCGCTCGGCAGAGATCACGTCGGCGTCCCACCAATCAGGGCTGGACTCCGATGACGTCTCCGCCGCCTCGACCATGATCCGCGCGACGACCTGGTACGCCGCCGTCCAGTGCGCGGCGAGCTCCTCGTCCCACTCGGACCCCAGGAAATGCATCAGGGTCGCGCACAGCGAGGCGCCGACCGCGTTGTAGTGCTCGGCTACGACGGCGTACTTGCGGTGGTCGCGGCCGAGGTGCTGCAGGAAGTCCGCATCATGCTCGATCTGGTCGGCGTGGCTGACGATTCTGCCGAGTGCGCTGACGAACTTGTCCCGCTGGTTGGACATGGACAGCGGGAACATCGTCCGCACCTCGGGATGAGACACGAAGATGTGCGAGTAGAAGTACAGCGGCACCTGATCTCCGTGCTTCGTGACCTGGTCCCAGCTGCGTTGCAGGGCGTACGCGTCCATCGGGCTTCGCTATCCGGCTCGGAACGGCGGCTCCTCGAGGGAAGCGGACGGACCATCAGTGGGGGCCATATGCTCCGGGTCGTCGGCAGCTCGAGCCGACAGGTGGTGCGTTGACAAGGGTTCCCTCCCAATTCAGGCCCCGAGTCCAGTCCTCCGACCTACCCGACCTACCCTCGGGCCAGCGGGTTGAAACCGTTGATCGGACTCAATCGTCTCGAAATCTCGTCACGAGCATTTATAGTTGCCCTAGGCAACTACCTGGCAAAACCGGTATGGTCCGGACGCTCGCGCAGACCTGTCACCGGCTAGCAAACGCTTCCCTGTTGGGCGGACTGGGTTGCTGAGGTTGGGTCGTTGGTGGTGAGGCGTGCGGTGGCGAGGCCGACGAGGGCCCGTGCCTCGATGTAGGGGTAGACGTTGCGGGCGATCGCCAAGCTGTCCTCGAACCACTGGGCGGCCGCGGGCGCGTCGCCGAGGGCGAGGTGGGCTTGCGCGACGGTGGCTGCGGTTTGGGCTGTTGCCACCCGATGTGGTGGTCCAGGTGCGCGGCAGCCGTCGTCCATCCCGTGGCGACCGCGAACTGCCCGCCGGCCAGACAGTCGGAGTGATCCGCCAGGACAGAGCGGGATCCAGCGCCGTTGTCAGCTGATCAAAATGTGCCGGCAGCTCTGGGGCTGGCCTGGACTGGAGATTCATCAGCCCGAGCGCCGTGGCCCGGGTATGGATGGTGTCAGCCGAGGCCGGAGCGGGCTATTACGTTGGTGATGGTGATGTGGACTGCGGTGAAGCCTTCCTGGGCGAATGATTCGGCGATGGCTTCTGCGGGGTGGGTGGGGTAGTAGCGGTCGGCGATGGCTGTGGCGACGTGTTTGAGCTGGTCTGGGTCGGCGGAGACTCGTGCGTGGCCCTCGATGGTCACGAAGCCGTAGGGTTGCTGGTCGTCGCTGACGCAGACCGCGATGCGTTGGTCGCGGGCGAGGCTGTTGCCTTTGACGCTGCCGGGGGAGAGGGCGAAGGCGAGTTCGTCGCCGTCGAGGGTGAAGCAGACCGGGGTGACGTGGGGGCGCCCGTCGGCGCGGGTGAGGGCTATGTGGGCGAGCTTCGTTCCTGTGGTGACGAAGGATCGCCATTCGGTCGTGGTCATTGTTTCCATGAGGTGTGTTCCTTTCGGTCGCAGCTAGGGGCGCCAGCGGGTCGCGATGAAGCCGGATTCCTTGCCGAAGGCAAATACCTGCGCCGGCTCTACGGAGTAGACGTGCCGGTGGTCGGTGGCGTCGCCCGGGTCGTAGAACTCGCCGTCTTTGACGATCGGGCGCCACCACGGGTACTTCGCTGGAAAGAGGTCCGCGACCTGCTGTAGTTGGGCTGCGTTCCGGATGAGGTGGGCGGTGCCTTCGAGAACCAAGTCGACCTCAGGCCCGGGCGCGGTGACCGCGCAACTGAGCGTTGTCAGGGGTGTGCCGCGGGGGCTGGAGAGCTGCTCGGGAGTCGGGTGCGTCGTCATATCAATGACGCTATGGCGCGACGGTGCATTGAGAAAAGCAATGGTTTCCGATCAAGTCGATCGCTATTGACGATGCTGCGGCCCACTTGCTGAACGATGAGTTTCCGCATGGCGTTCATTCTGGTCTAGCCCGGGGTTAAGGAGGCGGGTGCCGTGTCAGCGCGGTGACTGGGTGGTGTCAGGACGGTTGGCGATGGTTGTCGGCATGAACACAACGAGTGGTGCAACCGTGCAGGGACACGTTGAGGACGGCTGGGGGAAGGTCGCGGATGCGTTCCGGGCGAACTTCGACGGAAACCCCGGTGAGGCGGGCGCGTCGTGTTGCGTCTACGAAGGAGGGCGGCCGGTCGTCGACCTGTGGGGTGGCTTCGCCGACACAGAGGCCAAGCGGCCGTGGAACGAGGACACCATCGCCCAGGTCGCATCCACGACCAAGGGTGCCACCGCGATCTGCGCGCACATGCTGGCGCAGCGCGGTGAGTTGGATCTGGATGCGCCGGTGGTCAAGTACTGGCCGGAGTTTGGTGCTGGGGGCAAGGAGCAGATTCCGGTGCGTTGGTTGCTTTCGCACCAGGCCGGTCTGCCGGTTGTCGATGGACCGTTGACGCTCGAGGAGGCGTACGAGTGGGATCCGGTGATCCGGGCGCTCGAGGCGCAGAAGCCGTTGTGGCAGCCGGGAACCGAGCACGTCTACCACGCCATGACGTATGGCTACCTGGTCGGTGAGGTCGTACGCCGTATCTCGGGGAAGTCGCTCGGCACCTTCTTCGCTGACGAGGTGGCTGGGCCGCTCGGTCTGCAGGCCTGGATCGGGTTGCCCGAGGAGCAGGAAGAGAAGGTGGCGCGGATCGAGTACGCCGCTCCGTTCACCCTGGAGGAGATGACCGAAGGCATCCTCGAGACCACCCGGCTGGACGCGGACACGGTCAACCAATGGATGACCTCGGTGTGGGGTGAGGGTTCTGTCCAGGCCAGCGCTGCCACACTTGGCGGCGCCTTCGACCCGACCTCGGACTACTTCACCAAGCGTGCTTGGCGTGCGGCCGAGGTTCCGGCCGCGAACATGGTCGCCGACGCGCGTTCGGTGGCGCGGATGTACGCCGCCACGGTGAGCGATGTCGACGGCATCCGGCTGCTGGAGCCGGCGACGGTCGAGCGGGCGATCGAGGTACAGACCGACAAGACGCGGATGCACGGGCTGCCGCCGGGGCTGGACCTCCCGGCTGACCGCTCCTTCTACATGTCGCTCGGGTTCTGGCGGTCCTGCCCGCCGCAGCCGATGCTCGGCCCGAAGTCGTTCGGCCACCCGGGCTCCGGCGGATCGATCGGCTTCGCGGACCCCGATGCCGGTGTCGGATTCGGTTACGTGATGAACCTCTGGTCGTTCCGGGTCGGCGAGCCACGGGCGTCGAGCCTGGCCAACGCGGTCAAGGTCTGCCTCGGCTGACGGCGTACTGAGGTGGCCGTGGGAGGTGAGCAACACACCTCCCACGGCCGCCCTCTACTTCCGCGCCTCGAGGAGCGTCTGGAGGTCGGTGTGTAGGTGGTCGAGGGCGCTGCGGTACAGCTGAGGACCGACGGAGACCCGGGCTACGCCTAGTGCGCGGAGCTTGGACAGCGAGCCGCCCTTCAGGGGAAAGCCTGCGTTTACCGGTGCGTCGACCTCGGTGAGGATGGCGCGGAGGTCGTTCGGGGTGGCTCCGGGAGGGAAGATGCAGTCTGCGCCGGCTGACCAGTAGGCCTTGGCTCTGGTGATTGCGTCGGGGCGCTGCTGGTTCTCGGGTAGGGGAGAGGTGTGGAAGAAGGAGTCGATTCGGGCGTTGATGACCAGCGGTACGCCGATGCGGTCGGCGGCTGCACGCATTTTGGTGATGTAGGTGGCGCGTACGTCGACGTCGAGTAGGCCGCCGTTGGCGTGATCCGTGTCCTCGATGTTGCAGCCGACTGCTCCGATGTCGATCAGGAGTTCGGCCAGCTCCTCGGCCGGCATCCCGTAGCCGGCCTCGGCGTCGACGGTGACCGGTACGTCGACAGAGGCTGCGATGCGTTGAGCGACGTACAGCATCTCGTCGCTCGGGGCGCCCTCGCCGTCGTCGTAGCCCAGAGCGGCGGAGATCGCGTTGCTCGCGGTCGCGATCACCGGGAAGCCTGCGTCGACGACGGCGCGGGCGCTGCCCACGTCCCAGGCGTTCGGCAGTACCAGCGGGTCGCCCGGGATGTGCAGGGAACGAAGCAGCTTGGCCTTGTCGGCTTGATCAGACATAGGGGCCTCAGTCAACCAGTGCGCCGGCGGACAGATTGGCGATCGTTCCGGTCATGACTCCAGCTCGGTCCGAGGCCAGGAACGCGGCCGTCTCCGCGACTTCGGTGAGCGTAGGCAGCCGCTTGAGCAGCGTCCCCTGCGCCATCCCACCTTCGAGGAACTCCTGGACAGACTGCCCGGCGCCTGCAGCCATTGGCTCGAAGAGGTCACTGGTGTAGGAACCCGCTGCCGGCGCATCGACGACAGCGTGCGGACGGATGCCGATCACTCGGATGTTGCGAGGTGCCAGTTCGGCGGCCAGTACTCGCGAGAAGGCCTCCTTGCCGGCCGCGCTCACGCTATGTCCCAAGATGCCGCCGACAGCCAGCTTGGAACCCGGCTCGGACAAAGTCAGGATGACGCCAGGACGGTCGCCGCCCATGTGCCGCGCTACCGCCTTGCTGGTGATGAACAGCGTCCGCAGAAAGCCATCGACCGGACGCATGAACTCCTCCAGCGAGAGGTCCGCCAGGAAGGTTCCCTGGTCGTGCATCACACTCACGGCGTTCACGGCGATGTCGATACTGCCGGCCGTCGCCGCGACCGCTTCGGCGTGCTTTTCGACCGCCTGCTGATCGAGTACGTCGACTTGCGCGGTCTCGACCTTTCCGCCCGTGGCGGCGATCTCATCCGCCACGGCGTCGAGTTTCGCCTGCGTCCGCCCGGCGATGAAGACCCTCGCGCCTTCCCGGGCGAATACTCGTGCGATCGCGCCGCCGATAGCGCCCCCGCCGCCATAGATGACAGCGTTCTTGTCGCTGAGCAGTAGCTCACTCATCTGTGTTCCCCAAAGGTGATTGATTCTTCGTCTGACGCTGGATCTGTTCCGCCAGGCGCTTGATGCGGTTCAGCCGCGTATCCCAGGTCTTGCCGACCTCATTCAGTTGGCGTACGGCGCGGGCGAGTTGCGCCTCGTCGACCTCGTACCGCCGCTCGCGTCCCATCGGGGTCGCGTGCACGAGGCCGGCGCGATCGAGGACGCCCAGGTGCTTCGTGACCGCCTGGCGCGTGATCGGGAGACAGTCGCTGAGGCTGGTCGGAGTACCGACTCCTTCCGCGAGCAGCAGGTCGAGCAGGCGACGCCTGATCGGGTCGCCGATCGCCGACCAGAGTTCGTCGTCGACGGCAACGGTCATCGCGGCACCACGGAAGGAGCGTAGGTCTGCAGCCTGGGCAGGAACAGGTCCCAGCCGCGCTCGTGGTCGTGGAAGGCATCCTCGAGTACTGCGGCCTCCCAGCCCTTCTCCCGGAAGCCGCTCTCGGTCAGGCGCAGAATCGTGCCGTCGCCGGAAGGCTCGAGCTCGAAGGTGACGAGAAGAGAGTTGCCTGCATCGGGCACCTGACCAGCAGGAGCGACCCAGCGGAACGTGAACTTGCGGGGCGGATCCATGTCGACGACCTTGATCACCTCCACCGCGGCGCGGTCACCCCACACCACTTCGCCGACCGAGCCTGGTACGGGCTCGAACGACGCGTCATCGGGCCACCACATCTTGATGTGCTCGGGACGACTCACCACGTCGAACACGATCTCCGGTGCCGCGTCGATTCGGATCTCGCGCTCCAGCTTTCCGAACTCCACTACAGACCTCCAATAAGCAACCAACGGTTGCGCATGACTGTAGTAGTCGCGCCGGCGATCCGCAACCCAATGTTGCGCGATGGGTGGCGCGGCTGCCCGGGCTCAGAACCCCGCGACATCTAAACTCCTCGAGCGAACGGGACGACAGGAGCGTCCTGGAGGAGAAGGCGGAGGAAGATGCCCTACGCGAACGAGCAGGACCGGTACGACGCGATCCGGGTAGCCACGATCGCTAAGCTGAGGTCGCGGCGGGCGACAGCCTGCCCGAGTGCATGACCAGCGTCGTGATGGCCGCCGGCCGCTCGCAGCCGTGATCAAGCTGGGTGGAGACAAAGCTGCCTCACTCCGCGAAGAGCAGGGCGAGACCTCCGACGGTGTAGGCGACCATGATGCGCCGTCGACCCGGCGTCCGAATGGCGACAGTCTCGCCATCAGGGTCGCGTAGACCTCGAACGGATCGGCCGACGAGAGCCACCGGTCGCCGAACACCATGGCGCCGACGCCGACGATGGCGACGTACAGGGCCATCCAGGCCTGGATCACCGGCAGGATGGCTCGCCGTGGTCCTGGTGCTGACCGGTGCCTATGCGATTGGTGTCGCCGTGCTGCGAAGGAACGGCGTGCAGTGGCCGGTCGGCCGGATCATCAGCTGGTTCGCCGCCCTGCTGACGCTTCTGGCGATGTCCTGCACTGGCGTCGGGAAGCTGGGCATGATGCTGTTCAGCGTCCACATGGCCCAGCACATGGTGCTCTCGATGCTGACGCCGATCCTGTTGTTGCTGGGTGCACCCGTCACCCTCGCCCTCCGCGCTCTCCCGGCCACCAGTTGATGCTGATCCACTTCCTGCTGGTAGGGCTGGTGTTCTTCGGGCCGGTCCTGCGCGTCGACCCGTGGCCACGTCTTACTGCGCGCGCCTCGACCGCCAGGCGACCCGCGACGGCGACGCCGCGCTGGAGGCCTATAACGCCAAGCTTCGCCGTCTCCACGAAGCATCGCCGGTCAGCTGATCGCCCGGCTCACGTCTCCGTCCGGTAGGGCCGTCCGCGACCTAGGACCTCTCCTGGTTCGAGGGGCGGACGAGGCCGGACTCGTAGGCGAGAATGACGACCTGGATGCGGTCGCGGAGGCCGAGCTTCATCAGCAGACGCTTGACGTGAGTGCGGATGGTGGACTCCTCAACGACGAGCTCGGCGGCGATCTCGCGGTTGGTGAGTCCGCGGGCGACCTGGGTGAACACCTCTCGCTCGCGGGGCGTCAAGGCGGCGAGCCGGTCGATGGCCGTGGAATCGGCAAGTGCTGGTGAGCCGGCGACATGGTCGATCAGCAATCTGGTCACCGAGGGGGACAGCAGAGCGTCGCCGGCATGAACCGCGTGCACGGCGGCGATGAGATCTTCGGGCCGGCTTCGCTTGACCAGGAAGCCGGATGCGCCTGCGCGCAGGGCGCTGAAGACGTACTCGTCGTGCTCGAACGTCGTGAGGATCAAGACCTTGGTCTCGGGTGCGAGGCGCAGGACTTCGCGGGTGGCGGTGATGCCGTCGGTGCCGGGCATGCGGACGTCCATCAGTACGACGTCCGGTGCGACGGTCACGGCCAGATCGATCGCTTGACGACCGGTCGCCGCCTGGCCGGCGATTTCGATCGTGGGATCGGCGGTGAGAAGCTCGGCCAGGCCGGCACGCATCAGATCCTCGTCGTCAGCGATCAGTACTCGGGTCATTCCGCGGGATCCCCGATCGGCAGGCAGATCCTCAGTTCGAACACATCCGCGGTACGCCGGGTGACCAGGGTACCGCCCGCAAGCTCAGCTCGCTCGCGCATACCGATCAAGCCGTGCCCGCCGGTCGAACGGGTCTCCCGGCGCCCTGGGCTGATCGGGTTGGTGACCACGAGCTCGACGATCTCGTTGCCATAGGCCACCAACAGCTGAGCGGCCCCGGTGCCGTGCTTGGTGGCGTTGGTGAGGGCCTCCTGAGCGATCCGGTACGCCGCCCGATCGGTTGCTGGTGGCAAGCGCCGCGGCTCACCGGTCTGCCGCAGCCGCACCGGCCGGGCGGACCGTTCCACCAGTTCGCCCAACTGTGCGACGCCGCCGGCCGGCTCGAGGGCGCCTCCCTCGGCGGTGCGTAACGAGCGCACGGTCTGATCAATCTCGGCCGCCGTCTGTCGCGCGAGTTCCTCGATGGACCGCAGCGCAGCCAGGGAGCGGCCAGGATCGTCCGGATGGCGCAGGCGTGCAGCACCGGCTCGTACTGCGATCAACGTGATCGCGTGACCGGCGGAATCGTGCAGGTCACGGGCGATCCGGGCCCGTTCCTCGGCGACGGCCAGCATCCGCTCGCGGGCCGCGTCCTGCGCGATCCGGCCCGCGCGATCGCGAAGCTCGTCGAGCTGCTCGCGGCGCAGCCGGTGCCGATCGCCGGCGAACCAGGCAGCGGCCCAGAGCAGTCCGCTGTGCAGCAGTTCGCTCGTCGGCACCTTCTGCTGTGCTAGCCCAGTGGCGACCAGGAAGGGCGTCAGGAGCAGCACGGTGACCGCGGTGGTCGATCTGGTCCAGCGAACCTGCGGAGTCCGGCTCGTCGCCACGAGGAACAGGGCGGCGGCTGGTCCGGGGTTGAGCTCGATCCCTCGGCCCGTGGCGGCGAGCAGTGCGCTGAACGCCGCCGTCACCACGAAGACACCGATGGGGGACCGGCGCCACATCGACAGCGGCAGCGTCGAGCCGGCCAGCAGGACGAGATGCCACGTGCCGAGCTCGACGGGTCGAGTGGATGGGCCGACGCCGTGCTGCAGCTGGATCAGGGCGAGGGTTGCCGCGATCGTCGCGACGGCGAGATCTATCGCCCACGGAACCCATGGGCTCACGGGCAACCTGCGGTGCGCGGTCAGGCCGGTCATCGTCTGTCGAGCTTAACCAGGGCTGAGCAGAACCGGCGTCACCCCGCAGGGGGATGTTCGTCGACTCAGGGGGGAGAGCGAAGGATCCCCCTGCGAGGCGATTCGGGCGACGGCCGGACCAGGTGAATCTGGCCGGACAACACCACTTCGTGGAAGGACCCGCTGATGAATGCTCCACCTCCCGGGCGAGAGACGCGCGACCGATCGCGGCGGTGGCTGATGATCGTCCTCGCTGTCGTGGCGATCGTGGGTCTGCTCCTCGTCGTTGCGGCGCTCGCCGGCGGCGGAGACGGACACGGCCCGCAGCGACATGGGTGAGGTTGTCGTGATCGGGAGCGAGAAGGGGTCGGAAGCGATCAGGCTGAGTGCCGTCGGCAAGAGCTACCACACCAGCGCGGGCGACTTCGTCGCACTGCGATCGGTTGACGTTCAGGTGGCGGCCGGTGAGTTCGTCGCCGTGGTCGGCAGGTCTGGCAGCGGGAAGACGACGCTACTGAACCTGCTTGCCGGTATCGACCGACCCACCACCGGCACGGTTCGGGTCGCCGGGACTGAGCTGGGGACGTTGTCGGAGTCCGACCTCGCGGTCTGGCGCGGAGCGAGCGTCGGGTTGGTGTTCCAGTTCTTCCAGTTGCTGCCGACGCTGACAGTGCTGGAGAACGTCATGCTTCCGATGGACTTCGCATCCCGGCTCACCTCCGCGGAGCGGTACGAGCGGGCCCGGGAGCTTCTCGATCGGGTTGGCATCGGGGACCAGGTGGACAAGTTGCCGATGGCACTGTCGGGTGGCCAGCAGCAGCGTGCGGCGATCGCGCGGGCGCTGGCGAACGATCCTCCGCTGGTACTGGCCGACGAGCCGACCGGAAATCTGGACTCGGCAACAGCCGACGCCGTACTCCGGCTCTTCGCGGAACTGAACCAGGAGGGGCGCACCATCGTCGTCGTCACTCATCAGACCGACATCCGCTCCCTGGTGAGCCGTGAGATCACGCTGCGGGACGGCCTTGTGGTCAGCGATGTCGATGCCGCGGGAGTGGCCCGATGAGCGGGTTGTTGTCGCGCAAACTGCGGCGCGACGTCCGAGCCGGATGGTCCCGCTTCGTCTTGATGGTCGTCGCCCTCACGGTCAGCCTGACGGTCTTCGGCGGGATGCTGTTCGCCTGGAGTGCGATCGGCCGCGAGACCGGCGGCGCCTACGCGGCGACCGAACCGGCCTCGGCCACGCTCGTGTTCCGTACAGGTCTGGGCACCAGCACGATGTCCGCCGTCGTGGCTGCCGCTCGGAGCCGGCCGGGAGTGATCGCGTCGGCCGGCCGGGCTCAGTTCGACACGGAGGCGGCCATAGCGGGCAGCGCGCGTCCCTACCCGATGCAGGTGTTCGTCGCCGCACCCGACGACCCGATGCGCTTGGCGAAGTTCGACCTCGGGGGACCCGCTTGGCCGCCGGCACCGGGAGAAGTACGGATCGGACGCGACTCGCTGTCGCTGCTCGGCGCGGCTGTCGGCGACCCGATCCGGCTTCGGCTGCCGAATGGCCGGACAGCCAGCCTGCGGATCGCGGGAACCGTCTACGATCCGAGTCTCGCCCCGTCGCCGCAGGAACAGCGTGGCCGCGCCTACGTGTCCCTGGCGACGATGGTAGGAGCGGGTGATCCGGCCGTCCTCGATCAGCTGAAGATCCAGGTCGCCGATCCCGGCGGGACGCTCCCGAGCCGTGACCGCGATCGGGTCGCCGCAGCCGCCGAGGACGTCGGCGAGTTCGTGCAGCGTCAGTACGGCGCACAGGTCGCGGAGATCCAGGTCCCGGAACCTTTCGCGCATCCGCATCAGTGGCAGGCCGATCTCCTGCTCGTCACCCTGCTGGTCGGTGCGGCGGCGGCTTTGCTGCTCAGCGCGATCCTGGTCGCGTCGATGCTGAACAACCTCTTCACCCAGCAGATCCCGCAGATCGGGATCCTTAAGGCGATCGGCGCGGGATCGGCCCGGATCAGCCGGGGGTATCTCGCGTTGACGCTGCTGATCTCCACCGCGGCGACGCTGATCGCGTTCGGCCCGGCGATGCTGATCGGCCGGATCTTCCTGCAAATGCTGCTGGACATGCTCGGCGTCCAGCCGGCCAGCGTGGCCCCGCCCTGGTGGGCAACGGCCGGCACCATCGGAGTGGGCGTCGGCCTGCCACCGTTGATCGCCCTCGTCCCGCTGGTGAAGGCAAGCCGGATCACGGTGCGAGCTGCGATGGATCACAGCGGTACCGGTCGTGCGGCCGGCCGCACGACCGGCGTCGTCGCCCGGCTGAGCCGGCTCCGCACCGTCGACCGCAGATTGCTGATGGCTCTGCGCAACACCTTTCGCCGCCCGGCCAGGTTCTGGCTGTCCGCGGGTCTGCTGGCTGGCGCCGGCGCTGTCTTCGTCAGCGGTCTGTCGTTGATTGCCGGCACGAACGCGGTCAACGCCCAGCAAGCCGCGCAGCGCGACTGGGATGTCGAAGTACGGCTCGCCAAGCCTACGGAGGTGAACGAACTGTCGGCGCTGGTGAGATCCGTTCCCGAGGTGGTGAAAGTGGCGGGCCTGAACATCATGCCCGCCGCCGTCGCACCGCCAGGACGGATCCCGCTCACTCGGACCTATCCCGACCAAGGACACGACAGCACCCGGCTCATCACCGTGAGCGGTGCCGGAGCGTCGCCTGGGAAGTTGCTGGAAGGCCGCTGGCTGGCGCCCGGCGAGACAGGCGCCGTAGTACTGAATCAGATCACCCGGAAGACCACGATTCCCGGCCTGGTGGTCGGTGACACGGTACAGCTCACCCTGGGCAGTACGACGACCGACTGGCGGGTGGTCGGCGTGGTCGAGGAGCGCGGCGACGCAGCGGCGTACGCCACGAGTGAAGGTTTAGCGGCCGCCACGCGGCGGCCGGTCGAAGCGAACCAGCTGCGCGTCTTCACCCAGGGGAAGGACGAAGCGGCGCGTACCCGGACAGCGGAAGCTATCGGTCAGGCGCTCGCCGCCGCTGGAGTGCAGGTGGTGTCGTCCGCGTCAATCAGCCGGAGTGAGGCGATCGGCACCGGCCATACCGGACCGGTGATCCTCGTCCTGGTCGGCGTCGCTTTGCCGCTGGGCCTGCTGGGCATTATCGGATTGGCGAGTACGACGTCGGCGAACGTGCTCGACCGGACGCGGGAGTTCGGCGTACTGCACGCGATCGGCGCCAAGCCGCGCGTAGTCCGCCGCATCGTCTTGACCGAGTCGATCTTCCTGGCTGTCGCGAGCTGCCTGCTCGCTGTCGGGCCCGCCCTCGCGTTGACCGCCGTACTGGGAAATGGCCTGGGAAACCTGTTCATGTCAGCCCCGCTGCCGTTCCGGGTGTCCGGTAGCGGCCTGGCCATTTGGTCCGCGCTCGCTGTTCTGGGTGCCGTACTGGCTACCGAGGCAGCCGCGACACGCGCATCCCGGATCACCGTTCGCGAGGCACTTGCCTCACTGTGACGACGAAGGAGTAATGCGATGGGACTCGGACAAACGGATTCTCGGCGGCCGGAACGGCCCGGCGAATGACAGCGTCATGCCGGGCTGCTGGTCAGGGGATGGGTGACGCCGGCGGGGTGTACGTGGACGTTCACCTCTTGCAGGTGGGGGGTCTCGAGGAGGAGACGGTGTTCCACGGTCTCGGCGATGGTGTGGGCCTCGGCCACCGAGAGATTCGGCTCGACGGTGATCTCGGCGTCGGCCACCAGGCGGTGGCCGCTCCAGCGAGCGCGCAGGGTCTCGACGTCGGTGACGCCTTCGGCCGTGCGGGCGGTGTGCGTCATCTGGTCGATCACGCCGTCGTCCACGCCGTCCATCAGCCGGCGGATCGTGATCCGCAGCGAGCTGACCAGGATGCCGAGGATCGCCACGGCGATGAACAGCCCGACGATGGCGTCGGCGCGCGCGAACCCTAGCCAGACGCCGACGACACCGAGTACGACGGCGATCGAGGTGAACCCGTCGACCCGGGCGTGCTGGCCTTCGGCGACCAGAGCAGCCGAGCCGATGCGCCTTCCCGCGCGGATGCGGTAGATCGCCACGATCTCGTTCCCCGCCGCACCGACGATGCCGGCAGCGAAGACCCAGCCGAGGTTGGTCAGCGGGCGCGGATCGACCAGCGCGTCGACCGATTCCCAGATGATGAGGCCGGCCGAGGCGGCGATCACGAGGGAGACTAAGAGCCCGACCAGGTCCTCCGCACGTCGATAGCCATAGGGGTAGCGCTTCGATGCGGCACGCTGCCCGATCTTGAAGGCGATCACCAGCGGGATGGTGGTGGCTGCGTGGCCGAGGTTGTGCAGTGTGTCTGCGAGGAGGGCGATCGATCCGGACGCCCAGACGATGACGACCTGGAGCAACGCGGTGATCATCATGCCCGCCAGGCCGATCCAGGCGGCGCGGATGCCTTCCCGGCTGGCTTCCTGAGCGGACTGGATCGCTTCGTTCGAGTCATGGGCATGGGGGACGAGGGCGTGCTTGAGCTTCGCCCACAGTCCGTCGCCGTGGTCGTCCTGGTGGCCGTGACCATGGCCGTGTTGGTGTGCGTGGGGGTGCTCGCGGTCGTGCTCTGGGCCGCTCATCGACTCTCTTCGTTCCCTGCCCTGTCAGGCATCGTTGGCTGGGTCGAGGTGAGTCACGGCGCCGGACGCCCGGTGATGTTCGGGAATTCCGTCGCTGGAGTGCTCGGCGTGGTAGATCGCGTCTTCGACGAGCTGGCCGGCATGAGAGTTCTCGATCCGGTAGAAGGCCTGGTTTCCCTGCTTCCGGGACCGGACGAGTCGTGCCAGCCGCAGCTTGGCCAGGTGCTGCGAGACCCCGGCCGGCGACTTACCGACCGCTTCGGCCAGGTCGTTGACCGTCATCTCACCGTCCAGCAGTGCCCACAGCAGCCGGACGCGGGTGGCGTCGGACAACATCCGGAAGACCTCTACGGCGAGTGCGACCTGCTCGTCGCCCGGCGTGTATCTCCGTGGCTGCGTATCTGCGCACATACGTAGATATTAAACAAAGTGTCGTCGCTTCGGCAAACCAGTTCACTGAGAGTGCGCAGTACCGCGGCGGAGGCAGCGGTGCCGAGCAGTACGGCGAACTAGACGTGCAGGGTGGGCCGGTAGGTGAGTTCTTGGGTGTTGCCGTCGAGGGTTCGGCTCTCGATCAGCTCTAGGTCGAAGTCGGCTCCGCCGTGGAAGATGGGGCCTACTCCGGTTTGACCGGTGATCACGGGGAAGACGGTGAGCTGGACACGGTCGACCAGGCCGGCGGCCATCAGTGCCCGGTTCAGCGAGAGGCTTCCGTGGGAGCGCAACGGGACAGCGGACTCCTCCTTGAGCCGGGCAACAATGTCGACGGCGTCGCCGGTGACGAGGGTTGCGTCCGGCCAGTCGAGGGGGCCTTTGAGGGTGGACGACACGACGGTTGCCGGCAGGTCCCTCATGCGGGCGACCCAGGGGTCGAGCACCTCGTCGGGGAGTGAGGCCAGCATCGCGGCGTTCGCCCGGTGGGTGTTGGCTCCGAAGACCATCCGCTGCTCCTCGGCGTACAAGGCGAGACGGCGGTCGAGCAGTTCGGGGCCTTGCTTGCCCCAGTAGCCGCCCCAGTCGCCACTGTGGGAGCCGTAGCCGTCGAGGCTGGAGAAGACGTCGAAGGTGTAGGTGGCGGTCATGATGTCCTCCTTGAGTATGGTCGGCCCTCGTGGGCGACGCTCACTCTTGCTACGAACACCTCGGCCCCGATCCGACACCGCCTCCCGGACTACTTGATCCTGTCGGCCGGTACTCGTTCGATGCGGGTCCAGCCTTTCCAGCCGCGTTGCTCCAGGATCGAGAGGACTCGCTCGGCGTGCGGTGAGGATTCGATCATGGTCGCGTCGAGCAAGGCGACGACCTGGTCGTCCATGGTTTCGTCGCCCAGTTCGCCGGCCTTGGCGGCGCGGATCAGCAGGCGCTCCACGATGTCGGCGACCTCGACGACCCGCCGGTCGTCGACCGGAGAGTCGGCCGCGCCGCTGGCCAGGTGGTCGCTGGCCAGTCGGTAGAGCCGCACCATGTCCGGGTCGTCCAGGTCCTCGTGCTTCTTCGCCATCACAGCATCGATCTCAGCCGGAATCTGGGCGGCGACCAGGATCCAGGCGTCCCGCTCCAAAACGATGTACTGGTCCTCGACGCCGAGACCACGCAGCCGGTCGAGGTACTCCACGACGCTCGGCGGGAGCGCCAGGTGGTCTCCAGCGGCGAGCCTGGCGAGCCGTTTGCGGGTGTTCTGCAGCCGCCGGATCTCGGCGCGGAGTTCCTTGTCGATGTCCTGAATGCCATCGGTGAACTCCTCCGCGCCGGCGTCGAGGAGTTCCTGTACGCGGGCCAGCGGTACGCCGGCATCGGCCAGGGTGTGGATCTGGATGAGTCGCACGACCGCGGTGGCGCCGTAGATCCGGTACCCCGAGTGGTCGCGCTCAGGCTCCGGCAGCAGCCCGATCTGGTGGTAGTGGCGCACAGCGCGCACCGTCACCCCGGCGTACCCCGCTAGCTGGCTGATGGTGAGCATGACTCTCAGACTGCCTCAGGCGATCTTCCGACGATAGGCGACCATCGCGAAGACGTACGCCACGACCAGGATGCCGACGCACCAGGCGAGGGCGGTCCAGATCTCGTTGCCGACCGGCTGCTCGGTGAAGAGGGCGCGGAGCGTGTTGACGATGGAGGTCACCGGCTGGTTCTCGGCGAACCACCGCACCGGGCCAGGCATGGTCTCGGTGGGCACGAAGGCCGAGCTGAGGAACGGCAGGAAGATGAGCGGGTAGGAGAACGCGCTCGCGCCTTCCATGGTCTTCGCGGTGAGACCGGGGATGATGGCGAGCCAGGTGAGCGCCAGAGTGAACAGGAGCAGGATGCCGGCGACCGCGAGCCACGCCGGTACTCCGGCCGCCGAGCGGAAGCCCATCAGGAGAGCGACGGCCACGACGATCACGAGCGAGATCACGTTGGCCACGAGCGAGGTCAGAACGTGGGCCCACAGCACGCCAGACCGTGCGATCGGCATGGACTGGAACCGCTCGAAGATCCCGCTCTTCATGTCCATGAACAGCCGGAACGCGGTGTAGGCGACGCCCGAGGCGATGGTGATGAGCAGGATGCCGGCCAGCATGTAGTTCAGATACGAAACCGAGCCTGTGTTGATCGCGCCGCCGAACACGTAGACGAACATCAGCATCATCGCGATCGGCATGATCGCGGTCGTGATGATCGCGGTCGTGATGATGGTGTCGACGCTGCGCGTGACGTGGCGCATGGTCCGTCCCGTGAGGACGGCGGTGTCGCCGAAGAAATGCGTAGCCATAGTTGTTCCCTACTTCCTGTTCGGCCCGGACTCGTTGCCTTCGCCAACGACCGCGAAGAAGACATCCTCGAGCGAGGGCTGCTTCTCGACGTACTCGACCTTGGCGGGCGGGAGGAGCTGCTTGAGCTCGGCGAGGGTGCCGTTCACGATGATCCGGCCCTGGTGCAGGATCGCGATCCGGTCGGCGAGCTGCTCGGCCTCCTCCAGGTACTGCGTCGTGAGCAGCACCGTCGTACCGCGTCCGGCGAGACTCCGCACGGTGTCCCACACCTCGATGCGCGCTTCGGGGTCGAGCCCGGTCGTCGGCTCGTCCAGGAAGACCACCGGCGGATCCCCGATCAGGCTCATCGCGATGTCGAGGCGACGACGCATCCCACCCGAGTACGTAGACACCTTGCGCGCACCCGCGTCGGTCAGGGAGAAACGCTTCAGCAACTCATCCGCGATCGCGCCCGGGTCCTTGAGGTGGCGCAGTCTCGCGACCAGTACGAGGTTCTCGCGCCCGCTGAGGATCTCGTCGACGGCCGCGAACTGCCCGGTGAGGCTGAAGGACTCCCGCACGTCTGACGGTTGCGTCGCGACATCGAATCCGTTGACGACAGCCGCTCCCGCATCGGCCTTCAGGAGCGTCGCCAGGATCCGCACGACCGTGGTCTTGCCCGCTCCGTTGGAGCCGAGCAGGGCGAAGATACTGCCCGGTGCGACGTCGAAGTCCACACCGCGCAGTACCTCGAGCTTCCCGTACGCCTTCTCCAAACCCTGCACGCGAATCGCCGGCTCCGCGGCCGTCATGAGCGATTCCAGTCATCTACCAAGAAGTTCATGCCCCAAGGGTTGACGTTACGTCAGGGTCAAGCCGTCGTCCTGCGTAGTGCTTGCGCCGGCGGGGTACCGGTGGTGTGCGCCGTCCGGTTGGCGGCTCGCGGAGCTGTTTCCGGCCGGGGCACCTATTCACCTGTACGAGGGAAGTGGTGAAGATGACCAGCCACGCTGCGCACAGCAGGACGATGAGGATGGCAAGCCCGGTGCAGACCGTGGCCACTGTGATAGGTGCAGGATTCCTGGTATTCGGGATCCTGGGGTTTGTTCCCGGTATCACGACCGGCTACGACACCATGACGTTTGCCGGGCACGAATCCGAAGCGATGCTGCTCGGCGCGTTCCAGGTGTCGGTGCTGCACAACGCCGTACACCTGCTGTTCGGTGTCGCGGGCCTCGTGCTCGCGCGGACGGCGACGGCGGCCCGCGGGTACCTGATCGGCGGCGGGATCATTTACCTGGCGTTGTGGATCTACGGCGCGATCATCGACCACGACAGTACTGCGAACTTCGTTCCGGTCAACATGGCCGACCAGTGGCTGCATCTGGGCCTTGCCGCGGGCATGGTGCTGCTCGGCATCGCCCTCGGGACCCGCTCGACAAAGACGGTCTCCGACCCAGACGAACCGGGGCCGGGCCCGATCATCTGACCTAGGGAGAACACGATGGCAACGTGTGAGGTCTGCAGCAACGAGTACGACGCTGCCTTCACCGTGATCCTCGCGGACGGGAGTTCGCACGTCTTCGACAGCCTCGAGTGCGCGGCCCACGGGATCGCCCCGACCTGCGCGCACTGCGGTTGCCGGGTGCTCGGTCACGGCATCCAGGAGGACACCGCGATCTACTGCTGCGCTCATTGCGCCCAGCTAGCCGGCGTAGACGGCGTCCGCGACCGCGTCTGACGGCGGGCACATTCTCTCGGAGGAGGTCGCGATGATTGATCCGTGGAGCTACCCACAGGACCGGTACTACTACAACTGGTGGGAAGGTCCGGTACCGCCGGGTCATCCCAGCGATCGTGAGATCAAGTCGACCGTGGTGAAGCGGCTGAAGGAGAACCCGCACACCAAGGACGACGACATCCAGGTCGATGTCAAGCAGTCCGTGGTGATCCTCGGCGGCGAGGTGTCGTCCTGGCTGGCCAAGCGGGCGGCCGGCGACGATGCCTGGGACACCGTCGGCGTCGTTGACGTCAGCAACCAACTGAAGCCCCGCCAACCCGCCTGACCGAACGCGACCCGTTCGGCTTGACATTGTGCCGTTCGCTCAGTGAATATTGAGTCAATGAGTGCTGAGCGAATGGCCATAGCTGATCGGGCCCGGATTCACGCGGCGCTTGGTGATCCCGCGCGGCTGGCGATTGTGGACACCCTGGTCGCGGGAGATGCCGCGCCGGGGGAGCTCGGGATGGTGCTGGAGATGCCTACCAATCTCATCGCCCATCATCTGAAGGTTCTGGAGGATGCCGGGCTGGTCATCCGGTCGCGGTCCGAAGGGGATCGCCGCCGTACCTACGTGCGGTTGGCGACCGAGGTTCTGGCGTCGGTCGTCACGCCGTCGTTGACCGAGGCTCCTCGAGTGGTGTTCGTGTGTACGCAGAACTCGGCCCGCTCCCAGCTGGCCGCTTCGATCTGGTCGCGGCGCAGCCACATCCCCGCGCTGTCGGCCGGCACCCAGCCCGCGGCAAAACCGCACCCGCGAGCAGTACGGGTCGCTCGTAAGCACGGACTGGATCCCGCCGCCTGGCGCACAAGCCACGTGGACGACGTCGTGGAGCGCGAGGACCTGATAGTCGCGGTGTGCGACGTCGCCTACGAGCACCTCCCGGCCGATGCGCGGCCGCGGCTGCACTGGTCAGTGCCCGATCCCGCGGCTGTCGACAACGACGCGGCCTTCGAGGCTGCCTACAGCGAGCTCACCGACCGCATCGACCGGCTGGCGACCGTCCTGTCGTCGGCGTCGAGCACGACCAGGCGCGGCCGATGAGTAGCGTTGTGCCGCTATGGCGACGAGCGGTCGCCGAGGCCGTCGGTACGGGGCTGCTGGTCACCGTCGTCGTGGGATCAGGGATCGCGGCCTCGGCCTTGTCGCCCGATGACGTCGGCCTGCAGTTGCTGGAGAACGCGTTCGCGACTGCACTAGGACTCGCAGTACTGATCCTGATGTTGGGGCCCGTGTCCGGCGCGCACTTCAACCCGGTCGTCTCGGCTGTCGACTGGTGGCTCGGGCGTCGGGCCGGCGCTGGCCTGACGCTGCGCGAGCTGGCGGCGTACATCCCGGCGCAGATTTCCGGTGCCATTGTGGGCGCCGTGCTCGCCAACCTCATGTACGCGAAAGCCGCCGTGTCCTGGGCGACCACCGACCGCAGTACCGGGCCTTTGTGGCTGGGCGAGGTGGTCGCGACCGCCGGACTCGTCGTGCTGATCTTCGCGCTGGCTTCGTCCGGTCGTGCCGCGCTGGCACCCGTTGCCGTCGGCGCCTATATCGGCTCGGCGTACTGGTTCACCTCATCGACCTCGTTCGCCAACCCTGCCGTGAGTATCGGCCGCGCGTTCAGCGACACCTTCGCCGGGATCGCGCCCGGATCCCTGCCTGGCTTCATCATTGCGCAGTTGATCGGTGCCGTCGTCGGAGTCGGGCTGCTCGCTGTTTTGTACCCCGAGGCGGCGCGGGCCGCCGACGAGATCGTCATCCCAACCTCCGGAGTAGCCAAGTGAGCAAGCCTGTCGTCCTGTTCGTCTGCGTCCACAACGCGGGCCGTTCCCAGATGGCCGCCGGCTGGCTTCGCCACCTGGCCGGCGACACTGTCGAGGTCCGTTCGGCCGGCTCGGCGCCTCGCGACCAGATCAACCCGACCGCTGTCGAGGCGATGCGCGAAGTCGGCATCGACATCACCGGCGCCATCCCGCAGTTGCTCGAGTACGACACCGCCCGTACCAGCGACGTCATCGTCACGATGGGCTGTGGGGATGCCTGCCCGGTCTTCCCCGGCAAGCGCTACGAGGACTGGGTACTCACAGACCCCGCAGGGCAGCCGATCGAGGTCGTCCGCCAGGTCCGCGACGAAATCCGCGCCCGCGTCGAGAAACTCGTCGGCGAGCTACGGATCGCCTGACGCCAGACGTGCCGAACCCACCACTCGTGGGCTCGCGCCCAGAACGGCGACCTCGGACAAGGTGTGCGGTGTCCGAGGTAACCGCTTGGGGTCCGAGCCCACCACTGGTGGGCTCGGACCCCAAGCGGCTGGTGCGTGTCGAGCGCGCGTTGGGGGAGGAGCGGGCCGGGGGCACCGATGACCGGCGCGCGTAACTGGCGGGGTGGTGCCACGATCGGGCTCAGCTGGCTGTGCCAGTGCGGGTGGCGGCGGGGGCCGACAGAAGCGTGGAGAGCCACTCGAGGCGTTCGGGCAGCGGCCAGTAGTAGACCCAGGTGCCGCGGCGTTGGCAGTCGACCAGGCCGGCTTCGCGGAGTACCCGCAGGTGGTGGGAGATCGTCGGACCGCTGACGTCGAACAGCGGAGTGATGTCGCAGACGCAGACCTCGTCGCCGGCCGAGGCGATGACCGACATCAGCCGCAGCCGGACCGGGTCCGCCAGTGCCTTGAAGACCGTCGCGCCCTCGCTCGCGGCTGCCGGGTCCAGCGCGGCGTCGGAGATCGGCGTACAGCAGCCACCGCTGAGCTCGAGGACGATCTTCTGTTTCGACATGCGTCTATCTTGACTCTTGTCGAATCAGGATGCAAGCTGGGCATCGCTGATTCGATGACTGTCGATGCAGCCAGATCCTTTGCAACCCTTGGAGAGCTCCGATGATCGTCCCTTCGAAAGACCTGCCGGTCGTGGTGATCGGTGCCGGCCCGGTGGGCCTGGCCGCTGCGGCGCACCTGGCGGACCGCGGTGTCGACTTCGTTGTCCTGGAGTCGGGTCCCAGCGCGGCCGCCGCGATCGAGGAATGGCGGCACGTCCGCCTGTTCAGCCCGTGGCGTTATGGCGTCGACTCCGCTGCCCGGCGACTGCTCGACGAGGCCGGCTGGACCGAGCCCGACCCGGACATGCTGCCGACCGGCGGCGACCTGATCGACCAGTACCTCGCGCCACTGGTGAAGACCCCGCAGCTAGCCGACCGGATCCAGTACGGCGCTGAGGTGGTTGCCGTGACCCGCGCCGGATTCGACCGGATCCGTACTGCGGGCCGCGACGACGCCCCGTTCCTGATCCGCCTGGCCGACGGCGAAGAGCTCACCGCGTCCGCTGTCGTGGACGCAGCGGGGACCTGGCGCAAACCCAACGTCCTGGGCGGATCCGGCATCCCCGCTCGCGGCGAGACCGATGCCGCCGACGCGGTCGCGCACGCGCTGCCCGACGTACTGGGCCGAGACCGCGCCCGGTTCGCAGGCCGCCGTACTGCGGTAGTCGGCGCGGGCCACTCCGCATCGACCACGCTGCTCGACCTCGGCGAACTGGCCGAGCAGGAACCCGGCACGGAGATCGTCTGGGTCGTCCGCGGAAGCAGCCAGGAACGGACCTATGGCGGCGGGGAAGCCGACGAACTGCCGGCCCGCGGCGCCCTCGGCGAGCGTGTCAAGAAGCTCGTTCAGTCCGGCCGAGTCGAACTAGTCGGCGGCTTCCGCACCGAAGGAATCACCCGTACTGCGGACGGCCGGGTTCAGCTCGTCGCAGGGGAGCAGGCCGTCGTGGCCGACACCGTGGTGAACTCGACCGGGTTCCGG
This sequence comes from Kribbella catacumbae DSM 19601, assembly GCF_000372465.1. Classification (GTDB taxonomy): domain Bacteria; phylum Actinomycetota; class Actinomycetes; order Propionibacteriales; family Kribbellaceae; genus Kribbella; species Kribbella catacumbae. The sequence goes on from NZ_AQUZ01000066.1 coordinate 40,524, forward strand.
CCGGACCACGGGGTCGTCGCCGAACTGCGCCTCGACCTGGACCCGATCCTTGGCTCGACCCGCGCGCTGGCGCCGTTGATCGACCCGAACAAGCACTCCTGCGGGACGGTCCCGCCGCACGGCGTCGACGAGCTCGCGCATCCCGAGCAGGGCTACTACGCGATCGGCGCCAAGTCGTACGGTCGCGCTCCGACCTTCCTGCTGGCCACCGGCTACGAGCAGGCCCGCTCGGTCGTCGCCGCGCTGGCCGGCGACTGGGAGGCTGCGCGCGACGTACAGCTCGATCTGCCGGAGACCGGCGTGTGCTCGTCGAGCTTGGCCTTCCCTGGCGAAGAAGCCACGGCGAGCAGTGGCTGCTGCGGTCCTGCTCCGCAGGCGACCGCGGGCAACTCGGCGGCGGAGCCGGCGCGGGCGACTTCCCGTGGATTGGCGACTGGCATCGGCGGCGGTCTGCTCACCGTCCTCGACCCCCCGAAGGTCACGCAATCCGGCTGCTGCAGCTGATGCACTCTCTGATCATTCGCCCCCTTTTGACCTCCTGTGGAGACAGCCCGGAGTTGCGGGGTCAGCGGCGTGGGTCAAAAGGGGGCGAATGATCAGGGGGATTCTGTCGACGGCCGCCGCTCCCGATCTCAAGCCGGGTAGCGGTGGCCGTTGGCGGTTGATCGCAGCGCTCGCAGTGACCCAGACGGTCGGCTACGGCGTCTTGTACTACGCGTTCAGCGCCTTGATCGGCCCGATGAGCAGCGATCTGCAGATCTCGACCGCGACGGCCGCGGGTGCGCTGACCATCGCAGTACTGACGACTGGGGCGATGGCGATCCCGGTCGGGCGTTGGCTCGATGCTCGTGGTGGGCACGCCTTGATGACCGTGGGGTCGGTGCTTGGTGCGATCGCTCTGGCTGCTTGGTCGCAGGTCCAGACAGCACCGCAGTTGTATGCGGTGTTCGTGCTGATCGGGGTCGCGTCATCGATGGTGCTGTACGGGCCGGCCTTTGCGGTGATCGTGGCCGTCACCGATCCAGTACGCCGTACTCAGTCGTTGCTCGCGGTCACGTTGGTTGGCGGGTTCGCCAGCTCCATCTTCATCCCGCTGACCGGCCGGCTCGTGGACGCCTACGACTGGCGCACCACCCTTCTGATCCTGCTCGCTATCTATGGCTTCCTCGCCATTCCCTTGCACGCTGTCGCTCTGCGGCACACCGGGCCCCGCCGTGTGTCTGCACCGGAGCGGGCTTCGCCGTCCCATGTACTGCGAGATCCGGGGTTCTGGCTACTCGCTGGAGCGTTCGTTCTGCACAGTGCTGCCCTGGCCGTGATCGCGATCCACCTCGTGCTCTATCTGATCAGCCTCGGTCACCCGCCAGCCATCGCGGCCACGTTGGCAGGCCTGCTGGGCTTGCTCTCGGTCACCGGTCGGGTCGTGACCACGGTGTCGCTCCGCTGGTTGCCGATGGCCACTATCGCGGCCGTCATCTTGATGGTGCAGGGCATCGCGATCGCCCTGCTGCCCTTGTTTGGAAGGCATCTGCTCGGCACGGTGGTGTGTCTGGTCCTGTTCGGCCTGGGCTTCGGGGTTGCTTCGATCGCCACCCCGGCCATCCTCCTCGACCGCTACGGCTCCACCGGCTACGCCACCATCGCAGGAACCCTCGCAACCCCCGTCCTCATCTCCCGCGCCTGCGCCCCGCTCGGCGGCGCAGTACTAGCCGCCGCCGTCGGCTACACCACAGTCATCCTGCTGGTCGCCGCAGCCTGCATCACCGCGGCGAGCTTCCTCGCCCTGACCCGTTGGCTCCCGGCCCATCACGCCGATCCGGCCGCAGCCTGCCCTGGGGCTTAGTCGGCCGTTGCCTCGGCGATCGATCTGGGCGCCCGCACCTTGGTGAACTGGATGTTGCCGGCGGGCATCATCCACGTCATCACCTCGACTGCCAACCGGCCGACCTGTACCGCGGGATCAGCCTCGGCATGTGCTCGAGCGGTAGCCGGGTCGACCGACCAGATGGAGAAGCCACGAAAGCGCTCGTCGTCCTGATCTGTCAGCGGTCCGCGAGCCAAGATCAGCCCGCGATCCTGCAGCCCGGCACCATGCGTCAGGTGCCGATCCTGCAGCTCGGCCGCCTGCTCCTCCGTCATGACAGGCGCATCCGGCCGCAACGTCAACAGAATCACGGTGTAGCTGTCGAATCGCATATGCCCAACCTACAAGCCGCTCACCGTCGAGGTGCAGACTCTGGATCTGGACGAGTAGAGAACCTCCGGCCGATCCGCGCATCAAGGTCTACAACGGGTGATGCGAGGGGATGAACCATGGCCAGTACGCCGGACAAGCTCACGATCGTGTCTGTCCGCCGGGTCATGGCGCTGGCGGGTCTGGGCGGCGCCCTGGCAGGCGGGGTCGCCTGGATCGCAGGGTGGCCGTACGCTCACGCCCTGACCACCGTCGGCCTGCTCATCATGGTGATCAGCTACGACTTCATGATCGAGCTGCGCGCTGGTCTCGGTGCGTTCCACACCCGCAACATCCAGAAGTTCAGCGACAAGTTCGATCCCGAGCAGGCCCTGGACTCCGCGGGCACGGCCGTGCACCACTTCCGGAAGCTAGCCGCCAAACACCCCGCCGAAAGCTGGCACCTTGCGCGCCGGCCACTTTTCGATCTCGCTCAACCGCGTCGCCGTCACCCTCGGCCGTCTGGACCGTGAGGCCGAGGCGATCCCTCACACCACGGAAGCAATCGCCCTCACCCGCCAGCTGGTCGCGCTGCACGAAGGCAGACTCGCCCTGAATCTGTCCAACCTGACGATCTCGCTGTTCGATGGCGAGGAGTGGGACCGCGCACTGCCGGTCGCGGAGGAAGCCTGGGAGATTCGCCGCCGCCTGGCCGCCACGGATCCAGAGCTGCGTGACGAGGCTGTCCTGGACGCGAACCAGTTGAGGACGATCCTGAACCGGCTGGATCGGCCGGGGCAGATCCAGCGCGTGTCCGAGGCGGTAGTCGGGTACGAGCGCGCGCTGCTCGCCGACGATCCCGCCCGGCTGCCTGAGTTCGCCGACGCTGTCCGGATGCTAGGCAACAGCCTGGTGGCCGAGGGGCGGGTCCCTGAAGGAAAGGCGCGCTGGTACGAGTCGCTCGAGCTGCAGAGGCGCTTTAGCGAGAACAACGACGATGGCCGCTCCGGCTACGCGGCCGCCTGCGAGGCGGTCGGCCACAGTCTGGGCCGACTCCGCCACGCCGAGGAGTCACTCACCGTCCACCGCGACGGCCTCGCCGTACGGCGAACGCTGGCGGCATCAGACACCCGGCACCACGAGCAGCTGGTGAGAGCACTGGCTAGTGCTGCTGCGCGACTCAACCGGTCCGAGCAACCCGAGCTGGCTAGGCAATTCGCAGCAAAAGGGCCTAGCGCTGTACCGCGAGCGCCCTGACTCCAGCGGCCCACCCGAGTTGCAGCAAGTCCTCCAGGAACTCGCGGAGGACCCCAGACGCGATGCGGATCAGGAGCCGTAGGGCGCGGAGCCGGTCAGGCATGGGCTGATGAAATCTGCTGCGTCCTGGCTGACCATGCCATCAACAAGAATCCTGCTGTCGAGAGTGCGGAGTGACATGAGCGAGCTGACCACCGATCGCCTGCTGGCAAACAGGGTGGGTTCACTCGTATATCCACCACGAGCGCCGGCGCCAGCCGGCATCAACGGTTGGGGAGGATGCTCGCGGGGGACCTGGGGCGGGTTTTAACCCGATCTGGGGGCAATTTCCTCCCCGCCCCGGCGAGGGTTGGTCGGCTTTGGGCACGGGCTAGGGCCGCCCGGGGCGGCTTGGGTGGCCGGCCGGTGCCCAAGGTGGCTGAGGCGGTCGACTTGGGGCACGGTGTGGGCGTCGAAAAGGCGGCAGCGGCAGGTGTGGGCGTCGTACAGCGGCAGCGGGCTGCGGGCAGGACCCGACCCTCACCGTTGGCGCTCGGCCCATTGACAGGGGACAGCCGGGGCGGGGCAGGACCCGACCTTGACCGTCGGCGCTCGGCCCATTGACAGGGGACAGCCGGGGCGGNACAGGGGACAGCCGGGGCGGGGCAGGACCCGACCTTGACCGTCGGCGCTCGGCCCATTGACAGGGGACAGCCGGGGCGGGGCAGGACCCGACCTTCACCGTTGGCGCTCCGACTATCGATAGCGGGCAGCCGGGCAGCGGGCATGGCGAGGAGCCCTCGGTCGGTGGCCGAGGGCTGGAGAGCGGGCAGTTGCCGGCGGCCACTGGGCGCTGCAAGCCTGCCGGGCGGCGAAGTCGAGGTCGATCCGGCGCTCGACCGCGGACAGGCAGAGCTCGGTCAGCCGCGGGCCCTCGACGCGGCTAACCAGGCCGACGTGCCGGGCCGCCGGCGGTGCGGTGGATGTTACGGGCCGGCGGCGGGATTGCTGTTGTCGCCCCAGGGATCAAGCAGGGCGACCGCCTCGGGGGTGAGCCAGGACAGGCCTCCGGTACCGGCTTGCACCTTCGGGCGCGGACTGGGCGGGGAGAAGAACCGGCCGGGATGGTCGTGGTCCAAGGCGCTGCCGGAGCCGGTAGAGGGCGGGCCGAAGTAGCGGGTCAGGTTGGTGAGGTTGGCTAGGTCGGCGGGGGTGGTGGGGCCGGGGCTGGTCCAGCCGGGGCGGGTGACCTGGACGACGCCGCGGGTGATGGTGATGGCCCAGTGGCCGGCATGCACCGCGCGGTGGTGGCCTGCGCATAGCAGCGCGAGATTCTGGATGGCGGTGGGGCCACCGTCGATCCAATGGATCAAATGGTGGGCGTGGCACTGCCAGGGCGGGGCTTTGCAGATCACGCAGCCCTTGTCGCGTCTGATCAGGGCGCGGCGGATCGCGCGGGTGACGTAGCGCTGTTCCATCCCGACATCCAAGGGTTGGGAGTCCGAGCCGAGCACGATGGGGATGACGACGGCGTCGCAGGCCAGCCGGCGTACGGCCGAGGCGGACAGGTTGTCGCCGTAGACCAGTTCGCCGACTGCTTGGGAGGTGGCGTTGCGGAGGTCTTCGAGGTCGATGGTGATGGTGATGTGCGGCACCCCCGGCCCACCCGACCCATTCGAGGCGCCGCACGTCCCGCAGGCACCCGACGTCTCGGACGCACCGGGCAGACCCGAGGTACCCCAGTCGTCTGAGTCGTCGAACGTTTCCGATGCACCGGACGCACCCGAGCCACCGGACGTACCTGGCGTACCGGACTCACCGGACATACCCGAGCCACCCCACGCATCTGAGCCATCGAACAGATCCGACGTACCGGCGCCACTGGACGTATCCGGGGTACCGGACTCACCGGACGTGCCGGAGTCGCCGGACGTGCCGGACCCACCGGCTGTACCAGGGGTGCGTTTGCGGGGCATGGTCGCGGCCGCTGCATTCAGGATGGCGGTGAAGGGCGTCGGCCTGGCGCTTGGCGTGCGGGCGCGGATCCAGCTCGCCATCAACAGTTCGGCGGGGCTTCGAGAGACGGTTGATCTGGACCCGGAGGAGTTCGGCGTTNTCGCCGGACAGGTAGCCGCTGATCTTCACACCGCCGTCGGCGCGCCGCAGCGACAGGGTTTCGTTGGCGTGGGCGTCGTCTTCGGCCGGTTCGGGGCCATCGGTGTCCAGCCTGTTCAGGACCTCGCGGCCGAAGTCCACCAAGCCGTCCGGGCTCAACAACCGGGCGGCTTCGATCATTTGTTCTTCG
>NZ_AQUZ01000067.1 GCF_000372465.1 Kribbella catacumbae DSM 19601
GCGCACGCTGTACGCGGGGTGGGTGCGGGCGGGGTGCTGTACGCCGTACGCGGGCGGCGGTTGGGACGGTGGCTCGACTTTGGGCAGGGGCCAGGTAGCCCGAGGTGGGTTGGGTGGCTGGGCGGTGCTCAAGGTCGGAGGGCCGCGAGTACCCGTACGAGGGCGGAGGCAGCGCACGCCGTACGCCGGTGCTGGCGGTTGGGGGATGGAAGTCAGCGGGTGAGGGCGTTGCGGAGGCGGATGCCGCTGAACTCTAAGGTGCTGGTGGTTACGGCGTCCCAGAAGTCGTGCAGGCGTGGCAGCACGCGGAGCTGGATCCCGGCCTCCGCGTGTAGCTCGAGCAAGTCGCCAACCCGCTGAGGCGGGCCGAGCGGCTTGACCTCGGTTGTCGCTACCACGGCCGCCTCCGCGGGCTGGAAGGGCTCGGCAGGCAACCGGTACGCGTAGAGCTCGACCGTGCGCATGGCCTCCAGCCAGCCGTACTCGATCGCGTGGACTCGCGTGCCGCAGCCGTCGCCGATGATCCGTGAGCGGTCCTCTGCCGACGTCTCGGCACTCACCCATGCCATCGCACGAGGACACTGCCGGGGAAACCAGTAGTCGGGCGCACGATCGTGGCCGACGGCCCAAACGTACGGGGTGCCCACCCTGTCGACACGGACCGACGTCGGAGCGATCTGCGGGCGGAAGATCCGGATCGCCGGATCTTCGGAGAAATGCAGTACCTGACCAGGCGCCGGACGCATGCGCGTCAGCGTAGTACGGCGAGCCAAGCCTTAAAGGCCAAGCCGTGCAGGGAAGGGCTGGATCAGGGGTTGAGGCCGCAGTGGTCGCGCAGCCACGGCATCGGGTTGATCGGCTCGCCGCCGCCGGGGCGGACCTCGAAGTGCAGGTGCGGGCCGGTGGTGTTGCCGGTCATGCCGACCGCGCCGACCTGGTCACCGGCGTACACGGTCTCGCCGAACGAGACGCTGAACTTCGACATGTGGTTGTACCAGGTCTCGGTACCGTCCTCGTGCCGGACCCGGACCTGCCGGCCGTAGGCCCCGGCGAACTCGGCGCCGACAACCTCGCCCTTCATCACGCTGCGGATCGGAGTGCCGAGATCGGCGGCGAAGTCGGTCCCGGTGTGGTTGCGGGCCCAGCGGCCGCCGCCCTGACCGAAGGTGGCGGTGATGCGGTAGTCCGAGATCACCATCTCGCAGCGGGTGGCCGACTCGCGGGCCTTCTGCTGCGCCAGGTCGATCGCGGCCTTGGCTTTGGCGAGCGCGCTGGCGCGCTTGGCAGTCAGCGCGCGGGTGGCGTCGAGCTTCGCGGCCCGGGCCTTGGCGGTCCGGTCGGCCGCGGCCTGCTTCTTGTTGGTCTGTGTGACGGCCAGCTCGACCCGGGACGAGTCCCGGGTGGCCAGGTTGCGGCGCTCGATCCGCGCCGTGGTCAGCTCGGACAGTTGCCCGTTGCCCATGCTGAGGGCAGCGATGTTGACCGCGGAGTTCGCCTGCGTCGGTGCTGCCAGGGAGCTGTGGCTGAAGCCGACTGCACCTGCCGCTGCCGCGAGGGCTGCGGTCAATCCGACTACCTGCGTACTACTGGGGGTGTTACGCCTGGCAACACGATGCTTGGCACTGTGACGTCCTGCGCCGGTCTTGCGCGCAGCGTTGCCTGGCGTGACGCGGCTGGCCGCGGCACGGTGCTGGGACACAACGTGGCCTTTCGGTCACAGGGGAGGGGCTGGAGCACTGTCCACTCCCGGGGAGGTTTTATTCCCCTCGGGGGCTCATGCACCATAACGGAACCGCAACGAGCCGACAAACCCTGCCACCCCTTTTTGGGCCCCTCCTTCACGAAACCTTTGCATGCGCTGCTGCACGTGCATCGGCTTGAGCGCTCAGAAGGCTGCTATGTCAGGAAGAACTTTCATGCAACTGTGTCCTGCTCGTCGAGGTGCGAGAGCATCCCGGTGATCTGGTGGACCACCTCTCCGTGGAACGGCAGCGACAGGTGTCCCACCCCGTCGACCCGGATATTGCGCGCGATCAGGTCGGGGTGCCGGATCCGGGCCCGGCGCTGCGGCACGATCAGCTGGTCGACGTCGCTGTAGAACGCGACGAACCGGGTCATGCAGTCCGGAGCCGGCTCGGCCAGCTCCTCCATCAGGTCGCTGTCCGGCCGCAGTTGCTTCACCAGTGGCCAGGGCAGCAGCCGCGCGGCGACGGTGCCCTGGTGTGGGGTCCCGAGCGTTACGCAGGTGTGTACGCGCTGATCGCCGCCGAGCCGCTGGACGTAGTACCGGGCGATCAGGCCGCCCAGGCTGTGCCCGACGATGTGGATCTGCTCCGATCCCGACTCCTCGCAGAGTCGCTCGACCTCGGCGGCCATCCGCTCGGCGGTACTCCGGACGTCGAGCGTCAGCGGCGAGTAGGAGAAGGACTGGATCCGGGTGAAGCCACGACGGAGCAGTTGGCGGCGCATCAGGGCGAACACCGTGTGGTTGTCGATGATCCCGTGCGCGAGCAGGATCGGCGTACCGGCGGCTTGGACGTCCCCAACCAGCAGACTGCGCTGGGCCGGCGTCAGGCCGCTCAGGTTGAGCCGCTCGGCCCGGCTGCCGGAGCCGCTGACCAGGCCGAGGGGATACATCGCGAGACGGGTGGTGATCCAGCCGATCTCCACGGCGGCACCCTGCAGCACGCGGGGTGACAGCGCCGAGCGGGCGCCGTACCTGAGTCCTTCGAGAGCCTCGCGGATGCCGTCGGCGCTCATCGCGTCTCCTCACTCCCGAAATCAGACCCCCCAGGCAACGTCACCGCACTGGTCCGATCACTTTCAACGATATCCGGTTCCCGGTTCGCGTGGCCGGGAACACACACCTCCGTGTCTTATCCGTGAGGTGCGGCTCGGATAGCCTGCCAATGTTCCTTGGCGCAACGCCGCGTCCGCGTACCGAGAGGCCTGTTCATATGCCAGCCACCAGCCCACTGCGAGTCGTCGTCGCCAAGCCCGGACTGGACGGACACGACCGGGGCGCGAAGGTGGTCGCCCGCGCCTTGCGGGACGCCGGCATGGAGGTCATCTACACCGGCTTGCACCAGACGCCGGAGCAGATCGTCGAGACCGCGATCGCCGAGGACGCCGACGCGATCGGCCTGTCGGTGCTGTCCGGCGCGCACATGACGCTGTTCAAGAAGGTCCGCGAGCTGCTCACCCAGCGCGACGCGGACGACATCGTGGTGTTCGGCGGCGGGATCATCCCCGAGGCCGACCTGCAGCCGCTGGCCGAGCTCGGCGTGCACAAGATCTTCACCCCCGGCGCGACCACGGTCGAGATCGTCGAGTGGGTCCGCGGCAACGTCGGCGACGCCTCCGCGACCGCCTGAACCCATCGCAGTCGTTGCCTTCCACAACTCCGTTGCCTGCGCGACGGATCCGTTCCGGAGCGTGTCGGCGACTTAGTGCAGCGGATCTGGGCTCTCCTGCCCGTGGATCGCTTGTTACTGATCGGTAATACCGAATCGTTAAGAAACACCTGGTTGTGCCCGATGGGGAATCGCGGTCGCATACAGCCATGCGCTTGTCCGTGCATGATGCTGGGATCGACAAGATGTGTGGCTCAGGACACATCGCCCCCGATCTCGGTTACTGTCCGGATAGGGCGTTTCGCAGTGTGGTGGGGAGCTGCGGGCGGCCTGCGCAGGACCAGAGTTCGCATCGGGAGAGGGCAGGTACACGATGAGGTTTGAACGATCACACACACGCAAGGCGGTCGCTACTGCGGTCGCCGGCAGCCTTCTGCTGCTCGCGTCCGCGTGTGGCGGTGACGACACCAGCGGTGGTGGGGCGACGACTGGGGGTACCGCACTCGAGGGTAAGGGCCCGATCACGTTTGCCACCGGCAAGGACACCTCCGGCAACCTGACGAGCCAGGTCGCGGCGTGGAACTCGCAGCACCCGGAGGAGAAGGTCACAGTCTCGGAGCTTCCCGAGTCGGCCGACGCTCAGCGGCAGCAGATGGTCCAGAACGCCCAGAACAAGCAGGACTCGTTCAGTGTCCTCAACCTGGACGTCGTCTGGACCGCGGAGTTCGCCGCGAACCGGTGGGTTGTGGAACTGCCACAGGACCAGTTCCCCAGCCTGACCAGCGCGATCCCGGCGACAGTCGAGACCGCGAAGTACCGGGACAAGCTGTACGCGGTCCCGATCACGTCGGACGGCGGGCTGCTCTACTACCGCAAGGATCTGCTGGACAAGGCCGGTCTGAAGGCGCCGACCACCTGGGACGAGATGCTCGCTGCCTGCCTGAAGGTTGCGGCATTGCCCGAGGGTAAGGGCATGAGCTGCTACGCCGGTCAGTTCGAGAAGTACGAAGGCCTGACGGTGAACTTCTCCGAGGCGGTCAACTCCGCGGGCGGCGTCGTCGTCGGCAAGGACGGCAAGCCGAACGTGGACACCCCGGAGGCGCTGGCCGGTCTCGAGGAGCTCACCAAGGCCTTCGCGTCGGGAGCCATTCCGAAGGCCGCCATCACCTACAAGGAGGAAGAGGGCCGTCGCGCCTTCCAGGACGGCAAGCTGCTCTTCCACCGCAACTGGCCCTACGTCTACTCGCTGGCATCGAAGACCGATGGCTCGTCGAAGATCGCGGGTAAGTTCGGTGTCGCTCCGCTGGCGGGCAAGACCGGCCCGGGTGTCTCGACGCTCGGTGGTCATAACTACGCCATCAGCGCTTTCGCGAAGAACAAGGCGACCGCGGCCGACTTCATCAAGTTCATGGCCAGCGAGGAGCGGCAGCGCGCCAACATCGAGAAGACTTCGCAGGCACCGACCTGGGCGTCGCTGTATGACGACCCGGCGCTGAACAAGTCGTTCCCGTACCTGGCGCCGCTGAAGGCCTCGATCGAGAAGGCGCAGCCGCGTCCCTCGGTGGTCAAGTACGGCGATGTCACCGCTGCCGTCCAGGAAGCGGCGTACGACGCTCTCACCAACAAGAAGCCGCCGAAGCAGGCGCTAACCGACCTGCAGACCAAGCTGAGCAGCCTTATCACTCAGTGATCCGAGTGGAAGGGGTCGGTGCGCGGCAGCACGCCGCGTACCGGCCTCTACCTGTCAGAGCCCGGGCTCTGCCCGGAGCTAGAAGGAGGCAGAGGTGAGTGCATCCGCTCCGGTCGCGGCACGACCGGCGAACGAACCCCCGAAGTCCGGGAAAGCGAGACGGCACGACGAGGGCACCGGGAAGCTTGCGGCCCTACTGCTGTCGCCAACGCTGCTGGTGCTTGGCCTGGTCGTCATGTTCCCGATCATCTCGGCACTGCGTACGTCGCTGTACAAGCCGGGCGGCGTAGATCCCGAGACCGGCTTCGTCACCGAGGGCGACACGTATGTCGGCTTCGACAACTACACGGCGATCTTCACCGGCGACACCGCCGAACGATTCTGGAACGCGTTTTACAACACCACGTTCTTCACGATCACCTGCGTCGTCCTCGAGACGATCCTCGGTGTCGCGATGGCCCTGGTGATGCACAAGGCGTTCAGGGGCCGTGGCATCGTCCGTGCCAGCATCCTGGTCCCGTGGGCGATCCCGACCGTGGTCTCCGCCCTGCTGTGGAAGTGGATCTTCCAGGCAGACGGTGCCGCGAACGCGATCCTCGGCACGCAGATCCTCTGGTCAACGGAGGGCTGGCAGTCGGTGGCCTCGGTCATCGTCGCCGACACCTGGAAGACCGCTCCGTTCATCGGACTGCTGGTACTGGCGGGCCTGCAGACGATTCCGGCGGACGTCTATGAGGCTGCCAAGGTGGATGGTGCCAGTCCGCTCCAGCAGTTCCGGATGATCACGCTTCCGCTGGTGAAGCCGGCATTGCTGGTCGCAGTACTGTTCCGGATGCTCGACACGTTGCGCATCTTCGATCTGCCGTTCGTGCTGGTCGGTCCACACAAGGACTCGGTGGAGACGCTCTCGATGCTTGCCTACGACGAGGCGTTCAACACCAGATACGGGCCGGCGGCGGCCTACGCGACGATCCTCTTCCTCTATGTCGCGGTCGTGGCGTTCGCCTTCGTCAAGCTGCTCGGCGCCGACATCATCGGTGACGTCGCGGCGAAGAAGTCAAAGAAGAAGAAGTCGTCGGGCGATGCTGCACCGCCCGGTGTTGGCACAGCCGGCCTGGCCGGAGTGTCCGGCGGGGGTATGTGATGGCTACGAAAATCAGGGCCGAAGGCGGCCCGCTCCGCAAGTACGCGCCGCTGCTCGGCGTTGCCGTGATCGTGCTGTACTGCCTGTTGCCGTTCTACTGGATGATGGTGTCCGCGCTCCGGCGGCCCAGCGACCAGTTCGACAACTCGATCATTCCGAGGCCGTTCTCGATCGACAACATCAAGGACGTCTTCAAGGAGGGCACCGGCTTCGGCCGTGGTCTGCTGAACAGCCTGCTGGTGGCCGGGACGGTGACGATCCTGACCCTGCTGATCGGTCTGGTGGCTGCGTACACGCTGGCGCGGCTGGAGTTCCGGTTCAAGAATCTCGTCCTCGCGATCATCATCACGACGTCGATGTTCCCCGGGATCTCGCTGATCGTTCCGCTGCTGAAGCTGTTCGTCGACATCAAGTGGATCAACACCTACCAGTCGATGATCGTGCCCAGCTTGTCGTTCGCCTTACCACTGGCGGTCTGGACGCTGACCTCGTTCTTCCGGCAGATGCCACGAGAACTGGAACAGGCGGCGATGGTGGACGGCTGTACCCCGGCGCAGGCCTTCCGCAAGGTGATCCTGCCGCTGGCGGCGCCCGGCGTCTTCACGACCGCGATCATCACCTTCATCGCGGCCTGGAACGAGTTCCTGATCGCGCTGGCAATGGTCCAGCAAAAGGATCACCAGACCGCGAACGTGATCATCTCGCAGTTCACCGGTGCGTCGGGACGGGACCAGCCGTTCGGAAGCCAGATGGCGGCCGGTGTCATCGTCACGATCCCACTGGTGATCGCGGTGCTGCTCTTCCAGCGCCGCATCGTCGCCGGTCTGACCGCGGGTGGCGTGAAGTAGCGTCCGTTCGCTGAGAACTGCCGTACCAAATAGCCGGGATGCCTTTCGGAGAGGCATCCCGGCTATGTTGGTTGTAATCCGAGACGGAGGCGCGAAATGAGCTACGGAGACAACCGCAACCGGCGCGATCGTGAGGATCGCGAACGGGCCGCGCGGGAGGACCAGGAGCGCCGTGATCGGGATGAGCGGGATCGCCGTGATCGGGAGGATCAGGACCGGCGCGACCGCGAGGAACGCGACCGCGCCAGGCGCTGACCGCCGGGCTCCGTCGGGGCGGCGGTCAGGGGGTCGGGCCGATGCCGGTGAGGGCGGTGTCGAGTACCAGGGCGGCTGCGTCGCGGGGGGCGAGAAGGCCGGCGGTGATGGCTTCCCAAGCCGCGTAGGTGAGGGCGTAGAGGCTTGATACAGCCCACCACGGCGGTACGCCGGCGCGGAGGGCGCCGGCCCGCTGGGCGCGGCTGACAAATTCCTCCAAGGGTGTGTCGAGCTGGTCGGTCCGGGCCGCCAGCTCTTTGTCCAGATCGAGTTCTGGCTGGCGGAGGAGGAACTCGATCCGCGGGCCGAGCGGGATCATCGCCTCGATGAAACGGCTCAACGCCGCCCGCACCTCTTCGGGAGCTGCGTCGGCGCCGACCTCGGCCAAGCGGGCGTCCTGAATGACAGTGGCGCACCTGTCCAGAGCATCGTGCGCGACGGCGAGCAGCAGTGCCTCGCGAGTCGGAAAGCGGTTGTGCAGCGTCGTCCGGCCGACTCCAGCTGCCGCGGCGACGTCGGCCAGTGAGGCGGCGGCGTTCGCGCTGAACACCTCGGCGGCGATCTCCAGGATCACCTGCGGGTCGCTCGAGCTGACTCTTCGCGCTCGGGATTGAACACTCATGTTCAATAGCATACCGTGATGTTCGGAAATGGCGTCAATCGTTCTGGGGAGGATGTCGTGGATCTCAGACTCAGGTCACAGCTCGCCGGCCAGCGGATGGCCCTTCAGGTACTCCGGCTGCTCGGCGACCCGGTCAGCGAGTACACCGCCGAGCGCTGGCGGGCCGATCCGTACCCGCAGCTCGAGCGAATTCGCCAGCGGGGCCCGCTCTGGAAGTCGCTGTCCGGCGTGTGGGTCGCCACGTCGTACGACGTTTGCTCCGCGCTGCTGCGGGACCGGCGGATCGGAGTACGGCATGCCGACGGGCGGCCGCCGTACTCGATCAGCATGCACAAGGTGCCACCGCCGTGGATGCATACGTTCCTGGAGATGGATGCCCCGGACCACACCCGGCTGCGGCGACTCGCGACACCCGCGTTCGCGCGCAGCAAGATGCCGGCCTACCGGAGCCGGATCGAGGCGGTCACCGACGGACTGGTCGACCGGATGCGGGAGCTCGGCGAGTTCGACCTGGTTCGCGAGTTCGCCAGGCCGCTGCCGATCACGGTGATCAGCGACCTGCTCGGCATCCCAGACGGGGACAACGAGACGTTTGCCCACTACGGGCGGATCGTCGGGGCATCGCTCGATATGGAAGCCATGAGTCAGGTGGAGGAGGTCCAGGAGGTCAGCATCGCGCTGCGCAGGCTGTTCGCCGAGCTAATCGACGAGCGCTCGGTGAACCCCGGTGACGACGTGATCAGCACGCTGGTCGTCGCCCTGCGGGAGGACGAGCTCACCCCGGAGGAGCTGATGACAACGGCCGGCCTGCTGTTGCTCGCCGGCTTCGAGACGACGGTGAACCTGCTGGGCAACGGGGTCCGGCTGCTGCTCGATCACCCCGAGCAGTGGCGTGCGCTCTGCGCCGACCCCAGCCTCGCGCCGCAGGTCGTGGAAGAGGTACTGCGCTTCGAGACGCCCTTCCAGTACGGCGCCCGCTTCACCCATGAGCCGATCGAGGTCGACACCGGCCGCGGCATCGTGAAGCTTCCCGCCGACGCGGAGGTGTTGATCCTGTTCGGCCTGGCCAACCGGGACCCGGAGGTGTTCGACCGGCCCGGCCAGTTCGACATCTGGCGGGTGCCGGACCAGGAGCACCTCGCCTTCGCGAACGGAGCGCACTATTGTCTGGGCGCTCCGCTCGCGCGACTCGAGGGTGAGATCGCGTTCCGGACACTCGCGACCCGGCTGCCGTCGTTACGGCGTACCGGGCCGGAAGAGTGGCGGATGTCCAGCTTGGTGCGTGGTGTCAGTGCTTTGCCGGTAGCTGCCTAAAGGGTCTTCAGCCACACAGTGGCGTCCACCGGCAGCTTGCCGTCGGTGGGTGACTCGCTGGACAGCAGTACTTCGGTGTCGCCCGGCAGGTCGAGTGGCTCGTCGCTCAGGTTGACCACGCAGCGGAAGCCCGGGTCGCGGGTGAACGACAGCACGCCCTCTGGTGCATCGGTGTCCCACTCCAGCCGGCCCTCGCCAAGAGCTTCCTGCTCGTGGCGGATGCGCAGTGCTGCCTTGTAGAGAGCGAGATGGCTGTTGGAGTCGGTCGCCTGGGCTTCTGCCGTCAGGGGCGCCCAGTCGGCCGGCTGCGGCAGCCACGGCTGACCGTCGCCACTACCGAACCCGTACGGCGGTTCGCTGCCGCTCCACGGGATCGGCACGCGACAGCCGTCGCGCCCGCGCACTGTGTGACCCGACCGCTCCCACGTGGGGTCGTCCAGCACCTCCTCCGGTAGGTCCTCGACCTCCGGCAGGCCCAACTCGTCGCCCTGGTAGATGTACGCGCCACCGGGTAGCGCCAGCTCCAGCAGCGCGGCAGCCCGGGCCCGGCGCAGGCCGAGCGCCAAGTCCGTCCGCACGGTGCCCGCAGGCATACCCGCCTCCTTCTGGTCGCGACCGTAGCGGGTGCGGTGCCGGATTGTGTCGTGGTTGCTCAGCACCCAGGTGGCAGGTGCGCCGACGGCCCAGAGGTGCTCAGTGGTGTGGTCGATGACCTCACGCAGTTCGGCGGCGCTCCACGGGCATTGCAGGGCGTCGAAGTTGAAGGCCGAGTGGAGCTCGTTCGGCCGGACGTACTGGGCGAGCCGATCCGCCGGGGACAGCCATGCCTCGGCGACGAAGACCCGCGGGCCGAGTGGTGTGCCGGCGTACTCGTCGGCGATCATCCGCCAGCGCTGGTGGATGAGATGTACGCCGGGCTGGTCGTACGTCGGATGGCCTTCGTACTTGTCCCGCGTGACATCGCCGTCCGGGCCGGGCACCACGTCGGGCAGGGACGCGTCCTTCGCCATCGAGTCGGCCACGTCGATCCGGAAACCGTCGACTCCGCGATCGAACCAGAACCGCAGGATCGAGTCGAACTCCTCGATCACCTTCGGGTGATCCCAGTTCCAGTCGGGCTGGCTGATGTCGAACAAGTGCAGGTACCACTGACCATCGTCGATGCGGGTCCAGGCCCCACCGCCGAAGGCCGCCGGCCAGTTCGTCGGCGGCTCTGAGCCGTCAGGGCCCTTGCCGTCGCGGAACCAGAACAGGTCCCGCTCGGGCGAGCCCTTGCCCGCCGCCAGCGCCGCCTTGAACGCGGGGTGCTCCCAGGAGCAGTGGTTCGGCACCAGGTCGATCAGGATCCGCATCCCCAGCGCGTGCGCCTCGCCGATCAGCGCGTCGGCGTCGGCCAGCGTGCCGAACTCCGGGTTGATGTCGCGATAGTCGGACACGTCGTACCCGCCGTCGAGCAGTGGGGACGGGTACCACGGGCTGATCCAGATCGCGTCGATGCCGAGCTCGGCCAGGTACGGCAGCCGGGCGCGGATCCCGTTCACGTCGCCGGTCCCGTCACCGTCCGCGTCCGCGAACGACCGCGGGTAGACCTGGTACACGACGGCGCTACGCCACCACTCGTCAGCTGGTCTGGTTGCTCCTTCAGTCATGCCGTCCAGCCTTTCACGGCCGGGCAAGCGCGCTGTGACGGTCGTCTCAGCCTGTACCCCGGCTGTCGCAACGTGTGCGGAGGTGGCTAGTCTCAGGCCGACGGAACGCGCCGGCGACCGTGCCCTCCGCACCGCAGCCTGCCGCGGCCTAACTCGAACAGGCGAGAGAGGGACCACACTCGTGGATCTGATGGAGTACCAGGCGAAGTCTGTCTTCGCCAAGCACGGTGTACGGACGACGGTGGGTGAAGTCGTCCACACGCCCGAGGAAGCCCGCGCGGCGGCCGAGAAGCTCGGTGGCACCGTGGTCGTCAAGGCCCAGGTGCTGACCGGTGGCCGCGGCAAGGCCGGCGGCGTCAAGCTGGCCTCCTCGCCCGATGAGGCGGAGGAGAAGGCCCGCGAGATCCTCGGTCTGGACATCAAGGGTCACATCGTCAAGACGCTGAACATCGTGCCGGCCGCGGCGATCGCGGAGGAGTACTACTTCTCCTTCCTGATCGACCGGGCCAACCGCAA
This sequence comes from Kribbella catacumbae DSM 19601, assembly GCF_000372465.1. GTDB lineage: Bacteria > Actinomycetota > Actinomycetes > Propionibacteriales > Kribbellaceae > Kribbella > Kribbella catacumbae. The sequence goes on from NZ_AQUZ01000067.1 coordinate 11,392, forward strand.
CTACCTCTGCATCGCCTCCGCCGCCGGCGGGATGGAGATCGAGGAGGTCGCGCACACGAACCCGGACGCGGTCGCCAAGATCTCGATCGACCCGGCCACCGGTGTCGATGAGGCGAAGGCCCGGGAGATCGCCGAGGCGGCGAAGTACCCGGCCGACATCCTCGACGCCGTCGTACCGGAGATCGTGAAGCTCTACCAGGTGTTCCTGGCCGAGGACGCGACGCTGGTCGAGGTGAACCCGCTGGTCAAGCTCAAGGACGGCAACGTCGAGGCGCTCGACGGCAAGGTCAGCCTGGACGAGAACGCCGACTTCCGGCACCCGGAGCACGCGGCGTTCGCCGACGCGTCCGCCGAGGACCCGCTGGAGGCCGCGGCCAAGGCCAAGGGCCTGAACTACGTGAAGCTCGACGGCTCCGTCGGCATCATCGGCAACGGCGCCGGCCTGGTCATGTCGACGCTCGACGTGGTCGCGTACGCCGGTGAGGAGTTCGGGGGCGTCAAGCCCGCCAACTTCCTCGACATCGGTGGTGGCGCCTCGGCCGAGGTGATGGCCAACGGGCTGGAGATCATCATCTCCGACTCGCAGGTGGAGAGTGTCTTCGTCAACGTCTTCGGCGGTATCACCGCCTGTGACGCGGTCGCGAACGGCATCGTGCAGGCGTTCGAGCTGCTGGCGAGCCGGGACGAGCACGTCGACAAGCCGCTGGTCGTCCGGCTGGACGGCAACAACGCCGAGGAGGGCCGCCGGATCCTCGACGAGGCGAATCTGCCCGGACTCGAACGGGTCGACACGATGGACGGCGCCGCCAAGCGGGCCGCCGAGCTGGCTGCGAAGTAAGGGATCGCTGAAATGTCTATCTTCCTGACCAAGGACAGCAAAGTCGTCGTCCAGGGCATGACCGGCTCGGAAGGCACCAAGCACACCACCCGGATGCTTGCCTCCGGCACCAACATCGTCGGCGGCGTGAACCCGCGCAAGGCCGGCCAGTCCGTTAAATTCTCAGCCTTCGACGGCCAAGACACTGAGGTCGCGGTCTTCGGTACCGTCGCGGACGCGATCAAGGAGACCGGCGCCGACGTGTCGATCATCTTCGTGCCGCCGAAGTTCACCAAGGACGCGGTGCTCGAGGCGATCGAGGCCGGCATGCCGCTGGTCGTGGTGATCACCGAGGGCGTACCGGTGCACGACACCGCCGCCTTCCACGCCGCCGCGCAGGCCTCCGGCACGACCCGGATCATCGGGCCGAACTGCCCGGGCATCATCACCCCCGGTGAGTCCAACGCCGGCATCATCCCGGCGAACATCGCCGGCGCCGGCCGGATCGGCCTGGTGTCGAAGTCGGGCACGCTGACCTACCAGATGATGTACGAGCTGAGCGACATCGGCTTCTCCACCGCGATCGGTATCGGCGGCGACCCGATCGTCGGGACCACCCACATCGACGCGCTGCGGGCGTTCCAGGACGACCCGGACACCGACGCGATCGTGATGATCGGCGAGATCGGAGGCGACGCCGAGGAGCGCGCGGCGGCGTTCATCAAGGAGAACGTGACCAAGCCGGTCGTCGGCTACGTGGCCGGCTTCACGGCTCCCGAGGGTAAGACGATGGGCCACGCCGGCGCCATCGTCTCCGGCTCCTCAGGCACCGCGGCCGCCAAGCAGGAAGCTCTCGAAGCAGTAGGCGTCAAGGTCGGCAAGACCCCGACCGAAACCGCCAACCTGATGCGCGAAATCATGCAGAACCTCACCAAGTAACACCCAGCAGCACCAAGCAGGCCCCCGGGATCACCCGGGGGCCTGCTGGCGTTGCAGCGATCTACTTGTACGACGCCGAGCGTTCGGCGGCCCGGATCAGGACCTCGTTGAAGGCTGAGTTGGCGATGTCCAGGTCTTCGAGCAGGGGGTAGAGGACGTAGACGGCGCGGGAGCCGGCCGCGGCGATGCCGATCCGGTAGGTGAAGATCTTGCCGCCGCCGGTGTCGTAGGAGACTCGCCAGCTCTCGCCCTTGATGCTGCCGAGCGTCACCTCGCCGGTCTGCTTGACCGTTGCGTTCGAGGTCGTCTTCTTGCAGCCGTCCACGGCTTTGCGGATGTCGCTGACGAAGCTGCTCGCCGCGGCCGGGGTGGCGAACGCGGCCACCATCGTGTCCAGCCCGAACTCGGTCGGCACCTTGGCCTCCGGTACGACGTACGTCTGCGACTTGTACGCCTTGGCCTTCGCCTTCTTCAGGTCGAGCCGGTCGCAGCCGGTGCCCTTCGGGGTGGTGCTCCCGGTGCTCACCCAGGGCTTGTCGATGCTCGGCAGGACCGGCAGGTCGATCGGTGCCATGAAGCCGGCCGGCTCGGTGGTCGGCAGCAGTCCGGGCTTGGCCGTCGGCGTACCGGTTGTGCATTTCGCCTCGGCGCAGATCCGCTTCAGCGCGGCGCCGGCAGTGGCGATCACGCTCTCCGGCTTGGGCGGGGTGGTGCCGACCGTGTCGTACTCCACCACCATCGTCGCCTGGCCGGCGGTGCTCACGCTGATCGTGCGGTACTTGTTCGTCTTGGGACCGGGCTGGCCGAAGACGGCCACCACACCCTTGCTGCCGAGGCCCTGCGTCGTGTAGCTGGTGATCAGCCGGATCTGCGGGGTGTTGCAGGCGCTGAGCCAGCCGAGGATCGTCGAGTACGCCTTGCCGGCCGCGGCCTCGTCGTTGGAGACCTCGACGTACTGGACGGCCGTGTCCTTGGTCGACGGGTTGCGGAAGTTGCGGATCCACGTCCGGATACCGGCCGGGTCGGCGAAGCGCTGCGACTGGCAGACGAAGGACTTGTCCGGGGCGTTGCTGCCGTTGTCGGTGCTGGCGACGGCCCATGCTCCGGCGGCCGGGGCGAACTGCTTGGCCGCCGTACCGTCGAGCAGGACCTTGGCGTCGCCGAGCAGGCCCGAGTCGTTGCCGCCCGGCCGGTCGTCCGGGTTGCTGGACTTGGCGTCGCCGGGGGAGCCGTCACCGCCGAAAGCGTTCAGGGCCACTATCCCGCCGCCACCGAGGAGTACTGCGACGGCGGCGCCGGCGCCGATCAACTGGTTCCGTCGGCGCGTCTGCTGACGGCGAGCCTCCCGGGCGGCGGCACGACTGCCGCCCCGCGAGGCGCGGTGGGAACCGGTCACTAGTTCTTGACCTCCAGACTGATTCCACCCGACGGTACCTGGTGGCCTGTTGTCATCCACCCCGACCAAGAAAATGAGACAGCACAGCGAGTAAACGAAGACAGACCACAGCGAGCAAGCGGGCCGAAGTCTTCCATATCCGGCGTGTCAGAACGAGCAGTCCCCCGGCAGCGGGTGACGATGGCTACAGATGACCGACATGTTGAGCCGTCCGGGCGCCCGTGACGGCGGATCTCACCAGGCGCCCGGGCCCGCCCAGCCCGACGCCACCGCACCGACCAAGCCGGTAGTCGTTTCGGCCGTGATCGGAGCGGGTGCCTGCCTGCTCACTGGGCTGCTGGCCTGTGCGGTTGTCGCAGTGATCGGCTGGCTGGCTGCGGCCTTCGGTGGTGCGTCCGGTGCGGTGCGGGCCGGTGCCACTGTGTGGCTGGTCGCTCACAAGGCCGGTGCCACGCTCGGTGACGCCAGACTCACGATTGCTCCGCTGGGGCTGACTCTGTTCCTCGCCTGGTGTCTGTACCGCGGTGGCCGGTTCACCGCCCGAGTCAGCGGCGCAGACGAGACCAAGGACCTCGCAATGGCCTCCGGGGTGTTCGCAGCCGCCTACGGGCTTGGTGCGCTCGTCATCGCGCTCCTGACCTCCGACGGCTCAGTGAAGATCTCTCCAGCGAGTGCCTTCCTCGGTGCCGCCACACTGGCGTTGATAGCGGGCACGGCCGGGGTACTGGTCGAGTCCGGAGCGGCAGGCGACATCGCCGAAGCGACTCCACAGGGCCTGCGTGACGCGTTCACTGCCGCTGCGGCCGCAGTACTGACGATCGTGGCCGTCGCAAGCCTCCTGTACGCCGTACTGCTGGCCGTGCACTTCTCCCGGGTCACCTCGATGCTGGAACTGCTCGACGCCGGTGCTGTCGGCTCAGTGGTCCTCTTCGGCATCTGCTTGATGCTGCTGCCCAACATGGTCATCTACGTCGTGGCGTTCCTCGCAGGACCCGGCTTCCAGCTAGGAGTCGGTACGACGATCGCCCCGACCGGGGTAGACGTCGGCAACCTGCCTGCGCTGCCGCTGCTGGCCGCAGTACCGGCTGATGGCGCGACACCGACGTACCTGCTGGTGCTGACGGCTCTGGTGCCGCTGGCGGCTGGGGTAGTCGCCGGCTTCGTGGTAGCCCGGCGAGGGCTAGCAGCGGAGGACTCGGATGCGCTGGGCTGGGACGCCTTCGCGCTCCGCGGCGGCATTGCGGCTCTGCTGGCCGGTGTCGGCTTGCTGGTGCTGATGGTGCTCTCAGGTGGCGCTGCCGGACCGGGCCGGATGGCTGAGGTCGGCGTACCGGCTGCGGTGCCGGCGGCCGGCGTACTGGTCGCCGGGATGGCGATCGGCGCGGCCATCACTGCTGCCGCCGTGGCTGCGCGGCGACCGGTTGAGAGCGGGAGCGACCCCGAGCGATAGGGTTTGCCGCGTGACAGACCCGGTTGCGCCCACTCCTGAGCCCGCGCGCCTCGTCGTGCTCATCTCCGGTTCCGGCTCGAACCTGCAGGCCCTGCTCGACGCGTGCACCGATCCGGCGTACGGCGCCCAAGTGGTGGCCGTCGGTGCGGACCGGGAAGGCATCGCCGGACTGGACCGGGCCGCGAGCGCCGGAGTGCCGACGTTCGTGCACAAGGTCAAGGAGTACGCCGAGCGGGCCGACTGGGATCGCGCGCTGACCGCGTCCGTCGCGGAGTACCGGCCTGACCTGGTCATCTCGGCCGGGTTCCTCAAGCTGGTCGGCGACGACTTCCTGAAGAGTTTCGGGGATCGCTACATCAACACCCATAACGCGCTGCTGCCGGCCTTTCCCGGCATCCACGGACCGCGCGACGCGCTCGAGTACGGCGTCAAGGTGGCCGGCGCGACCCTCTTCTTCGTCGACGGCGGGGTGGACACCGGGCCGATCATCGGCCAGGTCGTCGTACCGGTCGAGGACGACGACACCGAAGACACCCTGACCGAACGGATCAAGGAGGTCGAACGCCGCCAGCTGGTGGAGTGGGTCGGCCGGCTGGTCCGTAACGGCTGGACCATCACCGGACGAAAGGTTCGACTGAAGTGAGCACCGACCGCAGGCCGATCCGCCGGGCGCTGATCAGCGTCTACGACAAGACCGGTCTGGAGGAGCTCGCGAAGGCACTGTCCGGCGCCGGGGTGCAGATCGTGTCCACCGGTTCCACCGCGGGCCGGATCGCGGCCGCGGGCGTGCCGGTGACCAAGGTCGAGGAGCTGACCGGGTTCCCCGAGTGCCTCGACGGGCGGGTCAAGACGCTGCACCCGAAGGTGCACGCCGGACTGCTCGCCGACGTCCGCAAAGCCGACCACGTCGAGCAGCTGGCCGAGATGCGGGTCGAGCCGTTCGACCTGCTGATCAGCAACCTGTACCCGTTCAGCGAGACCGTCGCCTCCGGTGCGTCGCCCGACGAGTGTGTCGAGCAGATCGACATCGGCGGACCGTCGATGGTCCGCGGCGCGGCCAAGAACCACGCGAACGTGGCCGTCGTGGTGTCGCCGTCGCGGTACGCCGACATCGTCGCCGCGCTCGACGCGGGCGGGTTCACGCTGGAGGAGCGGCGTCAGCTGGCCGTCGCCGCGTTCGTGCACACGGCGGACTACGACGTCGCCGTCGCGTCCTGGATGGGCAGCGTGCTCACCGACAGCAGCGCGGGGTCGGGCTTCCCGGCCTGGGTCGGCGCGGGCTGGGACAAGAAGGCGGTACTGCGCTACGGCGAGAACCCGCATCAGCCGGCTGCCCTTTACAGCAACGGGCGCAACGGTCTGGCTTCCGCGGAGCAGTTGCACGGCAAGGAGATGTCGTACAACAACTACGTCGACGCGGACGCGGCCCGGCGTACGGCGTACGACTTCAGCGAGCCGGCGGTCGCGATCATCAAGCACGCGAACCCCTGTGGCATCGCGGTCGGCAAGGACATCGCGGAAGCACACCGGCGTGCGCACGAGTGCGACCCGGTCTCGGCGTACGGCGGCGTGATCGCCACCAACCGGCCGGTGTCGGTCGAGCTGGCCAAGCAGGTCGCGGAAATCTTCACCGAGGTGCTGGTCGCCCCGGCGTACGAGGACGGTGCGGCCGAGATCCTGCAGGCCAAGAAGAACATCCGGCTGCTGGTCTGCCCGGCGGGCGAGGACGGTCCGCCGGTCGAGATCCGTGCGATCAGCGGCGGCCTGCTGATGCAGCAGAAGGACGTCTTCCAGGCCGACGGCGACGACCCGTCGAACTGGACCCTCGCCGCCGGCGAACCCGCCTCCGAGCAGGTGCTGGCCGATCTCGCCTTCGCCTGGAAGGCCTGCCGCGCGGTCAAGTCCAACGCGATCCTGCTCGCCTCCGACGGCGCCTCGGTCGGCGTCGGCATGGGCCAGGTCAACCGCGTCGACTCCTGCCGCCTGGCCGTCTCCCGCGCCGGCGAGCGCGCTGCAGGCTCAGTGGCCGCCTCCGACGCCTTCTTCCCCTTCCCGGACGGCCTCGAGGTGCTCCTCGAAGCCGGCGTAAAGGCAGTCGTCCAGCCCGGCGGCTCCATCCGCGACGACCTAGCCGTAGCAGCCGCCACCAAGGCCGGCGTCACCATGTACTTCACCGGCACCCGCCACTTCTTCCACTAGAGGTCTTGGTGCGGCGAACAGCCCCCTGCCCTCCGGTCCGGAAGGCGGGGGCTGTTGCGTTGTCGCAGCAGCCGGAGCCAGCGGGAAAAATGCTTTCGTTAGAGACGTTGCCTAAATAACTCGACGCGCCCTAGGGTGAGGCCACCTGTCCCTCAAACCCGCCCGTTGGGGAGAAGCATGTCGGTGAAACGTCGGAGTCTCGCGCTGCTGCTGGCAGCCGTGGTCACGGTCCCGGTCGGACTGTCCGCGGTGCCCGCCGAGGCCCACAGTCAGAAGCGTGTTGTCGGTTACTACACCCAGTGGAGCGGCTACGACCGCAACTTCCTGGTCGGCGACCTGGTCAAGAACGGAACGGCCGCCAAACTCACCCACCTGAACTACGCGTTCGGCTTCCTGGACGAGCACGGCAAGTGCATCAGCAGTGATCCGTGGGCCGACTACCAGCGGCCGTTCACCGCCGAGCAGAGCGTCAGCGGCAAGGCCGACGAAGCGGGCCAGCCGCTGTCCGGCAACCTGAACCAGCTCAAGCAGCTGAAGCAGAAGTTCCCGAAGCTGCGGATCAGCATCTCGCTGGGTGGCTGGACCGGGTCGAAGTACTTCTCGGACGCCGCGCTCCCCGCCAACCGTGCCGCGCACGTGAAGTCGTGCCTGGACATGTGGCTGAAGGGCAACCTGCCGGGCGCTCCGGCCGGGGCCGCGAAGGGGGTCTTCGACGGCATCGACCTGGACTGGGAATGGCCTGCCAGCGAAGGCAATCCCGGCAACGTGATCCGTCCTGAGGACCGGGAGAACTTCACCGGTCTGGTGCGCGAGTACCGCAAGCAGCTCGACCGGGCTTCGTGGCCGTTCCGCGGCCGGTACAACCTGACCGCGTTCCTGCCTGCCGATCCGGTCCAGATCGACCGGGGGTTCCAGGTCAAGGAGGTCTTCAAGGAGCTGACCTTCGCGACGACGCAGGGCTACGACTATCACGGCGCGTGGGACCCGGTGACGAACCAGCAGTCCGCGATCGACGGACCGGAAGGTGATCCGTCGACGGCGGAGTTCAGCTCGCAGGTCACCATCGATGCGTACCTGACGCGAGGTGCGTCGCGGAACAAGCTGGTGATGGGCGTGCCGTTCTACAGTCGCGGCTGGACCGGCGTGACGAACCAGAACAACGGCCTGTTCCAGCCCGCGACGGGGCCGGCGCCGGCGACGTACGAGGCGGGCTATGAGGACTACCGGATCCTCAAGACGAAGGCGAGCACGTTCACGGTGCACCGCGACACCAAGGCCGGGTTCGCCTGGCTGTTCGACGGAACGACCTTCTGGACCTGGGACGACCCGACGGAGATGAAGCGCAAAGCGCAGTACATCTCCCAGCGCGACCTCGGCGGCGCGATGATCTGGTCGCTCGACGGTGACACATCAAATGGGGAGCTGATCTCTGCGTTGCACCGTAATCTGCGGTAGGTGAGCAACGACTTCCTGATGGACCGGTTCGCCGCGACGAGCGCCGAACCGGTCCATCTCGGTCTTTCCGAGGCGACCGTGACCCGGCTACACCGCGGCACCGAAGTCCTTTTCCACAAGGAAGGCCCGGGTGTTGACGACGAGGCCGACCGCCTCGCCTGGCTCGGCAGCACAGGCTTCCCGTGCCCTCAGCTCCTCGACCGCGGCGTCAACTGGATGCTCACCTCCGAGCTCCCAGGCCGAGACGCTTCCCAACCCTGGCCGGCTGCCCAGCGCCCCGCCGTACTGCGAGCGATCGCCGACGGCCTGCGCCAACTCCACACCTTGACCGACTGCCCTTTCATCTCACCGTTCCCAGGCGATCCCCAGGTCCTCACCCACGGCGACTACTGCGCGCCAAACGTCTTCATAGACCCGGAAACCCTCCGTTTCACAGGCGTCCTGGACCTAAGTCACCTCGGCCTCGGCGACCCCTACGTCGACATCGCCCTGATGATGAACAGCCTCTCCAACAACCTGAACCCCCAGTACGGCGGCCCACCCGCCGCCCGCCTCTTCGCCAAAACCTACGGAGCCAACCCCGACGACCCACGCGTCAAGTACTTCATCGACTGGACAGCCACAGGTTCAGGTTGAGGGTGAAATCGATGCCTGCCCGGGTGGCGCGGGTGGTGATCGGGCGGGTCAGGCGGTCGCGGAGGCGTTGGGGGTCCAGGTAGGTCCAGACGGGGGCGGTCGGGGTTGCCAGGAGGTCGGAGGCCTGGTCCCGGATCGCCCTGTCGTACAAGGGATCCTGGGTGATCGGGTAGGGGGCTTTGGTGCGGGTGGCGACGCTGGCTGGGAGGAGATCGGCCGTGGCGGCTCGTAGTACGGACTTCTCCTGGCCGTCGAAGGTGTGGTGGGTCCAGGGTGTGTTGAAGGCGTACTCGACCAGCCGGTGGTCGCAGAACGGGACCCGTACTTCGAGACCGACGGCCATGCTCAACCGGTCCTTGCGGTCGAGCAGATCGGGCAGCCAGCGGGTCAGATGCAGGTGGAATATCTCGCGCATCCGGCGCTGGATACCCGTTTCCCCTGCCAGTACAGGGACTTCGGCCAAGGCCTGCCGGTAGTGGTCGGCGCGGTAGGTGGCGAGTGCGAGACCGGCAGCGACCTCGTCTCGCAGTAGAGCCTGGTACGTGCCGCTGCGGCCGGTGAAGTAGCGCCACGGGTACCCGTCGGTGGTCAGCGTGTCCGGCTGATGGAACCACGGATAGCCACCGAAGACCTCATCGGCGCTTTCCCCAGAGATCGCCACGGTCGTGTGCTCGCGAACCGCCTTGAACAGCAGGTAGAGCGACGTGTCCATGTCGCCGGTCGCAGGTGCATCGCGCGCGCTGACCGCCGCCTGCCGGACGGCCGGATCGGTGAGGGCGGCCGAGTCGAGCACGATGTCGTGGTGATCGAGGCCGCAGTGCGCGACCATGTCCCGCACGTACGGAGCGTCCGGAGTGGTGCGGAGCTGGTCGGGAACGAAGTGACTTCCAGCGAAGTCGACAGAGAACGTGCGCAGGGCACCCTGTCCGGTACGACGTGAGGCGCGTTGCCCCAAGGCAGCCAGCACACTGGAGTCCAACCCGCCCGACAGCAACGCACCGAGCGGAACATCAGCGTGCACGTGGCGTTCGGCGATGTCCTCCAGCAGGCCACGCACCCGATCGACGGTGGTGGGCAGGTCGTCGAGGTGCGGACGAGCCTGCAGTTCCCAGTAGCTCCGCTCGCGGAGGCCGTGAGCATCCAGCACCAGCATGCTGCCCGGCCGGAGCTCGTGAACCCCTTGGTAGAGGCTGCTCCCCGGCGTACGGACAGAGGCGAGGAAGTCGCGCAGACCGTCCGTAGCGACGGCCGGGGTGATCATTCCGCTGGCGAACAACGCCTTGGGCTCGGAGGCGAACAGCAACCCGTCGCCGTGACGGGCGTAGAACAGCGGCTTGACGCCCAGCCGGTCGCGGACGAGCAGGAGCTGGTGCCGCGCTGCGTCCCACAGCGCGAAAGCGTACATCCCGTTGAAGCGGGCGGGAGCGTCTACTCCCCACTCCTGGCAGGCGTGCAGCACGACTTCGGTGTCGGTGTCGGTGCGGAACTTGTGGCCGGCCAGCTCCAGCTCGGCCCGTAGCTCGAGGTGGTTGTAGACCTCGCCCGTGTACGCCAGTACGACGACGGGCCGGTCCTGGTCGTCATGGACGAACATGGGTTGCTGGCCGTGCTCGGGGTCCATCACCGCGAGCCTGCGATGTCCGAGTACGGCGTGCGCGCCGGCCCACTGGCCCGCGTCGTCCGGTCCTCTGGCGGCCAGGGTGTCGGTCATCATCCGGACCGTTCGGTCCTGGTCCTGCAGCGGGCGTGCCAGATCGGCCCAGCCGGCGATGCCACACATCTACTGAATTCCTCCGAGGGAGAAAAGTGGCGCTGCCGCGACGGCCAGCCATCCGGGTGATCACCCTTCCGGCTCGAATGATTACATACGGTAGTTACAGTCCGGTCACGCTAAGAGCAAACGAGGTCAGATGAGTCCGCACGAGCCGATCGCGATCGTCGGGATGGGTTGCCGCTTCCCCGGCGCCGCCAGCCATCGGGAGGTGTGGCAGCTGCTCGACGACGGGGTCGATGCCGTCGTACCGGTGGGTCCTCCAGGACGCGTCGAGACGGCCGACCTGTACGACGTGACGCCACGCCTGCGGGGGCGACTCGTCAGCCGCGCCGGCGGCTTCATCGATTCCACAGGTGACTTCGATGCCGACGAGTTCGGGATCTCCGACCGTGAGGCGGCGGTGCTGGATCCGCAGCACCGAGTGCTGCTGAGCACGACCAGAGACGCGTTGCTCGATGCCGGCCTCAGCGCGGAATCGATCGCCGGTCAGGATCTTGGTGTCTTCATCGGTCAGAGCACGGGTGAGCACTGGGACATCCTGCGGACCAGCGGTTCGGTGGACATGTACGCGATCGCGGGCGCGGCTGCTCGCAGTATGGCGTCGGGACGGATCAGCCACGCCTGGGATCTCCGCGGGCCGTGCGCAACGGTCGATGCCGCGTGCTCCTCAGGCACTCTAGCCGTGCATCTGGCCTGTCAGAGTCTGCGCACCGGCGAGTGCGACACCGCCGTAGCCGGTGGAGTCAGTCTCGTTCTGGGCACCGATCACACCGTCGGCTACTCCGCGGCGGGCATGTTGTCGGCTACCGGACGCTGCCGCTTCGGCGACGAGGAGGCAGACGGCTTCATTCGCAGTGACGGAGCGGGCGTCGTGGTCCTCAAGCGGCTCGCCCAGGCGCACGCCGACGGAGACACGGTGCATGCGGTGATCCTCGGCAGCGCCCAAGCGAGCAAAGGGCGGACCGCCAAGGCGATCATCGCTCCATCGGTCGAGGGTTATCTCCAGGTGATCAACCGGGCCTGTGCCAACGCCGGCATCGCACCAGAACAGATCGGCTACGTAGAGGCGCACGGGAACGCCGCGCCGGCCGGCGACACCATCGAACTGCAGGCGATCGGCACGGCCATCGGGCTGCGCCGCCCGCCGGGCCAGCCCTGTCTGGTCGGCTCGATCAAGACGAACATCGGCCACCCGGAGGCCGCCGGTGGTCTCGCCGGCCTGATCAAAACCGCCCTGGTACTACGGAATCGCAGCCTCCCCGCCAGCCTGCACTGCTCCCAACCCACCTCGAGCGTCGACTGGACGGGCCTCGGTATCGCACCCGTCCCTGACCGACTCGCCTGGCCCTACCCCGGCCCAGCCATCGCAGGCCTCAACACCTACGGCCTCTCCGGCACCTTCGTCCACCTAATCCTCACCGAGCCGCCCGTTGGTCGGCTGCCGCACTGAGCCACCAACGCATCCAGGCTCAGCCGTTTTCTTCCTGCTCGTCAATCGTTTCGCAGCGAGTGGCCGTCAGGACAAGAGCGGACGTTGTCTCTGCCCAGTACGAACGCTTGCCGACGGTGTAGTCGACGCGCAGGGCACGGAATGACGCGTCGCCGTTGCCGGAGTCTCTGACGATGTGGGCCAGCAGGTTGTGGGTCGTGCCCGCCGGTACGACGTACCCGGCCGCAGGTTTTCTGCTCTCCCACTGCGTTCCTCTGGCGGGCTCTTCAGCAGTTCGGGGCGGCCATTTGGTCGAGCTGCCGAACAGGTCACCGGTGGCAGGCAGTAAGGCAGCCTCGGTCAGCTGCAAACCCTTGGGGTCGACCAGTGAAACACCTGTGATGGTGGCCGGCTCGTCGCCGTTGTTCCTGACGACGTCGCCGCCCGAGGTGGCATCACGGGTGCCCGAAGGCATCGGCATACACAACTTGATGGCGGATTCGCCTGCAGACAAGGGGCCGTCATGATCGGACCCAAGCGAGCAACTCGCGCATGCGAGCGCAGTCAGTGCTGCTGCTACCCCGAAGATTCTCACTTCGGGACTGTAGTGGTCAGTTGGACTCGTGGAGGGTGGTGGTGAGGCCGTGGACGGCGGGGATGGTGCCTAGTTTGCCGGCCTGGAAGTCTTCGAAGGCTTGGATGACTTCTTCGCGGGTGTTCATCACGAAGGGGCCGGCCATGGCGATCGGCTCGCGGATCGGGCGGCCGCCGAGGATGAGGACTTCGAGGTTCGGTTCTGCGGAAGGTTGCGAGAGGGCGGCCGCAGTACGGATGGTGTCGCCGGGGCCGAAGAGGGCGAGTTGGCCCTTGCGGATCGGGCGGTGGTCGGCGCCGACCGTGCCTTGGCCGGCGAGTACGTAGGCGAGCGCGTTGTACTCCGGTTGCCAGGGCAGCACCATCTCGGCGCCTGGGCTGACTGTCGCGTGTATCAGCGTGATCGGCGTGTTCGTCGAGCCGGGACCGTCATGCCCGTCGACCGAGCCGGCGATGACGCGGATCAGCGCGCCGCCGTCCGGTGTGGACAGCAGAGCGGAGTCGCCACCACGGATGTCCTGGTACTTCGGTGCTGCCCACTTCTGCGCCTTGGGCAGGTTCACCCAGAGCTGGATGCCGTGGAAGAGGCCGCCGCTCAGCACCAGGTGCTCCGGCGGCGTCTCGATGTGCAGGAGTCCGCTGCCGGCCGTCATCCACTGGGTGTCGCCGTTGGAGATGACGCCGCCGCCACCCTGGGAGTCCTGGTGCTCCATGATCCCGTCGAGCATGTACGTGACGGTCTCGAATCCCCGGTGCGGGTGCCACGGCGTGCCCTTCGGCTCACCCGGTGCGTACTCGACCTCACCCATCTGGTCCATGTGGATGAACGGATCGAGATCGCGCATGTCGACCCCCGCGAAGGCCCGGCGTACGGGGAAGCCCTCACCCTCGTACCCACTCGGTGCGGAGGTCACCGAACGCACCGCTCTCTCCTTGGCGACGGCCAGGTCGGGCTGGTGAACGCGCGGCAGCACGGTGATGTCGCTGACGGTGACGGCAGGCATGGCAGATCCCCTCGATCGAATAGTTAAAGAATAAACTACCCACCTCAACCCCGGCAACACACCCCGCATTCCGCCGCCTGACCGAGCCCACCACTGGTGGGCTTGAACACGAAATGGCGGGTCTGAACAAGGCACACCTTGTTCAGACCCGCCGCAGGCGGTCCGAGCCCACCAGTGGTGGGCTCGCGTCAGTAGGCGGTGACGAGTTGCTTGTCGGCCCGGCTTCGCGTCGGACTGTGGCGCTCCGGCCGACCCGGCTGACCTGTCGTTGGGCGCCGGACTCGGTGTGACTCTGTGCACCGGGTAGGCATCTACTCGCGAGTAGGATGCTCAGCCGGTGCCCAAAGTGGGGTAGGGGGCAGTTAGTCGACCGTGACGAGTTCCTTGTCGGCGGGCTTTGGGGGGACGTGGAGGGATTCGCCTTCGATGTCGACGTTGGGGGTGATGCGGTCCAGCCAGTTCGGGAAGGACCAGGCGCGGTCGCCGAGTAGGGAGAGGACGGCCGGTACGACGGACATCCGGACGACGAAGGCGTCGATCAGTACTCCGATCGTGAGCCCGAAGCCGATCGTCTTGATGATCGGGTCCTCGACCAGGATGAAGCCGGCGAACACCGCGGCCATGATCAGCGCGGCCGCCGTCACCACCCGGGCGCCGTGGCCGACGCCCTGGATCGTCGCCTCGGTGGCGTGCTTGCCGTGGACGAACTCCTCCCGGACCCGCGACACGATGAACACCTCGTAGTCCATCGCCAGCCCGAACAGGATGCCCATCATGATGATCGGCAGGAAGCTGACCAGCGGCCCTGGGGAGTCGACGCCGAGCAGCGACGCGCCCCAGCCGTTCTGGAAGACGCCGACGGTGATGCCGAAGGTCGCGCCGATCGTCAGCAGGAACCCGAGCGTCGCCTTCAGCGGCACAAGAATCGACCGGAACGCCAGCAGCAACAGCAGGAACGACAACCCGATCACGACCAGCAGGTAGATCGGCAATGCGGCGGTCAGCTTGTTCGACACATCCACCCCGACCGCGGTGTTGCCGGTGATCGAGATCGACGCGTCGCCGGTCGCCAGCGGATGCACGGCGTCCCGCAGGTCCTTCACCAACTCGGCGGTCTCCTCGGTCGCCGGCCCGCTCTTCGGGATCACGCTGACCAGCCGGGTCGACCCATCAGCGCTGGCCGGACCAGGCTGCGCGGCAACAACATCCGCGAGGCCCTTGGTCTTGGCCATCACCTGCTCGACCAGTACGCCGGACGTCGCCGCGCTGTCGCTCTTCACCACAACCACCAGCGGGCCGTTCGACCCAGGACCGAAGGCCGCCGCGGACAAGTCGTAGGCGACGCGCTGATTGGTACCAGCCGCAGCCGAAGCGCCATCGGGCAACGCGAGCTGCATGTCCTTCGTCGGAATCGCCAGTACCCCGAGCCCAATGATGCCGATGGCAACAATCGGTACGCGGAAGCGCGTCACCAGCCGCGCCCACCGGAACCCGAAGCCCTCGGCCTCAGGCGTGATAGCAGTCTTGCGGATCTTCCGCGGCAGCACCCGCCGGCCCATGAAGCCGAGCAACGCGGGCAGCAAGGTCAGAGCAACCAGTACTGCGGTCAACACCGTCGCCGCCGCCGCAAGCCCCATCGCCGTCAGGAACGGAACGCCGACCACACTCAACCCGGCCAGCGCGATCACCACGGTCGCACCCGCGAACGTCACAGCCGAACCAGCCGTCGCGGTAGCTCGAGCGATCGACTCCTCTTCATCCATCCCCGCAGCGAGTTGCGTGCGGTGCCGCGAGCTGATGAACAGCGAATAGTCGATACCCACTGCGAGGCCCAGCATCAACGCCAGAATCGGCGCGCTCGACGACACATCCACGAACGAGGTGACGATGAACAGTCCAGCCATCCCGGCCAGTACGCCGAGCAGCGCGGTCAGCAACGTCATCCCGGCCGCGACCAGCGACCCGAAGGTGACGACCAGGACGAGGGCCGCGATGGCGACGCCGATCGCCTCGGTCGACCCGATCTCCGGCGGTCCGCCGACGATCTGGCCACCCGGTACCACCTGCAGGTCGCCGGTGCTCAGCGACTTGAGGTGGTCGTAAGCCTCGGTGCTCTCCTTCGACAGTTCGTCGGCGGGCTTGTCGAACTGGACGCTGATCAGCCCGGTCGTACCGTCCGGGCTGATCGCCTTGCTGGCGAAGGGATCGATCGCGGCGACCACCTCGGGCACCTTGGCGACCTTCGCGACGGTCGCGCCGACGGCGGCCTTCACGCTGGGATCCATCAGCGTCTTGCCGTCGGGTGCCTTCACCACCACCGACGCCGAGGCGCCGCTCGCGGCGGGCAGGTCCTTCTGCAGTGCGTCCAGCGCCCGCTGCGACTCGGTCCCGGGGATCGAGAAGGTGTTCGAGGTCTGGCCGCCGAGCGTCAGCGCGCCGACGCCGAGCAGGACCAGGACGAAGGTCCAGATCGCCGCGACGAGCCGCCGCCGCTGGTAGGAGAACCGGCCGAGCCGGTAGAGCAGATTGGCCATCAGAAAGCGTCCGTTCGCTGAAGCAGGCAGGCGGGCAGGGGAAGAGCAAGGGCAGGCGGGCAGGGGATCAAGCGGTACGCCGGATCATGTGGGCGGCCGGAGCAACCGGCGCAGCGCCGTGTCGCAGAGAGCGCGCAGTTCGGTGTCGGTCTGTTCGCCCGGGTGCCGGCACTCACCGAGCAGCCCGCCGATGGCGAACCTGGCGATGGCGTTCTCGAGCGGGTCCGGGCTGCCGGCCAGGTGCGCCGTCAGTCGCATCCCGGCCGTGATCAGGTCGGTGAACTCGGGCATCGCCTCGATCGACGGCAGCACGTCCTGCAGCACCTGGATCATGCCGCGGAACTTGACCGAGAGCTCGACGAACCGGCTGATGGCCAGCTCCTGAGCGGCGGCCGGGGAGAGTCCTTCGAGCTCGGCGAGCACTTCGTCCAGCGCGACCGCGGACGGCTCCAGGGCGGCGGACAAGACGGCGGCCTTGCCGTTGAAGTGGTAGAGCACGGTCGCCTTGGAGCAGCCGGCGGCGGTGGCGATGTCCTGCAACGAGGTGGCGTTGTACCCGTTGGTCGAGAACAACTCCATCGCCTGCTGGACGATCTCGCGCCGGGTCCGCTCGCGGACCGGAGTACTGGGAGCCATATCTTGATAGTCCTGACCGATCGGTCAGTAGTCAACCGATCGGTCAGGATTGTGCTGCACCTCACCCTGCCTGGCAGACTCCGGTGTTGTGACGGCGGAGATTCTGGACGGAAAAGCGACCGCGGCGGCCATCAAGGCCGAGCTCGCGGTCCGGGTGGCGAAACTGGCCGAGCAGGGCGTCGTGCCCGGGCTAGGCACGATCCTGGTCGGCGACGATCCGGGCAGCCGGGCCTATGTGGCCGGCAAGCACCGCGACTGCGCGGCGGTCGGGATCTCCTCGATCCAGGTCGAGCTGCCGGACACCGCGACCCAGGACGAGATCGAGGCGTTGGTCATCGAGCTGAACGAGAACCCGGAGTGCACCGGCTTCATCGTCCAGCTCCCGCTGCCCAAGCACGTCGACACCAACGAGATCCTCGGCCTGATCGACCCGGTCAAGGATGCCGACGGGCTGCACCCGATGAGTCTCGGCAAGCTCGTCCTCGGCCAGGACGGCCCGCTGCCGTGCACCCCCAAGGGCTGCGTCGAGATCCTCCGCCGGTACGACGTACCGATCGCCGGCGCACATGTGGTCGTCGTCGGGCGGGGCGTCACCGCGGGGCGCCCGATGGGGCTGCTCTTCACCCGGCGGTCCGAGAACGCGACCGTGACCCAGTGTCACACCGGTACCAAGGATCTGGCCGCAGTCGTGAAGACCGGTGACATCGTCATCGCCGCGGCGGGCTCGGGCGGGCTGATCACCGCCGACATGGTCAAGCCGGGCGCGGTCCTGCTGGACGTCGGCACCAGCCGCAACGCGGAGGGCAAGATCGTCGGCGATGTCGACGACGCCGCCCGCGAAGTGGCGAGCTGGATCGCGCCGATGCCGGGCGGGATCGGGCCGATGACGCGCGCGATGCTGCTCACCAACGTGGTCGAGGCGGCCGAGGCGGCTCAGTCGGTCGCGGCCGGCTGATGGCGGGCGAGGCCGAGCGGCGCAGTGAGTGGCCGCTGGCGCTGTCCGGGCTGGTGGCGATCGCCGGCCTGGTCACCCTCACCTTTTACGACTGGCGCAACGGCGTCCTGATCTTCGCCGGCGGGGTCCTGCTCGCGGCGCTGCTGCGGCTCAGCCTCAGCGACAACGCGGCCGGTCTGCTCCGGGTCCGCGGCCGGATGTTCGACACCTTCCTGCTGGCCGGCGTCGGCGCCGCCATCGGCCTGCTCGGGTTGATCGTCCCGAACTGACCTCAATCGCCCAGGCAGGGTCTCTCATTGTCTCGCCCATCAGCGGTGGGTTCGAACCCCTAACGGCGGCCGTGAACAAGGTGCACCCTGTTCAAGGTCACCAGAAGGTGTTCAAGCCCACCACTGGTGGGCTCGGCCGCCGGGCACATCGGCACCACGGCGGAGCTGACCGTACTGCGCGCCTTCGGCGTTCGGGGCTGATCGCTCGAAGTCAAGAGGTCGGGCGTCATTTGCATTTACGTGCGAATAACGCCCGGACATGCAACCTGCGCCGCAGTTGTGCGTCTCACTCTATGTGGCGTCCCGATTCCGTCCTGTGAGGTCGCGGGATGCCACCTGTTGAGGACAACCGATTGGGAGGGACTCATCGTGGGATCCAGAATCAGATCGAGACGGCTGGGGTTGACCGCAGTCGCTTCGCTCGCCGTGCTGAGCTTGGGCGTCACCGCCGTTGGGCAGGCACAGGCAACCAGACCGGGACAGGCCGGCGACAGCACTGCCAAGACAAGCAAGACCTCTGCGCGGGACAAGATCGTCACCCTCGTCACCGGCGACCGGATCATCTTGCGGGGCGGTGACCCGGCCAAGGCCTCGATCCAGCCAGGACCCGGCCGCGACAAGGTGTCGTTCCGCGCGCACCGGCAGAACGGCCAGTTGCTGGTCATTCCGTCCGATGTCAGTGCGGCGATCACAGCCGGCAAGCTCGACCGCCGCCTGTTCGATGTCACCGCGCTGATCAAGGCCGGGTACGACGACAGCGCGAGCAAGGTCATCCCGGTCGTCGTCACCTACCAGGGCAAGGCGAAACGGTCGGCTCCCGCCGGCGCGACCGTCAGCCGGAACCTGCCGGTGATCAACGGCGCCGCGCTCAAGGTGGAGAAGAAGCACGCGGTGGCCTTCCTGACGGCCGCCCGGTCGGCCCGGTCCGCGACCGGGATCGACAAGATCTGGCTGGACGGCAAGCGGCAGCTCTCGCTCGACCAGTCCGTCCCGCAGATCGGCGCACCGGCGGCCTGGCAGGCGGGCTTCACCGGCAAGGGCGTGTCGGTCGCGGTCCTCGACACCGGGATCGACGCCACCCATCCCGACCTGGCCAGTCAGGTCGCGGGCGCGAAGAACTTCACCACGGATCCCGCGGGCGACCAGGTCGGCCACGGGACCCACGTCGCCTCGACCATCGCCGGTACGGCGGCCGCGTCGGCCGGCAAGTACAAGGGCGTCGCGCCCGACGCGAAGCTCTATGACGGCAAGGTCTGCGAGCAGGGCGGCTGCACCGAGTCCGCGATCCTGGGCGGGATGGAATGGGCCGCCACCGAGGTCAAGGCGAAGGTCGTCAACATCAGCCTCGGCGGACAGGACAGCCCGGAGCTCGACCCGCTCGAGGAAGCCGTGAACCGGCTGACGGCCCAGACCGGCACGCTGTTCGTGATCGCGGCCGGCAACAGCGGTCCGGACGCCGGCACGGTCGACTCGCCCGGCAGCGCGGACGCCGCGCTCACTGTCGGCGCTGTGGACAAGGAGAACCAGCTGGCCTTCTTCTCCAGCCGTGGACCGCGGACCGGTGACGGCGCGCTCAAGCCCGACGTCACCGCGCCGGGCGTCGGCATCGTCGCCGCCAAGTCAAAGGACGGCGTGATCGGCGAGCCGGTCGGCGACAAGTACCTGCGCCTGTCCGGTACGTCGATGGCCACCCCGCACACCGTCGGAGCGGCCGCGATCCTGGCCCAGCAACACCCGGGCTGGAAGGCGACCGAACTCAAGGGCGCGCTGATGGCGTCAGCCAAGGCAGCCGATGGCCAGACCTCGTACGAGCAGGGCGCGGGCCGGATCGACGTCGCGAAGGCGATCACCCAGTCCGTCATCGCCGAGCCGGGCGGCGTCTCGTTCGGTACGGCGCTGTGGCCGCACACCGACGACACCCCGGTGACCAAGACCGTCACCTATCGCAACCTCGGCGACCAGCCCGTCACGCTCGCTCTCGCGGCGACGCTGACGGATTCGGCCGGAGCCCCGGCGCCGGCCGATTCGCTCAAGCTGAGCGCGACGTCGGTGACCGTGCCGGCCGGTGGCACCGCGAGCGTCCGGGCCACCTCGAACACCAAGCACAACGGCCCGGACGGCATCTACTCCGGCCGGATCACCGCGACCGCAGGGGGCACGTCCGTCGTCGCCCCGGTCGGACTGAACAAGGAGGTCGAGAGCTACACGCTGACGGTCGATCAGCTCGGCCTGGACGGCAAGCCGATGCCGGAAGGCGGCACGCTGGTGTGGGGCGTCACCCAGCGCTGGTTCAACTTCTACTCCGACCCGAGCGGCACGGTGAAGGTTCGGCTGCCCAAGGGTGAGTACCTGTTGCAGGGTGATCAGTTCGTGCAGCGGCCCGGCACGGAAATCTACGACACCTACATGATGGTCCAGCCACTGCTGGAGCTGAAGAGTGACCAGAAGGTGGTGATGGACGCCCGGACCACGAAGCCGGTGACCACCACGATCCCGAACAAGGACGGCAAACCGATCCTGGCCGACCTCGGTTACGACCGGACCAACGCGGATCAGAACGGCGGTCTGAGCTCGACCATGCTGACCTTCGACTTCGAGGGCATGAACGCCGCACAGCTGGGCGGGCCGGCCCCGGCCGGTCAGATGATGGGGCACCTGATCTCGGACTGGGGCCTGCAGGGTGCCGACGGGAGGTTCACCAACACGCCGTTCCTCTACGGGCTGGTGAACCTGAAGCCGGACGGGTTCTTCACCGGCTTCCACCGCGCTGTCCAAGCCAGGGAACTGGCCACCGTGACGCAGCGGGTCAACGCCACCGGCGATCGGCGTGCCGAGCGGATCGTCATGCCGAGCGCACCCGGTCTCGGCGGTGCCTGGACGCCGATCCTGAACTACAACCTGCCGGCCAAGACCACTCTGCTGGTCGATGCAGGCCCGGTCGGCTGGCAGACCGACCTCAGCGAGGTCATTCCGGATCCCGATCCGGAGATCCCGTGGCCGGTCACCATGACCCGCGTGTCGGGGCCGGAGACGAGGTACAAGGCAGGCAAGGCCTATCAGGAGCGCTACAACGCTGCCACCTTCGCCCCGACGCCGCTGTACACGACTCGCAACGGCAACACGCTCGAGCTCGGCATCTTCTCGACCACCGATGCCGATGGCAACAGCGGGGCGACTCTCGCGGACAGCCAGGGCAGCAAGCTCTACCGGGACGGGAAGCTGGTCGGAGAGTCCGAGTGGTTCGGCGACCTGCTGGTCGAGGACCTGCCGGCGGAGAAGGGGTCGTACAAGTTCATCAGCTCGCTGGACAGGTCGTCGCTGACGAAGTTCTCGAGCAAGATCGACCTGACCTTCACGTTCAGCTCGGCCCAGACGGGTTCCGAGGGACCGATCCCCTTGAGGACGGTGGGCTACCAGCCAGCCGTGGACAGCCGGAACACGGTGAAGCGATCTCCGGTGACCGTGCTGCCGATCACCCTGGCGGCCCAGCCGGATGCGGCGCTGCCGGCCGTGAAGAAGCTGGAACTGCAGGTGTCCGGTGATGACGGCAAGACCTGGAAGCCCGCGTCCGTCGTACGGGCCGGGGCTGGGTACAAGGCGATCTTCGCGACGCCGGCGGGCGGCGCGATCTCGCTGAAGGCACACCTGGTCGACGCGGTCGGCAACACGACCGATCAGACCGTCATCGGGGCCTACCTGCTCCGCTGATCAACTGAACGCCGCGACAGGTTCCGGGGTTTTCCCGGAACCTGTCGTGCGTTCCGGACACTAAAGGGCCGTGCAACCCCGACGGCGCGTCACTCCGTCTTTGGGCTACGTAGTGAGGACATTTCCGCAAACTGGGGAGGAGCCCCTCGTGGCTTTCCGTTCGAGATCGAGACGCATCGGCCTGCCCGCCGTCGCGTCACTGGCGATAGTGGGCATCGGACTGGCCGGCGTCGGCAGCCCAGCGGTAGCAGCCCAGACAGCACCACCAGGCCCCGCTGCCGGTACTGCGAACAAGGCGCCGGCAACTGGACCGGACGTACGCGTCACGCTGATCACCGGTGACCGGGTCACCGTCCGCGGCGGCGATGCGACCAAGGCGACCATCGAGCCCGGGCCCGGCCGGGACAAGATCGTCTTCAACACGTACCGGACCAAGCAAGCGTCGTACGTGATCCCGTCGGACGTGGGGCTGCAACTCGCGACCGGGCAGCTTGATCGCCGCCTGTTCGACGTCGCCGGGCTGATCAAGGCCGGGTACGACGACAAGTCGAGCAGCTCGATCCCGTTGCTGGTCACGTACAAGGGCAAGGCGAAACGCTCCGCCCCCATCGGCGCGACCGTGACCCGGCAGCTGCCCGCGATCGACGGCGCGGCCGTGAAGGTGGACAAGAAGAACGCCGGACCCTTCCTGGCCGGCACTGCCCTGACTGGTACAGCCAAGGCCCGGTCGGCGAGCGGCGTCGACAAGATCTGGCTGGACGGCAAGCGAAAGGCCGTGCTGGACCAGTCGGTGCCGCAGATCGGCGGCCCGGCGGCCTGGCAGGCGGGCTACACCGGCAAGGGCGTCACCGTCGCAGTCCTGGACACCGGCATCGACGCCACCCACCCGGACCTCGCCACCCAGCTGGCCGGTGCGAAGAACTTCACCGGCGAATCGGCCGACGACGTGGTCGGGCACGGCACCCACGTGGCGTCGACGATCGCGGGCACCGGCGCCGCGTCGGACGGCAAGTACAAGGGCGTTGCCCCGGACGCGAAGCTGTACGACGGCAAGGTCTGCGAGGTCTGGGGTTGCCAGGACTCCGTGATCGTGGCCGCGATGGAATGGGCCGCGACCGAGGTGAAGGCCGACGTCGTCAACCTCAGCCTCGGCGGCCAGGACTTCCCCGAGATCGACCCGCTGGAAGAGGCCGTGAACCGGCTGACCGCGGCTACCGGCACTCTCTTCGTCATTGCCGCCGGCAACGATGGCCCGGGGGACAGCACGGTCGGTTCGCCGGGGAGTGCGGACGCGGCGCTGACGGTCGGCGCGGTGGACAAGCAGGACCAGCTGGCCGACTTCTCCAGCCGTGGCCCGCGCATCGGTGACGGAGCGGTCAAGCCTGACGTCTCGGCGCCGGGAGTGAGCATCGTGGCGGCGAAGTCGAAGGACGCCACGATCGGCGAGCCGGTTGGCGACCAGTACCTGAACCTCTCCGGTACGTCGATGGCCACACCGCACACCGCGGGCGCCGCGGCACTGTTGCTCCAGCAACACCCGTCCTGGAAGGCGAACGAGCTCAAGGGCACGCTGATGGCCTCGGCGAAGGTCGCCGCCGGTCAGACCTCGTTCCAGCAAGGAGCGGGCCGGATCGACCTGACCACCGCGATCAAGCAGACGGTGATCGCTGAGCCGGGCTCGGTGTCGTTCGGCGTCGCGTCCTTCCCGCACACCGACGATGAGCCCGTGACCAAGGACGTCACCTACCGGAACCTCGGCGACCAGCCGGTCACTCTGGCGTTGACCGCCTCGATGACCACAGCCGACGGTACTGCGGCGCCGGCCGGCGCGTTGACGTTGAGCGCCAACACGCTGACCGTCCCAGCCGGTGGTACCGCGTCGGTCAAGGCGACCTCGGACACCAAGCACACCGGCCCGGACGGCCTGTACTCCGGCCGGATCACCGCGACGGCGGAGGGCACCTCAGTGGTCGTGCCGGTGGGTGTGAACAAGGAGGGCGAGAGCTACACGCTGACGGTCAAGCTGATCCGTGCGGACGGAACCCCTGATGACCAAGGGCCCGCACTGCTCGTCGGCGTCGGAAACGACACCTTCCAGCAGCTCTACGATCCCAGCGGCACGGTGCAGGTCAGGTTGCCGAAGGGCGAGTATGTGCTCGACCAGTTCCAGGAGTTCGCGGTCACCGAGGAGGACTACCAGGTCTACAAGCTCGCCGCCCCGAGCGTGCAGCTCACCTCGGACCAGACGGTGGTGCTGGACGCGCGCAAGGCGAAGGCGGTCACCACGACCGTTCCGAACCCGGAGGCCAGGCAGGCCCTCTCGGACATCGGTTACGACAGGTATGCACCCAACGGCGAGTTGGCCATCCTGTCCGGGATGTCCGGTGGGTCCGGTAAGGCTTTCACCCTCAGCACCGGACCGGCGCTGCCGGCCGCGCAGCTGACGGGGCACGTCATCTCGCAGTGGGGCGCCCCCGGGGCCGACGGCCGGTTCACGAACACGCCGTATTTGTACGGGATTGCGAACTCGCAGCCTGGTGAGTTCGTCACCGGATTCCATCGGACCGTGAAGGCCGAGGATCTGGCGGTGGTCGACCAGACGATGAACGCGACCACGAGCGCGGAGATGTACAGGGCCATCTTTCCCGTGCTGCCCGGCGTCACTATGACGTGGACGCGGCTCATCCGCGTCGACCTGCCCAGGACGATCCGGTACTACCTGGATGACGTGCAGGGTGGCTGGACCGCTGACTTGCTCGAAATAGCTGAGGGTCGGCCGCCGCGCCACCTTTCCATGGTGACCAGCGACCCGGTGAAGTACCGGGCCGGGCGGACGTATCGCGAGCGCTGGAACGCGGCTGCTTTCGTGCCGAAGGTCAATTGGTTCAGCCGGACCGGCGCGGACCTGTCCCTCTGGGTCGGGAAGCACGGGGATGCCGACGGGCACGGTGGCACCGAGCGAAGCGACAGCGCGAGCAGCAAGCTCTACCGCAACGGCGAGGAGGTCGCTTCGGCTGATTCGTTCGGGTACCTGGACGTAGCAGGGCTGCCGGCCGGGAAGGCGGCGTACAAGCTCGTCATGACGGGGACGCGCACCGATACGGCGTACTCGCGCCGGACGGATCTCACCGTGACGTTCAGTTCGGCGGCGACCGGGGAGAAGACCGCGTTGCCGGCCCGCACGGTTCGGTACCAGCCGGACGTGGACAGCCGGAACACGGTGAAGCGGACGCCGGTGACGGTCTTGCCGGTGGTGCTGGACGGAACGCCCGGCGCCACGCTGCCGACGGTCAAGAAGGTGGAGGTCCAGGTCTCGGGCGATGACGGCAAGACGTGGAAGGCGGCGACCGTCGTACGGTCCGGCGCCGGCTACAAGGCCATCTTCGCCACACCGGCCGGCGCGACGGTCTCGCTCAAGGCGCACGTGGTCGATGCCGCCGGCAACACCACCGACCAGACGGTGATCGGCGCCTATCCGCTGCGCTGATCGCCTTGACAGCTTGGCAAGTGGAACCGGACGGCGTGAGCAGACACGAGGAGGTGCGCGCCTGAATCGAATGAGCGAGAGGTAGTCACCGTGGTTTTCACACCGAGCTCGAGAGCGAGGCGGATCGGCCTGTCAGCCGCCGCCTCGCTCGCCGTCTTGGCCACCGGCATGACCGGGGCATCCCAGCAGGCAGTAGCCAACCGGCCGGCCCCGACTGGTCCTGTGGCGAGGCCTGCCGCCCAGGCAGCGGACCGGCACGTCACCTTGCTCACTGGTGATCGGGTCACCTTGGTGGGCGGCGATTCGGCGAAGGCGTCGGTCGAGCCTGGACCAGGTCGCCGGCACATGACGTTCAGTACGCAGCGGGTGAAGGACCAGCTGTTCGTGATTCCTTCCGACCTGAGTGGTGCGGTGGGCTCCGGCCGGCTGGACCGCCGGCTGTTCGACATCCAAGGGCTGATCAAGGCCGGGTACGACGACCGGGCCAGCCAGGTGATCCCGCTCGTCGTCACGTACCGCAGCAAGGCGAAACGTGGCGCTTTGCCAGGGGCCACCGTCCACCGGGCGCTGCCGGCGATCAACGGATCAGCGGTCAAGGTACAGAAGAAGGACACGGCCGCCTTCGTCAACGGGCTGCGGTTCGGTTCGCCGGCGGCGTTGGCGTCCAACGGGATCGCCAAGGTGTGGCTGGACGGCAAGCGGCACGTCTCGCTCGACCAGTCCGTCCCGCAGATCGGCGGCCCCGAGGCCTGGCAGGCGGGCTATACCGGCAAGGGCGTGTCGGTCGCGGTGCTGGACACCGGCATCGATTCCACTCACCCCGATCTGGCGCCTCAACTGGCAGGTGCCGCGAACTTCACCGACGAATCGGCGGGAGACTTGGTCGGACACGGAACCCACGTCGCCTCGACAATCGCCGGTACCGCGGCCGCGTCGGCCGGCAAGTACAAGGGCGTTGCCCCGGACGCGAAGCTGTACGACGGCAAGGTCTGTGAGGTCTGGGGTTGCCCAGAGTCCGCGATCCTGGCCGGGATGGAGTGGGCGGCGACCGTGGTGAAGGCGAACGTCGTCAACCTCAGCCTCGGTGGCTACGACACCCCGGAGGTCGATCCGCTCGAGGAAGCCGTCAACAGGCTGACGGCACAAACGGGCACGCTGTTCGTGATCGCGGCCGGTAACAGCGGGCCCGGTGAATCCTCGGTGGAATCGCCGGGCAGTGCGCACGCGGCGCTGACCGTTGGCGCGGTGGACAAGCAGGACCAGCTGGCCGAGTTCTCCAGCCGGGGCCCGCGAACCGGCGACGGAGGGCTCAAGCCGGATGTGACCGCGCCTGGCGTGGCCATCGTGGCGGCGAAGTCGAAGGACTCCACGATCGGCGTACCGGTCGGCGACCAGTACCTGAACCTCTCCGGTACGTCGATGGCCACGCCGCACGCCGCGGGCGCCGCGGCGCTGTTGCTTCAGCAGCACCCGACCTGGAAGGCGAACGAGCTCAAAGGCGCCTTGATGGCGTCGGCGAAGAGCGCGCCGGACCAGGGCATCTTCGAGCAGGGCGCGGGCCGGATCGACCTGACCAAGGCGATCAGGCAGACCCTGATCGTCGAGCCGACCGGCCTTGGCTTCGGTACGGCGCTGTGGCCACACACCGACGACGCTCCGGTGACCAAGGACGTCACCTATCGCAACTTCGGCGACCAGCCGGTGACGCTGAATCTCTCGGCCGAGCTGGCGGGACCCGACGGTGCTTCGGCGCCGGCCGGTGCGCTCAAGCTCAGTGCTGACACGCTGACCGTCCCGGCCGGAGGGACGGCAACCGTCACGGCGACCTCGGACACCAACCACAGTGGGGCGGACGGCAACTACTTCGGCCGGATCACCGCGAAGTCAGCCGACACCACGCTGGTGACGCCGGTCTGGCTGACCAAGGAGGTCGAGAGCCACACGTTGACGCTCAGCATGATCGGTCCCGACGGTCAGCCCGCGCAGGATGCCAACTTCTTGCTCTTCGGGCTGGACGACTACCTGTTCGAGAGCCCGGAGGTGCGCGACGGCACGGCGCGGGTCCGGCTGCCGAAGGCGGGCTATCACGTCTCGGGTGGGCTTTACGCGCAGCGACCCGGGAGGGAGGACTACAACAACTTCGAGATCGTCCAACCGACCCTGCAGCTCGATGCCGACACGACGATCGTGATGGATGTCCGCAGCACCAAGCCGGTGAACACCACGGTCCCGCGGGCAGACGCGAGAGTCATGATCACCAGCGTCGGCTACGTCCGCTGGAACCACGACCGCACCAGCGACCTGCGCTCGTCCCTCATCTCCGACTACATGGGTCAGGCCTACACCGCCCAACTGGGAGCATCGGCGCCCGCCGAGCAGCTCACCGGGTTCGTCTCGTCGCACTGGGGACTGCCCGGGCCGAACGGGGACTTCAAGAACACGCCCTTCCAGTACGGCTTGCTGATCACGATGCCGGGCCGGTTCCCCACCGGATTCGAACGGACGGTGAAGGCGGCCGACCTGGCCGTGGTGGATCAGACCCTCAACGCGACCGGTGACCGGACGGGCCTGCGGGAGCTCGGCGGGGCGGCACCCGGGGTCCCCGGGACCTTTTCGCCGAACATCGTCCATGACCTACCCGCCACCACCCGGCTGTATCTCGACGCGGCCCCGGCCGAGTGGAGCACCCGCGTCGCTGGTCTGGCGCCAGGGCCGCGACCTGACGAGGTGACCGTGGTGAGCTCCAGCGGGCAGCAGTACCAGGCAGGACGGACCTACCGGCAGCGGCTCAACGCGGCCGCCTTCGGTCCTGCGCCGAACACTGTCAGCAGGCAGGGGAACGACTTGCTCGTCCTCCTTTCCTCTACCGCCGACGCGGGTGGCAACCGTGGTGGCACCCGGGCGGACACGCAGAGCAGCAAGCTCTACCGCAACGGCCAGCAGATCGCGGAGTTCCCGTACTTCGGAGCGGCCGAAGCCTTCGACCTCCCGGCGGAAAAAGCGCAGTACAAGCTGGTCACGTCGCTGACGCGGCCGTCGTACTCGAGTTTCTCGACCAGGATCGACCTGACGTCGACGTTCAGTTCGGCGAAGACGGCGACCGAGACGTCGTTGCCGCTCCGCACGGTCCGGTACCAGCCGGCCGTCGACCAGCGGAACACGGTACTGCGGACCGCGGTGACCGAGTTGCCGGTCGTGCTGGACGGGACGCCCGGCGTTGTCCTGCCCACGGTGACGAAGCTGGAGATCCAGGTTTCGGGCGATGAGGGCAAGACCTGGAAGGCCGCGGCTGTCGTGCGATCCGGGGCCGGCTACAAAGCGATCTTCGTGACCCCGAAGGGAGGGTCCGTCTCGCTCAAGGCGCAGGTGGCCGATGCCGCCGGCAACACCACCGACCAGACTGTGATCGGCGCCTATCCGCTGCGCTGACCTCGAACGACGAACCCCCCGGGGATGTCCCGGGGGGTTCGTCGGTGCTGGCGGAGGTCAGCCGAGCAGGCCGAGGGCTTGGACTGCGTCGCGCTCCTCGCCGAGCTCCTTGGTGCTGGCGTCGATGCGGGCGCGGGAGAAGTCGTTGATCTCCAGGCCCTGGACGATCTCGTAGTCGCCGTTGCTCGTGGTGACCGGGAAGGAGGAGATCAGGCCCTCCGGTACGCCGTACGAGCCGTCGGAGACGACGGCCATCGACAGCCAGTCGCCGTCGGCCGAGCCGCGCAGCCAGTCGCGCGCGTGGTCGACGGTGGCGGCTGCGGCCGAAGCGGCCGAGGAGGCGCCGCGCGCCTCGATGATCGCCGCGCCGCGCTTCTGCACGGTCGGGATGAAGTCGTTCTCCAGCCAGGTCTGGTCGTTGACGACCTCGGCCGCGTTCTTGCCGGCCACCTCGGCGTGGAAGATGTCCGGGTACTGCGTGGCGCTGTGGTTGCCCCAGATGGTCAGCTTCTTGAGGTCGGTCACGTGCGTGCCGGTCTTCTTGGCCAGCTGGGCCAGCGCGCGGTTGTGGTCCAGCCGGGTCAGCGCGGAGAACCGCTCGGCCGGGATGTCCGGCGCGTTGCTGCGGGCGATCAGCGCGTTGGTGTTGGCCGGGTTGCCGGTCACGGTGATCCGGATGTCGTCGGCGGCGTGCTCGTTCAGCGCCTTGCCCTGGACGGTGAAGATCGCGCCGTTGGCCTCCAGCAGGTCGCCCCGCTCCATGCCCTTGGTGCGCGGGCGGGCGCCGACCAGCAGGGCGACGTTCGCGCCCTCGAAGATGGTGTTGGCGTCGTCGCCGATCTCGACCCCGGCCAGCGTCGGGAACGCGCAGTCGTCGAGCTCCATCACGACGCCCTCGAGCGCCTTCAGCGCCGGGGTGATCTCCAGCAGCCGCAGCTCGACCGGCGTGTCCGGCCCGAGCAGCGCACCGCTCGCGATCCGGAACAGCAGGCTGTATCCGATCTGACCGGCGGCGCCGGTGACGGCGACCTTCACGGGTGATTTGCTCACGACACGCTCCTCAAAGGATTCAACGACGGACTCTGTTCGGACGCTAGCAAGTCCGCCCGGCGTAGGCGACGGTGGGTCAGGTGATCCACACCACCCGTTCACCAACCGGATGCCGTCACGCCTTCTGATCCACCGAGGGTGTGCTCAGTCCCTGACTTGTAAGGAGAAATTTCGATGAAAACGGTGTTGCCCCGCCGGTTCGTCCCGGCGACCGCCTCAGCACTCGCGGTCGCCGCCGCGATCCTCGTGCCGCAGGTGTCCGAACCGTCCCAGAACACTGCTGCCACGCCTGCCGCTGCAGCCGCCAAGCACGATGACTTCGTCGTGGTCGGGCACCGAGGTGCTTCCGGGTACCGGCCCGAGCACACGCTGGCGGCGTACGAGCTGGCGGCGCGGATGGGCGCCGACTTCATCGAGCCCGACCTGGTGACGACCAAGGACCGCGTGCTGGTGGCCCGGCACGAGCCCGAGATCGGCGGTACGACGGATGTCGCCGCGCACCCGGAGTTCGCCGCGCGGAAGAAGACCAAGGTGCTCGACGGCGCCCCGCTGGCCGGCTGGTTCGCCGAGGACTTCACGCTGAAGGAGCTGAAGACGCTCCGCGCCAAGGAGCGGATCCCGGCGCTCCGGCAGCAGAACACGGTCTTCGACGGGAAGTACCAGGTCCCGACGCTGCAGGAAGTCATCGACCTGACCAAGCGGCTTTCGCGCGAGCTCGACCGGCCGATCGGGATCTACCCGGAGACCAAGCACCCGACGTACTTCCAGCAGCAGGGCCTCGCGCTCGAGCCGGAGCTGGTCAAGACGCTGACCCGCAACGGCCTCAACCGCCCGGACGCGAAGGTGTTCGTGCAGTCCTTCGAGGTCGCGAACCTGAAGGCGCTCGACAAGCAGCTCCGGGTCCCGCTGGTCCAGCTGACCAGCGCGTCCGGCGCGCCGTACGACTTCGTCGTGAGTGGTGACAAGCGCACGTACGCCGACGTCGTCTCGGCCAACGGCCTGCGCGAGGTCGCCACGTACGCCGACGGCGTCGGCCCGGCGAAGGACCAGGTCATCCCGCTCGACAGCACCGGCAAGCTCGGTACGCCGACCGCACTGGTCCGCGACGCCCACCGCGCCGGCCTCGTCGTGCACCCGTACACCTTCCGGGTCGAGAACAACTTCCTCCCGGCCAACCTCCGCAGCTCCACGGTCCTGGCCGACTCCGGCAACCTGTTCGCCGAGATCGACACGTTCCGCAAGGCCGGCATCGACGGACTGTTCTCCGACAACGCAGACATCGCGCTTGCCGCCGAAGCGGAGTCTAAGTAGTCCTGCTGACAAGATGACCGGGTGGAACGCAAGGTAGGTAGTGGCAATGCGACCGTCGAGGCTGAGGCGGACGGGACGTTTGTCCTCCGCGTCGACGGGTCGCTGCAGTCGCAGGTCGATCTTGCCGACCCCACCCATCTCGGGTTCGAGTACGTCCGCCGCATCGGGGACGTACTCGACCTGATCGCACCTCGCAAGCAGCCGATCTCCGCCGTCCACATCGGCGGCGCAGGGCTGACGCTCGCCCGGTACGTCGCCGTCACCCGCCCGCGCTCGCGGCAGGTCGTGCTGGAGCCGGACGAGGATCTGACCGAGTTCGTCCGCGAGACGCTGCCGCTGCCGAAGCGCTCCGGCATCAAGGTCCGCGGCACCACCGGCCGGGCCGGCATCACCGACCTGTACGACGATTCGGCCGACGTCGTGATCGTCGACGCCTTTGTCCGCGAGGCCGTCCCGGCGAATCTCGTCACCGCCGAGTTCGTCGCGCAGTGTGCCCGGATCCTCCGGCCGAGCGGTCTGCTCGTGTTCAACCTGATCGATGGAACCGCCGGGCTGGGGTTCGTCCGCCGGGTCGCCGCGACGCTGCGTTCAGGACTCGGCGACGGCGTCGTACTGGCCGAACGCAAAGTCCTGCGCGGCAAGGGTTTCGGGAACGTCGTCCTGGTCGGCTCACGCGCATCGGCCCCCGAGCCGGCCGGCTCGCGTGCGCAACCGCCGTACGAGGTGCTGCCGTTGGCTGAGCTCGCGGGCAAAGCGGTACCGCTGACGGATGCCGAGGGGTTCGTCTCCCCGGCGGCCCCGGCAGGGACTTTCGGCCGCTGAGTAAGGCGAACCTAAGCTAGTGGAACCCGACAAAACGTCGTCAGCTTCGGTCAATAGAGGCGGCGGACAGAGCCGGGCGGCAGGTAGCTTGGCCGGGTGTCTGCTGCCAGAGTTGCTGAGCTGAGGTACTACCCGGTGAAGGGTCTTGCCGGGGTTTCTGTCGACCGTACTGACGTACTCGCGACCGGCTTGCGACACGACCGGACCTTCATGTTGGTCGACCCCGACGGCACCTTCCTCAGCCAGCGCACCGTGCCGGCGATGGCGGCGCTGCGTACCGAGGTCCTGGGGGACGGGGAGGCGCTAAGGCTGTCCGCCGCCGGAGCCGACGACCTCGAAGTACCGGTCGCGTACGACGGGAAGCGGCGCGACGTGAGCCTGTTCGAGCGTTGGTTCGGTGCCGGCGTGGTGCAGGATGCCGCCGCCGACGAGTGGTTCTCCGAGCGGCTCGGCCGGCCGGTCGCGCTGGTCCGGGTCACGCCGGAGCACGAGCGGCCCGGCTGGGGCGTGCACAAGGGGCTGACCGGCTTCGGCGATGCGCACGCGCTGCTGGTCACGTCGCTGTCGTCGCTGGACGGGCTCAACGAGCGCATCGTCGAGGCGGGCGCCGACCCGATCCCGATGAACCGCTTCCGCCCGAACCTCATCATCTCCGGCTGGCCCGTCGCCCACACCGAAGATCGCGTACTGCGTGCGTCGGTGGGCGGTCTCGAGCTCGGCTACGCGGCCCGCGCCATCCGCTGCGCAGTACCGACGGTCGATCAGGCGACGGGGGAGAAGCGCGGGCCGGAGCCGACGCGCACCTTGGCGAAGTACCGTCGCCAGCCCGACTACGGCGGCGGCGTCAGCTTCGGCATGAAGGCCGCCGTGCTGACGCCGGGAGTGGTCACCGTGGGCGATGAGATCTTGGTACACGACTGGCTGCCCGAAGGCACGGATCCCGCCCCTGCAACTCGTTAGTCTGCGAGGCTCCACCTGAGTCCTGGGGAGTCGCCGTGCGTCGTGTCTTCGTTCTCCTGTCCACTCTGTTGCTCTGCTCGGGGTTGCTCACCTCCGAGGCCGTTGCCGTCAGCAACAGTGCGCGCGGGCCCGGCAAGGCGGCGTACGACGTGAAGCTGACCAGCGACGCGAGCGGGCGGACCTGGACCGGGCGGGAGCGGATCGCCTTCACCAACACGTCGGGCAAGCCGTTGGCCGAGATCTACCTGCGGCTGTGGGGCAACGGCTGGGACGGGTGCAAGCAGCCGGTCAAGGTCAGCAACTTCAGCGGCGGCGTCGCGGCGAAGCCGTCGGTGAACTGCACCGCGGTGAAGGTGAAGTTGCCGCGGGCGCTGGCTGCCGGCAAGCGGACCTCGGTCGCCTTCGACGTAACGATGACGGCGCCTGATCGGGCGGACCGATTCGGGAGATCAGGCGTCTACAGCTTCTTTGGCAATGCCCTGCCAGTACTGGCGGTTCGGGACGGCGCCGGCTGGCATCTCGAACCCGACGTCGGGATCGGCGAGAGCTACTACACGCTCGCCGCCGACTTCGTAGTACGGCTCAACCATCCCGCTGCCGTCCAGGTCCCCGCGACCGGCCGGACCTCGACCGTACGCCGGGGCAAGCAGGTGTCGACGGTCAGTATCGCCAAGCAGGTCAGGCTCCGAGCCGCAGGCATGGCTCGGAAGGCGACGCGGACCGCTGCGCACGCACACCCCGGCGCCGAGGCCCCGACACGCCGAGGGAAGCGTTTGCTAGCCGGAGACGGGTATGCGTGGGCGTCCCGGTCCTCGCCAGGCCCGACAGCGCTTGATCATTCGCCCCCTTTTGACCAAGCCCACCCACTTTGCACACCGGCCAGGCAGCCGACCCGCCGGACGGCGCTCAGCCGGTACCCAAGGCGATCCGCCCTCGGCGGATGCGGAGGGAAATGTCCCGGGTCGGGGGCAAAATCCTCCGGGGTTCGGCGAAAATCCTCCTAGGCCCCTCGTGCGCCGCTCTCCAGGATGGCACTCGTCACCGGTCCCGCCGGGTTGCGGGGTGCCGGTGGCGGGTTTTGTTACCGATGGCGCTTTGTAGCTTGCGTTTAAACCTCGGCCGCCTTGGTGTCGTGTCTGGTGATCAGTTCGGTGGCTTCGGCGGCGATGTCGCGCATCTGGGTGATGAGGGCGCGTAGCTGCCGGTCGTTGTTGATCCATTCGGCGTACAGGTTCGCCTCGTGTTCGGTGAGCCGACGGGTGACGGTCTTGCCGTTGATCTTGCGTGTCCACTGGTAGTAGGGGCCGTGCATGCGTGGCGGGTCGGCGTGGCAGCCGCAGTTGGGTTTGCCGCAGCGGGTGTGACGGCGGGTGATGGT